>CAINJJ010000009.1 GCA_903849645.1 uncultured Acidobacteriaceae bacterium | reverse complement strand
CCTCGTTCGGAAGCGATTTTAACGCAACGCCCGCCAAACTCGCGGAAGAAAACAACGGCTGGTTGAGGTTCGTGGACTCCCACTCATCCACGATAAGACTGTGGATGAATGGGGCACTGAGTGTTAGCGGTCATTTATGACTGGGCCACATGCCCCGTAACTCCCTTGTTGTCTGGATTCTGCGGCTAACTCCTGTGGTATCAAGATTTTGCGGCGGAGCCATACCTGCATCTCAATGAAAACAAGGAATTTACTCCCAGAATAGGGGAGGGGGGGAGGGTCAGGTTGTCCCTGCTGTTTGCTTCCATCCGAACCGCGGTGTCAAGCGGCTACTCCGCCACCGCGGCCCGCCGTCTCCACAGCCACCACGCCGCAAATCCGGCCACCGCCACCCCGCCCACAATCGCCAGCAGCGCCGGCCCGTGATGCGCCACCACGTCCACCGCGCCCGGACCCAGCTTCACCACCAGCGCTGAAAGCGCCAGCCAGCGGATCATCCGGCCCACAAAAACCGCCAGCATGAACGGCGCAACCCGCATCTCAAACACCCCGGCGGCAAACACAAACGCCTTCCACGGCGTCGGCGGCGGCAGCATCGACGGAATCATCATGGCCAGGAACTCCTGCCGCTCAAACCGGGTGCGCATCCGCTCGTAGCGCTCGCGGTTGACCCGCTTCAGCAGGAAGAACTCGCCCCCCGCCCGCCCCAGACCATAGGGCAGCAGCCCGCCAACCGCCGACCCCGCCGCCCCCAGCAGGCAATACAGCCAGAAGTGCCCCTTGTCGTTCCAGATGTAGACGGCCAGAATCGCGTCCATGGGGACGGGGATCGTCGAGGAGTCCAGCAGCGCCACCACCCCCGCGCCCCAGAACCCCAGCTTGGCCAGCGCCGGCAGCAGAATCAGCTTCCATCCGGCCATCAATCGCAGAAAAAACGACTTCAAACAGGTCCCCTTCCACCCGCTCGTCCGTCCTACAAGCAGCCTTCATTGTAAGTGCCGGAGCGCTCTGCCAGAGCTTCGGCGAAGATGAGAGAATAGAAAGAAAGGACTCGAAACGGAGCCGGCGCCCTTCGTGTGCGCCCCGCCCCCCTCCAGGTACGAATGCCCACCAGCGAAACGCCAGCCGAACTCAACGAGCCCAAGGGGCAGTCAGGAGCCCTCGATGCCGGTGTTGCGCCGCTGCCTGTCGAGGAGCCCGCCCCCCCCGTTGTGCGTGGTTCGCGCTGGGTAGACTACGACACCCACGAGCTGCTCAACATGATCAGCGAGCTCGAGGACGAGCGCCGCTGGTCGCGCCTCCGCGAGGGCATCTGGATCGCCGTTCTCATCCACATCGCGCTTCTTTCCGGCCTCACATGGATTCCCCGCTACGTCTTCAAAGTCCCAAGGGTCATTGACCCCATCGACGCCATCCGCGACCGCAAGGACCTGCAGTATCTCGACCTGCCCCCCGACGCCTTGCGCCACGTGGAGCCCAAGGTGGTCATCAAGCCCCCGTCGACCAAGCAGCAGATGATCGACAAGAAGACGCTCGAGGCCATGAACAAGCCGCCCGAGCCTCCTCCGCCCGCCCCCGCGCCCACCCCGGAGCCGGCCATTCCCAATCCCGTGCCGCCCGCGCCAACGCAGCCCGTGACCCAGCCGCAGGTCGAGGCGCCCCGTCCCTCCGCCGTGCCCGCCCGTCCCAGCTTCGCCATGGGCTCGCAGAACCCCGCCGACCAGTTGCACGACGCCCTCCGCGGCGCATCCCGCTCTCCCGGCACGGGCTCTGGCAACTTGCCCTCCGGCGGCGGCCTCTCCATGCATCCCGGCGCCGGTTCCGGCGGGGTCGAAGTGCTCTCCGATACCCAGGGCATCGACTTCCGCGCCTGGATTCAGCGCTGGCATCGCGAGACCGAACGCACCTGGGACCCGCTCATTCCCGATGAAGTCAACCCCCCCATTCTCAAGTCCGGCTCGGTCGCCATCCGCTTCAAGGTGCTGCCCAATGGCCGCCTGATGGACGGCAGCATGGTCCTCGAAGGCCGCTCCGGCGACGTGGCCCTCGACCGCGCCGCCTGGGGCGCCCTCACCGGCTCCAACTACCCCCCCCTCCCCCGCGACTTCCACGGCCCCTACCTCGAACTCCGCGCCTACTTCCTTTACAACATGGAGCCGCACTAGCCAGCGCCCTGAGCCCAGGCTGGCGCGCCGCCTCCGCCGATATCCGCAACAGGTCGCCCTTGCCGGCCAGCCACGGTCTGGCCGCCACGCTGCAAGCTGTCTGCTCCGCCGGCCACACGTAAACTGCGTGACCTGCACTTCGACTTGCTGATCTCGCTCACGGCCCGCACAAACGGGGCGCGCCCTGTCTCCTCCAACCGCTCCGATTTCGAACTCGTTCAAACCTACCGGGACTTCAAGCTCGAAGTGCAGTAGTTTGACAACTCCGAATTCGCGGAGCCGAATATGGAGCGGACAGCTTGCCTCAGCCAGGGCCTGCCGTCAAACGCACAAAGGCCGCCCCTGCGGGCGGCCTTTGTGCGTTAGCGCCAGAGGCGCGGTGGCTGCATGCAATCCTCAGTCCCCGGCCACGGTTTCCTTCTGCTCCACCGGCTTCGCGGGAGCAATCGAGCCCAGCGTCACCAGCCCCTCCACCGGCTTCTCGCCCAGCACATGCTCGCGATAGAGCTTGGCCATGCGCGCGTTCTCCGCATCGCTGTGCTGCTTGGTGTCGCGCGCGCGGATCTTTTCCTCGCGTGCGTTCTTCGCAATGCCCAGGTTGTCCAGCGTGTGGTTGGCTTCCGAGTTCACATGCTCCATGTTCAGGGCCAGGTCGTGGCCCACATGCGTCATGCCTACCTTTTTGCCGCCCGCGAAGATCTCATGCCGCCCGTGCTCCTCATACCACTTGGTGAGCGTGGCCGTCATGTGCATCTTCTCGATGATGTTCCGCCAGCCAATGCCCGTGTTGTATGCGCAGAAGCTGATTTCGCCTTCCTGCGTCGCATACGGAATGATGCACTGCTCCGTGCGCCGGAAGTCGTAGTTGAACAGATCCTGGAACCACATGCCCGCGATGAACAGGAAGTTCCAGCGGTCCGCACGGCGCTTCTTGATGTCGTCGATGGTCCGGTCGCCCTTCACGCTGCCGTAGTCCTTGCCGGTGGCGTTAAAGGTCTTGTCCATCTTCTTCATCATGTCGCTGATCTTGAAGTGCGTCGGCGCCATGAACGGCTCGTAGTTGCGCAAGAGAGCCAGCCCAAAGCCGATCACGGACAGCCACTTGCCCCGCGCCGCGTCGTTCACCTTGGCCAGGTCCTTGGCCACCTTGTCCATGTTCAGGAAGGCCGTCACCGGGACCGCTTCCTTGGTTTCCTTGTCAATCATCAGCGCCATGCCGATGCCGCAGTTCGGATGGCATCCGCAGCTCAGTTGACCCCACTCCGCCTGCGGCCCGTGAATCAGGTCCGCCCAGTCCGAGAAGGTGCTCATAAAGCTGATCGGGAACCAGTCGCGCACCGGCTCGCCCAGCCCGACCTGCTTCTTCACGTCGTGCGCCATGTGGCTCAGCGTGTAGCGCTGCGCCAGACGACGCTCGTCGCTGATGTCTTCGTCGCGGCCCGTAAAGCTCACCGGCTGGAAGCTCAAAAAGCTGATCTTCTTCGGGTTGTCGAGTGCAAATTCGATGATGCGCCCCACCTGCTCGTTGTTGATGCCGTTGATGATCGTCGTCACCGGAACAATGTCCACCCCGGCTTCGTGCAGGTTGTTGATCGCCTGCAGCTTCACGTCAAACAGGTTGCCCACCTTGCGGTGCGAGTTGGCCGCGTTGCCAATGCCGTCAAACTGCAGATACACATACCGCAGCCCCGCCTCCGCCGCCGCCCGGCAAAGCTCCTTGCTCTTGGCAAACTCGATTCCGTTCGACGCCGCCTGCACGCTGTTGTAGCCTACCTTGCGCGAATAGGCCACGGCATCCAGGAAGTAAGGCGAAAGCGTCGGCTCGCCGCCGCTGAACTGTACGCTCATCTGCCGCTTTGGCTTGATCGTGATGGCGTTGTCCAGCATCGTCTTGATCTCGTCCCACGTCAGCTCGTGGACAAACCCCACCTGATTGGCGTCCATGAAGCACGGATCGCACATCATGTTGCAGCGGTTCGTCAGGTCGATCGTGAGCACCGCGCCGCGCCCGTGCGTGACCGTCGAGGTCCCGTGGTGGTGCAGCTTCTCATCGTTGTGCGCCCGCACATCCCGCCCCGGAAAGCTCTCTTCCAGATGCTTGAAAAACGGCGCGTCGATCGACATCAGATCCTCAAAGTGCCCATGCTTGGGGCAATCCTTCACCATCAGAATCTGACCGTCTCGCTCAATGATCTGCGCCTTGATCTCGCCCACTTTTTCGTTCAGCAGCACTTCGTGGGGCAGCTTGCCGTCCAATATCTGCTTGCGAATCTCCGGCACGCACTTCGGACAAAGTGAGTCCGTGGTGCGCGGCCAACCCAGCGGAGGCTTCTCTTTCAGCCAGCTCTTCTGCAGCGGCTTGTCGCTCCACTTCGGCGTAAACGAAGGGTTCGGGCTGATCCGGTTCAGCCGCTCAAACACCACCCACGCACCCTTGGCCGCGTAAACAGCCGCTTTCTCCACGTATTTGATCGCTTTGGGCATAATCTGCAGTCTCCTCAAAATTGAAGTGTCCGCCGGCGGAAGGGGCCTCACCGGCTCAACCCTTGAACCCTCCGGAATGGGAGGAGTCCCTGGGTGCTGGAATTCCAGTCCAAGGGTAACCGCCCCCCCCCGTCAACCCAATTCTGTTGCAGCGAACGGCGAAATCCGCCCCCAAACGGTAACCAGCCCCCCCTGAACGGCGGCGCCCTCACCTCAAGAATGCTATGCCGCGGGCACCCAACACGCTCATCTGCGGCCTTCGATGTACAATACTTTCAAAATCAAGTTCATACAAAGTATGGCTCTCTAGGTCGGCATTCCATGGGGCCACGGTTGCGGTTATTGCTCGGAGATCAGAATGCCTCCAGCCGCTCGAGTTACCGATATGCACACGTGTCCCATGTTCACCGGACCGGTGCCCCATGTTGGCGGACCCATCCTTCCGCCAGGTTGTCCCACGGTTCTCATTGGCATGATGCCGGCGGCGCGCGTCGGGGATATGGCCACCTGTGTCGGCCCACCCGATGCCATCGTCAAAGGCTCCCTCACAGTCCTCGTGGGCTATCAGCCAGCCGCCCGGCTCGGAGACATGACAGCGCATGGCGGCCTCATTGTGCTTGGATGCCCAACGGTCATCATTGGCGATGTGGGAATGGGCGGGGGGGGCGCTCCGCAGGCCGCGGTCATGGTCAAGGCGGCCGTACAGGGGGCTCCCTTCTGCCAGCATTGCCATTAGTCTTTCTATCGAGTGTTTCGGTTCTTTATGCTCTTCCGAGGAAACCATGGAAGCGTCGCTTAAAGGAATCTTGGGTCCCGGTAAAGATGTAAGGCTCGACTTGCGGCCGGGCGCCCATGTGTCCTTTGGAAGAACAAGCCAGGCGCAGGTCAGGATTCCAGGCGATCGCTTTCTCTCCGGCCTCCACTTCACCCTGCAGTTCCAGGATGGCCAGCTTTGGCTGTTCGATATGGAAAGCAGAAACGGCACCTTCGTCAATGGCGCCTGCGCCTGCCGTCAGCAGCTTCAACATTGCGATTTGATCGCGGCCGGGCAGTCCACCTTCAAGGTTCACCTTGCCGAGCCCAACCTGGATCCGGCAACCGTCCTCCTCCAGCATCCGGGACACAAATACGCTGTGCTGGACACGGCCGTGGCTGGAGACGCGCGAGCGCAGCTATACCAGTGCGGAGCCCAGTTCTGGTGTCTCTACTCCGGCGACGACGCGGCAAAGCTGGAGCACGTTGCCCCCTACCTGGTCTATCTCCCCCCGGACGGTGAGTTGTTGCGCTGGATGGTGGCCCAGGGCTGGGGCAAGGCCTGGGGCATCTTTCTCACCAGCGATCATCCCCCCGATGTCGTCTGGCACCAGTTGCGCCGCTCCCTGATGGTTGGCATGGAAGGCGAAGCCGAGCCCGTCTACTTCCGCTTCTACGACCCCCGCGTGCTGCGGGCCTTCTGGGGCATTGCCGATATCGAGCAGCGTGGAGAGCTGGCCGGACCCATTACGGCCTTCCTCATGGAAGACGAAGAGCCGGATACCCTGTTGCGGCTCCTTCCCGGCAGCCCCCCCGGGCCCCCCAACAGAATCCATGTCGCCATGGGCAGCAGGGAGGCGCACCGCCAATGATAATCAGGAGAGATCAGGCAGCCTATCTGGGCAGGCTCAACTTCATTCAGCGCTTTCGCTCCATGCTGCGAGAGCAGTTTGCCGAGGCCAAAGAGCTTCCCCGCGAAGAACTCGACATAGCCGTCTTTGAAGCGCTGCAGCGGGCCGAGGCATGCGGCCTCCGCACCGAACACTCCGTCGCCACGTTTGTGCTGGCCTCCTGGCTGCTGGGCGCCGGTTTTGAAAAGACCTACCCAGCGGTGGAAGAGAGAATGTGCCGGCTGGACTGGGATGACGAGGCAAAGGGATTCTGGCTTCAGAGCTTCGTACTCAACCTCGTGGATTCACTCGACACCCAGGCTCAAGAGGGCTGACCGATGGGATTTTTCGGCTGGATGGGCAAACAATACGAAGCCACAAAAGCTGACATCAGCCAGCATGTGAATTCTGCGATCGCGCAAGCCGACAAGGATGTGCACGCTGTCGAGCAGGGCGCCACATCCATGTGGCACGCCACCGTCCAGGCGGTCGACTCCGCCGAGAAAAAGGCCGAGCAGAAGCTCGTCGAAACCCAAGACTTCGCAAAGGCTGAAGCAAAGAAGGCCGAGCAGAAGCTCGTCGAAGCCCGCGACTTCGTAGAGACTGAAGCAAAGAAGGCAGAGAAGAAGCTCATCGCCGCTCGAGACGCTGTGGTGACTGAAGCAAAGAAACGTCTAGCCAGGGAAATCATTGACTCAGAGCGTTCGATGGTGGTGGCTGACATTGTGCGCGCCGCTTGGAGGGGCCGCAGCCTCCTTAAGGGATTTGTTGCCACGACCATTCTCAAGAAAGTGGCACGTACCCTCAAGAAGATGAACTCCCTGTTCATACCCACCAAGCTCGTTGAGTATCCCTGTGTTCCCTGCCTTGGGGGAGACTCGAAGGCGGTTCGGGCCGCACGCATCAACAAGCGCAACGAACTGATTGACAAGGCAAAGACAAGCGGAGATCCGAAGGCGGTCGCCAGGGCCAATCAACTCAAGAGCGACATGAAAGCGGTCGAATTGGCGCGCTTGTCGGACAATGCGTACTTTCCTTACAACAAGAAGAGCGGTCATTTGTCTAAACCACCCGAACCCTGGAAGGCGCTAGACCCCGACGACCCAACGGACCAAGTGACATTGCAGAAGAAAGGTATCGTCCTGGGTATGTTGAAAGCAGCAAAGGCGGTCATTTACACACTTCCTGATGATTTTCCCATGGATCCCAAAACCGTTCTGGCGTTTTGCGGAACCGACCCCTCCGATCCCCAGGACATCTTGACGGACCACGATCAGGCGCTGGGATTGAAGACCGACCAGTATACGGCTGCCATGGAACTGGGCAAGGAGGTCAGCAGAGGCTTCCCCGGGGCAGAGGTGACGGGCCACTCCCTCGGCGGCGGAAAAGCCCAGGCCGCCGGAATCTATGGTGGCCTTAAGGGGATGATGTTCAACTCCGCGGGTCTGAATCCCAAGACACTGAGCAAGACCGTGCAGGATCTGGACGAGTATCAGGATCAATTCCAGCAATACCGCGCCGGTGGCGGCCCGGATAAACTAGGAGGTGATCCATTGACCGGGCTGCAGAATTCCTTGGAGGCGCAGAAACAGGCGGTCCAGGCGGTCAAAGATGTGCGCGAGCAATTGAAGCAAGATGCGTGGGCCAGCCAGCAATTAGGCATCGACCCCATCGCAGACCGGCTTCCAAAAAAAATCCAGTATCTGGCCGAACAGCTTTCAGACCGGATACAGAACATCACCGTGGAACAAGCTAACGAGAACTTCAAGGAAAGCGGTGGCCGGTGGATGATTCCGCCCGCTGTGGGCAAGGTCAGTCAGCTTACCAGCAAGAATGAAGACGGGAGCGACGCGTCCGCGAATCCCTTGGCACAGCATGATATCGCAAATCTGACCAATGGCTTCGAGTGCCGCAAATTCAACAACGTCTCGGCGCTTCTGAAATCCACCGGGACAAAGGGAAACGCAAAGGACTACTTTGGGATGACGAACTTAAAAGTAGATTATTAGGAGGCCAATGTGAAGGGTTTGCTGCTTGGCGTTGCACTCACGTTTGGCTTGGTACAGGAGGTCCATTCGATGGTGAATCCGGAGAGGGTCTTTTCAGATCCGCATGTAGTCGCACTGGCCGGCGCGGTGGCTAAAGGGGATGTTGAGACCGTGCGCCAACTGCTGGCCAGCGGGGTCGATGCGAGGGCAAGGGGCGCATCCGGGATGACCTTGCCGCACTTTGCGCTCTATGCCAGGGCGAACGGCCCTGCTGTCTTGAAGCTGTTGCTCCATGCCGGCGCTGATCCAATCAGCCGCCTGGAAGACAAGAACGATGTGCCCCATTATGCAGCGGCCCGCGATGACGCCGACCCGGCGTTCCTCGCCGTCCTGCTGGACGCCGGTGTGTCGCCAAGCCTGGTTGGAGGAGACCGGGAAAACTCCCTTTTGAATGCGGCCGTCTCCGGAAGAAATGAAGCAGTGGTCAAACTGCTTCTGGCGCGGGGCGCCGATGTGAACTATAACCATCCCTTCGTCGGCACGGCGCTGCATACTGCCGTTACCATTGCAGACTATCGCGTTGCCGCCCTCCTTCTGAATCACGGCGCTAACCCGCACCTGCGGGACAATCAAAGTCCATTGGTTGAAAAGTCCATACCGCGAAATACCCCAGCGGAGATTTACTGCCTCTATCAAAGCGGCCATCACCGCTATGCCACCCCGCAGCAACTCGCTGAATTCCAGGAGATGAAAGAGGCCTTTGCCCGCAGAGGCGTGATTTTGCCCTGTGGCATTTGAGCTGCCCCGAAGCTGGTTCCGCGGGGCCCCGCAAGAAAAGTTCAATTTCCTTTGCCGATCATTAACCGCACTGGTCGCAGAATGGAAATGGAGTCAGGATTTGCGGCAAAACCCGGGCAGCGCCCGGACCGCATCCAGCCCCGGCATCGGCAAAAGCAGGACGGCTCGTTTCCCGGAATGCGGTACAAAATCTCCCCCGCATCCCGGAAAATGCCACCTAACTCCTTTGCTATCTCGACGCTGCGGCTAACTCCCGCGGAATCAATATTTTGTGGCGCACCGCTCCGCGCATCCCATTGAAAACAGAGAATTTCCTCCCAGAATATGGGGGGGGAGGGCCCCGCGAGCGAACAGCTCCAGCCGCCCTACGGCTGCCCCGCCCCGTCCGTCTTTGCCACCTGGTTGATCACCCGCTGGATTACAACCACCTGCACATGAATGTGCCGCGCCACGTCCGGCAGGAATTCCGTGATGAAGTTGTCCACCGGCGCCGTCGCCAGCCCGATGCCGTATCGCGCCGCGCTCGCCGGCAGATTGGTCTGCCGCCCCGGCACATACAGGTTGTTCACCTCGTCCTGGATGGCCGCCCCCACCACGTCGGCATAGTTCACCATGCCCCGCCCGTTGTCCCCCTGCGTCCACACCACCTGCACGATGGCGTGCCGCACCCGCCGCACGATAGACGCTTTCGGCATCCGGTGGTAGTGAGGGTCCTGGTGCACAATCGACGGAATCAGAAACGTGGAAAAGAACTCCCCTGTAATGTCCTGCGTGTAGCTCACGCCCAGGTACTTCGCAAACCCCAGCATTCCCGGCCCATACGGTGTGTGCGCGTCCGAGCCGATCGTGATGCCCGCATCTCCCAGAATCGTGATGGCGTTGAACGGGTCCAGCACATTCCGTACCGCCAGCCGCCCCTTCTCCGCCACTGTCAGCGGCTTCACCTCCGGCCCCGTCAGGAACCGGGCAAACCAGTTCGTCTGCGCCCGCGGCGGGCAGGGCGCCGCTGGCGTCGCGGTGCAGGCAACCGCCGCCGCCGGCTGTGGAGCGTCCGGCAGCGGCGCTCCCTCCTGCGCCCCCGCCCGGCTGCTGAAAGCTGCAAAAATCAGCACCGCCCCAGCTACTCCCAGCCAGGCGCAGCCCTTCCTCCGCTTCCCGCTCCAGCGGACGCCTGCGCTCCCGCTTCTCTGTTCTTCCGTTGATCCGCGTCCCAGCAACCGTCCCTCGCTCGAGTTCGATGTGAAGGCTCTGAAGGCCGAGCCTCATCCTTCCAGGCTATCGGCGTCAAGTCCCGCCCGCATCAAGGCCTTTCCGAAATCCCCGCCTTTGTGCCCGTTTCTCAGTCTCATTCTTCAATCTCTGACGCGCACATTCCGCCAAACGTCACCCCAGCCAGGCATACGCCCGCTCGCCCCATTCCCGCATTCCCATATTGACCATTGCGGCACATCGGGCCCGACATGCATTGACTCCACCCCGCCGCCGCCGCAGACTGGACTCAGGTCACTTGTTGCAGCAATTCCAGGGAGCTTGCCATTATGGGTACCTATCCGCCACCCGGTCCCGGCGGCATCGGCCGCCGCATCGAAGAGGCCGTCGAACTCATCGAGATGGAACTGCGCCACACCATCGCCTACGTCAACGATTCCGTCATTCCGCAGGTCCGCTCCGAGTCCATCTCCGCCATGCGCACCATTGCCGACAAGCTGCGCGACCTTGCCGACCACTTCGACCAGAGCGGAACCCCGCGCCCCAAATGACGGCGGCAGCCCTATCTTCGCCCCTTCGAAGGCTGGCCCCCCTGGCCTTTGCGCTGCTCGTCCTCTCCGGCTGCCATCACCAGCAGACCGTTGCCCGTGTGCCGCCGCAGGCCGCCTCTCCGCCGCCCGTCACCCCCGAGTCCTTTCCGCCGCCTCCGCAAACTCTGCCCCCCGCGCAGATTGCTCCCACCCCTGTGCCCCCCGGCGGCGTCAGCCCTGAAGACCTCGACTTCGTCGCCACCCACCAGCCCATCTTCACTGAGATTGGCGACGCCACCTGGTACACCGCCCCCTACAAGGGCCGCAAGGCCGCCAACGGCCAGGTCTTTGACGACCACGCCTTCACCGCCGCCCAGCGCACCCTCCCCATGGGCTCCCTGATCGGCGTCACCAACCTCAAGACCGGCCAGTTTGCCGTCATGCGCATCACCGACCGCGGCCCCTTCGTTCACGACCGCATCCTCGATCTCACCATCGCCTCCGCCAAGGCCACTGGCGTTTACCGGGCCGGCATCGCACGAGTCCGCATCGACGTCTACCAGACGCCCAAGCCCATGGACACAGGTGGCCGCTGGTGCGTACAGATTGGCGCTTTCAGATCAGAGGAATCCGCCCTCAGCCTGAAAGAGGAGCTCATCGGAACCTACCCAGGAGCCAAGGTCATCGAGTTTCCCGGCGAAGCATCCTGGTGGGTGCGCATCCGTCCGCAGGGCGACAACCGCGAACAGGCCGAGTACATCGCCCGCCATCTGCGCCCCGCCGAGGGCGAAGCCTTCCTCACCCGCCTGGACTGACGGTCGCTCCGATTCTCAGGACGCCGCGCCGGCCGTGGTCCCGACGCTCGCGGCCGAGTCAGCCCGACGCCCGGAAGCCAACAGGCCGATCCAGCAACTCACCGGCCAGGTCAGCAGCCAGGCCAGCCAGTACCAGTGCGGCCAGTCCTTGCTCCAGTTGGGAATCGTCGCCACAATCCCCATCACCTCTCCCAGAAGGAAGAACCACAGCACGTGACGCCCGGCGCGGCCCGGAGCGAAGCGGGCGCAAACCCACGCGCACAGGATCGAGACGACGACGAAAAGCGCAGTACTGGTGAGCAAGGCGGCGTTGGAAGGCAGATGGCCCTTCACAAAGTCGCCGGGGAAGAGCAGTGAGAGCAACGGGTCCGTTGCCATGACCAGGCAGATCGAGAGCACGTAGCTCCCAATCACAACAGCAATGGATTTGAACATGGGTTACGCCTCCGGACAGGGAAAGGAAAACGGAATCACCGGGCTGGCCATGCGACCGACCTCAGCTTACACACCATTCCGCATTCGGAGGCAAGTGCTTTTCGCAAATAGCGATCAAAAACTCATCGTCCCGGCATCCGCCCCACTACGGCGCAGGATAAAACGGCAGCTTCTCGTTCTTTTCATTGGCCCGCTTCACCGTCACGTCTTCCAGCAGCAGCGCAGGGGCCATCACTGTCTCCGGAATGTCGTCCATGGAGAGGTTGGCTACAAAAAGTTCCTTGCCCGTGGCCAGCACACCATTGCGCAGCGCCCGCTGGTCGAGATCTTCCATGGCCGCGCCGCGCACCAGTTCCCGCTTTCCGTCCAGGCTCACGCGATAGAGCAGCCGCGGCGTCAGCTCCCCGCCCATCGTGGCCACGGCGTACACGTTCTTGAGCCCGCGGTCCTTGCCCAGGTCCATCAGCTTCTTGTTCAGATCCTCTGCACTGAGGCCCTCTTTGGCCTTCACCTGCAGCACGCCGATGACCGGCCGCGGGGGCCCGGCCACGCCCGCGCGCCCATGCCCGTTCGACTGCGGAAAATCCTTCACCGGCTCGCGGCCGATCAGGTAGCCTTCCAGCCTGCCGCCCGTCACCAGCTTCACGGCCTGCGCCGGTACGCCTTCGTCGTCCACGTCATAGGCGCCCAGCAGGCTCTTGCCTTCCCACGTCTTCAGTCCGGGGTCGTCCACCACATCCAGAAACTCCGGCAAAACCCGCGCATGATAGCTCGAGGAGAAAGGCCCGTTGGTCCGCGCTTCCGTTCCCATCCTGGGCCGTGTGGCCACCACGCCGCCGCTCAGCAAAAATCCCAAGGTGTCCGTGCTCGCGTCGGCGCTCAGCAGCACGGGCCCGTGATACTCCTCCTCCACCACCGGTGCCTTGCGCAGCTCGCTCAGCGAGGCAATCAGCCCCACCACGCGCTTTTCAAACGCATCCTGCGGATCCAGGTCCTTCAGCGTCTTTCCTGTGGTCGCGGTCGAGCGGTCCAGCCGCATCCCGTCCGCAGCCTGCGCCCCCACGCCAACCGCCTCCTGGTAGGAGCTGGCCGACTTGCGCAGGATCGTCCCCTCGCTGTTTACCAGCCAGGTTGTCGTCGCCCTTGCGCTGAAGCTTCCTGACGAGTAGCGTACGTCGCGCTCGCCGTCCTTGACGCTGGCGTCGGTGCGATACAGCGCGGTCGCATGCGCCACCTTCGCCTCCCACTCGGCTTCATCCACCTTGAGCTTCTGCGGCTCCTCGAGCCAGATCACCGGCTTCTCCCGGCTGAAGTCCTCCGCCTGCGGCGGCGTCTGCGTCTGCTTCAGCTCGGCCTGTTTCTGCGCGTAGGCCGCCAGGGCGCTCTTGTAAGCCTGGTCGGTGGCCGTCCAGAGCGCCGAACGCAGCGCAATCGGGTCGTTGTCCAGCGCCGCCAGTTGCAGCGAGCCGTCGCCCCTGCCGCCTGAGCTGTCGGTCTTGTAGTCGCCCACTCGCACCGTCACCCGCGCCAGCCGCTGATGGTTGCGCTGCGTCCCGTCGCTGGCGCCAAACTCCGCCTTGGTGTCGAAGTGCTCCACGTCCTCAATCCGGTACTGGATAAAGAACGGCTTCTCAAACCCCTTTAGCTGGAGCTGGCTCATGCTGCGGTCGAGTTCCTCCAGCATTGCCTTCAGCACCGGATCCTTTTCGGCGTCCGCGCGCGTCGCTTCGGTCGCGGCAAGGCAAGGGGTCACAAGAAACGCCGCGAGCAATCCTGCTCCGGCAAACTTCGCAATCGATCCAATCCGCTTCATCGCGCCTCTCTGCTCCAATAACTCGTCCGGGTCAACTGACTATTGCCTTGTGCCAGGAATCGGCAATATCGGGGGTCGCGCCGTGCCCTGCGGCTGGCGCTGCGTCTCCATCTCGCTCAGCAGCATGGCCGGCGCCACCGCACTCACCGGAACCGAACCCGACTCCGCGCCGCACTCGCCGTTGAACACCTCGCTCCTGTCGCTCGTCGCCAGGATCCGCTTCATTGCGGCCAGGGGCGTGCCCACAATGCTTACGCCGCGCACCAGCTCATCCGGGCGTCCATCCACATACACCCGCCACACCACCAGCGGAACCACGGAAAACGCCTGTGGCGAACTCCGCGTGGTCACCGCGAACCCCGAGGAAATGTCCTCGAAGTAGAGTCCGAACGCCTTGCCCTGCTTCTTCGCTTCCTCAATCAGTTGCTTGCGCAGCTCCGCATCGGAAACGCTTTTCGTAGAGGTCACAATCAGGTTGCCCTGCCGTCCCGTAGGCATCCGCCCCGTCTGCGCCCGCCCGTGCCCGTTTGATGCCGCAAAGCTGGCAATCGGCAGCCGCGACATCAGGAAGGTCTTCAGTACGCCATCCTGGATCAAATCCACCCGCCGCGCCTTCTGACCTTCGTCGTCATAGGTGTAGGTGCCGCTCAGCCACGTCTTGCCAAAGCTTGTCTGCGTGGGGTCGTCGGCCACCGACAAAAACGTCGGCAGCACCTCCTTGCCCAGGTCCTTCGTAAAGGTCTGGCCCTCTTCCTCGCCCCTCTGCCGCTGCCCCTCGAGCCGGTGCCCCAGCACCTCGTGAAAAAACACCGCCGCCGCCCGTCCGCTCAGGATTGCCGGCCCGTCAAACGGCTCGGTCATCGGCGCCTTGCGCAGCGCCTCCAGGCTCTTGCCCAGCTCCTTGAGCGCGGCGGCCATCTGCGCCTCCGCAGGCAGGCCATCCACCGTCTGCGCCTCAAACGTCTGGGCCCGGTAGAGGTCCATCCCGTCGTCGGCGCGCGTCACCGCAAACACCACCACCCGCGCCAGCATGTGCGGAGCCACCACTCGTGAACCCTCCGAAGAGGCAAAGTAGTCGGTCTCGTTCTGCACCGTCAGCATCACCATGTTCTGATACACGTCGGGAAACTCGCGGAAGACCTGCGACAGCGTTCTCACCCGCTGCTCCCACGCCGCGCGGTCCAGCTTCACCGGCGGGGCCGGCGTGCCAATCGACACCTGCAGCTCCTCCTTGCTGAAGTCCGGCGAGCTGTCCTCTTCCTTGGCCCTCACCTGCGCCTCGGTCTTCACCCGCAGGAAGTTGTCCAGCGCATTCCCGTAGCCCGCGTTGGTCGCCTGCCACAGTACCCGCGCCAGCGCCTGCCGGTCGTCGGTCAGCGGAAGCTGCGCGCTGTTTACCGCCGAGCCGCGGTGGTTCCCGTGCGTGTTGTCCAGCTTCGGGTCGCCCAGCCGCACCTGCACATCCGCCACCCGGATATGGTTCGCCGCGCTGTTCACCAGCGCGCCATACTGCGCCTGCACCATGGCCATGCTGGCGTCGCTCACCGCGTAGCTCAGGAAGTAGGGCGGCAACTGCTTGTCGTCCCCCTGCTTGCCCAGCGACGTAAACGCCCGGTTCAGCTCCGTCGTCATCGCATCCAGCAGGACCGGGGTCCCCACGGGCTTCTGTTGCGCCGAGGCGCCGATGGAAAGCGTCGTCGCCAGCAGCGCGGCAACAGCAAAAACTCCGATTGCGAGGGGGCGTCGCCTTGCGGCGGGCAAAGATTTTTCTGGCATAGGCTGGCAATACTCAAGTAAAAGCATTTGTAGCTCCGATTGTCGCAGAGTTCGCATCCTCAAAGGAAAACCGTATGACGTTTGCACGTTGCTGCCTGCTCGTTTCCTGCTTCGTTCTGTTGCTTGGCGCCGTTGCTCCCCGCATCGTTCCCGGCCCCCACGCCGCCCAGGTGTCCTCTACCCAGGCCGCACCCCCGGCCTCTCCCGCTCCCACCCAGTCCTACTCCCTGCCCGCGGACAAGCTCGCCAAGGCCATCGCACTCAGCCACATCCGCACAGTGCTCGACATCGCCGGCTCGCTCTGGGGGCTGGCCGTCCTCTGGATTCTCCTCGCCACGCGCTGGGCCGCCGGGCTGGCCGCGTGGGCCGCACGGATCTTCCAGAAGCGCTGGCTTCAGGGCCTCCTCTTCTTTGCCGCATTTTTCGTCATCTCCACCCTCGCCAGCCTGCCCCTCGACGCCATCGGCCACGCCGTCAGCCGCTCCTACGGCATCAGCGTCCAGGGCTGGGGAAGCTGGTTCGGCGACCTCGCCAAAGGCCTCGGCCTCTCCATCCTCTTCGGCGCGCCCCTCCTGCTCCTCTTCAACCTCATCGTCCGCAAATCCCCACGGCGATACTGGCTCTGGCTCTGGCTCATCGCCCTGCCCCTCATCGTCGCCAGCGTCTTTATTCAGCCCCTGCTCGACCCCATCTTCAACAAGTTCGAGCCCCTCAACAAAACCCACGCCGCCCTCGTCACAAAGCTTGAAACCGTCGTCGCCCGCACCGGCACCCACATCCCACCCGAGCGCATGTTCCTCATGAAGGCCAGTGAAAAGTCCAACGGCCTCAACGCCTACGTCACCGGCGTGGGCGCCACCAAGCGCTTTGTCATGTGGGATACCGCCACCGACCGCCTGCCCGACGACGAAGTCCTCTTCATCTTTGGACACGAGAGCGGCCACTATGTCCTCAACCACATCCCCAAAATGCTCGCCGGCATGGCTGCCGGGCTCTTCTTCGTCTTCTGGGCCTGCGCCGGCCTGTCCGCATGGCTGGCTCGCCGCTTTGGCGCACGCTGGCAGTTGGGCGAGGCGGACAACGGCGCCGCCCCCCTTGCCAGCCGTCAGGGCTTCCTCGTCCTGCTCTTCGCTCTTTCCCTGGCTGGACTCGTCCTCCAGCCGGCCTCGAACACCTTCAGCCGCCACTTCGAGCACGAGGCCGACATCTACGGTCAGGAGGCCATCCACGGCCTTGTCGCAGACCCCCAGAAGGTCGCCGTCTCCAGCTTCAACCACCTCGGCGAGGCCTGGCTTGACGACCCCGACCCCAGCCCCTTCATCGAGTTCTGGGAGTACAACCACCCCTCCGTCCAGACCCGCGCCAACTTCGCCGCCCAATACAACCCCTGGGCCAACGGAGGACACGGCGAGTTCTTCGGCAAGTAAACGGCAAACGGCAGCCCCAAACGCTCCCGCCCTTCGAGCGTTCCAAGGCTGCCGCTTTCCGCATGAAAAAAGGCCGCCGTCAGCGATCGGCGGCGGCTAAGTTCTTGGTTCCGAAGAATCTGTTGGAAAACTCCCAGACAACGAAGGGTACGGTCTTTACGGCCGCGGAAAACTTATCTTGGCCAGCCTTGTAACAACGGCACGGCTTTAGCCGGGCCACAAATGCAACAAAACAAACGACGGGCTTTAGCCCCTGCGGAATGCCATTTGGAAATCTCGGCCAAGAAGATGCCTTTCCGCAACGTCTTCAGTCCCATCGGCCATAAGCTCGGCCCCCGAATCGTTCTTCAACAATCACCTACGCTCCATCGTCTCTAAACATGGGGTGCGGAATCAGCCGCCGATAGTCCTCCTGGTGTGCTCCATCGAGGCACGCTTCGATAATCTTCGTCCCCAGCGGGTCCAGCTCCGGCACCAGGAACTGTTTGAGCTCACTGGCAAAGAACTCCCGCCACTGCCGCGCACCCTCCTGGTAGACCTCCATCCCGCCCTGAATCTGCTCCTCGACCGCCAGAAACACCCGGGGAATCATTGACCCCTCAATGCGCAACTGGTTGGGAATGTAGCCCAGCAGCGGGCAAATGGCCTCGCTCACCTGGTCGCGGGCAAACTTGGCGCTGCCCCGCCGCGCCAGGTACTCGCGCGCAATCCACTCGGACATGAAGCCCACCTTCCAGGCTCCAATGTGCTGGTTGGGAATCAGCACATAGCGCGTCTCCGGCGTGCTCACAATCTGGTTGAGCAGCAGGTTGGCCTGGTCCACGCGGCGTCCGGTGGCAAAGGCCCAATACGAGCCCACGCCCTCTGACTGCATCTCACGGCTCTTTGAAGCCTGGATGCTCGGATTTGCATGACCCCGCGGCGCAACCAGCCGCCACAGCCACGCCAGCGCCGGGCTCAGCACATGCAGCATGGCAAGGATGCCGTAAAGCTGGCTGTCCTTGTGCGTCGCCGGGCAGCGCACGCCAAAGCTGCGCACGTCCACCCGCTGCGGCCCATCCAATATGTCTTCAAGCATCCGCCGCGGCAAAATCACCCGCGGATTGGGGCAGGGCTTGCCGGGCGCGTCTTCCACGTGCTCCCACGTCAGGCACGTTCCGCCCGGCACAATGTAGTGATTGAGAAAGATCAGCGGCTCCGGCGGGTCAATGCACAACCGCTCCAGGTTCGGCGCGGTGCCGTAGGCGTGGATGTGGTCCACGCGCACAAACCAGCCGTTCTCCGCGTCCGCCACCGTCAGCCGCCCGCTCGTGCCCTGGTATTTGGGATGCGCGCAGGCCATGTCGTCCGCGATGGGCCGCAGGTGACATGCTTCCGGCAGGTTCAGCGTCCGCTGTTCTTTCGTCAGTACGTTCTGGCCCAGCAGCAGCCGGCCATCCTCCATGCGGTGGATGTGCTCGGTCATCTCGCTCTTGCCGCCGCCGCTGGCCCCTTCATGCATCAGGATCAGCTGATTCTCGTACGGCGTTACCACCGCCACCGCCGCGCAGTGGTTGGTCGTCCAGCCCTCGTGCTCGCCCTTGTCCAGCAGCATGGAGTAGACGCCCTTTTTCGCGCTCGGCCCCGGATACAGGTTGTAGGCAAAGATCTCCTGGTGCGTCGCCTGCCGGTCATGCACCACCACCTGCCGCCCGCCAAAGTGCGTGTGCCGGAACGGCGGCGCAACAAACAGCACCCCGCCCGTCACCTTGAACCCCGCCGGAACCTGGCTGCGTGGAATCATCCCCTGCAAATCCGCCAGCGCCGCCGCAAAAAACGCCGCCTGGCGCGGCACAATCAGCAGCGACCCATACCCCAGCGCATCCGTCCCTGCGTAGAACGGCATGGCCACTAACTCCTGCGTCTTCAGCCAGTCCAGCGTCGCCTGCCGCGTCTTGTCAAAGCTCTCCCCAAACCGTTCCTGGTAGGTGGGCTTGTCCGTTGGCAGGGCGTCGCCAATCACCATCGCGTCCGGGTCCCGCCTGCGCATGGCCGGGTCAGGAAAGTTGATCGCCAGACCGTTCCGCGCCTTGGTAATCACCGCCTCCACAATCCGTCCCACGCCCGGCGCCTGAAAGACCGCCTCGTACTGCCCGTGGTCGTCGCGGTTGCCCAGCGTCCAGTCGGTGTCGCCGGAGGAGCGTCCCAGGGCCCAGTCCATCAGTTGTGCGCGCGTCTCCGGCGTCTGCACCAGCGGCGCCGCGGTCAACACCGCACGGACATGCTCCGGCAACTCCAGATCTGCCCAGCAAGCCTGAAAATCGACAAAACTCCCAACACCCGTCGCCGTGGCCATCGTCTGTTCTCTCTCTCGGGGAAGATTCAATCCACTCAGAACCGCGTCCAAGCCCAAAAAGGCTCACCCTTTTTATCTCATCCCCCATCACACCTGGCAGTGAGCGGGGTCACATTGTGAGAAGCCGACTCAGAACGGTAGGTGACCGCCGGGCTCAGGCTTCCGGGTACCTGCGCGTCTCCATGTCCTCGGCCGCCAGCGCGATGCTCTCCGGCTGGCCCAGGTCGCGCCAATAGCTCCCGTCCGCGCGAAAGGCCACAATCCCCTCTCCCTTTGCCGCGAGCCGCAGGTAGGCGTCAATGATGGAAAACGCGCCCTGCTCCTCGATTGCTGCAAAGATGGCGGGGGACAGAACATGGATGCCCGAAAACGCCAGCGCTTCGAGGTTTTCCCCCGGCCGCGCCGTCTCGTCCCGTTCCGCCCGCCGCCCGCGGAGCAGTCCCTGCCCGTCAAACAGCAGAGCCCGCGAGCTCTCCCGCCGCTGCACCGCGAGCGTCGCCAGGCAGCCATGCTCCCGGTGAAACGCTACCATCCGCCCCAGGTCGATGCTGCTCAACACATCCACGTTGTGCACCAGGAAGGGCTCGTCCGCGCTCGCGCCCGCAAAGAACGGCGCAGCCTTCTTCAGCCCGCCGCCGGTGTCCAGCAACTCCTCTTCGCGCGACACTTCAACGTGCATGCCAAAGCTGCCGTGTTCGTTCAGATAGTCCACAATCTGCCCGGCAAAGTGGTGCGCGTTGACCATCACGTCGGTGACGCCAAATCGCCGCAGGCGTTCGAGCGTGATCTCCAGCAGCGTGCGCCCCGCCACGGTGACCAGCGCCTTGGGACGGTCGTTGGTCAGCGGTCGCAGGCGGGTTCCCAGCCCGGCGGCCAGGACCATCGCCTTCACTGGCCCCTCATCATGGGAACGCCCTTTTCCAGCTCCACATGGCGCAACGCCACCTCCACTCCGCTTACCCCGCGCAGGTGAGCCGCCAACTGCTCCGCCATGTAGACCGAGCGGTGCTGGCCGCCCGTGCACCCAAACGAGACCATCAGGTTTTTGAAGCCGCGCTCCTTGTATCCGCTCACGCTGGCGTCTACCAGCGACAGCACGCTGGAAAGATACTGGTGCACGCTCGCCTGCCGGCTCAGATATTCCATCACCGGCGCGTCCCTGCCCGTCTGCGACCGGAACCGCTCCTCGCGTCCGGGATTGGGCAGGCTGCGCACGTCAAAGACAAATCCGCCGCCGTTGCCCGACTCGTCCCTGGGCATCTCGCGATGAAACGAAAAACTGAAGATCCGCACCGTCAGGCCGGCCGCGGAAGAAGCGAGCCCCTTGAGCTTCTCTGACTCCAGCATCACGTGAATGGCGTCCATCAGCGCGGGCAGCGCCACCGGCAGCTTCACATGCGTGTCGAGCCAGCGCAGGTTGTCGAGCGCATAGGGGACGCTGAGCAGAAAGTGCGCCTTGCGCTCATAGAATCCCCTGAAGCCGTAAGCTCCCAGCGCTTGCAAAATGCGCACGTAAACATGGGCGTAGTAGTGCTCCATGAAGGCGTCGCGGTCCACCGGGATGAACTCCGCCAGGCACTGAAGGTAGTGGTCGAGCAACTCCTGCCGCAGCGCCGGAGGCAGATCCGCCTTGCCGTCAAAGAGAAGGGAAGCAATGTCGTATTGGAGCGCGCCCCGCCGCCCGCCCTGGTAGTCAAGAAACCACGGGTCGCCATCGCGCAGCATCACGTTGCGCGACTGAAAATCCCGGTAAAGAAAGTAGTCGTTGCGCGCCCCCAGCAGGAGCTTCGTCAACCGGCTGAAATCATCCTCCAGCGCCTGCTCGTTGAAGGGCACCCCGGCCAGGCGGAGAAAGTAGTACTTGAAGTAGTTCAGGTCCCAGTTGATGGACTGGCGGTCAAAGCGGTCGCGCGGATAGCAGACCTTGTAGTTCAAATCGCGGCCCGCCACCACCTGAAAGCGCGGCAGCGCCGCCACCACCTTGCGATAGGCCTCCACCGCCGCGGGAGCAACCTTCGCGCCGATGCGGTTGCTGCCCAGAAACTCGAACAGCGTGGTGTCGCCCAGGTCCTCTTCCAGGTACGCGCCCTGGGTCAGGTCCTCCGCGTAAATCTCCGGCACCGGCAGACCGTGACCCCGGAAATGACGGGAAAACTCGACAAAAGCGGCATTCTCCTCCCGCACCGGATACACCACCCCAATGGCCGTCGAGCCCCCGCCGCTGAGCCGCAGAATGGCGCGTCCCGAGCCGCCCAGTTGCCCCTGAAGCGGCTTTATCTCTTCCGCCGGCAACTTGAAGTGCTGTTCAAAAAGCCGCTCTAAAACGTCCATGAATCTCTTTCTGCCAACTGCCTTGGCCGCAACCCCCAAGATACCGACCCCGGCGAATCAGGCGCAAGGCGCGCCCGGCGCACCAAACCGCGCCCGCAGCAGCGCCAGCGCTTCTTCCGCCGTTTGAATCGTCCCTTCAAGTTGCGCGTCTTCGGCGGCCCGCAGCATCAGCTTGAAGGCCGCCCCCGGCCTGTATCCCGCGGCAATCAGCTCGCGCCCGGTGATCAGCGGCGTGGGCCGCACCGCTTCCTCCGGCATCGCCAGCCACCGCTCGCGCATGAACTCCCAGTGGTCCAGCCGCCCGCTGCCGGCCAGGCAGTCCATGCGGTGCAGCGCCAGGTGCTCTTCAAAACGCTCCAGGCGGAAGAACCGCTTCAGCGTCGACGCCTTCATCCGTTCTGCTTCCATGAAGCGCATATGGTTGGCGATAAGCGCCAAAACCTGGCTCGTCTCCTCGTTCGAAAACCGGAATCGGCGCAGGATCTCTGCCGCCATGGCCACGCCGACCTCGGCATGGCCGTCAAAGCGGATGCGGTCCGGCGCGCGGACAAAGGTCGGCGGCTTGCCCACATCGTGCAGCAGCGCTCCCCAGGCCAGAGTCGCCGGGCAGCCTTCCTCCAACTGCTCCAGCAGCCCCAGGGTATGCACCCATACATCCCCTTCGGGGTGATACTGCGGCGGCTGCTCCACGCCCTTCATCCTTGCGATCTCAGGCAGCACCTCGGCCAGCAATCCGGTCTCGTCCAGCAGTTCGAATGCCCGGCGCGCCCGCCCCTCCGTCAGCATCTTCGTCAGCTCGTCGCGGACCCGCTCCCGGCTCACCAGGGCCGTCTTTGCCGCCAGCGCCCGCATCGCCCGCCGGGTCCCCGCCTCGATCTCAAAGCTGAACCGCGCCGCGAACCGGACCGCGCGCAGCATCCGCAGGTGGTCCTCCTCAAAGCGCAAATCAGGCCGACCGATGGCCCGCACGATGCGCGCCTCCAGGTCCGCCACCCCTCCCACATGATCGATGACTCCCGCCCGCAGATCTCCGGCTGACCGCTCCGGGTCCAGCAGCAGCCCATTGATGGTGAAGTCCCGCCGCTGCACGTCTTCCTCGGCGCTCAGGGTATAGCGCACCGTATCCGGCCGTCGCCCGTCAGAGTAAACCCCATCCGAGCGGAAGGTCGCCACCTCTGTCACTACGTACTCGGGCTTTGCTCCCGGCTCATCCTGCCCGCCGTCCCCCGTGGCCACCAGCACCACGCCAAAGTGCGCCCCTACCGCGAACGTCCGCTCAAACAGTCCCAGCACCACATCCGGCGTCGCCGAGGTGGCCACGTCAAAGTCCTTCGGCGCGCGCCCCAGCAGCAGATCCCGCACGCACCCCCCCGCCAGATACGCCTCATGACCCGCCGCTCGCAGTTCACCTACCACCTCGAGCGCCGCATCGAATTGCCGTGAAGAAGAGAGCATCGCTTCCCCATTGTCGCCCCTCCCCATCCCCGCAAAAACAGAAAGACCCGCAGCCGAAGCGCGCAGCAGGTCACCGGGCCATGACACGGGCAGTTCGCCGTCCTTCCGGAAATCGGCAAGGGTGAAGATTATCTTTTGATCGATGCGGGACTCAATATGGTCTTCGCGATCACTTCGGCAATCTGCCGCCCACCCTCAGGCGCAAAATGAAGGTCGTCGTAAAAGATCCCCGCTCGCGGCTCAATGTTCCCCTCGAGGCTCACGCACTCCAGGCCGCATTCATCGGCGGTCTCCAGCGTCGCCTTTCCGACCAGGCGAAACAGTTCGAGCATCTCCGCCCGCTGAATAAATTTGGCGGGGCCTGGCGCCCTCGGGTCCCCCAATCTCCCTGACCAGGAGAGGATCTGGTCTTGAGATGGGCGATCCAGCCGGTCAAACCAGTACTGCTCGATCAGGATGACCCGCCTGGCGTATCGCCGTGCCGTGTCAATTGCGGCCCGCAGATTCTGCTTGTAGGTCTGCACCATCACAGTTGGATCCGAATCGATGGAAATGGGTGAAGGCGCGCTCAGTCTGCTCTTCAACTCCTTTGTTGCGTACCGCCCTGCCCCCGTATGCCTTACTGTCCTGCCGAAGCAATAGATCCACACCAATTGCAGCAACACCAGCGCCGCGGGCTTCTTTGTTCGAAAACGCATCTCCGGATAGTTCAGCAGCCACTCTGCAGACTTGTCCAAAGAAGGCGCGGCTGCGCCCGAGGGCGCGCCTGCCTCAAGCCAAAGCAACGCGTCCGACAGTCCGGAAAGCAGCAGGACCGTGTCGAGCGAGCGGTAGCCCGGCAGGATGTTCTTGAGGATGAAGGCTATTCCATGCGCGTCGAGTTGAGAGTGCGCCACTACGCCCACATGAGCGGCTTCAGTGCCCAGTTGCGCTCGCGCATCCGGTGCGTTCAGCAACGCGTCAAGATGGCCGCCTATCGAGTCTTCCCAGGGAAGAAGAGTACATTCTGCCGCACTGCCGCCTGCAAGCAAAACCCTGTAAAGCGATTTGACCTTTGGCAGCGGATTGCCGCGCTCGCCCTCGCGATTGACCGCATAGTCAACTTCGGCAGGAAGCCAGGCCCGCAGATCCTCGTGCACTGAATATACGGTCCGGCTGTTGGGCATATTCGAGTAGCGCCGCAACAGATAACGCAGAGAGATTCGGCAGGTGATTTCGATTACCACCGCCACGAGTACGGCCGCCGCCAGGCCCAGAACGATCACAAAAGAATCGTACTCCAGTACCCCAGCCCTTCGTCTTCAAAAATGCGAAGTTTTAAGCTGGATTGCAGCGTGTCCACGTTGCATTTCAATGCCGCACAACCGCTTGTCTGCGAGTATCCATCAGCCAATCAGGCTCGCAGCCGCCGTCCATGCCCGCTGCTGGCTCTCCGCCACGCCGCGATACGTGAGCGCGCCCAGCCAGGTGTTCAGTCCTTCGGCCAGCCCCGCATCCTGCCGCAGCGCCTCGCGCGCGCCCAGGTTGGCAATGCGCATCAGGTATGGGAATGTCGAGTTGGTCAGCGCCAGCGTCGAGGTGTGCGGCACCGCGCCCGGCATGTTTGTCACGCAGTAGTGCACCACCCCATCCACCACGTAGCTCGGGTTCGAGTGCGAAGTCGGCCGCGCCGTCTCCACGCAGCCGCCCTGATCAATGGCCACATCCACAATCACCGCGCCCTTCTTCATCTGCTCCACCATGGCCTTCGTAACCAGCTTGGGCGCCGTGGCTCCGGGAATCAGCACTCCGCCAATCACCAGGTCCGCCTCGCGCGTCGCCTGCGCCACGTTATAGCTGTTCGAGGCCAGCGTATAGAGCCGTCCGCCAAAGATGTCGTCCAGGTCGCGCAGACGGTTCAGGTTCACGTCCACCAGCGTCACCTTGGCCCCAAAGCCCAGTGCGATCTTGGCTGCGTTGGTGCCCACCACGCCGCCGCCAATAATCGTCACGTGCGCCGGAGGCACCCCCGGCACGCCGCCCAGCAGGATACCCCGCCCGCCGTGCTCCTTCTCCAGGTAAGCCGCGCCCACCTGCACGCTCATGCGCCCCGCCACTTCGCTCATCGGCGTCAGCAGCGGCAGGGTCCCCTGCCGGTCGCGCACCGTCTCGTAGGCAATGCCGATTACCTTCGACTCCAGCAGCTTGTCCGTCAGTCCCGGCAGCGGCGCCAGATGCAGATAAGTGAACAGCACCAGCCCCTCGCGGAAGAACACATACTCCGACTCGACGGGCTCCTTCACCTTGACTACCGTGTCGGCCTTGCCCCACACATATCCCGCCTCGCCTACAATCTCCGCGCCGGCGTTCTGATACTCGGCATCGGTAAAGCCGGAGAGCGCTCCAGCCATGGTCTCAACCAATACGGTGTGGCCGGCTTCGGTCAGAGCCTTCGCGGCTCCCGGAGTCACGCCTACGCGGGCTTCATTGTCCTTGATCTCTTTGGGAACGCCAATAATCATGGGTCTCTCCTGTCGGGGGTCTGTCCAGTTGGGTTGGATGCAATGCCGGGGAGCCTGGGGTGAAAAAATGCCCGGCGTCGTCTCTGCCAACTTTGGGGGAGGGCGAATCCGGCTCCGGGCAAACTTGTCTTTTTCAACCTCCAGAATGGTACGGCTCCCCGCGCTGGCAATGTGTGCAAATTTCGTGATAAAACTACCCCATGGGAACGAAACGTGAGCAGGATGACGCGAGCGCGCACAATCTGACCACTGAGGCCCCGGTCGTCACCGGGCCGGGAGAACTCGACGACCTGGACGCCGCCATTCTCCGCCACCTCGAGCGCCACGGCCGAGCCACCAACTACGAAGTCGGCGAGGCCGTCGGCCTTTCCGCCTCCGCCGCCTCCCGGCGCATCCAGGCGCTTGAGGCCACCGGAGCCATTCGCGGCTACCGCGCCCTCATCGACGACCGCCACCTCGGCAAGCGCACCACCGTTTACATCCGCGTGACGCTCGAGCGCCAGTCCGCCGCGGTGCTCGCCGCCTTTGAGACCGCGGTACGCCGCTCCAAGGGCATCCAGAGCTGTCACCTCATGGCCGGTCAGTACGACTACATGCTCGTGGTCCGCGTCGCCGACATTGAAGACTACGGCCGGCTCCACCAGAACGAGCTATCCCGCCTGCCCGGAGTCACAAGGCTCGAAACCAGCTTCGCGCTCCGCGACGTGCTCGAGTAACCAACACTCCCGGCCGCCTCACGGCACAAATTTCAGGGAATAGGCGCCCTGCGGATCAAACTCGTTTTGCACAATGCCCAGGGCTTTCAGTTGGTCATAACCGGCCTTCCACCGCTCGGGCGTCATGCGGCCCACCTGCGCTCCCGTAGCGTCTCCGCCCGTCACAAAGCCGCCATCGCGCAGCGCCTGCGCCGTATAGGCCTCCTGCTGCGAGTTCAGCGCCGGGTTCAACTGCAGCAGATAGGCGTTGGTCGGTCCGGGGTCGCGCAGATACTGTTGCCAGCCGCGCATGCTGGCGCGGACAAACCGGGCAACGGCGTCCGGATTGCGCGCCGCAAAATCGCGCGTGGTAAACGAGACGCGATAAGGGTCGTAGCCGGAGGAACTGATGAGCAGAGTCCTCACCTCCGCGCCGGCCTGTTTTGCAAAGAATGGCTCGCTGGTAATGAAGATCTGCTGAATGTAGCCGGGGTCCGCCAGAAAGTTCGCGATCGAAAGCGTGGACGGCACCTGTCGCACCTGGTGCAGGTTGTAGCGCAGCGTTACGTACTTGAGCCACGTGGCGCCCGTCATGGCGGCCACGGTGTGCCCCTCCAGGTCCTTGAACTCGCGCACCGGCGAGTCCTTGTGCACCATCACGGCCTGCGGATCGTGCTGCATGGTCGCGGACACGGCCACCAGGGGCAGCCCATTGGAGTTCCACTCCAATACCTGGTCGCTCCCGCCCAGCCCGACATCGGCCTTGCCTGAAGCAACCATCTGCGCCACGCTGCCATATTGCGGCAGAGGCGCAATCGTCACATCCAGACCCTCGGCCTTGTAGTAGCCCAGCATCTGCGCCGCATAAAAGCCCCCATGCTCCGGTTGCGGATACCAGTCCAGTTGCAGCCGAAGCGGAGTGAGCCCGCCGCCCGCCTGTTGCTGGCCTTTGCAGCCCGTCAGCGTCAGCGCCGCCGCGGCCGCCACAGTGAGTGCGGCCAGATGAAGAAGTCTGCCAAATCGCATCGTTGACCTCGGGGAATCGGACTTCGTTTTATGAAACGTATCACGCGGACCGCTGTCGATCCGCGGCTTTTCTCCCCGCGCCCATCCGGGCGGCCAGCTGCGCAAGCGCCTCGTCCGAGCCCCGCGCCGCCGCCAGTTGCATCCCTCCGGTTGCGCAGGGAACAGTGACAACCGGTACCCCGGCCAGGCTGAAAGGCGTGGTGTAGCGCAGCAGCCGTGCCCGTGTCTGGCTGTGGTCCGCGCCCGCCGCAAGCCGCGCCACCGGCGCAGCCGGCATCACCAGGAGTTCGTGGCCTTCCAGCATCTCATCGACGCGCGCGCGAAACTCAGCGTGGCGCCGCCGCAGCGCCTCAACTTCCGCAGTTCCCATCCGCGCTCCCCACTCCAGCCGCTCGCGGATCGATGCCTCAAAGCGGTCAAAGTGCCCGGCGTGAATGCGCGCCGCCTCCCACGCCTGGATCGGCGCAAAAATCTCAAAGGAGTTGGCCCACCAGCCGCCGTCAAACGTTGATCCTCTCAACCCCAGGCTCTCCAGCTCCGCCACCGTGGCCCGCAGGCTCGCCACGATCTCCGGCTCGCAGTCATGTAGAAAGTCCTCGCTGATCGCGGCAAACCGCACGATCGGACGGGCCGCCGCAGGCTCCTCCGGCACCAGAAACTCCGCCAGCAGCGGCGTGTCTTCCAGGTCTCGAAACAGCCAGCCCATGGTGTCGAACGACTCGGCCAAATGGCCCGCGCCCGTCCAGTCGCCCCGTCCCAGCGACGCGCGATAGCCGGCCAGCCCGCACAGCGCCGCGGGCGCCCGGATGGAACCGCCCGTGTCCGTCCCGATAGCCGCCACGGCCGAGCCTTCCTGCACGCTGGCCGCGGCTCCGGACGACGAGCCGCCCGTCAGCGCCCCCCGGTCAGCCGGTTGCAGGCAGTCGCCAAACTCCGCATTCTCGCCCGTGATGCCATAGGCCAGCGGATGCATGTGCGTCTTGCCGGTGATCACCGCGCCGGCCCTCCGTAGCCGCTCCACCAGCCAGGAGTCCGCGCCCGCCCTCCCATGCAGCTCGCGGTAAAACTCCACCCCGCAGCTTGTCGGCGCCCCACCCAGGTCAAAGCAATCCTTCACCGAGACAGGCAATCCCCACAACGGCGCGCGGCCGTCGCCAAAGGCCCCGTCCGCGCCTCGCGGCATGGCCTCGGCCCGCGCAGCTTCGGCCTGCGTCCATGCGGCGTCCTGCCACAGGTACGTGTTCCGCGAGTAGTTCCCGTTGGCTCTGTCCAGAGCCGCGCGCGCCAGCCCAGAGGGCTGCAGCGTTCCCGCTGCGAGGCCGCCACGCAGGCCGCGCACTGTCCACAAAGGGGCCGTCATGATGAGATTGTAGGCCGGGCAACCGGCCAAATTTCGGCCTCATGAAAACCGGTAAATGCAAACCTATGATTTGAAATGCCCCTGCCCTGCGGGCCATGCTAATTTCAACTATGGGAGTTGTTTCGACCGCCGCTCGTCCCCTGACTCGAAAGCGCGCCCGAACTCGCGCCCGGGACCTGGAAGAGATGAGTGCGCTCGTCCTCTTCACGGCAAAATCCCTCCGCACAGCCAGCCCCCGTCCCTTTGGCGCTTCCATCGTCCACACCAAAACCGGAGCACTGCTCCTTCGCGCGCTCAACCGTGTGGCCCAGGACATGGACCCCAGTTCCCACGCCGAAGTCCGCGCCATCCGCCTCGCCACCAGGCGGCTCAAACAGCTCTCCCTGGCCGGCTACACGCTCTACACCACCTGTGAGCCCTGCCCCATGTGCATGAGCGCAGCGCTCTGGGCGGGCGTGGACCGCGTGGTCTACGGGGCAACAATCGAGGACGCCAACCGCCACTGCCGCCAGATTCAGATTCCCGCCACCGAAGTGGCGACACGCAGCGATATGAAGTGCACCGTCGAAGGCCCCCTCCTCCGCGACGAGTGCTACGCCCTCTTCACCCACCCGGCCATGCTCAAGGCCTTTCGCCTCTGGCCCACACGCAAGCGAAGTTGAACTGATCCACGCGCCGTCCACCGCTCCAAACAGGGCTGTCCCCTATCTGCATTTCCAGGAGGAAACTGCAATGCTGGCCGAGTTCACAGCAGAACTGTCTCACATCGTTGAGGACCCAGCGCGCCTGTTGACCGCCCCCGCGGTGCTCGACCGGCTCTCGCACGACTTCTACTGGTATTCGCCGATTCTGCGCGAGCAGTTGGCCTCCCGCAACGGCGACGTGGCTGTTCTCCCTGTGAGCGTCCATGAGCTTCTCGCCGTGCTGCGCCTCGCCCGCCGCCGCGGAGTGCCCGTGACCCTGCGCGGCGCGGGCACCGGCAACTACGGGCAGTGCGTGCCCCTCGAGGGCGGTCTCATCCTCGACCTCTCGCTCATGGACAAGCTCGAAAAGATCACCGCCGATGGCGTCGCCGTCTGCCAGCCGGGCCTCCGCCTCGGCGCCCTTGAAACCGAGGCGCGCATGCAGGGCTGGGAGTTGCGCATGTACCCCTCCACGCTGGTCAAATCCACCCTCGGCGGATTCCTTGCCGGAGGCTCCGGCGGCATCGGCTCCGTCACCCACGGCGGCCTGCGCGACTTCGATACCGTCCGCGCCTTTGAGGTGGCCACGCTCGAGCAGGAGCCGCGCATCGTGCTCCACGAGGGCCCGGCCATTCACGAAATCCTCCACGCCTGGGGCACCAACGGCGTGCTCACGCGCATCTGGTTCGCCCTTGCGCCGGCCGTCGAGTGGACCCAGCTCACCGCAGCATTCCCCACCTTCGAACAGGCCTTTCGCTTCACCCGGTCCATCGCGGCGGACCCCGCTTGGTCCAAGCGCCTCGCCACCGTCTTCGAGTGGCCCATTCCCTCTTTCTTCGCGCCCATCAAGAAGACCGTCCGCGCGGGCCAGGCCCTGGCCCTTCTCATGATCGCCACGGCGCAGGCTGACGCGTTGCGCTCGGCGGCCGAGGCGGCCGGCGGCGAGCTCACCTTCATCGGCAACTACGACGGCCCCCGCACCCAACCCCTCCTCAGCGACTACACCTGGAACCACACCACCCTTTGGGCCATGAAGTCCGACCCCGCATGGACCTATCTCCAGTGCGGCTTCTCCGTCACCGATTGCGAAGAGCAGTTTCGCCTGCTGCGCGAGCGCTTTGGCCAGGAGATCCTCTTCCATGTCGAATTCATGAAGAACGGCGACGGCGTCGTGGCCCCCATCGCCATCCCCATCGTGCGCTTCACCACCGCGGACAGGCTCAACGAGATGATCGACTTCTGCCGCTCCATCGGCGTCTTTGTCGCCAATCCCCATGTCAACTGCCTTGAGGGCGGCGGCCGCTTCCGCGCCGACAACATCCAGCTCCTGGCCAAGCAGAAGTACGATCCCGAGGGCCTCTTGAATCCGGGAAAGATGATCAGCTTTCACAAGCAGGCGGTGGCCTCATGAAGACATGGATTCCCGATGAGCGCAACTTCGCCTGTCTTACCTGGAAACAGGTCGATGCCTTGGCGCGCGCTGAAACGCTGCTGGTGCTGCCCACCGCGGCCATTGAGCAGCACGGCCATCATCTCCCGCTCGCTACTGACACCTTGATCAACAATCTCCTCCTCGGCAAGGCCCTCGCGCTTGCGCCCAGCGACCTTTCCATCTACGCTCTGCCTCCCGTTTGCTACGGCAAGAGCAACGAGCACCTCGGCTTTCCCGGCACGCTCTCTGTCAGCGCGCAGACTTTCATGGCCGTCCTCCGCGACCTGGGCGCCAGCATCGCCGCCGCAGGCTTCCAGAAACTGGTTCTCTACAACACCCATGGCGGCAACACCTCGCTTGTTGATGTCATGGCCCGCGACCTGCGTGCCGAGTTTGGCCTGCGCACCTTCACTCTCTTTGGTTGTCCCGGCGCGGCCTTTGAGGGGGTCAGCGCCCAGGAGCGCACTTACGGCTTTCACGCCGGTGAGATCGAAACCGCATTCCTCCTCCACGCAACGCCCACTCTCGTGCATCCGGACGGATACACCGCAAACTACATCGCGCGTGTCGACAAGCCCGAACTCCTCAAGCCTGAAGGCTCCCCGGCAAACTTCGCCTGGCTCACCCGCGACATCGCGCCCAGCGGCGTCATGGGCGACCCCACCGCCGCCACGGCGGAGAATGGCGAGCGCTGGTCCAACGATGCCGCCGCGCGCATCGCCGAGATTCTCGCGGCCATGTACCACTTCAAGCCAGGGCATGGTGCCTGACCCATGGCCCTTGTCGATTGCGGCAGCGGAGTGCGATTGGAGCGCGGAGTGCGTTGCGGGCTCAGCGACGGGGTCGCGCTTGCCTCCGACCACTACTATCCGCAGGGCCAGGGTCCGTGGCCCACGCTCCTCATGCGGCAGCCCTATGGCCGCGATATCGCCTCCACCGTGGTCTATGCGCATCCTGTCTGGTTTGCGCGCCAGGGCTATCACGTTGTCATCCAGGACGTGCGCGGCCGCGGCGACTCGAAGGGAGAGTTTTATCCCTTTTGCAGCGAAGGCCGCGACGGCGCCGAGACCATCGCCTGGCTGCGCCAACACGCCGCGTGCAATGGGCGCATCGGCATGTACGGATTCTCCTACCAGGGCATGACCCAGTTGCTGGCCGCGGCCGAGCAGCCCGAAGGCCTTCAATGCATCGCTCCGCAGATGACCGCGGCCGATCTCTATCACGGATGGTTCTATCATCAGGGCGCACTGCGCCTGAGTTCGTCGCTCGGATGGGGCATCCAGATGCTGCGTGAAGACGCTCGGCGCAGGGGACTGCGCGATGCCACCGAAAAGCTCGAAGCCGCATGGCGCAGCCTCCGCGCCCAGCCCGCGCTCGTTCCGTATGCAGAGCATCCCGCCCTCGCCGACCCCGGGCTGCCTCCCTATGTCAACGACTGGTTCGCGCATCGCGAGCCCGGCGACTACTGGTCCAGCCAGGATCTCAGCACACGCTGGAGCAGCATCCAGATCCCCGCACTCCATCTCTCCGGCTGGTTCGACACCTATCTCGACGGCTCCATCGCAGGCTTCCGCGCTCTCTGCAATCACGCCGCAAACGAGTTCGCGCGCGCCCACCAATACCTGATCGCAGGCCCATGGGTTCACATCCCATGGGGTGACCGCGTCGGCGATGTGAACCTCGGCGAAGCCGCCAATCTTGACACCAACAGCATCCTTCTGCGCTGGTTTAACCACTGGCTCAGGGACTCCCAGGAGTTTGCCGCCGAGCCGCGCGTGCGCTACTTCGTGATGGGCGCAAACCAGTGGCGCACCGCACCTGAATGGCCCGAGGCTGCGAACCACGGGCTTTTTCTGCGCAGCGGCGGCAGCGCCAACTCACGCAAGGGCGATGGCTTGTTGGCATCCGTTCCGCCATCGGGCGAAGAGTCGCGCGATGTCTTCGTCTACGACCCCGAAGTGCCCGTCCTGGCCCCAGGCGGCGCAGATGCGCTCAGTGGTCCTCTGGACCAATCCGCAATCGAGATGGGCAACAACCTGCTCGTCTACACCTCCGGCCCGGCCGTGCGCGCCGCGGAGGTCTTCGGCCAGCCCCGTGTCCGTCTCTTTGCCGCAACCAGCGCGACCCATGCGGACCTCACCGCAAAGCTCGTGCGCGTACTCGCAAGCGGCCGCGCGGAGTTCGTCTCCATCGGCATCGCGCGCAGCTCTTTCCTCTTTCGCGAAGCCACCTATGCGCCCGATACGGTTCACGCATGGGAGTTCACCCTTGAGCCGGTCGCCTTCCAACTCGCGGTCGGCGAACGCCTCCGCCTTGAGATCGCCGCCTCCGCATTTCCTCTCTACGACCGCAATCCATCCAACGCTACTCCACCCCACTTGACCGACCAGTGGAGTTGGAACCGCTCCACCCATCAGGTCCTTCACACCGCGGACCACCCATCCGTCCTCTACCTTCCGCTGCAGGGAGAGTCCGCATGGTGATCTCGGGCGCGCGCACCATTCCGGAGATTGAACTCCACGGCGTCACCAAGCGCTATCGCAACGCGTCCGTGGCCCTTGAAGGCATCTCGCTCACGGTGGAGCGCGGCGAGTTCGTCACCTTTCTCGGTCCCTCCGGCTGCGGAAAATCCACGCTCCTGCGCCTCGTCTCCGGCCTCAGCCCGGTCAGCGAAGGCATCGTCAAGGTAAACGGCATGACGCCGGAGAACGCGCGCGAGTTGATGGGCTTCATCTTTCAGGACCCCACGTTGCTCCCCTGGAGAACCGTGGAGAAGAACGTTGGTCTCGGCCTCGAACTCGAATACGCCGCGCGGCCCCTGCGCCACGAACGCGTCACGCGCATGCTCGACCTCGTCGGCCTCAGGCACGTGGCGCACAGCTATCCGCGGCAGCTCTCCGGCGGCATGAAGATGCGCGCCTCCATCGCCCGCGCCCTCGTGGGCCGCCCGCGCATCCTGCTCATGGATGAGCCCTTCGCGGCTCTCGACGAGATGACGCGCGATCACCTCAATGAAGAACTGCTGCGCATGAGGGAAGAGCAGAAGTGGACCGTGCTCTTCGTCACCCATTCCGTCTCCGAGGCTGTCTTTCTCTCCTCGCGCATCGTCATCCTCGCCGCCCATCCCGGCCGCGTTGCCCATGAGCTGCCCGTCTCGCTCCCCTGGCCGCGCACCGCGCAGACGCGCGAAACCAGCGAATACGAAAACACCGTCACGCTCGCATCGCGCCTGCTGAGGGGAGTTCACGCCGTATGAAGAAGCAGGCCCTGCTCGTCTTCAACAGCGCCGTCGTGCTCGCCTTCCTGCTCTGCGTCTGGCAGGCCGTGGTGCGTCTCAATCACCTGCCGGTCTACATACTTCCCGATCCTCTCACCGTGCTCAAGGTTCTCCGCCTCCGCTACATGGCGGTCCTCGCCTCTCTCTGGATCACTACCGAAGAGGCCGCCGGAGGCCTGTTGCTCGCCATCCTCGTGGGCGTCGTTGCCGCCATGTTCTTTGCCCAGTGGCGCTGGCTCCGCCAGTTGCTTTACCCCTACACCATCCTGTTGCAAACGGTCCCCATCGTGGCCATCGCGCCGCTCATCATCAACTGGGTGGGCGCGGGCATCTTCTCCGTAACCGTGGTCACTTTCATCATCAGCCTGGCCCCCATCATCGCCAACACCACGCAGGGCCTCATCAGCGTCGACGAAAACTTCATTCAGCTGTTCGTCATGCACAAGGCAACGCCCGCGCAGGTGCTCTTCAAGCTCAGGCTGCCTCACGCCCTGCCCAACCTCTTCACGGGAATCCGCATCTCCGCCGGCGTCAGCGTGATCGGCGGCATCACCGGCGAGCTCTTCGCCGGCTCCACCCGCGTGGGCGAGGGCGGCCTCGGCTACGCCATGATCTACGCCAACAACCAGATGGAGACCGGCTACCTGTTCGCCCTGGTCATCGCGGCCACCGCGCTGGGCTTTTCATTCTTCTTCATCGTCATGTTTCTTGAGTGGCTTGCCTTGCATAACTGGCACGCCTCCAACCGCCCGCAGGCGCTCGAATAGGGAGGAAGATCGATGTTACGCATGGAATCCGAAACAGGCTGGTGGCTCATCCGCCATCCCGATCACGCCCAGCTTGCCGGCGCATTTGCAGAGGCATGGGGCAACGCGCAGTTCCGCAAGCCCGAACCGCGTGCGCGCGTCCTCCGCGGCATCGCCTGCCACGACGATGGATGGGCACTGCGCGACGCCCACCCCTCCATCACCCGCCAGGGCAAGCCCTCCGCCTTCTCCATTGAACTGGTCGGCAAATACTCCGCATTTGAAGAGATCGACCTCGAAGACTATCTTGCCGTGCGCGACCGCGCCGTCCGCATCATTGCGGAGAGGGATCCATACGCCGGACTCCTCATCTCCATGCACACCTACAACCTGCTGACCGCCCACGCCGACCGCTCCACCATCGCGCCTGAGGGCCTGCTGCTTCTCGATGCCTTCCTGGCCCGCCAGCGCGACTATCAGCAGGAGCTTCTCGCTTCCATCGCCGCCGACCCCTCGCTCAGCCCGCTTGAAAAAGACGAGCAGACCATCCTTGAGCACTTCCGCCTCCTGCAGGCCTGCGACAACCTCTCCCTGCTCACCTGTGTCGCCTATGCCGCGCCCGCTCACCTGCTCCACCCTCTGCCGCTGAACACCGGAGACACCACCGAGGTCCAGGTCCATCCCGTCGCGCCGCGCCACTTCCGGCTCGCCCCATGGCCCTTCGCCGAGCCGGAGCTCCGCTTCACCTTCCCCGCGCGCCATGTCGAGGGAAAGACCTTCCCCGCCTCCAGCCATCTCGAGGCCGCCTTCCACGCCGCGCCCATCGAGTCGCTGACCGTCACACTCTCCGCTTAGAGCGTTTTCGGATTTACTGTGGACCCGTGTGCCATCCGTTGCGCGTCTTCCAGCGCAATGGAACACCCTCACCGCCCGCCGCGCCGGCCCGCCTTCACTCATTGCTGCCCAGGCCCGCCGCCGCGGGCAACTGAGCTGCCCGTCAACCCGATGTCCGCAACAAGCAAACGCCAGGGGCTCTCCCCTGGCGTTTGCCTTTCGTCCCCCAATTGCTCTGAGCCCGGCCCTTATTGCGCTTCGGCCCGCTTCCGGGTCTGCTCCAGAATCGAGGCCCACCCTTGCCCGAGCCCTTCCCTGTGCTGCTCCTCGATCAAGCCCAGCGCCGTGTGCCGCAGCGAGATCAGCGTCCCGCCGTCAGCCTCAGACAGCCGGTACTGCACATTGGAAAGGAACGGGTAAGACGCGAAGAGCGGACCGCTGATCTCCAGCAGCGTGGGCCGCTTGATGGCCTGCACATGGCCCCAGAAGTGGCCGTTGTTGTCGCCCAGGTCGCGGTACCAGCGGCCGCCCGGCCACGCCTCCAGCTTCATGGGCATGGGCTGGCCTTCGCCCCTTGCGTTGCGCGGGCCCATCTGGTCCAGCAGGGCGGCAAATGTTGTCTCAAGCGGTGCGTTCACGTGGATCTCCTGCTTGATGTCCAGGGTCATGTTTTCAATGCCCGGTGCGGTCGCGATCATGATTCCTCCTTGGGGTGGTTTTCGGGGATTTTTGCCTTCGCTTGTCGTGCTGTCTCTTCGGCTTGCTGCTTCACCTGGCTCAACTGGTTCTGCCAGAAGCGCTCAAACGTGCCCGCCCAGGCGTGCATGGGGCGAATGGCCTCGGCGTTGGTGCGGTAAAACTTGTGCCGCCCCTGCCGCCGCACCCGCACCAGGCCCACATCGCGCAACACGCCCAGATGCTTTGACACCGAGGGCTGGTCCAGCCCCAGCTCCGCCACAATCTCGCCCACCGGCCGTTCATTCAGCGCCAGGTAGCTCAGGATCTGCCGCCGGCGCGGCTCCGCCACGGCGTTGAAGGCATCGGAAGTGGTTGCGGCGCGCGCCATGCAAGACAAATACATTCTTATATGGGAATATGTCAAGGAGATATTCCTCTCCCTCCCGCCGGGCCCGCGATTTTCCCCGTGAAATCGTTTGCAAGTGTCTTACGTTATCGTTTACTATGCGGCCCTATGAAGATTTCACCCCGCCTCCTCCCTGTACTGCTCCTCTTCGCCGCGCCTCTGCTTTTTGCGCAGGCTCCTGCCGCAACCCCCTCCACTGACCCCCTTGCTCCCACCCTCGGCGTCAAATCTGCCGAACAGATTGACCGCGAGTGGCAGCAGGCCGTCAGCAAATACGACACCGAGCGCAATCGCCTGCTGGCCGAGGCCGACCGCCAGGCCAACGACGGCCCTTTCCGTCCCGACTGGGCCACGCTCGTCAAATATCAGCAGCCGCAGTGGTACAAGGACGCCAAATTTGGCATCTTCATCCACTGGGGCGTCTACTCCGTCCCCGGCGCGGAGAACGAGTGGTATCCCCGCAACATGTACCACCCAGGGGATGGCGCCTATAAGAACTTCCAGGAGCACTTCGCCTCCAAGGACCCCGCCCAGAAGGACGCCAAGGGCTACAAGGACCTGATCCCGCTCTTCCGCGCCGAGCACTTTGACGCCGCCGCCTGGGCCAGCGTCTTCAAGCAGTCGGGCGCTCGCTATGTGGTGCCAGTCGCCGAGCATCACGACGGCTTCTCCATGTACGACTCCGGCCTCTCCGACTGGACGGTGGTCAAGATGGGTCCCAAGCGCGACACGCTCGGCGAACTCGCCAAGGCCGTCCGCGGCGAGGGCCTCCACTTCGGCCTCAGCTCCCATCGCGTCGAACACAACTTCTTCATGGACGGCGGCCGCGCTATTCGGTCAGACGTCAACGACCCCAAATACGCCGGCCTCTACGGCCCCGCGCACCAGTGGATCGCCGCCCCCGACGGCCAGGGCCTCTACAACGACTGGACCTATGTAAGTGACGCCTGGACCCGCGACTGGCTTGCCCGCGACGCCGAACTGGTGGAGAAATACAAGCCCGAGATTGTCTACTTCGACTGGTGGATTGGCCAGCCCAGGGTTCGCAGCGCGCTCACCGAGTTTGCCGCCTTCTACTACAACTTCGCGGTCGCCCACGGCTACACCGGTGTCCTCAACTTCAAGGACTACGCTGTCAACTGGCAGGGCGGGGTCCGCGACTTCGAGCGCGGTCAGCTTGACCACATCGAGGCCGAGCACTGGCAGACAGACACCTCCATCAGCGACGCAAGCTGGGGCTACATCGAGCACGACACCTTCAAGACCCCCGAGTTCCTTGTCCACCAGCTCGTAGACATCGTCAGCAAGAACGGCAACCTGCTGCTCAACTTCGGCCCCAAGCCCGACGGCACCATCCCCGACGAGGTCAAGACCACCCTGCTCGAAATGGGCGCATGGCTCAAGGTCAACGGCGAGGCCATCTACGAAACCACGCCCTGGAAGACCTTTGGCGAAGGCCCGACGCAAGTCAAATCCGGCGCCTTCCACGACACCGACACCAAGGCCTACACCCCGGACGACTTCCGCTTCACCGCCAAAGGCTCCACGGTCTATGCCATCGGCATGGCCTGCCCCAAGGACGGCAAGGCAACCATCCATTCCCTCGGCTGGTCCCATGAGGGCGCGGCTCTGCCCATCGGCTCCGCCGAGCTCCTCGGCTCCGCCGGCAAGGTCACCTGGACCCAGGGCGCGGACGCCCTCACCCTCAACCTGCCGCCCGATGCGGCCTGCAAATATGCCTGGGTCGTCAAGCTCGCCCCGGCCGCAAAATAACCAAACTTGGCGATTACAAGGCGGGCGTGGCAGCATGGTGAGTCTGCCACGCCTCTTCCTTTTCCGGAGGGTCCGCCATGTTTCTTGATCGCCGCCGCTTTGTCGCCGCACTTGGCCTTGCTGCCGGCACCGCCCTGGCCTCTCGCCGGGTCCGCGCCCTGGCCGCCTCCACTCCCGATCTCGCCCAGGACCCAAACCGCCCCGAACTCCACTTCGTCGCTCCCCACAACTGGATGAACGACCCCAACGGCCCCATCTGGTGGAAGGGCAAGTATCACCTCTTCTACCAGATGAATCCCGGCGCGGCCGTCTGGGGCGACATGCACTGGGGCCACGCCGTCAGCACGGACATGGTCCACTGGCGTCATCAGCCCATCGCCCTGGCCCCCACTCCCGGCTGGCACGATGGCGACGGCTGCTTCAGCGGATCCGCCGTAGTCCACAACGGCGTTCCCACCCTCATCTACACCGGCATCCAGGCCGCACCGCCAGAGCTCGTCACCATCCACGACAGCGGGGCGAAATACCGCGAAACCCAGTTGCTGGCCACCGCCGTCGATGACACCCTCGGGAGCTGGAAAAAGCTCCCCGACCCCGTCGTCGCGCTGCCCCCCGCCGGCATGGCGGTCACGGGCTTCCGCGACCCCTGCCCCTGGCAGGAAGGCGACGCCTGGTACATGGTCGTTGGCTCCGGCGAACGCGGCAAGGGCGGCTGCGCCCTGCTCTATCGCTCCACAGACCTCCGCCACTGGGACTACCTCCACCCCCTCGCCTCCGGCAAGCCCAACGGACTCCACTCCGACGACCCCAACCAAACCGGCGAAATGTGGGAGTGCCCCGACTTCTTTGAGGTCAACGGCCAGCACTGCCTCCTCTACTCCGCTGAGGGCAAGGTCTTCTGGAACACCGGCGATTACGACATCCAACAGCACACCTTCACCGTCAAGCGCCAGGGCCTGCTCGACCGCGGCGCTTTCTACGCTCCCAAGAGCTTCCGCGCTCCCGATGGCCGCCGCATCTTGTGGGGCTGGATTCAGGAGCGCCGCCCCGAGGCCGAATTCGCCGCCGCCGGCTGGTCAGGCGCAATGTCTCTGCCCCGCGTGCTCACCATCGGCGCCCAGGGTCAGCTTGAGATTGCTGTCGCCGCGGAGGCCGCAAGACTTCGCGGCCCCGAAGAAAAGATCGCTGTCCAGCCGAGCGCGCCCTTCCGCCGCAAGCTCGCCACCCTCCGCCAGGAACTTCGCCTGCCGGTCGAATTCCCAGGTGGCAAGGTCACGGTCGGCCTCTCCGTCAACGGCGCCCGCCTCTGCGAGTTGACCGTCGATGTCCCCGGCAATGCCATCCGCTGCGGCGGCACCACCTTCCCGCTGCCTGCGCTGCCTTACCCCCGGCCGGCCCTCCACATCTTCCTCGATGGCTCGGTCATCGAGTCCTTCATTGGCGGCCGCGAAGCCCTCACCAGCCGCGTCTACGGCCTCAAGCCCGGCGAAACGGAACTGGAAGTCGCGGTCTCCGGCCAGCGCGGCTCCGTCTTCCACCTCTGGCCCCTAGCCGCCATCTCTCCCGACCGCCTCACCACGTAGCTCGTCTTCGGATTGACTGCAGGGTTGCGTGCCCCATATATTGCGCGTCTTCCAGCGCAATGGGCGGGAGGCCGGCAAAGTCCGAGTCCGCACAATTCTGGAAGATGTTCCACCTGGCCCGCGCAAAGTCCGCATCGCCGCCATCGGTTATAGTCTGCGAAAGGGCATCTTCTTCGCAAAGGACTCTCCGCCATGACCTTGGACCGTCGAGGCTTCCTCTCCGCCTGCTCCCGCGCCGGCATCACCTCCGCACTGCTCCCCGGCATTCTCTACACGCTGGCCGCCCAGGCCGAGGCCGTCGCACAGGCTCCCGAGTCCACCGGCAAGTCCCCCGAGGCGCCCAAAATCACCGCCGAGATGCTCGACCAGGCCGCCGCCCTCGCCGGCGTTGGCCCCTTCTCCTCTGAACAAAAGCAGATGATGCTCGAAGGGCTCAAAGGCCAGCGCGACTCCTACGAGCCCATCCGCGCGCTCAAAATGGCCAACTCCGTCGCTCCGGCCTTCGTCTTCAACCCGCGCCCCCTCGGTGAGCGCTTGCCCCCCCGCCAGATCGTCATGGCCGGCGAGTCACCCCGCCCCGTCGACTTCCCCTCGGGACAGATCGAAGACCTCGCCTTCGAATCCGTCGCCCATCTCGGGGAGCTGCTCAAGGCCCGCAAGATCACCGCCCTCGCGCTCACCCAGATGTACCTCGCCCGCCTCAAGCGCTACGACGCCAGGCTCCATTTCGTCATCACGCTGACGGAAGAGCGCGCCCTCGCCCAGGCCAAAGCCGCCGATGTGGAGCTGGCCGCCGGCCGCTACCGAGGCCCGCTTCACGGCATCCCCTGGGCCGCCAAGGATCTGCTTGCCGTCAAAGGCTATCCAACCACCTGGGGCGCCGGCGGCTTTGAACACCAGTCCTTCGACGAGGACGCCACTGTGGTCCAGCGCCTTGACGCTGCCGGCGCCATCCTGGTGGCCAAAACCTCCCTCGGGGCGCTCGCCATGGGCGACAAGTGGTTTGGCGGGCGCACCCGCAATCCCTGGAACCCCGCCCAAGGCTCCAGCGGCTCCTCCGCCGGATCCGCCAGCGCCGTCAGCGCCGGTTGCGTGGCCTTCGCCATTGGCTCGGAGACCCTCGGCTCCATCTCCTCCCCCTCCACCCGCTGCGGCGTCACCGGCCTGCGGCCCACCTTCGGCCTCGTCCCCCGCACGGGCGCCATGGCCCTCAGTTGGACCATGGACAAGCTCGGTCCCATCGCCCGCTCCGCGGAAGACTGCGCCCTCGTTCTCGAAGTCATCCACGGCCCCGACGGCAGAGATCCCTCCGTCACCGCCACCGACTTCCGCTGGGACCCGCGGCTCAATCTCCATCGCTTCCGCGTCGGCTATCTCAAGAGCGAATTTGACCCGCCCTCCGCATTCAGCCCGGCCGAGGCGCCGCCCCATGAAAGGCCGGACGAGCGCAAGAGCCGCGAAGAACGCAACGCAGCCCAGCAGCAGGCTCATGCCCGCCGCGACTACGACCGCCGCTTTGACGCCGCTGCCCTAGAAAAGCTCCGCTCCATGGGCATCAACCCCATTCCGCTCGAGCTGCCCAAGCTCCCCTGGGGCGCCATGTCCGCTCTGCTCACCGCCGAGGCCGCGGCGGCCTTTGACGACCTCACCCTCTCTGGCCGCGATAGCCAGCTTACCGAACAGGGCATTGAAGACTGGCCCAACGCCTTCCGCACCGCCCGCTTCTATCCCGCCGTCGAGTACATCCAGGCCAACCGCGCCCGCACCCTCGGCATCCAGCAGCTATCCGCCCTCTTCGAGCAGGTAGACATCATCGTCACGCCTTCGACCGATATGCAGTTGGTGGCCACCAACCTCACCGGCCACCCCGCGCTCATCGTCCCCAACGGCCTCCGCGGCCCGGACGCACCCCGGCCCCCCGCCATCGACGACGGCGACCACGACGACATCGGCGGCCCCGGCACCCCGGTCTCGCTCACCTTCCTCGCCGGTCATTACCAGGACGCCCGCCTCGCCGCCTTCGGCTGGCAATACCAGCAGGCCACGGGCTTCCACAACGCGCACCCCAAGCTCGGTTAGAGCCCAGAGTCCAGTCAGCCTTGGTCCAGGAGACCGGGTTGCGGAATCGGAGAGAGACAAGGCGGCAGCAAGGGAACGCAGCCACCCATGCCCCTGCGGATGCGCGATTTTCAATGGGCTGAACAGGCTGCGGAAATTGGCATGTCGTTGGGGAGGAAGCCTGAAAAGCAAACCCCAGGGGCTAAGGCCCTGTTGATGGTATGGCGCTTGCGGCGCGACTGAAGTCGCGCCCTGACACTTTGATGGCATTTATGAAGATTTTCCGCAGGCTGGGAAGCCCGGCAAGGAACCGCCGGCGTTGCTCCGACGCTCTCTGTCGCCTGCGATCAGTAGGGCCTGGCACTCTCTGTGACGCCGGGCCAGTTGTCCGTCCGAAAAGGCGCTGCGGGCAAACCGGCGCCGTTGAACAGGGTCGCCGCCGGATTGGATTGCCAGGCGTAACGGACCTCTTTTGGGTTGGGCACCAAAGGGGAGGAGACAAGGACGCTGTCTCCTTCAATCCGCGCATTGGCCCAGTACCACTTGTGGTCTTCCCCGGCGACGGAAAACTCCTCCAGCTTCTCCCCCTTGACCACCAGGCCGCCCTCGGTGTGGGCGAAGTGGATTCGGAGCGCGCCCGGAACCGGCTCGACGGAGGTCATGGCCGGCCCGGCAAAGGCAACCTTTTGCCCGTAATGGTTGGCCAGCGCGCAAAGCGCCAGCCGATCGCCCACGGGTTGCTTTTCAGCGGGATGGATGTTGTTCGCATCACCGGTGTCAATGGTCACGGCCAGGCATGAGTTGGGAACCGTGGCGGCGGTGATCGCCTGCGACTCGCGCGACTCCGCCCACTCGTCACCCTCCAGGGGTGTCTCGCTCCGGGGCTTGAAGGCCGGCAGGCCCACGATATAGAAGGGAAAGTCACCCTGCCCGAAGAGCCTGCGCCAGTCCCCGATCATGGCAGGGAGAATCCTGCGGTACTGGTAGCCGCGCGGCGAGTTCTGTTCGCCCTGGTACCAAAGGGCGCCGGTGATGGAAAGCGGCGCGATGGGCGCAAGCATCCCCTCGTAGAGGACAGACGGCATCACCGGCCAGTTCTCATAGGAGATGGGCAAGGCATACGGCGGGCGGGCATCCACACTGAGCTTGCCGCTCCACTTGCCGGCCAACGGAATGCTGGTCTTGTCGCCCAGCACAAGGGAAAGATCCTCTGGTTTGCCCAGGAAGCCGCCAACCGGTCTGGTTTTGAGCACGCGGATCGCGATCAGGTTGCGCCCGGGCTTGAGGACTCCTTCCGGCAGGAAGTAGGCGCGCGGATTCTCAACCCAGGCGCTCGCGCCGACCTCCTTGCCGTTCACATAGACCGTATCCATGCGTTCGATGACCCCCAGCCGCACCATTGCGCGGCCTGCGGGCAGCGGGTCAGGCAGCACGATCCCCTTTCTGAACCAGGCAACGGCCGGTGTTTCCGGCACGCCCAGTTCCGAGAATCCGCCGGGGATGTCGACCGGCTTCCATTTGGAATCGTCGAGATCGGGATCAGCCCATTTTCCCTTCAGGCCGATGTCGTTGCCGTCATACCAGTGCATCACGAAGTTGCCGTACTCCGGCGCTCCGGCAGCCGCCAGCCGCTGCACCTCGGCCAGCGGGATGTCGAAGTCCTTCAGCGGCCGGAGCGCCTCGGCGCTTGTCCAAGCCTCGGCTGGCGTTCCTCCCATGCTGTCCTGCACCAGCCCGATGGGCACGTGCATCTCCCCCTGCACCTTGCGCGCAAAGTAAAAGGCGACTGCCGAAACCCATTCGGCCGTATCGGGCGAGACGGCGCTCCACTTGCCGCCCGCAAGGTCCGTGGGGCGGTAGGCCGGATGGCCCGCGATGGTTACGAAGCGAATCTCCGGATAGTTGGCCGTCTTTGCCACATCCGCGCCATTGCGCGTAAACCGCAGCGGCAGGCCCATGTTGGACTGGCCCCCGCAAAGCCATACATCACCGGCAAGCACATTGCGCAGCTCAACCGTCGCGCGTCCGGAGATCCTGACGGTGAAAGGGCCGCTCACGGCAGGCGGTTGAATCTTCACCTGCCAGCGGCGGTCGGGCCCCGCAACGCCGGACGCTGCTGCTTCCCCAATTTCGACTCTGACTTTGTCTCCCGGCTCGGACCAGCCCCAAAGGGTGTTCAGCTTGCCCCGCTGCAGCACCATGTTGTCTCCGAAGATGGGGCTGAGAAACGGAAGCTCCGCGGCCGCATCTGCTGCGGGAGATGCAACCGAGTTGGCTGCCGAAGGGGTGGGCTGGGCATACGCAATGCCAGGAAATGCAACCAGGAGAACCAACGCGGCAATCCGAACGGTCGAGCCTTTTGAAACCATGGGGACGAGCCTCTGATTTGTTCATGGGCGATCAAGAGGGATCAATGCGCCTTGCCAGGCTGCGGCCGGGAGCAAACGCCCCCGGCGCGCATGCCGCGGCAATTCACTTCTGAAAGAGCCGCGGGGCAAAATCCTTGAGATCGCGGCGCCATGTCTGCCACTCATGGTTGGTCCCGGGCGACTCGTAATAGACGTGCTGCACCTTTGCTTCCATAAGAGTGTCATGCAATCGAGCGATGCCGGCATGCATCATCGGAGGCTCATCCGTCCCCACGCCAATCCACAGCAGGTGCACGCGCGCGGCAAAGGCCGCCGGATCAGCCAGGGCCCCGTTGAAGGCGGTCTTGAGATCCGGCTTCTGGTCGGTGCGCATCATGGCCATTCCGCCCGCGCCGCTGAATCCGCCGATGTAAGAGAACATGTCCAGATGGTTGAAGGTCACCTGGAAGGTCTGCATTCCACCCATCGAAAGGCCGGCCATGGCGCGATGCTCGCGGTCGGCGATGGTCCTGAACGTTGCATCGACAAATGGAATCAGCGCCTGCGTGAGGTCGGCTTCAAAGGCCGCCGACATCTCCTCCATGGCCTTCATCATCTCAGGAGAGCCGAAGGGCTTGCCGGTGAGATCGGGGTCGGTGTGGCCGGCGCGCCGCGCGTAGCCGTAAGCCATCACAACGATCATGGGCTTCGAGCTTCCACTGGCGATCAGGTTGTCGAGGATGAAGTTGGCATTGCCCTGCTTGATCCAGCCGGTTTCATCTTCGCCTCCGCCGTGTTGCAGATAGAGGACCGGATACCGCGTCTTGGGCTGCGCATCATATGCCGGCGGCAGATAGACGAGGGCGTGACGCCAGGTTCCTGTGACTTTGGACGAGTACCAGATCTCGCGGACAGCGCCGTGTGGAACGTCTTGCGGAAGGTAGTAGGTTGACCCAGGCTCCGGGATTTCGATTCCGCTCGCGTCCTTTCCGCCGCCAAAGAAGGAGTGGCTCCCCGGGTCGCTGACCTCCACCCCGTCGATGGTGAGGGTGTAGTAGTGGAATCCGGGAACAAGGGGCGGCGTGGTGGCGGTCCAGTATCCATCGGACTGCTTCACCATATCCATCTTGGGGTTGCTCCAGAAATTGAGCTTCACGCTGGTGGCGTCCGGCGCCTTGATCCGGAACTCGGCTTTGCCGCTGGCGTCGACGCGAGGATAAGCCGCTCCCCAGACATTGGTGGAGGCGGGTGCGAAACTCTCCGGACTCTGCGCGCAGCAGATGCCCGACAGCAAACACAGTGCGATTCCAAGTTTCTTCATCAGACCCTCTCTTTTCGCGAACTCCCCTGCCAGGATGCCCGAAACGCCATGGCTGCCCGGTCGCCCGGTCCAATCCAGGGCAGATAGCTGGCCGGGGGAATCGTTTTCCAGTAAATCCGTTTGAGACGCAGGAAGCGACGGCGTACCGGTCACGGGCATGGTACTCCGCGGGGGCCGGGGGGCACAACCGCATTTTTCCCAAGAGTACATCGATTTATTTAGCTTGATCAGAGTTCCGCTGGTTCTGTATAGTGCGTCCCTGAGAGAACGTTTACGCATCCTGACCGCTCCGTGGCCGGGCGGTCGATGACACCAACTCACTACACGCCGCGTTCGCGGCCTAATGTTCAGGAGTTCCGATGAATTGCCGCCATATCGCCCCCGCCTTTCTGCTTTCGATTCTGCTGCCGGCTCTTTCTGCGCCGTTGCTGGCTCAGGAGCCTGTTCATCTGTCGATCGACGCATCCAGGGCTGGAGCGAAGATCGACCGCAATCTCTTTGGCCAGTTTGCGGAGAATCTCGGGCATGGCCTCTATGAGGGCATCTGGGTTGGTCCCGACTCTCCCATTCCGAACACCCGCGGCATCCGCAATGACGTGGTCACCGCTCTTCGCGCGCTCAAGGTCCCCAACGTCCGCTGGCCGGGCGGCTGCTTTGCGGACCAGTACCACTGGCGGAAGGGAATTGGCCCGGCGGCCCAGCGGCCGGCAACGGTCAACTCCGCCTGGGGCGGGGTCATCGACACCAACGCCTTTGGCACCGACGAGTTCATGGACTTCATCCACCAGATCGGCAGCGAGGCTTATGTCTCGGTCAACGTGGGATCAGGCACGCCGCAGGAGGCGGGGGAATGGCTGGAGTACATGACCGCAGCCGCCCCCACCGCGCTGGCCAGGGAGCGCGCCGCGAACGGCCACCCGGACGCCTACAAAGTGGGATTCATGGGCATTGGAAACGAAAGCTGGAGCTGCGGAGGCGACATGACGCCTGACTACTATGCCAGCCAGCTCAAGATCTACAGCCGCTTCGTCGCCAACCTGAATCCTTCCCAGCAGGGCCCGAACCACATGCTCAAGATCGCCGTGGGCCCTGGGACTCCCGACACGGAGTGGACCGAGACCATGATGAAGGCCTGGCAGAGCCACGACTGGAGCTGGGATTTCGACGGCCTCTCCCTGCATTGGTACACCGTGCCAAACGGATGGCCGCCCTCGACCCCTTCAACCGGCTTCGGGTTGGAGGAGTACGCCAAGGCTCTCAAGTCCACGCTCTTCATGGACGAGTTCCTGCACAAGCAGGAGGCGGTCATGGACAAGTACGATCCGCAGAAGAAGGTCGCTCTGGTGGTGGATGAATGGGGCGCATGGCACGCGCCTCTGCCCGGCAGCAATCCGGCCTTTCTGGTGCAGCAGAACAGCCTGAGGGACGCGATCCTCGCATCGCTGAATCTGAATATCTTTGCGCGCCATGCCGATCGGGTGCGCATGTCGAACATCGCTCAGATGATCAACGTGCTGCAGGCCATGATTCTCACGGACAAAGAGAAGATGGTTCTCACGCCCACCTACTATCTCTTCAAAATGTATCTGCCGTTCCAGGATGCGACATCCATTCCTGTGGCCTTTGACGCCGGCACATACAAGCAGGGTGGCGCTAGCCTGCCGCGCGTGGATGCAATCGCTGCCAGGGATGCTTCAGGCAAACTCTGGATCGAAATCACGAACCTTGATGCTGACAAACCGGCTGAGATCTCGGCTGACGTGACGGGCATGCAGGTGAAGCAGGCGAAGGGAGAGACGCTGACCGCGCCCGCCGTGGACAGCGTGAACACATTCGCGGCGCCGACTTCCGTGACGCCAAAGCCTGTTTCCGCAGTCGTAAAGAATGGACGATTGGCGCTCATCGTCGAGCCGAAGTCGGTGACGGTCATCTCGCTTGAACCATGACAGATATCGCGCGGCCGGACGCTGCTTCACTGGAGAGTGAACGAGCCGCCTCAACACAACAGAGTACGGAGCCTCCGACCTTGAATGCGCTGGCAAGTTGGGGTTCTTACGGAGTACATCATCATGCGATCGGTAAACAGACTATTTGCGCTCAAGACGCTGGCGCTCCTGCTGGCCCTGCTTTCCCTGCCCTTTGTGACTCTGGCGCAGGGCCCGGCTGTCCATGTCAGCGTCGATGCGACAAAGACCGGCGCGCCCATTTCGAGGTACATCTACGGGCAGTTTCTGGAGCATGGCGGCAACATTGTCAACGAAGGCGTGTGGGCTGAGATGATCGCGGATCGCAAGTTCTACAGTCCGATCACGTCGAAGGCGCCCGAGCCGCCTCCGGGTCCTGCCTGGATGCGCCGCGGCCCGGTGCGCCGCTGGGTTCCGATTGGCGGCGATGAAGCGGTGACGATGGACACGACGGCGCCATTTACAGGAGATCACTCGCCGCTGATCAAGCTCGATGCCGAAGCGTCGCACGGAATCGGGCAATCAGGCCTGGCCCTTCGCAAAGGGAAGCAGTACACGGGCCGCATTGTGCTGGCGTTCAATTCCGCCGCAGTTGTAAAGGTGACCCTTTCCTGGGGCACTGAGGCCAGTGATCGCCAGACTGTCACCCTTCGCGCCCATTCCATTGGTTCCGCTTTCACCAGGTTCCCGCTGAAGTTCCTGGCCCAGGGTGACACCGAAGACGGGAGGATTGAGATCACCGGGAGTGGCACAGGATCATTCCACGTTGGCGCGGTTTCGCTGATGCCGGCAGACAATGTGGAGGGATTCCGCGCGGAGGTCATCGCCGCTCTCAAGCAACTTCATTCCGGCGTCTACCGCTTTCCGGGCGGCAACTTTGTCTCCGCATACGAGTGGCGCAACGGCGTCGGCGAGATGGACAAGCGCCCTCCCATCTACGATCCGGTCTGGCACGCGGTGCAGCCGAACGATGTGGGTACCGATGAGTTCCTGACGCTCTGCCGCCTGCTCGGTGTGGATCCTTACATCACGGTCAATGCCGGCTTTGGCGATGCCTGGTCCGCGCGGGAACTGGTGGAATACACCAACGGAGCAGCCACGACTCCGATGGGAAGATGGCGCGCCGCCAACGGCCACCCGCAACCCTACAACGTGAAACTGTGGGGCATTGGCAACGAGCCATGGGGCGACTACCAGATGGGCTCCATGTCCTTGCCGCAATTCGAAATCAAGCACAATTTATTTGCAAAAGCCATGAAGCAGGTTGACCCTTCGATCAAGCTCATTGCCGGCGGCGCAATGCCCGACGTCATGGAGGGAGCCAACCAGTCAAAGCGGATCAACGGGCAGTACGTTCCCGACTATCTCTCCGCTGCCGACTGGAGCGGCCAGCTCCTCCTGAACTGTCTCGACAATATCGACATGCTGAGCGAGCACTACTACGCATCGGGCACGGAACACACCGATCTCAAGCTCGAAAAGAAAGTACCGATCTCCCCTCCTCTCTCCCTCATCGAGTGGGAGAGAGCGCCGGCCGTTCAAGTGCGCGCAAAGTACGAACACTATCAGGAGTATTTGAAGCGCATTCCGGGCCTGAAAGACAAGCCCGTGCCGATCGCCATTGACGAATGGGCCTACATGGGCGGAGGCCCGAACTCATACAAGGTGGTTCCGGCCTACGCATGGGCATTCCACGAGATGTTCCGGCACTCGGACGTCTTCCAACTCGGAGCCTTTACCTTCGCCACGGCCATGATGAGCCAGACCCGGACTGAGGCCGTGTTGAATCCAACCGGCCTTGTGTTCAAGATGTATCGCGATCACTTCGGCGTCATTCCTGTTGCCGTTTCGGGCGACTCGCCGCAGCCTAAGCCGATCTTCCCGGCCGGAGGCGATCAGCCCGCGGTGAATCCAGGCAGCGACACCTATCCACTGGATGTGAGCGCGGCGCTGAGCGAGGACCGCAAGACGCTCACGGTTGCTGTGTTGAATCCATCGGACGGCAAGCAGAGCATGAAGCTCACCATCAGCGGGGTCAAACTTGCGAGCCAGGGCAAGCTCTGGCAGATGGCTCCCGCCAAGGTGGATGCAGTTGTTGCGGTGGGAAAAGCGCCGGAGTTAGCTGTGGAGGAGCACTCTCTCGTTTCAATGCCGGAGATGATTGAGGCTCCACCTTTCAGTGTAGGTATCTATTCGTTTCCAATTGAGTAGCCAAGGTTTTCAAGGGAGGTTTTTGATGAGAACGATGCGATTGTTATTTGCAGTGGCGCTTGCCGCTGCTTGTTACGGAGCGCCGAGGATTGCGGCGCAAGTGCAGACGATTGTGCCGCCTGTTGTCCCGGGTGCAAAGCCAGTAACAGTGGAGCACATCAAGGTTCACGGCCCGGCGCTTGAAGGCAATCTTGAGGGCGATGCTGTCGACCGCGATGTGATTGTCTTTCTGCCACCCAGCTACCGCAAAGAGGCTTCGCGCCGCTATCCCGTGGTCTACGCCCTGCATGGGTATTCCATTGGCGCCGAGCAGTGGAGTGGCGAGATACATGTTCCGCAAACGATTGAGGGAGCCTTTGCCCAGGGCGCGAAGGAGATGATCGTCGTGCTGCCGGACTCCAAGACCATGCACAACGGGTCGATGTATTCGAGTTCAGTCACAACGGGCGATTTTGAGAGGTTCATCGCGCACGACGTGGTCAGCTATGTTGACGCGCACTACCGGACCATTCCTACCCGCGCGAGCCGCGGGCTGGTTGGCCATTCGATGGGCGGTTACGGCGCCTCGCGCATCGGCATGAAGCATCCTGAAGTCTTCGGCAGCTTGTACATCATGAGCCCCTGCTGCATGTCCGCGCGGCCTGCCGGCCCGCCGAATCCAGACCTGGAGAAGAAGCTCGCGGCCGTGAAGACTGCGGAGGACTCAGCGAAGCTGTCGTTCTTTGAGCGCGCGCAACTCGCCACTGCGGCTGCGTGGTCGCCGGATCCAAAGAATCCGCCTCTTTACCTCGACCTGCCGATGAAAGACGGTGTCGTTCAGCCGGATGTCCTCGCCAGATGGGCGGCCAACGCGCCTCTCGCGTTTGTCGATCAGTACATTGGCAACCTGAAGCAGTATCGCGCCATTTCCATGGACGTGGGCGATCAGGACGGCCTGCGCGTGGACGCCGGCAAGCTGCACGACGTCTTCGACCAGTACGGCATTGCCAACAGCTTCGAGATCTATCCCGGCACGCATACCAGCGCCGTGGCTGACCGTTTTCAGAACCATGTGATCCCGTTCTTCAGCAAGAATCTCTGCTTTCAGGCGAGCTGTAAATAGGAGATTCGAAAAAGGAGTGCTGCCATGATCAAGCGTTCGCGCCGCAGTTTTCTCAAGACCTCAGCCGGAGCAGCGGGTCTTTGGTTGATCGGCCCATCGGCGGCCCTTCAGAGCCTGGCTGCCGCTGAAGCTGGACAGCTCTCGGCAAAGCTTGAGCCTTACCCGCTGGCCTCGGTTCGCCTTGATCGCGGCCTCTTCAAGGAGCAGGAGGAGATCAATGCGCGTTACCTTGACTCGCTCAGCGTGGATCGCCTCTTGCACTCGTTTCGCTTGACGGCTGGCATCACCTCCACAGCGGTCCCGTACAAGGGTTGGGAAGATCCGGCAGGCGAGCTGCGAGGTCATTTTGCAGGTGGGCATTCCTTGTCCGCTTTCGCGCTGGCCTGGGCATCCGCTGGGAATGCGGTTCTCAAAAGCCGCGGTGATGAGCTTGTCGCCGGTCTTGGCGCGTGCCAGAAGAAGATCGGGACGAACTATCTGAGCGCCTATCCCACCGAGCTCTTTGAACGCCTTGCGCAAGGCAAGCCCGTCTGGGCGCCCTTCTACACCTACCACAAGATCATGGCCGGCCTGCTCGATATGTACACGCTCGCCGGCAACGCCGACGCGCTGCGCATTGCGGAAGGCATGGGCCAATGGGCGCAGGAGTACTTTGTAGGCATCAGCATCGATCAGCGCCAGCGCATGTTGCGCACCGAGTATGGAGGGATGAACGAGGTGCTCGTCAACCTGGCCGCTGTGACCGGGAAAGAGCGTTACCTCGACGCCGCAAGCCTCTTCGAGCAACCCGGTTTTCTCGATCCCCTCGCAGAGCGGCGCGATGAGTTGCAGGGCCTCCATGCCAACACGCACGTACCCAAGATCATCGGCGCGGCCCGCAAGTATGAAGTGACGGGCGACCGCCGTTACCGTGAAATTGCCGAGTACTTTCTCGGCGAAGTTCTCGCTGCCCGCAACTACGCCATTGGCAACACCAGCCTCGATGAACACTGGAAGACTCCCTCGGGCCAACTCCAAGGGACCTTGGCCTGGACCAATGCCGAGTGCTGCGTGGCCTATAACCTGATGAAGCTCGAGCGAATCGTCTTCGGCTGGACTGCCGATGCTCGCTGGATGGATGAATACGAGCGGTCGCTCTTCAACTGCAGGCTCGGCACGCAGAATGCGCAGGGGCTCAAGCAGTACTTCTTCCCGCTCGCGGCGGGCTACTGGCGCGCCTATAACTCGGCCGAGGAGTCCTTCTGGTGCTGCACTGGAACCGGCGCGGAGGAGTTCGCGAAGTTCGGAGACACAATCTACTTCCGGCGGGGCGCGGAGATTTACATCAACCAGTTCATTGCTTCCACGCTGGATTGGAAAGAGCAGGGGATCAGCCTTCAGCAGAGCACGAGGTTCCCGGAGGAGCAGGGAACGACCTTGAAGGTCCGTTGCGCCACTCCGCATCTGCGCACCATTCACGTGAGGATTCCCGGCTGGACCACCGGTGCTGAGGTAAAGGTCAATGGAAAGAGTCTGGAGTCGGTTGCCGATCCGGGTTCCTACCTGGCGATTCGCAGAGTCTGGCAAGATGGCGACGTGCTCACCGTTGGCCTGCCCATGGCGCTGCGGCAGGAGTCCCTTGTCGGCGACACTTCAGTGGTGGCGGCGCTCTATGGGCCGCTGGTGCTGGCGGTGAAGCTTGGGGCGGGACCCACGGACGAGCCAAACCGCGTGATTCACAGCGGAGAGACGGTTCCAAAGAACCTGCCGCCCGCCGAAAAACTCCCGGAGTTGAAAGCCGGAACAGGCAAAAACAGTGGCAAGGCGGATGACTGGCTGCAGGTCGAATCATCGGCTGACCTGCGCTTCAAGGCATCCGGCGCAACCGCCAGCCTGGACCTCACCGCGATGTACAAGATACGCGATGAGCGATACTCCGTTTATATGCGTGCATCGGGCGAGAATCCCTTGAGCTGAAACGGAGGGTCAGTCTGGATTCAGGTTGGCGCGCGTAATTCGACGCACTGCTCTCCACGCGCGAGGTGCGGAGGCTGGGGGCTGTTCACAGCCCCTGCTTCACCAGGTTCCATGCCGCCTTGGCCTGCGAATAGTGGTCCTGGCCCAGCTCCGTCTTGTGGTTCCCACCGGAGCGGATCGGCTGGTTGTTGACCTTGTCCTGCAGCCACACCTCGGCAAAGTTCTCGATCGCTTGCACCTGCCCCTGGTCCACCGCATCCATCGCCAGGTTCGCCAGCGTGTGAAAGGCGTTGGTGTCCAGCCCGCTCGGCAACCCCCAGTTGCCCGCCGCGTCCAGCACCGGCGCAACCATCGGGCACATGCGCACAATGCGGCTGTCAACCGGGGCCGGCAGGCCCGGCGATCCACCCGTCATCACATGGGCCACAAAGCTCCCCGCGTCCGGCGGATCGTCCACAATCGCTCCCGCAATCTTCTCCAGGTCATGCAGCAGGCCGGGGTCCTCCGCCGGCGCATAATACACCTGCTGGGCCGCCCCCGCCGGAGCCTGCGGCAGGCTCACGGTCCCCGTCCCAATGCTCAGTGCCGCAATCGAAGTGGGCGCATTGCCCAGCACCACCGCCTCCGTCACCGCCGGCAAGATCGGATTGTTGCACCCCGTGATCGCCCCATCCCAGTAGCGCTTGGCCGGCTCGCTGGGAAACTGCGCCGGCTTGTCAAAGAACAGCACCGGCGCGTTGGTCGAGGCGTGAATCGCCTCCGCCAGTTTCACCTGCGACGTATCCCCGTCTCCCCAGGCCGGGCCGCTCGCCGCCGCCGAACGGAACAGCCGCGCCCGGTTGCAGTCATAGTCAAAGCCCACAATCAGCAGGTGGATCGGCTTGCCCGTCTGGGTGCTTAAAATGTCCGCCGCCGCGTCCGCCAGCAGCATCCCGCCGCGCTTGGGCAGCGCCGCATGGAGCCCCACCAGCTTCTGCGCCGTGTCGTACTTCGGCGTTCCGGGAATGTGAAACGGCTTCTGCTTGAAGACGCTCTTGCGCGTCGCTTCGCTGAGAAAGAAGTTGTGCAGCGCAACGAGCGGCATGTCCTCCACCAGCCCGCCCAGCACAATGCTGCCGCCGGAGTTGCCCGCCGCCAGGTCAAAATCCCGCAGCACATCGTGCCCGGTTGCATTTGCGCCATACAGATCAATCAGCGCCTTCACCTGGATCAACGCCCAGGAACCGCCGCCATCCAACGCCAGAACGCGAAACTTCGCCATAATGCCTCCTCGCCGGCCGCGGGGCGGGGAATCGCCCGTGCGGGAGCTTTGCCTGCCTTTGTATCATTGCCAGCCGCCTCCGTGCGTCAATTCTTTTCAACAACCTGAAGCAAACCCTCAGCCCTGAGGAGTGTTCTCCTGGTGTCTCCTCGAAAGCCGGGTGCGCTCCCCTGGGGATTTGGAACCAGATGGGCGCTTTTCCGGTAGCATCCACTCATGGCCCTCGTCGAATTGGTCTCGGTCTCGAAGAGCTATCCCCAGCGGCTGGGACTCGGGACCACGCAGCGCGCCGTCGTGGATGCCGTCTCCTTCTCCATCGAGCCCGGCGAGACGCTCGGGCTGGTGGGCGAGTCCGGGTCGGGCAAGACCACCGTCGCCCGCATGATCCTGGGCCTGGTCAAGCCCACCGCGGGCGTGGTCCGTGTGGACGGCGTCGATGTGGCCCGCGCGTCCAGCGCGGAGATGCACCGCCTGCGCCGCCAGATGCAGCCTGTCTTTCAGGACCCCTATGCCGCCCTCAACCCGCGCATGAAGGTTTTGGAAATCGTCACCGAACCCTGGATCATTCACGGAGTCGAGCCGGGCGCTGCGCAGGGCAAGGCAGCCATGCGCGCCCGCGCCGTCCAGTTGCTCGCCGAGGTGGGACTCGACGACTCAGCCCTCGGACGCTATCCCCACGAGTTCTCCGGCGGCCAGCGCCAGCGCATCAACATTGCCCGCGCCCTGGCTCTGCGGCCAAAGCTCCTCATCCTCGATGAGCCGGTCTCCGCGCTCGACGTGAGTGTCGGCGCCCAGATCATCAACCTGCTGCGCCGGCTCCAGCAGGACTACGGGCTGACCTATCTGTTCATCTCCCACTCCATGCCGCTGGTGCGCTATCTCAGCACACGCATCGCGGTCATGCAGGCTGGCCGGCTGGTGGAGACCGGCGAAGCCGTCTCACTTTGTGCAGAGCCGCAGCAGGAGTACACGCGCCAGCTCATTGCCGCCACTCCTGAGCTACCCACGATCACGGCCTGAACCGGCCTTCCGCGTGAGCGGGACTGGAGCGATGGTTTCTTTGGGTAGAAGGGTCTCCCAGGCCTCGGGGTCGAGGCCTGGGAGTGGGTGTTGCAAGCTATTTGGGCTGCGGCGCCGCAGGAGCGCCGGCGGCAGGCTGCGCCGGAGCGGCAGCGGCTGCGGGAGCGGCACTTGGAGCGGGTGCGGCGGGAGCCGTGGGCGCTCCAGCCGGACGGGCTCCACCCGGCAGCCCGCTGATGCCGGGATGATTGGCCGGCATGGGCAGTTCGGTGATGGCCACCAGTTCGACGTCAAAGATCAGGTCGGCCTTGCCGGGAATCACCGGGTGAGCCGGGTCCGGTCCGGGCCGCCCGCGCGCGCCATAGGCCAGTTGCCAGGGAATGAACAGGCGGCGCTTGCCGCCGATCTTCATCCCTTCAAAGCCCTGGTCCCAGCCTGGAATGACGCGCCCAAAGCCCTGGGGAAACGTGAACGGCACCACGTCGCCGAGCTTGGGCTTTCCGTCAGCGTCCAGCACCGGCTTGCCGTCCTTGTCCATCACCGGGGCAATGTGGTCGGCCGAGGCGTCGAACTTGTGCCCGTCGGCCGCCAGCCAACCGGTATAAGCCACCTGGTACATTTTGTTGGGCTCGGCGTCCGCGCCGGTCCCGATCTTGATGTCCTGGTACTTGAGGGTAAAGAGCGACTTCTGCAGCCCCTTGACCGGGGGAATTCCGGGAGGCAGCTTGATGCTGGTGGCGGCCGCCGCGCCTGCCGGATGCGCGGCCGTGGCAGTCTTGACAGCGGGCTTGGCGGCGGCGGAAGTCGCCTTGGCGGGCGCTTGTGCAAGTGCTCCCGCGCCACTGGCCGCCAACAAAAGGATAAGCAAAGTGTGTTTCATGCTTGATTTCACTCCGGGTGTTGCGTGGGTGCAGTTTATCAGGCCGGAACCCCCGCCAACCTTGTGCTTCAGCATGCAGCCTGGCCCTTCGCATCCACATAAGCGGAAACCCTTATGCGTCCTTATGGATGCAGGTTATATAAGTGTTGGATATGATTCCGGTTCTGCTCCACCTTTTGCGCGCCTGCTGGCTGCCCGCTGCCTCCTTTTTTGCCGGTGTGCTCAACACCATCGCCGGGGGCGGCTCGTTTCTTTCGCTCCCCGCCCTGATCGCCAGCACCACCGCCGCCGGGGTGGGCGCGGTGACGGCGCAGGCCACGAATACCGTGGCCCTCTGGCCCGGCCAGTTGACCTCCCTGGTCGCCTTCCGCCAGCAGTTGCGCTCCTACGGCTGGAAGCTGGCTCCGCTGGGACTGGCCTCCGGCGTGGGCGGCTGGGTGGGCGGGTACCTGCTGCTCCACACCGGCAACAAGCGCTTTCGCGAGCTGCTGCCCTGGCTCCTGCTCTTTGCCGCGGTCATGTTTGTCTTGAGCTTTCCGCTGGGCCGCTGGCTGGCCGCGCTGTCCGAGGGGCGCCGCTACAACACCGCCCTGGTCATCGGCATGGTGGCCGTCAGTGTCTATGTGGGCTATTTCGGCGCCGGAGGAGGCTTTCTGGCCATGGCCCTGTTTGGCATCTGCGGCGTCCACGACATCCACGAGATGAACGCCCTCAAGGTGCTCACGGCGGCCGTTTCCATCGGCATTCCCGCGGTGAGCTTCATGCTGGCTGGTCGCGTGGAATGGCGCTTCTGCCTCGTCATGGCCATCCTTGCCGCGGCGGGCGGCTATCTGGGCGCTCACTTCAGCCGCAAGGTCAATCAGCGCGCCATGCGCTGGACCGTCGCGGCCATCGGCTTTGTCACCGCCGGCTACTTCTTCCTGCAGAACTATCTGCAGCATCCATAGACGGGATCAAGCCCGGCCGCGAGCCGCTTCAGCCCGCTCAGCGCGCCGCCAGCAGTCCCGCCAGCAGGGCGGTTCGCGGAGCCAGGTGCTCGATCACTATGGATTCGTGCGCGGCGTGCGCTCCCTCACCCACCGCTCCCATCCCGTCCAGAGTGGCAATGCCGAGCGCCGAGGTGAAGTTGCCGTCCGATGCGCCTCCGGTCGCGGCCTCGTCCAACTGGAATCCAAGCTCCCCGGCCAGTGCCCGCGCCTGCCGGTAGAGCTTCACTGTGCCTCTGGTTCGCTCCATCGGCGGGCGGTTGATGCCGCCGGTGACTGTCAACGAAGCCCCCTTGAGCCGGGGCTTGAGCCGGGCGAACTTGCGCTCGATGCGGGCGCCGTCGCCCTTGCGCGCAATCCTTACATCCACCTCGGCCCACGCCTCGGCGGGAATCACGTTGCTCTTGGAGCCTGCGCCCGCCACGCCAACACTGACCGTGAGGCCGCGTCCGAGGTCGGTCCAGCCGCTGATTATCTCTATCTGCCGCGCCAGTTCGCGCAGCGCGCTCACCCCTTTGCCAAAGTCCACCCCGGCGTGGGCGGCCACCCCGGCCACGTCGATGCGCCAGTTCCCGGTGCCCTTCCGCGCCGTTTTATAGGCCAGTCCCTGGGCCGGCTCAAGCACAAAGACAGCCCCGCACTCCTTTGCAATGGCCTCCGTGATGGGCCGCGACACCGGGCTGCCCACCTCCTCATCGCTGTTGAGCAGCAGCACAATCTCGCTCTTCAGCAGGCTCGCTTCGGCCAGCATCTCCAGGGCTGAGAAGGCCATGGCGACACCCGCCTTCATGTCCAGCGTGCCCGGGCCCCACAGCCTGCCCCCCGCCACCCGGCACGGCATCGACTTGAGCGTTCCCAGCGGCCACACCGTATCCAGATGGCCTAAAAGCAGCGTTCGGCCTGCCGCGCCGGTCTTCGATTTCGGCCCGAAGCGCGCCTCCAGCACGTTGCCAAACGACCGCTGACGGTGGAGCCTGACCCGCCCGCCCAGTGCTTTGGCCTGATCTGCGGCCAGCGCGACGCAGGCGTCCACGGCAGCTTTGTCGTCCGAGGGCGACTCGGCGCGCACCAGTTTCTGGATCAGTTCGAGCAGCGCGGGCTGGCTGCGGCGCGCCCCGGCAAGCAGGGCGCGCATGGGGACGGCTGGTTCAATCAAGGTGGGCATTCGGCGACCCCCTGGCTCAAATGTACCCCGGAAGACCCGGAGGCAATCTGATTCTACGATGGTTAGCACAACCCGGAGGAGCAGCATGGATCTGAATTGGTGGTCCGGCTGGCGCAGACTGTGGCAAAAATGGCACAGGACGAGGATGATGTGCAGCGTCTAATCTAATCAGACGCTGTAATTTTCTGCCTTCATCAAAGGATTTATTTGGCAAGTTTCGCGCATCTTGAGCAGACGATCGCCGCCCCTCTTGAGTTCATCGGAGTGGGGCTTCACTCCGGCGCACCGGTCACCATGCGGCTGTTGCCCGCGCCCGCCGGCTCGGGCATCGTCTTCCGCCGCGTCGATCTGGACAACTTCGAAATCCCCGCCAACGGACGCAACGTGGCCAAGGTCAGCTACGCCACCAGCCTCATGCGGCAGGGCGTGCTCATTTCCACGACGGAGCACCTGCTCTCATCCCTGATCGGCATGGGCGTGGACAACGTCATCGTCGAACTCGACAACCTGGAGCTGCCCATCCTCGACGGCAGCGCCTTGCCCTACGTAGAAGCATTTCAGAGTGCGGGCATCCGCACCCAGCGCCGCCGGCGCGAGACCATTCGCGTGTTGCGGCCGATCGAGGTCCGCGAAGGCAACAAGTTCATCGGGGTCTATCCCGGCTCCGGATACAGCATCCAATACGCAATCGACTTTCCCGCGCCCATCGGCCAGCAGCGGGCCTGCATCGACCTGGCGGCTGAGACCTACGGCGCCGCCATTGCGCCGGCCCGCACCTTCGGCTACAAGGCGGACGAGCAGCGCCTTCGCGACATGGGCCTCATCCGCGGCGCCGGCCCCGAGAACGCCATTGTCCTGGGAGCCAGAGGGCCGGAGAACGGTCCGCTGCGCTTTCCCGACGAGTACGTCCGCCACAAGGTGCTCGACCTGATTGGCGACCTGGCCCTGGCCGGACGGCGCATCGAGGGTCACGTGGTTGCCGAGCGCGCAGGCCACGCCATGCACACCGCCCTGGTTTCGCGCCTGCTCAAGGACCGCTCTGCCTGGGAACTGGCTCACGTGCCGGTCGCTTCGGCTGCAGAGGAAGACACGCCGCAGGCGGCTTTTGGCAGTCCTGCTCTGATGGGCGCCTAGCCGTAAGAGCAGCGCGTAGTTGCGGGGCAGGTTTGACCCCAGCGAAAAGCGCGGCTGAAATCTCCCAGCCCGGCAACCATGCCCATTTTTGGACAGCGAATGGGGGGTTCTGGATTTAGACTGTTTGAGCGTTCAGTCCAGCTTTCTGCTGGAAATTATCAAGAAAGAGATACGAGGAAAGACCCGATGGGCAGCAGCGCGCAGCCAACGTTAAGAGTTCCCCTGTTGCTGCTGGCAGTCGCCAACCTCGCCGTCCTCGGCCTGCGGATCTGGCCCTGGCAGGATGTGATCAATCTGCCGGTCAACGGCTCCGTCGCCATCGATCCGGCGGTCAGCCTGGTGGGCTATATGGCCATCATCTTCTGGCTAGCCGACAGCGCCGATCAAGCAGTAAAGAAGGCCATGGGAACGGGAACCATGCTGGGCATCCTGGGGGGAGCCCTCCTGGTGGCGGAGATTTTTCTCTCTTCGCAGGCTTCCTCTGAAGACGGCACGCAGGCTGGCTCATGGGCCAAGGGTCTGTTTGTGGCCACCGCCATTGTCTGGGGCCTGGTAGGCTTGCGCGGGGCGCGCGTCGCGGGCACCGCCGGAATAGGAATGCTCAGCGCCGCCTGGAGCGCGATGGTCAGTTGCCTCATTGTTTCCAGTGCACTGCTTGGGCAGTTCTACCTTGCAGGACCTGCACAGGCTTCTCAGGATACCTGGACGTGGAAGAAGTATGAAGGGCTCGCGATTGGCAACCCGGCCACCCAGGCGCTTGTGCACTCGCTCAATTCCATCACGTTTTTTCTCCTGGTAGGTCCTCTTGTCGGCGCCGCTGCGGGGCTCGTTTTCGCTCTCTTTGGCAACAAGTCCAAAGGCTGAAGCGCCACCGCAACTCACGCGAACAGGATGCACATGGGCGCGGGAACGGGGAAGCTCTTGCCCTCATTGGCCAGCGCGCCTGTCTCGGGGTCGCGGGCAAAGACGCTCACCAGGCTTGAATTCTGATTGGCCACCAGCATCCACCGCTCGGTAGGATCCAGCACAAAGTTGCGCGGAATCTTGCCGCCGGAACCGGTGCGCCCGATGGGCGTCAGCGCGCCCGTCTTTACATCGGCGCGGAATGCATAAATAAAGTCGTGAAAGCGATTGGCGAAGTAGACGTTTCCGCCGTTTTTGCTGATGACCGTATCGCAGGCCCGGCTCTCGCCCGTTGAGCCCTCTTCGAGCAGCGGAATCCGGGTCTGGAGCGTCAGGCTGCCGTCCGCCTTGCTCCACGCCAGCACGTCCACAATCGACGACAGTTCATTGATGGAGTAGGCGGTGTGGCCGTTGGGGTGGAAGTGCAAGGTGCGCGGACCGTCGCCGGGGTGGGCCTGGTAGCTGCCCGCTGCGGTGAGCCTGGCCGTCTTCGCGTCCAGGCTGAAGATGTGAATCTGGTCGCTGCCCAGGTCATTGATATACGCGAAGCGGTTGTCGGGCGAGAAGGACGCGAAGTGGGCATGGGCGCTCTGTTGCCGGTCGGCCACGGGGCCATGACCGGTAAAGTGCTCGGTCCAGACCGCGGGACTCAGCTTGCCGTCTTCGATCAGAAAACTGGCCGCTGCCCCGCCTCCGTAGTCCGCCGAGAGCAGCACCCGCCCCGAGTGGTCCAGCGCCACATGACAGGTGCCCGTGGCGGCGGAGTTCTGCGCGGAGAGCGGCTTCAACTGGCCGCCGGCAACGCTGAAGCTTGCCACTTCGCCCGTAGCCTTGCCGTTGAACGAGTCCACCTCTGAAGCGGCAAAGAGAAACTCACGTCCCGGCGAAAAGGTGAGCCAGTCCACGTTGGCCAGCTTGGCGGCGACGCCGGCCGCGGTGAACTCCGCCGTGGCCGGGTCCCAGTCAAAGGCCAGAATGCCTTCAGGCGTGTTGGAGCCGATAAACACCCGCTGTCGCGATGCGGCTGCGAAGGCGGGTGCGGCGGTAGCGGCAAGAGTAGCGGCGGAGGCGGTCACGAGAAAATCCCGGCGGGAGAGGTTGGCCATGGCAAGAGCGATTGTCGCCGATGGGGGTTGGGGTACGCCAGAGAGCCGGTTGCGAGGGATTTCAGCGGGAGCGAAGCGGCTGGATAAAAACTCAAAAAAGGGCGCTTGACCCTGACGCAACGTCAGGCCGCAAAGTAGATGAAAGTGGAGAATAGAGACGGCATGCTTCGCATTCAAGAGTTCGCAAAAGCCGCCAATGTGACGGTGAGAACGCTGCACCACTACGACCGGCTGGGCCTGTTGTCGCCCTCGGCCCGCTCGGCCAACGGCTATCGCCTTTACCGCGAGGAGGACCTCGCGCAACTTGAGCGCATTCTTGTGCTTCGGTACGTGGGGGTCCCGCTGCGGCAGATCGCGGAGATGTTCGCGGGCGATGGCAAGGCGACGGAGGCGGGCCTTGCCAGGACGCTGGCACAGCAGCGGATTGTGCTGCGCGAGAAGCGCAAGGCGATCGAGCGGGTGCTCATTTCGGTGGAACAGGCGATCAAAAAGCTGGAAGCGGGGGAAGGGCCGGATTGGCTTCTCTACCAATTCATTTTGAAGGAGATTCACATGCAAGAAAAGACGGACTGGGCGAAGGGCTACTACTCGGAGGAGGCACTGGCCGCGGTGGAGGAGCGGAAGCCGATGTGGTCGCCGGAGTTGCAGGCGAAGACAACAACCGATTGGCAGCAGATCTATGCGGACGTAGAGTCAGCGCTGGATCGCAAGGTGGAACCGACGAGCGAAGAAGGCAAGGCTCTGGCGGCGCGCTGGATGAAGCTGGTGGAGGGATTCACCGGAGGCAATCCAGAGGTGATGAAGGGGCTGAACAAGATGTACGCCGATCGCGCCAACTGGCCCTCGGGAGGCATGGACGCGGAGATGCAGAAGAGCCTGCCGAAGCCGGAGTACATGGCGTTTGTCCGGGCGGCACAGGGGAAGGCATAGGCCGCCTTCGATTGATGTGTTGACGTTTGAATATCCTGCAGGGCGGCTCTTCCTTGAGGGAAATTCCACCTGGCATCCTGCCTTCTGTAAAGAGCAGAATCGAAAACGCTGCGGGCCGCAAGGCGTGAAAGCTCCCAGGACGGGACCCTTGCCTTCAGTTCTAGACTGAAGGCAGGGTCTCGATCCATGAGGAGATTGCTTGTCGCATCTGATCAGCTTTGTGCGAATTCCGGCGCTGGCGATCCGCCAGCACGTGCGGCCGTTGAAGCCGCTGGGCGTGCTGGATGAGGACCGCATCCGGATGCGCGTCTGGCCCAACGACATCGATCTGAACCTGCACCTCAACAATGCACGCTATCTGAGCCTGATGGACTATGCGCGCACGCACCTGCTGGCGCGGGCGGGGCTGCTCAATCACATTGTGAGCTCGCGGTGGAAGCCGATGGTGGGCGCGGCGTGGATTACATACAGGCGCTCGCTTCCGCTGTTTTCAGCGTTCCTATTGAGTACGCGGCTGGTGTGCTGGGACGAGCGCTGGTTCTATGTCGAGCAGACCTTCACCGGGGCGAAGGGCCTGGCCGCGGTGGGCTGGGTCAAGGGAGTGCTTCAGGACTCCAAAGGCACCATGGAGCCCCAAAGCGTGATGGAAAGCTTGACCCCCGGCATGGTGAGCCCGCCCATGCCGGAGGCCTTTGCAACCTGGAACGAACTGACCAGGGAGAAGCTGGCGGGCAGCTAAGCTGACCCGAGCCGGCGGCATCAACGCCCCATGGTGAAGATCACGTTGACCGTGGTCTCCACCTCGACCGGCTGGCCATCGAGCAGGTAGGGCCGATAGCGCCATGTGCTGACGGCGTCGAGCGCCGCCTGCTGCAGCACGGGCGGCCCGCTGGTCACATGGAGGTTTTCGATGGTCCCCATGCGGGAGATGGTGGCCGCCAGCACCACCGTTCCCTCCAGCCGCATGGCCCGCGCCATGGGCGGATACTGCGGCATGGTCTTCTGAATCAGCAGCCCGGCCTCGATTGCGCTGGAGACCCGCACCGGCCCTTGCGCGTCCGGGTGCACGACCCGCGGAGCGGCCTGCGCGTGAAAGAGGCTGGAGGAGCCGTCGGGCGCGCCGGAGTCCAGAAAAAGCGCGTTGCCGGCCGGGCTTCGCTCCGGCTCCTTGAAGATGGAGATGGAGATGGGAATCCTGGTCGGAGCGAAGATGTGGCCGTCCTGGATTTCTGGTGCGCCCTTGAAGGGATGCGCCACCGGCTGCGGCACGGGCTGCGGCGCAGCCGGCGCGGGCACAGCCACCAGGAAGGGCAGTCTCATCCGCGGCAGCGCCTCGGGATCAATGAGGGGAATCAAGACAAGCGCGATCAGGATGGAGCCGTTGAAGGCGAAAGCCGCAACCATCCAGCCGCGGCTGCGGGTGCGAATCCGGCCTGTGGATTCAAAGGTGGAGTCTTCAAACATGACTTGCCTCCCGGAGATTGAGAATCAGCCGCGCCGGCCGGGAGGCGCAGGATTCCTGCCGCACGCGCCGGCGGGCGAACCCGCCCGGCGCCCAGGTGCGGCGCGGGAACGGGGGTCAGGTCACCTCGTATCTCCCAATCAGAACCACTGTGCTTGTGTAGACACCAGGCTGGAGGGAACTGTTCCTGGGGCGCATGTCGGCAACAGGCGTGCGGTGCTCGGGGTGCGATAAACTCCATAGGACCACAGCAGTACACGATGGAGTTCCAATGAAGCTGTTTCCCTTGTTGTTCCTTGCAGTCGCCGCAGTCGCAAGTCAGAATGCCCAGGCGCAGGACGCCGCCGCCGGAGCCGCCACCCAACCCAATCCAGACGCCACGCTGAGCTACATTCACGGCGCCTGGGACACGCTGACCCGTTCCATGACCGATTGCCACTCGCTGGTGGACATCAAGGTGACGGCCAACCCGGTGCTCTACCTGCCGGCCGAAGTCGCGGCGCCCCCCGAGGTGAAAGCGGTGGAGGAGAAATGCCACGTGAAGGTGGCGTCGCTGCCCCGGCGGATCGAGAAGATTGGGGACCTGCGGCCCGAAGAGCTGCCTGCGGCCGGGCTGCTCTATCTGCCCAACCCTTACGTGGTTCCCGGCGGGCGCTTCAACGAGATGTATGGCTGGGACAGTTACTTTATCGTGATTGGCCTGGAGGCTGACCATCGCGAGGCCCTGGCCAAAGGAATGGTGGATAACTTCCTCTTCGAGATCGAGCACTACGGCGCGGTGTTGAACGCCAATCGGACTTACTATCTGACGCGCTCGCAGCCGCCGTTTCTCACCTCGATGATTCGCGCGGTGTATGAAAACCCGGCCAGCTTTGCCGCCACCCCGGCAGGGCGCATCGAGGCCAGGGCGTGGCTGGCGCGGGCCTATGCCCTGGCAGAGAAGGACTACTCTGTGTGGACGCGGCCAGAGCACCTGGCGGGCACTACGGGGCTCTCGCGCTACTTTGACTACGGCGCGGGACCGGTGCCGGAGATGGCCGACGACAGCACCTACTATCCTGACGTGATCCGGTGGCTGGTGGCGCACCCCAAGGAGGACGCGGCGTTTCTGGTGAAGGGCTCCGAGCATCCGGACGCGGCCGAGGCGGCGCGGCTCAAACTCACAAGCTGCGACGTGAGCAAGAGCGTGGTGTGCGAGCGGGCATGGGCGGCGGGCTATCGGCTGAGCAAGGATTTCTACGTCGGCGACCGGGCCATGCGCGAGTCGGGGTTTGATCCGAGCTTTCGCTTCGGCGCGTTTTCCGGGGCTACTCACCACTATGCCCCGGTGTGCCTCAACAGCCTGCTCTACCGCTACGAGCGCGACCTGGAACACCTGGCGCATCTGCTGGCCAACCCCAAGGACGCGGCGCACTGGGACCATCGCGCCAAGGTGCGCGACGCGGCGATGCAGCGCTATATGTGGCGGGCCGGCGACGGCGTGTTTGCCGACTATGACTTTACCCATGCGCGCACATCCACCTACGCGTATATCTCGTCGCTCTATCCCATGTGGGCCGGAGTGGCCACGCGGGAACAGGCGAAGCAGATGGCGGCCAAGCTGAGCCTGTTTGAGCGGCCAGGCGGGCTGGCGATGAGCAACACGCAGACCGGGCTGCAGTGGGACGACCCCTACGGCTGGGCGCCAACCAACTGGATTGCAGTGGCGGGGTTGAGCGCGGAGGGCTTCCGCGAGGATGCCAAGCGGATTGCTCGGGCCTTTGACGCCACGGTGGACGTGGGCTTCGCCAAGGATGGCACCATCCGCGAGAAGTACAACGTGGGCTCGGGCAACGCCAACGTGCAGGTGAGCGCGGGCTACAAGGTCAACGTGATCGGCTTTGGCTGGAGCAACGGCGTGTACCTCAAGATGAGGCAGGTGCTGGAGGAGAAGTAGGCTCGGCTGCGGACTCGATGTGCATCTGGTCCGCAGGAATCCGGATGGTCACGCCAAGGTTGTAGCGGAGGCCATCGACAAAGGGCAGAAGCAGTTCGAGCACGTCGGGGTTCTGGAAGTGCTCGAGCTTGGTCTCCGGGTGCGGATAGTAGACGAGTCCGGCGACGGGCGGCGCACCGGGAAGCTGCAGAAGGCAGTCGAAGAACGAGAAGTCTTCGGCGGGCTCGACCGGGTGCCATTTGACCTGGAGGAGCGTCAGGCGCGGGCGCAGGATGCGATAGCGTAGCGGCGCGATGCTGACGTTGACAGTCCCTGTGAAGAAGCAGCGGATATCGAGGCCGAGGGCCAGGAAGTGCGGCGTTTGCATGCCAACGGTTCCGCCGGGAAAGCGCGGGTCGCCGTTGAGGCCGGAGGCGACGCGGTGGCCGGGGACGATGCGGCAGGCAATCGACGGGTGGTTGGCCGTGTTGGCGGAGGCTGCGAGGTTCATGGCGGATCACTTGGCGTACTTATAAGGTTGCGATTGTATTTGATTTATATGTATCGCTCATATGATCTCCCGACACTTCGCGCGATGCCTGCGGACTTGTTCGGTGGCGGGGAGGGTGTGTCCAGATATCTGAAATGAGAGGTACATGGGGCGGTACCCCATTTCTCTTCCGACTCCGGGTGGCTGAGCGCCTGCGATTGCCGGCCGGTCCTCTGTTTTGCCCACCATATTTCCAGTGTGCGCCTTTTGGTGGTAATGATCGGCAAAACCTGACGCACCTCTTAACCTTTTCTCAGCGCGATGCGCAGGCGAAGGTTCTGAGGCGGGTCCTTGGGATGCCTGCGCTCTGCTTCGGTTGATTAGGGTGGCGGTTGCGGCGGAATGTGCCGGATGGGTTTTATGCAGCACCCTGGGACAGTGAGCAGATGACTCCGAACTGCCAAGCGGCCCGGCGTTCCTTCAGTCAACTGTTTCCGACCAACAGATCCCCGACCGTTCGCTCTCCTCCAGGGGTCGAACTGCGGCGGTCAGAGAACAGAACTCCCCCTTTTATTCCTATCCGACTCTGCGATTGCGGCTTTCCGCTGAAGGCTCAATAGCGTGGGCAACGCTTTCGGTTACGTGCACGAAATAGGCCTTGACAAGTGTATTTACCGACCTTATAGTGGTCAGCATTCTGGAACGTGAACGTACACGGTAATCGACAGACACGAAACACTGGAAAGATGCTCGGCTGGGTCAGCAAGTGCCGCAAGGCGGGAAGGGAATTGAAATGGAGACAAGAGAATTCATGAAGTGGAGCCGCATGTCGCTGGTGGGGCTCATGTTTGTGCTTTGCGCAATCACGGCACATGCGCAGGTCGACACAGGAACAATTCTGGGTACGGTATCCGATTCCTCGGGCGCCATCATCCCGGGGGCAACCGTGACGCTCATCAGTCAGGAGACTGCAGCGGCATTGAAGACCAGGACCCAAGGCGACGGAAGATTCGTATTCACCCCCCTGCACATTGGCAAGTACAGTCTTCAAGTAGAATCCGCGGGCTTCAAGAAGGCCACGATTGTGGGCGTAACTCTTGACGTGCAGCAGCAGGCCGTTGTCAACGTCTCACTGCAGCCGGGGGCTGCTACTGAAAACGTCGAGGTGACAGAAGCGCCGGAACTCATGCAGACCCAGAGCAGCTCTGTCGGGCAGGTAATCGAAGAGAAAACAATCCAGGACTTGCCGCTCAATGGCCGCGACTATACCAAGCTGGTCCTGCTCATACCCGGTGTAACCATCCCTCAGCAGGGGGCGCGTGCCGACAACCAGTTTGTGGCCAACGGCGCCCGCGTAGCCCAAAATGACTATCTCCTGGACGGCATCGACAACAACAGCAATAGCGTCGACTACCTGGATGGCAAGGCAGATGTGGTCAAGCCTCCGGTGGACGCGATTGCCGAGTTCAAGACCATGACCAGCGACTTTCCCGCGGAATTTGGACGGGCAGGCGGCGCGATCGTGAATGCGACGCTCAAGTCGGGATCAAACAAACTCCACGGTTCGGTTTGGGAGTTCTTCCGCAACGATGCACTGGATGCCTACGACAACTATTTCACTCCCAACGCGACCAAGAGTCACAAACCTGAACTGCGCCAGAATCAATTCGGCGGTACTCTTGGCGGACGCATCTGGAAGGACAAGACCTTCTGGTTTGGCGACTATGAAGGAACGAGAATCATCAATGGATCGAGTTACTCAGGCTTGTCAGTGCCCACTGCGGTGGAGCGCACCAGTGGGTATACAAACTTCCAGGGTCTCTATGGCGCCGCGGGTTCGTTCAATCGCACCGATGACCTGGGCCGCTCATTCCAGAATGGCCAGGTATTCGATCCCGCCACAACCCGCGCAGTGACCAAGGGCGCCGTCGACCCAGTCACGGGTATCGCAGCCACTGCGACAGGCTATGTTCGGGAGGCTTTTGCCAATAACCAGATTCCGGCAAATCGCCTTGATCCGAATGCTGTCAAGCTGCTCGAGCTCTTCCCGCAGCCAACTGTTGCCGGCGAGTACAACAACTACAACGTCGTCGCCAATGACACCAGCAACACAAACACGGCTGATTTGCGAATCGATCAGCGCTTTCGCGATCAAGACCAGGCTTTCTTCCACTATGACTACATCAGCAGCGTCCGGGTCGTCCCGCCCCCGTTCAAGGGTGTAGCTGACGGAGGCGGATACGGTGCTGGGACTGAAATCTATAATGTGCGCGGCTTTGCGTTGGGCTATACCCACACCTTTACACAAACTCTTGTCAACGAAGCACGGCTGGGCTATACCCGTGCCCACGACACGCGTAATCCCTCTGGTGACAGCACCATGGGGATTCCCGCGCAATTTGGAATCACTGGGATCCCGCAACTGCCTCTGAATGGGGGGTTGCCCTACCTTGGAATTGCTGGCTTGAGTGGACTCGGCGGAGCCGGCTGGCTCCCTGGCAACCGCTTCAGCGACACCGAACAGATGAGCGACAACCTCACCAAGGTGTACAACAAACATACCTTCAAGGCTGGAGCAGAGTTTCAGTACATTTACCTCCCGTGGCTTGCCCCGCCTGCTTCCAAGGGCAACTTCTATTTCGACGGCAACTACACTTCCATTCCCGGCCAGGGAGATTGGTTGCCCGGCAGGGCGCAATTCCTGATCAGCCCGGAGAATGCCACTGTTCCGAACGGCGTGAACATGTCAGGAGGCATGGACCAGTTCTACGCCTCAAACTTCGGCACGGTACATGCCAACCGGAACTATTTTGGCACCTATCTTCAGGACGATTGGGCAATCACCCAGAAACTGACGCTGAACCTGGGTGTGCGCTGGGAGCATTTTGGCCTGACCGGCGAGGCAGGCGGTGCGCAAGCAAACTTTGTGCAGCCGTCTCTCACCAGCAACGCCGGCGCACAATTCATCATCCCCGCCAAGCAGAAAGGCACCACGCTCTCGTCAAGCTTTACAGATACGTTGGCGAAGGACGGAATCGCGCTCAACTACACGGACAAGTACGGAACGGGGTTGGGCATCATTCAGAAGATGAACTTTTCGCCGCGTTTGGGGTTCGCGTATTCACTTACGCCGAAGTTGGTGCTTCGTGGCGGATACGGGATATTCTACGGCGCGTTTGAGAATCGTGGCGGATACCCAAGTCTCGGCTATAACTACCCGTTCCAGTTCGAGATCGGGCTGACCGATTCCTCGAATGGCGGCATATCAACAGTCACGCCGGTCATCTACCCCAATGGCGCGACGGGCACCCTTGAGGAGGGGATGTCTGGAGACCCTCTCACTCCCTCGACAATCTCCGCAAGCGGCCTGTCTCTCCGCGGCATCTCGCTCAACTACAAAACCCCCTACACGCAGGGTTACAACCTTGCCGCACAGTATCAGCTCACGCGGCACGACGCTCTTGAAGCATCGTATGTCGGATCGCAGGCTCGCCACCTTGAAGCCTCGGTCGGTCAAAACAATGTCACCAGGATGCTGCCCGTTGGGACACCTTACACGGGCTATGTCTCCTCTCCAGGCGCCACCCCACAAAACTTCATTCCATTTCCGGATTGGAGTGCGGGAATGCCATTCTTCGGAACGATCGGCAACAGCAGCTATAACTCGCTGCAGACCAAATGGACACACCGCACTTCGGGCGGCCTGGACGTCCTTGTTGGTTACACACTCGCCCAGGCACTCAGCGATGCGGGCGATTCGCTCAGCAACGGCGGGGCAGGCGGCTATCGGGCTCCTGGTTTCGTCCCGATCTCGTATGACAAAGGACTCGCTTCATTCAACATCAAGAACCAGTTTGTCGGCAGCGGAAGTTATGCTCTGCCCTTTGGCAAAGGGAAGACTTACCTCAACCAGTTGAACCCCGTGGGAGAAGCAATTCTGGGTGGTTGGAGCATAAACACGATCCTCGCCTTCGATAGCGGGCAGCCGCAAAACATCAGCAGCAATATCAGCACAGGCTCGGGTATCGGAGCGAATGCCGTCGTGGTTCCTGGCGTGAACAAATACAAGAAGAAGCTCGCCAGTTGGTATAACCCTGCCGCCTTCACCAATCCTCCAGTAGTAACCAGCATCGGAGAAACGAGTCTGGCGCCGCTTGGTGGACCGCCAGACCAGGTAAATGGTCCAGGCTACAAGGACTTCGACTTCTCCGTCTTCAAAAGCTTCAGGGTTACGGAAGGAAGCCATGCGGATTTCCGAGCCGAGGCATTCAATTTGACCAACACGCCGAGTTTCGCCTTGCCTGGCAACCTGAGTTACCAGGGAAACAACCCGAACTTCGGTCAAATCACCTCCAAGCGCAGCACGGCGCGTGAGTTGCAGTTTGCGTTCAAGTACTCCTTTTAGAACAAACTGAGGTGGCCCGGGCGTCCCCGAGTGGATTCCCGGGCCATTTTGTCATAATCGACCTGGAGCCCGCGGCCATGCGAGACTCGATAAGGTCAGGTTGCGCCGGCTGTCATTTGCGCAGCGAAAAGGTCACGTTGGAACAGGGGGAAAGGGACTTGGGTAGAGTGGCACAATCCCTGGCGCTCTCGGCGATACTGGGTTTTCCTTTTCACGGCATTGCGGTGGGGGCGCAGGCTCCAGCAGGAGTAAAAAGAGCAGCGCCCGAGGAACAAGCCATGCTGCTTGCCGCGGAGAGGCAACCGGATAACGTACAGGCCGCCGCCTCGCTTGGTGAGTACTACGTGCATAAGCAGAATTGGCGAGCAGGCGTGCGATGGCTGTCAAAGGCCTACAAGCTCTCTGACGGCAATGAATCGATCGGCTACGACCTGGCACTTGCGCAGATGCAGGCCGGCGACCTGGAAGGCGCGAAGAAGCAGGCAGGGCAAATGTTGGAACGAGCAGAAAGCGCGAAGCTGCACAATCTGCTTGGGGCAATCGAGGACAAGCGTGGGCAATATCTAGAAGCTGCAACGGAGTATCATCGGGCTGCCGAAATCGACCCATCGGAATCGAATATCTTTGATCTCGCGACATTCCTCCTGCAGCACAAGAGGTTCGCCGGGTTTGTTGAGGCGTCTGTCAAGTTCTTCCGTTACGGTGTGGCGCAGTTTCCCCGTTCCTCGCAAATGATGGTTGGCCTGGGTGTTGCGCTCTACGCATCCGAGCAGTACGACGAGGCGGTTCGCGTTCTATGTGCGGCCGTGGACCTGGATCCGAAAGACAGTCGCCCCATCGAGTTCCTGGGGAAGGCCCGTAAAGTATCCCCCGAATTGGGTGTAGAGGTTGACAGGCGATTACAGGACTTTGCGGTCCGGTACCCCCACAATGCCGCCATCTGCTACTACTATGCCTTCAGCCTCTGGCAGCGAGGTGGTGGAGAAGAGGGGAAGAACCTCGACAAGATCCATACATTACTGATGGAGGCTGAGAGCCGCGCCCCGGATTGGTACGAGCCACCCTATCAGCTTGGCGTGGTGTACGAGAGTGAGAAGCTTTATCCGGACGCTATCCGCGAAATGCGGAAGACTGTGAGGATCGAGCCAGGCTTTGCTCCGGCACACTTCCGTCTTGCCGTGCTCTATGGCAGGACTGGGGATAAAGCAAAGGCTGCGGCCGAGTCCGCGATCGTCGAGCGGATCAAGAGCCAGGACAGGAAAGACGACACGGGCCAGACAGAGGTTAAAAAATGAGAAGGATGCTAAGCGCCAGTGTTGGCCGTGTCGTCGACCTCAGCAAGATAGCCTGTAAACAGGTCAAGGTTGCTGCGCAAAATGATGTGGGGGGCCAGGCGTGTGATCGTGTCCGGCGGCTCGCCATTCAGGAGATGACGCAACAGCAGCTCGAGCGCTGTTTTCCCTTGGGCAAAGGGTCGCTGGTAAAGAGTCGCCAGAATTTTTCCGGACTCAATATATGGAACGAGTTCCAGGAAAAGATCGGTGGCGATCACTTGAACCTCTCCGAAAAGGTTCTTCTCTTCAAGCGCGCGAAGCACTGGAATGCTGTTGGCTGTACTGACGTAGATTCCCAGGGGATGAGGCGTGTGGGAAAGCAGTGCGGTCGCCTGGCGATAGGCCAGCTCCGGTTGCTCCTTGGATTCCAGTGCCGGGAGAAGCGAGAGATGGGGGGCAAATACAGCCAGGTTCGCCGCAAACCCCCGCAGCTTTTCCGCATGGTCCAACGTAGTCAGTTCCCCTGTGATGGTCGCGAGGTAACCAGGTTTCCGGATGGTGCGGGAAAATAGTTCGGCGGCAATTGCGCCGCTGGCGTGCGCATGGGCCGCAACAGAGGCGAGGCGTTCACTGCGCGGAGCATCGCTGGCCACGCAAACAACTGCAACACCACGGCTCGCGATCTGGTTGAGCGCGGGGCCGATGTGATCCGGATTGCCGGGCGCGACAAGAATGCCGTCGAACTTTTCGCCAGCATCCGTCGCGAGAAGTTCCAGGTCGCCTTCATCAAGCCTGGGAAAGGTTCGGAAGACGAGTTCAACGTTGACGCCGGTGAAAGCAGAGGCAGCGGCGCGGACGCCCGCTCTGAGAGGATCGAAAAATGAAGCGATGTCGCGCGGAAAGTAGATGCCAATGCGCACCCTGCGGTTGAGCTTGAGGGAGCGAGCGGCGAGGTTTGGCCGGTATCCCAGTTGCTCGGCCTTCTTCAGCACACGAGCTCGGGTGGATGGGCTGACGTCGGAGCGTCCATGCAATGCGCGGTCGACAGTGCCAATCGAGATGCTCAAGGCCTGCGCGATGTCTTTAATGCTGGGAGGCTTCATGACAATCTTTTCGGAACCAAAGTTCTACAGCATTCTAGCAGCTTGCTTCCCTGGTCTCGGCAGTTGCCGGAATCCAGAAGGGCCTCACATTCTCCCGAGGGAGCCACAGCTGACCATTCCGGGCCGCAACGTGGTGAACGCTGTTTGCGCGTACCTGCTGTTGGACATGTTTATGAGATGCGAGGGACAATGCCATGTTCAGCAGACACAGGTAGATCGACGACCATCAACGGTGAGGGAGGTTGCTCGCCTCGCTGGGGTCTCTGTTGCAACTGTATCTCGTGTTATCAATGGCGCCAGCAACGTGACTTTCTCCACCAAAGCAAGCGTCATGACTGCAATTTCAGAGCTGGATTACGCCCCCAATGAGTCGGCGGCCGAATTGGCGCGGAGTCGCGGTGGAGTTCCCAAAGCCCGCGGCCTTCCCGTATCCGCCTGGCCCGTTCACAAGCGGATTGGGTCATTCGGGAAAACGACAGTGAAAGGTGACGAAAACCATTGACATGTCGAAGTAGTGCCGTGTACGTTAACGATTGTCGAAAACATGCAACTTGCGTTGTCACGAAACATTCGGCAGGCGCAGCTGTCCTGCAGCATGTGCAAACAATAAGGATCTAGCCAAATGAGCGAAGTGAATCAATCCGAACCAGTCCTGTGCCGGGAACAGCAGGTAGTCATTCCAACCTATCCGGTTCAGGATGCGGATCCCAACCCGATGTTCCTCGAGAAGCGGGTCTACCAGGGAAGCAGCGGAAAGGTATATCCGAATCCCTTTACCGATCGGGTGGCGTTGCAGAAGGTCGATCAAGTCTACCGAGCGATCCTGCTCGAAAATGAGTTTATTCAGTTGATGATTCTCCCTGAAATTGGGGGGCGCATTCATACCGGTCTGGACAAGAGCAATGCATACGACTTCTTTTATAGACAGAACGTCATCAAGCCTGCGTTGGTTGGCTTATTGGGGCCATGGATATCCGGCGGGGTTGAATTCAACTGGCCTCAGCACCACCGCCCGTCCACTTACATGCCGGTTCACGCATCCATCGAGGAACATTCCGATGGCAGTCGGACGGTTTGGCTGAGCGAGCACGATCCCATGCTGCGGATGAAGGGGATGGTAGGCATTTGCCTCTCGCCGGGGAAAGCGATTGTGGAGGCCAAGGTCAGGCTGTACAACCGCACACCTCTGCCACAAACATTTCTCTGGTGGGCAAATGTCGCCGTGAGGGTGAACGATCAATATCAGGCGTTCTTTCCTCCCGATGTCAAGTTCGTCGCGGATCATGCCAAGCGCGCGATCTCGTCGTTCCCGGTTGCCCGCAATCACTATTACGGTGTGGATTATCGTCCGGGGACCGACATCTCCTGGTACAAGAACATCCCTGTTCCAACCTCCTACATGGTTACCGAGTCGAAGTACGACTTCTGCGGAGGTTACGATCACGGCCGCAAGGCAGGACTGGTGCATACGTCGAACCACTTTCTTGCTCCAGGCAAGAAGATGTGGACATGGGGCAATGCGGAGTTCGGCTACGCCTGGGATCGCAACCTGACCGATGAAGATGGTCCGTACATTGAACTGATGGCGGGCGCCTTCACAGACAATCAACCGGACTTTTCCTGGCTTCAGCCGTACGAGACCAAGACTGTCAGTCAATACTGGTATCCGATCCAGGAGATTGGACCGGCAAAGAACGCAAACACAGAGGTCGCGATCAATCTCGAATTTGGGGATGGTGTTGGGCACGCAGGGGTTTGCGTTACATCGCGGCAAACGGTGCGCGTGGTGCTCACATGCGCTGGGCGACCTTTGTTTGACGATCAGCTTGAGCTATCTCCCGGTCATCCATTTACCAGGTCGCTCGCGGTTCCTTCGTCTGAACCGGATAGTTACAAGCTGGCGGTTTTTGATACAGCGGGCAACGAACTGATTGCTTATCAGCCTGCAACCCACGCAAGCAAAGAGCCGCCGCAGGCCGCCACGGAACCGCCGCCGCCAGAGCAGATCCAGAGCATCGAGGAACTCTACCTCACAGGGCTCCACCTTGAGCAATACCGCCACGCCACTCGCTCTCCAGAGGCATATTGGCGCGAAGGCTTGAAGCGCGATCCAGAGGACTCCAGACTGAACAATGCCATGGGCCTGAGCTTGCTGAGGAAAGGCGAGTTTGCAAAAGCTGAGCAGCATTTTGGCTGCGCGGTTCGGCGCCTGACCCTCAGGAATCCTAACCCCTACGATGGGGAGCCTTACTACAACCTTGGGCTGGCGAGAAAGTATCAGGGAAAAGATACCGAGGCTTATGACGCTTTCCATAAGTCGGTTTGGAACTACGCTTGGAAGAGCGCAGGATACGACTCCCTCGCCTCTCTGAGCACCGGGCGAGGCGATCTCAAGTTGGCGCTCGATCAGGTGGAGCAATCCCTGCTAACCAATGTGAACAGCCTGAAGGGAAGGGCGCTTAAAGTCTCGCTGCTTCGGAAGCTCGGTCGAGTAGAAGATGCGCAAGCACTGATCAGCGAAACGTTGTCGCTCGATCCTCTGGATTTTCGCACCATGGCAGAGCGGTTTCTTGTGAGCCGTGACGAGAAGTCTCTGCGGGAATACGCGTCGGCGCTGGACGGGGATGTGCAGACGCTTCTGGACGTCGCGTTCGATCTCGCCTGGTCGGGACTTCGCAAAGATGCATATGACTTGCTGGAGGCGTGCGTTCGCGAATCCAACTGGGAGCATCCAATGCTCTGGTACACGCTTTCCTGGCTCGCCTCCTCGCTGGGAAAGGAAGAGGCTTCCAGCCAATATCTGGCGCACGCTGAGACGGCGTCTCCGCGGTACTGTTTTCCGGCTCGCCTGGAAGAGATGATTGTCCTCGAAGATGCGCTGCGTAGAAGCCGATCGAGCGCAAGGGCCAACTATTACCTCGGCAATCTCTACTACGACAAGAGGCGCTACGAAGATGCGATTGACTGCTGGCGCCGGTCTGTTGAACTGGATGGAAGCTTCTCCATCCCGTGGAGGAACCTTGGGATTGCCGAATTCAACGTGCTCCACAACCCCCAGCAAGCCGATCGAATGTATCAATGTGCGTTCGCGGCAAATGAGGACGATGCTCGTGTTTTCTACGAGTGGGACCAGCTCAAAAAGAGGATCGGCCTGGTCGTTCCACAGGAGCGTCTTCGCTGCCTGGGTGAGCATCCGCGCCTGGTCGAAAAAAGAGATGATCTGAGCGTGGAATACATCACGCTTCTCAACCAATGCGGGGAGTGGGAAGCGGCCCTGCAGCGACTCGAAACGCGCCGCTTCAGCCCCTGGGAGGGCGGCGAAGGACTGGTTTCCGCACAATATGTCCATGCCCACAAGTCCCTCGGCAAGGCCGCGCTCGCAACCGGAAGAGCTGCAGATGCACTGCGTCATCTTGAAGCTGCTCGCAGTTATCCGGAAAACCTGGGAGAAGGCAAGCATCTACTCACGCTGGAGCGCGATCTCGATTACTATTCCGGCCTCGCAGCCCAGCAACTTGGAGACGCAACGCTGGCCGAGCAGTATTGGAATGCCGGCGCGGCGTCCCTGCCGGGCATGGGAATCCAGTCGTACTTCCAAGCGCTTGCCATGTTCGCTCTGGGCTGCGACGAGGATGCGCAAGCAGTCCTGTCTAGACTCCAGGAGTTTTCTGCCGCTCTGTTGAAGACCGAACCCACCATCGACTATTTCGCGACATCCCTGCCGAATTTGCTTCTCTTCGACGACGACTTGCGAAAACGAAACACGATAGACTCGTTGCTCTTGAGCGCGTTGGCCAGTCATGGCCTCGGCGACACGCATGGTGCAATCCGGCAGTTGGAGCAAGTGGTTGCGCTGGATCCAAATCATCAGTTCGCCGCTGAAACACTTGAATGGCTGAACTCGACAATCACCCTCTCGACAAATGCAATTGAGGCTTCGCCAGCATCGTGATCATACCTGTCTCCACCTCCGAAGACGCGTCAGGGCCCCGAGGAGAATTTCATCTAGCCTATGTTTGGCTGGTCGCCTCGGCGGGTGCCCTCGGCGGGCTGCTCTTTGGCTATGACTGGGTTGTGATTGGCGGTGCAAAACCCTTCTACGAGCGCTACTTCCAACTCGATTCACCTTCGCTGGAAGGCTGGGCGATGAGCTGTGCTCTGATAGGGTGCCTACTCGGCGCGGTCTCGTCCGGAGGACTAAGCAGCCGGTTCGGCAGGAAGCGGCTGTTGACCCTGGCCGCGCTGGTCTTTGCGATTTCATCGCTGGGAACTGGCCTTGCTGGCCAATTCAGCGCATTTGTTTTGTGGAGAATGCTCGGCGGCTACGCAATTGGACTTGCCTCTGGAATCTCGCCAATGTACATTGCGGAGATTTCTCCAGCACATTTGCGTGGGCGTTTGGTGTCTCTCAACCAACTGGCCATTGTCTTCGGAATCCTGCTGGCGCAAGTTGTGAACTGGCTCATCGCCCGGCCCGTGCCCATCGCTTCAACGGCACATGAGATTCTGGTCTCGTGGAACGGTCAGTGGGCGTGGCGATGGATGTTCGCGGTCACCGCTGTCCCTTCGGTTCTGTTTCTGGTTGCAACCTTCCTGGTGCCTGAGAGTCCCCGTTGGCTCGCGTCAAAGGGCCGTGATCGCCAGGCCCTCGCTATCCTTAAGCGCCTGGGTGGGCAAAGCTATGCGGAAAGAGTTCTCAATGACTTCAAGGCAGCCGGTGCTGACCAACCGCAAATGTCCCTCCTCCGTGAACTGGCCGCACCGGGTATGGCAAAGGTGCTTGTCCTGGGCGTGGTGCTTGCCATTCTTCAGCAGTGGTGCGGCATCAACGTCATCTTCAATTACGCACAGGAGATCTTTGCATCGGCTGGATACCAGGTCTCCGACATCCTTTTCAACATCGTGGTTACCGGCGCTGTCAACGTGGTCTTCACACTCATCGCCCTGGTCGCCATTGATCGCTTCGGCAGGCGATTCCTGCTGCTCACCGGCATCTCGGGGCTGGTTGCCATCTACACCCTCCTGGGTGCGCTCTACCATCTGCATATACAGGGCAAGCCCATGTTGGTGCTGGTTCTTGCGGCCATTGCCTGCTATGCCATGTCCCTGGCCCCGGCAACCTGGGTTGTAATTTCAGAGATATTCCCCAACCGCATTCGCGGCGGCGCAATGTCCATCGCCATCACCGCCCTGTGGACGGCGTGCTTTCTACTCACATACACATTTCCGTTGTTGAACGCCAGACTGGGTGCTGCGGGAACCTTCTGGACCTACGCGGTCATCTGCCTTGCTGGATTGCTCTTTCTCTCCTTCCGTTTGCCGGAAACCAAGGGAAAGACCCTCGAACAGATCGAAACAGACTTGCGAGCGAGCAAGTGATAGGAGCGTCAAATGCGCACAGACAAAATGAAGTTCGATGGAACGGGAACAGGTTCACGCAGGCTCACACTCCTGGCCTTTTGGGTGGGTCTCTGCCTTGTCGCTGCGACCGCGCACAGCCAGCCTGCAACTGTAATCCTGGACGGATCCAGCAAAGGCAGAGTCTTCGACGGTATTGGGGCGGCAAGCGCGGGAGCTTCCTCGCGCCTTTTAATTGATTACCCGGAACCGGAGCGCAGCCAGATCCTGGACTACCTGTTCAAGCCCGGATATGGAGCAGCGCTTCAGCATCTCAAGGTGGAAATCGGAGCGGATGTGAACTCCACCGATGGCTCGGAGCCCAGCCACATGCGAACCCCAACGGACCACGACTCGACGCGTGGTTACGAATGGTGGTTGATGGTGGAGGCGCATAAGCGCAACCCGAACATAGTTCTTGAGATTCTCCCCTGGGGCGCGCCGGGATGGGTCGGCAAAGACACGCTATACACCGCAAAGATGGCCGAATATGTCGCTGACTTTATCAAGACCGCGAAGCGCGACTACTCCATCGATATTGCTTATTCCGGTGTCTGGAATGAAAAGGTCTTCGACCTTCCTTACGTCAAGGAACTGCATCGCCAACTCCGGGCAGCCGGCGTTGATACAAAAATCGTTTGCTGCGATGAGTACCCGGGCGAAGGCGCGGGACAATGGGCCATTGCGGACGAAATCCTGAAGGACCCGGAACTGGCCGCTGCGATTCAAGTGATCGGTGTGCACTATCCACTTGTTGACGGCAAGATAACCACCACAGATGCCGCGCGCAAGACAGGCAAGCCCCTGTGGTCAAGCGAAGATCAGCCCAATTCCGGAGGCGGCCCCATCTTGAGTCGCGACTGGCCGATTGGTGGTCGCATTCTCGCTCATCTTTACAACCAGAACTATCTTGAAGGCACACTCACGTCTACCGAGATTTGGAGCCCCGTTACCTCCTATTATGACAACCTGGCCGCTCCAAACTCCGGCCTCATGTATGCCAACACGCCATGGTCCGGACATTATGATGTCCAATCCACCATCTGGGTGACAGCGCATACAACGCAGTTTGCTCAGCCGGGTTGGCAGTACCTCGACTCTGCTTCCGGTTACCTCCCGGGGAAGGGTAGTTACGTCGCACTGCGCTCCACTGACAAAAGAAACTGGAGCACGATCGTTGAGACCATTGGAGCCAAGCATCCGCAGGCCGTCTCGTTCCGACTCGCAGGTGGCCTTGCTGCGACAGTGGTTCATGTCTGGGAAACCAATAGCACTCACATCTTCGAGCATGTTGCCAGCCTGCAGCCGGTGAATGGGAACTTTGAGTATACTTTCGATCCTGATTCGCTCTATTCAATGACAACAACCACCGGACAAGGCAAGGGTGCGGCAGCACCGCCGCCCGCGGAAACATTTCCACTGTCATACGCGGATGACTTCGAAGGACCCGCCTTGCAGCACGTGCCAAAGTATCTTTCCGATCAGGATGGCGCATTCGAGATTCGTCCCTGCGAAGGACGCCCAGGGCAGTGCCTGGAGCAGGTCATCTCCATGAAGCCGGTCCCCTGGGGTCCATTGCCCGATCCGTTTACCCTCGCTGGCGATTCAGCCTCGACAGACTACACCGTATCGACAGACATCCACTTCCTCACCTCAACTCCGGCAGCACTCATGGGACGCATCGACTCCGCGGATGTCTTTCAGGATGGCAATGCCCGCTGGCCGAGCGGCTATGTCTTGCGCGTCAAGCCCGACGGGACGTGGGAGCTGCTTTCGGCTGAATTCAAGAAGCCTGTTGTAACCCTAGCGGCGGGATCAATCAAGTTGGACCCGCTTCAGTGGCACCATCTGGAGTTGCGCTTCCGCGGAGCGGAGATCAAGGCCTCCGTGGATGGCACGGTAATCGCATCAGTCGATAGTCTGGCCCACTCGCACGGTATGTTTGCCCTTGGCTCGGAATGGGACCACATTCAATTCGATAATCTGAAGGTGACTCCCTGACGGAATCTTGTCAAGAGATGTTGGCCTCTTTGCAATTTCGGAGCATCGCGGGGAAAGTATCCCTTGCCCGGGATGCTCCGGGCAATTTGCAAGGAGGTCAGTCTCTTGATTCGCGAGGTGTGCAAAACGGGAACCGATAATCGGGAGGCGGTGGCGCCAAGTGCGAATTTGGAATGCAGGAATTCAATCAAGTCTGGGATTGGCATCGAGCCTTCTGGTCTTCTTCTCGGGTTGTGGTGGCGGCGGCGGAACCATTACACCGCCCGCAAATCAACCCACAATCTCATCTGTGGCACTTTCCTGCACCCCTGGAAGCATTCATACCGGGCAAAGCAGCCAATGTTCGGCGACGGTTCAGGGTACAGGCAACTACGGTTCAACTGTGAGTTGGGCGGTCAGTCCGTCGTCGATCGGAACTGTGAGCGCGACCGGTGTCTTCCTCCCTTTGATCGCAGGCGTCGCCACACTCACTTCCACATCGACTGAGGATCCGACAAAAGCCGCTACCTCAACAGTCGATGTGGTAGCAAACGTCGATGTCTCGATGGCGAATCAAACCTTTGAAGGATGGGGTACATCCCTGGCTTGGTTTGCGAACTCAGTTGGGGGCTGGACCAACACCAGGAATCAAGCTGGCCTGATGCAGGCATTGTTCAGTCCGGCCACCGGTCTTGGGTTGACCTATCTTCGCTATAACATCGGTGGTGGAAACGACCCGCTTTGCGGCACCGGCGGTCCGCACTATGTATGCATAAGTCCCTCGTACCATGCCACGCCTGGTTATGAGACGTCCAATGGAACGTATGATTGGACGCAGGATGCGAATCAGCGTTGGGTTGCGGCAGCCGCGCAGTCCATGGGCGCTAACCTCTTTGAGGCATCTTCTTACTCGCCTCCCTATTGGATGACGATCAGCGGTACATCCGAGGGCGGTGTGGGTGGAACCGCCAACCTTGCACCCGGATACTTTGGCTCGGGATCAGGGACCTTTGCGGACTACCTGACGACCGTCGCAAATCATTTCAACACCAGCTTTGGAATTACATTCCACCATCTGGAGCCGCTCAACGAGTCGGGACAAAACTGGTGGCCTGCCGGAGAAACCAAGCAGGAAGGGGCCGCATTCACGCTTGTCGGGCAACAGCAGACCATCCAGGACCTGCAGAAATCGCTTGTCAATAAGGGGCTCTTGACACAGGTCGCTGCGATGGATGAGTACCAGGAGGGTGTTCTCAATTCCCCCGCGCAAACCACGGCAAACGAATTCTATTCCTACGACTCCGCGACCCTCGGCGCCATGACCGCACTGAATACCCACGGATATGCGTCCCCGCTTGGCAGCGTAGCGCTGGCTACCTCCGCTCTGCAACAGGGCAAGCGATTGACCATGTCCGAGTGGGGAAGTAACGATACGACAGGTCAGGAAATCTCCAATCAAATACTGGCCGATATCAATTTGACTCGTCCCGTTGCCTGGACGATATGGCAACCCGATTGGCCGGGCCTGGTCAACATCGACTATGCGAATCAAGCCTTCACTCAGAACGAGGCCTACTACATTTTCGAGCAGTACACAAGGTTTATTCGCCCCGGATTCCAATTCATCTCGATCGCGGACCCGCAGTCTCTGGCTGCGTTTAACGAACAGACAAAGACGCTGGCGATCGTTACCCAAAATTGGAATTCAACCGTTCGAAATATGACCTATCATCTCTCAAACTTCAGCGGCGCTGGGGCCGGAGCTGCTGTCTACCAGACATCTCCTGCGGCGAGTTTCGCTTCCCTCGGCAGCGTGGCCATTGTGAATGGTTCCTTCAGCTATACCGCTCCGGCAAATTCCGTCACCACATTCTTGATCGGCAACGCTTCCTACGCGCCGCAGGCAATGATCGTGAACGACAACACCAGCGGTACCGGCAATAACCAGTTCAACTACATTGGCGCATGGACCTACAACGGATCGCAGGCCGGCAGGTACGACAACGACAGCCACTGGAGCAACAGCACCGGCAGTTACTACACGGTTCAATTCAGTGGCCAGCAGGCGAGGGTGTTTGCCTCCATGGCCGCCGATGGAGGGATCGCGGCATTTTCGGTGGACAACGGAGCCGAAACCTACTTCGATACCTATGCGCCGGTTGGTGCGGATAACGTGTTCCTTTTTGCGACGCCCACGTTGCCACAGGGCACCCATACGTTGAAGGTGCGCGTTACCGGCCTCATGAATCCAGCATCGAGTGGATCGACTGTCGTGGCTGACCGAATCGACGTGGTTTCGTTGACCCCCTCGGCAGGCCAGGGAATCTATACAATTGTGAATTCCAAAAATGGCTTTGACCTGGAAGTGAATTCAGCTAGCCTGGCCGATGGTGGTTTGGTTGACACCTATCAAGACGTTGCCGGTGCAAAGAATGAACATTGGAATCTGATGGCGGCAGGTGACGGATCTTATCGAATCGTGAATGTGAACAGCGGTCTTGACCTGGAAGTGAACAGAGCAAGCCAGTCAAACGGCGGAGTCGTCGACCAATGGGAGGACAGCGGACCCGGTGCGCTCAATGAACGCTGGAACCTCGTTTCATTGGGAGGCGGTTCTTACAGGATCGTGAATGTAAACAGTGGCCTCGACCTGGAACTGAACGCAGCAACCGGCCTCATCGATCAATCGCAGGATGTCCCCGACGCAACTAACCAGCACTGGGTCTTGCTGATGTCACAATAGGTGTTGGTTTGTGTGCTTCTTTTCCTCTGGAGAGTGCTGACGGTGGGAAGGCGAAACCTAGAGTGAGACTTGAAGACAACTGCATGTGGCGAGCCATGTCGTCTTTGACCCAAGCCACCGCGATCAAGTCTGCGATTGCTCTTCCCCTCATGGTTGGGCTGGGGATGGCTGTTGTACACGCTGCGAACGGCCCAGAGCGAATCATCATCGACTATCCGCTCAACGAATCGGTTTTTCCTCCGAACTTTGCGCCGCCCACGTTTCTCTGGCGTGATCCTTCTCCCGAAGCCAATATCTGGAAGATCGATGTGTCGTTTGCAGAGGATTTGCCCGCGATTCATCTCACCTCAAAGGGCGAGCGTCTACAGGTTGGGGAGATAGACAAGCGCTGCATTTCAATCACCAACAAGTTGCCGGAACTCACACCTGAGCAAGCCGCGGCGCATACCTGGAAACCCGATGCTGCAACATGGGCATCGATCGAAAAGCGAGCGGGGGCGGGTCCCGTCACGATTTCCATTCGAGGCTATGCTAACAACATATTCACCGAGCTGGTATCGAGCGGAGCTATGCGCATTCATGTGTCAGCCGACCCGGTGGACGCGCCCATTTTCTATCGCGACGTGCCGCTCATGCCCTCGGAGACGGAGAAGGGATTCATCAAACCGCTCGCCAGCGGCGCGGTTCCGTTAATCGCTTGGCGGATGCGCAATCTGAATGACAGCAGCAGCCATGTTGTGATGACAGGCCTGCATACATGCGCCAATTGTCACTCATTTTCGGGCGATGGCAAAACACTTGGCCTGGACATGGACGGGCCACAGAATGACAAGGGCCTGTACGCGATGGTGCCCGTGCGGAAGAAGATGGTCATCCGCGACGAGGACATGATTTCATGGTCTTCCTTCCCAACGGAAGCGGGCAGTCCAGTGCGCGTCGGTTTCATGTCGCAGGTCTCGCCTGATGGACACCACGTGGTAACCACGATCCGGCCGCACGAAACCACGAGTTCGCAGTTTTACTACGTAGCCAACTTCAAGGATTATCGCTTCCTGCAGGTGTTCTATCCAACGCGTGGAATCCTGGCGTGGTATGACCGCGATGCAAGGAAGCTGCGACCTCTGCCCGGCGCAGACGATCCGCGCTATGTGCAGGCCAGTGCCGTTTGGAGCCCCGATGGAAAGTACCTGGTGTTTGCAAGAGCAGAGGCCAAAGATCCATTTCCAGCGGACGGCAATATGGCCGCCTATGCCAACGATCCTGCTGAAGTTCCGATCCAGTATGATCTGTATCGCATTCCATTCAATGATGGAAAAGGAGGAGTTGCTGAGCCGATTCAGGGCGCTTCGCGAAACGGGATGAGCAACAGCTTCGCAAAGGTCTCTCCCGATGGCAAGTGGATTGTTTTCGTTCAGGCCCATAACGGGCAACTGATGCGCCCCGACGGCCAGCTTTACATCGTTCCAGCAGCGGGTGGGCAGGCTCGCCGAATGACCTGCAATACGGCGTTGATGAACTCCTGGCATTCCTTCAGCCCCAATAGCCGCTGGCTGGTGTTTTCCTCCAAGAGCCGCTCGCCATATACGCAGCTTTTCCTGACACATATCGATGCCGATGGCAACGATACTCCGGCAATTCTTATCGAGAACTCGACTGCTGCGAATCGAGCGGCGAATATCCCCGAATTCGTGAACGTGGAGCCGAGCGGAATTCAACATATCGCTACCCCAGCCGTCGAGTTTTATGCGCAATTCGACATGGCTGCCGATCTGGCAAAGAGTGGACAGTACGGAGCTGCCGTTCCGGAGTGGATCAAGGCTATCTCGATGAGCCCCGGCGATGCGCGTGTTCACAATAGTTTCGGGCAGACTTTGGCCCGCCTGGGCAAGACACAGGAGGCAATAGCCGAATTCCGCAAGGCACTGTCAATCAAGACACAATACCCTGAAGCGGAAAACAACCTCGGGATGGCGCTGGCGGGGGAAGGCTTTACCGCGGGAGCTATCGAGTCTTATCGAAAGGCGCTGGCGGATAGCCCGCGCTACAGCGAGGCGCACAATAACCTTGGCCTTGCGCTCCTTGACAACCACCAGGTCGACACAGCTATTGGGGAGTTCAGGGAAGCGCTCGCAATCAATTCAGGCTACTCCCAGGCGCACAACAACCTTGGCTTCGCGCTGGCATCGACAGGTCATCTTGACGAGGCTGCTGAACAATATCGCCAGGCTATCGAGCTCGACACCAAGTATGCTGACGCCTACAACAACCTGGGGTCGCTCCAGGCAAGGCAAGGGAAGATCGATGAAGCCATTGCGGATTTCAGTAAGTCCGTGGAATTGGATGGCGGCAACGCCGGCGCGCAAAGAAACCTGGGGCATGCGCTACTCCTGGACAACCATCCCGATCAGGCAGTTCCGCACCTGGAAAAAGCTTTGGAGCTGAGCCCTAAAAGCGCAGAGTTATGCACTGAACTGGGAGCTGCTTTGGTGGAATCAGGGCATACAGAGCAGGCGATTGCGAAGTTTGAAGAGGCGCTGCAACTATCGCCCAACATGGTGGAGGCGCATTCTTATCTAGGGATGGTCCTGGTCTTGGAAAGTCGGGAAGCTGAAGGACTGGCGCACTGGCGGCGCGCGCTCGCGACCGATCCCGACAACCTCCAGGTGTTGAATGAAACTGCATGGTTCCTTGCAACTTCGCCTAACGCCCTGCTTCGGAACGGAAACGAGGCGACTAGCTTGGCCGAACACGCCGTGCAACTAACCTCTGGACGCGACCCGGTTCTGCTCGGAACACTCGCGGCCGCCTATGCGGAAACGGGCGCCTTCGACAGAGCGCTTCAATTGGAACAGCGTGCAACTGACCTGGCAAGCCAGGAAGGGAAAACCCAGCTCGCAACAACGCTGGGCAGCCGCAGCGAACTATTTCGCGCGAAGACTCCAATCCGTCAGCCGTGATTCTATTTCCGGCCAGAATGCATGCCATTCCGATGGCTTTTACATAAGGTTGTTTAATCCGATCGAACCAGGGCGATTACGCCTGAAACCCTGAGAGCAAGTTCACTCACTGCGTTGCCGCCGAGCAGTGCATCTCCAGCCCAAGGGCCCACCGTCGCTGGAAGCCCTTCCAATAGCCTGTTCCATCGCTGAGTTTAGCCCCAACGGATGCGCCCGGCGGGAGCGGCCATTTGCCCTCGTTTGAAATCTCAGGAGCCACGTGCAAGTAGGCTCTTCTGCTTTCATCCCCTTTCAAGGTCAGGTCAAGAAAGGCCGTGATGAAATGCTGATTGATGGCCGTGATCCGATCCTTGCGCCAAACTGGCTCCTCGAAGAATTCGCGCGTTACAAAGTTGGGCAAGGCCTCTGCCGGCGCTGGATTGCCCCCCACATTGTGCCGCGCATTCTCGTACACCAGCATGCAGCGGTCAGAGTGCACAGCCTTTTCGAAGGCTGGCTTGATTCCATGGGCATAGTCGGAGACATCGTCCTGGTCGCCGGCAATCACCAGCATCGGAATGTGAATCCCGGCCAACCCTGCCGCGTCCCATGAGTTGTATGGCGCCTGTGAGCCCCAGGGCGAAATTGCAACGACTGCCCGGAGTTCTTTCCTGAGCCGTGCCTGATACTTCGGGCTTCCTTCTTCCCAATCCGCGAAGTAGCCTCCCGGCACGAATCCATGCCCCATCGAGGTCGGGCTGTATCCCGCGCCGGCACTTGCAAGCGACCCATAACCACCCATGGAGTAGCCGACAACCGCCACACGCGAGCTATCGAGAATCCCATTCAGGAAATGGCCGGACTGCCCAGCCAAATCCTCCAGTGCGGCCATGGTGAACAACTGGTCGCTGGCGCGATTGAGCACAGTGCTTTGAAACGCCTTCTCCGCACCGAATACCGAATCGGTATGGTCGATGGCCGCAACAATGTAACCCTTCGAAGCGAGGTTTTCAGAAAGGTAAGTGAGAAAGTAACGCGAGCCTGGATATCCGTGCGACACAATCACCAGCGGAAACGGCCCCCCTTTCACCGGCGGTGCATCCCGCAGCGCCTTGCCCAATACAGAGAACGCCTTGGGGACGCCTTCAAATCCGCTGCCCCCACTTGGGAAGCCCATCTCATAGACCGTGCGCTCCTGCGCTCCGGCTGGAATCGTGGCCGGATACCAGACCTCGATCTTCAGCGGGCGCTGGTAAACGGGCGCTTTCCCGGTAGTCTTGTCGAAACTGAGAATATCGACCTGGTTGGGATTCTTGATCTCAAGGGTGCGCACACCCACGGAATAGGCACCGCGCGCCGCAAGTTCGGGAGCGTCCGCTGCCGGCACACTGAAGAAGGTCTCCGTCTGACCTCCCGCCGCGTTGCCCATGGTCACAAAGAGTGCAGTCAGCAAGATAAGTCGCAATTGTCCAAAGCTCCTTTCCTGAATACCCATTTCATCTGAAATGCCAACACCCTGTCGACTACTTTGTTGGCAAGAACCGCACTGCAAAACCGCCACCAGGCGCCAGCTTTGCCGTAAGATGCGAATCCCGAGTCACTGTCCTCTTCTCAATCCGGGTGGACTTGGGGTGCACGTCCGCGTCCGGAGCATCAGCGTAAATTTCCGCTGTAAAATCCCCAGCCCCCAAAAAGCCAAGCGGCAAATCCAGCTCGCGCGCACTCCAGTTTGTAATGCTGCCAAGGAACCATTCCCCGCCCTTGCGCCGCGCAATGGTCACAAATTCCCCAGGCCTGCCGTTCAATACGCGCGTCTCGTCCCATGTCGCGGGGGCAGCCTTGATGAACTCAAACGAGGGATCGCCCTCATAGGCCTTGGGCCAGTCCGCCACCATTTGGATTGCCGCCTGGTAGATCGCATACATCGCCAATTGGTGCGCCCTTGTGCCCATGACCATCGGTGACTCGGCCCTGGGCAAAAACTCCTCGCGCGTGACGTTCGTAAATGCGCCGGGAGTGTAGTCCATCGGACCGGCCAGCATGCGCGTGAATGGAATTGTCGTGTGGTGCTCCGGATTGTCCCGGCCGCCCGCCTTGGATTGTTCAAGGCCGAGAACGCCTTCATAGCCCAATACATTCGGATAAGAGCGTTCCAGGCCGCTGGGCTTTGTCGATCCGTGGAAATCGACCATGAGGTGGTGCGCGGCGGCCAGTTCAGCCGTCCGATAGTAAAAGTCGATCCCGCGCTGATCGTCGCGCTCGATGAAATCAATCTTCAATCCCGCAACTCCCCATCTTTCGTAAAGAGGAAACGCTTCTTCCATCTGGCTGTCAGTCGCTTTGTAGTAGAGCCAGATCCATACCTTCACCCCTTTTGCTGCTGCGTACTTCACAAGCCCCGGAATGTCCACTTTCCCATTCATCCTGGTACTGTCATTGGGCTCAGCCCAACCGGCATCCACCAGCATGTACTCGAACTTTGACTGAGCGGCAAAATCCACGTAGTACTTCATCGTCTCCGTGCTGTAGGACGATTTCCCATCCGCGTTCAGGCTGCCGCTCCACCAATCCCATGAAGCCTTGCCTGCCTTGATCCACGATGTGTCCCCAATTTGATTCTCAGGATTCAGGGATGAAATCACGTTCGACTCCACGAGCCGGCCTGGCTGGTCTCCGATCAGCAATACTCTCCATGCCGAGTGATGGGGCAGGGAACTCTTGACAATCAGATTGCCGTCCTCTTCCGACGGAGCGAGCGCCGACTCGAACCAATGTCCCTGCCAACTGCCGGAAGGGTTCGTCAAATACATCGAGCTGTTGCCGCGCAGGTCCGCTTCCGTGATCGCCATCCAGGCCACCCCCGGAACCTCCATCAAGAGCGGCAGTCCAATCAGGACCTTGCTCGCAACGCCACCTTGGTTTGAAAACGCGCTGATGGGCAGCTTTACAAATTCACTCTCGTACATCGAGTGAAAGTTTGGTAGTTCCAGGGCATAGGTCGTCGCGTCCTTGGCAATGCGAAACTCGGTGCTTTCCTTCACAAGCCGAAAGTTGCGAATGGCGCTCTGGTCGGGAATCACATAGCGGAATGCCACCGCATCGTTGAAGACGCGGGCCTCGATCGAGAACTTCACCGTCAGGAGTCCTGCTTGCTCCACATCCAGCCGCAGCGCATTGTAGCGATCATGCACTTCGCTGGTCTTGCCGGTGAGGAGCATATACGAGTCCTCTCCCTGCAAATGTGCGGAGCCCGTGATTCGAACCTCGGGTCCAAGCGGCCGCTGTCCCTCCAGCTCAAACTTCAGTCCCGACTGCTCCACCAGCGTCTTTCCGCGGAACGTCACTTTGTAAACCAGTCGCCCTGTCAATTCGTTTGCAGTGGCGGGCACTGTTGCAATTGCCAGGACCAATCTTCCATCCGGCGAAGCGACCTCCTCGGCGCGCAGGCAGGCGCCGAAGACCAAGCAAAGGCAAAGCGCGAGCATGGTGCGGCGTCTCATGGGGAGTATCATACTCTGACTGATTGGAAAACCTTCCGATCAGCCCTGCAAGCAGTCTGCCGCCAAGAGGGTTGATATGCGACGTTTGATTTTACAGCTCATTTTATCCACACTCCCCGTTTATACATACGCAGCTTCCACCCCTCCCCCGGTTGCTTCGGCGCTCTCCACAGCTCTCCATCAGATCGTGCAAGGGGCCCATGCAAATGGGAATTTTGATGGTGTCGTCGTCGTCTCGCAGCATGGGAAAGTCGTTTACAGCGAAGCCGTGGGCATGGCAGACAGGGCCCACGCTGTGCCGATGCGCGTGAACACTGTCTTCCGACTTGCCTCACAGACGAAGCAGATTACGGCTTTACTTATCATGCAGGAGGTCGTAGCTGGGCATTTGGAATTGAACGAGGCCGCGCGGCAGGTCCTTCCGGAACTTGCTCCCTCAACTGGGCGTGTCACCATTCTGCAGTTGCTCCAGCATGTTTCTGGCTTGCCCAACCCGTCCGATGGCCCCGACAACGTTGTGCCTGCTTTCTACCTGAGGTCTGGACGGGACGCCGCGGACAACACAAAATCGGCTCTTGACTTCTGCTCGGGCGCCCCGAAACGAGAGCCAGGCCTGATGTTCGAATACAACAATTGCGATTACCTGGTGTTAGGCGCTTTGCTGGAGAAAGTGACCGGGAAAAGCTATGCGGCTCTTGTTCAGCAGCGTGTGATTGAGCCATTGAAGTTGAAAAGCTGGGGGGTCTTCCCGGCTGATCCAAACCGGGCTCCCCAGGTGGCCGTAGGATACAGCGCGGATGGAACGGTTGAGCTCCCTCAGAACGTCGCCACCTATGGCGCTGCGGGCGCAGTGTATGGCAACGCCCTGGACCTGGCTCAATGGGATGAGGCCTTGCTTGCATACAAACTGCTGCCCAAGGCGGCCACCACCGTGATGTTCACCGCCGATCCAAAGCTCTACGGGGAGGCCTTGGGTTCATGGGCTTACGACGCCAAGGGCGCAAATGGACCGATTCGAGTTGTCGAACGCCAGGGAGATATCGGCGGAACCCGCCTTCTGAACAATCTATTGCCAGATCAGTCCGCCTCGATCGTCATCCTTGCCAACACAGAACGCGCGGACCTGTTCAACACCTACAGCAAGCAAGGTCTCGGGTACGAACTCCTCAAAGTCGTGGCGGCGCTTCAGTAATGCAACAGCGAGCCTGGGCGCCTGTTGAAAAGTCTGCTGCGATTTGAAGGGCGCGGGTCTCAGCCCCTGCGTCCACCACCCACTCCAGCGCGCTCCGGTTTCCCAGTCGGTACTCCCGCGCCTCCGCCGGAATCCCGCTCAACGAGATCAGGTGCCGCCAGGCCGCCCACTTGTGGCGGGACCAGCGGTCTCGCATCGTCGCCGCAGTTGTCTGTCGGGAATCAATGTGTCCGGGAAGCGCGGAATTGCGTCTAACAGGAAGAAGTGTTGAATCGCAATGATACGTTCCCCTCTGATCCCGTATCTTGACCGGCGTGCGGCAGAGAGTGGATTAATCTCAAAGCAGCCCTCGGTTCGATTCGCCTCGTTTCAGGTGAGCCGCCCTCGCGGGAACAGACCCTGGATCTGGTGAATGGATGCGTCCAAGCTCGACCCTTACCCTTGCAATGCTCGCAGCGGGCCTCTGCCTGCCCGCGTTCCCCACATCTCTTTGTTCCCAGGAGCCCAACTCCAGCGTGGCCGCGGCCGAGCTTCCTGAATCACCTCTCCCACAGGCCGTGCCTGCCCAGGACAGCTCCAGTTCCCAGGCCCAGGCGCCCAACCCCGAAAAAGGCCAGAAGGAAACAGCGGCCGAGCAACTCAAGGAGCAGGAGAAGCAGCGGGTGATGGGCGTCATGGCCACCTTCAACACAACCACCAACAAGAACGCGCTGCCGCTCTCGTCCAGGCAGAAATATCAGCTCTTCTTCAAGAGCGCCACCGACCCGTGGCCCTTTGGGCTGGCGGCGTTTGTTTCCGGGATTGGCCAGGCCAATGGCAGCAACCCCGAGTGGGGCCAGGGCGTGCAAGGCTACGCCAAGAAGTTTGGCGCGAACTACTCGGACTACTTCATTGGCAATTTCTTCGGGAATGCCGTGCTTACGTCACTGCTGCGCGAAGACCCGCGCTACTTCCAGAAGGGCACAGGCAGCCGCGCAAGCCGCTTTCTGTGGGCTGCGTCCAGCACGGTCTGGTGCAGGCGCGACAACCGCAAATGGGGGCCGAACTGGGCCAATGTCGGCGGCAACCTGATCGGCTCCGCGATCGCCCGCGCCTACTACCCCGCCTCCGAACGCAATGTCACCGACACCGTGACGGACGGGCTCACCGTGACCGCTGAAGGCATCTTCGGCTCCGAAGTGATCGAATTCTGGCCGGACCTCGCACGTCACATCAAGCGCAGGCACGCCGAAAAGCTGGCCCGGCAGGCTGCGATGATCCAGGGGCAAGGCGCCGCACAACCATCTCCAGCGCCGACTCCCACCGCGCCGGGGAATCCGCAAAAATAGCCCCGCACGGACCCCTCATGCAGGTTGCCGAGCGGGGTTCCCAGCGGGCCGGAATCGCTATTACAACGGCATCCTCCAGCGGATGAGCCTTGATGTGCCACGGCAGCCAGCTCCGCATCTGGCCGCCGCCTTGGGGCTACGCGCCGCCCCGGCTACCGGCCATCCGCCCAGGACCGATACACTTGAGCGGTATGCCCGGAGAGCCGAAAGCGCCGCAAGTCCCCAAAGCACCCGCCTCGCGGATATCTCCTCTTCTGTGGGCCAGCGGGGTCTGGGCGATGCCTTTCTGGGCGATCTCGCAATGGATGTTCCCCCATTTCCCGGCAATTCTTGTGGCGGCTTCGGTCCTCACCATTCTCATGGCGCCCGTCCCCGCCCTGGTTTACCTTCATTGGATGCGCGGCTGGTTCCACACCCGCGCCAGCAACGCCGAGGTACTCGCGGAGCAGCTCAAGCTTCAGTTGGAGACTGTCCGGCAGCGCACCGCCCAGTTGCGTGAAGAGCTGCGCGCAGCCGACCAGCAGGCGCGCCTCTCCCATCAGCTCACCCTTCTGGGCCAATTCAGCGCCGGATTCATGCACGAGTTCAACAATCCCCTCGCCATCGTCGCCGGCCGCCTTGAGGTGCTGCTGGACGAACGCAGGGAGGACCGCGAGCTCTGCGCCGACCTGGAGCGCATGCTCAAGGAAGCCAACTACATGAGCCGCATCGCCACCACGCTGCTGCAGGCCCTGCGCCGCGAGCGCGGCGGCGAGGTCTTTGACGCCTCAGCGCCGCACCGCGCCCTGGAAGACGCCATGGCGGCGCTTGGCCCGCTGGCTGTTGCTCAGGGTGTCCACATTGTCGAGGAGCTTGGCGAGGCGCCCCATGTCGATGTGCCGGAGCATGTTGTGGGCGAAGTGGTGCGTGGTTTGATCGCCAACGCCCTGCAGGCGCTCTCCGGCCAGGAGGGCGGCGCCATCTGGGTGCGTCTGGACTCCTACCGCACCGCCGGCGCCAAGGTTGTGGCGCGCATTGAAGACAACGGTCCCGGCGTCCCGGAAAACCTGCGCGAGCACATCTTTGAGCCCTTCGTTTCGCAGAGCAGCGGTCGCGAGCGCCTGGGCCTGGGCCTGTTTTTGGCCGCCAGCCTGCTCGATATGTATGATGGCCGCATCCGCTACGAAACCAGGGACGGTGGAGGGGCCAGTTTCATCGTCGAGCTGCCCCCGGCCCGCTTTACCCGCGGCCAGCCCTACCACTGGTTCGCCTCAGGAGGCGCCGATTGAGCCGCATTCTGGTCATCGACGACGAAGCCGCCCTCGGCGAAAATATCCAGCGCATGCTGCGCTTGCCCGGCGTGGTTGTCTCGGTGTTTGAGGATCCCGTCAAGGGCCTCGCCGATTGCCTGGCCAGCCCGCCTGACCTTGTCCTGCTCGACGTGCGCATGCCCGGCATGTCGGGAGAAGAGGTCTTCGCGCGGGTTCACGAGGTCCATCCCGGCCTCCCCATCGTCTTCCTCACCGCCTTTGGCTCGGTCGAGAGCGCTGTGATGGCCATGCGCAATGGCGCGTTCGACTATCTGCAAAAGCCCTTCAAGCGCGAAGATCTTCTCCTGGTGGTCAAGCGCGCTCTCTCTCACGCCAGCCTGGAGCACGAGGTGGAGGCCCTCAAAGGGCGCCTGGAGTCCCTCGGCGAGACCGACGGGGCGCAAAGCCGCAGCCCCGCCATGCTCGACCAGATAGAAAAATGCCGACGCGCCGCCGCCACCGACGCTACAGTCATGATTTTGGGCGAGAGCGGCACCGGCAAAGAGGTCATGGCCCGTTTCATCCACAACCAGAGCCGCCGCAAGGATGGCCCGTTTGTCCCCGTGGAGTGCAGCGCCATGCCAGGCTCCCTGATCGAGAGCGAGCTGTTCGGCTATGAACGCGGCGCCTTTACCGGGGCCGAACGCACCAAGAAGGGCCTCATCGAGTCCGCCGATGGCGGCACGCTCTTTCTGGACGAAATCGGCGACCTCGGCGTTGAGTTGCAGACACGCCTCTTTCGCTTTGTCGAAGAGCGGGCCCTGCGCCGGCTCGGCGGGCTGAGCACCGTCCGCGTCGAGTGCCGCATCCTCTGCGCCACCAACCAGGACCTGCCGGCCAAGATCAAGGCCGGGACCTTTCGCGAGGAGCTCTACTACCGGCTCAGCGTGGTCACGGTCAAGCTGCCGCCTCTCCGCGAGCGGCCCGACGACATCCCTCACCTCGCCCGCTTTTTTCTGGAGCGCTTCTCTCGCCGCTACGGCAAGAGCCTCTCCGGCTCGCCCCAGTTTTATGAGGGGCTGCTGCGCGAGCGATGGCCGGGCAACGTGCGCCAGTTGAAAAACGTGATGGAGCGGCTCACCGCTCTCCACCCCGGCGGCGTTCTTGGCCCGGAAGACATGGCCGAGGAGTCGCAGCCCGTCGAGGTCTCCAGCAACCTCTCAGCGCTTCCCTGGAAAGATGCCCGCGAGCAGTATCTGGCCAGCTTCGAGCTCTCTTACGCTCAGGCGGTGCTGGCCCGCTGCGGTGGCAACGTGAGCGCCGCGGCGCGGGAGGCCGGGGTTGACCGCAAGACGTTTTATACCCTGCTCCGGCGAGAGAAGGACTCCTCAACTGGGGAATCCATTCCGCAGGCGGGTGTACGCATCGGGGAATGAGTTCCCCAACCCGCCTCCTGTCCGCCTGCAACTCGTTGATTGCATGGGGTGGTTACTTTGGACTCCCAAATGCTTACCGAAGTAGCAGGGAGTTGCCAATTATGAAACCTTCAACCTTCGTTGTAAAAGCACTGCTGTCAGTGTTCGCCCTGATCTTGCTCATCCCCCAAACCGGCAACGCGCTTCCCGCGTTTGCCCGCAAGTACGGTGTGAAGTGCTACACCTGCCACACCATTCCCCCCGCGTTGAACAAGACCGGCTACGAGTTCAAGCGCCTCGGCTATCGCATGCCTCCGGACGAGATGGACGGCACCAAGCCCGCGCCCAAGGTATCCGCGCTGGACAAGGACATCAAGTTCAGCCTGACCAACTCGTTCGCGGTTCTCTTCCAGGCCAGCGTCACCGACGACAAGACCATTACTGAGACCGGCGTCACACCCGTATTTCAAGCCCCCAAGGGAAATGCCTACCAGAAGATTGGCCACACACTCGCACTTTCTCCGACGGCCACTTCCACTACATCGAGCTTCAACCTCGACGAAGCGGCGTTCTTCGTCGCCGGCGCGGTTCCCGAGACGGGCTTCTCTTACTTCGGCCACTATGAGATGTACCAGGACGGCAGCAACGGCCTGGAGCAGGGCTTCGGCGTGTGGACCGGCGGCAAGGCCAACTCGAGCTACTTCATCAAGGGCGGCCAGATTCACATGCAGGAAGGTGAAGGAACACGCGCAGCGATGTTCTATAACCTCTTCCCGGACCCGGCTTACACGCTCACCCAGGGTGATCCCATCGGCTTCTCGCTTGATCAGGCGCCGGTCGGCGTGGACGTGGGCTACACCTGGGCTTCGCCCTACTTCAAGAATATCTTCGCAGTTTCGGCCAAGGTGACCAACGGCCTGGCGGCGGACGGAAGCACCATCATCAACGCATCCACCAAGAACTCCAAGGATGTATGGGCGGACGCCGACTACTGGTTTGGCCCCGATGGCGGCGTCACCGCAATGTTCTACCGCGGCTCCAAGGACCAGAACTCGACGGATGGCAGTGGCAACCCGTTCACCTACCGTCCCACCTTCTATCGCGTGGGCGCCTTCGGCAACTATCTCTTCTTCGACAAGCTCGACCTGCTGGGCGGCTACATCCACAGCCACGACGACTACCGCTTCGACCTCGTCACGCCCATGACCAACTACTCGGCCGACACCTATCGCGGCGAAGCGGACTACTATCTCAAGACAGGGACGGTTGTCATGGCTCGTCTGGACCGCGGCACCCAAAAGGTTGGATCCCTGCCGACCGTCCATACACATGCTTTTGGCCTCGGCCTGGAGCACGCCCTGACGCAGGAAGGCAACGTGGTGCTTCGCGCCAGCTACAACCAGGAGCACGACGCCGACCCGCTCGCCGGCATCGGCTCAACCGACAAGCTGTTCAAACTTGATTTCCGCTTCATGTGGTAAGAGGAGAATTCAAAATGTACAAGGCAATCCGCATTCTGGCCGCCGCTGCCCTTTCGCTCCCGCTGTTTGTGGCCGCGCAGAGCAGCAACGTGAACCTGCCCCAGGACAAGGGACCCGACAAGGTCGACGTCTCCAAGTACCCGGCAGAACAGCAGAAGGGCTACAAGGTGTTTGTGGACAAGTGCGCCAAGTGCCACACCATCGCGCGCCCCATCAACACCACCATGACCGCCCCCGAGTGGAGCCGCTACGTCAAGCGCATGATGCACAAGCCCAACTCCGGCATCAGCGACGCCCAGGGCAAGACCATCTATGAGTTCCTTGCCTACGACCAGGAAAACCGCAAGGAGAAGAACATCAAGGCCTTCTTCCCCTCGCTCTCCGATGAGGAGATCGAAAAGCTCAAGGCCTCGCAGCACTAGAGCGCGGTTCGGCTCTACCGGTTGTCTTTGCTTGTGATGATCGAAACCGCCCCGGCGAACTTCTCTGCACCGTTCGCCGGGGGACTTGCTTTCTCATGCGGCCGTCTTCGGTCAGCCGCAACTCACCCCAGCCATTCATAACATCGCCTCAGCGGGGAATCTATGCGCTATTCCATTACCGTCCCGGACCAGGAATATTTCGACAAGAATATTCCCTGCCGCACTGCCTGCCCCATTCACACTGAATGCGGCCGCTACGTGCAAGCCATCGGGATCTCCCAGGACGAGGAAGCGTATCTGCTTGCGCGCGCCCCCAACCCATTTGCCTACGTACTGGGCCGCATCTGCGCCCACCCCTGCGAAGACAACTGCCGCCGCGGCAAGATTGACGAACCCATCGCCATCTGCGCTCTCAAGCGCTACGCCACTGACCGCCACAACCTCGGCCAGGGCCACGACCCGGCCCGCAGGAAGCTTGCGCCCGCGCCGAAGCGCAACAAGAAGATCGCCATCGTGGGCGCCGGCGTCTGCGGCCTCACCTGCGCGCACGACCTCGCCCTGCTCGGCTATACCGTCGAGGTCTTCGAGTCCGCGCCCGTGCCCGGCGGCATGCTCTATCTCGGCATTCCCCAGTTCCGCCTCCCGCGCGAAATCATCAAGATGGAAGTGGACAGCATCCTCGCCATGGGCGTCACGCTGCACACCCGCGTGACTCTTGGCCGCGACATCTCCTTCGCCGATCTCCGTTCCAAATTCGACTCGGTTCTGCTGGCCACCGGCCTCAACAAGGGCCGCGAGCTCAATATCCCCGGCGCCCAGTTGGGCGGCGTCTACAACGGCATCGACTTCCTCATCAACGTCAACCTCGGACAGGAAATCAACCTCGGCAAGCGCGTGGTGGTGGTGGGCGGCGGCAACGTGGCCATCGACGTGGCCCGCGCCGCGGTCCGCCTCGTGGTCGAGCCCGGCGATTCGGCCGCCGACGAAGAGGAGAAGAGCCTGCAACCGGCCTTTGACGCGGCCCGCATGGCCATGCGCTCCGGCGCCCAGGAGGTGGAACTCGTCTCCCTCGAGTCCCGCGCCCAGATGCCCGCCTGGAAAGGCGAGGTGGACGAGGCCGAGCACGAGGGCATCACCGTTGAAAACAGTTGGGGGCCCAAGGAGATCGTGGGCGAAAACGGCGTCGTCACCGGACTCAAGGTGCGCCGCTGCATCAACGTCTTCGACGAGAACGGCCGCTTCAACCCCGCCTTCAGCGACGAGGAAAAGATCATCCCCTGCGACAGCGTCATTCTGGCCATCGGCCAGCAGGCGGATCTCTCCTTCCTCGGCGGCGACGAGGGTGTGCAGGTCACGCCGCGCGGCATTCTCAAGATCGATGAAAACCTCATGACCACCGCCCCCGGCGTCTTCGCCGGCGGCGATGTCGCCTTTGGCCCGCGCATCCTGGTGGAAGCCGTGGCCAACGGACACAAGGCCGCCCGCTCCATTCACGTATTCCTCAGCGGCAAGACCAAAAAGACTGTCCTGAGCCGCTTCCGCATCATGCCCAACTGGGAGATGCCCCGCGGATTCCTCAGCACCCCGCGCCAGGTCATGCCAGTCCTTGCAGCCAACCGCCGTATCGGCATTGCTGAAGTCGAACTCGGCTTTGGCGAGGAGCAGGGACGCGCCGAGGGACTCCGCTGCCTCAAATGCCAGGTGAACACCATCTTTGACGGTTCCAAGTGCATTCTCTGCGCCGGTTGCGTGGATGTATGCCCGGAGAACTGCCTGCGCCTCGTGGATCTTGCCCAGGTCTCCGGTGACGCCCGCTACGATGCGCTGATTCAATCGCGCTACGGTGTGCCGGCCGACGAACTCAAGGCAGGCCAGGCCGGAGCCATCATCAAGAACGAAGAAAAGTGCATCCGCTGCGGCCTCTGCGCCGAGCGCTGCCCAACCGGATCCATCACCATGGAAGCCCTGGAACAACAGGAACGCGAAGTCTTTGAATAGGGGAGCAAGGGAATGAATCGAAGAAGCTTTTTCAAATTAAGCTGGGGCACCGTCGGTGTGGGCGCCCTGGTTTCGGCGCTCGGGGTCAGCTTCGCTGCCATCCTCCGATTCCTCAAGCCGAACGTGTTCTATGAGCCGCCACAGGCCTTCAAGATCGGCACTCCTGGGGACTTCCCCTTTGGCGCCCCCACCTTTCTCGTCGAGGAAAAGATATTCATCTTCCGCGACCGCGAGAAGGGCTTCTCCGCCGCCAGCGCCGTCTGCACCCATCTGGGCTGCACCGTCGCTCACTTTCAGAGCGACCAGAAGTTCCATTGCCCCTGCCATGGCAGCGTTTTTGGCGCTGACGGCGCTGCGCAGCATGGTCCCGCTCCCCGTGCACTGGACTGGTTTGAAGTGACGCTGGCCCGCGACGGCCAGTTGCGCGTCGACAAGGACAAGGTTGTTCCCTCCTCTTACCGATTGATGGTGTGACGATGAATCTCTTCCGTGAAATCTGGCAATCGATCGTCCGGCGGGATCCGCTGTCCACCGACAAGGGAAAGTCCGAACTGGTCTTTCTCAACGTGTGGCTGCACATCCATCCGGCCAAAGTGAAGAAAGAGAACATGAAGTTCAGGCATTCCTTTTACCTGGGCTTCATCACCTTCTTTCTCTTCCTCATCCTGGTCACCACCGGCATTGTGCTGATGGTCTACTACCGGCCCTTCCCGCCGCAGGCTTATCAGGACATGAAGGACCTTGAGTTTGTCGTCTTCATGGGTCCCTTCCTGCGAGGCATGCATCGGTGGGCGGCGCACGGCATGGTCGTCTGCGTCTTCCTTCATATGTGCCGCGTGTTCTATACCGGCTCATACAAGAAGCCCCGCCAGTTCAACTGGGTCGTCGGCGTCTTCCTCTTCCTGCTCACCCTGGGCCTCTCCTTCACCGGATACCTGCTTCCCTGGGATCAACTGGCCTACTGGGCCATCACCGTCGGCAGCAACATCGGCAGCTACGCCCCGCTCGTGGGCGGCCAGTTGCGCGAGTGGCTGCTGGGCGGCCACTCGGTTGGCGAGGCCGCTCTGGTGCGCTTCTACGTGCTCCACGTTGCCGTCCTTCCCGCGGCCATGATCCTGTTCACCATCGTCCACTTCTGGCGCGTCCGCAAGGACGGCGGCCTGTCCCGGCCCATCTGGAAGCTCGCTCCTCCCAAGGCCGCGCCCCTGGTCACCATCGGCGCCCCAGCCGCCTCTGCCGCGCCCCTCAAGGCCTCCGCCGCTTCCAGCACCAAGACCTACGGCCTCATGGAAGTCGTCACCGGCAAGCCCATCTTTGAGACCATCACTCCCGAGGAAGAAGAGGACACGGTCTTCTCCTATCCCTACGCCTTTGTGCGCGAGGCGGTGGCCCTCATGGTCACGGTCACGGGCATCATGATGATGTCGCTCTTCTTCCACGCCCCGCTGGAGGAGTTGGCCAATCCAGCCAAGACCCCCAACCCGGCCAAGGCTCCCTGGTACTTCCTCGGACTGCAGGAACTGGTCAGCCATTCGGCGATGCTCGGTGGCGTAGTGGCCCCGGCGCTCATGGTGCTGGCCCTGCTGGCCATTCCTTATATTGACCGCAATCCCAGCCGCCGCCCTTCCGACCGCAAGTGGGCGATCTGGCTGTTCACACTCTTTGTCGTGATCAACCTGGTCCTGATCGTCGTGGGAACATTCTTCCGCGGCCCGGGCTGGGCACTGGTTCCACCATGGGTGCATGTTGTCGGGGGGGCTGAGTAATGGAACGCAGACTTCAACAGACCTTCTTCGCGCTGAGCATTCTGGCGCTGGCCTTGATTGTGGCGGCCGCCTGGCAGGCCAACACGCCTTCGTGGAAGACCTTCCAGCATAACTACCTCCAACTTGAAGCCCAGGCCGAGCCCAACGCCATTACCAAGGCCGCGGTGCTGGCCACGCCGCCTGAGATTCATCAGGTCATGCTCACCGGCCTGCAGCGTGTTGACCGCTGCACCACGTGCCATCTCGGCGTGGAAGACCCGACCATGAAGGATGCGCCCGAGCCCTTCCGCTATCACCAGGGGCTCGGACCGCACATCCCCTCCAAGTTCGGCTGCACCATCTGCCACGGAGGCCAGGGTCTGGCCACCGATACCGCGGGCGCCCACGGCAACGTCGAGTTCTGGCCCAACCCGCTGCTCGCCAAGGACTATATTCGCGCTTCCTGCGGCCGCTGCCACAAGGAAGGCGAAGTCCCCGGCGTCCCCGAACTGACTGAAGGCCGTCACCTCTTTGAGACGCAGGGCTGCCGCGGCTGCCACAAGCTCAACGGCGTGGGCGGCAGCATCGGCCCCGACCTCACCAGCGAAGGCGCGAACCACCGCGCTCCCGAGTGGCTTGAAAAGCACTTCCTCACGCCGAATGCCGTCTCCGCCGGCTCGGCCATGCCCAACTTCCACTTCACCAAGGACCAGGCGCGCGCCCTCACCTACTACATGCTCTCGCTCACCAGCGAAGACATGGGTTCGTTCTACTCCAGCGTCCGCCTCATCCCCGGCCCCGTCTACGGCCGCCAGCTCTTCGACGAGAAGAACTGCATCGCATGCCATAACATCGGCGGCGTTGGCGCCAAGACCGGCCCCGACCTTCTCGGCGTCACCGGCAAGCACTCACCGGAATGGCTCGATGAGCAGCTCGTGAACCCTGAACTCGTTTACCCCGGCAGTTCCATGCCGGTCTACGATCTCGACGTCAACTCACGCAAGGCGCTCATCGCCTTCCTCACCACGGCCACCGCGGAGGATGCGCAGTTGATCCTCTCCAAGAAGACCCGCTCGCTCACTCCCGCGGACATCGCCATCGAAGCCGGCAAGCAGGACTTCGCCCGCTTCGGCTGCGTTGGCTGCCACGGAACCGAGTTGCAGGGCGGCGTCCCCAATCCCAACGCGCAGGGCGGCGAAGTGCCCTCCCTGCTCCACGTCTCCGACGACTACACCAAGGACGAAGTCATCGCCGTCATCCGCAACGGGCGGGTGCCTCCGATGGATAACCCCGCCGGCGCCGCTCCGCCGCTTTACATGCCCGCGTGGAAGCATGTGCTCAGCGACGAAGACATCAACCGCATCGCCGACTATCTCTGGTCAAAGCAACAGAAGAAGGCCAGTGCGGACGCCTGGTAAACAGGCAACACAAGCGTAAGACAAAATGGCTACTCCCCGCGGAGTAGCCATTTCTGTTGAAGATCATCCCCCCGCACACGCAAGCGCAGGCCGCGTCTGCTCTTATTGCTCCGGCAAGCCCTGCGCCAGCGGCAGCCGCACAATGGCGCGCGCTCCTTCTCCATCCTCGCGGTTCACCAGTTGAATCTGCCCGCCGTGCGCGCGCGCAATCTGCTGCGCCAGGGCCAGTCCCACGCCGCTGCCTGTGGGCTTGGTGGTATAGAAGGGCACAAAGAGATTCTCCGTGTTGGCAATCCCCAAACCGCGATCTTCAATCGTGATCCACGCGGATGAATCATCCAGCCGCCACGCCATGCGCACCGGCCTGGCGCCGTTGCACAGCGCCGCGTCCACTGCGTTGGCCAGCAGGTTGATCAGCATCTGCTCCAGTTGGTCGGCGTCGGCGTAAAGCACCACAGGCTGACCCTGCTCCAACTCCACCGGCAGCCGCTGTTCCAGCAGCGCCACCCGCTCCAGCAACGCGCCCAGCACCACTTCGCGCGGCTTGGGCGGAGGCAGTTGCGCCAGTTGTCTGTACGACTGCACAAATCGATGCAACGCGTCCGCCCGGCTCTCCACCACGCCTAGCCCGCGGCGAAAGTCGCGCTGCACCGTGTCATCGCCTGACATGCTTTCGACGCGCGCAAGCAGGCTCCCCGCGATGGATTTGATGGGCGCCAGCGAATTCGAGAGTTCGTGTCCCAGCACCCGAATCAATCGCTTCCATGCTGCCTGCTCCTCTTCCTGCAACGGAAGGCTGACGTCGGCCAGCAGCAGCAGCGTGTGCGGTATGCCGTCCTGCCGGAAGACTGCCTTGCGCAGCAGCCATCGGCTTGGCTTTGTGCCAAAGGAGTGAATCGTCTGGTCCGCCGAGGCAAGCAGCCCTTCCAGTCCCAGCTCATGTGCAGTGTGCCCGAAGCACCGCGCCTGCGACCGGCCCAGCAGTTGCACGCCGGCGTGATTTACCAGTTGCAGCAGGTCGTCGCGGTCAAAGGCAAACAGCGGCGCGTGCATGACTTCCAGAATCCGCGCCAGCAGCGCCGTGGCCTCAAGCGACCGCACGCGCTGCTTCTGCAGCAGGTCCGCAAGCGCGTTGACCTCAGCGGCCAACTCGCCCAGTGCATCCTGCCCGCCCGCGCCCCGCGCGCGAAACGAATAGTCGCCCTCGCGCAGCGACGACACCACGTTGGAGAGCGTCTGCAGCGGGCGAATCATGCTCTCAATCAGCGCCCCCGCCACCAGAGCGAGATAGAGCATCAGCCCGCCCATCAGCATGATCGCCAGACCAGCAGAGATATGTTGCGCCAGCAGCCCAAGCGCGCACAAGATCAGCGCGGGCAGCCCCAGCAGCAGGCAATAGAGCCACGCCCGGCGCACAGCCGAGCGGCGCCGTCTTCGTGCGCGTTCATAGGCCATATTTTTCAATGCGCCGATAGAGCGCGGCGCGGCTCAGCCCCAGACCTTCGGCGGCCTGCGAAATGTTGCCGTCGCAGCGACGCAGCACCTTGCGAATCAAGAGCGCCTCCACCTCGTCGATGCTCATGTTCTCAAACGACTGCGTGGACGCACGCGAAGGCGAGATGGCCAGGTTGGCGCTCTCAATTTCGTTGCCGCGGCACAGCAGCACCGCACGCTCCACCGCATGCTCCAGCTCGCGCACATTTCCCGGCCACGCGTACTGCATCATCTGCTGCATCGCTCCCTGTGAAAACCCCTCCACCTGCTTGCGATAGCGTATGCGGTTGCGCCCCAGAAAGTGCTGCGCCAGCAGCGGAATATCCTCGCGCCTTTCGCGCAATGCCGGCAGGTGAATCTCCACCGTGTTAATGCGGAACAGCAGGTCTTCGCGGAAGGCGCCGTTCTTGGCTTCTTCATCCAACGCAGCGTTGGTGGCCGAAAGTACCCGCACATCCACGCGCCGCGTCTGCGATGACCCTACCCGCTCCAGCTCGCCCGTCTCCAGAACGCGCAACAGCTTGGCCTGCTGCCGTAGCGGCACGTTGGCAATCTCGTCCAGAAACAGCGTGCCGCCATTCGCCAGTTCGAAGCGCCCGATGCGGTCCGTGCGCGCATCGGTGAATGCGCCTTTCACGTGCCCGAATATCTCGCTCTCAAACGTGCCCTCGGGCAGTCCGCCTGCGTTCACCGCCACCAGCGCCATGCGCGCGCGCGGCGAAGCGGCGTGCAGCAGCTTGGCCACAATCTCCTTGCCCGTGCCATGCTCGCCCGTGATCAGCACGTTCGCGTCCGATGGGCCCACCTGCGCAATCAGCTCCAGCACCGGCTGCATCGAGGGCGCGCCGGCCACAAACTCCGGCATCCCTTCCGAACGCAGCAGGCGATTCTCCATCTCCAGTTGCCGCGCGCGCCTGAGCGCCTGCCGCAGCTCGGCGTGAACGCGCACCAGCGAGACAAGCCGCTCGTTCTCCCACGGCTTCTGCAGAAAATCCCGCGCTCCATGCTTGATCGACTCAACCGCCAGATCAATGTTGCCCCACGCCGTCATCACAATCACCGGCAGCCGCGCGTCAAACTCGCGGATGCGCTCCAGCAGGTCCAGCCCTTCCTGCCCCGAGGTCGTGTCGCGCGTGTAGTTCAAGTCAATCAACACCACGTCATACTCGCGATGCCCCAGCGCCTCCAGCAGAAGCTGCGGTGAGCGCACGCAGTCCACATCAATCCCCTGCGGTCGCAGCAGCAGATCCACTGCGTCCAGAACGTCGGGTTGATCGTCGGCAACCAGTATCCGAATGCGCTCTGTCTTGTTAGGGATGGTCGGCCTCCACAGCGCCTGCCTTGGCGCCCGCGATTGAGATTCCATACTGCTCAAGCACCGAGCCTGTTGCCCGCCACACCTCGATGCGCGCCTTTTCGTAGGCGGTCTCCGCAGTCACCAGCGCCGACTCCGCCAGCGCCAGATCGTGCTCCGCGCTCAGCGTCTGCTGATTCGAGCCCGCCCCCAGCTTTTGCTCCTTCTGCATGATATCGAGTGTCCGCGATGCCAGGTCGCGCGCCTTGCGAGCCGCTTCCACGCGGCTCGCGCCCTGCTCCAAAGCATAACGCGCGTTGCGCACCTCGATGCGGATGCGCTTCTTCAACTCTTCCAGATACACCTGCGACTGCCGGTACTCGAGCTCCGTGCGATACTGGTCCGCTTTGGCAATCCGGTTGCGCAAAGGCACGTTCAACTGAAAGCCCACCTGGTACTCGGGCGATGAGTTATTCAGTGCATTCTCCACCGTGCCGCCAAATCCTCCCGGCGCGCTCACCGAACCGCCGCTGTTGACGAACTGCGGATTCGGCACTCCGCCATATCCCGACCCCGCATAGAATCCATAGAGCCCCAGGGACGGCAGCAGCGCATTCCGCGCGCTCTTGCGGCTGAGATCGCGGTTCTCCAGGTCCAGGCTCGACTCGGCCAGCTCCGTCCGGCTCTTCAGTGCCTCCACAATCATCTCCGGCACGGGTTGCGTGATGGGCGCAATCTGGCTCGCGATATGATCCACCGGCACCACGGGCATGTCTTCCAAAATCGGATCGTCGAGACTGCGCGTGATGGCGTTCTTCATGTAGAGTTCCTGCAGTTCCAGGTTGGTCCGCGCCACTGTCAACTCCTGCTGCCGGATTGCCACCTCTCCCTCAGCCTTCAATACTTCCATCTCCGGAATCGCCTGCAAGCCAAACTCCTTGCGACTGGTCTCCAATGTCTCCGCAGCAAAGCTCACCGAGCGCTCTTCCACTTGCTCGGTATCATAGGCGTTCACCAGGTCCCAGTACAGCTCGCAAATCTGCGTCACCGTTGAGATGGTCTGTGCGCGGAATGCGATGTCCGAGATCTTCTGATTGGTCCGCGCAATGCGCAGGAAGCGCAGGTTGGGTCCCAATCCAAAGCCCGCCAGCAACTGCTGCTGCACCAGCACGCGCGCGCTTGAGAACAACTGCGGATTCAAGCTGTTGTAGGGGCTGTTGGATGTTGTCCGGTTGTTGTTCCAATCCACCTGCAGATAACTCCCCGTTGGAAACGCCTGTGAATAACTCGCGTTTGCCAGCACCGTATTGACGTGGTAAACAGGTACGCCGTAGAGCTGCCGGTTGGTCAGCAGTTGCGACGTATGATCCATATACGCCTGCGCAGTGATATAGGGGTCGTAGCTCGAAACCGAAGTGCCCGTGCCGAGCGTTGACGACACAATGCCTGAAGCGCCCGCTCCTGCTCCGCCCGCGCCGCTCGAGGTGCCTCCCGCTCCCGTCCCCGCTCCCGCTCCGCCCGCTCCGCCGCCCGGCGTTCCCTGCACCACGCCCGTGTTTACCCCGCGCACCTGCCCGCCTGCCTGCGTGCGCTGCACATCCATCTGTGCGATAGGCAGGTTGTAGCGTGCAATCACCATGTCGAGGTTGTTCTCCAGCGCCAGGTCGATCGCATCGCGCAGCGAGAGAAAGATCTTTCCGTCGCGCACCAGTGTGCTCAATCGCGCGGAGTTGGCCATGCTCGGCGGAGGCACTGTCGTTCCCCGATACGCATCGATTGGATCCAAGCGCGGCCGCTGCAACTGCTCAAACGGAACCGTGCTCAACGGCGCCGCTGAACCTGCCCCTGCCTGCACAGCCTCTGAGCTCGCGGGCTCAACAGCCAATGCCATGTTCGCCTGCAACAGCACAATCACGGCCGCGGCCTGCATCTGCTTCAACCATTGTCTCCTTCGTGGGTTCATCGAGCCTGGGCCTCCGTTGCCTCTGCTTGCAGTGTTTCATCGCGCGTCATCCAGCCATCGCGCAGTTCGAGAATCCGCTTCCCGTAACGCGCGTTCTCTTCTGAGTGCGTCACCTGCACAATGGTGGTTCCCTGCCGGTTCAGTTCGCGAAACAATTCCATGATCTCCCGCGCCTGCGTCGAGTGCAGGTTTCCTGTCGGCTCGTCGGCCAGCAGCAGTGCAGGCGCATGAACCACTGCGCGCGCAATGCCCACAAGCTGCTGCTGGCCGCCCGAGAGTTGCGAGGGATACAAGTCTTTCTTGGCCACAATTTGAAAGCGATCAAGAATGTCAGCCACCATCGACTGTCGTTCTTTGGGGGGGAGCTTCTTGTACGAGAGCGGCAGGTCGATGTTCTCCGCGACTGTCAGGTCATCCAGCAGGTGATAGCTCTGGAAGACCATGCCGACGCGTTGCCGCGCCAGGTCCGCGCGCTGCTTGCGACCCAGCTTGTGCACCGCGGTCTCGCCAAACCAGTACTCCCCTTGCCAGCCATCGTCGAGCAGCGCGAGCACATTGAGCAGCGATGACTTTCCCGCGCCCGACGGCCCCATCACCGTGATGAACTCGCCTTCCTCAATCGTCAGCCCAACCCTGCGCAGCACCCACGTCTCCGCTGGGCCCGCTTTGTAACTCCGCTCGACTTGCTTCAACTCAATCATTGCGCTGCTCCATTCCTTTGTTCCCTGTGCCACTAATCAACGCGCAGCGCCTTGATGGGTTCAATTGAGGCGGCTCGGCGCGCGGGCAGTGCCGAGGCCAGCGCAACCATCAAGCCCGTCAGCAGAACGGCCCCCGCAAGCGACACAGGATCGAACACTGTCACTCCATAAAGCTGGCTGCTGAAGAGCCGCGCCAGTCCCACCACGGATGGCAGTGCGATGACCGTTGCGAAGCTCGCGATGATCGCCATCTCTCGCACCACCAACACCACGATGCCCCAGCGCTGCTCGCCCAGCGCCAACCGTACGCCAATCTCCCGCGTGCGCTGCTCGGTGGAGTAAGCGAGTACCCCGTAAAGCCCCACCGCAGCCAGCACCAGCGCAAGCAGCGAAAACCCCACGCCCAGCATCGCAAGCGCCCGCTCATCCGATGCGATTCGATCCACCTGCTCTTCCATTGTGCGCAGTCCATCCACCACGAGCGTTGGGTCGAGCTGATGGATGGCCTGACGGATCGCAGTCTCCACGGTCTCAGGCGCCTGCGCGGTGCGCACATAGATCACTCCACCCCCCGGATGCTTCTGTTGCAGAAAGGGCCGGTAGACGGCGCCTTTGAGGTCAGTGCGCAGGTCCGTATGTTTCACCACGCCCACCACGCCCACAATCGTTGTGTCCGGCTTCAATCCGTTGCCGTCGCCTTCACCCAACTGCCTGCCCAGCGCGCTTTGCGCGGAGCCGTAGAAGCGCTTGGCCATCGCCAGGTTCACTACCGCGACCTTGGGCTGGCCCTGCGCATCGGCTGCGGTGAATTCCCTCCCCGCCAGCAGCGGTTGGCGCAGCGTGGCAAAGTATCCAGGTGCGACAAAGGGCTCTTCGAAGTCCATGTTCTCGTCTTCCGCCGGCTTGTAGCCCTCCACTGTGAAGTTCGAGTTCTGCGTATCTCCGCTCAACTCGGGGTCCGTGGTCGCTGACACTGAAGTGACCCCAGGAATCCGCTGCAGTGATTCGAGTGCGTTGAATACAATCTGTGTCGCGCGTTCCTCACCAAACCCCGAGATGGTGGGGTCGAGCGAGAACGTCACAAGGTTTGCGGTCTCAAAGCCCACCGATTGATGGCGCAGGTTGTTGAGCGTTCGCACAAACAGTCCAGCGCCGCTGAGCAGCAGCACGCTGAGCGCAATCTGCGCGCCCACCGCGCACTTGCGAAAGTGCTGCGCTCCTCTCGATGCTGTCCCAGCGTTCTGCCGGAGCGCGCCGGCGAGGTCCGGATGCAGAAAATGCAGCACTGGCGCGATGCTGAAGAGCAGGCTCACGAGCAGGGAAACTGCCATCGTGAAAAGCAGCACACGTGCATCGATGGACGCGGAGTACGGCTCTTCGCCGGGAAGGGAATTGGTCAGCAGTCGCACCAGCGTCGTCGCAACCACGGGCGCCAGCGCAAGCCCCGCCGCCGCTCCTGCCGCTCCCAGCAGCAACCCCTCCACCAGCAGTTGTGTCACGATTCTTCCGCGCCGGGCGCCCAAAGCATAGCGCATGGACATCTCGCGCGCACGCCCCGCGGCCCGCAGCAGCAGCAGTGTGGCCACGTTGATGGCGCACATCGCCACCAGCAGCCCCGCCATGCTCATCAGAAGAATCAAAGGCTTCTGCATGTCCAGGCGACCGGGAGAAAAGCCCTTGGAGTCATCCAGAACCTTGATGCCCGTCTCATCCAGAAAGTGCTGCTTGAACCGCTCCGTGTGCGCCTTGTAGAGAGTGAGTTCGTAGGCGCGCAGCGAATGCCAAAGCGGCCCCAGGCTTGCCTCTGCCTGCGTGCGGCTCACCCCGGGCTTGAGTCGCGCCACCAGAGTGAGCCACACGGACTGGTGGTTGTTCAAGTCGTCGCGCGGCGCCATCCACGGTATTGCGATCTCCGACATACTGATCGGAATGAAGAGCCCTGGCCTGTATCCGCCAATTGCCGAATCAAAGTTCTGCGGCGCCACGCCGAGAATCGTAAACGGCCGGCCATTCACAAGCACGGCCTGGCCCACCACGTCGCGCTCGCCCGCGAAGCGCGCTTTCCAGTAGTTGTAGCTCAGCACCACAACCGGGTTGCTGTTCTTTGCCGTGTCGTCCTGCTGCGTGAGCAGTCGGCCAAGCGCGGGGCGAAGGCCCAGCACATCGAAGTAATTGCCCGTCACCACTTCGGCGTCCTTGTTCTCCGCCTGGTTGCGCCAGCTCACGCCCACGGCAGTCTTGTCGGCGGCCAGCATTCCTTGAAACACCTGGTTCTGATCGCGCAGGTCCTTGTACATCGGATACGAAAAGTAGTTCTTGCCATCGCCGCCGAAGCTGCTCATTGACCCGGAGAAGCCTCCGGTCCATTCGAAGCGGACAAGCTCTTTGGGCCGCTCCACCGGCAGCATCCGCAGCAGCACCTGGTCAAAGAGCGTGAACACGGCCGCGTTTGCACCGATGCCCAAAGCCAGTGTGGCCACTACCGTTAGAGTGAAGGCGGGCGATTTGCGCAGTTGACGCAGCGCAAAGCGAAGATCCAGCAACAAGGTGTTCATTGTCCTCCAACCAAAGAGCGCCTTATTCGGCGCGGAGTGCGTTCATTGGTTCAATCGATGCGGCCCGGCGCGCCGGAATGAAACCCGCAAACGTAGCGCACAGCGCCAGCACAACCGTAGCGCCCGCCAGCGCAAGCGGGTCATAGCTTCCTACGCCATAGAGTTGGCTTGCCATCAGATGCCCCGCAAGCAGTGCTGCGGGAACGCCGAGTCCCAGACCAAAGGCGACCTGCAAAAGCGCGCTGCGCAGCACAACGCCGATCACCCCCGAACGTGTGGCCCCGAGCGCCATGCGGATGCCGATCTCGTTGGTGCGCCTCGCCACAAAATAGGACATCACTCCATAGAGACCGATCGACGCCAGCACCAATGCCAGAATGCCGAAGAGGCTCGTCAGCCGCGCGATCAGCCGCTCCTGGTTAAAGTTTCCGGCCACCTGCGCATCCATCGAGCGAAGATCCATCACCGTCAGGTTCGGGTCGATCCCGGCGAGAGTGTTCCGAATCAGCGCGTCCGCGTTCTGCTGCGGTCGGTTGAAGTTCAGCACCATGGCGTTCACAAACATCGACTGCGTCTCGCCCGCGCTCAACATCGGCTCTTTGTATCCCAGGTATTGCTGCGCGAGGGGACGCAGGAACACCGGCCGTATCGGCTCGCGCGGATTGTTCATCTTGAAATCCGCGAAGACACCCACGATTTCAAAAGTGCCTGAGTACTGCGGCAGGTCAATGCCGAAATGCTGTCCTATAGGGTCGCCCTTGGGATAGAAGCGCTTCACAAATGTTTCGTTGACCACAGCCACCTGCGGCGAGCCGGCCGTGTCCTGTTCGCTAAACCCGCGACCGCGCACCATCGCCACACCGATTGACTCAAGGAAGTGCGTGCTCACGCGATCCCATGTCGATCCGCATCGGTCGTTTGGCCCCGGTGCCGGATGTCCCTGCTGAATCACGCACTCGCCCCAGTTGTCGCCTTCAAGCGGACTGTAGAGCGCCATGCCTACCGAACTCACGCCGGGCAGCGCTGAAAAGCGTTCCTCGATCTGACGGTAAAGCCCAGGCACACGATCAATCGAATAGCCCGCACCGGCTGGATCAAAATGCAACACGTACCGATTTGAAGTTGTCAGCCCAAACTGCTGGTGCTCAAGGTTGGCAAGAGAGCGAGTCATCAGAATGGCGCCCGCCATCAATACGACCGCAAGAGCTGCCTGCAGCACCACCATAGCCTTTTGCGGAAGCAGCGACCGGTCCCGCGCCGAGGCGCTGCCCCGACTGACTCCGCGCAGCGTTTCTGCCGGCTGCGCATGCGATGCCAGCCATGCCGGTCCTGTACCGAAGATGACCCCCGTCAACAGGGAAATCAGAAATGCGAAACCAAGAATGGGCAGCGATGGATGCGCATTGATCGGCATGTTGTGCGCGTCAGGAAACGCAAGCGCCAGGATCGTGCGCGAGCCCGCATACGCAACCGCCAGTCCAGCCAAGCCGCCGATGCAACTCAGCAGAACGCTCTCCGTCAGAATCTGCCGGATTATCCGGCTCCGTCCCGCGCCCAGCGCCATGCGCACTGCGATGTCGGCGCGGCGCGTGGTCGCCCTGGCCAGCATCAGGTTGGCAATGTTGGCGCAGGCAATAAGCAGTACGACTGACGACAAAATCATCAGCATCTTCAGCCCGCGGCCCGTCTCGATCTGCAGCGTCTGAATCCCGCCGCCTCCCGGCGTAAGAACCACATGCTGCTTGGGAATGATTGCCGCTCCGCCGTTCGACGTCAGAAGGGGCCGCGAATAGATCCACTGCCGCAGCGCCGTGCTGAGTTTGGCTTGCAGTGCAGTGATGTTCGTGCCTTCATGCACACGCCCCAGCGGATAGAGCCAGTGAGCCTCTGCATGATGCAGAATTGAGCTGCCTTCCCCGCGCACATACGGCTCTGTCTGGATCGGCATCCAGAAGTCGGGCGGCGAATCGGTCACGCGGTCGCCATAGAATCCCGCCGGCGCAATGCCAACCACCGTGAATGGCCGCGACTGAATGAAGATCGTTGATCCCACGATCGATGGATCCGCGGCAAACTCACCCTGCCACGTCTTGTAGCTCATCACCATGGTTGGAGGGGCCGCCGGCGCATCGTCGCTGTCCGCAAGCACGCGCCCTGCAAAAGCCCCCAGCCCCAGCGTGGAGAAGTAGTTGCCCGAAACAAACTCCCCGCGCATGGAGCGCGCCAGGGCATTGCCGCGTCGCACGCTCCAGCGCCACTGTCCGGCCTGCACAGCGGCAAGCGATTCAAACTCCGGCGCGGAACTCTTCAGATACTGATAGAGGTCAAATGAAAAAATGGAGAAATCGCCCGTGTCGTTCGCATCCCCCGGAAAGCCTCCATCCACGCAGCAATCATCCGTGTCGCCGATCCGATAGAGCTGCGAGGGATCCGCCACAGGCAGCGTCTGCAACAGGATGCCATGCACCAACGTGAAGATGGCGGTGTTGGCGCCAATCCCCAGAGCCAGCGTAAGCACGGCGGTCAGCGCAAACCCAGGCGACTTGCGCAACTGCCGCAGTGCGTAGCGAATGTCATTCCACAAGTTCGTCATCATCACCTGCTCCTGGGCCTATTACTCTATTCGTAAAGCCTGCATCGGATCGACCGAAGCCGCGCGCCGCGCCGGAATGTAGCATGCTGTCACTGCCACCAAACACAGAGCGCCGGCAACAGTTGCAAATGTCAGCCAATCATTTGTCGCCACTCCGTAAAGCATTCCGCGCAGCAGCGGCGTCAGGGCTAGAGACCCAATCAGGCCTGCGGCCAGTCCAGCGAAGGTGAGCAACAGTCCCTGCTTCACAATCGCGCGGAAGACATCGCCCCTGCCTGCGCCAAGCGCCATGCGGATGCCGATCTCATGCGTGCGTTGGCGCGTCGTGTAGGCGATCACGCCATAGATTCCAACCGCGGCCAACACCATGGCCAGCAGGCCAAACACTCCCGCAAACACCGCCGCGATGCGCTCGAATACACTGCCTATCCGCATATTCTGTTGCAACGTTGTTACGTTGAATAGAGGCAGGTCTGGATTGAGCGTGTGAATCGTCTGGTCAATTGCGGAGGAGGCAGCCATCGCGTCGCCGGCGGTGCGCACATGGAGCGTCACCAGACTCTGATAGCGCTGCATCATGGGCACCAGCACAAGAGGAGCGGGACCGTCGATGAGCCGGCGATATTTGCCGTTGGCTGCCACGCCCACGACCGAACACCAGCGCCCCGCCATCTGCACACGCTTGCCCAGCGCATTCTGTCCGGGCCAGTAGCGATCTACAAATGCCTTGTTCACAATCACTACCGGCTGTGTATCGGCCGTGTCCGCATCGTTGAACTCGCGCCCCGCAACGAGCGGCGTTCGCAAGGTTTGCAGAAATCCTGGCCCAACCACGCCCCTGTCCGCTTCCATCGATTCATGCGGGCGCGCAACGTAGCCCTCGGGCAATACGCCGTCGGAGTGAATGCTAAAACTCAGCGGTGAAAAATCAGCGAGCGCCGCGGACTGCACGCCGGGCATTGACCTGATCCGCTCCAGCAACTGATGGTCAAACTCCAGCGCCTTCGCGTCGGAGTAACCCATCGGGTCAAGGTCGAATGACGCGAGATAGACGTTGTTCGCATCGAAGCCAGGGTTGGCCTCTTGCGCCTTGCCAAGGCTGCGCACAAACAGTCCCGCGCAACTCAGCAACACCAGTGACAGCGCAACCTGCACAATTACAAGGCCCGCAGTGAGGCGCGATTTCCGCAGCCCTCCCGAGGAGTTCAGGGCCTCGTCCTTGAGCACGCTGACAGGAGAGAGCGCGGATGCGCGCAGCGCGGGGACCACGCCTGACAAGACTGCCGTGAGAATGGCAACCAGGATTGTCGCCAGCAGCACCGTTCTGTCAGCGCTCCCATTGATGCTGAGAGGAAGCGTGTTGGTGGGCAGAAACGAGCCGAGCATCTTTGCTGTCCATAACGTGATCAGGAAGGCGATGCCGCCACCTCCCAGCGCAATCAGAAGGTTCTCCGCCAGGAGTTGGCGCACCAGTCTCCAGCGGCTCACCCCCAGCGAAAGCCGAATCGCAAATTCGCGCCGCCGCGACACCGACCGCACCAGCAGCAGGTTCGTCACGTTGGCGCAGGCCAGCAGCAACAGCACCGCCGCCAGCGCCAGCAGAATCGGCAGCGTTCCATACAGGTAGACATTGGCTCCAAACGGAGAGCGCCAAAGCGGATCAGTCGAGAGCCTGTTGTCGCCTTGATGCGGCTCCGGGTAGCGATCCACAATACGCTGCATCAGCAGGTTCAACTCATCGGCAGCCTGCCGCGCATCCACCCCTGGCCGCAGCACGGCCAGCACGTTGAGCCATGATGTGCCGCGCTCTTTGATACGCTTCGAGCCCCACACCTGCTGGTCCATGCCCAGCGGGATCCATATCTCTGTGCGAAGCCCGCTCTTGCATCCTTGAAAGCCGCGCGGAGCTACGCCCACAATGGTGAACGTGTGCAGGTTGATCTCGATCGGCTTGCCCACAATGCCTGGATCGCCGCCATACCGGTTCTGCCACAAGTCGTAGCCCAGCACCGCTTCGGCAGCGCCCAGTCGCTCATTCGTTTGTGGAGACTGCAGCCCGCGCCCCAGCACTGGCCGCACGCCCAGCACTTCGAAATAATTAGAAGAAGCCAGAGCCCCATAGATCCGTTCAGGCTTGCCGGAGCCGGTGAGCGCTACATAGTCATCGTGATAGCCAAGCAACCCCGACAACGTCGTTGCGCCGTCGCGAAGGTCCACATAGTCGAGGTAGGAGAACGGCGGGCTCGCATGCTCGCTTCTCTCGCCACGCTGGATGGTGAACATGTTTCCCGTCCGCGCCACTCCGGGAATCGGATTGAACAGAGTCGAGTTGATCCAACTGAAGATCGTGCTGTTTGCCGCAATGCCCAAGGCCAGCGTCATCACCGCCAGCGCCGCAAACCCCGGGTTCCTGCGCAACTGCCGCAGAGCATACCGAACATCTCTCAGAAAGTCCTGGAGCAGCATGACTAGGCCTCCACTTCGGCTGTCAATGTTCTCAGTTCCTGCTCTGAGACAACCTTTCCGTCAAATAGGTGCACCTCGCGCTGCGCGTGCTTGGCAAACCGCGGATCGTGCGTCACCATGCAGATCGTGGAGCCCTCGCGATGCAGATCAGCGAGCAGATGCATCACCGCCTCGCCGTTCTTCGAGTCCAGGTTGCCTGTCGGCTCATCGGCCAGCAAAATCGACGGCGAGCCCGCCAGCGCTCGCGCAACGGCCACGCGCTGCTGCTGGCCGCCGGACAACTGGGCCGGATAGTGCCGCATGCGGTGCGCCATGTTCACGCGCTCCAGCGCTTCCTTCACGCGCTTCTTGCGCTCTGGCGCGGGCATCCCGGCGCGATAAGTCAGCGGCAGTTCCACATTCTCTTCCACCGTCAGGTCGCCAATCAGGTTGAAGCTCTGGAAGATGAAGCCGATCTCCTGGTTGCGAATGCGCGAGCGCTCCGCGAAGCTCAGGTTCTCCACCGGCTTGTTGTTCAGCAGATACTTGCCGCCCGTCGGCGTATCCAGCAGTCCCAGAATCGAAAGCAGCGTTGACTTGCCGCAGCCCGACGGTCCCGACATGGCCACATACTCGCCCCGCGCAATCGTCAGATGAATGCCGGAGAGCGCGTGCGTCTCCACTTCGTCGGTGTAGAAGATCTTGGTCAAGTCCTCAATCTCAATCAACTTTTCATTCGATGCCATCGTATCCCCTTGTCTGTTGTGAGCGGCCCGCCGCCGCTGCCAGTCCCTTCGTCCCTCGTTTCTGGTCCCTGCATTTCACTCCAGCCGGATGCGCTCCGCTGACTCCCAGCGCGACATATCCGAAAGAATCACAGTGTCGCCTTCCTTCAGACCTTCAATCACCTGAATGCTGTTCACCGAGGCGCGTCCCACCTTCACAGGCACCCGCGTCGCGCCCTTGCCATCCGGATCCAGCTTGAACAGGCTCAGCGTCGAGTTCTCGTTGCCCAGCGCCGGACGCCCCACATACAGCACGTCCGTCATCCGCTCCAGGTCGATGGTCCCTTCAACGCTCAGGTCCGGACGCGCTCCCTGCGGCAGAGGCCCAATGAGTTCCACGTCAACCGTCACCGTTCCGTTCTGCACCGCCGGATCAATGCGCTGCACGCGCCCCGGAATCACGCCGTTGTGCGTATCAATTGCCGCCGGCTGGCCAATCTGAATGTCCCGCGCCTGGGTCTCGGCAATCTTCAGTGAAGCCTTCAACTGGTCCGGCTGCACCACCTTGGCCAGCGTCGTTCCCGGCGCAACGTGTTCGCCCACCTGGTGCGGCAGGTCCACCAGCACGCCGCTGATGCCCGCCGTCACATGCAGAGCCGCGCGCTGCTGCTGCTTCAACTGGTTGAGCGCCCGCGCCTGGTCCACCAGCGTCTGCTGCACCGCCAGTTGCGACACCATCACCTTCTCGTTCATCGTCAGCCGCTCGGCCTCGATCTGGTTGCGTGTCGTCAGCTCGTCTGCCTTGTTCGACGAGGCCTTGTAGGTCAGCCCCGAAATCACGCCCAGGTCAAAGAGCGCCTTGTCCGTCTGCGCCTGCAGCTTGGCCTGGCTGAAGTCCGAGCCGACTGTCGCCGCACCGGCCTTCTGCGTCATCAGGTCGCTCTCCAGCTTCACCTGCGTATTGTGGTACTCGCTCTCCGCCGCCTTCAGCGCCAGCCCCGCGTTCATTGACTCCTGCTCCAGTTGCGGATTTGCCAGCTCCATGATCACCGTCTCCGGCTGTACCTGCGCTCCGGGCAATACGAGAATCCGCGTCACCGTGGCCTCGGTCTCCGCCGGAATCAGCCGCAGCTTGTCCTCCCGCGGCACCAGCGTTCCCGTCGAGCCGCGCACCTGGCGCACCATGGGTCCGCGCTTCACCGTGTCCGGCCAAATCGTCGACCGCTCTACCGACGGCGCCGCCGGCTTCAGCCGCGACAACCCCAGCACTGCCACTGCCAGCAGCACCACTCCAGCGCCGGCAAAGATCCACATCCGGCGCTTCCTCTTCTGCAATAAGTCTGGGCGTGCGATATCCATCACACCCTGCTATGGCATTTGTCGTGCCACTCGGCGATACTCCGCCCCAATGAAAACAAGCCACTTACCGAGCCGCAATCTCACTACGCCCGCCGCCGCGTGGCCGATTCCGCCGCACAGGTGTCCGAAAATGAACACTTAAAGAAGCCTGGCTGCCCATCAAACGCCTTGATCCCGCAGCCCGATGTACGATTACCCTGCACGGCCGGGTGCCCCATTCGCCATCTTTCCGGCGAATGGGTGGGATACCAAACCCCTGAATCAGCCAACTCCTCGGGCATCCCAACCAATCCGCCAACTGCCAAATGTAATGGGAGAACAAATGAACATCGCGCGGTCCATCAACAGCCCCATCCGCCGGGCCGTCCTCGTCGTCGCCCTCTCCCTGGCAGTCGCCGCAGCCGCGCAAACCGAGCCCCCGCCCCCGGCCGTAGACGCCTTCACGGGCCACCCTCGCGTGGTCATCATCAGCGACATCGGCAACGAGCCGGATGACCAGATGTCGTTTGTCCGCCTGCTGCTCTACTCCAACGAGCTCGATCTGGAGGCCATGATCGCCTCCACCTCCACATGGCAAAAAGCCGCCACCCATCCTGAGACCATGCACGCCATAGTGCAGGCCTATGGCGAGGTGCGCGCCAACCTGCAACTCCACGCAAAAGGCTGGCCCACCGCCCAGGATCTCGACCAGCGCATCTTTGCCGGCCAGCCCGCCTACGGCATGGCTGCAACCGGAGAGGACAAGGCCTCAGCCGGGTCGCAGGCGCTTGCCAGGGTCATCGAGCGCGACGACCCTCGCCCCCTGTGGATCTGCCTCTGGGGCGGCGTCAACACCCTCGCCCAGTCCCTGATCGATCTGCGCGCCGCCCACTCCCCAGCGGAGATGGACCGCCTCATTGCCCGTCTCCGCGTCTCCTCCATCTCCGACCAGGACGACGCCGGGCCGTGGATTCGCCGCGAGTTTCCCGCGCTCTTCTATGTCGTCAAGCCCAGCCCACCCAACAGCGAGGAGTACTACACCGCCACCTGGACCGGCATCAGTGGCGACCTCTACTACCAGAACGGCGCCGGCGCAGACACCAGCCTTGTCACCAATGAGTGGCTTGAGACCAATATCCGCGCCAAAGGCCCGCTGGGCAGGTTCTACCCCAAATTCATGTTCATCATGGAGGGCGACACGCCCTCCTATCTGGGCCTCATCGACAACGGCTTGAACGCCTTCCGGCGACCCGACTGGGGCGGCTGGGGCGGCCGCCACGTCTACCGCCAGCCCTACGGCGAAACCCACGCCATCTGGACCCAGGGCGGCGACATGTTCATGCGCGTCAACTCGCAGGACTCCGTCGTCGGCGTCGACGGCAAGGTCCACGTCTCCGACCAGGCCACCATCTGGCGCTGGCGCGAGGCCTATCAGAATGACTTTGCCGCGCGCATGGATTGGACCGTCCGCGACTTCGCCCACGCCAATCACAATCCGCAGCTTGTGCTCAATGGCCAGCCGGGCACGGCGCCCGTCGAAATCACCGCGGACGCCGGCCAGACCCTCACCCTCGACGCCGCCGGCAGCACCGACCCCGACGGCCAGCCGCTCCACTACAAGTGGTGGCACTACAAAGAGGCCGGCCTCACCGGCTCCCGCGGCGCCAGCGTCAACCTCACGGCGGCAGACACGCCCCAGGCCCAGGTCCGTATCAACTCCCCCTGCCGCGACCCATGGATTCCCGGCCTCATCCCCTGCCGCGGAGACGGCGTAGCCCACATCATCCTCGAAGTCACCGACGACGGCTCACCCCGCCTCACCTCGTACCGCCGCGTCATTCTCCACGTGCGCGCTCTGACCACCACCGCGCCACCCGCCGGCAAATAGCGCGCTTTCGGATTCACCGGAGCCCCGTGTGCCCCATCCTTGAATCGTTCTTTGATTCAAGGGTGGGAGAGCACAAAATCAATTCGCTACCGTAAGCACTTGAACAGAAGGTGCGGGGTGCCCCATGTATTGCGCGCCTTCCAGCGCTATGGGTGGGATGCCGCCAATGCTCGGCCCTGCATATTTCTGGAAGATGCTGCCGGCGTCGAACACCCCGCGTCCGCCGCAAAGAAAAATCCTCCATCCGGGCGGCGGGGGCCGTGACCGGATGGAGGAATGTTTTTCTGCCGCAGCCGCTCTGCGCTGCCTGCGGGTTGACCGTTCGCCCTAACGCTTTACGTCGACCTTCAGGGTCATCTCAAACGGAATGGTCTGCTTGTTCAGCGAGGCTGGCTGCCACTTGAACTGCCGAACCGCCGCCACCACGCGCTCGTCGAGCTTCTTGTTGACCGACTTCACAATGTGGATGTCTTGCGGCTTGCCCTGCTCGTCCACGTTCAGGCTGAGCACCACTTCGGCGTTGTTGGGAACGATCCTGTCATAGGAATCGGAGGGCACATTGACGTCTGCCGACTCCAGAAGCTGGGGAAACTTGACGCCGGTGCTGACCGGCCGGGTCTGGGTGAGGGTGGAGGGGTCAATCGCGGACTGGCTTGCACTGGCCGCGGCGGGGAAGACCGAGGGAACGAACAAAAGGCCTGCTATCAGAATACGACGCATGAAGTACCTCCTTGTGGTTAATAGTAACCATCACGATCTTAAGACGAACTCGATACGATTGTCAACACTATTTCTGCGCACATTTAGTTGCAATGACTTGCAGACGTATTGGTCAAGAATGCACACAAACCAAATCGAAACGCGACGATAAGCATGAATAGAACAACAATTGCGCAAATGGCCGTGTGGGCGCGCATCGAGCCGGCACGGCGCGCCGGTAAAGCCTTTCAGGCATGTGCCTCAGCAGTGAAGAGACGAGTTCGGCTCAGCACGCAAAAAAACCGGCCCGCTTCTCGCGATGAGAAGCGGGCCGGTTGGTTCGTGGAGCCAGGTTCTATTACGCCTTGGCCGAAGTCAGCGCGCCCAGGTCGGCCGCCAGCTTCTCCGTCGAGAAGGCTTCAATCAAATCGCCTTCCTTCAGGTCGTTGAAGCCGCCCAGGCCAATACCGCACTCCATGCCGTTGGTCACTTCGCGGGCGTCGTCCTTGAAGCGCTTCAGGGAGCCGATCTTGCCCTTGTACACCTGCTCCGTGCCGCGCATCACCTTCACTTCGGAGTCGCGGCGAATCACGCCATCCTGTACCCGGCAGCCGGCGATGGTGCCGACCTTGGGAATCCGGAAGACGTTGACCACTTCGGCGCGGCCCACATAGTTTTCCTTGAAGGTGGGGTCGAGCAGGCCAAGCATCGCCAGCCGCATCTCGTCCTGCAACTCGTAGATGATCGAGTGCAGCCGGATGTCGACCGACTCCTGCTGTGCCAGTTCGGCTGCCTTGCGTTCCGGCCGTACGTTGAAGCCGATGATGATGGCGTTCGAGGCGGTCGCCAGCAGCACGTCGCTCTCCGTGATGGAGCCCACGCCTGAGTGGATGACCTTGACGCGCACCTTCTCGGTTGACATGCGGACCAGCGAGTCGGCCAGCACTTCCACCGAACCGGTCACGTCGCCCTTGATGATCAGCCCCAGGTCCTTCACGCCGGCCAGGCGAATCTGTTCCGCCAGGCCCTCGAGAGAGACGCGGGAGCTCTTCGCCAACTGCGAGTCGCGCTCCTTCATCTTGCGGTACTGCGCAATGCCCTTGGCCTTGTCGCGGTCGGCGACCACAAGGAAGGTATCGCCCGAGTCCGGCATCGACTCCAGGCCCAGCACTTCCACCGGGGTCGAAGGGCCGGCCTCTTCAATCGGGCGTCCGCGATCATCAAACATCGCGCGCACCTTGCCGAAGGTATTGCCCACAATGTAGCTGTCGTTCAGGTGCAGCGTGCCGTCTTGTACAAGTACAGTGGCCACGGCGCCGCGGCCGCGGTCAAGCTTGGCTTCCAGCACCGAGCCCACTGCCTTGCGGCCGGGGGTCGCCTTGGGAGCCTTGATGTCCGAGACCAGGCAGATCATTTCGAGCAGCAGGTCCAGGTTCAGCCGCTTCTTGGCCGAGACCTCCACAAACACGGTGCCCGCTTCGCCGCTGCCCGCCCACTCTTCAGGAATCAGCCCGCGGTCGGCGAGCTGCTTCTTTACGCGGTCGGGGTTGGCCTCCGGCTTGTCGATCTTGTTGACCGCCACGATGATGGGAACTTCCGCGGCCTTGGCGTGGTCGATGGCCTCGAGCGTCTGCGGCATCACGCCGTCGTCCGCTGCCACCACAATCACCACAATGTCGGTAACCTTGGCGCCGCGCGCTCTCATGCGGGTAAAGGCTTCGTGGCCGGGGGTATCGAGAAACACGATCTCGCGACCCGAGGCCGGCGAGCCCTCTTTGGAGAACTTCACCTTGTAGGCGCCGATGTGCTGCGTGATGCCGCCGGCTTCGCCTTCCGCCACGTGCGTCTCGCGAATGGCGTCAAGCAGCGAGGTCTTGCCGTGATCCACGTGGCCCATCACCGTAACCACCGGCGAGCGCGGCACTTCCAGCTCGCCCGTGTTCTCAGCCTCGAGCACTTCCTCGATGGACTGGTTGGCAATCTCCTCTTCGTAGCTGATGACTGTGGCCGCGGCGCCAAACTTGGCCGCCATGTCCTTGACCATCTCCGCGTCCAGTGACTGGTTCACCGTCACAAACACGCCGCTCATCAGCAGGTTGGCGATCAGGTCCTTGGCGCGGACGTCCAGCTTTTCCGCCAGGTCCTTCACGCTGATGCCTTCCGTTACCGTAATTTCGCGGGTGATGGGCATCGGCTCGTTGCCGTAGTGCACCCCGCCATACCGAGGCGGCGGCACAAAGCCCTTCATCGGGCCTTCCTTGGTCTTTGGATACTGCGGACGGCCTCCGCGGCCTCTGGAAGGCGCGCGCTGCGGACGGGGCGCCTCGCCGGTCGGCGGTGCGCCGCCCGGACGGGGAGGTCCGCCAAATCCTGGACGCGGCGGTCCGCCCATCCCTGGACGTGCGCCAAAGCCCGGACGTGCGCCGGGGGCGCCGGGAGCTCCCGTTCCACCGGCTCCGGGATAGCCGCTGCGGGTAATGTGCTTGGGCCGTGGGCCGCCGGGGAACTGACCCGGTGCTCCGGGAGGGCCTCCGGGGGTCCGCTGTGGATAGCTGCCGGGGCCGCCTGCCGGCGCGCCGGGGCGGCGGTCAAAGATGGGCCTGCCGCGTTGGATGCCCGCGGCGGCGATGCCCGTATTGGGTGCGGGAGGCGGCGCGGGCGGCAAAATCGGCGCCTTGTATACCGGCCTGGGACCGGTCTGCGGCATCACTACGCGGCGCGCGGGCAGTGCCGCGGTCGGTGAAGGGGTATGCGTATGTCCCTGCTGGCGATGCGCCGGAGCGGCGACAGGCGCAGCCGCTTCCGCGGGGGCGGCCAGCTCACTTGCTGGGGCGGCAGCTTCCGCCGCCACTGGCGCTGAGGCCACCGGCTCCGCGACCGCGGAGACAGGCGTTTCCACCGCCGAGGCCGCAAAAGAGGCAACTTCTACTACCGGCACAGCCGCCGGAGCGGATACGTCAACCACCTGAGCAGCCGCTTCGACTGCGGGCGCCACAGGCGTTTTCACTGCAACGGGAACCGCGGGGGTGGTCACAACCGCAGCAGCCGGCTTGGCCGCCGCAGCGGTCTCAGGCGCAGGGGCCGCCGTCTCCCTGGGAGCCGCGACCACTGGAGGCTTCACCACCACCACGGTCGCCACGGGTGGAACCGACGCCACAGCCGGGCGAACAGGCGTCACCGCGCCAGCCGGCGGCTTGGCCACAACCACTGGATTCGCAGGCGGCCGATTGGCAATCGCGGCATGAGTGGGCGGAGCTACAACAATGGGCGGGGCCTGCCGCGGCTGCGGAACGATCTTCCGCGGCTCGGGCCGGGCCTGGCCCGGCGGAGGCGGCGGCGCGACCGCCACCACGGGCGCGGCCGGACGGGCCGGAACAACCACTGGCGGGGCGACTGAGGGCGGACGATGCGGCAAGTGGCTCTGCCGCGCTTCCGCTTCCTGTTCCATCTTCTTGGCCAGGATCGCCTTCATCACGTCGCCTGGCTTGGACACATTGGATAGATCTATCTTGGGCGTTATGCCCTGCGGGGCGCGCGAGGACTGGCTGTGGCTGGAAGGCTTCGTGGCCCGATCCAGGTGCACCCGCACCCGCTCGGCCTCGTACTCCTCCAACGAACTGGAATGGGTCTTGCCGTTGGCAAGACCGAGCTCCGCCAATATGTCAAGAATCTGACGACTCTTGATCTCCATCTCGCGTGCGAGATCGTTGATTCGAACCTTACTCATCCGCCTCTTTTCAAAAATTGCTACCCAAAGCCCTTAGTCGCTCATAGCTACCCCGTGGCATTGGCTGTTCTTCAAACTTCCATGATTGCCTGAATGGACAAGGAATTCCCCGCGCATCTTATGCGCCGTCCTCTTTGTCCGCCTGCTCGCCTGCTGTCTCGCTTGCCTCAAGCGCTTCCGCCTGCTGGTCGGCGTCGGGAACTTCCTCGATCGCCTCTTCAACGCCAGGAATGGTCTCCCGGTCCTCGCCAGCCGCATCCACGCTTTCTATCTCTTCCAGCACCACTGCGGCGTTTTCCGCCTCGGCTTCCGCGTCCGCAACCACCGCGGGTGCATTTTCAATCTCGGCCTCGCCCGTCGTGCTCTCCTCGGCCGCTTCTTCCGCCGGCTCCGGAACGTGCCCATCTTCGCCCTCTTCAAAGTGCCCGAAGTAGTGCCGCACGGCGATGCTGATCTTCTCCAGCGTCTTCTCGCCGATGCCCGGAATCTCTTCCAGTTGCTCGGGCGTCATGTCGGCCAGCGACTCCACCGTCGTAATCCCGGCCGCCACCAGCTTCTGGATAATGCCGTCGCCCAGCTCCGTAACCTGCTCAATCGGCGTCGAAGGACCGCCCGTCAGGTCCTGCATCTGCTGCTCGACCTCCTGGCGCTTCTCCTCTTCGCTCTTGATGTCGATCTTCCAGCCCAGCAGCTTGGCCGCCAGCCGCACATTCTGCCCCTTCTTGCCAATCGCCAGAGACAGTTGCGTGTCGTCCACAATCACTTCCAACTGCTTGTCCGTCAGGTCTGAAATCGAAACCCGGCTCACCTTTGCCGGCTGCAGCGCCTTCTCGGCAAACGTCGTAATCTCGTCGGAAAACTCGATGATGTCAATCTTTTCTCCGCGCAGCTCGCGAATGATCGACTGCACGCGCATCCCCTTCATGCCCACGCACGCGCCCACCGGGTCCACATCCTTGTCCCGGCTCTGCACCGCGATCTTGGTCCGCTCTCCGGCCTCGCGCGCAATGGCCCGAATCACCACCGTGTTGTCGTAGATCTCGGGAACCTCCGACTGGAAAAGGTTCGAAACCAGCTCCGGCGCCGCCCGCGACACAATCACCTGCGGACCCTTCGCTGCCCGGTCCACCTTGATCAGCACCACCCGCACCCGCTCGCCGATCGAGAACTGCTCCAGCCGCGATTGCTCCCGCTTGGGGCACCGCGCCTCCGCCTTGCCCAGGTCGTAGATCACGTCCTGGCCCTCGATCCGCTTCACTGTTGCGTTCAGCACTTCCTTTTCGCGGTGCGCATACTCGTTGAATACCGTGTCGCGCTCCGCCTCCCGTACCTTCTGGAAGATCACCTGCTTGGCCAGTTGCGCGGCAATGCGCCCCAGCGGGCTCGTGTCCTTATAGGTGCGGATCTCGCTGCCCACTTCCACACCCGGCGCCAGCGCGCTCGCTTCCGTCAGCGATATCTGGTTGAACGCATCCTCGATCGGCTCCTCGTCGGGAACCACCGTCTTGTAGGCGTAGGCCAGAATGTCGCCCGTTTCCTTGTTCAACTCCCCGCGCATATTCTCTTGTGTTTTGTAGAACTTGCGCGTGGCCAGGGCGATGGCCTCCTCGACGGCGCCAACCACGATCTCGGGCTCAATGCCCTTCTCCCGGCTTAGAAGCTCGATGCTCTGATATAAAACGCTGGCCATTCTCTGCTTGCTCTCTCGTGGGTTGCTCTGTGCGGCGCAAGCCTCCATGGCCCGCGCGGTTCCGTTGTAGGTAGAACGAGGGCCAGTCCCTCAGTCCCTATTCCCTAGTCCCTATTGCCTCGTCCCTAAGTCCCTGCCTTGATCAAATCTCCGCCACCAACTGCGCCTTCTCAATATTCTCCAGCGCAATCTCCACCGTGCTCACGCCGGCCTTCCGGCTCTTGCTGTTCTGCTTCACCGCGTTCAGGTCAAGCTTCACGGTCTCACCCGCGCCCGCTCCCAGCCGACCCTGCCAATGCCGGTTGTTGCGGATCGGCTCAAAGGTCTGCACCTTGATCAGGCTGCCTGCAAACCGTTGAAAATCCTCCAGCTTGCTCAACTTGCGGTCCAGCCCCGGCGAGCTCGCTTCCAGCGTGTACTCCGCCCCCGGAATCAGGTCTTCCACATCCAGCAAAACCCCAAAATCACGGCTGAACGCGGCGCAATCTTCGTGTGTGATGCCGGAAAGCTGCTCCACGCTCAGCGTGCCTTCCACCAGCCGCTCCGGAAGATCCTCCGCCCCGGCCGCAATCGCGGCCTTCAGCCGTTCCCGGCCCTCTGCGTTCTTCTCCAGATATACGCGCAGCACCCGCTCCTTCGATGGACCAACCAGCTCAATATCCACCAGGTCCAGCCCATGCGAAGAGGCCACGCGTGCTGCCGCCAACCGAATTTCTTCCAGCTTTGCCGCCATCGTTCCCAACCCGCCCAGCCGCCCCGCGACAAGGACTCGTCGCTAGAGACCCCGAAAAAAGGCGGAAATCCCCTGAAAACCATCCAAAAAACCAGGCCTTTTGGCCCAAATAAAAAGTGGGCTCTAAGCCCACTCATCTCTCCGCCAGCCGGCGTGCTCACGGCAACTCAGGCGGACAAATTCGTCTGCATCCTTAGCATACGGCGAATTTGAGGGAATTACAACGGGCGAACGAGCCAAACAGCTCACAGCCTTGCCCAAATCAATGCACGGAGCACCGGGACAGCACGCTTGTTTCTTGCATATCGAGATACAGCCGCCACGGCAACCGGCGCCACGTGCGGCCCGGTCCCGACCTTGAAATCCAGCCTGCCGCCCAGGCCAACTACTGAGGCAGGCTGAATTCATAGGTCTCCAAAGCAATCTTCCACGGATTCGCGAGGCTTGCCTTCTCGTCTAGAAAGAAGAACATCTGCTTCACCCGCCCGTCGGCATAGTTCAGGCGCAGCGTGTTGTTGCTGATCGAGTAGGTGCCGATCCCCGGCAGTCCGTCATCCGCCACCCATTGGTGCTTCGCATTCCACATCTTTCGCATGGGCATCACGTTTCCTATCCCGGAGTCCGAGAACTGCCCGTTGCGGGTGAACAGGATGGTGTGGACTCTGTCTCTGCTGTCTACGCGCTGGTAAACGCCTTGCAGCCGCAGGCCATTGCAGGGGTCAAGGTATCGATATGTCAGGCCGTCCATGGCCAGCCGGTTGTCGGCGCTTAGGGTAACTTGCCACACGCGCTGCTTGTCGGCCGGGCGTTCCTTGGGGAAGACGATCGTTCCGTGGCCCCCGGATATCTCGTACTGGCCCCAATACACCGGCGCTCTCTGCCGGACCGCCGCCTCGTCATACCCTTCGAGCCCCCCTTCGGGAAGTTGAGCAGTGAACGAGCGGTCTGGAAAGAAAGTGGCGTAGTGATAGTTCAGGCCAATGTAAGACATGATCGGTCCTGAATTCAGCTCAGAAGTCGTCGTAACGCTCCGCCACACTCCGCTCAGCGCCCCGCCCGGACGGACAGGAGAGGACGGCTGGGGCGCCGCGCCAGCCTGGAGCAGTGCGTCCAACCGCGGCGCTGAAACCGCACACCCCATCAAGGCATAGGGCATCCTGAGTTGGAAATCCCCAGCCCGAGAGCCAGTCAACTGCGCGAAGACAAGAAATGCGAGAACGAATCCGTGCATGCCCTGACGAACCCCCTTGGCGATTAGCCGATTGTATTGCAGGTTAAAGCGACTCTCCGGACTGGATCCCGTGTGACCGCCACCTTTCACGAAATATTGAAGAAATCCTGGCCCGAGATTATCGCCATTCCTAAAGGGTAAGGAGATCCCCCGGCTCTGCCGGGGTGGCAGTAGCAGTTTGACATTTACGGGAGTCCATCCAAGAAACTCCAAACGTGAGCCGACCAAAGCACACGCAAAGGAGAAACTGGATGGACCGATTGGAGAGTCTAAGCCGCTCGGTATGGGAGTGCAAATACTTGGTCAACTCAGGCTCAAGCCTGGCAATCGCCCAGGATTTGCCAAAGAGCCGGACCCATCCCCGCCGCATCAAGCGAGCCCCGGCGCTCACGTAATGACATCCCTGCACCTGATTCGCAGACGGTTGGCTGAAAAGTTGAGCGAGTTGGCTGCCTGCCTTCAAAACTACCCTTCCTTGAGTTGAAATTCAATGTGGTCAATAATGTACAAATCAAATATTGACCACACGGTAAGATTCAGTTGCCAATGCTCCGATTACCTCTCAACTGAGGGCTTGACTTGTTATCCATGCAGAAGTTCCGGCTCACCGTTTTCCTCATGCCGGTTACAGCTTCTCTCCTTGCGGCCTTGCTGGGCGCTCTGGGCGGCTACCTCTTCGGCCATGCCCTCGCCCTCCGGTCTGCCCGCGCCAGGCTCGCCGCCGATGCCTTTCAGATCAGCGCCATGGTGCGCTCCTATCTCGATGAATCCAATGCCGTTATTGCTGCCGCCAACGCCTCCCCCTACCCCAGGTGCTCTCACGCGGACCTCACCTTCATGCGAAGCCTTGTCTTCCACGCCCAGTACTTGCGCGATGCGGGCCGGATGGCGGACGGCAGGCTGGAGTGCTCGGCCATTCTTGGCCGCGAGGGCCTGTCGCAGGCGGCATTCAGCCCCGACCTCACCCTGCCGGACGGGGTTGAAGTCTACCGAGACCTGCCACCCTATCGCGGCACTCCTGACACCATCCTGACCCTGCAGAAGGGCGGGGCTTTCGTGGTGCGCGACCCCCGCATTGAACGCTATCTTTACAGCGTCAACCTTCACTTCACCTTTACCGTGCTCGACACCATGACCCACACATCGAGCCGCCTCAGCGGCAAGCCGGTCTTTGCCGAAGGAGCCGTCACCGACCGTGACGCCGACGGCCAGGTCGACGATGTCCTCTATGCCTCGCGCTGTCTCACCCGCAATGCAGGTTGCATCACCACCTATACGCCGGTGTCTGCCGCCATCCTGGCCGACCGCCTCCAGAATGTCTCCTTCACGGTTCTCGGCGCACTCGCTGCAGCCTTCCTCGGCCTGGTCGCCGCCCTCCAATACCGCCGCCGCAGCAGCATGGAGCAGCAGCTCCGCAGGGCCATCGCCATGCGGGACTTGCGCCTCGTCTACCAGCCCATTGTGCAACTCGCCACCCGCCGCATGGTCGGCGCTGAGGCCCTCGCGCGCTGGACCGACGAAGAAGGTTTCGAGGTCAGTCCTGAGGTCTTCGTCCCCCTCGCCGAGAAGCAGGGGTTCGTGCGCGAACTCACCCGTCAGGTTGTGCGCCAGGCTCTCACGGACTTTGGCCCCACCCTCAACGCGCATCCAGGCTTCCGCCTCAGCCTCAACGCCACAGCTTCAGACCTCCACAGTCCCGGCTTTCTGTCCTACCTCGAACAGGCGGCAAAAAGCGCCTCAGTGCAGCCCTCCAGCCTCGTCATCGAGATTACCGAGAGTTCAACGGCGCGAGGCACAGTGGCCGTCGAAACCATCCTCCGCCTCCGTGAAAGCGGCTACAGCGTCCATATTGATGACTTCGGCACCGGCTACTCCAGCCTCTCCTACCTCCAGGACCTCGCCGTTGACTCCATCAAGATTGACCGCTCCTTCACCGCCGCCGTTGGAACCGGCTCGGCCTCCCTCGCCATCCTCCCCAAAATCCTCGCCATGGCTGACGCCCTGCACCTCGATGTCATTGTGGAAGGCATTGAAACCGAGCGCCAGGCCGCCTACTTTGCTGAAACCGGCCAGCCGCTCTTCGCCCAGGGATGGCTTTTCGGGCACCCCGTCCCTGCCGAACAGTTCCACCGCCTCCTCGCCGCCGACCGCGAACGCTTCAAGCCGCCCGTCCTCGCCGCCTCCTCCTCCCCCGCCTTCCCCAACTGCCTCTCCGAGCAGGCTTAGCCGACCGGGCAATGCCAAACTCCGCCCTTGACGACCTCGCACTTGGGGACATGGGAAACCACAAACCCTGGGTGCCCCCATCTTGCCTCCGGCGCGGTCTCCGCCAGCCGCCGTCAGCGCCCTTCCAGCAGATGGCTTAAACTCGGCAGTACCTATGGCTGGCTCCGGCGCTTCCCCAAACTCTCACTCGTCCTTGTCTTCCCAACCCACGGCCGAATCCCGCGCCGCCCTGCTCAAGCGCGCCGCCCGCGCCGCCATTGACTACCTTGACGGCGAGGATGTGCGCCCCGTCGCGCCCTCGGCCAACGCCGTTGCCGCCCTTAAAGCCTTGCAGGGACCGCTGCCGCCCGGACCCACAAGCCCCGAGGCGGTCCTTCGACTGCTCGATGAGTACGGCTCGCCCGCCACCGTGGCCAAGACCTCCGGCCGCTACTTCGGCTTTGTCAACGGCGGCTGCCTGCCCGCGGCGCTGGCCGCCTCCTGGCTCGTCAGCGCCTGGGACCAGAACGCGGCCTTCTACGTGCAGTCGCCCACAGCCATCACCCTGGAAGACGTGGCGCTTGAATGGGTCCGCGAGATGCTCGGTCTTCCCGCCGGAACCAGCGGCGCAGTGGTCACCGGCGCCACCATGGCCAACTTCTCCGCCCTCGCCGCCGCCCGTCACAGGCTGCTCGAGCGCGTGGGCTGGGATGTCGAGGCCGACGGCCTCTTCGGCGCGCCGCCCATCACTGTCGTCGTCGGCGAAGAGGCCCACTCCTCGCTCATCAAGGCCCTCGGGCTCCTCGGCCTCGGGCGCAAACGCGTAGTCCGGGTGCCCGTGGACGCCCAGGGACGCATGCGCGCCGACGCCCTGCCGCCCCTCGACGCGCAGACCATCCTTTGCCTCCAGGCCGGCAACGTCAACTCCGGCTCCTTTGACCCCGCGGCCGACCTCTGCCCGGCCGCGCGACAGGCCGGGGCCTGGATTCACGTCGATGGCGCATTCGGCCTCTGGGCGGCCGTCTCGCCCGCGTACCGCAAGCTCACCAGCGGCTTTGAGCTGGCCGACTCCTGGGCCACCGACGGCCACAAGTGGCCCAATATCGGCTATGACTGCGGCATCGTGCTGGTCCGCGACCCCTCCGCGCTGCGCGCCGCCATGTCCATTGAGGCCGCCTACCTGTTGCAGGGCGACCGGCGCGAGCCCTCGCACTATAACCCGGAACTCTCCCGCCGCGCCCGCGGTGTGGAGCTTTGGGCCGGCCTCCGTTCCCTGGGCTGGTCCGGCATGGCCGCCATCGTCGAGCGCACTTCGAGCCATGCGCGCCGCTTTGCCGAGGGCCTGCGCGCCGCCGGTTTCGAGGTGCTCAACGAGGTCGTCATCAACCAGGTGCTGGTCTCCTTCGGCTCCCCGGAGCACACCCTCGGCACCATCGCCCGCCTCCAGGCCAACGGCGCCTGCTGGTGCGGCGGCACCGTCTGGCAGGGGCGGACGGCCATGCGCATCAGCGTCTCCTCCTGGGCCACCACCAAAGACGACGTGGAGCGCAGCCTCGCGGCCATGATCAAGGCGGCGCGGGAGCAGGGCCCGCCCGCTTGACATTGGCTGCCGGCTCACCGAGGCTTGATGCCATGCGTCGATTGATTCGTTTCAGCTTCCTGGCGTCTTTACTCGCGGTTGCAGTCACCCCGCTGGCGCACTCCCTTGAGAAGCAGCCGGCCTCGGCCTACCGCGCCCGCCGTGTGGCGCTCGGGGAGCGCATCCAGGGCGGGGTCGCGGTCCTGTTTGCGGCCGAGGAGCCGGTGCTGGACCTCACGCCCTACCGCCAGGACGAGGACTTCTATTACCTCACCGGCTGGACCGAGCCCGGCGCAGTGCTCGTCATCGTGGGCAGCGCCGACCAGGCCGCCACGCCCGGCGCGCCGCCCGCGCGCAGCTACCGCGAGATCCTCTTTCTGCCCACGCGCAATCTGCGCATGGAAAAGTACACCGGCGCCAAGCTCGACGCGGCCTCGCCCGGCGTCGCTCGGGCCGTTGGCGTGGATGCCGTGGCACCGCTGACCGAACTGCCAGCCATGCTCAACCACCTCATCGACGAGGACCGCCGCCTCGCCTATCGCCTCTGGACCCAGCCCGCTTCGACCCAGGCCAGGGCGCTGGTGGAGTTCACCGCGGCCACCCTCGGCCTGGCTTCCGCTCCGGCCACGCACGACGTGACCACATCCATCATCCCGCTCCGCGTGGTCAAGGACCCTGGCGAGATCGCGCTGCTCCAGAAGGCCTCCGACGCCTCCATCGCCGGGCAGCGGGCCATGATGCGCGCCGTCCGGCCGGGGGTGACCGAACGCGCCGTCGCCGGCCAGATGACCGCGGCCTGGATGGAAGCCGGGTGCGAGCGAGCCAGCTATGCGCCCATCGTTGGCTCTGGCATCAACTCCACCATCCTCCATTACGCCGACAACTCCCGCACCATCGAGGACGGCGACGTGATCGTGGTCGATGCCGCCTGCGAGTACTCCATGTACGCCTCCGACATCACCCGCACTGTTCCTGCCAATGGCCACTTCACCCCGCGCCAGCGCGAGATTTACAACATCGTCCTCGGCTCCCAACAGGCGGCGATTGACGCATTTGTGGCCGGCAAGTCCAAGATCAACGACCGCGACCGCCGCGACCCCGACTCGCTCGATACCGCCGCCTTCAACTACATCAATACCCACGGCAAGAGCCTCGACGGCAAGCCCCTCGGCCAGTATTGGCTCCATGGCCTGGGCCACATGGTGGGCATTGATGTTCACGACCCCGCCGAGATCTACCCCGCCGTCCTCAAACCAGGCATGGTCTTTACCATCGAGCCAGGCGTCTATATACCCGAGGAGAAACTCGGTGTGCGCGTGGAGTGCGTCTTTCTGGTGGGCGCGGATGGCAAACTGATTGATCTCACGGCGGCGCTGCCTCACTCCGCCGAGGCCGTGGAAGCCGCGATGCAGGGGAAGTAGGAAACCATGGATCCGCGCGACGAAGCACAACCCGGACAGTTGGAGACCCTGGCCCAGGTCTTCAGCGATCAGTTGCTGGCCTGCCTGGATGAGTGCGCTCGCGGGCGCAAGGGACTCTTCTCGGACGTTGACCTGTTGGGCGACGAGGGCAGCGGCGGCGGATGGCCGGAAGCCGCCCAACTGCGGGAACTGGCACTGGCCCTGCAAGGCGTCTTCGCGCAGCACGAAGAACGCAACGCCCTCTTGGACGAGTTTCTCGACCTATGTTCCATCCATGGAGAGAGCCATCCCGGAGAGCGTCGGCTGGCGCGGTCCTTTCTGGAGCGTATCGAGCGGGGCGAAGTAGGATCGCAACCGGAAAAGGAGAAGCTGCCGTGGTAATCCTGCACGCGTTTCTAGCCCTGCTGGCGGGTTTTGCGGTCATGGCCCTGATGGTCATCGCCCTCACGGCGCTGCTCACCCGTCTGGTGCCCAGTTGGACGGGCGCGCAGGGCAAGCCGCAGCCGGGTTATGTCTTTGTCAATCTGGGGTACTCGTTCCTGGCCGCGGCGGCTGGGGGCTACGTTACCGCCTGGGCCGCCGTATCCAATCCGCTCGTGCATGTGCTGGCGCTGGGCATCGTCGTCCTGGCCCTGGCTGCATTGAGCGCTCTGCAGTCCAGGGGCAAGCAGCCCATCTGGTACCTGCTCTCGCTGCTGGCTCTCTCGCCCCTTGGCGTGCTGGCCGGAGGGCTGGTGCGCCTCAGAGTGCTCGGTATCCTGTAGGCCCGGCGGTCAGAGGTGGCAGGTCAAAGGTGATTGATCAGCGAGGCGATGCAGGCGGCGCCAAAGCCATTGTCAATGTTGACCACGGAGACATTGGGCGAACAGGTATTCAACATGCCGAGCAGTGCGGCCACCCCGCCAAACGAAGCGCCATAGCCCACGCTCGTCGGCACCGCGATCACCGGGGCATTGACTAGGCCGCCCACCACAGTAGGCAGCGCGCCCTCCATGCCCGCGCAGACAATCAGCACCCGCGCCGACTGCAGCGATGCCTTTTGCGCCAGTAGCCGGTGAATCCCCGCCACGCCCACGTCGGCGATGAGTTCCGCCTCATTTCCCATGATGCGCGCCGTAATGAGCGCTTCTTCGGCAACCGGCAGGTCGCTTGTCCCCGCGCAAACCACGGCAATGGTCCCCACGCCGGGGACGGCAGCCGTCTGTTTCAGCGTGATGGCCCGTGCGGATGCATGGAACTCCGCGCGCGGCTCCACCGCATGCACCGCATCGAAGGCTTCCTGGCTTGCGCGCGTGGCCAGCACGTTGCCGCCGGCGTGCGCCATGCGCGCAAAGATGGCAGCCACCTGCGCGGCGGTTTTTCCAGCGGAAAAGATCACCTCCGGCATCCCCGTGCGCAGCGAGCGGTGATGGTCGAGCTTGGCAAAGCCCATATCCTCGAAGGGCAGGTCGCGCAGGCTGTCGAGGGCGTCACGGACGCCGGTGCGGCCCTCGCGGACCTCGTTCAGCAGCTTCTCAATTTGCGAGCGGTCCATCAGCGGGACTCCTTGGTCGCGGCGTAGGCTTGCATGGCGGCTTCCATCACCTGCTTCAGGGGGATGGAGTTGTCGGCGGCAATCGCGCGGCAGTCTTCATACTCCGGGGATGCGTTGGCCACCTCGCCGCTGGGCAGCCGTGCAATCTTGATGCTGACCGCGCCCCACGGAGTCTCCACCTTCAGGAACTCGCGCCGCAGCGCAACCTTGTTTTCAAGCCTCCAGCGCAGCCCGATGGTGGTTGTCTCGCGGAAGAGCAGGTCGCGCAGCAGAGGCAGGCGGTCGGGGCTGGAGAGCACGGTCAACTGCACACCGGTGCGCCCCTTCTTCATCTGCACCGCAACCCGATAGACGTCCCACGCACCCGCCTCAAGCAGTTTTTCACTCACATAGGCAATGACCTGCGGGCTGCTGTCGTCAATCACGGTCTCAATCACCGCGATGGAGTCTGTCCCTGCGTCGGCGGTCTCTTTGCCAACGAGCAGGCGCAGCAGGTTGGGCTCCCCCGGAGTTTCCCGCCCGCCCGCCCCGTAACCGGTTGCGGCCACTCGCATGGCGGGCAACGGTCCGTAGCGCACATCCAACATGCGCAAAAGCACCGCCCCGGTTGGGGTGACGCGCTCCATCGGCGGGCCGGCGGCATAGACAGGCGCATCGCCAAGCAGCGCCAGCGTTGCCGGCGCGGGCACCGGAAGAGTCCCATGCTGGCAGACCACTGTGCCGCTGCCCACATTCAGCGCCGAGGCGAGCCAGCGGTCCACGCCAAGATACTCCGCCCCTGCAGCCGAACAGACGATGTCCACAATCGTGTCCACCGCGCCCACCTCGTGAAAGTGAACCTTCTCTACGGGAATGGAGTGGATGGCCGCTTCGGCCTCACCCAGCAGTTGAAAGGCGCGCACGGAGCGCTCCCTGACCGCGTCCGAAAGGGGCGCGGAGCCAATGATCTTCAGAATTGCCGAAAGGTGCCGATGGGGCGCATGGCTGTGCCCCGGATGGTTGTCGTGAGAGTGCTCCTGCCCGGAAGGCGCGGAGTCCGGCGTGAGCACGTCCACCTTGGCGGCCGCCAGGCCACCCCGGGTTACCTTGCGCAACTCAAGGCGCGCGCCCACGTTCAACGCCGCTGCCGTCTCTTCAAGATGGGAAAAAGGAACGCCCGCGTCCACCAGGGCGCCGAGCAGCATGTCGCCGCTGATACCGGAAAAGCACTCAAGATAGCCTATTCGCATCGCCTGTTGATTCTAAACTGCCCCCGATGCACCGCGCCGGGAGAGGACATCCACCGGCAAAATCACATTCATCGAGCCGGAGCGAAACCCAGCGCAATCAAGGGTCACATATTGGAAGCCGGCCCGCATCAGTGCCGCGGTCATCGAGTCTATCATCTCCAGGGAAAGAGCGCGCGGCAGCTCGGCGCGCGCAATCTCGACGCGGGCAAGCTCGCCATGGTGACGAACTCGAAACTCGCGAAATCCGAGTTCACGCAGGCTCTCCTCGGCTTGCTCCACCTGCGCCAGAACCTCGCGGGTCACCGTGCGACCGTATTCGACGCGCGAAGAGAGGCACGGCGCGGCAGGTCGGTCCCAGAGCGGAAACCCCGCTGCCTTCGAGAGCGCTCGAATCTCCACCTTGGTCAGTCCCGCCTCGGCCAGCGGCGCCAGCACGGCGTGTTCTGCCGCGGCGCGCTGCCCAGGCCGATAGTCCCTGGTATCGTCCGCATTCATTCCATACGCGATGTGGCTGAAACCGAGCCTGGCGCCCAATGCCTCCATGGAATCGAAGAGCTCATCCTTGCAGTGGAAGCACCGGTTGGCGTCGTTGCGCTGGTATTCGGGCCGGCTCAGTTCCTCTGTCGCAATCACCTCGAGAGCAAAGGACTGCCGGCGGGCAAACGCGCATGCCTGCTCGAAGTCACGGCGGGCCAGGCTGGGCGAATCGGCAAGCACGGCCAGCATCCCGGCGCCGAGCACGCGATGCGCCGTGGCCGCCAAAAATGCCGAGTCCACGCCGCCCGAGTATGCCACCAGGACGCGGCCCAGCGCCCGGAGCCTGTCCTCCATCGCACCCATCTTGGTTGCGGCTTCCGCCAGCAGATCAACGGCCAAATCGCCCTCGGCGTCTGTGCCCCGCCCTTGCTCGTTGTGTGCTGCGACTGCCATGGGGCCGATTATACCCCGGCAGTGGACGCGCCGCTCAGCGCGACAAGGCAGCCGGCGTCAGCATCACGTAAGGCACCTCTGTACTGGAGAACATCCCGCGCAGCCGCGGGTCGCTGAAGGGCGGAGCGTGGTCTCCCACCACGATGAAGATGGTCGGCCTCGCGGTCGGCCGCAGCGCGGCCTGCCGCACCGACTCATGCACCGCCCGCACCAGCCGAAACCACGAACAAAGCGAGGCGGAATCGCGAAGTGCCGGCTGCAGGTCGCAGGCGCCGTCGTCGGGAAGATCGGGATGCGCGGGAACCGGGATGTGCGCGTTGAGCGTGACCCAATAGATGAAGCGGGGGCTCCGCTCATCCTGCGTGAGGAGCGAACTCCCAATCCACTCGCCAATGGAGGAGTCGCATATCCCGGGAAAGGCGCCCCGGCAGCGCGGCAGCCCCGCCTTGCTCAACTCCGGCTCAAACCAGGTTTGATCGAACCCCAGCTCCGGATACCAGGCAGAGCGATGAAACATTTGTCCCACATAGCCGTGAATCGCGATGTTCTGGTAGCCGCGCGCATGGAAATAGCTCATTACGCACTTTTCCTGAAGGCCGGCCTTGTGGTCAATGATTCCAAATCCGATGCTGGAGTGGCAGAGTTCGCGCGCCTCGCCCGGCACAGTCAGTCCGGTGAAGGGTACAGTGCCATGCGAGGTTTTGTACCTTCCCGCCAATGCAGGATCGTCAAAGGGCGCAGTGATCGCTCGCTCGAGATGCGCATCCAGCAGCGAACCCCATGATTCGGCCACGACAAGCACGACATTGGGAGGTCTGGAGGAAGCAGGCAGGCTCGCGAGCAGATTCGCTGCCTGAGACGAGGCGGCAGCCATCGGCGCGTCTCCGGCGCCCTGCGCTCTGCCATGCACTCCGCCGCCCCTCACCTCGCGGATCAGCAGAGTAAGCGCCGGACTCCGCGCGACTCGAAATGCCAACAAGGCCATGTCCTTTCCCCAGAGTGGGTTTTGCCCGCCAAGCACATCGATGGGGACCAGCACGGCGACGACGGCAATGAGCGCCGAGGCGACCCGCAAGCCACTCCGCGGACGCGGCACAAGAAACGCCAGCGTGACACATACGAGCAAGGCCATCAGCATGTATGCGGCTCCGGCGATCACCTTGTCCACGGGCAACGCGGGCAGATAGCGAACAGAGGAGAACATGTCCGGCATGGAGAATTGGAACGTATAGCAGATTGAATAGGCGAAGTCCGCGATCGACTCCAGGACCAGGAACGCGCAGATCACTCCCCGCGGCAGCAAAGCGCACAGAGCGCCAATCAGCACACACTCGAGATTGACGGAGCCATGCGGAGATACTCCCACAGCCTGGCCGAAGACAGCCATAGGCAGACTGCTGACGAGCACGTAGAGCGCGGCAAACAGGAAGACCGGCATCTCGCGGGGGTACTTGTGAAAATCCCGCCTCTCAGGCAGGACTGAATCAAAACGCGCCTCAACGGTCCCCATCGCAATCTCCCCCGAGGCAAGAAAGCGGGCGTTGCATTCATTGCTGTTCATCGCAGCACCCTCGGAACGGCAGTGGGCGGCGTTCTCAAGAACAGGCTGTAGCAAACCGAACGCACAGCGTTGGGCATCAACCGAATCGGCCCCCGCGTCAGAATGTTCTTCAACGTTCCGGCAGTGTCGAGCAGCCCCATCCTGCGAAGGAACGACTGAAACTCGATCTCTCCCCGCAGATAGGCAAGCCCCCCCCTGCGGCCCTGCATCCCATTGCCGCAACGCACGTACACCAGCGTCTCCTGCATGTTGTGCAGCCGGTATCCGAGCGTAAGCATCCGCGCCCAGAGGTGGTAGTCTTCGAATCCGGGGCAGGATTCGTAATTGCCCGCACACACCACCGAGGCCTTGCGGAAGACAACCGTCACATGGTTCATCGGGGTTCGGGACTTCGCAAAACGGCGAAGCGACGGGCCGGCGGCAGGCAGCAGCCGAAGCGAGCGCGGAGAGGCGAAGTCTTCTTCAAACTCGGCAATGGCAGCCCCCACGACATCCACCTTTGGATTGCTTTCCAAAAAACTGATCTGCTTCTCGAATCTGTCCGGAACGCAGATATCATCTGTGTCCATGCGGGCGATGTACTCTCCCTGGCAGACATACACCCCGGCGCGTAGAGCCGCCCCCAGCCCCGCGTGCGATGGCAGCGGCACCGACACAATGGGAAGCACACTCCTGTAAGCAGCGATCGTCGCCTGAAGTTGCTGGCCCAGCGGGCCGTCCTCCACCAGGACAATCTCATCCGCGGACCGGGTTTGCGCCGCAATGCTGTCAAGGCACTGACGGAGGCAGGCGGGAGACTCCTTGTCGTAAATCGACATCAACACCGACAATTTCATGCTTCGCTCCTCAAGCTTGAACTTCCACGGCACGGCTGGACGCGGCTCCGCTCCTCAGCAGCAGTCCTGCCCAGACCACAAGCACCACCAGCAGCGTAGCCAGCACCAGCGATGGAATCCGCTCGAACACATACCCAAGATTGCCGCGCGGCGCAAACAGCGCCCGCGTAAGGCACTCCGCCCAGATGCCCGCAAACAGCGACCGCTTCCCAATCCACCCGATGAACCGCCGGCAACTGAAGCCAAACAGCGCTGAGCCCGCCACCACGGCTGTCATTCCCCCGGAAAGATAGAGTTCGAGAAGAAAGTTCGATCCAGGCCCGGTCCCCTGAACATCAGAACCAGGCTCGTTGTAGGCGAGGATGCGGTCCAGCGTGGCGGGAATGCTCTTCAAGCGCCACACATCGATCACGCACACACCCATCGCTCCCCACGGGATGGCCTTGGCAGTCATCGAAACAAGCAGGGGCGGGCATCGTCCGTTCAGGTTCAACTCCGTGTTGTCCTGGAAGAGACGCAATGAGCCGCCCGCCGCAAAAAAGCCAAGGCTTTCCTCTCTTCCGAAGTACTCGTCGCCCCGCGTTACCGAGGGAAGGAAGACAATGATCAGGGCCAGCGCGGCAAACTGCAGAATGCGCTTCGCGGAGAAGCGAATCCAACCGCGTGCAACAGCGATGAGGGCGGCAGGCACGATCGCCTGCGCCAGAAAGAACCGGCCCCCATTCAGTGAATCAATCAGGCGGGGCAGCGTAACCAGAGCCACCACCGTCAACACGCGGCGCCATCCATGCTTTTCAGGAACCGCGGCGCCCAGGTACATGAAGCCGAAGAATAGGTGGGTATACAGCACCGCTTGAAAGGGCGTGGGCGCAGGGTCCGCCATCCCGTAGGCCACACCGACCCGGCTATACCAGAGCAGCGCGGCAATCGCTGTAGCAGGAACGGCGATCACGATCGTGGCCCGGTAGGAAAACTCCGCCGAAGCATCAAAAAGCACCCTGGGCAGTTGGCTGCCCGCGCGGCCGCGTCCCGGCAACAGATACCCGGCGGCAAACATTGCAAGGGCCAGATAGCTCGTTGCGATGGCGCTGTCTTCGACAGGGTCAGGCAGGTGAAAGACCAGCCGGAAGAGAACGCTCGGAAGCCACCAGAACAGCAGGCAGGCAAACAGAAACACAAAGAGGAAGAACCACTTTCCCGGTGTGCGCTGTCTCGAACTCGGCCCATGAACATGCATCGCGCTTAACCTTCAATGACCGCGTCGCGGGTTGTGAATGCAGCTGGCTCGATCCGACTCTTATCGGCTTCAAGATAGCGCCGCGCGATGGCCGATGCCTCGCATCTGGAAGCGGAAAACGGAGTGAAATCTTCGTGCAGGGCCTCGCGCAATGCCGACAGAATCGTTCCTTGCTCAAGGGGCAGCGGCAGCAGCCGTACGGACTTGCCGAGGAGCTCCGGCGCAATCTCCAAGCCTCCGCCGCAGGCAGGCATCACGACCGTACACCCCTGGCTCAACGCTTCAAGGTAAGCGATGCCCAGAGCTTCGGTCTCGCAGCCGGAGACAAACACCCTTGTCTTGCGCAGCCATTGGCACACATCTTCCGCCCCAAGGGCGCCCTTCATCTCGACACGCGGGTTGCCGCGTGCCCGCGCAGCCAGAGACTCACGCAACTCCCCATCGCCGATGATGCAGGCGCGCAAGCTGGGGTCCTCTTCGAGCAGCGCGCAGATCGCGGGAAAGATATGTTCCAGCCGCTTGACCGGATGCAGGCGGCCAACGTATGTCACATAAGTTCGCTCCGCGGCATCGTCATCCGCGGGTGCGTTGAAGAGTGGATTGACCGGATTGTGAATCACCGCATCCACGCGAAGGCTGAAGATGGCCCGCAGGTGAACCGCTGCGTAGTGCGAGACACAGGCCAGTTGCGCGCATCGGTTGGCCAGCTTGTAAGAGGCCACAATGGCCATGAATTTGATCCACCCATGAACGTCGGCCCGCGGAAATCCATGCGCCACACAGATCGCCCGCCTGGCAAGCGGCGCGGCAAACACCGCCGTGGTCGACAGAATCTTGAGCACGTTGGGGTCGCGCAGTTCGCGCCAGCGCTGAAGAATCGCGCCCGGCGCAATGACTTCAGCGGGAATGCCAAGCGAGGCAAAGCCGAGGCTCAGAGTATGGGCAAAGCTCGAGAGACCGCCCGCGGGCGCGCCGCCGGTGATGAGGACTTTATTGGGAGCCGGGCGCTTCATCGTGAATCTCCACTGGCATTGCTTGTCAGCGGCTCAAACGCCGCCGCGTACAGCCCGGGTTGCGATGGAGGTGCGGCGGCCAGATACCGGCTTCGCGTGCGCGCAAAGATCAGGCTCGCGACGGGAAGGCCAACAGCCAGGTTGGCCAGCAGATAGCCGATGCATGCCCCCGCGTTGCCCAGCTTCGGGACCAGCGCCGCCGCGAGCAGCAGGGTCAGCGCTGCAACCGCAAGCGACTGCACCAGGAACGGCTCCCGCTTGAAGCAGCGCAGAAGAATGGCAAGGCACTGAACGACGTGATTTGCGCCGGCGCCGAGAACCAGCATCGCAAACATCCAGGCAGGCACCATGCGGCTGCCTAGATGCGGCGCTACGAATGGAATCGCCGCAACCGCCGCGGTTGCCACGGCGGCAATGATTGCAAACGCCGCAACCGACTGCGACAGAGTCCGGAAGAAAGACTGGTCCAGGGCGCTGAAGTCGCGCTTGGCGATCAACTGGCCAAACGGAGTCGCCTTCGTTGAGATCCACACCAGCGCAAGAACTGTCATGTACCCGGTGACGCTGAGCGACATGCCCATCTGTCCCGCCTCTACCGGGCCGCGCAGAGCAAACACGATCGGAATGAATACCTGTACGGTCAGGTAAGAACACATCCAACTGACCCCGATGCGCCACTGAAAAGGCCACACTTCGTCTGTCCAACTGAGGCCGGCTTCGCACGCCGGGTAGCCAAGCAGTCCCGCGAGCAGTCTGCGCCTGTTGGCAAGAAACATCAGGCCCACGCCCACCTGCCCCACGATCACCAGAGCCGGCGCATAAAGGCCGTGCCCCAGAAGCATGGCCGTCCATGCCAGAACATTCGCGGCCAGCGCCTGGCGAAGACGCAACGCGGCTACAGTGCGCACCTCCCCGCATCCTTCAAGAAATCCGTAAAAGGGCAGGCACCAGAGCCCCGCCATGGATGCCGCAACAGCCATCATCCAGGGCCCTTGCCAGGCGACATGAACTGAGCCAGGCGACGCACGGAGCCCAAAGAAGACGACACCCAGTGGAGTCAAGACTAGCCCCATCGCCAAAGAAGCCCAACTGTACCAGCGCATGCTAATTTGCAGAATCGATGCGAGTCGAGCAAGCGCCACACGGTCGCCTCCGACCGATCCGTCCTCTCTCAACTCGACATGGACGCACTCGTGCGCAGCCAGCTGCTGAATGACAAAGGAGAATCCCAGCTCAAACACCAGTTGCAGAGAAACAAGACTCAGCAGAGCGTAGTAGTAGCCCTGCTCAACCGGGCTGAGATAGCGCACAACCAGCAGAACGGTACCCACGCTGCCCACTATATTCAGGCCGCGCGCCAGGAGCGCAAAGGTAACTGCGCCGTCCATGCCCACAACGCGAATCAACTTCATCGCGCTCCTCCCTGCCAGCTCTGTTGCAGCGCCAGATACCAGCTGCCCGCTTGGCGGCGGCGCAATCGGAGGATGCTTGCGAGCTCCGCGCAAAGCGCAATCATCAGCGCTGTCGGGAGAGACGCCAGCGCCGCCACGAGCACGATCCAGATCCTGTAGAGCGAGTTTGGACGATCGGGAATCGAGGCGGCGTCCACGACCTGAACCAGCGAGCCCTGCCGCGCCTCGTCAACGCGCGCAATCTCGCACTGTCGCGACAAGAGCTGTTCCACCATCTCGCGATACTTGAGCTCGCGCAGTGCGCGCGCATATGCGACAGACGCTTCAGAGAGCTTGCCCCGAGGGGCAACCAGATCACCGCCGCGACGATCGCTCACCACATCCATGGCGGCCAGCTGCCCAGCCAGAGCTTGCAGTTCCTGCCGCGCACGTTCAAGGTCAGGATTCTGCTCGGCGGCATACTCGCGCATCGCCTGAATCTCAACCTGTTTGGCCGCGACCTGCGCGCGCAGCGCCGCCGCCGAGGCGATCATCGCGTGCGCCTGGCCATCCATTTCGATCACGCCGGTTTGCTGTTCGGTTTGCTTCATCTCTTCTTCGGCCCGCTCCAGCGACTCGCGGGCCCCCGCCAGTTGCCGCTCAAAAAACAGACGCCGCTGCGACGCCTCGCTCACCGCCAGCGAAGAGGAGAAGCGCCTGTACTCCTCCACCCAGCCGTTCGCCATCTCCGCCGCGAGGCGCGGATCCCGGTCGGTGACTGAAAGCCGGATAAGCCCATCTTTGAGACCGTTGTCAATGGTTGTGGCCCGCTCCCAGCGTTTCCGCGCAGTGGAAAGGTACCTGCGACGGTAGAGCGCCTGCAGATGATACCGGGACACAATCGCGTTCTCCACCGACTGGCTCTTGAGCAAGGCGACCTGCAGGTCATTGGGGTTCTTGATGCCGAGACCGCCGGCCAGGGAGGCCATTGAGCCAAGGCTGCCCAGTTGCGCCATCATCGCGGCACCCGCAGATCCACTCTGCTGCGGTGGAAGAATGACAGCAGTCGCCGTGTAGAGGTTCGGCAGAATCACCGCAGTCAAGGATGCCGCGGACACGATCACCGCCGCCGTTGTCCCGACGGTTGTCCATCTCTTGAGTCCCACACGCATCATGGACAGCAGAACTCCGGCGAGACCCTGGGGTTGCTGGCTGGTCGCTTCCTGGATTTCTATTGGCAAGGGATGATTCCTCAAAGGTTGCGTTCTGGAGCTGCGCTGCATATCCAGCGCCAGATGCGACGACTGACTTCCACTTCCTTCAGCCACTCCATGCCGGGAATGCCGGGCTTCCTGCTGCCTGCCTGGGCAATTGGCTGAAGGACTGCGCTCAGAGTAACTGCGGGACGATGCTGCCGAGCGAGCTAGTTCGGAGAACTCCAATCCAAAACTCGAATATGGGAAGCGGCTCACATTGCTGTTCGATTTTGGGACAGTGTTCTTGCGAACCCGCGCTTTGTCACTCCATGCCTGCAACGTCTGAGGCAACAATTAGGCGTCTATGAGAAACCATTCATTCGCCCAGCCAGCCTTCCCGCTCGCCATGTTGCAGTATGTTGCCCTCGGGAGCATGCTGACCTTCGCCACCCCAGTACTGCACGCGCAGTGTTCTTCCGACGACAACCAGGACTCGTTCGGATGCCAGCTTCAGCAAGCTGCTCCGCTCCCTTCCACCGCGCCATCCGCCGCATCGTCCGCGGTGCTCTCTCTGGCGCAGCAGGCAGATCACGGCTCGCCCCAGGCGGATCACGCCACGGAAGCCTCGGCCGTTGGCAGCCTCCCGAGTGGATCGAGCTACACGGAACGAGCTTCTGGCAACGGAGTGAGGGAGGATAGCACAAACCTCAGCCAGTCCCTGCCCCACGAGCCTCTCAGCGAGTTTCAGCGCTTTGTGGCGGCCACCACCGGCAAGACGCTGCCGATCTATGGAGCCAATCTGTTTTTCGCCCACCCGGCGAAGTTTGGCGCCATCGATCAGACTCCGGCCCCATTGGGCCTGGTGGTTGGTTCAGGAGATGAATTGCGCATCCGCATCTGGGGCCAGATCAATTTCAGCGCCAACCTCCGCGTCAGCCGCGAGGGCGAAATCTATCTTCCCAAGGCAGGCGCCGTGCACGTGGCCGGGCTGAGATTTGGGGACGTGGCCAGCCATCTTCGCAACGCGCTCGACAGGATCTACCGCAACTTCGATCTGAGCGTTGACATGGGGGAGATTCATTCGATCCAGATATACGTAGCGGGGCAGGCCAGCAGGCCGGGCGAGTATACGGTCAGTGCGCTGAATACCATGATCGATGCTGCCTTTCTGAGCGGCGGGCCCTCTGCGTCGGGCTCCATGCGCCACGTGCAGTTGAAGCGCGATGGCAAGGTTGTCACTGACCTTGATCTCTATGCGCTGCTCGTCAAGGGCGACAAATCAGGCGACACGCAGTTGCAGACCGGCGACGTGCTCTACATACCTCCGGTGGGCCCCGAGGTGGCGCTCCTGGGCAGCGTGCGCACCGCGGCCATCTACGAGCTTCGCGGCGATGAGTCGATTGCGGCTTTGCTTGACGCTGCTGGAGGAAGGACAGCGACGGCCTCCGGCGGCCTCATCTCGATCGAGCGCATCGTTGACCATGCGCAGCGCAGCGCCTTTGAAGTGAAAGCGGATGAAGCGGGCCTTGCCGCTCCATTGGCCGACGGAGATATCGTTCGCATCGATCCGATCATTTCGAGTTATCGCGAGACCGTCACGTTGCGCGGCTCCGTGGCCAATCCTGGGCGATTTCTGTGGCATGCAGGAATGCATTTGAGCGAATTGATTCCAGATCGGGAGTCGCTGGTCACGCGCGACTACTGGTGGCGCCGCGCGCAACTCGGCCTTCCCACGCCTCAACTCGCGCAGACCGCCATGCAGGGAGACAAGACACCGAAGCCGGCCGCTGTTGCAAGCCCCGGCGCACAGACCGACTGGAACTATGCGGTCGTCGAGCGCATGGATGCCTCCACCATGGCCACCTCTCTGCTTCCCTTCAATCTGGGAAGACTCGTGCTGGACCATGACATGTCGCAGGACATGGAGATCAAGCCCGGCGATGTGGTCACCATCTTCTCGCAGCAGGACATCCACCCCCCGCTCGACGAGCAGACGAAGTATGTCCTGCTGGAAGGCGAGTTTGTCCACCCCGGCATCTATAGTGCCGCGCCGGGAGAAACACTGCGCTCCCTCGCGGCCCGCGCAGGTGGACTCACCAACAGGGCGTATTTGTACGGTTCCGATTTCACGCGCAAAAGTACGCAGGCTATCGAGCAGCAGCAGGTCAATCAGTATGTCGATCAACTCGAGCATCAGTTGGAGCGGAACTCAGTGGCCATGTCTGGAGCCATGGGCGGCGCCGGACCACAGGTCCTTGCAATCAACCACGACCTCATTGCGCGGCTTCGACGGATGGGCGCTACTGGGAGAGTCGTGCTCAATCTAAAGCCCACCAGCAAGGGCGCAGATCAGTTGCCAGAGATGGCGCTCGAAGATGGCGACCGCCTTCTGGTGCCCCCCACGCCTAGCACTGTTCAGGCTGCCGGCGCAGTGTTCAATCCCAGCGCATTCCTCTATCACAAGGGCTCAAACGTCGGCAGCCTTCTGCATCTTGCAGGGGGGCCTAACCGCGATGCAGACCGTGGGCGCGCCTTCGTCCTCAGAGCGGATGGAACAGTTGCCAGCCATCAGGCAGGCGGGCGGCTGTTTGGTTCCGGGTTTGAGAATCTCAGCCTCAATCCCGGCGACACGGTTGTTGTGCCTGAGAAGAGCATCCATTCTTCGCCGATGTCCGTATTCCTTGCCTGGGCGCAAATGGTTCAGAACTTCTCGCTGGGCGCAGCGGCCGTCAATGTGATCAAGTGATCCATCTCCCACAGGCGCTCTTGAAGAGCCTCATTCGCTTTCACACTCACGGCCTTGCGTCTGGCGCCGAAGCCTTTGATTGGGAGCCATAGGCTCAAGCATTCCTTCCACTGGGAATGAGTCATGGTCAAGCGTCGGCCGACGGTTGATTCCCGGCTCGATCTCGAGCAGCATCGCACTTGGCTCATTAGATTGTCGTCTTTGGATTCCAGTTTTGGAACACTTCCCATTCAAGTGAATGCCGCTCGCCAATTTGTCAGGTTCACCCCGGTATCCACAGTCTTTTAAGGCGAAGATTCACGAGTGGACATGTGCGCCGCAGCCAGGCAATTTGCCTGCTCAATCAACCTATGCGCGCATTCCGCTGAAGCATTTCACCAACACGCTGTTGACGCCCGCAATCGAGTTTTCCATCTTCCGCCGAGGTTTGTCGAAATGCAGCAACCCAGCCAATCGTCTGAGTCGCGTAATGGAATGGCTCCCCAGCTTCTCTCGGATCCGTTCCTCAACTTGTCAGTAATTCCTGCAGGACTCGATTCCCGCTTTCAAAGCCCTTCCGCCAGCAAATGGATTCTCTCCCGCGCCAGGCGCACGCTCGACGCAATGATCGCACTGACCATTCTCCTCTTCTTTGCACTGCCGATGTTGGCGATTGCCGTCTGTGTGCGCTTGAACTCCAGAGGGCCAGTCCTCTTTGTCCAGCGGCGCGTCGGTCGGGCAGGACGGCTCTTTCGCATCTACAAGTTCCGCAGCATGGCTGCAACTTCAGGCGGCAGCGGCCCCGGCTTGACCAGAGAAGGTGATCTTCGCGTGACTTCGCTCGGGAGATGGCTGCGCAAGTTGAAGCTCGACGAGTTGCCGCAGTTCTACAACGTGCTGCGCGGGGATATGAGCCTTGTGGGACCCCGGCCCAAACTCCCTCAATATGCGGCCATCCTCAACATGCCCTACCGGCCCGGAATCACCGGAGCGGCTACGCTCGCGTTTCGGCGCGAGGAAGAGATCCTGAGCCGTGTTCATCCCAGCCAGGTTGAGAACTTCTATCACCAGCGAATCAAGCCGCTGAAGGCCCGCATCGATATTCGCTATATGTGCCGTGCCACCCCGGCGAGCGATTTGCGGCTGGTTGCTGCAACCATTCTGGCCTGCCTGCGGCCTGCGCGAGTATCGAGCGGCCTTCGCAATCCTTCCGCCCATCCACTTGCGTTTCCTTCGCTCGACCTCGCCGAACCCAACGGCGCCAAGTCTTTCGAAGCCGCCAACTGAGTTGACGTTGCTCAAGCGAGTGTCCAGCTCAATGCGTATGGGCATGAAGCTTTGACAGGCTTGCTCTGCCCCTTATGCAGTGCCCTCCCTCTTGCAGCATCGGCAAACGACCGGTAGGCTGATGAACAGGGCTGCCTCGTCGACCGGGCGAATGCCTGCTGGATGGAGTATTGATGAAGATCGGTGTAAGCGCATTTGCATGGACAACAGAGTTTGGTGAAGAAGACTCGGGCATTCTGGCCAACCTCCGTGAGCATGGACTGGAAGGATTCGAAATTCCCATGTTTGACCCCGCGGCTCTGGATGCCGCCGGGATTCGGCGAGCCTTCAAGGCAAGCAGGATTGAGTGCACCGTCTGTGCAATCCTCCCGCAAGGTATCAATCCCATCAGTCCGGATGCCGGTGCGCGGAAGAAGGCGCATTCTCACCTGGTGCAATGTGTGGAGACTTGCGCGGAACTTGGCGCACACCTGTTGGGCGGTCCCGTCTATGCGCCGATTGGCTTTCTACCTGGACGGCGTCGCACACAAGACGAATGGAAATGGGCCATCGAAGAATTTCAAGCGCTTGGCGATGCGCTGGACGCGCATGGAGTCGATATCGCTATCGAGCCGGTGAACCGATCGGAGACGTTCTTTCTGAACACAGCTTCTGAAGCAGCCAGCTTCTGCGATGCGGTTGCGCATCCACGAGTCGGCGCCATGATCGATACGTTCCATGCCAACATCGAAGAGAAGAGTATCCCGGCAGCAGTGAAGACCCTTGGAAACCGTCTCAAGCATCTACATATCAGCGAGAATGATCGCAGCCTGCTTGGCTCGGGCCATGTTGAGTTTCCCGCCATCCTCTCGGCGCTCAGGCAAATCGACTACGACGGCTACCTCATGATCGAGGGATTTGCATACTCAACCGATCCCAGAAACAAATTGGGCGCGCTTTGGGCCGACGTCAACGTCTCGCCGGAAGACATTGCCTTTCAGGGTGCTGCCTATCTGCAGAACCTCATGCGTCAGACAAATTGAAAGCTGCCTGCGTTCTGATCTCGCCGCGATCCCGCAAAGAAGACGGTTCTGCTGGCTGACTTGACCCTGGTAAATGGTCATAGGGAAATGCGGGGACTGGTCGCAGCGCCGGATGCAGGCGCTCAAGGGCGCCAATACACATCGTAGGCGCGCAATCTTCGAAAAGGAACAAACATGTGCAGCAGTTCGCGCATCGCAGCCTCCCGTTGCGGCGTCGGATCTTCCTTGATCTGCAGGTTGCGCTTCACAATCAGCCAGCGTGTCTTGCCGGCGCGCGCGGCTTCCGCGAGTTGCGCGGGCGAGAGTGGATCCGTGGCGGGGTCAAAGAGCAGCACAGGGAACTGGGGAATGCGGCCGGTGACAAAGTAGAACGGGTCTTCGCCAGGTATAAGGATCATGCCCTCAGCGCGCGGAATCTCCGCGGCAGCAAACCGAAGCAGTTCCTCAAAGTCAGCGAGATACGGACCGCGAATGGCCATTCCCTTCAGTTCAGAAATCTTTGACCGGCAGACAACGCCGTCCATGGCTTGCGCGTAGGAGAGCCGTTCTTCGCTCAGTGCGTAGAGCGCGCCACAAACAAGAAGCGCGCAGGAGAAAACCACGGTGAAGACCGGCGCAATTCGCACAGTGCCGGGCAACACTCCATCGGTTGTTACGGCCGCGCAGGAGGCTGCCAGGAAGGAAATCATGGTTGCGGCCAGAATCATCAACAACGGCCAGATCGCATAGGTTGAGCCCCAAAGTTGCTGCGAAAGCAGGGCTCCGTGAATGGAGGCGAGGACAGCGACCGGCAGCAGATTCCGCAGCGTGAGGTCGTGAAGGAGATTGAACACAGTGAGAGCAACCGAAGCGACGAGAAGCAGAGGCCACAGTGCCAACAGACTGTCAGCCCGGTCGTCGGCATCGGAGTAAATCGCAAGTGAAGCCAGCGTCCATAGGAACGGAGCAGCCAGCAGGCCAAGTGCAACCCATCGGGACCACTGAAACCAGCTCAGCCTTGTGCGCAAGAGCGCGACTCCCAGGGCCAAGCACGGAATCCACCACAAAAGGGATGGCTCCGCATAGACAGAGAGCATGGTCCCCATGCCGGGCAGGCGGCGTTGCGCTGCAAATTGAATGGTCCAGTGAATGTAGTTGTGCAGGCCGACGGAGAAGTGCAGCAGCAGGCACGCCGCGCCAAGAGCCAAGCCCGCGCCCGCCGGGATAGTGAAGAGATCCAAGCTGCCCAGATAGCTGGAGGTTCTTCCGTTGTTGCGTTTAAGCCTTCCAGCCAGGAGCAGTAGAACTGAAGCAAGCAGTGCCGCAAGGAAGGGAAGTCCAATGTTCTGCTTGAAAAACAACGGAACCACAGCGGCGGCGCCCGCAACGAAGGCCAGCAAGATCGCGCGAGATGTGGCCTTTCTGGCAACTGCTTCTGATGCGGCGCTCACGCGCTGCAAGAGCAGCACTGCAATCAGGATCGAAAATGCGCAATCGCAATCATAGGATGGAAACGGCAGGATGCTGTAGATGCCGAGAAAGGTCAGCGGGACAGCCAGCAGCAACGAGACGCCCCAGCAGGAGCGCAGGTTTGGCCGCAAGATGAAAAGGATGCAGCGCCAGGCCACGACGGTGCCCAGACCGCCTACGATGGCCGCATAGACGACATGATGAAAGAAGGCCCGCCCCGCCAAGCGGATGATTGCTGCCTGAATCAGAAACGTGAGAGGCGCATGAGCAAATGGAAAATCGTGATAGGGCAACTGGCCAAGCGAAATCCTGAAGCTGCTGTCAAGAATGTAGCTCGAATCCCACAGGACAGTCAGATGCGCATTTTGCCACAAGACAACGGCCGCGGTGGCAAGAAGCAAGCCGGCGCACGCGACGAAATCGCGAAGGCGCCAACGACATGAGGCAATGGGCGAATTGGCGTTGGCAGACACGAGCAGTGCCTCTCCGGGCTTCAGTGCATCGCCAGATCATTTACATCGGTTGCCAGGGCCGCATCGAACCAAGACCCCATTTCTCTTCACAGCCTCCAACTCTATTCAGCGGCAGTCCCCGCAAAGTGAGCTTCGATCTCCTCCAGTGTCTTGCCCTTGGTCTCCGGCAGGAAGAACGTGACCACCAGGAAGTAGACCACCGTGAAGCTTCCGAAGAGGAAGAACATCGAGGAGTAGCCGTGCTTGCTCACGAAAGGCAGGAAGATGGCGGCCAGCGTCGTCGAGACAAGCTGATTGATGACCAGGGCCACGCTCATCCCGTTGGAGCGGATGCGTGTCGGCATCAGTTCCGAGAGCGCCAGCCAAACGCAGACACCGGGGCCCAGCGCATAGAACGCCATGAAGAGGTAGAGGCCAATGGCCACCATCCATCCGTGACCGGGCGCGGGCACCTGGCCGATGAGCGCCTTGTCGATCCGCAGAGGCGCGGTCTGCGCCGCATCAAGATTGGCAAAGGGATTCTTGAAGAACGATTCCACCTTGTTTGACGGAACGCAGCTTGCGCGCGTGATCTGAATCGGCGCAGCGGCGGGGTCGTCGGAGCGCACAAAACTGGTGGCCGCCGTGTAGTCGCCGTAGGAGTAAATAATGGCCAGCGATGCGCGCCCGCTGTCGATCTGGCCGGCCGCGTCACCCTGCGCTGACAGCAGGCGGCTGGCTTCGTCCTGATCGAAGCGCAGTGTCAGTTCCTGGCTCGGCGTAACCATTGCCTGGACCGTGGTCCGGCTATCGAGGCTGAGCTTTTCCGTAGTTAGAAACAGCAGTCCCACACTGACCACCGAGACAATGATGCCCGAAGTGCCCAGGATGAACAGGAACTTGCGGCCCTTGCGATCCACCAGCACCATGCCGACCATCGTCATGAGGAAATTGACCGAGGTGAAGAAGACATAGCCCCAGTGCGCCTGCACATCAGACAGCCCGCTTTGCAGCAGGATGCCGGTGTTGAACCCAATGATGGAGTTGACGCCGGTCGCCGTGTTGCAGGACAAAATGGCGCAAGCCAGCAGGAACGGGATCACATACTTGCGGCGCAAAAGCGACTCGCGCATTTTCTGCCCGGCGGTGGGCGCAGCGGTTGTGGCGCGGGCCGTCTCTTCCATCTCACGCATTTCCACCGCGGCCTGCTCATCGCTGCGCGAACGCAACAGGGCCGCATGCGCGCCCGCAGTGTTGCCGCGGCGAAAAAGCCATCGCGGCGACTCGCTGACCAGCAGGCTGCCGAGTACAAAAAGCACTCCTGGCGGAAGCGAGACCCAGAAGATGCGCCGCCACACCTGGTCCTTGAAGGCAAAGAGTGTGGCTGCATCCGCGGCGTGCGCCACTGCGGCCACTCGGTAGCTGTAGAACATGCCAACCCCGGCCGCGGTCACAATCCCCAGCGTAAGCATCCATTGAAAAACGCCGGTCCCCTTGCCCCGCGTGGATGCCGAAAGGCACTCAGCCAAATAGAGCGGAACCACGACCCCAATCAGTCCGCCGCTGATTCCCTGCAACAGCCGGCCAAAGAACAACGGCCCGTAACCATGCGAGAGCGCAATCACGGGGATGCTGACAACAAACGTGATCCCCGACAAAACCATCAGTGGCTTGCGGCCCATCCAGTCTGCCAGCAGGCCCGCAAAGAGCGTAGAGAAAACGCTGCCCAGCAGAACCGCCGCCACAATGGCCGAGAGTTCGGCTGCATTCAGGTGCGAGGTTGCTTCAAGGTAAGGAAGCGCGCCGCCAATGATGCCCACGTCGATGCCGTAGAGCAAGCCGCCCAGGCCGGCAACCAGCAGCAGAAAGAGGTTGTAACCGCGCTTGGCGGAGAGACCGGCGGGCAGGTTGGCGGCGGGGCCAGCGTTCGTTGTCACGGGAAAGTCCTCTTGCGCAGTCTATGCCCCGGCAGGGAGGTCCGCGAACCGGCGAAGCGGAGAAAGGCCGGCCAGCTGAGTCCCTTGCCCATGAAATGGAGCAGTACGCGCAGCCAGTATACATTGACCGAATCGAAATGAAACGCTCAATGTCCTGAGCTTAAATTGGCAGAAGGGCCGGTTTTCGCCGGCTACATTCATGCAGGTAGATTTTGGGTCGAAGCAGACTCGCGCTTCAACGCCATCGCCGATCAATCCGCCGGAACTATCGCTTTAGGACTCGGCGCCCGTCTCCGGCTGCAGCACAATCAGCAACACAATGCCCACCACCGCAAACATGCGAAAGGCCGCTTCCTGCCCGTTCCAGATGTGCGACTGCCACATAAGAAACCACTCTGCTCCCACACTGAGAAAGGCCACCAGCCACATCAGCATCGAAAGCGTCAGCGCCGCGATGGGCACCCGCTTGGCGCGGTTGAACGCAGCCGCCGGCCCACGCAGCGCGCGGGCCAGCAGCGCCACGCCCCACCACAGCAGCAGGGTGGTCATAATCTCCCACGCAATGATGCCGATGTAAAAAGCGAGATGAAAGGCGGGCGCAGTGAGCGCGCGCCATTGGCCATGGTTGCCGGGAAAGGTCGAGTCCATTGAGAGCACATGGCGCACGAACTGGTAGTTGGAGTCGAAGTCCGTCAGGTTGTTGAAGACAACCAGTGAGTAAAACAGGGCGATGCCTGCCAGCAGCAGAAGCTTGGCGGTGCGGGTCATCATGGCTTTTGTCTTCTCCTCAAGCTGGCGCCGCTGGCGGCAAAGGTGTTGAAGTAGCTTCTCAACGCATCGAGCGTTGCGTCGTCGTAGTCCGCATGCGCGGGCATCTTGGCTCCCGGCGTCACTGCTGCCGGATTGCGAATGATATGGCGGAAGCGCTCGCCATCTTCGTGGGCAATCCGCGCCAACTCCAGCCAGCTCCGCCCCGCCATCGTGCCCCCCTCGCCGTGCATATTGTGGCAGCGAAAGCAGTCCTGGCGCGCAATCAGGTAGCCCTGCGCCACCGGGGAATCCGGTGGCCAGTTGCCGCGCGGCCGAATCGCGCCGAAGACCTGAGCCTCCCGCCGTATCTCGATGCGCGTAATGCCAAACGGAACCTGCGGCTCATCTTCGTGAGAGAGCACCTTGAATGCCGGCTTGAAAAATGGGTGCGAGATCAAATACGGACCGAGCGAGCCGCCGTATTCTGACTGCGGCCAATGGTCGCGAAGCTGCCCGTTGATGCGCAACACCAGCAGCGGGTGATGCGTATCCAGATAGTCGCGCGGATAGTTCGCACGGTACTTGTCATAGCAGATGGCCACCGCAAACGCCGAATCCGGGGATTGCGCAAACAGATGGACAAGCGTATCGAGCGCCACCCCGCTGACCTCGGTCTTTGGCTTCAGGTTCGAGTCATCGGTGACCGAGTAGGTCTCCTGCGGCATGTGCAGCAGGTCCTCATCGCGCAGGTAGCGCGTGGCGCCGCCGGGCACTCCCCTCAGTTCTCCCCCCACTTCAAGGTCGCCGACGGACGCGCGCCCCTCGTGCAGCGCGGCGGTTGGAATCGCCGTTTGCGCCGCCGAGGCGGTCGCGGCAAACAGAAGCAGCAGGATGGCTCGCAGCATGGCTCATGCTAACTTGACGCGGCGCGCCGCACCAAGAAAAAACCTGCCTGCCCGTGCTACATTCAAATGCAAATGGCGCATCTTCCATCCGCTGAAGAAAATCTCGCAACCCTCGGTATCGTCCTTCCGCAACCGCCCGCGCCGGGCGGCAACTACGTCTCCGCCAAGAGAGCAGGACAGGTCCTTTATCTTTCAGGCGTCGTTTCATCCGGCCCTGATGGCGTCATCAAGGGAACAGTAGGCGCGGACAGTACCGTCGAAGAGGGATATCTTGCCGCCCAAGCCTGCGCCCTCACCCAACTCGCGGTGCTCCGTCGTGAACTTGGCTCGCTTGATCAAGTGGCCGAGGTCCTCACTGTCAACGGCTACGTCAACGCGACGGCGGGGTTCCCCGATTCGCCGGAGGTCATCAACGGCGCTTCAGACCTGCTGGTCAGGGTCTTTGGCGAGGCAGGCCGTCATGTGCGCGCAGCTGTGGGATTGTCCGCACTGCCGCGCAACGCCATGGTCGAGGTGCAGATGACCGTGCGGGTGAGGGACTGATGAAAGTGCATACTCTCAGCGCCGAGCCTACTCATTCCTTTTGGGACCGTTCGCTCCAGCCCCGCCTTCGCATCGAGCCGGGCAACGAAGTGGAGATCGAGTGCGTGGACGCAAGCGGGGGGCAGGTTCACCCCGCCATGACCACCGCGGAGTTCCTGCAAATCGACCGCAACCGCATCCACGCTCTTTCCGGGCCAATCTGGATTGAAGGCGCTGCGCCGGGTGACGTGCTTGAAGTGAGCGTTCTGTCCACGCGCCACAGCGGATGGGGTTGGTCCAGCGTGATCGCCGGTTTGGGCTTCCTCAAAGACCGCTTCCGCGAGCCTTATCTCTGGCACTGGCTTCTCGATGGCGAGTCCACCCGTTCACTCGCGCCGGCAGTCGTGCCGCTGCGTCCGTTCCTTGGCGTCATGGGCGTGGCGCGGGCCGATGACGGCGCCTTTCGCACGCGTCCGCCGGGCAACTTTGGCGGCAACATGGATGTGCGCGAGCTCTGCGCCGGATCAACGCTCTATCTACCTGTCTACAATCCGGGCGCGCTCTTCAGTTGCGGCGATGGGCACGCCGCGCAAGGCGATGGCGAGGTTTGCATCAACGGCATCGAGTGCCCGCTCGATGTGACGCTCCGCTTCAACCTCCACAAACAGCAGCCGCTCTCCGGGCCGATCGTTGAAGCCAGTGATACGGTTGCCGCGGACTCCGCCGCGGACGCATGGGTCGTGGTCGAGACTGGAACCGACCTCATCGACACCGCCCGCGCCGCCACCAGCCGCATGATCGACCTGCTCGTAAGCCGCTGGGGTTTCAGCGAAATTCACGCCTATATCCTCTGCAGCGTTGCGCTTCGGCTTCGCCTCAGCCAGGTGGTCAATGAGCCGGTCCATACGGTCAGCGCCGCCCTGAGCAAGCAGATCCTTCCCAACCGCGCGCTCTTTCCCGCCCGATGACCATCAACGACCCTACGGTGGTCGCGGAGCTCCGCGACCTCTATCCTCGCTATGAAGCCGCGCTGCAAAGCAACGATGTGGATACTCTGGTGGCCATGTTCTGGGCGGGTCCGCAGGTCATGCGTTTCGGCGTGACTGAGAATCTCTACGGGCCCGATGAGTTGGAGGCATTCCGCAAAGGCAGGCCCGCAACCAACCTCGCCCGCAGCGTCACGCGGCTCGACATCGTTAGTTTCGGCCGCGACTTCGCCAGCATCACCCTGGAGTTTGAGCGCTCCACGCCGAAAGGCCAGGTGCGCGGCAGGCAGAGCCAGGTCTGGGTCAGGCTCCCCGAAGGCTGGCGTATCGTTCAGGCCCACGTCTCGCTTTTACCCTGACGGTCTGGTCTGCCTTCAGCCCCGGCAGTTACTCTGCGTTGTCAATCTGCGCTCTCTGCAGCCTGTCGGAGTAGTCCACATACACAGCCTTCCAGGTCGTGAAGAAGTCAATGGCTCCCAGCCCTTCGCGATGCCCGTTGCCCGTGTGCTTTACCCCGCCAAAGGGCAGATGCACCTCGGCGCCGATGGTCGGCGCGTTGATGTACGTGATCCCCGATTCCAGGTCGCGCATGGCTGCAAAGGCGCGGTTCACATCCTTTGTGTAGAGCGCTGTCGATAGCCCGTAGTCAATCGAATTCGCAATCTCGACGGCTTCTTCAAAGGTCTCGAACTCGATCAGGCTCACCACCGGCCCAAACACCTCTTCGCGCGCGATGCGCATGGTGCGGGTCACTCCGCCCAGCACTGTCGGCTCAAAGAAGGTTCCATGCGCATAGGGTCCGTCCGTGAGAGCGTGCCCGCCTGCCAGCAGCTTCGCCCCCTCGCCCAGGGCAATCTCCACATACTTCGTTGAAGTCTCAATCTGCCCGGCGTTCACCTGCGGCCCCACTTCAATTGCTTCATCCAGCCCGTTGCCCACCTTGAGCTTCTTCGCCCGCGCCACAAACTCGGCAGTGAACTTCTCGGCGATTCCCTTTTGCAGCAGGATGCGGCTGGTGGCGGTGCAGCGCTGCCCGGTGGTGCCGAACGCGCCCCACAAGCCACCCTCCAAAGCCAGCTCGAGGTTGGCGTCGTCCATCACAATCTGCGCGTTCTTGCCGCCCATCTCCAGCGATACCGGCTTGAAGGTTGCCGCCGCCCGCTGTGCCACAAACGAACCCACTTCGCTCGAACCCGTAAAGCTGATGGCGCGCACATCCGGATGCTCGATCAGCGGAGTGCCTGTCGCCGAGCCGCTTCCGGCCACCAGATTGACCACCCCCGGCGGCAGGCCGGCATCCACCAGCGCCTGCACCAGGTTGTAGGTCGAGAGCGGCGTATCCGTCGCCGGCTTGATGACGCATGTGTTGCCTGAGACCAGCGCCGGAAACAGCTTCCAGGACGGAATCGCCATGGGGAAGTTCCACGGCGTAATCAGTCCCACAACGCCTACCGGCATGCGCACGCTCATGGCAAACTTGTTGGGCAGCTCCGAGGGCGTGGTCACGCCAAACAGCCGCCGCCCCTCGCCCGCCACATAAAACGCCTCATCGATGGCCTCCTGCACGTCGCCGCGCGTCTCGGCCAGCACTTTGCCCATCTCCCTGGTCATGTCCCGTGCATACTGCTCCTTGCGCTGCTGCAAGATCAGCCCGGCGCGCATCAGAATCTCAGCCCGCTTCGGCGCAGGCACCAACCGCCATGTCGCGTACGCCTTTTTGGCCGCCGCCACCGCCAGGTTCACGTCCTCGGCATGAGACGACGGAAACGCGCCCACCACATCCGTGTGGTCAGCCGGGTTCAGGTTCAGGATGGTCTTACCGCTCACGGCCGGCTTCCATTCGCCGCCAATCAGATTGTGAAATGTGGGATAGGTCATTCGATCCTCTTCAAATACCGGTGAAAACAGGAGCTAACCGGAACAAAGCCGCCAACTACCGGTCAGCCCTTTTCCCAGTTGCAGAACGCGGCTTGCCGATTCCGGCAGGTGCCGCAAACAACTGAGTTTAACCCACCCGTTACCTCGCTGGCACCCCGTCTTCTTTAGTCGTATTGGCCTCCGATACGGCCCTTGGCCCGCTGGCCGTACAATAAGCCTTGAGGTAGAACCAGTTTCCCAATGTCATTAAACGGTTATCCATCCCGCTCCGCGCGGTCGCACGGCCTTCGTTCGCTCTTCAGCATGTTCTCCAGCGACCTGGCAATCGACCTCGGCACCGCCAACACTCTGGTCTTCGCAGCCGGCAAGGGCATCGTCGTCAACGAGCCCTCCATTGTGGCCATCAACAAGAACACCGGCGAAGTGGAAGCCGTGGGCAAGGAAGCCAAGGATATGCTGGGACGCACACCCGGCAATATCGTGGCCATCAAGCCCATGAAAGACGGCGTCATCGCCGACTTCAAAGTCACTGAAAAAATGCTCAACTACTTCATTCAAAAGGCACATAACCGCAAAATGCTGGTGCATCCCCGCATCGTCATCGGTGTGCCTTCCGAGATTACCCAGGTTGAAAAGCGCGCCGTGGAAGACTCCGCCTACCGCGCCAAGGCCAGTGAAGTCTACCTGGTCGAGCAGGCCATGGTGGCCGCCATCGGCGCCGGTCTGCCCATCACCGAGCCAGGCGGCAACATGGTCGTCGACATCGGCGGCGGCACCACCGACATCGCCGTCATCTCGCTTTCCGGCATCGTCTACTCCCGCTCCGTGCGCATGGCCGGCAACCAGATGGACGAGGCCATTACCAACTACCTCAAGCGGAAGTACAACCTCCTCATCGGCGAGCGCACCGCGGAAGCCATCAAGATCGAGCTCGGGTCGGCCTTCCCGCTGGACAAGCCCATCACCATGGAGATCAAGGGCCGCAACCTCATCGAGGGCGTGCCCAAGACCATCGTCATCGACGACAGCGAGATCCGCGAGGCCCTCGGCGAGTGCATCGCCGTCATCATGAACGCCATCCGCGTCGCCCTGGAACGCACGCCTCCGGAGCTCTCCGCCGACATCTCTGACCGCGGTATCGTGCTCACCGGCGGAGGAGCGCTCATCAAGAACCTTGACAAGCGCATCCGCGAAGAAACCGGCCTGCCGGTCTCCGTCGCCGATGATCCGCTGGCTTCGGTCGTCCTGGGCACCGGCAAGATGCTCTCCGACTTCCGGCTCCTGCGCAAGATCAAGATCGACTAGGTGCGATGGACAGGGAACAGTGAGCAGCGGACAGCCCTTGCTCAACTCGAATGGGAGTTCCAACCTCAATTGAGGCTCTGGGCAGAAGATGACACGCTGAACCAACTTGATTGACTGATAACTTTCTTCTGCTCATCGCACCCTGTTCACTGTCCACCGTTCTCTGCACACTGAAACCCATGGAATCGTTCTTCGTTCGCTACCGGAATCTCCTGGTGCTTCTGGCCGTTCTCCTGGCCCAGATCATCGGACTGGCCATGCAGGTGCACAGGTCAGCCGGCGGGCGCAACTCCCTTGACTCCCAGGACGGCCCCGGCGTGCGCCTCATCCGGCTCTGGGCAGAGTCCATTGTGGCGCCGCCCGAGCGGCTCATCCATGGCACAAAGCTAGGAGCGGTGAGCCTTTGGCAGGACTACCTCGACCTGCGCCACACCCGCGACGAGAACCGAGACCTGCAAAAGACCATCGACAGGCTCCGCCTCGAACAGGCATCCCTCCTTGAAGATGCGAAGCAGGGCCAGCGCCTCCAGGCTCTTCTCGCCTTCCAGCAAAAGTACATCTACAAGACCGTGGCGGCCCAGGTCATTGGCGCCAGCGGCAGTGACCAGTCCAGGGTCTTCTATCTCGACAAGGGCTCGGACCAGGGCCTTGGCCGCGACAACGCCGTCATCACTCCGGACGGCATCGTCGGCAAGGTCCGCGAGGTCTTCCCGACCACCGCCCAGGTGCTGGTCATCAACGACCAGACCAGCGGCGCAGGCGTCATCCTTGAAACCACCCGTATCCGCGGCATTCTTCGCGGCAACGCCGCCGGCCGGCCGCAGATCGTCGACATCCTCGCCGACCAGCGCATTCAGCCCGGCGAAAAGGTCCTCACCGCCGGCGGCGATCAGATCTTCCCCCGCGGCCTGGCTGTTGGAGTGGTCGAGAAAGTGGTCCGTGACCCGGATCGCGACTCCTTTATTGATGTCATAGTCAAACCCGCTGCCCAGATCGACCGGCTCGACGAGGTCCTCGTCATCACCTCGACTCTCCCCCAGTTCTCCCCCGAGCAGCAAAAGGACATCTCCGATAGCGAGGCCCAAAAGGGCGCGGAAGTAGAGGCGCTCAAGGAGCAGAAGAAGGCCTCTGAAATCATGGCAGAACGGCTCCCTGGCCTCACCGACCCCAATGCGCCCCCGCCCGCCAATCCGGGCGCCGCGCCGGTTCCGGGCCAGGCAGCCACGCCGGGCCAGCCCCCCGCCACCCCCGCGCCGGCGCCCAAACTCCTCCATCCCCAGCATCCTGACCGCTTTACGCCGGCCGGCGCCTCGGACGCCACAACCGTCCCGCCCGCCGATCACAGTCCCAAAGCAGCCATTGAACCGTCCGCTCCCGCTGCCAGCGACAAAAAGACCCAGCCGGCCAGCCGGCCCAAGCCTGCCACACCGCGGAGGACCCCCTAGCCATGTGCGCTTTGGCTGCAGATCTTCGCCGCGATCTCGAGGTTCGGCGCTATCCCCTCCTCGTCTATACCCTGGTGCCGCTCGTCGCCCTGGTGCTGCAGGCATGGCTGCCGCGCGTCATGCTCGGCTATGCCTGGTTTGACCTGCCGCTCGTCATCACCGTCTACTTCGCCCTGGGCCGCCGCAACCCCATTCAGGGCACGCTCATGGGCGGGGCGCTCGGCCTCTTTGAAGACGCTCTCTCCCATCACGCTATCGGCGCCTACGGCATCGCCAAAACGATCGCCGGCTTCCTGGCCGCCTCGGTAGGCGTCCGCATCGACGTTGATAACCACACCATCCGTCTGCTCATGAACTTTCTCCTCTCGCTGGTTTCCAGCGCCATCTATGTCTTCATCTACCGCTTCCTCCTCGGCCTCGAACTGCAATGGAGCTGGCTCGGCGAACTCATGAAAGCAGTCGGCAACTCACTGATCGCCATGATCCTCTTCCCCCTGCTTGACCGCATGCAGATCAAGGATTAAAAGAAGCAATTCCTGAGCCATCAGAGGCCTTCCCTGATCTACCTCCGGAACCAAACCACACACGGGCTTTGGCCCCAAAAGAGCGATCTCCGGGTCGTTTCGGCTGTATCCTGAAGGCGTAAACAGATGTATTCCCCCACCGGCACACGCGGCGAAAAGCTCCCCACCCTCAAGCTCACGGTGGTCCAGTACGGCATTCTCTTGATGATGCTGGCCCTGGCGGCCGGCCTATGGCGGCTCCAGGTCCTGCGCGTTGACGACTTCCGCATGCAGGCCGAGCAGAACCGCATTCGCAAGGTCCCGGTTCTGGCCGCCCGCGGCAAGCTCTTTGACCGCGAAAACCGCCTCATCGTCGATAACTACCCCTCGGTCTCCTGCTTCCTCCTCCGCGAACAGGTCAAGAACCTCGACGCCGACCTGCCCATCATCGCCCGCGGCCTCGATATTGACCTCGAACAGTTGCGCTCCACCCTGCGCCGCTACCGGGCAGCACCCGGCTACCAGCCCATCCCCATCAAGCAGGACATTACCGCCGACGAGCAGGCCTTCATCGAGGCCCATCGCAACGAGCTGCCGGAGCTGGAAACCATCGGCGAAGAGCGCCGCCTCTACCCCAGGGATGGCTTTGCCGCCCATCTGATTGGTTATGTGGGTGAAGTCAGCGAAGAGATGCTCAACGACACCCGTTATGCGGCCTATGAGCCGGGCGACGTCGTGGGCAAAGCAGGGGTCGAAGAGACCTACGACCAGTTGCTGCGCGGCCAGGACGGCTCACGCGACGTCATCGTCGACAGTCACGGGCGCGAGGTCGGCTACCTGCGCACACAGCACGCCACCCCCGGCCAGGATCTCAAGCTCACCATCGACATCGACCTCCAGCGCACCGCCGAACTCGCCCTCGGCGACGCCAACGGCGCCGTCATCGCCATGGACCCCCGCAACGGCGAGATTCTCGCCATGGTCTCCCACCCCAGCTACGACCCCAACGCCTTCGCCGTGCGCATCAACCGGGTGGATTGGAACCAGCTCATCACCAACCCCAACCACCCTCTCATGAACAAGGCAATCCAGGACCAGTTGGCCCCCGGCTCTACCTTCAAGATCATCATGTCCGCCGCCGGGCTCCAGGAGGGCGTCGCCCAGAACATGCGCGTCAACTGCGCCGGAGGCGGCAACTTCTACGGCCGCTTCTTCCACTGCGATCATCACCACGGCCTCCTCACCATCCACGAGGCCATCCCCATGTCCTGCGACACCTTCTTCTACACCCTGGCGCAGAGGCTGGGCATCGACACGATCGCCCGCTATGCCACCTCCTTCGGCCTGGCCTCAAAAACCGGCATCGACCTCCCCAACGAGATGGCCGGCATCATGCCCTCCACCCAGTGGGAGATGAAGAACTACCACCAGAAGTACTACGCCGGCAACACCATCTCTGTCGGCATCGGCCAGGGCGAAACCCAGGTCACGCCGCTCCAGTTGGCGCGGGCTTTGGGCGGCATCGCCTCCAACGGCCACATGGTCCGTCCCCACGTAGTGGCTTATGACCAGATTCCCGCCGAGTTCCGCCAGGCCGTCCAGGACAGCTTTCCCGGCTCCGGCGAGAAGACAGTTCCTCTCGACCCCGAGACCTGGACCACCATCACCGATGGCATGGCTGCCGCCACCACCCCCGGCCTCTACCACACGGCGGAAGCCGCCCATATGGACGGCATCGACTTTGCCGGCAAAACCGGCACCGCCCAGGTCGTGGGCACCGGCGACACCCACACCAAGGGCGGAGCCAAGACCCCCAACTCCTGGTTTGTCGGCATGGTGCCCCGCCGCAACCCGGAGATCGTCATCGCCGTCCTTCAGGAGCACGGCGACTGGGGCTCCCTCTCGGCCAAAGCCGCCGTCCAGATCATCACCACCTATGTGAACAAGAAGCGCATGCAGGACAAGAACGTCCTCGACCAGGCCTCCACCCCCAAGCCCGTTGAAGTGGGCGCCGTCTGGTCTGACCCGCCCTCATCGGGTCTCGCCCGCGCCGCCCGCCCTGACACCGCCATCCACGCCGGCCATTTCTTCCTCGACCCCGCCGCGCTTCCCAGCCCCACGGCCATGGCCAGCGGGCTTTCGCTCCCCGCATGGGTCTTCAACACGCCGCTGCGCTTCAAAGAGGACCAGCCCTGATGCGCCGCATCCTCACCTTTCGCGACTTTGACTGGCCGCTCCTCGGCGTGGTGCTCATCCTCTGCACCGTCTCCGTCCTTGAAATCTACTCCGCGACCCTCCACACCAAGTACAGCGGTTTTCACACCAAACAGTTGGCCTGGATCATCGGCGGCCTCGTCGCCATGTTTCTCTTTTCCAAGATCGACTACCACAAGCTCATCGATTTCATCCCCTGGGCCTATGGCGTCTCCCTGGTCTCCCTGGTGGCGGTCAAGCTGGTCGGTTCCAAGGTCCTCGGCGCGCGCCGCTGGATCAAAATCGGACCCATGCACTTCCAGCCCTCCGAGTGGGTCAAGCTCATCCTCATCCTGGCCGTCGCCCGCTACTTCGCCAACCTCGGCGGTCGGCGCCTCACATGGGTTGACATTGCCAAGGCATTCGGCCTGGTCGGCATTCCCATGCTGCTGGTTCTCATCCAGCCCGACATGGGAACCGCTCTCACCTACACCCCCATCCTCGTCGCCGGGCTTTTCCTGGGCGGCATCAACATCCGCCAGTCCGTCATCCTGATCACCGCCGGCACCGTCCTCGTCGCAGGGGCATGGTCCAGCGGCAAGGTCCTCAAGCCCTACCAGAAGGCCCGCCTCACCAGCTTTATCAACCCCGGTGATGACCCCAAGGGATCGGGCTACCAGATTCGCCAGTCCCTGATCGCCGTCGGTTCCGGCGGCATCTGGGGCAAGGGAGCCGCAAAGGGAACCCAGACCCAGGGAGACTTCCTCCCCATCCCCCATGCCGACTTCATCTTCGCCGCCTTTGGCGAGGAGCATGGTTTCGTCGGCGCGGTGTTTGTGCTGCTGCTATACTTTTTCATATTGATGCGTTTGATTCAGAACGCTCAAACAGCCGCCGACCTGTCCGGCTCCCTCATTATCATGGGCGTCGTGGCTGTGTTGACCTTTCAGATCGCGGTCAACGTGGGCATGGTCATCGGGTTTATGCCAGTCACCGGAATCCCTTTGCCGTTAATGAGTTACGGTGGATCTTCGGTGTTGTTTACGTTCCTGGCGCTGGGCGCGGCGATGAATGTCCGCATGCGCAGGTTCGTCAACTGAGATGGACTCGCAGGTTTAGCTTCTGCGTCCGCCGGAAATGTCCGGCCCGCGGAAGTGGTTTTTGTGAAGTATTTCGCCGGCCAGGTCCGGATGGATCGCGCGCCCGGCAGGATTGGGTTCATGAGCACGCAGAGACGGGAAATCCGTTGGCAGCGTACCAGTTGCACGGACGGTGATATCCCCGGTAGGCGATGGATGCCGAAAGGGTTACAAAGCGCGAGACCGCTTGGGGAGATTTCCTCAGGCCTCTTTGCGCGCCTTGACCGTGCAATCGCCAGCGATGGAACGGCCCCGCCAGAATTCGAGGCAGGTTTGGCCACAAAATCTCTGCACCCGGGGTACCGCTTCGTAGAGCTTGTTTCGCAGGACGTCCGTAGCGGCTCGCCGCCCTTTATGGCGAGTCGTTCCACGGCAACCGGCAAAGCTGCGCCGCGCAGGTCTTCCCTCCCGCCCATCATCCCCTCCCCTTCCGGCTTAGCGCGTCTTCATCCTTCCTTGCCGCGGGTCCCGGCTGGCTGAGGCCGCCGGGCGGAAAGGTAAGATGGCAAAAGAGATTTGTATCTCCTCCACGCCGCATGAAACACGGCTTGCAATTCTTGAAGATGATCAACTCGCGGAGATCTACTACGAACGCGAAAACGAATATACCCTGGCCGGGTCCATCTACAACGGCCGCGTTACCAGGGTTCTCCCCGGCATGCAGTCCGCCTTCGTCGATGTAGGCCTCGAACGCGATGCCTTCCTCTATGTGACGGACTTCATGGAGCTGGAGGATCCCGAGGAAACCGACGAAATCGAGAAGGCCGCGGCCACGGGCGGCAACACCCCGCCCCGCGAGGTCCGCCACCAAAGCGCACCGGAACGCACACAAGAGCGCGCCCCCGAACGCAGCGCCGAGCCCGCTCAGGAGCGCGGCTCAGACCGGAGCTCAGAACGGAGCCAGGACCGCAATCAGGACCGCGGTGGCCGTTCCAGCCAGGGCCGCCCCGGCCGCGACCGCCGTCCCGCCCCTGAAGCCGCCCCCGAGATCGTCGAGATCCCCCAGGCCGCTCCCACCCCTTCGCCCACCATCGAGCAGTTTGAAGACGCTCAGGATGAGGCGGCCGGTGGAGGCGGAAAGCGCTGGCGCGGACGCCGCCGCCGTCGCGGTGGCCGCAGCGGAGCAGGCTCCCCTGAAGGCCAGGCCGAGGGCGAAGAGTCCTCCCAGGTTTATATCGAGCAGGTTCCCGAGGTAGAGGTCGCCCCTGAAATCCACGCCGAAGCCGGCGACAGAGCCCCTCAGCAGACCTGGACTCCTCCCGTCCCTGCAGCTCCCGCACCCCGCTACAACCAGCCCGCAGCCCCTGCGCCTTTCGTGCTCCCCGGCGAGTCGCTCTCCCGCTACGGCGCAACCCCGCCTGCCGACGAGCCCAGCTCCCGTCCCGAGGCCCCGGCCCGTCCCAAGTCCACCTTCAAGCCCTCCACCATGGTTGAGGCGCCCTTCGTGTGGGATGGCAGCGGACCCCTCCCTGGCGAATCGCTTTCCCGCCACCGTGCCCCCGAGCCTGAAGCCGAGCCCTCGGAAGAATCCGGTCCCGGCAGCCACGGCAACGGCGACTCCGTCGATGCCTTTGAAGAAGAAGCGTTCGTCGTGGAGATGATCGCCCCTGACGCGCCGCATTCCACCGACCTCATCGCGCCCACGGAAGAGCACAATGGGGCCCCCCAGTTCGAGGAAGAGGAACTCGTCGAAGAAGAGCTGGTCGAGGAAGATCCGCCGCACGAGCCTGCCCCCGCCGACTACACCGAGGAGACCGTCCTCGAGCAGCCCTCCGCCGAGGAGTCCATTGCCGAGCCCATGACCCGGCAGGACGAAGTCGTCGATGAAGCCGACCACGATGCCCCTGCCGCCCCGGCCGAAGCCGAGCCGGACGCTGAGGCCTCCCACCACATCGAGCATCCTCCCACAGGCTTCCGACTCTTCGGACTTGGCGGCAAGAAGAAGAAGCCCGAGGATGAGGAGCCTGCCCAACCGGAAGCCAAGCCGGCTTCGGTTCCCTCCGTCTCCGCCTATGCCCCCGGCAAGGGCGTCATTGAAGAAGAAGTCATCGAAGAAGAGGAGTTTGAGGCCCCTCGCCACGCCCATCGCGGCAAGGCGGCGGCTCACGACAACGACGACTTTGAAGAGGAGACCCTGCCGGCCCAGATGCGCACTGGCGATCTCGGCGAACTGCTCCAGGAAGCTCACCTTGACCACCGGATCCAGTTAAACTTCGACGGCAAGAACGGCGAAGACGACGACGACGACGAGGATGACGACGCCATCGCCGTGGGACAGCCTGCGACCGGAGGAGACTCCTCCCAGCAGCGCCGCGGTGATCGCGGCGGCCGCAACCGTCGCGGCGGACGCCCGGGGCAATCTGCTCCAGCGGGTCCCGCCCAGAATCGCGGCCGCGGTCCTTCGCGCCGCTCCATGCAGACCTCTGACCTGCCCATCATCTCCGACCTGCTCAAGCCCGGTCAGGAGATCCTGGTCCAGATCGCCAAGGAGCCAATCGCCAAGAAGGGTGCGCGCATCACCTCTCACATCGCGCTCCCCGGCCGCTTCCTGGTCTTCATGCCCACCGTCACCCACATCGGCGTCAGCCGCAAGATCGAGTCCGACGAGGAGCGCCAGCGCCTCAAGCGCATCCTGGTGCACGAGCGAGGCGAAGCCTCCGGCGGATTCATCGTCCGCACCGCGGCCGAAGGTGCCTCGGAAGAAGAGCTCCGCGCCGATCTCCGCTTCCTCATTCACCTCTGGAACGAGATCAAGCAGCGCTCCGACACCTCCAAGTCGCCGGCTCTCATCTACCACGACCTCTCGCTCATCGAGCGCATCCTGCGCGACCAGGTCAGTTCCAACTTCTCCAATATCTGGGTCGATACCGAGGAAAACTACGAGCGCATCGTCCGCTTCCTCAACCGCTTTTCGCCCAACCTGGTCCGCCGCGTCAAGCTCTACACCAAGGAAGTGCCGCTTTTCGAGCACTTCGGCATCCAGGACGAGATTTCCAAGGCCCTCCGCTCCAAGGTCTGGCTCAAGTCCGGCGGTTCCATCGTCATCAATCAGACTGAAGCCCTGGTGGCCATCGACATCAACACCGGCAAGTACGTCGGCAAGTCGGCGCGCCTTGAGGACACCATCCTCAAGACCAACCTCGACGCCGTGCCGGAGATCGTCCGCCAGATTCGCCTTCGCGACCTCGGCGGCATCATCGTCATCGACTTCATTGACATGGACGAGCGCAAGAACCGCTTCCGCGTCATGGCGGCCCTTGAAGAAGCCCTCAAGAGCGATCGCGCCCCCACCAAGGTGCTGCAGTTCAACGACTTTGGCCTCGTCGCCATCACGCGCAAGCGCGTCAAGCAGTCCCTCGAGCGCACCCTCTCGGTCCCCTGCCCAACCTGCCAGGCCACCGGCATGGTCAAGAGCCCGACCACGGTCTGCAACGAGATTTACACCGAGCTGCGCAAGATGAAGAAGCACTTTGAGGGCGCCGATGTCCTGCTCCGCGTCAACCCTGAGACCGTCAAGGTCCTCAAGGCCAACAACGGAAGCTGGCTCGTCGAGTTCGAGGAACTGGTCGGCAAGAACATCCTCGTCAAGAGCGACCCAACCCTCCACCCCGAGCAGTTTGACGTGCAGGGCTAGGCCGTCAACCCATCCAAAACGAGCAAGAGCCGAAGCGTCGCTTCGGCTCTTGCCGCTTAGAAATTCCATAAACGCCATCGAAGTGTGAGGGCACGACGTCAGTCGTGCCGTAAGTGCCATAGAAGCAAATGGGCTTCAGCCCCTGCGTGTGCCTTTGTTCTTCCTGCTCAAATGCAGGCCCTTTGTGCAGTCTGAGCTGAAGCGTCGCTTCGGCTTTTGCCCCTTCTGGCCCCGCAAAACCGACAGATTCCTCGCCCCCGGCCTCCCAACAGGTGATGCAGGTCACCGCCCCGCCCCCGCCTGAGCGCCAATCATGGATTATGCAGGAATAGGCACCGCTCTTACTGTGTGGAGGAGATTCGTGGCCCCGTCCCGGTTGCCCATGTGGCGCAGGATTTCGCAGATATTCTTTCTCGTCCTCTTTCTTGCGCTCCTCATCTTCACCTCGCTCCGCCCCTCGGCCGGCGCCACCGGCGACATCCATCTCCGCGCCCCGGTGCGCCTCTTCTTTGAGTGGGACCCCCTCGTTGCCCTCGCCAACGCCCTCGCTTCCCATGCCCTCTATCGCGGGCTCCTCTGGAGCCTCGTCATCCTGCTCCCCACCCTCTTTCTGGGCCGCTTCTTCTGCGGCTGGATCTGCCCCATGGGCACCCTGCAGCACTTTGTCGGCAGCCGGCCCTCCGAGGCCAAGCGCGGCAAGCAGCGCATTGAGTCCAACCGCTACAAGCGCTGGCAAACCGGCAAATACGTCGTCCTGCTTGCCGGCCTCGTCGCCGCCTGCTTTGGCTCCGCGGCCATCGGCTGGCTCGACCCCTTCAGCCTCCTCGTCCGCTCCTTTGGCCTCGGGCTCCTGCCCGCCTTCAACTTTGCCGTGCGCTCCCTGCTCGCCCCGCTCGAGCACAGCCACGTCGCCGCTCTCAAGGCCACCGGCGAAACCCTCCACACCGTCCTGCAATACACGGTCCTCGACTTCCGCCAGCCCCACTTCGCCCAGGGCCTGGTTCTGGGCCTGCTCTTTCTCGCCATTCTCGCCGCCAGCCTGCGCGTGACCCGCCTCTGGTGCCGGGCCATCTGCCCGCTTGGCGCGCTCCTCGGCGCGGTCTCCCGCTGGTCCATCCTCGGCCTCCACAAGGACCCCGCCACCTGCAACAACTGCAACCGCTGCCTGCTCCACTGCCAGGGCGGCGACGACCCCATCGGCGGCGTTCCCTGGCGCAAGCCCGAGTGCCTCATGTGCATGAACTGCGTCGGCAGTTGCCCCCATGAGAGCCTCCAGTTCAAGTTCTTCCGCAACGAAAAGGAAGTCGTCTCGCCCGACCTGGGCCGCCGCCGCACCCTCACCGGCCTCGCCGCCGGCGCGGCTGTCGTTCCCCTGATGCGCGCCAACACCGGCCTCGGCAAAAGCCGCCACGAGCGCCTCCTCCGTCCGCCCGGCGCGCTCGACGAGTCCGACTTCCTCTCCCGCTGCATCCGCTGCGGCGAGTGCATGAAGGTCTGCCCCAACACCGCCCTCCACCCCACCTTTGAAGAAGCCGGCATCGAAGGCCTCTGGTCGCCCACCCTCGTGCCCCGCATCGGCTACTGCGAACCCAGTTGCGTACTCTGCTCTGAGGTCTGCCCCACCGGCGCCATCTGGCAAATCACGCCCAAAGACAAGGGCTGGGTTGTCGGCGTCGGTCAGCAGGCGCAGCCCATCCGCCTCGGCACCGCCTTCTACGACCGCGGCCGCTGCCTGCCCTGGGCCATGGCTACCGACTGCATCGTCTGCGAAGAGTGGTGCCCCGTCTCGCCCAAGGCCATCTATGTGCAGGAGGCGCAGGTGGTGGACTCCGCCGGCAACATCAAGACCCTCAAGCAGCCCCGCATTGACCCCAGCCGCTGTGTCGGCTGCGGCGCCTGCGAGTATGCCTGCCCGCTCCAGGAGCGCCCCGCCGTCTACGTCACCAGCATCGGAGAGAGCCGCTCCCCCGCAAGCCAGATTCTGCTGAATCGAAAATAGGAGAAACCTTTCGTGAAATTCCGATTGTTCAAGTCGCTGAGTTCCTTGCTGATTCTTGCCGTCATTGCCTTCGTTGCCTTTTCCGGTTTCTCCGGCTGCAAGAAGACTCCGTCCAACCCCTTTCCAGAGTCCGGCGTCGCCTCCGGCTGGCAAAAAGCCAGCGACACACGCACCTTTGCTGCCAAGGACCTCTGGCAATACATCGACGGCGACGCGGAGCAGTACATCTCCGCCGGCGTCGTCTCCACCTCCACCTCCGACTACAAATACCAGGGCCACTTGGAAGCCGTCGTTGACGTGCACACCATGGGCGACCCGGCGGGCGCGCGCAAGATGCTCGACGCCGGCCAGTCCAACGACGCGAAGCCCGTTCAACTCGGCGAAGCGGGGGTGCAATACGCGCAAAGCATCCTCTTCCGCAAGGGAAGCACTCTGGTGCGCATCGTGGCCTATGAAGCCACCCCCGACACGCCGCAGGCTCTGCTTGCCCTGGCCCGCGCCATCGAAGCGAAACTCTAGTTCAACCGGCCGCTCTGGCGGCCCGCAATGCAAGCGAGGATAGTCATGGAAAGCCGTCGTGAATTCCTGAAGACAGCCGCAACCGGAGCCCTGCTGCTGGGCTCGCAATCCGCACTGAGCCTGGCCAAAGTGGCCGATGACCACGACGCCGGCAAATCGCGCGTGGTCGTGGCTCGCGACCCAAATGTCCATTCCAGCCCCGGCCAACTGGACGAAAAAAAGGCCGCTGAATTGCTTGACAAGGCCGTGGCCTCCTGGACGGGGCGCGAGAAGCCCGTGGATGGGTGGAAGCGCATCCTGGGCAAAGACCTGGGACCGGACAAGGTCATCGGCCTCAAGGTGAACGGACTGGGCGGCAAGGGTATCGCCACCCATGCCGCATTGACCAGAGCGATCGCCGAACGCCTGCAGCAGGCTGGCATCAAGCCGGGGAACATCGTGATATGGGAGCAGCGCACCAACTTCCTCCAGGCATGCGGATTCGAGCACGTCGACAAGCCTGGCCAGATCCGCTCCCTCAGCTCGGAGATCTACGGATATGAGCAGACGCCGGTCGCCTTTGGCACGGCCAAGGTGAAGCTGGCCAGGGCGCTCACGCTGTGCGATATGGTCATCGGCCTCCCCATCTTGAAGGACCACCAGCTATCCGGCGTCACCTTCGCCATGAAGAACATGTACGGCGTGGTGGAGAAGCCCTTCGAGCTGCACGCCAACGGATGCAACCCCAGCGTGGCCGATTTGAACTGCATCCCGGAGATCCGGCAGAAGGTGCGCTTCACCATTGGCGATGCCCTCTCCTCGGTCTACGAAGGCGGCCCCGGTTTCCATCCCGAGCGCCTCTGGTACCCCAACGCCCTCATCGTTGGCGAAGATCGCGTCGCCATCGATCACACCGCATGGCAGATGCTCGAACGCAAGCGCGCCGAAGTCGGCATGAAAGCCCTTGAGGCCGCCAATCGTCCACCGCGCTACATCGCCACCGCCGCCGACGCCGCACACAACCTCGGCGTCAACGACCCCCAGCGCATTCACCTCCTGGAAGTCTGATCTTCCTGATTGGTTTCAACTCAAGGGGGGGCCTGAGAAGAACCAGAATGGCCGGGCGCCCCATCTTTCGAGCAGTTCCAGCTCGAAGCGTCAAGAACTGGATGCCGGGTGCCCCATCGATTCCGCGCACCATGCGGAATGGGTGGGAAAGCACCTAGCCTTCAAACCAAACCGCGTCAACCAGGGAGTACAACCAATGGCCGGCGAAACCGAAAAGCAAACCGGGGCGAACCAAGCCCAGCCGCCCGCTCTCACGCGCCGTGAAGCCATGCTCCAACTGCTTCGCCTCGGCGGCGTGGCAGCCGGCGCCGGCGGCGCTGCCCTCTGGCTCAGCGAACACAGCTTCCGCCCCGTCCCCGCCCACGCCGAGCAGGCCCGCCGCGATCACCGCACCGCCACCGATCCCCAGTTCCCCCATCTCGTCGTCGTGCAGGGCGGGGAACCGCGCGCACTCGTCCAGCGCGCCCTCCAGGATCTCGGCGGCATGCGCCGCTTCGTCGGCCACCAGGACGTCGTCGTCATCAAGCCCAACATCGCCTGGGACCGCACCCCCGAGCAGGCCGCCAACACCAACCCCGAAGTCGTCGCCGAAGTCATCCGCCAGTGCTGGGGCGCCGGGGCCAAGCGCGTCATCGTCACCGACGTCAGTTGCAACGAGCCCCGCCGCTGCTTCCATCGATCCGGCATCGAGGCCGCCGCCCGCGCCGAGGGCGCTGAAGTCATTCTCCCCGACCCCGAGCTTTACCGCGAAGTCGACCTCGGCGGCGTCGTCCTCAAGACATGGCCCGTCTTCATCCCCTTCCTCGAGGCCGACAAGGTCATCAACCTGCCCATCGCCAAGCACCACAGCCTCATCGGCGCCACCCTCGGCATGAAAAACTGGTACGGCATCCTTGGCGGCCAGCGCAACCGGCTCCACCAGTCCATTCACCAGAGCCTTGTCGACCTCGCCGGCTTCATGCTGCCCACCGTCACCCTCATGGACTGCTACCGCATCCTGCTCCGCAACGGCCCCACCGGCGGCAGCCTGGAAGACGTAGCGACCAAGAAGACCATGGTCGCCGGCACCGACCCCGTGGCCCTCGATGCCTACGTCGCCAAAGCCTGGTGGAACCTCGACCCCGAACACCTGCCCTACCTCGGCATGGCCGCCGCCCGCGGCCTCGGGATCGTCGACTACGACAAACTCCCCGTCAAATTCAGCCAACTCAGCTAGCGCGGCCTCGCCGGGTGCCCTTGGTATTTACGAAGGCCGGGCGCCCATGCATGAATCGCCTTTTGATTCGTGGGTGGGAAACCACGAACCCTTCCCACCCCCGCGAAACCAGTCGTCCCCCATATCTACAGGCGTTCCATGGCGGAGATGTGGGACCATCCATCCCCGCGCTACAATCCGGTGGGGGTACCCACAATGACCCAATCCCGCAGAACCTTCCTCAAGTCCGGCGCCGCGCTGGCCGCAGCCTCGCTCCTCCCGGCCCGCAGCGCCTTCGCCGCCACCCCAGACGCCCCCCTTGACCAGTTCGCCTACGGCGACGTCGAGCTCCTCGAAGGCCCCCTCCGCCAGCAGTTCCAAGCCAACCATGCCTTCTACGCCGCCCTTGACGAAGACCGGCTCCTCAAGCCCTTCCGCCAGCGCGCCGGCCTTGCAGCGCCCGGCGACGACATGGGCGGCTGGTACAGTTGGGCGCCCCTCGACCAGTTGAGCGCCGTCGACAACGGCTTCGCCCCCGGCCACAGCTTCGGTCAATACCTCTCTGGCCTCTCCCGCGACTTCGCCGCCACCGGCCTCCAGTCCACGCAGCAGAAGGTCCACCGCCTCGTCAGCGGCCTAGCCTCCGCCGTCTCCGAACACTTCTGGGAGGGCAACCGCTTTCCCGCCTACACCTACGACAAGCTGTCCATCGGCCTCATCGACGCGCACCAGTTCGCCGCCGCCCCCGACGCCCTCAAGGTCCTCGACAAGGTGCTGGACTCGGTCTTAGCCCACCTGCCGCCGGCGGGCATCTCCCGCGACGCCCAGTACGCCCGTCCCCACACCGACGAGTCCTTCTGCTGGGACGAGCCATACACCCTGCCCGAAAACCTCTTCCTCGCCTTCAAGCGCGGCGCCGGCCAGCGTTATCGCGACCTCGCCGTCCGCTTTCTCCCCAACGACTGGTACTTCGATCCCCTCGCCGCCGGCCAGAACGTGCTCCCCGGCAAGCATGCCTACAGCCACGTCAACGCCATGAGCAGCGCCATGCAGGCCTATCTCTCCCTGGGCGACCCCAAATACCTCCGCGCCGCCCGCAACGGCTTCGACTTTGTCCGCGCCCAGAGCTTCGCCACCGGCGGCTGGGGACCCGACGAGAGCTTCCGCAAGCCCGGCAGCGGCGACCTCGGCGAAAGCCTCACCAGGACCCATTCCAGCTTTGAAACCCCCTGCGGCTCCTACGCCCACTTCAAAGTCACCCGCTATCTGCTCCGCGCCACCCGCGACAGCCGCTACGGCGACAGCATGGAGCGCGTCCTCTACAACTGCATCCTCGGCGTCAAGCCCATCCAGCCGGACGGCCATGGCTTCTACTACTCCGACTACAACAGCGATGCCGCCAAGGTCTTTCACCCGTATAAGTGGCACTGCTGCACCGGCACCTTCTCCCAGGTCACCGCCGACTACGGCATCAGCGCCTACTTTCGCGACAATCGCGGCATCTACGTCAACCTCTATGTCCCCTCGCGCGTCACCTGGACCCGCGGCAGCGCCCTCATCGCGCTTACCCAGCACACCAGCTACCCGCACCAGCCCACCACCCAGATCAGCGTCTCCGCCAGCGCGCCCAGCGCCTTCCCCGTCCACCTCCGCATTCCCGCATGGGCCGGGCCCGGAACCAACGTCGCTGTCAACGGCAAGCGCATCCTCGCCAGCCCCACGCCCGGCCAGTTCGCCCGCATCGACCGCACATGGAAGAACGGCGACCGCATCGAGATCGACTTCGACATGCCCACCATGCTTGAAGCCGTCGACGCGCAGCACCCCGATCTGGTGGCGCCGGTCCATGGGCCGCTCGCCCTGTTTACCGTCGGCCAGCCTCCGGCAACCGTCAGCCGGCAGGACCTTCTCGCCGCCTGCCAGGTCGCTCCCGGCTCAACCGACTGGCAGGCAAAGTCCGCGGCGGGCGGCCTCGACCTGCGCCCCTTCACCGCCATCACCGACGAGCACTATCGCCTTTACCTCAACGTGGCCGGCTAGATGACTCGCAGCCTCCAGGAGCAGTTCGGCCCCATCGACATCTACGTCTTCGATCAGCTCCTGCGCGGCAACCTCAGCCCCGGCATGCGTATTCTCGAAGCCGGATGCGGCTACGGACGCAACCTCGCCTATCTGCTGCGCGCAGGCTGCGAGATCTTCGCCCTCGACGCGGATACCGCCGCCATCGAGCACGTGCGGCAACTCTCCGCATCGCTCCAGACCGGCCTGCCCCCGCAAAACTTCCAGGTCGGCGTCATCGAGCAGATGCCGTTTCCCGATGCGTCTTTCGATGCCGTGATCTGCTCCGCGGTGCTCCACTTTGCCCGCGACGAGGACCACTTCCGCGCCATGCTCTCGGAACTCTGGCGGGTCCTGCGGCCCGGTGGGCTGCTCTTTTGCCGCCTCGGCTCCCGCATCGGCATGGACTTCCAGCGCCTCCAGGGCAACATCTTCCTGCTGCCCGATGGCTCCCGCTGGTTTCTGGTTGACGAAGAGATGCTGCTGGACTTGACCGAAGAGCTGGACGCCGTCCTCGTCGACCCGCTCAAGACAACCATCGTGCAGGATCACCGCTGCATGACCACCTGGGTCCTGCGCAAGCGAAATGGGTGAGTTTGGTGCGTCGATAGGAGGGGTACGACGAGGTTCGGGAGAATGACGATTGTGTTTGTCTGGATTGAACCCTCAGGGCGCCTTCGGACCTTCTGTAGGCTCGTGTGCCCATCCATTGCTCGTTTTCCAGCGCAATGGATGGGACACCACGAACCCCAACTTCACCCAGCACCACCCCGGGCGGCTAGGTGTGGTCGTAGAAGCGGAAGAACAGCGACGGCCTGCTCACCGGCTCTGCCCGGGCCACAATCTCCGCCACCTGCTTGTCGTTCAGCGGGGTGAACTCGCGCGCGTGCTGCACGTTCTCTTCGAGCTGCGCAATCGTGTCGCACCCAATGATGATGGTGCTCACCGGCCGTGACAGCGCATAGAAGATGGCTTCGCGCATGGTCAGTGTGCCCGGCGTTGGCGCCAGCACCATGCCCTCCCAGCCCTTCTTCTGCTGCTCCAGCGGCGGCGGATTCCACGACGAGAGCAGCCGCCCGCGCCCCGGAATCTTCATCCCGATAATGCCCATCTGCCTCTCCACCGCCAGCGGCAGCAGATCCGTGTTGAAGCTGAAGTGGTGCGGGTCGGCCGCGTTGATGGCCATCAGAATCGTGTCAAACGGATAGCGCTGGATGCACGCCATCAGCGCGTCGGGCCGGAAGTGCCCGGTGATGCCCAGGTGCCGCACCACCTTTTGCTCCTTCATCTCGATCAGCGCTTCCATCGCGCCGCCCTTGGCGAAGACCTCGTCCACGTTGCCCTGAATGCCGATGTCGTGCAGTTGCCACAGGTCCACATGGTCGGTCTTCAGCAGCTCCAGCGACTTCTCGATCATCCGCATCGAGCCGTCCCGCGTCCGCTCCTTGGTCTTGGTGGCCAGGAACGCTTCGTTGCGCCGGTGAGCCATCACCTTGCCCACGTACTGCTCGCTCCACCGGTCCGGCCCGCCATAGATCGACGACGTGTCGATGTAGTTCACGCCCAGGTCGAGCGCCCGCTCGATGATCGGCACCGCCACGTCAAAGTTGTTTGGCCGCTCGATGGCTGCCTGACCGCCCAGCGAGAAGATGCCCACCTTGTAGCCAGTTTTGCCCAGGTTCCGCGTCGGCATCGCCGCCGGCGTCTTGGGGTTGAACGGCAGCCCCGGCAGCGCCTTCGGCGCGTCGGCCGTCAGCGCCGTGGGAGCCAACAGGGCGGCCGTCACCGCGCCACCCGCCTTCAGAAAATCGCGGCGCCCCTGGTTCTTTGCCGCACCCGCTTGACCTTCACGCATACTCCAACCTCCAGGCCATCCGGCCGCCTTTCAGACCCATCATATACGAATCCTGCACTCAGGAAAGGCGCGCCGTGGGCGGTTGGACGCGAAAACGTTTCACCTTGCGCAGGACGCCTCCCAAAGCCGGCATGGCTATGCTCCCATGGTGCTCTGGCCGATTGCAGCCTGAGCCCTGTGTGTCGAATTCCTGTTTGGCATCCCCCATACCCTCAACTGGTTGCGCCCCATCCGCTTGGCATCATAGAGGGCATGGTCTGCCTTCATAATGATCTCTTCGCCCTGTTCCCCATGAGCCGGATAGCCCGCCAGGCCAAATGACAGGGTTACGCTCAGCTCCTTCCCGTTGTGTTGGACGATCAGCTCAGCGCACTTGCGGCGGATTTCTTCCCCCCGCTTCCAGGCATCCTCGATGCTGGTTCCAGGCAACACCAGCACAAACTCCTCGCCTCCGTAACGGCAGACAATATCGACTCCGCGCACAGAGCGCTTGAGCAGTTGAGCAATCTCTACCAGGAACACGTCGCCGACCTGATGCCCGTAGGTGTCGTTCACGGATTTGAAGAGGTCGACATCGGCAACAAGGATGCTCAAACACTCTTTCTTTCGCCGGGCAAGCATGATTTCGCGCGATAGAATTTCGGCCAGATGACGGCGGTTATGCAAGCCGGTCAGCGGATCGTGCAGTGCCTGTTCGCGCAGCTCTGCCTGGAGCCTCTCGACCTCGATCACGCGTTGTTGCAATTCTTCATTGGCGCTCTTCAATTCCCTCTCGGTGTGCTGGCGTACCAGCAGCTCTTTTTGCGCGTGCGTGAACGCTTGCATCGTTATGTGATTTGAAAAATAAGTGATGCTTCCCGCCAAGGCGAAAATGAGCGTGAAAATAAACCAGTGCAGCAACTTCGGCGAATAATCCGGCGTGGGAAGCATTCCCGCTCTTTGCGCCAGCATGAACGCCAGCACCGTCAGCGAGCAGGCGACAGTGGAAGTCACGATCCCGATTGCCTCAAAAAATATCCCGGCGCCAATAATCACAAAAAGCAGGCTTGCCGGCGCGGGGGAGAGAACGGTGCCCTCACTGGCGATTGAAGCGACAACCGCAAAATAGCCCAGAGTCAGGATGCTTGTCCCTGCCAGAAGCAGCTTCCCGAGGCGCAATGCCTGGCGGGCCATGAGAAACAGGACGAGGGTCAGCAAGTCGATCAGATAATTGCGGAGCGGTGTACTTCGATCGAACAAGTTGCCGCAAACAGCGAAAAGGACAAATGCGATTCCGGCATTGGTTACGCCATTCAGAAGGATGACGCGGTGTCTGTCCCTGTCATCGCCGGCAATTTCCGGCCGGCCAAACCATTGCAGGAGCCTCTTCATCATCGCCTTTCCACCCCCTTTCTCTCCAAAGCAACAATACCGCACGGTTCACACCAGGGTAATCAGGGGCGCTTCAACTTCCGACCTGCCTACCGGCCCGCACCTGTGTCGTAGAGCTGAAACTCCCGGATCCGCGCCTCGCCCTCGCTTGCCAGGATACGCAGACGCACGCGCGCAGCCGTCACCGGCGCAAACGCGTCAATCTTCTTGTGGCCCATGGCCCGGCCCTCCGCCACCCGTCGCCAGCGCCCCTTCTCCCAGGCCTCAATCGCGTACTTCTGCACGTGCTGCCCGTCGTTCAGCCATTCCATCGTGACGACCCGGTCAAAGGTCACCGGCCTGGCAAACGCCACCTCCAGCGCCGCGCTGTGCGAGCCGCCGGGCGCCGACCAGAAGGTGTCCTGATCCCCATCCAGCGCGCCCTCCACGTTCGCATCCGCGGCCGCGTGCTCCAGCGCCAGGTTGGCGCCGTAGCGCGCCCGCACCGCCGCGCCAAACTCCTTCAGCCGCGCCACATCCGCCTCCGGCAGCAGCCCACGGTCGTCCGGAGCCAGCCCCAGCATCAGTTGCCCGCCCCGCCCCACGCTCTCCTCATAGGTCTTCATCAGCTCGTCCACCGGCTTGAGGGACGCTTCGTCCCCCGGATGCCAGAACCAGTGCTGCTTGCGCAGCGGCGTGTCCACTTCCACTGGCCGCCAGCGCAGAAACCCATGCCGGTCGATTACGTTCCAGTTCTCATACGGAATCGTGCCGTCCTCATTGCCCACCCAGCGAATGTCTCCGTACTCAAACAGCCCCGTGTCCGCAAACACCTGCGCATTCGGCTGATAGGTCCGCAGGGTCTCGATGATCTTCTTGAAGTCGTACGTGTGTCCCGCGCTCCCCGCGCCGTCCAGCCAGAACTCGGTCAGCTCCCCATACCGGCTCGACAACTCCTCCAGCTCCGCCAGATAGTACTGGTCATACGCCGCCGGGTCCTTGTAGCGCGGCTCGTGCCGGTCCCACGGCGACAGGTACACGCCGAACCGCAGCCCATGCTTGCGCGCCGCCTCCGCCGTCATCCGCACCAGGTCGCCCTTGCCGCCCAGCCACGGGCTAGCCGCCACGCTGTAAGCCGTCTGCTCCGTCGGCCAAAGGCAAAATCCGTCGTGATGCTTGGCCACCAGCACCACATACCGCGCCCCCGCCGCTTTCGCCGCCAGTACCCACTGCTCCGGGTCCGCCTGCGCCGGATTGAAGACCTTCGGGTCCGCCGTCCCATCGCCCCACTCGCGATTGAGAAAGCTGTTGGTGCCGAAGTGAATGATGACCCCAAACTCCAGGTCCTGCCACTCCACCTGCTGCGGCGTGGGCTTCACATCCGTAAAGTTGACGCTCTGCGCCTGAGCAAAAACTGCACAGGCAAGCAGCAGCGGCGCTCCGACCAGCATCCGGCAGATTCGTTTCGTAGCCATGCGCTTCATCCAGGATTCCCTTTCGCCTCGAATTGTACCGGGGCAGGGAAGCTCTGCGGCCTTCCCGCCCAAGCCGGCTACCCCAACAGCCGCTTCGCTGGCAAAGCAGGCGCGCCCTCCATTGCGTGCAGCCGCCCGCGCGCCGCCCCCTGCCTCGTCTTTCGCTTCTGAGAGCCTAGGCTGCCGGCAGCCGCGTGATGGCGATGACGCTGATGTCGTCCTGCTGGCCAAAGGCCTGAGCCGCGTCTGCAATCTCTGCGGCGGACCGAGCCCTTTCGAGCAGGCTCTCCGTCCGCTCAAAGCCGAACAGTTCGCCGTCCGGTCCGGCCGCCTCCGCAATTCCGTCCGAAACAAGCGTCAGGCGGTCGCCGGGGATGAGCGCCAGTTGGGCATGGGTGAAGCCGGGGCTCTCCAGCATCCCCAGCGGCAGCGACCCATCCAGCTCTATCGGCCGGCCGTTCCTATAGGGCGGCAGATGTCCCGCGTTGGCCAGGTTGACCGTGCCGCTCGCGGCTATCGTCAGCGCCAGGCACGTGGCGCGCGCGTCTCCCCGTCCCAGGAGCCGAAGATTCAGTTCCTGCAGAATCTCTTCCGGTTCAAAGGTGAAGCGTGCCGCCGTGCGAATGGCGCCCACCAGCAGCGCCACCATCATCCCCGCCTTCAGGCCCTTTCCCGCCACATCCCCCGCCACCACCAGCAGGCTGCCATCACTGGGATGAGGGACGATCTGGAAGAAATCTCCACCCACCTCAAGCGAGGGCCGGTACTCGCTCTCAATCACAAGCCCCGGAAACTCAACCCGCATCTCTGGCAGGATGACCTGCTGCACCTCCTGCGCCTGCTTCACGTCCAGGGCCATCTCCCTCTGCCGGCGAACCGAACGCAGCATCCGCCGGAGCAGCAGCAGAGACACCGCCACCGCAAATGCCAGGTCCGCAAACTGAACCAGGGAAATATAAACCCCAAAGATGTGCCAATCCACCTGCACCCGCAGCAGCCGCAGCTCCGGCGCAAACAGCGAGAAGCCCCGCAGTATGGCGGCGGGCAGCACCAGCCACCCCTCCGCCGGCTGGCCGCGCATCCCCTGGATCACCACCCGGATCGTGAGGGCGAAGAGCAGGAAGCGCACACCCTGCGAGGTGAGCTTCATGGCCGTCGTCAGGCCCCCCGGAACAAACGTAAACAGGTTCTCCCCGAGCGCCGAAGACAGGATCAGGATGACCGTGAGGGCCGCCACCAGGTACGGAAGCCAAACCGGCCTGGGCCGCCCAAACCACACCCACCACACGATGACCCCGCAAGCGTAACTGAGCGGGATAAGCAGGTAGCTCTGAACGAAGATTCCGGCATCCGCGCTGGTCGATGTCCAGGCCACTCCAGGCAGCAGCGCGTGGGTGGCCGCGAGCAGCAGAAAGAGCGCGGACATCCAGAGATAGACGGGGTCTGTGCGGTCAAAGAGGATCAGGCTCAATGCCAGCACCGCCAGCAGGCCGCACACCACCGCCAGCAGCGGATGGAAGCCATAGGTCAGGATCAGTTCCTGCCAGCGCAGTCGATAGGTGTTGGTCACCGCGTCGGCCTCGCCCAGCACCGGCGCGGTCTTCATCCCGCCCGCATCCGCCTGGAGCGTGCCCGTGTTCGGCTCCATCCAGAAGCGGAACGCCAGCACCCGCACCGGCGCTGCCGCGGTTCCGGATGCGAAGCCCGCCGCCGCCAGGCCAAACAATCTCGGCTGCGTGTAGTACACGGTGGGTTTGCGGGTGCTGAAGTCACCGAAACTGCCCAGCAGCCGCCCATTCTCAAACACCTGGTAGGCGTCGTCGCAATCGGGCGGCCCGGCCAAAGCCAGGCTCTGGTTCGCGGGCGCATCCACCCTCAGACGAATCCGGTACCAGGCATAGCCCCAGTAGCCGGGATGCCCCTTGGCCGTCCAGCCCGGCGTGTACCCACTCACCCCCGAGCCGGGGTCAAACGACCCGTCCGCCGGCGTCATGTCCACGCTCTCCCACTGCCCATCGTCAAACTCCGGCTCGGCCCAGACCGCCCTGCCCGTCGCGGGGTCAACAGGTGAGTCTCCCACGCTGAACTTCCACGGCCCATACAGAGGCACGGCGCTGGCACCCAGCGTCACGGAAACAACTGGCCGAGGGGGCGCTTTGGCCGCCGATGCGCCCGAGCAAACGCAAAACAAAACCACCAGTGGAAGCCAGCGGAGACGGAACAAGGCGGATCCTTGCGGGGGAAAGTGGAAGCCCGGGCCAAAACAGACGTCCGGTGGAAATCAATATAGCCTTTGCGGTGGCGCGAATGGAACTGAATTCCATGGAACGCAATCGGTCCCTCCCGCGCCGCATCTCTGAAAAGCTGCCAACCATCGCGTTCACCCTTCACCGGCCTCGGCAGGGCACGATAAAATTCTTGCGTAATCAATGCGCAGCCGCTCCGCCAATCCGGTGCAGCCAACGCCCCTGTTGAGCCGCTTTCGCAGGGGACGGCCAGACCGTGGACGCGGCCCTTCCCGCTGAGTCATCTATTCCCGTCAAAAGGTCCCCTCAGGCCGGAATCTGGGCAAGTCGAACTCCCTTCGCCTCCGCCGTCTTCCGGTCAGCAAAACTGGGACCCATCAGAACCCTGAGCTTCACCGCTTCATCCGCCCGATGCGCGGATAGAAAGGCTTCCCGCCATGAACTCCTTTGCCAGCCGGTCCACGCTCCACTCCGGCGACCGCTCCTATACCTTCTATCGCCTCCCCGCGCTCTCCTCCCGCGGCTTTGACCTGACCCGCCTCCCCTTCAGCCTCAAGATTCTGCTCGAAAACCTCCTCCGCCGCGAGGATGGCGTCAACGTCACCGCCTCCGACATCGAATTCCTCGCCAAGTGGGACGCCAAGGCCGAGCCCAGCCGCGAAATCGCCTACATGCCCGCCCGCGTCCTCATGCAGGACTTTACCGGCGTCCCCGCCGTCGTTGACCTCGGCGCCATGCGCGACGCCATCAAGACCCTCGGCGGCGACCCCGCCCGCGTCAATCCCCTCATCCCCGCCGAGCTGGTCATTGACCACTCCGTGCAGGTGGACGAGTTCGGCAACGCCGCCGCCTATGGGGCCAACGCCATTCTCGAGTTCCAGCGCAACCGCGAGCGCTATGCCTTCCTCAAGTGGGGCCAGACCGCCTTCCGCAACTTCTCCGCCGTCCCTCCCGGCATGGGCATCTGCCACCAGGTCAACCTCGAGTACCTCGCGCGCGTCGTCTTCACCACTGAAATCGACGGAGAAACAGTGGCGTACCCCGACACAGTCGTCGGCACCGACTCCCACACCACCATGATTAACGGCCTCGGCGTGCTCGGCTGGGGCGTCGGCGGCATCGAGGCTGAGGCCGCCATGCTCGGCCAGGCAGTCTCCATGCTTGTGCCCCAGGTCGTCGGCTTCAAGCTCACTGGCAAGCTTCCCGAGGGCGCGACGGCCACCGACCTCGTCCTCACGGTCACCCAGGCCCTGCGCAAGCTCGGCGTGGTCGGCAAGTTCGTCGAGTTCTACGGCCCCGGCATCGCCGAACTGCCCCTCGCCGACCGCGCCACCATCAGCAACATGGCCCCCGAGTACGGCGCCACCTGCGGCATCTTCCCCGTCGACGCTGAAACCCTCCGCTACCTCCGCCTCACCGGCCGCAGCGAGCAGCAGATCGCCCTCGTCGAGGCCTACTACCGAGAGCAGGGCCTCTTCCACACCTCAGGCGCGCCCGAGGCCGACTACACCCAGACCCTGGAACTCGACCTCGCCACCGTGCAGCCCAGCGTGGCCGGACCCAAGCGCCCCCAGGACCGCGTCCTCCTCAAGGACGCCGCCGCCAGCTTCCAGCAGCAGTTGCCCGGCCTGCTTTCCCCCACGGCCAAGCCCCTCGGCGCCCGCACCGCCCAAAAGTGGGAGCGCGGCGGCGTCACTGACACCGGCCTTGCCGAAACCGTGCCCGCGCATCTCACCACCACCGTCAAGGCCCGCTTTGGCGTCGACCCCGACACCTATCTCGACCACGGCTCCGTGGTCATCGCGGCCATCACCAGTTGCACCAACACCTCCAACCCCTCCGTCATGATCGCCGCCGGCATCCTGGCCAAAAAGGCCGTGGAGAAGGGCCTCACCGTGCCCCCCTGGGTCAAGACATCCCTCGCCCCCGGCTCCCGCGTCGTCACCGACTACTACGACAAGGCGGGCCTGCTGCCCTACCTTGAAAAGCTTCGCTTCAACGTCGTCGGCTACGGATGCACCACCTGCATCGGCAACTCCGGCCCTCTGCCGAGCGATGTCTCGAAGAGCATCGACGAGCACGGTCTCGTCGCGGTCAGCGTCCTCAGCGGCAACCGCAACTTCGAGGGTCGCGTCAACGTAGACGTGCGCGCCAACTACCTCATGAGCCCGCCCCTGGTTGTCGCCTACGCCCTGGCCGGCCGCATCGGCCACAACTTCGAGACCGACGCCCTCGGCCTCGACCCCGCCGGACAGCCCGTCTATCTCCGCGACATCTGGCCCACGCAGGCCGAGGTGGCCGCGGCCATCGACAAGGGCGTCTCCAGCGAGGGCTTCCGCCGCGAATACGCCACCGTCAGCCTCGGCGACGCCAACTGGCAGGGCCTCAGCTTCCCCCTCGGCGACGTTTACGAGTGGGAACCGGACTCCACCTACATCCGCAAGGCCCCCTACTTCGACGGCATCACGCCCCAGCCCGCGGCGGTCACTGACATCCTCGGCGCGCGCGTGCTGGCGGTTCTGGGCGACTCCGTCACCACCGACCACATCTCCCCCGCCGGCAACATCAAGGCCAACGGCCCGGCCGGCAAGTACCTCGCCGACCACGGCGTCAAGACCTCGGACTTCAACAGCTACGGCTCGCGCCGCGGCAACCACGAAGTCATGGTCCGCGGCACCTTCGCCAACGTCCGCCTGCGCAACAAGCTCGCCCCTGGCACAGAGGGCGGCGTCACCCGCCTGCTGCCTGAAGGCGAAGGCATGTCCATCTTCGACGCCAGCGTCAAGTATGCCGAGCGGGGCATCCCTCTCGTCATCCTCGCCGGCAAGGAGTACGGCTCCGGCTCCTCCCGCGATTGGGCGGCCAAGGGTCCCAAGCTCCTCGGCATCCGCGCCGTCATCGCCGAGAGCTACGAGCGCATCCACCGCAGCAATCTGGTGGGAATGGGCATCCTGCCCCTCCAGTTTGCCGACGGCGAAACCGTCGAGTCCCTCGGCCTCACCGGCGAAGAAACCTACGACTTCGCCGGACTCACCACGCTACTCTCCGAGCGCCTCGCCAACACCCGCACGCTGCGCGTCAAAGCCACCGCGGCCGACGGCTCCGTCAAGGTGTTCGACGCCAAGGTCCGCATCGACACTCCCCAGGAGATCGAATACTTCGAACACGGCGGCATCCTGCAATACGTGCTGCGCCAGTTGGCGGCCAAGTAAGCACCTGCGGTGCGGCCACCAGCGCTTGCGCGCCACGAGGTTTGTGCTTTCCCAGGTTTCAAAGTCGAGACCTGGGGCACACAGCCAGGCAACATCGACACTATCTCCGGGTGGCGGGTTGCCCACCCTTCAAATCCCCACAGAAGCCAAGTGCCCCATCCATGAATCGCAATTTGATTCATGGGTGGGAGACCGCAGACCCCGTGCATCCCTGGACCTTCAGGCTTATCTTGTATGGAAAGTAAGTTCTGCTTGTCATGCTCTGTTACCCGTGCTATAGTTCGCGCGCATCTGTTATCAGATCAATCGGGTGAAGGAGAAAATATGCGAAAGGGAATGGCGAGTGGCTTGGTTGCACTCTTGCTTGGATTCTTGTTTGCTGGTTCTGTCGCTCTCGGGCAGGCCGATGGGAAAACCGAAAATGCATTCGTCGGAACCTGGAAGGGTAGCGCGCAGAACAAGATTCCCGCGGACTGGCCCCAAAAGTAACAAACGATCATTGTGGCAGTCGAAGGCGATACGGTGACCGTGACGTTTCTTGATACGCTCAAAGACGGTAAAGTCGAGACCACAAAGATTTCCGCGCCCGCTGCCGGCGGTCCGATCACTTCCATAGACCCGCCCGCGGGGGCTGGGGAAACTTCGATGTTGAAGAAGATTGACGACCGCACTTACTTGCTGACCACCACGATAAACGGGAAGCTGGTTGTAAAGGAAACCGCCGCCGTCAGCCCTGATCGCAAGACTTTGACTGTCCGGGAATCGGGAGTTGACCCGAAGGGCAAGCCCTTCAAGATCACGTTGCTCTACGACCGTCAATAGAGTCTCAAGTTCCGGAAACGAGGCGGGGTAGCCCAGGCCTCACCATCCACATACGATTGGGTGCCCCAGGTCTCGATCTTGAGACCTGGGAAAGCAACAACCCCATTCACGCCACCCTCTCCAGCGGCGCATGATGCAGCCTTACCAGATCCTCTGCTTTGAGCGCAGCCGTCGCATAGGTCCGCCCCTCGTCGTCGGAGCACTCCACTTCAACCTCGCCCTTCACAAGAAGCTGCCAGCTTCTTCTACGAAAGCCCGCACGGAATACAGCCGGTCCGCGACTGGATCATGAAGTTATCTCTTGAGGACAGGAAGATCGTCGGCGCGACGCGCAAATGGTCCAGTTCGTCTGGCCGACAGGAATGCCGTATTGCCGCTCGATGGGACAGATTCCTGCAGCCGGGCGCGTATCCCACTGCCGAGTAGTGCGGAACTTGTCACCAGGAGGCCTGCAGCCAGTGGCGTCAGACACTCCACTCAAATGCGTTCCGCACACCCTTCTATCGCACCAGCGGCGCCAAACGCAAAGCCCTGAACGCCGCCGCGCCTCAGATAGATCAACATAGACGCAAGCATTGCTTCCATCGTGGGATGGAATCTTCAAGAAATTGCGCGGTCCCGCGATGCGCATGCAATCTACATCTGAGGCCGGCGATCAAAGACCAGTGAAACAGGGCATTCATGAGCCTGACGGCATTCGGCTTCTTGCCGCTCCACAATTGGCTCGACTGGAAGCTGGAGTTGCCTCTTGGGTGAACGGCATTGCGGCTGCCAGGGACGCTCGGTCCCAGGCGGCCCATGGAATGTGGGCCTGGACCGGCCCATCGTGACAGCATTGCCGCAATTTTATCCACGCTGAAAAATCCATCTGGTCCACTCGCCCCAAAGGATGGTATCGTTCTCATCGCAGGAATTATTCGTCTGGCTCTGTCATTGGCTATCAGGCCAAGGCCAGTTGAGCCTGCGGAAATGGGAGGGATGAGAAGATGGGCCGAATGAAATTTGCCGCCATGGCGGCGATTGTTTTCGCGTTGTCTGCAGGGTCGGCATGTGCGTTGGGGGAGGCTGCGGACGGCTCAAAGCCCACCGGAGGACGGCTCTTTGTTGCCTCGTTCATGACCATGCACGATCCATTCTTCGTGGACCTGAGCGAGGGGATCAGGATCGCTGTCGAGGCGCATGGTGACAAGCTTCTGCTGATCGACGGCAAACATGAAAGAGACATCCAGGAGAAGAGCACGCTGGAGGCCTTGAACCTTCATCCCGCGGCCCTGTTTCTCATTCCGGCAACCGACCTGGGCAGCATCGACAAGATACTGGCCGCCGCAAAAGAGAAGCATGTGCCTGTGGTTCTTGCCGATACGGACCTCGATGCTCCTGACTCGCTCGTTCTCACGAAGGTGGTCACCGACAACGCAATGGCCGGCAAGTTGGCCGCTCAGGAACTGGCCCGCGCAAATCCGAAGGCGAAGATAGGAGTGCTGAGCTTCTCCCTCTCGCGCGGTTGCGTTGATCGCGTCAAGGGATTCTCGCTTGAACTCGACAAGTACCCAGAGATGAAGATCGTTGCCATGCAGGACGGGCATGCAAACAGGGATGGCGTTCGCGGCGTCATCAAGGATTTTCTCGCCAGTCATCCCGAAATGGACGCCATCTTTGCCATCAACGATGTGAGCGCCATTGAGGCGCTGGCCGGCATTGATTCCGCGGGACGATCGGGCAAAATTGCGGTTCTCGGCGTTGCAGGTTCGCGGGAAGGGGCGCAGCTTATCAAAGCAGGCAGGATGCTTGCCTCAAGCGCGCAGATGCCAAAGGAAATAGGACGGATTGCCGTGTCGAAAGCCTACGACAACCTCGCGGGCAAACAGGTCGAAAAGGAAGTCCTCACTCCGGTAAAGCTGGTGACAAAAGCGAACGCAAACGACTTCATTCAGTAGCACAGAGACATCGCCCAGGCAGCCGCGGACTTTGCCTCCGCAGTCTGCCTGGGTTTCATGCCTGCTCGCTCCTAAATCGCCACCACAACGGTGGGCCGCTCTCCGCGCGTGTCCGAATCACTGACCTCGGTGGTCAATGTCTGACTCTCTCCCGGCATGAGCGAAACGTAGTTGTCTGAGTAGATGGCGGGAAGAATCCGGTCTCCACTCTTCTCGCGCACGGCCTTGATGCGCACCATCAGAGCGGGCCATGATGCCTGGTTGTGCAACTCGGTCACAAGAAGCCAGCGATCCCCCTTGCGTTCCACCGTTGTCCGGGCCTGTACGTTCGGCTTGGGCAGTTGACGGATTGCGCGATAGTCGCCTTTGAGCGCGGGGCGGAGATAGAAGTTCGTGGACAGCACTTCTGTTCCGTGCGCCAGGGTGAGCCTGAGTATATGCACAGCGGTGAGCCCCGCTGGATAGCTCATTTGCATGCAGGCCACGGTCGAGTCTTCCTTGCTGTCTACATCAGCGGACTTCCGCTGCACCAGGCTTCCGTCCAGATTCAGAAGCTCCACGCGCGCGGTCAGGCCTTTCACGGTCCCGGCGCTGTAGTTGACCACCTCAATGCTTTCGGTGGCGCAGTTCCACTGAATGTGCAGCGGCTCCGAGCCTTTCTTGCAACCGAAGTAAGCAGCCGTGGGCTCGAAGTAGTAGTCGTAGGTCTGCCAAACGAACGACGGCCAGCAGGGATGGCTCATCCACAGAAACACGCCCATGCGGTGCTTGCTTTGCGCCTCGAACATGGCGCGATAGGTGTCGTAGTTGACAAATTGCGCAAGCCGCAGCCACTCTTCCGCGTTGTGCGCGCCGCCATATCCCTGATCCACAATCGTTCGAAAGCCCTCGCCGCCCTGTGCGCCCTCCAGGCAGAAGTCGTGGAGCCCCCAGGACAGGCTTTGCGGCCAGACGGCCTCTTCCGGCATCATCAGCCGCACGCTCTCGATGGGTGGAATATTTGGCGCGCCGATCTCGCTATGCAGGCGCTTATCCGCGGCGTTGAAGTAGAACTCCGGGGACTTGGCCTGATAGGGCCCGTGGCCACTCACCACATCGTCGGCCGAGCTTGGAATGTAGTGCATGCCGGGGTGCAGGTCGGCCAGGGCCTTGCGAATGCCCTGCTCCAGTGGAGGCGGCGGAAAGCCCTCGTTGCGCCCGCAATACAATCCAATCGACGCATGGTTGCGAATGCGCAAGACAAAGTCCCGCGCATTATCCAGAAAGAGCTTGTTATCCGCGGGCTCCGGGCCATCCCAGGGATTGGCCAGCCAGAAGTCCTGCCACACGACGATGCCGTGGCGGTCACATGCCTCATAGAAAGCATCGTCGCCAATCTGCCCAACCCAATTGCGGATCATCGTGAAGTTCATCTCGCGGTGATAGCGCACAGCGGCGTCATATTCGCGAGCCCGATAGCGCAGCATGGATTCGCCAAAGCCCCAGTTGCCGCCGCGCGCAATGAACCTGCGGCCGTTGATCCACAGCCGCAGAGCGCCACCCTCTTCGCTGTAACTCATCTGCCGCACACCGGAGCGGAAGGATGTCTTGTCCAGCGTTTTGCCGTGCGCTTCCACGGTCAATTCAACATCGTAGAGGGCTGGCTCACCGTAGCCCGCGGGCCACCATAACTGCGGATGAGCCAATCGCAGCGCCGGATGCGTTGCTGGGTTCAGCTTGAGTGTCTTCCGTTCCAGCGGAGCAAGCGCAATCCGCTGCTCGAAATGCGCTTCGCCGTAGCGCCCGCGCAGCAGCCCGGCAAAGGGACGGGCCTGGTGATTGACCAGTTCCACCTCCACGCTGACGTCCGCGGTGGAGGTGTCCGGCAGGGGCAATGCGGTAGAGACGAAGGGATTTTCCAGAGTTACAGCGCCCTTCACCGCAAGCGTGACTTCGCCCCAGATCCCCGTATTTCTTCCCCGGATGGTTGGTATCCAGTCCCAGCCGATGGAGGCATGGTAAGTGGGGTTGTCCGCACCAAGCGCGCCGCCATTGCGGCCCACGCTCTCCAGGGTCTTCTCCTTCGCGCTGCCTGGCGTGGCATTCTTTTCAATCCGCACAGCGAGGGCATTCCTCCGCCCCGGCAGCAGCTTGCCGCTTACCTCGAACTGGCCCCGCTGGAAGCCACCTTCCACCCGCCCCAGCTTCTCGCCGTTCAGGTAGATCTCGGCCTTCCAGTTGATTCCGGCAAACTCCAGCCACGCTGTCTGCTGGGGATTCAGCTGCGGCGCAACAAACTCCGTGCGGTACCAGAAATCGGAGTGGAAGAAGGAGTCGGAGATCGCCAACTGGTTCTCGCCGTAGTTGGGGTCAGCGACTGCTCCTGCGTTGTAATACGAAGCAAGCACAGTGCCCGGCACCGTGGCAGCAACCCACTCTGAGTCTGCATGGCCTGGCTGTGAGAGCTTCTCTCCACCTTCGCTCACCAGGCTTGCTCTTTGCACACGCCACGGCCCTCCTGCCAGCCGCAACGATCCATCTTCGGCAGGCAAAAGCGGAGGCTTCGCTTCGGCGATCAGGCCACCCCGGCCGAGGACTTCCACCTCACTCAGAATGTAGCCATCCGCGGTGGCCGGGCGCGTCATTAGAATGCGCACGTAGCGGCCCTTCACTGGCTGCGCCAGCGCAATGTTGTCCACCGTCCCGGTGCGGCCTGCAAGCGAGGCGATCTCGCTCCATGCGCGGGCATCCTCGGAGACCTGCACAGCGCCCTCGGCCGCGCGCGCAATCCAGTGGAGACCTACATGGTCAAACTCGCATTGGGAGCCCAGGTCAACGTAGACCCATTCCTCGTCCATGCCCGCGGGCATCCAGGCGCTGGTAAAGCTGTACGGGCCTCCAATTTCCACCCGCTGGCTGCCTCGATAGAAGGCCACCTGGGTGAGCGTCCAGCCCGTCTCTCCGCCGTCCCCACCCTGCGCCTCGGCGCGGCCTTCCAGTGCGCACTCCACCCGGTAATAACGGCTGCGGCAGATGGTGCCCAATGGTATCGATGGCGTGAAGAAGTGCCCTGCTGGAGCGAAGTCTGGCGGATAGGCCGCAGTTGACGCTGCCTCGGGCGCGCCGGCTTCAGCAATCTGCTTCCACTCCCGGCCGTCTTCAGATACAAGCACCCTGAAGCGCAACTCCCCGGCCGCGCTCTGCTTCGGAGAGACCAGATAGATTTGCACGCGGTCCACCTCCGGCGCGCTCTCTCCCCCGCAAAGCTCAACCTCGACAGAGACCTTGTCGCCGAGCAACTCCAGCGGATGCATGGTTGCGTGATCGAGCACCGTCTCGCGCAGTTGCCTGGGCAACAATCCGCGCGCACTGTCTGAGACACGAATCCACTCCGGCATGCGCGTCTCGCGGATCCCATCGGTCACCAGTTGCGCCGTCAGATTGAAGTCGTAGCTGCTGGATTGAAACGCTGGCCGCAGCAGCGCCAGGTTGCGATAGTTGGACCCGGCCGGGACCAGCTTCGGACTGAAGTCCTCCGTCGGTGCGCCAGGATAGATTCCCAGGCCGCGCGTGAAGGCAGGCGTTGCCGCAGCGGTCCCTGTTTGCACCGATGGATCGAATGCTGCATGGTTCGATTCGGCAAGGGCGGGCAGGCCCTCAAGCGCTACAGTTGCTCCCGCGATTGCCGTCGTCTTCAAAAAGCTCCGCCTTGATGGGCACATAACTGGGTGTTCCCCTTCCTGTTGGTTGTCCAAGCTGGCGTCGAGCCCACCATGCTGGCCCGGAATCTCCGGGGCCGCGGGCCGTCAGCGCTGATTTCGTTATCCACTCCGAGCCCTTGCAGGCACGGGATTGAGCAGTTCATTGCCTGCCGGGCAGGGCGCTTGCCTTTCCCGGTCCGGTTCCTTCGCGCATCTTCAGCAGTTGGTTGGCCGCCACTCCGCGCATGTTCTCCACCAGTCCCGACGGCCAATGGACTTCCACGTCCGCGGTTGCCGCCGCGCCCAGTCCAAAATGCAGCCGCGGGTCGTTCGCAGAGCAGTAGCTCGATTGGCTCATCCTCTCCTGCGCCTGCACCTTTGCTCCGTAGCGCACAATCACGCGCGCCCCAATAGCGCTGCGATTGCTCTTTGTTCCTTCCAGTTGCACCTTGAGCCAATGATTGCCCGGCGGAGCATCGTTGCGAATCAACGATGGCGGTTCGTTCTGATTCATCACCACCATGTCCACATCGCCGTCATTGTCGAAGTCGCCAAAGGCACAGCCCCGGCTGCAATGGCGAGCCGCCATGGCAGGGCCGGCCTCGTCCCGCAACTGGGCAAATCTGCCGTTGCCCAGGTTGCGAAACAGGATCGGCTGACTTCGTGCGGGATACTTCGCAAAGACTCTTTCAAGCTCCGGGTATACGTTCCCGGTCACGTAGAAGATGTCCGGCCAGCCGTCATTGTCGAGATCGGCGATTGCCGCGCCCCAGCTCACAAAGCGGCGTTCTCCGGCAACACCAGCCGCGGTAGAGACATCGTCAAAATCGCCCTTGCCGAGCGCACGGTAAAGCCCGCTCGACTGCACCTGGTAGTGCGTCCTGAAGATGTCAATGTGTCCATCGAGGTCATAGTCTCCCGGCGCAACGCCCATTCCCGCCATGGCCTGCCCGTCGCCGCTCACTGCCAAGCCGCGCCCCAGCGCCTCTTCACGAAATGTGCCGTCGTGGTTGTTCAACAACAGCAGGCCAGGTGTCGAGTCGCAGGCCACCACAATGTCCGGCCAGCCGTCTTCATCCACGTCCATCGCAACCGCCGTCAACCCATACGATGTGCGCACTGAATCGATACCGGCCGCCTTCGAAACATCCGTAAAAGTGCCGTCCCCGTTATTGCGGTAAAGCGCATGAGTTGGCAGCGGCAAACCTCGCGGACCGCAGTAGACCGCGACTCCCTGATAGGAACAGGTAGCCACCTGCACGCTGGGCCTGGGGGCCGTCGCCAGGTCAATCTCCACATAGTTGGAAACAAACAAATCCAGGTGGCCGTCGCGGTTGTAGTCCAGGAACGTGCATCCCGCGCCGAATCGAGTGCCGGGGTGCAGGAGTCCTGCCTTGGCCGTCTCGTCAGTGAACGTTCCATCGCCGTTGTTGCGGTAGAGCCGGTTCCGGCCGTAGTAGGTGACGAACAGGTCTTCAAAGCCATCGTTGTTGTAGTCGCCCACGCACACGCCCACACCCCATCCGGGATCGGAAAGGCCTGCTTTCGCAGTTACGTCGGTGAATGCGCCGTCGCGATTGTTGTGATACAGACGGTTGCCCGACCCCGGCGGCGTGCCTTCCAGTGTGCGCCCGCCCACAAGGAAGATGTCCATCCAACCATCGTTGTCGTAGTCAAAGAAGGCGCATCCTCCTCCCATCGACTCCACAATGTAAGTAACTTGCTTGGGGTCGCCATAGACCATCGGCAGCGTGAGGCCGGCCTGCGCCGCCACATCCGTCAGACGCGAAAAAGGCGCTGCCGCCGCGGCTTCAGCGGCAATCAATCGGCCGGCCGCCAATGCGGGAACCGCCGCGAGGGCTCCGGTCTGCAGCACTCTGCGCCGCGACCAGCAAGCAGGTTTGCGATTGGGCATCATATCGTTATTGCAGGGCCTTGCCCGTGCTCGCGCCGCCGGTCGCCTTGTCCAGCATCCGCTTCAATTGCAGCGCTTCGGAGTTCTGTTGATCGAGCTTCAATGCGCTCTCCACCGCTTCATTCGCTTCCGCGAACCGCGACTGGCTCGCCAGGGTCGCGGCCAGGTTCAACCATGCCTGCGTATAGCGCGGATTCGCCGAGACCGCCGCACGGAAGCGCACCTCCGCTTCCGTATCGCGCCCTTGCTGGCCAAGAAGAGTCCCCAGGTTGTTTGAAGCCTCGGCAAAGCGAGGCACCGCGGCCAGGGCATCGCGAAAGTGCCGCTCCGCTGCCGCTGTATCTCCGGCCTGCGCCTCCAGCATTCCTAGCAGGTTGCCCGCTGCGGCAAACCCAGGCTGCAGCTCGATTGCCCTTGTGAGAGCCGCCTTCTCTTGCGCCGCACTGTCTGCTATCTGGGTTCCGCTGCGGTCCAGCGCCAGCGCCAGATTGTATTGCAGAATCGCATCCTGCGGCTCCGCTTCGATCGCCTCGCGATATAGACTCACCGCCTCCACTGCATGGCCATCTTTCATCGCCTGGGCCGCCTGTCCGGATTTGGTCTGGCTCAGCGCCAGCTTGACGGTTGCCTGCTGCTGCTCCTGAAAGCGCTTGAGTTCCGATTGCGCCTCGGCGGCTCTGCCCAGCGCCTTCAACACCTGGGCCAGGTGAAAATGTCCCTCGGCCTCGCCAGGATTCAGCTCCGCCGCCTTCTGCAGTTGTTCGCGCGCTGCCTCGTTCTGCTGCAGATGCGCCAGCGCCACGCCCAGGTTGTAGCGCGTGTCATAGTGATTCGGGTTCAACGCCACCGCCGCTTTCAGGTGTTCCACGGCGGCGGGATACTCCTGTGCGTCGCTCTCCAGAACTCCGATCAAATAGAGTGCATCAAAGCTCTTTGGATGCTCTGCCAGCATCTTTTCAGCCAGCGGCCTTGCCGTTGCGCCGTCCGCCTGCATCACCAGCACCTGCAGATACAGCAGTTCAATCTCCGCATTGTGGGGATGCTGCCGCAGGGTCTCCGCCAGCAGCGCGGTCGCATCCTGGTTTCGGTGTGATTGCACGTAGATGGTCGCCAGCGCGGAACTCAGGCGAGGGTCGCCGGGCTTGTGCTTCAGCGCCTCGCGCACCGTTTCGCCGGCTTTGTCGAACTGGTTTGAGCGTGAATAGGCCAGCGCCAGATCGAGGGTCAGTTCCTCGTCTGCCGGCGCCGTGCTGAGCAGATCGATAGCCGCTTCAAACTGGCCTTCCGCGATCCGCGCCTTGGCCAGCCAGTCCAACGCCATCACAGAGCCAGGGTCCAGACGCAGTGCGCCCTCCCATGCCTCCTCGGCCTCGGCGGTCTGGCCGGCTTGATTCAATAGCACGCCTTCAAGCAGTCGGGGCTGGACCTGGTGCGAGTCCAGCCGAATCGACTCTTTGAGCTCCTTGACCGCGGCCATCGGCTGGCTCGCCGAATTCAACGCGAGTCCCAGGTAATAGTGATAACCCGCCGAGCCAGGCTCCAGCCGCACCGCTGCTTCAAACGCGGGTATTGCGCACGAAAATCGCTGCTGTTCCCCGAACCACCCTCCCAGGGCGGCCCAGTTCTTCGCTGTGGGGTGCTCCCTGACCCTTGCTTCAAGAGCGTCGGGGCCCTGGCAACCGGGCCGCGATTGTCCGACACCCGCCAGGCACCAGGCAGCCGCGCACAATCCGGGAATCAAGAACCGCATCCGCATGGGCTTCCTATTGGCCGGGATTTCCGCGGGAACTCGCGACCTTGTCCCCATTGAACCACGCAACGCCTGCTCCTACCAGCGGCGCATGGCCCATGAGTTCAGAAACGCGCAACTCCAGCCCAAGCCCTTCCACCTCTCGTGCCGCTGCGTCCATGAAAAGCGGCGCCGAGCGGGCGATCCCCCCTCCCAGCACCACCACTGCCGGGGCAAACTCCGCCAGATTGCGTCGCAGGGCGAGTCCCAGGTGCCTGCCGAACGCGGCAAATGCCTCCCGTGCCGAGGCATCGGTCGCAGCAACGGCTGCCAGGGCCGCCACCTCGCGCTGTTTCCCGGTCAGCCTCTCATAGGACTTCCTGATCGCCCGCGAAGAGACCGAGTCCTCGACGATTCCGCCTTCAAACGGCAGATTCCAAATCTCCCCGCCGGGCGGGACCCCTGCCCCTTCAAACACCAGGTGACCGTCAATCGCAAAGGCGGAGCCGATCCCCGTTCCGAGTGTGATGACCGCCGCCCGCGCCGCCCGCCGGGCCGCGCCCGCGCCAACTTCGCCCAATAGAAAAGCACCTGCATCATGCAGAAATCGAACCTGCTCGCCTCGCCATTGAAATCTCCCGGCCAGCAAACCCCGCAAATCCTTGCCAAAAAGATAGGGCAGCTTGTGTTGCATCCGGCTGATCCCGGCATCAAAGTCAAAAGGGCCGGGGAACGCCAGCACTGCGCCGCCTACCCCTTCCATCCCCGCGCGGGCCCGGTCGCCGAGGCGGATGACCAGGTCAACAAATGCCTCAGTTGACTGCTCGGCGGGGTACTCCTCGCTGATCTCGGGTCCGAGACGGAAGCCGTCTTCAAAGCAGACCGCGGCGGAGACATGACTGCCGCCTACATCAAATGCGAGAACGGATTCTTGCGAAATGGGAATCATGGCCACCTCACGAATGATAGCGTTCCCAGTTGTAGCACAAGCTCCCGGCCAGTTGGAATAGCTGGCAAAAAATAATCCTTGACAGGGCTATATGGAGCGCGGTATTTATTCGGGGTCGCTGGTATCGTTATCAGAAAACGCTCTACTGATAACGGTCCCACTGCGCATGTCCGGGAAGAAGGCCCTGGCGCGGCTCGTCCGCTCCTCTTCTGACTTCCCTTCAAAAGTTCATGCCAGACGGCAAAAAAGAGCGGCAATTCAGGAGGCAGCATGAAATTCTCTCGCTGGTTTATCTGCCTGATCGCTATCGCCTGTCTCGGTGTCTTCGCCATGGCGCAGACACCGACAGGCACCATCCAGGGGGTGGTGACTGACAAGACTGGCGCTGCGGTTCAGGGTGCTTCCATCACGATCGTCCGGACGACCACAAATGAAGAGCACAAGGCGAAGACCGACACCGCCGGGCGCTTTACGTTTGTGTTTGTTGAGCCGGGCGTCTACAACATCTCCGCCGAGGCGCCAGGCTTCAAGGCCGCCAAGGCGAACAACGTGCTTGTGCAGGTCACCGAGACCCGCCCCGTCAATTTCACCCTCGAGGTGGGCGCCGTCACTCAGGTTGTGGAAGTCAGTGCCCAGGATGTGCAGACCCTCGACACAGAGACTTCGAGCCTGGGACAGACAATCCAGACCGAGACCATCCTTCAATTGCCCGACCAGGGACGCAATCCCTTCAACTTCGCCTTTCTCGTGGCGGGCGTCAACAACGTTGGTGGCGCATCGACGCCTCACATCGGCGGCAGCCGCAACGGCAACAACGAGCAGTTGATCGACGGCATGACCAACATCACGCCAGAGAACAACATCGGCAACAACATCAGCACCTACCAGCCGGTCGAGGACTCGGTGCAGGAAATGAACGTCCAGACCAACGTTCTGCCGGCCGAAAACGGACGCTTCTCCGGCGGCACCGAAAGCCTGGTGACCAAGAGCGGCGGCAACGCGTGGCACGGCACCTACTTCGAGTTCCTGCAGAACTCCGGCGTCAACGCCGCAGGGTTTGCCGGCATCGGCAACAAGCGTTCAGCGAATGCTGCCTCTCACCAGTACCAGTCGGGTGGAACGGTCAGCGGTCCCATCATCAAGAACCGCGCGTTCTTCTTCTTTGACTACCAGTACACGAGCCAGTCGTCGGGTACGGTTGCCACGGACAAGGTTCCGTCCGCCGACTTTACCAATGGCGACTTCACCAGCCTCTTCGGTTCGACCAAGCCGGTGCTCTACGATCCGGACACCGTGGCCCAGGACCCAACGACCGGCGTCTACACCCGTCAGCCTTTCGTTGTGAATGGACAGTACAACGTGCTGCCCGCCAGCCGCCTTTCGCCGGTGGCTCAAGCAGCCCTCAAGTTCTTCCCCGGAGCGAATCTTTCAGGGAAGCAAGCCTACGAAAACAACTACAGCAAGGCGGGTTCTGTACCCGGCACCGACTGGCACTTCGACTCCCGCGAAGACGTGGATGTGACCCCCAAATGGCACGCCTTCCTGCGCTACTCGATGGACAACAGCAAGTACAGCACCTTCAACGACTTCAACAATGCGGCCTCCAACGGCGGCTACGGCGGCAACGGCCACAGCTGGACTTACAGCGGCTCGTTCAACAACACCGTGACCTTCAGCCCCAAGCTGCTGGGCGAGTTCCGGTATGGTTATTCGCGGCAGGAATCGAACCGTGTTCCGGCCGGCGGCACCTTCAACCCTGGAAAGCTTGGCTTCGACTCGAACTTTGTAGCCCAGGCCTCCAAACAGCTCGAGATCTTCCCCCACTTCGGCTTCGGCGGATCCAACAACGGCTACTTCACGGACCTTGGCCCTCTGGGCTATGAAGGCCTCCAGGAAGACCCGCTCGCCCAGTCGATCAATGGAAGCCTCGTGAAGCTTGCGGGCGGCCACACGTTCAAGGTTGGCGGCGAGTTCCGTCAGTTGCGCCTCAACTTCTACCAGTACACCTACCCGTCAGGCGACTTTTATTCCGACGACTCCTGGACGCGGCAATTCCCCGCGACCAACGACGGAAACACGGCCAGCCCCACGGGCTACTCGCTCGCATCGCTGCTCCTGGGCCTGCCCTCGAGCGGTCGTATCACCAACGACCCGAAGTACATCACCAGCAGCCAGTACTGGGCTTTCTACGCCCAGGACGACTGGAAGGTTACTCCCAAGCTGACCCTCAACATCGGTCTGCGCTATGACTGGGAAGTGCCTCGCCAGGAAGAGAAGAACCAGATGGTCTTCTGGGATCCGACTGCCCCCTCGCCGCTCCAGGGATCGGTTTCCGCAGGCCTGATCTCCGGCGTGGTGTCAGAGAACAAGGAGAACTGCCCCGCCTGCGGCAATCTGCATGGCGCGATGACAATCGTGGGCGCAGCGGGCGCAAGATATGGGCGTCATCAGGGACCGGTGCAGAGGAACGACTTTGGGCCGCGCTTCGGACTCGCCTACAACCCCGTGAACAAGATCGTAGTCCGTGCCGGCATTGGCATCGTCTACCAGCCCTCGGCTCTCCAGGCTTCCGGCACCTCCGGCGGCTCGGGCGACGACGGCTTCGCGGTTGAATCCGATTATCACTCCAGCTTCAATAACCAGCAGTCGTTGCCAGTGGCCACGCTTTATAGCCCTGACCCGCTGCTCGCAGGCACCACGGCTGCAAACCCGTTCCCCACCGGCTACGCCAGCGCGCAAGCCACCTCATCCACCTGCCTCTCGAGCGCTGCCTGCACCCAGGGCATCGACATTGGCAACGGCGTCTCGACAGCCTACTTTGACAGCTACCGCAACCCCTACTCGATCCAGTGGAACCTGAACGCCCAGTTCACCCTGCCATGGGGAATGAAGGCGGAGGTTGGCTACCTCGGCAACCGCGGTCTCTTCCTGGTCAACGGCGACCCCGGTCTGCCCATCGACCAGCTCACCACCAACACCCTGATCGCCAACGGCTGCACGGTCGGCGCTACCACCGCCCAGTGCAAGCTGAATGACCAGGTCGCCAACCCCTTCCAGACAGCCATCGGACCCGGAAGCCCGTTCTTTGTTCCTGGACTCTCGCTGAGCGGCAGCACGGTCAGCAAGGGGCAGTTGCTGCACCGCTATCCGCAATACAACGGCATCAGCACCTTCCGCAAACCCGACTCCAACTCGGCCTACAACGGCTACACCTTCAGTGCTCAGAAGGCAGCTTCCAAGGGCCTCAGCTTCACCTACTCCTTCACCTACGGCAGGGAATTCGACAACGGCGCATCGCCAGTCGGGTACCTTGGACCGACCTCAGGCACGTACGCCGACCAATACAACCCCAAGGCCGAGTGGGGCCTGGGCGCGCAGAACGTTCTCTGGGACCATGCGGCCAGCTTCGTCTATGAGCTGCCTCTGGGACAGGGCGGGAAGTTCCTCAACACCGGCAACATGGCCGTCAGCAAGATCGTGGGCGGATGGCAGTTCTCCGGTATTGAAAACTTCAGCGCCGGCACACCGGTCGTCATCGGCGGCGTCAACAACGGCACCACGCAGTCAACCTACGGCGGTCTGGGCCAGCGCCCCGACTGGAGCGGCACCAGCCCCAAGCTGCCCAGCAAGTCCGCCAAGCTGTGGTTCAACCCCAACGTCTATTCCGTGCCGCTCTCGTATGAGATCGGCAACGCGCCCCGCACCATGGGCGTGAACCAGCCCAACTACCAGAACCTGGACCTGCAAATCGCCAAGAACACCCGCTTCGGGCACGACGATCGCTTCAACGTCCAAACCCGCATGGAGATGTTCAACGCTTTCAACCATGCCAGCCTGGGCGGCCCCGGAAACGGAGTCGGAAGCGGCAACTTCGGCGTGATTCAGAACTTCTCGGGCACCGCCCGCAGAATTCAGTTCGCAGCCAAGTTTGTCTTCTAACAACAAAAGCACAAAAGAGGGCGGAGACCGAATGGTCTCCGCCCTCTCTTGCTTGTAGCGGTCAAATCAGCATCTCACTATCGATTCACAACCGCGGTCCTGTGCTTGCATCCGCACGACCGCCGCAGCACAATCTCCACCGGGAGCACAATCCTGTTTCCCGTCTCTGGAATCTCCCCCCGCTCAATCCGGTCAAACAGCAGATTCGTCGCCACCCGGCCCATCTCCTGCGCCGGCTGCCGCACCACCGTCAAGGCGGGCGATGTAAACTCCGCCATCTCGAAGTCGTCAAAACCCGCAAACGCCACATCTGCCGGAATCTTCACACCCAGGTGCACCAGCGCGCTCAGTACATAGCGCGTCGCCAGCGTATTCGAGGCAAAGATCGCCGTCGGCCTGTTCGGCCCGCTCAATCGCTCCTCGAGAGCCTTCAGAGTCTCCTCGATGGACTGGCATCCAAAAAAGGCGTCCTCTTTCAAGCCCGCTTCCTGGACCGCCTTGCGATATCCGAGAAACCGGGCATTGATGGTGAACAGGCTCCTGCTGAGGCCCATGAACGCAACTCGACTGTGTCCGTGTTCGATCAGGTGCTGCACCATCTTGTGCGCGCCGGCCGTGTTCTGCACCAGCACCATGTCAAAGGGCTCGTCCGCCACCGGCCTGTCGAACACCACGACCGGCGTTCTGCCAAACAGCGCCCGAGTGAGCCGGGTTTGCCGGAACTTGGAAGGGATGACCACCAGCCCGTCCACGTGCCGCCGCAGCATCTGCTCGGCCTCGGCAAACTCCGTCTCCGGGTCTTCGTCCGACGTTGTAATGATGACGGAGTAGCCTTTGTCCTTGGCCACGGTGGTGACGGCGTGGGCGCAATTTGCAAAAAAGGGATCGTAGAGGTAGGGAATGATCAGACCGATTGTGCGGCTCCGCTGTCCGCGAAATGCCCGCGCCAGCTCGTTCGGCTTGTAGCTCAGTTGCTGGATAGCCGTCATCACCCGCTGGGCAGCTGCCTCAGACACTGGCACAGTCCCGCTCAGCACCCGCGACACCGTCATGGTCCCCACACCCGCAAGCCGGGCCACATCGGTCATTGTCGGTTTGCGATGCGCATCCGGCTCCGCTCCCCGCGGCTTCACACGTCTTGCTTTTTGGTCATCCACGGGGTCAGACAATTCGTTTTTTCCTTTCTGTTCTAAAAACACCAGGTCCAATTGCGGCTTTCTATGGCGACATCAGTTGCCAGGCTTCGCGCTTGACCCGCTAACTCTCCACGTCCCTGCCGTCCATGCCTTGCAGCACGGAATCATTAGAAAGCGAACTAATTTCTTCAAAATCTAACACTTCCATAGGATATTTTACAATTCGCGGATTGCCTGGGCGCATCGCTTCGAGCCTCGACTCAATGCCCGCCATTCGCCTTGATCATTGCCTTCAATTGCAGCGCATCCTTGTTCTCCGGCTCCAACGCAAGAGCCCGGTTCAACTCGCTCTCTGCCTCGGCAAATCGCGACTCGCTCGCCAGAGTCGCACCCAGATTCACCATCGCTTTGGTGAGCTTTGGGTCCAACGCCAGGGCCGCACGAAACTCCTCCTCTGCCGCCTTGTCCCTGCCTTCCATGCCATAAAGCGTGCCCAGATTATTGGCTGCCTGGGCGTTCCCAGGATCCAGCGCGAGGGCTGCCTTGAACTCCGCCTCGGCCGGGCCCGCGCTGGCATGCCCATCGCCCAGCAATGCCAGTCCCAGATTGTTGTGCGCCCCGGCCAGTTTGGGGTCAAGCTCGACCGCCCTGGCAAACTCCCCGCGCGCCAGATCCACGTGGCCCAACTCCCGCAGCTCCACCCCAAACCGGTTGTGCAGATCCGCGCTCTCCGGGTAGGCTTCGAGCGACTTTTGGTACTCCCTCAGCGCTTCGTCACCCTTCCCGGCCAAGGCAAGGGCGCTGGCCAGGTTTGCATGAACCAGATTGTATTGAGGATTCAGCTCGAGCGCCGACTCAAACTCAGCGATCGCCGCCTGCGCCTGCCCGGCGCGCGTCAAAGCTGATCCCAGGTTGTTGCGAATGCGTGCGTCCTCGGGGTTCGCATCCTTCAGCGCCTGCCATGCTTCAAGAGCCCCCGCATCGTCGCCCTTGTCCGCCAGCTCGACCGCATGATCAAACTGGCCATACATCTCCACTGCCGGGGTCGAGATCTTCTTCAACCCATCGGCCGGGATATTCACAAACTCCGGCAAGTTCACCGCCCTGTTGGCCGCAGTGGCGTTCTCAATCAGGATGGCCGGGCTGTCCTTGCCTGACTCATCGATGTGCGTCAGGTACATCTTTGTATAAGGTCCGCGGCTCTTGGAAGAAAACACCAGCCAGCGTCCATTGGGCGACCAACTGTGCCACGAGTTCATCGGCGTCATGTTGGCATTCATCCGCCGCGCCTTCCCACCCTCCGCCGGAACAATATAGAGCTGGCTGTCCGGGCGCATCACCTCGCCGTTCTTCGCCTCTACAAATACAATCCACTTGCCATCCGGCGAAACCTTGGGAAACGAGTTGCTCATTCCGTTCCCTGAAGCCCCTTCGATGGGCTCCGCCTTCCCCCCGCGGCCTTCGTTGAAGGGAACCCGGTAGAGGTCATACTGGATCGGGATCTCGTTCGGATCGTTTGCGTGCGTCGCCATCCTCCCGTCCGCGGGATAGGGGTTGCGCGCCCTGGCCCGCGCGAAGACAATCCACTTGCCGTCCGGGCTCCACACGCCGTTGGTTTGGACGTACTCGGGATCATCGGCCCCCGTCAACGGATGCCGCTGGCCCGTGCTCCGGTCATACCAGACCAGAATCCCGCGCGTAGGGTAGAACACCTGCAGAAACCGGTAGTCCTTGAAGTTGGCGACGTAGTAGTTGTTCTCCGGCCCCCGCTCCGTGCTGGTCAGCATCGTCAGCACCCGCTTGCCGTCCGGCGAAACCTGCGACATGAACCCCACGCGGTTGAAGGCGAACTGCTTGTCCTCCGTGGGGTTCCAATTCACCATGTCCTGGCTCCGCACCACCGTCTCCGGCTTGAGCGAAACAACCGCATACAGCCCCTTGTCGTTCTGCGGCCCGTCCATGTCAATGCCCAGCGTCTTCCCGTCGCCTGAGAAGGAATGACAATTCGCGCAGGTGTGCATGCCTTCCAGCACCACGCGGCTCCCCGCCTCCCCCACGCTCTTCAGCCGCCACTGGATCAGCGGAATCGCAATCTGCGCCAGCGGCTTGATCACGCCCTTCTCTGTGGCCGAAGGCATCAGGGGCACATCGCGATAAAAGATGGGCGCACCCACCGGGTCTTTCGATGTCTGGATCGTTACTTCACCTCGCGAAAGCTGAGTCCCCGGCTCTGACGGGCTCTGCCCCTCGATCATCATTCGGGCAGGGCCGCTCACACTGCGCCGCTTGATCGCCGCCCAGTCCGCCTCACCGGGAGTCCAGCTATGCCCTTCAGCCTGCTCATCCGTCAGCCGCGGAGGTTCGTTGTTTTCCGAGATGCAGCGCGGGTCGATCTTGCCCACCTGCAACCGCTCCCCAGCCGTGTCAAATTGAAGTGCAGGCCCGCCGTCTGCAAAGTGAACCTCGATCTTCCATCGGTCAGCCTTCTCGGCCCCATCCCGCCAGAGGATCGTCGGGGGGGCAATATCGGGCGGAAAGACGGATCCGTTGGAGGGGTAGTCAATGGTCACCGCGGCGAGCGGCTTTTGTCCGGCCCGCACCCGGCCTGCGTCGGGACCGAAAAATGGGAACGCGAGGGCCATTCCGGCAGACGCAATCGCGGCCGCGGCGCAAAGCACGAGAACGGTATCAGCATTTTTCATCACGCTCACACGGCGTCCGGCCCATCGGACTGGCTGCGCTCGGCCGCCTGAACGCTTGCCTATCCTGCCGGTGCGGCTTGCTGAGAAGCACTATAGTGCGCCGAGCCCCTGTTGGCAAAGCATTTTTGCGACGCGCCCCGCGCGCGTCAGTTCCTCGCCCTGGCGGCTTGACCCTGGTTTGATGCAGCTCGTTGACAGGCTTTCTGGTCCGGGTGTAGCTTTCTCCTGCGTTGTGATAACGCTATCACGACCGCCCAAACCAAAGTCAGCCAAGTGTTGTGCGATCCATCCCGGTTCACAGCGCCAGCCACAGGAGTCTCCGCCCATGACCATCGTTGCCAACAACTCTCCCTCGCGCCGCACCCTCATCTGCCTTTCGCGGTCACTCGCTTCCGTTGCTGCGCTGTGCCTGTTCGCCTCTGCATGCGCGATCCAGGCCCAGATTCCCAAAGGCTACAAAGGCAAGCCCTTCCGGGATCGCTACCACCACGATGGACCGCAGGCCATCCCCGGACGCGTGGAACTGGCTCTCTACGATCTCGGCGGAGAAGGCGTGGCCTACCATGACACAACCCCCACCAACGATGGCGCCGCCCTCAACCACACCATCCAGCACTGGCGCCCCGGAGTTCCCGCCTATATCGCCTTCTTTCGCGAAAATGAGGGCGTCGACATCTCCTTCACCAAGGACTGGGCCGACTTCAACCACCCCAACAAGGTTGACCCCAAGGTCAACCAGCTCTATATCGGTTGGGAAGAGGACGGCGAATGGACCAACTACACCGTCCGCGTTCTGCAGCCCGGCCGCTATCGCATCATTACGGTCTATTCAAATCACGACAACCATTCCGAGCTCTGGCTCAACGGCAAGAAGGCCTCCGAACTCAAGCTCCCTGAAGATACCGGCGGCCCGCACAAGTGGACGCAGGCCACCGTGGGCGAGATCGTGTTTCCCACGGCAGGCATCAACCTGATCACCCTCAAGTACAACAAGGGCCCCAACCTCGCCTACTTTGACTTTCTCCTCGTTGAGCCGATAGGCCCGCTGCTCCGCGACGCCCACTAAATCCAGTGGCGGCTGTGGATCCTTGGCGCACAGCTCCAGCGACGGACCTTTCCCGACCAGGAAGGTTCCCTTTGCAAGCTGCTCCAGGGCCTGTTCGAATCACTGCGGTGGATGGCTTTGCAAGCGAAAACTCGGCCAAACGGGTGAAGCACGCGTATCAAAGTGCTTGGGAATTCAGCCACTCAAGATTGTTCCCTGTTCGACCCCCAAAGACAAGCCATTTCTTGCACGGATCACCTGACTCAAGCCGGGAACCGAGGGAGGGGAACTTTTCCCTCCATTCGGTCGAGAGCCATCGGGGTCCCTATTGCCTGTCCAGGTCGATGCTCTCGTACTCGTGGCGGGCGATGGCGGCGCGAATCTGCTCGGGGGTCTTGCCGAGTTTGGTCTGCTGGTAGGCGTAGAAGCCCTCCTTGGCGCAGGTGGAGCACTCGGTGCCGTGCAGGCCCTCAAAGCAACTGCGCAGGCTGGTGTGGCCAAGGGCGCGGTCGCAGCGGCAGTTGCAGGGCAACTGGTAGATGACGCTGCTAATTTTGGCGGCCTGCTCGTAGACGTGAATCTGCCACGGGTAGCGGAAGTTCTCGCCGGTGAGTTTGGCGCCGGAGAGGATGGCAGGCAGTGAGCCAATGCGAAGCGGGGCGGACGGGTGGTAGGCGGGAACATCCTCGGCGGGGTTGGACCATTGCGCGTAGCTTGCCGCGGTTACCGCGAAAACGACCAGACCGAGAACCCAGCGGCGCGACCTCCAGTTGCTCATTGTGACCTTCTCCTGACGGTATTTTAGACTGGCGGAGGGAAGAATCGGAATCAGGCCCAGCGGCGACAAGAGCATGAAGGAAGGGTCTGACTGCATTTTGGCGCAAAAAAAGGCGGCACGAACGTTTGATTGTTCGTGCCGGGAGGCCAGTGACGCAAACTACTTCCAACCTTGGAGGAGGTAAGCTCGACCTCATCCCAAACTGGAATATATACACGTTAACATAGATAGAGGAGATGTCAAATACAAAAATCGAAATTGTTTCAGAGAGTGAGATGAACGATTATTCCCTGGCGGTTGAGCATCGAAAGATGGGAGTCCGCCGGGGCGGGCAAAGAGCGGCAATCAGGCGGCGGGTTCGGGAGAAGCGCATGGAAGAGAAGTCAAATGGTTTAGATTCTTATACTTCAGTGGTTGCTGAGGGGGCGCGTCCTGCCACGCCCACGTGGTTGAAGCTGGGCGCTGTGGCGTTTGTATCGGCTATCGCCGGCGGCGTTGCCGCAGCCTGGTGGTACCGTAAGACACTCTCAAGGCTCCATCAAGCGGCAGAAGAGACGGAAAATCCAGATTTCGGTATGGCAAACCAGAAGCCCGGCGACGAGGGCTGATGGAGATTGGGTCAGCCGACCTGGGCCAGTGAAGAGAGTCCCTCCACCGCCGCCGCCAGAGAGAAATCCCTGCCCGTGAGGCCGCCTTCATCGTGGGTAACCAGCTTAAGCGTTACCTTGTTGTAGCGGATATCGATGTCCGGATGATGGTTGGCCGCCTCGGCCAGTTCGGCTACGCCGTTGACGAAGCGCATGGCAGCTCGGAAGTCTTCAAATTTGAAGGTGCGGATCAGCTCGCCGTTGACGACCTGCCAATTGGGCAGGGCGGCCAAGTGCGCAGAGACCTCGTGCGGGGAGAGTGCGGGCATGGGCGCCTCCTGATGGGGAAGTTCAAGATGCGGAGGGAGTTGCCGCACGCGTCATGTCAAAAGTAGAGAAGGTCTTTTCCTGGCCTGTGATCTCGGAGCGGAGCTCCTGCCAGAGTTCGTTGGGAATCTTGAGGAAAACCTCCACGACGCCGGGGTCGAACTGGGTTCCGGAGCAGCGCAGAATCTCGGCGCGGGCGATGTCGAAGCTCTGCGATTTGCGGTAAGGGCGATCACTGGTGATGGCGTCCAGAGTGTCAGCCACGGCGAAGATGCGGGCGCCAATGGGTGTTTCATCGCCGCGCAATCCGCTGGGATAACCGCTTCCGTCAAAGTTTTCCTGGTGGCAAAAGACGATTTCAGCCGATTCGCGGAGGAAGGGAATCTTGCGCAGCATGTGATAGCCCCGGCTGCAATGCTCGCGCATGATCTCCTGCTCCTCGGGCGTAAGGCTGCCGGGCTTGCGCAGGATTTCGTCGGGAATGGCCATCTTGCCAATGTCGTGGAGGAATGCGCCGCGGGCGATGACCTTGATCTCCGCTGGACTGATGCCCATGGCGCGGGCCAGCGCGATGGTGTAGGCGGTAACCCTCTTGGAGTGCCCTTCCGTTTCGGAGTCCTTGAGGTCCAGAGCGTCGCCAAGAGCCTCAAGCGTGACGTCGTAGGAGTGCTCGAGATCTTCCATGGCCTGGCGCAGCATATCGGTGCGGGCGCGGACGACCTGTTCAAGGTTCTGCTTGTAGCTGTGGCTCTCTTCCAGGGCCTGGCGATGTTCGAGGGCGCGCTGGACGGTGGTGACAAGGTGGTCGCGCTCGAAGGGCTTGAGGAGGTAGTCGTATGCGCCGCGGCGCATGGAGTCAATGGCCACATTGATATCGTGAATCGCGGTGACCATGACCACAGGGAGATTTGGCTGGAGGGCATGCATCCGCTCAAGCAGGGTGATGCCGTTGCCGTCGCGCATGACAATGTCGGTGAGGACGAGGTCGAAGGGGCCGCGTTCGAGGACTTCCAGCGCTTCCATGCCACTGGAGGTGACTTGCACCTCATATCCCTGACGCTCGAGGGTAGCCGCCATCATGGCGCGCACATGGATCTCGTCATCGACGACGAGGATGCGCGGCGCTCTGAGAGAACGGTTGCCTTTGCGCAACGCAGGCGTGGCGGGCGCTGGGCCTGTTTCTTTCGGATTCGACGGTGTACCCAGGTTTGATGCCAACCCGGACCCTCCTGAAATTCTAGCCAGCGATGCCAGACAAGTTGAGTTACGCCTTCGTCCGCCTGCATGTTCCCGGATGCAGGCAAATTTCGCCTCAGCGCTCCAACCCCTCCGCTCGGTCCCATGCCGAAGCTTGGGCGTGTGAGGCCGCTGGAGGATGCCGCAAAATCTCCTGGTTCCCAGTCATGGAGACTGAAAACGCGGGACTTGCAACGCCTTCTGCAGACGCTTTCACGATCTTCCTGTTTGACAATCCAAAGCTCGGATGCAACCCGGATGCGTACCAAACGCCCCGGCTTCCCCATGATCCTTGCATTGAATCTTCGCTGTACTTCTCAAAACGCTACGCGCATTCCAGTCCGAGCGCAACTGAGAACTCAACGCTTCCAGTGGTTTTGACTCTCTGCAGCCGGGCAAAGTTGCATGGAGCAAACATTCACTACGTCATTCTTTTCGCCTGAGTAAATGATTGCCCTGTGCAGCAATAACCGATGAGTGGGGAGGGGGTGGGTCGGGGGTGCTCCTGCGTGGATAGGGATGGAGCGCCCGGCTCTGATTCCCAGATCGCCAAAAGCGAGGCGCGGTGGGGCACGCGCAGGAATGCCGGGCTCCATCGAGGACGCATTCCCTCGGGGGCTGTGGCCTCCATTTTCCAGGCAGGTCCGCTGCAGGGGCCGAACAGGCTCCGGAGAAACCCGATGAGGAAGTCGCGAAGTGTCAGGGCGCGACTTCAGTCGTGCCGATAAAACCAGCTAAATCAATGGGCTCTGCAGGCTGCGGGAAAACTCCATAAATGCCATCGAAGTGTCAGGGCACGACTTCAGTCGTGCCGTAAGTGCCATGTAATCAACAGGGCTTTAGCCCCTGGGGGCATTTTCGAGGGTTTCCGCTCAAAGACAGGCCCTTTTCCGCAGCCTGCTTATCCCCTGGGGCCGTACTCCCCAGGCTTCCTGCTCAAGGACAGGCCATATTCCGTAGTCTGCGAAGCCCGCGTCCTTTATTGTCCGGGAGTCTTTCGGCAAGCTCTAGAAGATGCCGTTGGCATGGAGGTGGGAGGCGTATTTCATGTCAGTGACATAGATGTGATTGGTGAGCCAGTCGTACATGAATTGCATCAGTTCTGTGGCGTGCCGGGGGTCCGTGCTGCCGCGAAAGCGCTGGGACATTTCGGCGATGGTGGCAAAGAAGAACTGGTGTTCCCTGCGGTGGTCCTCAATGTCGGGAAACCGGGTTTTGGCCATCAACTCCTCTTCGCGGGCGCAGTGATACTGGGTGTAGTTTTCGAGCCGGTGGAGGGTGATTTCGATCTCCTCCTCCTCGACGGGGCCATGGGCGCCGGCGGCGCGGATGGCGGCGCCAAGTTCATTGATCATGCGGAGAAGGCGCTTGTGATCGTCGTCAAACTCCTTGACGCCCACGCTCAGATTTCCGGTCCACACAAGCAACATCGACGGTGCCTCCGATTCCAGGGCGTTTTCGAATTGGAAGCCGCGCAAGGTGCGCGAAGGACCCGGTTCCCAACGGCTCCGTAAGGAGAATCCCGGCGGGGCTGAAGAAAGGGGGCTATGTGCCCTTGGGAACTGAAACCTGTGGGCTTCAAGGCGCCTGAAGCATCTTCCAACCAGGAGCAGACCCGAACTTTGCCGGCCTCCCACCCACAGCGCGGAAAGACGCGCAATGGATGGAGCACACCAGTCAACAGTCAATCTGAAAACGCTCTGGATGGCTTATCGGCCGATGCAAGGGCGAGGATGAGAGGCGGAAGAAGAGGCTCGGACCAATCCGGGACAGAGGGGCTACCAGGTCTCGAAGGCGACCGGCGATGAGGGTCCGCCGCTGAAGATGGAGTGTTTGCGGAAGTGCTGGTCGTCGCGCTGGGCAAAGTCATTGCGGTAGTGAGCGCCGCGGCTCTCCGTGCGGGCGAGGGCCGAGTGGAGAATCGCTTCGGCGACGCGGCTCATGGCCTGCGCTTCGGCGAGGCGGCGGCTTCCTTTGCCCGGTGCGGCGAGTTGGGCCAGGGCGCCGGCGGCTTCCTGCTGCGCGGCAAGGCCCTGGAGGAGAGTCGACTCTTCGCGGAGGAGCGCGGCAAAGGCCCACATGGAGGCCTGAAGGGCGGCGACGGTCTCTTCAAGGCCCCGTTCTTCGGCGGGTTCGAGGGGCTGCGGGAAGACTTCCGGCGCGTCCGCGGCGACGAGGGGGAGGCCGTCGTCCAGCATGGAAAAAGCGGCCCGGGCGCCGAAGACGAGGCCTTCGAGCAGGGAGTTGGAGGCCAAACGGTTGGCGCCGTGGACACCGGTGCAGGCGGCCTCGCCGGCGGCATAGAGGCCGCCAAGGGTGGTGCGCCCGGCGAGGTCGGTGCGGATGCCGCCCATCAGGTAGTGGGCCGCGGGGCGGACCGGGATGAGGTCGCGGTTGAGGTCGAGGCCGTGTTTGGCGAGGAAGGCCGTGATGCCGGGAAAGCGCTGGTGGAGGTCGACGCCGCGGATGTGGCGCATGTCGAGATGCACGAGGCGGGTTTCGCCGGGGCGGTCGCCCATGCCCTCGCGGGTGATGGCGCGGGCCACCACATCGCGGGGGGCAAGTTCGAGCAGGGGGTGATAGCGCTCCATGAAGCGTTCGCCGAGATGATTGCGCAAGTAGGCGCCCTCGCCGCGCAGGGCCTCCGAGAGCAGGAAGCGGGGTACGCCGGGGAGCGAGATGGCGGTGGGGTGGAACTGGTAGAACTCCATGTCGGCGAGGGCCGCGCCGGCCTGCGAGGCGAGCGCGATGCCGTCGCCGGTAGCCACGGCGGGATTGGTGGTGTCTGAATAGACCTGGCCCGCGCCGCCGGCGGCGACGAGGACAGCGCGGGCGCTGACGCGGCTGAGCTGATGGTCGCGGTCGAGCAGGTCGGCGGCGATGACCCGGCCGTCGCGGACCACAAGGCCGCTGACGGTGGTCCACTCGGCAAAGCGGACGCGCTTGTGAACCTGCGCAAAGGCCGCCAGAGACCGGCTGATTTCAGCGCCCGTGGCGTCGCCGTTGGCGTGCAGGATGCGGGGGAGCGAATGAGCGCCCTCGCGCGTGCGGAGCAGTTCGCCGTCCTCGGTGTCAAAGGCGGCGCCCCACTCGATGAGTTCAGCTACGCGCACCGGCCCCTCGGCCACCAGCACCTCGGCGGCGGCGCGGTGGACGATGCCATCACCGGCGTTGACCGTGTCTTTGAGGTGCAGGGCTACGTCTTCATCGCCCTCCATGGCGACAGCGATGCCGCCCTGGGCGTAGTGAGTGTTGGATTCGCCGACGGACTCCTTGGTAGCCACCAGAACCTCGCCGTGGCGGGCGAGTTCAACCGCCGCGCGGAGTCCTGCCACCCCAGCGCCCATCACCAGAAAGTCAACCTGCGAGCCCATTGCCATAAGCGACTAGGCTACCACCGGAGAGTGGGGTGGCGGCGACGACACGGCTCAGGGTTCCTGGATCAGAGATCAGGGGTTTGGGCTGGATTGCTCAGACTGGGCTGGTGGGCGGGGCTAGGGTCGGCAACGTAAGGCTGGATAGACAACAACCCCCGACAGCGTGAGGGATCTCCAGGGATGGATGCCAGGTCCTTATGGTGAATGCGGTCGCCGCGGTTGTTCTGCGGGCGGCAGCACATCCCACGCAATACAAGGCAACACGGGACCTCAAGGGGGACCTCATGCGCGGACTCAAGAGTTTGATTGGCGCGACAGCATTGTTTGCAGGCCTGGCGATGACGCCCCAGGCCAATGCACAGATTGTCATTGAGATCGGCAACCAGCCGGCTTGCTCCTATGGCTACTACGACTACCAGCCGTACGCCTGCGCGCCCTATGGATTTTATGGGCCGGGGTATTTCTACAACGGCATCTTTCTGGGCATGGGCCCCTGGGCCGGCTGGGGCTATGGCCATGGCTGGGGCGGCCACCGCTTTGACCGCGAAGACAGGGGCAGCTATCACGGCGGGGGCGGCGCGGCGGCCAATCGCAGCCACTATGCCGGCGGACAGGGAATGCACAATGGCGGCGGAGGGCAGATTCACGGCAATGGGGCGCCCTCGCAGCAAAACGGATCGCGGCCCCCAACGGGACACCCCCAGGCTCCCCGCGGTGCAGCTCCGCAGCACAACAGCGCACCGCATGACAACGGCGGCGGCAGGCCCAGCGGCGGCGGACACCCGCAGGGCGGCGGCGGCGGCGGTGGAAGGCACGGCGGCCATGACAGCGCAGACGAAAAGAAATAGCGATTCGTTGTGGCGTCCCGCAACGGGTTGAACGGCAGGCGGCGGGGCTTACCAGCTCCGCCGCTTCTGCGTTTGGGGCGCCTGGGCGTATGTCCATCCCGAGATGGCGCCGGGGCCGAGGATTTGGTGGTCGTCCACTTGCGCCTGGCAATTTGCTTCCTTCTTTATGCGCAGAACAATGCGCAAGGGAGAAGGGCGAACACGCGGAAGCGATACGGTGGATTCCGATTATCACCTTAGATTCATATAGATGCGACTATTTTCCGGATTCAGTCCAAGGCTCCATGGATGGTTCCCGAATTGCTGCGGTACAGAACAGTGTTCCTCGTTTCCGTACCTGCGGCTCAGGTGTCTTTTCGCCATCAAATGGCTTTTCAGAAGGTGGAGACTGCACGATGACATCCCGAATCAGGCTTGTGTTCGCTCTGTTCTGCGTGGCTTTGCTTGCGCCCTTGGCGCTGCGGGCCGATGCCCCCAATCTCGTAACCAATCCGGGCTTTGAGACCGGTGACTTCAGTGGCTGGTCGGCCAATGACGGTGGCTTTTTCTTTGTGGGCGGCAACCCTCACAGCGGAAACTATGCCGCGTGGTTCGGTTCCGTCGACAGCAACGCCCCGGATGTGCTGTCACAGTCCATCACGGACCAGGCTGGATTGGGAACAACCTTCAGCTTCTGGCTTGCGGACCTTGACGCCCCGCCAGCCGGGTTCCAGGCTTACTGGGATGGGACGCAAGTGATGGGCACAATTGACCCTGGTCCGTTTGGCTACACCTTTTACTCATTCAACGTGGCTGCAACTGGAAATGACACCATCAGTTTTTCGGGCTACCAGGAACCTTCTTACTTCACCCTGGATGATGTTTCGGTGACCCAGACACCCGAGCCCTCCAGCCTCTTCCTGCTGGGCACCGGCCTGCTGGCGATGGCGGGCCTTGCGCATCGCAAGCTGTTCGCCTGATCGCAGGCTAAAGGCGGCTGGAGCTCTTCGCGGATAGAACCAAGGCGCGGGGGCTGGTTGCCGCAAAACTGTTCGCCCCCCGGTGCTGCGTGGACCGGGGACGACGAAAAGAAGGAACGATTCGCTGCCTGAATCTGCAGCGGATGGAATGGCAGGCGGCGGGGCTAACCAGCTCCGCCGTTTCTGCGTTTGGGGCAAAAAGAGGATGCGCCCGAGGCGTGCATTACGATGGAAGAGCGTGCAGACCATACGAGTAGACACACCTTCAGCGAAGTATGACGTGATGGCGGGGAGCGGGCTGATCAGGACGCTCGGGCCGCGCATTGAGCGCGTTCTGGGCAGGCTGCCCAGGCGGGTGTTTGTGGTGACCTCGCCGGAGATCTGGGCGCTGTGGGGAGCCTGCCTGCAGCAGTCCTTTCAGGACGAGCCGGTGGTGCTGTTTCTGGCGCCGGGCGAGGAGCACAAGACGCTGAAGAGCGTGGAGCGGCTGCTGCGCCAGATGGTGGCGGCGGGCGGCGACCGGGGGAGCCTGCTGATTGCCCTGGGCGGCGGCATTGTGGGCGACGTGGGCGGGTTTGTGGCTGCGCTTTATATGCGGGGCATTCCCTATGTGCAGGCGCCGACGACGTTTCTGGCGCAGGTGGACTCCAGCGTGGGGGGCAAGACGGGCGTGAACCTGCCGGAGGGCAAGAATCTTGTCGGCAGCTTTCACCATCCGCGGGCGGTGTTTGCCGACATTGAGGTGCTGGGCACGCTGCCGGACCGGGAGCTGCGGGCGGGCTTGCAGGAGAGCGTGAAGGCGGGCATCATCCGCGACCGGGCGCTGGTGCGCTTTATGGAAGATCATGCGGACGCGGTGCTGGGGCGCGAGCCCAAGGCGCTGGAAAAGGTGATTGCCGCCTCCATCCGCATGAAGGCGGGGGTGGTAAACCAGGACGAGCGCGAGAACGGGCTGCGCATGATTTTGAACTTTGGGCACACGGTGGGGCACGCGGTGGAGACGGCGACGGGCTACAAGGCGCTGCTGCACGGCGAGGCCGTGGGCTGGGGCATGGTGGCGGCGCTGCATCTGGCGCGTCAAAGGGGAACGATCACTTCCGGCCAGTTTGAGCGGCTGGAGAAGCTGGTGCACCAGTATGGACCGCTGCCGGGGCTGAAACTGCGGACCGCGAAGGTGGTCGGCGCGACGGGCAGCGACAAGAAAAATGTGGGCGGCGTCAAGCGGTTTGTGCTGCCGGTGGGCATTGGCGATGCGGGCGTGGTGGAGGATGTGACGCCTGGAGAACTGGAGGCCGCGGTAGGGTATATGTTGGCGGCGGCGGGGCGGGGTTAGTTGCTTTTCCACCCTTGCGATAAGACTGCAAGGATGGGGCGCCCGGAGTGCGGCTGGTTGAGAGTTGTGGATTCCCAGGTCCCCAAAAGCGAGGGACCTGGGGCACCCCGCTGGCGGGGCGGGGTGAGTGTAAGCTAACGGAGTTTGCGGAGTGGGTGGCAGGGATGACGGCAACGGGAGCCAAACCGGTGGGCGCGGAGGACGAGGCGGGAGCGGCGCGCGCGGTGCGGCAGATGTTTGACTCGATTGCGCCGCGGTATGACCTGCTGAACCATGTGCTCTCTGCCAACGTGGACCGCCTTTGGTGGAGCCGCACGGCGCGGCGGTTTCGCGAAGTGCTGGCGGACCCGGACTCGGCTGTGCTGGATATCTGCTGCGGAACCGGCGATATGACCATGGCGCTGCTGAAGCGGCGTCCGGCGGGGGCGCGGCCGATTGTGGCTGCGGATTTTTCGCGGGGGATGCTGAGCCGGGGAGCGGAGAAGTTTGCGGCGCGGCGCGCGGGCGAGGCAGGGGCGGTGCCGCTGGAGGCCGATGCGCTGCATTTGCCGCTGCGGTCCGGGTCGCTGGACCTGATTGTCAGCGCCTTCGGCTTCAGGAACCTGGCCAACTACGAGGCGGGGCTGCGGGAGTTCAACCGGGTGCTGAAGCCGGGCGGGCAACTGGGGATTCTGGACTTCAGCGAGCCGGGTGGGCTGGTGGGGAAGGCCTACGCGGTCTACTTCCGGCGCGTGCTGCCGGCCATCGGGCGGCTGATTTGCGGCGCGGATGGTCCCTACTCCTATCTGCCGGCCTCGGTGGGCAGTTTTCCGCCGCCGGCGGAGATGCTGGAGCTGCTGCGAGCTACCGGATACACGGAGTGCGCCTGGCAGTCGTATACGTTTGGTATTGCCGGGTTGTACACGGCCAGGCGCGCGGCGATAGGCTAGGAAGGCCATGACTCCCCCAGCAATCGATAAAGCCGGTTTTACCGACGAGAAGCGGAGCGTTTCGCTGAACTCGATGCTGGCGGCTGCGGCGATGACGCTGCTGAAACTGGCGGCGGGGCTGATGTCCGGCTCGCTGGGCGTGCTGTCAGACGCGGCGCACTCGGGGCTGGACCTGGTGGGCGCGGCGCTGACTTTTTTCTCAGTGCGGGTGAGCGACAAGCCGGCCGACGAAGACCACACCTACGGACACGGCAAGGTCGAGAACCTTTCGGCCTTTGGCGAAGTGCTGCTGATGGCGGTGTCGAGCGCGTGGATCATCCGGGAGGCGGTGCTGCGGGTGCTGCACCACTCGGTGGAGCTGCGCCACTCGGTGTGGCCGGTGCTGGTCTTGGTGACCTCGATCCTGGTCGACTTCTGGCGGTCACGCAAGCTGCAGGCGGTGGCGGACCGGACGGGTTCGCCGGCGCTAGCCACAGACGCCTTCCACTTTGCCTCGGATATCTGGTCGTCGGCTGCGGTTCTGTGCGGCCTCGGGGCGAGCTGGGCGGGCGAGGTGCTGGGCATTGGCTGGCTGCGCTATGCGGACCCCATGGCGGCGGTGGTGGTTTCGCTGCTGATTCTGCGCATGACGGTGAGCCTGGGACACGAGGCGGTGGGTGTGCTGCTGGACGAGATTCCCGCGGATACACGGCGCCGGATTCTGGACGAAGTGGAACAGGTGGAGGGGGTTCTGGCCGTGGAGCAGGTGCGGGTGCGGCGGGCGGGCGCGTCCTACTTTGCCGACCTCACGCTGGCGCTGCCGCGGCGCTTTACCTTTGAGCACACGGGGGAACTGGTGCGGGCGGCCACGGAGGCGGTGCACCGGGCGCTGCCGGAGGCCGACGTGGTGATCCATACGGTGCCGCGGGAGACAAAGGCGGAGAGCATCTTTGACCGCGTGCGTGCGGTGGCGGCCCGCAACAACGTGAGCGTCCACGAGCTGAGCGTGCAGTCGCTGCACGGACGGCTGCGCGTAGAGCAGCACGTGGAACTGGACGAGAGCCTGACCCTGCTGGCTGCGCATGACTTTGTGAGCGCGCTGGAGGCGGAGATTCTGCGCGAGACGCCGGAGATTGACTCGGTGCTGACCCACATCGAGAGTGAGCCGGCAACCATCGAGCAGCCGCAGGAGATGGTGGAGGTGGACCGCAAGCTGGAGTTTGCGCTGCGGGGCACGGCGCGTCTGTTTCCGGAGATTGTGGACGTGCACGAGATTCACGTGGGGCGGGCCGGAGAGCATCTGTATCTGTCCTGCCACTGTACGCTGCCGGATGACCTGGTGATGCACAGGGTGCACCTGGTGATTACGGCGCTGGAAGACCGGTTCAAGCTCGAGTGCCCGGAGGTGGACCGGGTGACGATTCATCCCGAGCCGGTGACGGATAATCTGCGATAGGCGAGTGGAGGTCCAAAGAGATGATTGCGCACAGCGAGTGGAAGCAGGGGACGGTTTACGAGGGGATTGCCGAGAACGGCAATACCATCACCTTTGACGCGGACCCGGCGCATGAGCAGGGCCCCAGTCCCATGGAAGCGGTGCTGATGGCGCTCTGCGGGTGCACTTCGGTGGACGTGGTTTCGATCCTGCAGAAGAAGCGGCAGGGGCTGACGGGGCTGCGGGTCTCCGCTACAGCCACGCAGCCGGATGAGGCGCCGCGGGTCTTCACGCGCATCAAGCTGACCTATGCGGTGCGCGGGACGCTGAGCCGCAAGGCCGTGGAGGACGCCGTCGCGCTGTCAAAGAACAAGTACTGCTCGGTGTCAAAGATGCTGGAAAAGGCGGCGACCGTGGAGTATGAGATCGTGTTCCCGGACGGGGAACCGGAGCCATGAGCCGCCGCGGCTGGGTGAACTTCTTCCAGGTGTCTTCGCTGCTGATGGCGCTGGTGGCCGTGGGGCTGCTATCGGCCATCGCCACGATGCACTTCGCCATTCACGGACGGGAGGTGCAAGTACCCACCCTCAACGGGATGACCGTGGCGGAGGCGCGCAGCCAGACCGCGGGGCTGGGGCTGAACCTGGACGTGGACAACCGGTACTACTCGGGCGATGTGGCGGCCGGGCATATCTTGTCGCAGTCGCCGGCGCCGGGTACGGTGGTGCGGCGGGAGTGGCGGGTGCGCGTGGCAGAGAGCCTGGGACCGCAGAAGGTGGAAGTGCCCGACACGGTGGGACTGGACGAGCGGGTGGCCGCGCTGCGGCTGCGCCGCGTGGGACTGGACCTGGGCGTAACGGCGCGCCTGCCATGGGCCGGCGCTGCCGAGGGAACGGTGCTGGCGCAGGACCCGCCGCCGCACGCGCAGGGCATTGCGCGGCCCACCATCAACCTGCTGGTGGCCGCGGGCGGCGCCGAGACCGCCGATGCCTGGGTGATGCCGGACCTGACGGGGCTGACCCTGGCGAGCGCGCAGGCGGCGCTCACCAAAGTCGGCATCAAGGCCGCTCCGCCGGCGATGGTGGAGGTTCCCGTGGCGCCGGTGGGTGCGGGCGACGCGCTGCCGCAGTTGCCGGTCAAGCCAGGAACGGTGACCGCGCAGCAGCCGGCGGCAGGAACGCGGGTGGAGCAGACGGCGGTGGTGAAGCTGACGGTGGCTAAATAGGGGTCAGGGATCAGGGGTCAGGGATCAAAAGCAGGTGACGATGGGGGTTAGTGGCGATGGGATTGAGTGAGGACCTGGAGCGAGTGGGGTTGCAGGAGCGGGAGCTGGTGCTGCCGCGGCTGGATTTTGAGACGGCGTGGGAGCTGGGTTCGCGGCTGCGCGGGCTGGCCGTGGAGCGCGGGCTGCCGGTGGTGATCGATGTGCGGCGCTTTGGGCAGCCGCTGTTTTATACGGCTTTGGCAGGCACGACGCCGGACAATGTGGAGTGGGTGCGGCGCAAGAACAACGTGGCGGCTCGGTTTCATCGCAGTTCGTATGCCGTGGGGCTGAAGCTCGCGGCCAAGGGCGAGACGCTGGCGGGGCAGCAGGGGCTGGCGCTGGCCGACTATGCGGTGCAGGGCGGGGCGTTTCCGCTGGCCGTGGCCGGAGCCGGAGTGGTGGGCTCGGCGACGGTTTCAGGGCTGCCGCAGAGGGCCGACCACGAGCTGGTGGTGGAGGCGCTGTGCGGGCTGCTGGGCCGGGATTACGCGGAGCTGCGGCTGGCGGCGGAGCCACCTGCGGTGGGGCCAATGGCTCGCTGATCGTTCGCTTGAGGGTTGTGGGTTCCCCTGTCTCGAACTTCGAAGGACCGGGGGCATACGGTCTGCGGTTCAGGCTATTGGCCGTCCCGCTCGATCAATGCAATGAAAAATCCGTCTGTGTGGAAGAGGCCGGGGAGCAACCGGAGGTGGCCTTGCGGGGTGATGCAGGCGCGAAGGCGGGCGGCGCCCGCGGCGGTGAGGATGCCGGCGTGGAGCAGGGCGTCGATGTGAGGCGAGAGCGGGACGAGGCAGGCTGACGGGGCGGCGGCGAGGACGGCGGCGACGACCTGCTCGTTCTCTTCCGGCTCCAGCGAACAAGTGGAGTAGACGATGGAGCCGCCGGGGCGGACAGAACGCAGGGCGGTGGCCAGAATAGCCCGCTGGCGTTCGGACTGGCGGGCAAGGTCCTCGGGGCGGAGGCGGTGGCGAATCTCGGGGTTGCGGCCGAGGGTGCCGGTGCCGGTGCAGGGAACGTCGGCGAGCGCCAGGGAAAAGACCGAGTCTTCAGAGAGCGCGGCGGCATCGGCGAGGCGGCACTCCACCTGCGCGGCGAGGGGGGCCAGGCGCTTGCGCATCTGTTCCAGTCTTTGCTCGCTGGATTCGCAGGCGACGATGCGAGCCTGGGAGTTGCGCTCGGCAAGGATCAGCGTCTTGCCACCGGGAGCGGCGCAGGCGTCGAGAATGCTTTCAACCGACTGGGTGGAGGAGGCGGCGAGCTCGGCGACCAGTTGGGATCCCTCGTCCTGAAGGCGTACGCGGCCCTCGCGGTAGGCGGCGGTGGCCGTGATGTCGCCGGAGAGAACTGTCCGTGCGGCGGCGAGGAGTTCGCCGGGGGCGAGGGCGATGCCGGCGGCGGCAAGCTCGGCTTCGACTTCAGGGCCGGCGAGGCGGATGGAGAGGACGGGCTGCGCCTGGCCGTGGCGGCAGATGGCTTCCGCGGCATCGAGGCCGTAGTGGGCGGCCCAGCGCTCGACCATCCATGCGGGGTGGGCGAGGGTCAGAGCCTGGGCGGCGGGAGACGGAGGCGCAGGGGCTAAAGCCCCGGCTGATTGGGGAGCGTTTGCGGCCCGACTGAAGTCGTGCCCTTTTACAGAACTCTTTTCTATGAGGGGCGGCGGCAAATCCTGGGCTCCCGTGCCGCCTTCTTTGGATGCCACGGCGAGTTTGCGGAGGACGGCATTGACCATGCCGGCGGCGAACTTGTGGCCGGACTGCTTGGCGAGCTCGACGCTCTCGTCGATGGCGGCGCGGGCAGGGATGCGGTCCATGAAGAGCAGTTGGTAGGCGCCGAGGCGGAGGGCGATGTGGATTTCTGCATCGAGGCGGGCGTTGGGGCGGGTAAGCAGGGCCTGGAGCCGGTGGTCGAGCTGGATTTGCCAGCGCAGGACGCCCAGGACGAGGGCAGTGGCCAGGTTGCGGTCAGGCGCTGAGAGGGCGTTGACGGCGCGGGCGCGGAGCAGATCGTCGGAGTGGGAGTGGCCACGGTCAACGGCCAGGAGGACGTGGAAGGCGGCCTTGCGGGCGGCGGAGATGGGAGGCGGTTTCAACCGAGGCGCGCCCCGGCGGGGAGGGCTGTTCCACGCAGGAAATCCCCGGCGGGGAGGGCTGTTCCACGCAGGAAATCCCCGGCGGGGAGGCGCTTTTTGCCTTCGAGCTGGATTTCAATGAGTTCAAGCCAGGTATGGCGGGCGCAGGCGACGAGGAGGCGGCCGGATTCGACATGCAGGTCGCCGGGCAGCGGGGAGGCAGGGAGGATGAAGGCGGCTGGGTCGGGGACTTCAAGCTGGTGAACGATGAGTTTTTTGCCATCGAGGGCGGTGAAGGCGCCGGGCCAGGGCTGGAAGCCGCGCCAGCGGTCCCGGAGCTCGTCGGCGGTGCGGGCGGCAAAGTCCATGCGGCCGTCTTCGCGGTCGAGCAGGGGGGCGAGGGTGGCGCGGGCATGGTTTTGGGGGGTGGGATCGAGGGTTTCTTCGTCGAGGCGGGCCAGGGTCTCCACCACCAGAGGCGCGCCGCCGGTGGCGAGGTCGTCAAAGAGGTCGGCCGCGGTCTGCTCGGGGCGGATGACGACGGCCTGCTGAAGGAGGATGGGGCCGGTATCGAGGCCTTCCTCAAGCAGCATGGTGGTGTTGCCGGTGACAGTTTCACCGCTGGCCACGGCCCACTGGATGGGCGCCGCGCCGCGGTACTTGGGCAAGAGCGATGCGTGCAGGTTGATGCAGCCGAGGCGTGGCAGGGCCAGCATCCAGGGTGGGATGATGCGGCCGTAGGCGACGACGACGATGGCGTCGGGGGCAAGGGCCTCAAGCACGGCGCGAAACTCGGGGTTGTTGCGGATCTTTTCCGGCTGGGTGACGGCGAGGCCGGCGGCATAGGCGGCGAGCTTCACCGGGGGCGCGGTGAGAGCCTGGGAGCGGCCGACGGGTCGGTCGGGCTGGGAGACGACCAGGGCGATGTCATGGCCCGCGGCAAGGAGCGCCTCCAGGGTGGGCACGGCAAAGCGGGGAGTGCCGCAGAAGACGATTTTCACGGGCTTCCTTTGGGTGTTTACCAGACGCCGTCGCGCTGCATCTTGCGAATCTTGCGCAGGCTCATGTCGCGCTTGAGGGCGCTCATGCGGAAGATGAACAACATGCCGTCGACGTGGTCGATCTCATGCTGAAAGCAGCGCGAGAGCAGGTCGTCGCCGTCCATTTCAAACCACTTGCCCTTTTCATCCTGGGCGCGGACGCGCACGCTGGCCGCGCGCACTACCTTTTCGCGGATCTCGGGGAAGCTGAGGCAGCCTTCTTCTTCATAAAGCCTGCCGTTGCTGGAGATGATCTCGGGGTTGATGAGGACGATCTTGTCCTTGGGTTCTTTGCCCATGCTGAGGTCGATGACGGCCAGGCGCTTGGAGACGCCGACCTGGGGGGCGGCCAGGCCGATGCCCTGCGAGGCATAGGTGGTCTCAAACATGTCGGCCACCAGCTTGCGCAACTCGGGGTTGAAGTCCGTGACGGGTTCACCGGGTTGGGAGAGCACTGGCTCGGGGTACTTGACGATCTTGAGAATCATTTGAGTCTTTCAATATCTCCGTATCTGTTCGATGTATCCGGCAAAATTCCGTTGCATTTCAAGGGCCGAATCACCGCCGAATTTCTGCTGGGCGAGGCCGGCGATGGTGAGGGCGACCATGGCCTCGGCGGCCACACCAGCGGCGGGGACCACGCAGATGTCAGACCGCTCGTAGCTGGCGCTGGTGGATGCGCGCGTGTCAAAGCGAACCGACTCCAGGGGGCGGCGGAGGGTGGAGATGGGCTTGAGATAGCCGCGGACGACGATGTCTTCGCCGTTGGAGACGCCGCCCTCGATGCCGCCGGCGTTGTTTTGCGGGCGGGTGAAGCGGGTGGGCTGGCCGTTGGGCTCGGCGGCGTACTGGATGGGGTCGTGGACGCGGGAGCCGAAGGTCTCAGCGGCGACCACGCCACGGCCGATTTCAACGGCCTTGACGGCCTGGAGGCTCATGACGGCCATGGCGAGCAGGCCGTCCATGCGCTCGTCCCAGTTGACGTAGGTGCCGAGGCCGGCGGGCACGCCGTGGACCACCACCTCAAAGACGCCGCCTACGGTGTCGCCGGTGCGGGCGGCCTCTTCGACCTCTTCCTTCATGCGGGCTTCGGTGGCGGGGTCTACGCAGCCGAGCATGACCTCGTCTTTGGCGTTGACGGCGACGATTTCATCCCAGGCGGCGGAACGCTCGAGCTCGACGCGGCCCACGCGGATGGCGTGGCTGAGGACCTCAATGCCGAGGGTACGGAGCATGAGCTTGGCAAAGGCGCCGGCGGCGACGCGGGAGGTGGTCTCGCGTGCCGAGGCGCGCTCGAGGACGTAACGGGCGTCAGGGAAGTTGTATTTGAGGGCGCCGGCCAGGTCGGCGTGGCCGGGACGGGGCGAGGCGACGGCTTGGTGCTTTGCCGGGTCGCCGGCGCCGACGGGGAGCTTTTCTTCCCAGTTCTTCCAGTCGCGGTTCACGATCTCAATGGCGATGGGCGCGCCGATGGTTTGGCCGTGGCGGACGCCGGAGAGGACGTGGGCCTTGTCGGTCTCGATTTTCATGCGCCCGCCGCGGCCATATCCCTGCTGACGGCGCCAGAGTTCGCGGTTGACAAAGTCGAGATCGACGGGCACGCCTGCCGGGAGTCCGGAGACGAGGGCAGTGAGGGCTTCTCCGTGCGACTCTCCGGCGGTTGAGAAACGAATCATAGCTCTTTGATTGTAACGGTAGAACAGGGAGTCAGGGCGAGGGACTGAGGGACCAGGGACTGAGGGACTGAGGGACTGAGGGATTAGGGACTCAGGGGCTAGCGGCCGAGGAGGAAGGCGATGTGCTGTTCGGCTTCGGCGAATCCGGCTTGAACGCCCGCGGCGGAGTAGAGATGGCTGGCGCCCTGCCAGAGGAAGAGGGCTTCCTCGGGGTGGCCGGCGGCGTCCTGCAGGAGGGCGAAACCGCGGAGGGCGTTGGCGTGGTCGAGGGGGAGGGCGTCGGGGTGGGTGCGGTAGATCTCCAGCGCCTCTTCATAGAGCCGGGCGGCGTCGGGGAGCGTGTTCTGGCCGCGGTGGACGTCGGCCGAGTGGCGGATGGTGTGGGCGTAGGCGAGGCGGTCGTCGAGAGCGCGGTAGATCTGGGCGGCTTCGCGATAGCACTGGAGCGCGGTGGTGGGGTGCTGCAGGTCGCGTTCGGCCTGGGCAAGGCCCTTGAGGGCACGGGCGAGGAGGGTGTTGTCCTTGACCCAGCGGCACTCCGCGACGGCCTGAGCGAAGAGGTCGCGGGACTCTTCCAGGCGGTTTTCGGCGCGCGCCTCGCGGCCATTGGTCATCAGGATTTCAGGGTCGAACATCTGCGTCAGGGTACCATGCGGGACGGGCGATTCCCGGTTCAGCCGGGTCTCGCATAGTATGAAGCGCATGAGCTACTTCCTCTTCAAGACCGAGCCGGATGTGTACAGCTTTGACGACTTCTTGCGGGACAAGGAGACGATCTGGGACAACGTGACCAACACCACCGCCGTGAAGCACTTGCGGGAGATGAAGGCGGGCGCGAAGTGGATCTTCTATCACACGGGCGAGGAGCGGACGGCGGTAGGGACGGGCACGGTGTTGAGCGTGGACCCGACAGACCCCAAGGTGCCGGTGGTGAAGGTAAAGGTGGGCAAGCGGCTCAAGAAGCCGAAGACGCTGGCGGAGATCAAGGCGGAGGCGCTGTTTGCGGGTTCGCCGTTGGTGGTGATCGGGCGGCTGAGCGTGGTGCCGCTGAGCAGGGAGCAGTGGGACTGGTTTGTGGCATGACGATTTCATTGCAGGCTTCGATAGCACCAGGTGCTATACTTAGCTCATGCCAGACCCGCCAGAACGACCGGAACGGGTTTTCAAAACATCCTGGTTCTCGAAAGCTGCCCGGAAGGCGCACATCGCGGATGTCGAGCTTTGCATCGCCATTCGCCAAGTGATGCTGGGACAGGCCGACGATTTGGGTGGTGGGGTTTTCAAGAAGCGCCTTGGCAAGAATCTTTACCGCTCGATCATTCTGGCCAAGGGGGGGCGGTATTGGGTCTATGCTTTTCTGTTCGCAAAGAAGGATCGGGCCAATATCGATGACGACGAACTCGTAGAATTCCGCGCGTTTGCCGCTCTGTTTGCCCGGAAGACAGATGCCGACATCGCAAAGGAAGTTCAGTTCAACGAACTCGTGGAGATATGCCATGACCAAGAAACGCAAATACAACAGCGACGCTTTTGAAGCAATCCATAGCAGTGCTTCCGCCATGTTTCGCATCGGGACGATTGACAAGGCGACGATGAGGCGATTCGACGCTTCCTGCCTCTTGGCCCCGGCCTCGCTGGAACCCGGACGCATCAAGCAGATCCGCGAGAGCCAGCATGTCAGCCAACCGGTTTTTGCCCGCTATCTCAACACCAGCGAATCCACGATCGAGAAGTGGGAATCCGGCGCAAAGCGTCCCAGCGGGATGGCGCTCAAGTTATTGGATATTGTCGAGAAGCACGGATTGAAGATGCTGGCCTGAGGGGAAGATCCCGGGGTTGGGAAGCTCACTATCCCAGGTCTTGGCGGCGAGATTTTGGGCACCCGGCGTGGCAAGGGGACGGGGCAATCGGGCGGCTCAGCGTAGTGCCGCTGAGCAAGGAGCAGTGGGACTGGTTTGTGGGGTAAGGAAATAATGGAGCAAGATTTCCTTGTTTCCTTGAAAGAGGTGAGCCATGCTGGCCAAATTGACCGTCAAGAACCAACTGACGCTGCCGAAGGCGGTGGCCAGGCAGTTTGCCGGGGTCGAGCACTTCGAGGTCAGCACGGACGGCGTCGCGATTACGCTCAAGCCGCTGCGGGCGAGCCGCCTGGATGAGATTCGCGCAAAACTCGCCCAGCTTGGGATTACGGAGCAGGACGTAGCCGATGCGATCACCTGGGCACGGGAAAACCCGTGAGAGCGCCAGTGAAATGGCGAGTCGTTTTTGACACAAATGTGGTGATTTCCGCGCTTCTATTCGGCAAAGGCAGGTTGAGCTGGCTGGTCGGCCATTGGCAAGGCGGGCTTTGCGAGGCCCTGGTTTCGCGCGCGACGGCCATGGAGCTGATGCGCATACTGGCTTATCCGAAGTTTCGACTTACTCCTGGCGAGCAACGTGAAGCCCTGGCGAACCACATCCCTTGCTGTGAGCCGGTCGAGATTGCGGAGACCTGCCCAGTGCCCTGTAGAGACGCAAAAGATCAGCTATTTCTGGATCTGGCGCACAGCGGGAATGCCGATGTGCTGGTGACCGGCGACGAGGATTTGCTGGCGCCGGCTGGGCAGACAGGGTTTGCGATCGAGACACCGGAGGACTATCGGCGCAGGGTCCATGGCGGCGAACAAGGCCATTGAGGCCGTCGCTGGAGTTGCGCTTCCGGGTCGAGTCAGCGAGAAGCGCCCCCGCAACAATGGGCCAAAATGGGTTCCCATGGCAGTTAGCCCTGTACATTCCCGGTTGAGCGGCGCACTATATTCGCAACCTAATCAAGGAGCAGATGCATGCCCTGGTTTCAGAAGCCAATTGCCCTGACACCGGCGGGCGGCGGAGGCGTGTGCATTGACGCCAGCGCCCTGCAACCGGCCGACATCATTATTTCAACCACGCGGGCGGTAACCTCCGAGGGAATTCGGATTTTCACCGGGTCCACGGTCAGCCATGCGGCGCTCTATGCCGGGGGCGGCGACGTGATTGAGGCGATCGGGACGGGAGTGACCAAGCACGCGCTCACGCAGGCGCTGCAGGACGATGTGCTGGCGGTTGCTTACCGCGCGCCAGGGATGACAGCGGTCATTGCCGATCGAATCATCAAGTACGCGTCTTCAAATGTGGGAAGGCCGTACAGCCTTAAAGGGGCGGTTCTGTCGCAAAGCTGGATTCTGTGCCGCCTGATCGGACCCAATCCGGCAACCTTCTTCTGCTCGCAACTGGTGCTGGAGGCCTTCAAGCAGGGTGGGCTGCCGCTGACGACGACCCCGTCGCAGTGCATGGCGCCGAGCGACGTGGCGAACATCGCGCAGAGTCAGTTGATCTACGTTGGTCACTTGCTGGGCGATCCGGCGTGGCTTCCGGTCATCGATCCCTAGGACCACAGCGGTACTGGTTGCGGATTGTCCTGATCCGGGCCGGAAGGCCCGGAGGATTGGACCGGTTTTCAGGGGGCTGAAGAGGCTGCGAAAAAAGGCCTTTCTCTTGGGGAGGAAGCCTCAAAAGCGTGCCCCCAGGGACTGAAGCCCTGTTGATTTGATTGCCTTTATGGCACGACTGAAGTCGTGCCCTGACACTTCGTGCCTTCCCCATCGAATTTTTCCGCAGATTGTGAAGCCCCCAGCTCCCTCCTGCAGGGCGAACTGGAACGAGAGCAAGGCGCCGCTATTCTTCGGCTTCAGCGAGCCAGCGGCGGGTGTTGAGCAACTGGCGCTGGTCGAGGGCCCAGACTTTGCCTGTAAGCTCGTCGGGGCCTTTGCCTTCACGGAGGCACTTGTCAAACTCGCCCTGCATGGCCTGCATCTTGGCGTCGAGGTCGTCAAGGAAGTTGAGCACCAGGGCTTCGGGGATCATGGGGAGCTTGGGAGAGCCGAACTCGAGCTTGCCGTGGTGCGAGAGGATCATGTGCAAGACGAGCAGCTTGAGGCGAGGCGGGAAGCCGGGCAGGCTGTCCATGGTGCGCTCGGCGAGGGCGGAGCCGATCTGGATGTGGCCGAGGAGGCTGCCCTCGACGGTGTACTCGAAGCCCAGGTCCCAGCTCAGTTCGCGGACCTTGCCAATGTCGTGGAGGATGACGCCGGTCATGAGCAGGTCGCGGTGGAGGATAGGGTAGTGGGGGGCGACGCGTTCGGCCAGGGTGAGCAGGCTGACGACGTGTTCGAGCAGCCCGCCGAGCCAGGCGTGGTGGAGCTGCTTGGCGGCGGGGGCTTCACGGTAGTTCTGCGCCAGGGCAGGGTCGGCGAGGATGGCGGTGAGCAGGCGCTTGAGGTCGGGCTCGGTGAAGCTGTCGACGAAGCCGAGCAACTGGCTCCAGAGGCCGGCGACGTCGTAGGTGGTGGAGGGCAGCATGTCGGCCTTGTCGGCTTCGTTGGCGGCGGCCTTGCGGAGCTGGTCCACCTTCAACTGCAATGTGTCTTTGAAGCGGGAGGCGCCGCCGCGGACCTTGACGATGTCGCCGCGGTCAAAGTCACGGGCGATGCGGGAGTCGCCGGGGTCCCAGATGCGGGCCTCAAGCTGGCCGGTCTTGTCTCCCAGGGTGAGGCTGAGGTAGGGCTTGTTGGTCTGGGTGGTGCGCTGCTGCTTGGCGAGGACGAGGAAGTAGCCGTCAAATGGCTTGCCCTCTTCAAAGGAGGCCAGGTCGGCGATGTAGATGTCTTTCATGGGGATTCCTGATGGAGACGGACTGGGACGCGGGCTGAAGTGAATTCAAGAAATTGCGCGGAAGAGACGGCGTTAGCCGCAATGCCGGTCAAGAATATCACGATCGAATTCCAAGGCCGGAGGATGAAGGCGAGCGCATCAGGCCATTTTGCGAGCGCCGGGCAGGGGAGCTTCGGCAGAAAGCGGGGCCAAAAGAGAACCGGGCCCGAGATGCGAATCCCAGGCCCGGCAGGTTGGTAGCGGTTGCTTTACTTTTGAGGCGCCGGGGCCGGCGCGGGCGCTGGGCCGAGGGGCACATCGCCCTGGGGCTGCTCGTCGGTCTTTTTCTTGTTGGCCAGGCGCACCTTGTCGCCGGTGGTGGTGGCCTTTTTCTTCTTCTTGCTGGCGGTGTCGCCGGCCAGGCCGAGGGGGCCTGCCTGGGTCTGGCGGTCGGCCACTTCAGCGGAGTCAGGCGCGGCGGGCGCCTGGGGGTCGAGTTGCGGCCCCAGGGGCTTGGGAGCCTTGGGGAGCTTGGCGCGGGCGCTGAAGCGGCTCTTGACCTCGGGCTTGGTGTTGGCTTCGAGGGGGTTGACCGGCTCCTGCGCGGCGTTCGCTGTCTGCTCGGGCTGGATTGCGCCGGCGTCCTCGGTCTTGGTCTCCGGCGCGCTGGGCAGGGTCTTCTGAGGAGACTGGCCGAGCCGGATCTTTTCCTTCTTGCCGGGCTTCATGGTCGCCAGATCGGTGGATTTGCCCTTCTTTTTGCCAGCCTTGGCCGGGGCGGCCGCGGGGGTCGGGGTCACGGGGGCGGGCGCTGTCGCCACAGGCTGCGCGGCCGACTTCTGGCGGAAGCTGCGGGCGGTCTCACGGAACCGGGTGCGCTCGATCTTCTTTTTCTTCTTGGGAGCGGGCGGGGTGTAAGAGCTATAGACCGGCTTGGTCTGGCGCACGCTGGCGCCGGTGTCGGTATAGCCGGGCTTGATGTCGATGAAGGCGTCTTCGCGCATCTTGGTGAGGTAGCCGCGCATGGCCGGCTCCATGCGGCTCATGTAAAAGGCCTCTTCGACCTGCTGCTGCACGTCCTTGTACTCCGGGATGCCGCCCTGCACGTGCTGGACAACCTTGAGGATGACGTAACCCTGCTTGGTGCGGATGGGCTCGGTGAACTGGCCCGTCTTGAGGGGGAAGGCCTGGTCTTCAAAGACCTTGGCGAGCTTGCCACGCTGGAACTGTCCGAGGTCGCCGCCCTGAGCCGCGGTGGGGCCGTCGCTGAAGCTGCGGGCCAGTTGGGCGAAGTCGCCGCCGGCGTGGAGCTTGGCTTCAATCTCGTCGGCCTTGGCCTTGGCGGCGGCGATCCTGGCCGGATCGTCGGGCTCGACGGCGCCCTTCTCCGCGAGGGAGGGGGTGGGGGTGCCGGTGGAGATGAGAATCTCAGAGAGGGTGACGCTCTCCTGCTGGGAGTACTCGGTCTTGTGCTGCTCGTAGTAGCGCTGGGCTTCGCCGGGGGTGAACTGAACCCTGCGGCCCACTTCCTGGCGCATCACCTCCTGGGTGATGATGCCGTTGCGGATGTTGGCCTTGAAGTCCTCAAAGGAGACGCCCTGTTCGCGTGCGGCCTTTTCCAGATCTTCCATGGTTTCGAGATTGTATTGCTTGCGGATCTCGTTGAGCCTGTTGACGAGCTCGGTTTCGCCGGTGACGTTGAGTTCCTTGCCTTTGGAGAGCCAGAGCTGCTGGTCGATGAGGTTGCGCAGCAGGTCCTTGTGGGCCGCCGAGGTCTCCTGCATGGAGGCTCCGCGCTGGCGCGCCTCGTTGTCCAACTCCTTCAAGGCGCGGTCGTAGTCGGACCGCGAGATGATCTGGTCGTTGATGCGGGCGATGATCTCCTCGACGGTGGAGCCGCCATAGGGGCTCTCAGGCGCGGCGGGCCGCGTTTGCGCCGAAAGGGAACTTGCGAGCAGCGCCGTCAGGAACACGAAAGCCGCGGGAGTGCGAAGGAGTCTTAAGGTCATAGGATCAGGACACGCTCAGGGGCGATGGACTGCCCGCTGATGCATAGACGTTATTGTAAATGCCTGGGGAGCGGGGACAGGGGGCGGGGTTGCGATTCCGGTCGAATCGGCGGTTTGCCTGCAATAAACAGGGTGTGGGGAGCGACGCGGCTACCGGAAAGGGCGAGGGCGGAGTCAAACAACAGAATGCTATACTTTAGCCCAAGATGGCTCCGCGGGGCCGTGTCGAGCGGATTTCCAACTCCCCTTGCCTTGCCAACACCGGGCAAGGTTGATTTTTGTCAACGAGCGGTTCATCCGTGCGTGGTGGACTCGAACTCGTATCCATGGAAATTCTCAATCGAGCGTCTGCCGCTCCAGCCGTCCGGAGGTTGTTCCCGCCTATGACTCCCCGCGCCCGCCGCGCCCTGTTTTCCGTTGTGATGTTTTTTGTCGTCTGCGCCGTTGTGGGCAGCGTTTTGCAGCGCAAGGTGGGGGCACAGTCCTCTGCCGACGAGAGCCAGTTGCGCGACAGCCTGAAGTCGTTCACCAACGTGTACTCGCTGGTGGAGCAGAACTACGCCGAGCCCATCGAGGGCGACAAGGCGGACACGGCCATCTACGACGGGGCGATTCCCGGGATGCTGCGCGTGCTGGACCCGCACTCGAACTTCTATGACCCCAAGGCATATGCCAAGATGCGGGAAGACCAGCACGGGCGCTACTACGGCGTGGGCATGGTCATCCAGCAGCAGAACTCCAAGACGTATGTGATCACGCCGTATGAGAACACGCCCTCTTACCGGGCGGGCATTCGTCCGGGCGACATCATCTCCGCGGTGGACGGCAAGACGACCGACGGGATGACGAGCGACCTGGTGGCCAAGGCGCTGAAGGGGCCCAAGGGCACCCACGTGCAGGTGACGATGGTGCGCGAGGGACAGGCCAAGCCGCTGGTGTTTGACCTGATCCGCGACGAGATTCCCCACCCCTCGGTGGACCTGAAATACGAGATCAGGCCGGGTATCGGCTACGTGCACCTGACGCAGTTCCAGGAGACGACGGCCCAGGAAGTCATCGAAGCGGTGGACGGCTTTGGCGACCTGAAGGGACTTGTATTTGACCTGCGCGGCAACCCCGGCGGCCTGCTGAGCCAGGCGGTGGAGGTATGCGATCACCTGCTGACCAAGGGCCAGGGCATTGTTTCGCAGCGGGGACGGGCGTATCCGGACCAGAACTACACGGCCACCCATGGCAACGGGGGCAAGACCTTCCCCATCGTGGTGCTGGTGAACCGGGGTACGGCCTCGGCGGCGGAGATTGTGAGCGGGGCGCTCCAGGACCACGACCGGGCGCTGATTGTGGGCGAGACCACCTTTGGCAAGGGACTGGTGCAGACGGTCTACAACCTGGGCGAGAACACCGGGCTGGCGCTGACCACGTATCACTACTACACGCCGTCGGGACGGCTCATCCAGCGCAACTACACGGGCGTGTCGCTTTACGACTACTACTACAACCATGCCGGGGCGCAGCCGGCCGACACCACCAACCGCGAGGTCAAGCTGACGGACGCGGGACGCACGGTGTATGGCGGCGGCGGCATCACGCCGGACGAGAAGATTGAAAGCCCCAAGTCAAACCACTTCCAGGACTCGCTGCTGATCAAGTCGGTGTTCTTCCACTTTGCCGCGCATTACCTCTCCAACCGCACGGTGGACAAGAGCTTCGAGGTCAACGACGCGGTGCTGCTGGAGTTCAAGCAGTACCTGACGAGCCAGAATATTCCATGGACCGAGGCCGACCTGAACGGCGTGATGGACTGGGTGAAGGTGAGCATCAAGGAAAAGATCGCCACCAGCCAGTTTGGCCAGTTGCAGGGGTTGAGGACGCTGGCGGACTGGGATCCGATGATTCAGAAGGCGCTGACGTTTTTGCCCGAGGCGCAGGCGCTGGAAGACACGGCGCACCGCGTGCTGACGCAGAAGGCCGAGGCGCGCAGCACGCCGCAGTAAGCGGGTGCAACCGGGAGGCCTGACGATGCAAGCCGCTGCCATGAAGCCGCAACTCTTGAAGCTGCCCAGCGCCTTTGTTCCACTGCTGCTGTCCTTTGCCGGACTGGCGATTGTGCTGGGCCACGCCGCGCTCTACGGCACGGCGCATGAGGCAGATGAGGGCGCTGCGGCTCACGTTTTCCAAATACTGATGGTGTCGCAGGTCCCGGTGATTGCCTGGTTTGCTCTTCAATGGATCAAGAAGGCTCCGGGAGCGGCGCTGCGGGTGCTGGCGCTGCAGGCTGGGGCTATCGGGCTGGCGCTGGCGGCGGTTTACTTCCTGACATAGAACGAGGTTTGGGGTGCGCAAGGCAGAATTTGCGCGCTGGGGAAGCTTTGCGATTTTTGACGTTTCATGCACTCCGGGGCCGATCTGAAATGAACTGCCCGAACCGGAGTTGCTTGCCGCATGGGATGTAACCTGCATCACAGCGCGGCGTCTCAGGGCGCTCGTAGGCTCTTGAGCGGAGTTGGAGAGAAACAACCATGCCTGGAATTGTTGCGGTAAATACGATCACGGTTCAGAACCTGCAGGCCGCCTTCAAGGGCGAGTCGAATGCACATGCCAAGTACAGCGCCTTTGCGGTGAAGGCCGACGATGAAGGATTGCACGGAGCGGCCAGCCTGTTTCGGGCGGCGGCGCGCGCCGAGATGATTCACGCCACCAACCATGCCAGGGTGATCGGACAGCTGGGCGGCTATGCCGAGTGCGAGATTCATCCGGTCCACGTGTCCTCGACGGCGGCCAACCTGAAGACCGCTCTGGGCGGGGAGCAGTACGAGATCGACATCATGTATCCGGGTTTTCTGGCCGAGGCGGAGACGCACAAGAACACGGCCGCGGTAAGAACCTTCCATTGGGCGATGGAGGCCGAAAAGAGCCATGCCCGGCTTTATACCGAGGCCATTGCCCTGCTGGAAGACGGCAAGACGGACTCATGGGTAGCCGAGGCGCGGGACTTTTATGTGTGCGCGGTGTGCGGCTATACGTCTGAGAACGAGGAAGAGCACGAGAAGTGCCCGGTGTGCAATCTACCCTGGGAGAAGTTCGAGATTATTCGATAGATAGAGGCATGGGGCGGCGGGGGAGAGGCGGTGAGCTCTCCCCCGGCTGCCGAAATCAATTGCATTGACGGGATTGGACAGGCGGGTGGCGGAGGCTCACGCGGCGAAGGTGGAGTTGCCGGAGCTCAGGTCGCCGAGACCGGCCAAAAGGCCGGCGATGGAAACGTCCTCGTCGAGAGCGTCCCAATGCAGACCACGGCTGGTGATTCTGACCTGCTCCCGCTGCTCGGCAGTCCCGTCCAGGAGGCGGGGAAACCAGGCGAGCGGGACACCGATCACCCGGCCGTCGCTCAGGTCAACCCAGAGGCTGTCCGCATCGAAGCGGACGCGCGTTGCGCTAGCCGAAGTACTCATTCCAAGCCCTCTCGATGCGATTCCGGTTGAAGCGGATGATGGCCAGCAACTCGCGTAGAGTGCGGGCATCATAGCCGTCATTGTAAGCCACTCGAACCTCTGGTTTCAGCCAGAATTTTGCTTCCACGTCGTCCTTTTCAACGTGAATATGGACGGGCTCGCGGGATACCCCTCATTGGAGTAGAAGAAGAACCTGAACCCCCGTTCTCGAAAGATAGTCGGCATAGTTCCTTTCGATGAGATTCGTTTCCGGTGACAACGGGCAGATTACGGCTCGTTGGCGAAGATGCGGACCTCGACTTTGCCGCCTTCGCTGATGCGGGCGCGGAACATGCCGGGGGTGTTGAAGCTCCAGGCCATCTGGCCGTCGGGGGTGACGGCGATGACGCCGCCGTCTCCATGCAATCCTTCAAGCTCCTTATGAATGACCTCATCGGCTGCCTGCTGGAGGGGCATGGCCTTGAACTGGACGAGGTTGCAGACCTCGCGGGCGACGCCGAGGCGGATGAAGTACTCGCCGGTGCCGGTGCCGGAGACGGCGCAGGACTGGTTGGAGGCGTAAGTGCCGGCGCCGATGATCGGCGAGTCGCCGACGCGGCCGGGCATCTTGGCCTGCATGCCCCCGGTGGAGGTGCCGGCGGCGATGTTGCCGGCGCGGTCGAGGGCAACGGCGCCGGTGGTGCCGAAGCGATGGGAGTCAGAGGACTCCTCAAGCTGCGCGACGGGAATGACGGGACCGCCCGGCGGCGGCGCTCCGGCGGGACGGGGCGGCACGGGGCGGCCCTCCTTTTGAAGCTGGCGGACGAGCGACTGCCAGCGGCTCTCGGTGAAGAAGAAGCTGGGGTCCACCTGCTCCAGGCCAACGCGGGCCCCAAAGGCATCCGCGCCGGGACCGACGAGCATGACGTGGGGAGATTTTTCCATGACGGCGCGGGCCAGGCTGATGGGGTGGCGGGTGCGGGTGACGCCGGCAACCGCGCCGGCGCGGAGGTCGGAGCCGTTCATGATGGAGGAGTCGAGCTCGTTTTTGCCTTCCGCGGAGAAGACCGCGCCCCGGCCGGCGTTGAAGAGGGGGTCGTCCTCCAGAACATTCAAAACCGCCTCTACGGCGTCGAGCGCCGCGCCGCCCCGGTCGAGAACTTTGGCCCCGGCTTCAGCAGCCTGCGCGAGCGAGGCGCGGTAGGCGGCCTCTGTCTTCTCGTCCATGCGGGCGCGCTCGATGACGCCCGCGCCGCCGTGGATGACGAGGTTCCAGCGGTGAACGGGCGCGGGGGCTGCGGGCTCCTGGCTGGCGGCGGGGAGAGTGGCAAGGGCAGCGATTCCGGCCAGGATGCAGAGCGTGATGGCGGTTCTCATGGGTTTGGCTCCTCGGGTGAGTCGGCTGGCGTGGCGGCGAGGCTGCGCCTCAGTTGGCGCTTTTGTGGGGGATGGTCAATGTCGCGCCCCGGCCCACCTTGTAGATAACGGAGAAGTTGCGCTGGTTGATGCCGACGGAGAGACGTCCGCGGGAGTCGATGTAGAAGAGTTCACTGCCCACGGGGACATCGCTGAAGGTCTTGAAGAAGGGGAAGGAGTAGCTTTTGCCGTCGAGGGTGATGGGAACCGAGTCGCCGAGCTTGTAGCCGAGTTTGAACCAGGCCTCGGCGGGCACGTTGAGCACGAGGTTGCCATAGGGGCCGTCGGTTCCGATGACTTCAGCATGGAGGCCGGCGGCATCGACGGTAGCGGTTTTGAGGTCGAGATGGACGAGCCGGGTGACGTCGAGGGCGGGACCGGCCTGGGCGAAGTCGTCGCCGCGAGCTACGTGAGCGCCGGCGGGGGAGAAGATGTCGCGGCCATGAAAGGTGGAGGAGATGCCGGATCCGATCATCCATGCGGGGTTGGTGATTTCGTGGGCCTCGGCGATGCCGTCGCGGTCCTGGACAAGGGTGAGCAGACCGTTGTCGGGGAGCACGAAGTACTGGCCGAGTTTGGACTTGGCGATGATGGCCTTGCGCGTGGAGCCGACGCCGGGGTCGATGACCACGACGAAGACCGCGTCCCTGGGATAGTAAGGCGCCGAGCCGGCCAGGAAGCGCGCGCCCATGGCGATGTTGTAGGGCTCGGACTGATGGGTGATGTCGAGGATGCGCACGCCGGGGGCGACGCCGTCCATGACGGCCTTGCAGATGCCAACGGCGTCGTCCTTGACGTCGAAGTCGGTCATGAAGCCGATGACGTGGGTGGGCGCCGGCTGCTGAGCCTGGGCGACACCAAACACAGAGAGAAGAACCGTGAGAACGAAGCTGAGAGCAACCGACCTGCGCACGCGCAATGCCTCCGAAAGGGAATATTGCTATCGTATTCGGTCGGCCCGGAGGGTCCAAAGGAAAAGGGCAGAACGGCCGAAGCCGCGCTGCCCTTTTCCTTTACTGAACAGTTGATGGTTAGAAGATGAACTTGGCCGAGAACTGGGCCTGGCGGGGTCCGTAGAGGACGCCGCTGGTGGCCGACACGGCCTTGAAGGGCTGGGTCGGGTTGGAGGCCAGGTAAGGCACGATGCAGTCGTTGGAGTGGCCAACGCAACTGTTGGTCACGCCGTTGGCTGTGGCTGTCTTGCCGACGGCCAGGAACGAAGAGCCGTTAGAGACCACGCTGATGGGCATCACGCTGTTGGTTACGTTGAAGGCTTCGGCAAAGATGTCGACCTTCAGCTTTTCCGTGAGCGTGAAGGTGCGGGCCAGGCGGGCGTCCACGTTTTGCAGCGCGGGGGCCTCGAAGGCGTTGCGGGCATACTGCGGAACGCGTCCGCCGGTGCCGGAGTTGAAAAGGCTCAGCTCAGCGCCGGTGATGCCGCCGTCGCCGGCGACCTTGGAGGGGTTGTTGGGGTCGCCGACACCCAAGCCGCTGCTGGGATAGCTGCTCATGAAGGCAGTGACCGGGAAGCCGGACTGCGCGGTGTAGGTGGCCGAGAGCGTCCAACCGTTGGCGGCAAGCTTGGCGAGGCCGTTGCTGACGTTGAAGGTGGGCGCAGCCACCAGCGTGCCGGTGAAGCGCTGGCGGATGTCGAGATCGGAGCGGCCCCACTCAGCGCCCAGGTTGTTGGGGTCGATGGGGGTGTCAGTTCCGTTGAAGGTGCCGTTGACGCCGGAGACCTGACCGCCGTCGTTGGCATGGGCGAGGGTGTAGTTGGCCAGACCGGAGATGCCGTGGCTGAAGGGCTTCTTCACCGTAACCGCCAGCGAGTGATACCAACTGTCGACCACGCTGAAGCCGGTAAGGATGTTGGCCGTGGCGTAGGTCTTGCGCTGGGTGTACCAGGGGACGGTGATGGTCTTGGTGGTGGCTCCGGTGGCATCCACCAGGTCGTAGGTCTTGGTGGTGGTGGCGGGGGCCACGTTGGTGTCAATGAAGAGAGGAAGGAACTGTGCGTAGTTGCCCACGTAGCCGGCGCTCACGGAGAAGTGCCCGGGAAATTCCTGCTCGACGGTGGCGTCAAACGACTGGGCGCGGGGGTTCTTGAAGTTGGGGTCGAGTCCGCGGATGGAAAGCGCCGCGAGCCCTGCTGAACCCGCGTTGGGATCGACGACTGGAGTGTGCGCGCCTGTGAACGGAGCGGCAAGAGCCGGACCGGGGGGCGTGAACAGCACGTTCAGGTTCGATGGCGCCCATGTGGTGGCCGGCGACGCGTTGTACTGCTGCTGATAGACGCCGTTTTCAACCCGCATGGTGTAGTAGGTGGAGTTGGAGGTGAGGCCGTAGAACATGCCGTAGCCGGCGCGAATTACGCCGCCCTTCCATCCCTGATAGCTGAAGCCGACGCGGGGCTGGAACTGGCTGTTGACCTGGTTGATTTTGGCGGTGTAGAGGTTGGCCAGCGCGCTGGAGGTATTGGGCTTGGGCGGCTGGGGAACCAACTGCACATCGTAGCGGAGACCGGCGGAGATGAGCAGCTTGGGGGTGATCTTGTAGCGGTCCTCGGCAAAGCCGGAGAGATCCTTGTTCCAGAAGTCGTCGGCGCCGATGTGGGTGATGGGATCGTTGACCTGGGTAAAGCTGGTGTAGTGCTTGCCTGCTTTTCCGTCGTTGGTGACTGCGCCAAAAACGTCGAGAGCCCAGTTGCCGAAGGCGGTTGCCTGCGCACCGGAGTAGCTGTAGCTGCCGTCACCCTGGAAGAGGTTGGCGAGGTACTCGTGGATGAAGCTCAGGTCCACGCCGAACTTGAGTTCGTGGCGGCCCCTGGTGAGGGAGACGGTGTCGGCGATCTGGTCGCGATGCTCGTCAGGGAATGCGCCGCGGGGGAGGGCGCTGGTTTCACCATAGCTGGCGATGCCGCTCACGCTGACGGCGGGACCGCCGGTGTTGGTGGTGGCCTGCTCGAAGTCGCGCGACCACTGGAAGAGCAACTGGTTGACGATGCGCGGGGTGAGCACGCTGGTCAGGTTGAAGATGGCAAAGCGCTCCTGGAACTTGGCCGTCCCGTTTTGGGTGACGCCGCCGTTGGAGACGGTGCTGGCGGTGTTGTAGCCGTTTGGCTCCTTGAAGTCCTGCCAGTTGAACTCGCCGGTCAGGTGGTGCTTCTCAGAGACCTGCCAGTCGATCTTGGGGAAGTAGATGTTCTGGGTGATGCTGCGGGGGAAGGATCCCTGCAGTTTGTATCCGCCCATGCCGGCTGTGTTGCCTTCGAGATAGTCGACGGCGGCCTGGCACTGGCTGGGGGTCAGGGGCGAAGGGCAGGCTGTGGCCGTGAAGCCATTGGCGACCGTCTTGCCCGTATAGAGGTTGGTGAAGTCGTAGGTGGAGGCGTAAAGGATGGGCGCGCTCTTGCGGAAGCCGTCATAGGTAAAGAAGAAGAACAGCTTGTCGCGCAGGATGGGGCCGCTGATCGAGCCGCCGTACTGGTATTGCTCCTTGATGAGCTTGGTGAGGAAGGCCTGCTTCAAGGAGGCCGTCGCCTGCAGCGGCGATTGCTCCTTGCTCCAGGGGTCAAGGGCGTTCAGCTCCGGGTTGCGCAGGAAGAGGAACGCGTCGCCGTGGAACTGGTTGCCGCCGGAGCGGGTGACGGCGTTGATCTGGCCGCCGGCCGCCTGGCCGAAGGAAGCGCTGTAAGACGATGCGCCGGACTGGAACTCCTGGATGGAGTCAGTGGAGTAGACGTAAGGAGCGCCGATGGCGCGGCCGCGGGCCTCAGAGAAGAAGGCCTGGTTGTTGTTGGCGCTGTCAATGAGGTTGGTGTTGTAAAGGCCGGAGACGCCGCGGAAGCTGAGCAGGCCGCTGGCGCCGTCGGGCACCACGTTGGGCGTGAGCAGCACGACATTGTCAAAGCGGCGGCCGTTGATGGGCACGTTGCTGAGCAGCTCCTGGCCGATCTCCTGGGCCGAGCCCACCTGTTAGGTGTCAATAAGGGGCGCGTCGGCGGTGATGGTGACCGTGTCCTGGGCGGAGGCGACGGGAAGCTCGACGTCGATGGTGACGATCTGGCCGACGAAGACGGTCATGTCCTTGCGGTCGACCTTGGCAAAGCCGGGGGCCGCGACAAGAATCTCGTAGTGGCCCGGCTTGAGGAAGCTGGCCGAGTAGCTGCCGGCGGAAGTGGTGGTGAGCTCACGCTTGATGCCGGTGTCGGTATGGATGAGGGTGATGGTAGCTCCGGCCACGACTGAGTGCTTGGGGTCAGTGACTGTGCCGCTGATGGAGCCAAAGCCGGCGTCCTGCGCAAGCGCGGGAAGGGCGATGACGGCAAGCAAGGCGAGAGAGAAGAGAAGGCCGCGGAAGAGTCCGCTGCGATTCGCTTGAATGGAATTCATGCGTTCTGGTTCTCCTTAGGATTTCGTTATTGAAGGTCCGGTTGAAAGGACAGTTTTTTATGATCCCGGCCGGCTGGATGCCCGGCTCTTTGCCGCGGCCTTGTGGCCGCAGTCGGGTTGGTGCTCCAGATATGGTTGGAGTCACCTCCTATTTTAGTTGAGGGTCGGGTTCGTTCAACGAAATTTAATTTTCGGGCAGGGGGAAGAGAAGTTGTGGGGTGCGACGGACTGGAACGCGGATGGTGTCGCATACTATGGAAATATGCAAAAGACAGCCTGCCGGATCCTGCCCCTCCTTTGTATCGCCCTGATTGCATTCAGTTTGCCCGCGACGGCCAAGCCTCGGGCCATCCCCGTGAAGGTGGTGGTGGTGGCCATGTTCGAGCTGGGCGAGGACACCGGCGACAAGCCCGGCGAGCTGCAATATTGGGTGGAACGGGACAAATTGGATCGGGTTTTTGCACTGCCCGCGGGCTACCACGCGGTGCGGATGAACGGCGACGGGGAGATGGCGGTGCTGACCGGGCAGGGCACGGCACACGCCGCGGCCACCATCATGGCGCTGGGGCTGGACCCGCGCTTTGACCTGAGCCACGCCTACTGGATTGTGGCGGGCATCGCGGGAGGCAACCCGGAGCGCGTCTCGCTGGGGTCGGCTGCCTGGGCGCACTGGGTGGTGGATGGCGACCTGGGATATGAGATTGACGCGCGCGAGATTCCCGCGGAGTGGAGCACGGGCTACCTGCCGCTGCGCAAGACCAAGCCCTTTGAGCAGCCGGCGGCGCCGCTGGATGGGCAGGTGTATGCGCTGAATGCGGGCCTGGCGGATTGGGCCTTTCACCTGACGGAGGCCGTGCCGCTGGCCGACTCCGATCACTTGAAGGAGATTCGCAGCCACTTTGACGGGGCGGCAGCCAACCGTGCGCCGTTTGTGACGGAGGGCGATCAACTGGCGTCGTCGACCTATTGGCATGGGAAACTGTTTGACGCATGGGCGGCGGAGTGGGTGAGTTACTTCACAGGCGGCAAGGGCGAGTTTGCCACCACGGCGATGGAAGATACGGGGACGCTGCAGTCGCTGACCTACCTGAGCAAGGCGGGGCGCGTGGACGCGGAGCGCGTGATGGTGCTGCGCACGGTCAGCAACTATGACCGGCAGCCGCGGGGGATGAGCGCCGCGGAGAGCCTGGCGGGGCAGCGCATCGGATCGTACAGCGCGTTTCTTCCGTCGCTTGAATCCGCGTATACGGTGGGGCACACGGTGGTGAAGGAACTGCTGACGCACTGGCCGAAGTATGCGGCGGCCGTGCCGGGAGCTGCGGCGGCCAAACCATAGGGCATTTCCCTCGTTCGCGGCGACCGCCGGCGGGGGACCTTGGCGAAGGTGGGGCCGACAGTGCAGAATGCTTGAGTTCCGCAAATCTTGTAATCGATTGCACTGTAGCCTGTAATCCAATGGCAGGCGGCAGCGCAGGGCAAGGAAGAGCCAATGCATTCTGTGTGGGTGGGCGAGTATATGGGCACGCTGGTGCTGGTGCTGCTGGGCAACGGCGTGGGCGCCAACGTAACGCTGCGCAAGTCGTTTGCGGCCGATGCCGGCTGGATGGTCATCACCACGGGATGGGCGCTGGCGGTGCTGTGCGGCGTGCTGGTGGCGCAGGCATTTGGCAGCTCGGGCGCCAACCTGAACCCGGCTATCACGCTGGCCTCGGCGGTGATGAGCGGCGACTTCTCGCAGCTTGCGAGCCTGTGGTCGGCGCAGTTGCTGGGGGCGATGAGCGGGTCGGCGCTGATGGCGCTGCACTTTGCTCCGCACTGGAAAGAGACGCCCGACCCGGCGGCCAAGCTGGGCATCTTTTGCACCAATGCGGCGATTCGCAGCCCGCTGTTCAACATCCTGAGCGAGGTGGTGGGCACGGCGGTGCTGGTGGTGGTGGCCAACGCCATCGGGTCCAAGGGAGTTTCAGCGACGGGTCCGGCGGCGGGCGTTGGACCATGGCTGGTGGCGAGCCTGGTATGGGGCATCGGCCTCTCACTCGGCGGCACCACGGGCTATGCCATCAACCCGGCGCGCGATCTGGGGCCAAGGCTGGTGCACGCGCTGTTGCCGATTCCCGGCAAGGGTGGCTCGAACTGGAGCTATGCGCCGATCCCAATCGTCGGCGGACTGCTGGGCGGAGCGCTTGCGGGAGTGCTGCTGCGGTTTGCGCATCTATAGAAAAGACGTCGCCCATGCCATGCGATCAGCGCAGCAAGGCCGCGCAACCGGTGGCCCGCGATCTTCATTTCAATTGAAGGGGAACCGATGAAGACTACCGATCGCGTGTTTGCGTGGATTCTGGTGCTGGGCGGCCTGCTGCATGGGGTTGGCTCCTATCTCGGCTACAGGAAAGAGCCGATGACGCTGCTGTGGGCTCTGTGCGCAACCCTGCTGACTCTGCTGCTGGCGGCCATCAATCTGTTGCGCGCGGGGCGGCGGGGCGATCCGGCGCTGGCATGGATCTGCTTTGCGGGCAACCTGGCCTGGGCGGTGACGGCGTTTACGTTTTCCGCGCTCATCGGCAATATCTTTGATGTGCGCGGATCGATTCACGGGATCACGGCGCTGGTGCTGGCGGGGTTTAGTTTGAATTCCGCGACGAGCAGGGGCGAGCCGGCAAGCTAGGGCTCTGGCCGTGCCGTTGGGTGGTTTGCGTTCCTGCTTTCCCGGGTTCCAGAATCGGGACCTGGGGCACCCATCCTTGTTGGCACAACAAGCAGACAGAATCGCAGCGATGCGCAAGGATGACGGTTGGGCCTCACGATAGACTGATTGCCTATGGTGGACACCGTTCTCGAACTCGATGCGCGCGACAACGTGCTCGTGGCGCTGGTCTCTCTTGAGCCGGGAACCGTGGCGCAGGTCGGGCCACAATTGATTCCTGCGGTTGAGCCGATTCCCGCCAAGCACAAGATGGCGCGCGTGGACCTGAAGGCCGGGGATCTGGTGTATCTCTACGGCATGGTGGTGGGCGAGGCGGTGGAGGCGATTCCGCGCGGAGCCCTGCTGACGACGCGCAATGTGCGGCATCGCGCGAGCGCTTACTCGGCGGAGCGCAGGCCGGTGGAGTTTGCCGCGCCGGATGCGAGCGCGTGGGCGCGGCGCAGCTTCATGGGCTATCGGCGGGACGACGGGCAGGTGGGCACGCGCAACTATTGGCTGGTGCTGCCGCTGGTCTTCTGCGAGAACCGCAACGTGGAGCGCATGAGGGAAGCACTGGAAGAAGAACTGGGCTACGGCGGGCAGTCGAGCTATCGCCGTCATGTGCGGCACCTGGTGGAGAGCGCTTCAGGCAACCGGCAGATGGCTGCCGAAGTAGCGGAGGCGCGCGCGGAGCGCGTCTTCCCGAATCTCGACGGCATTCGCTTTCTCACCCACGACGGCGGCTGCGGTGGAACGCGGCAGGACGCGCAGGCTCTGTGCGGGCTGCTGGCGGGCTATATTCATCACCCCAACGTGGCCGGAGCCACGGTGCTGAGCCTGGGCTGCCAGAACGCGCAGGTGGCCATGCTGCTGGAAGAGATGGACCGGCGCGACCCCGGCATGAGCAAGCCGGTGCTGGTCTTTGATCAGCAGAAGCAGGGGCTCGAATCCACGCTGATGAGTCAGGCGCTGGATGCCACGTTTAGCGCGCTGGTGGATGCCAACCGCGTGAGGCGCGAACCGGCGCCGCTGGCGGCGTTGACGGTGGGCCTGAAGTGCGGAGGGTCGGATGGATTCAGCGGCATTTCGGCGAATCCCGCGGTGGGTTATTTGTCGGACATTGTTGCAGGCGCGGGAGGCAGGACGCTGCTGTCGGAGTTTCCGGAGTTGCATGGGGTGGAGCAGGAGATCATCAACCGGTGCGAAAGCGACGAGCTGGCGCAGAGGTTTTTTGATTTGATGCAGGCCTACTCGGCGCGGGCCAAGGCAGTGCAATCGGGCTTTGAGATGAATCCCTCACCGGGCAACATCGAGGACGGGCTGACAACCGATGCCATGAAGTCAGCGGGCGCGGCGCGGAAGGGCGGCGTGTCGCCGATTCGCGACGTGCTCGATTATCCGCAGTATGCGACCACGCCGGGATTGAACCTGCTGTGCACGCCGGGCAACGACGTGGATTGCGTGACGGCGCAGGTGGGAGCGGGCGCGAATCTTGTGCTGTTCACGACGGGATTGGGCACGCCCACGGGCAACCCCGTTGCGCCGGTGATCAAGATTGCGACGAACTCAACGCTCGCGGCGCGCATGAGCGACATCATCGACTTCAACGCGGGGGGCATTGTGACGGGAGAGGCGACGATTGCTTCATGCGCGGAGTCACTGCTGGAGTTATCGATTGCAGTGGCGAGCGGGGAGCGGCTCACCAAGGCCGAGATGCTGGGGCAGAACGACTTCATCCCGTGGAAGCGCGGCGTCTCACTCTAAGGGCCGCGCTTCCGATTTCCTATTCAAGATAAGAGGCCACGATCGCCAGTGCGGCGATGGCGGCGGTCTCCGCGCGCAGGATGCGCGGACCCAGCGAGGTGGCGCGCCAGCCGTTGGCGTCAAACAGAGCCTCCTCTTCCGCGGCCCATCCGCCTTCAGGGCCGATTGCGATTTCAAGCCGGGGCATCTCGGATTCGGCGGCGGCCATGGCTTCATCGAGCGCGTGGCGCAGGGTGGTGGTGCGCTCCTGCTCGGCGAGGACGATGCGGGTGGCCTCGGAAGCGGCGCGCACATGCGCCGCGAGAGGAACCGGATCGAAGATGATGGGCACATCAGAGCGGCGCGACTGCTGCGCCGACTCATGAGCGATGCGACGCCAGCGCTCGGCGCGCTTCTCCGCGGTTTGCGCGAGGTGCTTCTCGGTGCGGCGGGCAAGCACCGGAGCTACGGCGGCGACGCCAAGCTCGGTGGCTTTCTCGATGGCCCACTCCATGCGGTCGAATTTGTACACGGCCAGGACCAGGGTAACTGGCAGCGCGGGATCGGCGTCGAGTTCCGCGATGAGGTTGAAGCGAACCTCGCCGGGCGTGACAGCGGCCACGACGGCATGAAAGACATGACCGCCGGCAACTACGTCGGCCTCCATGCCGGGTTGCGTGCGCAGCACACGCGTCATGTGTTCGGCCTGCGCACCGGCAAGCGTTGCGGTGGCTTCATCCCAGTGCTCGGCAATCCAGCGGCGGCGTGTCATCGTTCCCTCCCCTGACTCATGGCGAGTACCAGTGTAGTCCTTTCCGCAGAAACACTAAGGGGGCGCCGGAAGCGCCCCCTCATGTGTTGCCTATTCGTGTTGCCTTCCGTTAGGAGGACCCGCTACTTCTTCTTGGCGGTCTTCTTGGCGGCTGCCTTTTTCGCGGGCGCCTTCTTGGCTGCTTTCTTGGTTGCCATTTTGCCTATTCTCCCTTTCGATGATTTGCATCGACGCTGCAATAGTTATATTGCAGTTGAAGAATGTATAGATTCATGGTTCAACAGTGTCAAGTGAAAAACGATGCAACGGTGGAAAAAAGAGCAACAATTTTTGAACGCGGAATGGAGTCATGGATGCGGGCTCAGATCATGTGCATCGACTTGAGCAGAGCGAGCGCCAAACCCGCGATGAGATCATGCCAACTGTGCGCGAACATGCCGGCCCTCAGGCTGCGGCGAAAGAGCGCAAGCCCGCTGAAGAGCGCGCCGAAGACGGCAAGCAGAACCATGTTGCGTGTGCCCTGATAGGCATGCGCTCCACCGAAGCAAAGAGCGGAAAACACAACGCCCGCCACCACGCCGCCGCGCGTCCATCGAATGAACTGGGTCTGCAGATAGCCGCGAAAGACAAGCTCTTCGGCGAAGCCAACGAACAGGCAGAGCAGCGCCCACGCGGCAATCTCCCTTGCATTGGAGGGAGCGAGCTGAGCGACCGCGTGGAGAGCCTGCTGCTGAGACGAGTCGGGCGCAAAGGGCTGTCCGGGCGTTGGCGTCATGGGCATCTTGTGGGTGAGTACGGATTCCACGACCATCCATGTGACGCCCAGCGTGCCCAGTACCATGAGTGCGCCAAACCAGAAGACAAGCGCCACGCCAAGGTCGATGGCGATGGAGCGCAGGTCGAATGAGAATTTGCCGAGGAGCGAGCGGAGCGGCGTCTTGCGCAGGCGCAAGCCGAAGAACACCCAGGCTATGAGCAGGAGTTCCATGGCGGCAGTTGCGCCATAGGTCGTGAGCCTGTCAATGGGTTGGTGGTCTGAAGTGAATCGCGAGGAGCCATGCCAGGAGATGGCGAGAATGCCGGCGATGAGTAGGACTGTGTGCCATGCGGGCGCAATCGCGGGCTCGATGATGGACTCCTGCGGGGTCTCGCTCAATTGCAGTTCGAGTGGATCGTTCTCGCGTGTGGTCAAGATCATCCTCTTCCCTCAGGATAGCCGGATGGAATGGCCGGAAGGAAAGATGGAGTAATCAGCACTCGATGATGTTGAGGGCGAGTCCGGCGAGGCTGGTCTCCTTGTAGCGCGACTGCATGTCGAGGCCGGGGAGATACATGGTGCGGATGACCTGGTCGAGAGAGACCTTGTGCGCCTCTGACTCGTTCATGGCGATGCGCGAAGCGTGCACGGCCTTGGCCGCGCCCATGGCGTTGCGCTCGATGCAGGGAATCTGCACGAGGCCGCCGATTGGATCGCAGGTCATGCCCAGGTTGTGCTCCATGGCGATTTCAGCGGCGTGCTCCACCTGTCCGTTGGTTCCGCCGAGCGCCGCGGTAAGTCCCCCTGCGGCCATGGAACAGGCGACGCCGACCTCGCCCTGGCAGCCGACCTCCGCACCGCTGATGGAAGCGTTCTCCTTATATAGGATGCCGATGGCCGCCGAGGTGAGAAAGAAGCGCAGCAGGCCTTCGTGGTCGGAGTCGGGAATGAAGCGCTCATAGTAGTGCGCCACGGCGGGCACCACGCCGGCCGCGCCGTTGGTGGGCGCGGTGACCACACGGCCGCCGGCTGCGTTCTCTTCATTCACGGCCATGGCGTAGACGGTGACCCAGTCCAGCGGAGCCAGTGGATCACTGCGCTTGCCATCCGCCTCTTTTTCACGCAGCCGTTCCGCGAGCCGATGGGCGCGGCGTCGCACATTCAATCCGCCGGGCAGAATGCCCTCGGTCGCAATGCCGCGCGCCACGCAGTCCTGCATGGTCTTCCAGATGCGCTCGATGCCCTGGCGCACCACTTCGACCGGAGCGCGCTCGGCTTCATGCGCGGCGAGGGCGCACTCGTTCTCAAGCATGAGCTGGCTGATGGAGAGTTCATTGGCGTGCGCGGTGGCCAGCAACTCCGCCGCGCTGTGAAATGGAAACGGGATGGCGGCCTGGCGCTTCTCCGCCGATGCGTCGAGGGCGTCTTCGGTGATGAAGCCTCCGCCGATGGAAAAGAAGGTGCGCTGGTCGAGAACCGTGCCCGCCGCGTCGAAGGCCGTGAGGCGCATGCCGTTGGGATGCTGCGTAAGCGCGCCGGGAGGAAACATCACCGCACGCAGGAAGAGCAGGTCGCGCTCTTCCTGAAACTCGATGGGCCGCGCACCGGCAAGATGGATGCGCCGCGACGACCGAATGGCCGCGACGGTGGAGTCGATGGCCGCGGGATCAATGGATGCAGGCTCATGGCCGGCGAGTCCCAGCAGCACTGCGCGGTCAGTGGCGTGGCCGAGTCCGGTGAGGGCGAGCGAACCATAAAGCTCCGCCTGCACGCGATGGACGCGCTCGATGCCGGGGCGCTCGGCGAGAGACCGGGCAAAGCGGCAGGCCGCGCGCATGGGTCCCATGGTGTGCGAACTCGATGGACCAACGCCGATCTTGTAGAGGTCGAAGAGACTGGTGGTCACGCAACAGATTGTAGTCTGAAACGCGGACGGCGCGCTGCGGGCTCTGGATAGCTGACGCTCTCTGTGGCAAGCGACAATATGTGCCAATCCGCGTGTCGGCGGCGGACCTCTGTTACACTCGCTGCAAACCAAACCCATGCTTTTCAAGGCACACAGCGCGGCTGTCTATGGCATCGACGCCCACCTCATTGACGTGGAGGTGGATTACAGCGGCGTGGTCTCTGACAAGGACGTCTTTCATACAGTGGGCCTGCCGGATGCGGCGGTGCGCGAGAGCCGTGACCGGGTGCGGGCGGCCATCAAGAACTCCGGCTACACGATTCCGCCGACGCACATCACCATCAACCTGGCGCCTGCCGACCTGAAGAAGGAAGGATCGGGGTTTGACCTGCCCATTGCGGTCGGGATTCTGGGCGCCTATGGCGCGCTGCGCGCCACGGACCTGAGCCGGTTTGTGCTGGTGGGCGAGCTGGGGCTCGATGGCGGATTGCGCCCGGTACCCGGCATGCTGCCGGTGGCCATCCTGGCGCGGGAAAAAGGCATTGCCAACCTGATTGTGCCCGCGGCCAACGCCGCCGAGGCCGCGGTGGTGGAAGGCGTCAACATCTATCCCGCCTCGTCGCTGACGGATGTGCTGACGCTGATCAACACGATGGTGGTGGGCGTGATTCAGCGGGAGCCGTACCGGGTTTCAACCGAGGCTCTGCTGGGCGAGTTGCAGCACTTTGCGGTGGACTTCAAGGACGTGCGCGGACAGCATACGGCCAAGCGGGCGCTGGAGGTGGCTGCAGCGGGGAGCCATAACATTCTGATGATCGGGCCGCCCGGCTCGGGCAAGACGATGCTGGCCAAGCGGCTGCCTTCGATTCTGGCGCCGCTGACCTTTGAAGAGGCGCTGGAGACGACGAAGATTCACTCGGTGGCGGGCGTGCTCGATGCCGCGGCGGGGCTGGTGACGCAGCGGCCCTTCCGCTCGCCGCACCACACCATCAGCGACGCGGGTTTGATTGGCGGGGGCATTATGCCGCGGCCCGGCGAGGTATCGCTGGCCCACAACGGCCTGCTGTTTCTGGATGAGCTGCCGGAGTTTCCGCGCAACGTGCTGGAGGTGATGCGGCAGCCGCTGGAAGACCACAGCGTGACCATCGCGAGGGCCTCGATGTCGCTGAGCTTTCCGGCGCGGTTCATGCTGGCGGCGGCCATGAATCCCTGCCCTTGCGGCTACTTCAACGACAAGTCGCGGGAGTGCATGTGCACCCCGCCGATGATTCAGCGCTACGTGGCCAAGATCTCCGGGCCGCTCCTGGATCGGATCGACATACATATCGAGGTGCCGGCGGTTCAATACAAGGAGTTGCGCGGCGGCTCGGCAGCCGAGGGGTCGGCGGAGATTCGCAACCGAGTGCTTGGCGCCCGCGAACGGCAGCAGCAGCGCTTCCGCAAGGCAGGCGAAAAGATCTACTCCAACGCGCAGATGACAACGCGGCAGATTCGCAGCTACTGCGAACTGGGCGCGGACGCGGAGCGGCTGCTGGAGCGCGCCATGCAGCAGCAGGGACTGACGGCGCGCGCCCATGACCGCATCCTGAAAGTGGCGCGCACCATCGCCGACCTGGAAGGCAGCGAGAGCCTGACCGTGGCGCATCTTGCCGAGGCGATCCAGTACCGCACGCTCGACCGCAGTTACTGGGCGTGACGAGAAGCAGGGACCAGGGAATAGGGAATAGGCAATAGGGACCTGGGACCAGCCCGTTGCTGGTGGGGTAGGCTGCGTGTCGTTACTTTTGATTTTAAGCACTTTCTAATCCGGGGCCGATAACTGCAATGACTGGATGAGAGATTTCTCATTCAAGTCATTGCAGTGACGTGGAGGCTCCTGATGCACGAGACGATGCTTACTTCCAGCAGGGATACGCTGCTGGTCGCTCTTCCCTTTATCGGCATGCTGATGGTGGGGATATTTCGACTGGATGAGTTGATCGTTGTTCCCAGGGAAGCTCGAGTGAATCCCCGCAGGCCGGGCGGCATGGACGTGAATGGGGACCCGATCATCTGTGACCCGGACGGCAGGGTATGGAAGGGCCGGCGGCGAGGCAGATAGCAACTGCGCCGGTGTTGGGGTTCGAGGGATAGGGATGCTGTTGGATGGGAAGGTTGATGGCGAGATAGATCGCCGTCAAGGACGAGTTAACTCTTTCTACAATACCCAGGTTACTTTGGATTTTAGAGTTGCCTGAAGCGATGGACAAACGCTGTTTGAAAACGCGACGATGATCAGAGAAATTTTGCAAATTCTGAAGCATCGGAGCGTGCCATGCATGAAGTCATGCTCAAGTCCAGCCGGGATGCCCTGCTGCTGGCCGTGCCTCTGGTCCTCCTGTTGCTCATCGGCTTCTTTCGGCTGGACGAGATTCTGATGCGGGCCAAAAAGGGGCCGAACCAGCCACGGCCGCAGGGTGAAAAGCAGAGGGTCGGACGGATATTTGCCACCGAGCCGGACGGTACGCCCCTGTTGCAGGAGAAGCCCCGGCGTGGTTCGCGCAGACGCTGATCGGGAAAAAGGGCCGCGTTGAGGAATGCTGATGTGTTTGGTGGGAGGCGGCCAGAAACTCTTCAAGCATCGAGCGGTTTTGACCAGTCAGAACTATCTGCTTGAATGCAAATTAATTAGAGCCGGATATTCAGAGGCGTTACGAGACCTGAGCATTCCGGAACAAAAAAGCTAAAAAACTGTTGACCTGGAGGGGAAGTCAGTATAGATTCAAAGCTGCCATCCACGAGGGCAGGTTGCATTGTGCGATTTTGCGCGCCCTCCGTTGTTTCCCGCATCATTTTGAGCAAGTGCTCATTTTTTGATGCCCCGGTGCGCTTTGAAGCTCGCCGAAACGGGAACGCCGGAAAAATGGATTCCCAAAGCGGCAATCTGTACCCCCTGATACGGTTTTGAATCCTGGTCTGTTGGTAAGATTGTGCGTCAAGATGGTGAGCTAGGCGCGAGTGTCGAGCGTCTAACCCTTGGGAGTGGAAACATTGGGGTGTCCTTTGTGATTTGGCTCCCCGGCTGCACCGGCGGCGCAGAGCAGTTCCGCCCGGGCAGGCAACTTTGAAGGAGAGATTTGTAATGCGTTCTGATCTGGTTTTCGGGGCACTTTCTCATGTGTCCAACCGCTACCAGCTCTGCCAACTGGCGAGCAAGGCAACCCGGAAGCTTCACAAGCCGAGCACGCGTCTGCAGGATACGACCAATGAGGTCCTGGCGCGCTTTGAGACCACCAATCCTGGCACGCTGGCCCCTGTGCAGGCACCCGCGGAACAGCCCGTTGAAACACGCCGCGCCGCCTGACCGTCTTTCTGAGATGTCCGGCAGCGTTTGAACCTTGTGAAGAGCGGCCTGAAGCAGGACTCGGCCGCTTTTCCCCCATCCTTAAACCCATCCGACCTTGCAAGCGGATTCAAAGGCGACGCCCTCCCGGCGCAGACTTGAACCTCCTCCAGATTCCCTCCCCGGAGCACTTCTCCCTCTCGGACCATCCCACTCCCATCCTTCCGTGTCTCGCAGGTGAACATGACGATCTCTGAACTCAAAGAAAAAAACATCACAGAACTGAGCCGTATCGCACGCACCCTGGAGATCCCGGGCGCCAGCGGCCTTCGCAAGCAGGACCTGATCTTCAAGATCCTTCAGGCGCAAAGCGAAAAAGAGGGCCACATCTTCGCGGACGGCGTTCTGGAGATCCTGCCGGACGGGTACGGGTTCCTGCGCTCTCCCGACTACAACTACCTGCCGGGCCCGGACGATATTTATGTTTCTCCCTCGCAGATACGCAAGTTTGACCTGAAGACCGGCGACTCGATTTCGGGCAATGTCCGCCCGCCGCACGAGGGAGAAAAGTACTTTGCCCTGGTGAAGATCGAGGCCATCAACTTCGAGTCTCCCGAGGAGACGCGCAACAAGATTCTGTTTGACAACCTGACCCCGCTGTATCCCCAGGAACGCATCAAGCTGGAGACGGTGCGCGAGGCGGTGAGCGGCCGGGTGATGGACCTGTTGACCCCGGTGGGCAAGGGACAGCGCGGGCTGATTGTGGCCCCGCCGCGCACCGGCAAGACGATGCTGCTGCAGTCGCTGGCCAACTCCATTTCGACCAACCACCCGGAAGTCATTCTGATTGTGCTGCTGATCGACGAGCGGCCGGAAGAAGTGACGGATATGCAGCGGTCGGTGAAGGGCGAAGTAATCAGCTCGACCTTTGACGAGCCGGCGGCCCGCCACGTGCAGGTGGCCGAGATGGTGATCGAGAAGGCCAAGCGGCTGGTGGAGCACAAGCGCGATGTGGTGATTCTGCTGGACTCGATCACCCGCCTGGCGCGCGCCTACAACACCATCGTGCCGCCATCGGGCAAAGTGCTGTCGGGCGGCGTGGATTCGAACGCCCTGCAGCGGCCCAAGCGGTTCTTTGGCGCGGCCCGCAACATTGAAGAGGGCGGCTCACTGACCATCATCGCCACGGCGCTTGTGGACACAGGCAGCCGCATGGACGAAGTGATCTTTGAGGAGTTCAAGGGCACGGGCAACATGGAAATCATCCTGGACCGCAAGCTGGTGGACAAGCGCGTCTTTCCGGCCATCGACATCCAGCGCTCGGGCACCCGCAAGGAAGAGCTGCTCATTCCCAAGGAAGACCTGCAGCGTATCTGGATCCTGCGCAAGGTGCTGAATCCGCTGTCCCCGGTGGAAGCCATGGAGCTGCTGATCAGCCGTCTGGAGAAGGTGCGCAACAACGCCGAGTTCCTGGCCAACATGAACCAGCTCTAACCACTTGCGGTGGGGCAGACGCGGCCTTTGGCCGCCAGTCGGGACGGTCACTGCCCCAGCGCATCCCCCAATTCAGGAAGAATCTCCGCCATTTCCTCGCGGCTGTACCGCGGGGTGATGTGCTGCGAGCAGTTCCAGTCGAAGCCCACGACGGTGAGGACCAGGGATCGCTCGACGCGCGCCCGCAGTTCCTTGATGCGGATTCGAGTTTCGAACGCCGGGTCCGCGCCTGGCTCGACCAGTTTTGCGTGGCCGATGATCTTGAGCCGCGTGCGGTTGGGGTAGTCCATCAGGAAAAGAGAGACGCGGTCATTGACGGCGAGGTTGCCGGCGGAGATGTACTGCTTGTTGCCGGAGTATTCGGCGAAAGCGAGCGTATGCGGGTCGAGAACCTTGAGGAAGCCCATCGGTCCGCCGCGATGCTGCACATAGGGCCAGCCATCGGGGGTGACGGTGGCAAGGTAGAAGCTGTCGCGGGCGGCGATGAACTCGGATTCATCCCGGCCGAGGCTCTGTTCTGCGGCGCCGGAGCGGGCCATCCTCTCATATTGTGAGCGGGAGCCATGGCGCTCCTGAAGCTGCCGTACAGGTGCGGAAAACATGGTGTTGGCATAGGTGTGCGGCATGGGCGGCTCCGGTTGCCGGAGCCATGCGACCGACCCCAACGCTTGGTTAGATACCGGGCCGGGGCTACGGTTTCAGGAACTTGCCCCGCGCGCAGTCGTCTTTGCGGAATCCGAGAAGGTTGCTACAATAGGGGAGTTGTTTCCCGCCCGTGGGGCTGTAGCTCAGCTGGGAGAGCGCCTCGTTCGCAACGAGGAGGCCAGCGGTTCGATCCCGCTCAGCTCCACCAAACTCCATTCACAACATTCCAGCCACTGTCAGGCCCCACTCCGTTGAGCGGTTGGCCATGCAGCTGGTTTGGGCCGAAGGCCGCGCATGGGCTGATCGCGCGTGGTGGGAATGCAAGCAGCGCCTTTCCATGAAAGGCGTTCCGGGAGCCCCTGGGTTCTTGCCGTCATTTCCTGCACTTTGCTATCATTGATATCAGATTCGAGAGGAGCCAAACCTCATGCCTGCCGTTACCGTTCGTAACCTGCCCGAAAAAACTCATCGTGCGCTCAAAGTGCGCGCCGCGCAGAACGGACGCAGCACGGAGGCCGAAATTCGGGTCATCCTGGAAGAAGCAGTCTCCCCCAAGGCGCGTATGAAGATTGGTTCGCAACTGGCCGCCTTTGGTCGCCGCTACGGCGGCATTGAACTCGACTCCAAGCGGGATCGCAGGCCAATCGAACCGGCAAGATTTGAATGATCGTTCTCGATACCAACGTGATTTCGGAACCGTTGAAGCCGCTCTCGGATCAGGCTGTGCTTCGCTGGCTCGACGCGCAGGATCCTGAGACGCTGTATCTGACCGCAACCGTCTTGTCGGAGTTGCTGATCGGTATCGCGCTTCTCCCAGCAGGCAAGCGAAAGCGCGGCATGGAACTTGCCATGGAATCGTTGCAGGCCGAGCTCTTTGCGGGCCGCCTTCTTTCATTTGACCGGGAAGCGGCGATCGCCTTCGCGCTGCTGGGAAGCCGCGCAGCGGCGAAGGGCTATTCAATCTCAGTTGCAGACTGCCAGATTGCCGCAATTGCCGCAGTCCATGGATTTGCGGTGGCCACGCGCGATACCGCCCCGTTCCTGGCCGCCGGTGTTCCGGTCATCAATCCCTGGGAGTATGGAACAGGTCCTAGTTGAACAAGTCCTTCATCTTCTCCATCAGGCTGGGGGAGGTGGGCTTGTTTTCGACGGACATGGACTCGGCCAGTTTGGCGACGAGTTCGCGCTGCGGGCGGGTTAGCTTTTTGGGAATCTGGACGACGACGCGAACAATGAGGTCGCCGGTGCCTTTTTCGTTGAGGAAGGGGACGCCGCGGCCCCGAACACGAATCTCCTTGCCGCTTTGCGTGCCTTCAGGGACCTTGATGCTGACCGGGCCGTCAATGCCGGGAATCTCAATCTCCGCACCGAGAGCGGCCTGCGGAAAGCTGATGGGGACCACGCAGTGGAGGTTGTGCCCGTCGCGCTCAAAGAAGTCGTGGGGCCGGATGGCGAGGACGACGTAGAGGTCGCCCTTGGGGCCGCCGGCGCGACCTGCATTGCCTTCACCGGTGTAGCGGATGCGGGTGCCATCCTCGACGCCGGGGGGAACCTTGACGTTGAGCTTGAGTTCTTTGGTCACACGAGTCTCGCCGCGACAGGTCTGGCAGGGGTCGCCGATGACCTGGCCGGCGCCGCCGCAGGCGCCGCAGGTGCGCGCCACGGAGAAGAAGCCCTGCTGATAGCGCAACTGGCCCCGGCCCTGGCACTGGCCGCAGGTGGTGGGTCCGCGTCCTGAGACGCTGCCCCGGCCCTGGCATGCGCCACAGGTCTCAAGGCGGCGCACCTTGACCTCGGTCTCGGAGCCGAAGAAGGCGTCCTCAAAGTTGATGGTCAGGTCAAAGCGCAGGTCGTCTCCGCGCTGCTGGCGGGAGCCGCGCTGCTGGCTGCCGCCCATGGAGAACATCTCGCCGAAGAGATCGCCGAAGATGTCGCCAATGTCGACTCCGCCGGCGAAGGGGCCGCCGCTGAAGCCCTGGCCGGCCGCGCCGGCATGGCCAAAGCGGTCATAGGCGGCGCGCTTGTCGCCGTCGCTGAGCACCTGGTAGGCCTCGCTGGCCTGCTTGAACTTTTCCTCGGCGGCGTGGTCGCCGGGGTTGCGGTCGGGATGATATTTGAGCGCAAGTTTGCGATAGGCGCTCTTCAACTCCTGGTCGCTTGCCTCGCGGGAAACGCCAAGAACCTCGTAATAGTCGGCTTTGCTCACGTTAGTATTCAAACCTACCTGAAAACCTCTTGTCGGTGAAAGGTGCGGGATTCATGGCCAGGGAAATAAAGCATTGGATTGCCGATCTCCGCATTGTTCCGGCCTGGCGCCTGGACCCCTATCCGAGGGCGCCGCTGCCTGCTTGCGCGAGCGAATCCTATTCACTGACCTGTTTGGGGTTGGAGACGATGCGCACCAGCGCCGGGCGGAGAAGCCGCTCGCGCAGGCGGTAGCCGCGGCGAATCTCCTCGGCGACATGCTGGTCGGGCAGGTCTGCCCGCTCCACTGAGCCAAGGGCTTCATGCGAACGGGGATCAAAGGGCTCTCCCACCGCGGGAATGGCAACCACCTGCATCTGGCGCAGGATGTCTTCCATCTGCTTGACGATCAACTCGACGCCGGAACGCAACTGCTCGGCGGTGCCGTTGGACTTGAGCGCGAGCTCGAAGTTGTCGAGCACGGGGAGGAACTGCTCGACGACAGAGCCCGTGGCATAGTCGCGAAACTCGAGGCGCTCCCGCTCGGCGCGCTTGCGGGCGTTTTCAAACTCGGCCTGGAGGCGGGCAAGGCGGTCGATGAGCTGGTCGCGCTCGGCGCGCAGCTTGTCAAAGTCCTCCTTGCTCACCGTGGGCGCGGGCATCTCGATAACGGGCGCCGAGGCGTCTGGGGAGGCTGGCTCCGGATCGCCGGCTGCCGCTTCCCTGGGGGATTCCAATTCCATCAACTCTGCATCCTGCTCTGGCATGACTTTGGGTTTTCTCCGAAAAAGCTCTCGCATCTGATTCCATGATAAATTCCCGGCCTGATTCGGGCTTTTGCGGCCGTGCCCTGGGGAGGGGGTCAATCTGCGGGAAGATCCAGCAGCCGTTCGGAGAGCCCGGCGATGTAGCGTACTGCCTGGATCATCTCCTGATACTGGATGCGGGTGGGCGCGATGACGGCTACAGTGCCCAGGCTTGCGCTGCCCAACCGGGTGGGCGCGCCGATGAGCACCAGATCCTGCATGGCGAGCGATGCCTCGGCCTGGCCGGCAAGGTCAGGACCGACCACCACGCGCACCTCCTGCTGGCGGCCATCGACATAGGCTGTGAGCAGCTCGACGAGGCGCTGCTTGGCTTCAAGAGCCAGCAGCATCTGGCGGAGGCGCTCGCGGTCCACTTCAGCGCCAATGAGGTTGGCCATGCCCTCGACGAAGATTGCAGGGCCGGATTCCCCAACAGCCAGGGCGCCCTTGCGGCAGAGTTCCTCGACCGAGGCGAGCATCTGGGCATAGGCCTCGCGCTCCTGGTCGACGCGACGCGCCACCTCTGCGCGAATCCGGTCAACCGGCCAGCCGCGGAAGTTTTCATTGAGGTAGCGGGCGGCGGTCTCCAGCTCCAGATGGGTCAGATCGCGGTCCAAAGCCAGCACGCGGTCGAGGACGGCTCCCGCCTGTGTGACAAGAACGGCCAGCACACGGCCGGTGGAGAGCCGCGAAAAGTGAATGTGCTCCAGCACGTGGCTACCGGTGGCGCTGGCCAGGGCCACGCCAAGTCCGCTGGAGATCAGGGCGAGGACGTGGGAGGTGCGCTCGAGGTAGTCGTTGGTGCTGGTAATGCCGGAGAAGCTCTCCTCGATCTGTCCGCGCCGGGCTTCGCTCAGGGGCTGGGCGGCCAAACCGGCTGCGCCCGGGGGGAAGGAGGTTGTCCCCTGCCCGGCCGTGCGGCCCGCGCCGGTAATCTGCTCGACGTAGTAGCGGAAGGCGGACGCGGTGGGCACGCGCCCGGCGCTGGTGTGGGGCTGCTCCAGCAGGCCGATGTCGGCCAGCGTGGCCATGACGTTGCGGATGGTAGCGGAGCTGAGGCCCTCGCGATCCGCAAAGACCCGCGCGACTGCCTGCGAAGCCACAGGTTCACCCGTCGCGATGTAGAGTTCGATGATCGCCGTCAGCACCAGCCGCTCCCGCGGACTGACACGCGCCTCAGCCATCTATCCTGCTCCCATATCGGACCGGAAGCCGCTCCGAGAGGGCGGGCCAATCGCCGGTCAATCGATGCCAACGCCTTGTTTTTCTTGAACTTGGACGGAAAAACAAAGGGAGTTGTCCTGTCTGATTGTAGGGACGCGCGAAGGGCCGTGTCAAGAATGGCGGCTGGCGAGGGGCGGGCTCTCACGGGGCCGGGGTGTCGCCTGAGAGGATGCGGACCTCGGAACGGAAGAGGTGGTAGTCACCGAAGATGACATCGTTGAGCAGGGTTACGGCGGGGCCGAGAGCCGGCTGGGCCGGACTGCCACCTTCCGGGGCGATGGCCGACCGCCCTCTGGAGACGGAGACGCTGCGGACAGGGCAGGTGTAGGTCTTGCCGCCAATCTCCACCGGGCCGTATTCGACCAGGATGTCGGCGCGGAGGATGGGCAGGCCGCGTTCGAGGTCCGCCTGGACGGCGAGACGGACGATGACCCCGGAAGCAGGGTCAATGGCAACCTCGCCATGATAGCCGGTGTGCTGGTTCATATCGCCGGCCGGGCCGACGGAGGCGGGGCTGCGGTAGGCCACCTCATAGTGCGACTTGTCTGCCGGAACGATGAAGCGGAAGACGGCCAGCGGGGCCGCGGTTCCCGGCTCCCAATGGCTGAAGATCATTTGGCTGTGGGCGGCATCCACGATGACGGTGGAGAGGATGGGCCCGAAGGTGCCCCTGGTCATGAGGCCCTTCTCTTCAACAAAAGCCTGCCTGTGCCTGGCGGAAGGGGCGTCGACAACCTCCCTGCCGTCGCGATAGAGCACGGTTGCGGTGGCCGCGCCGGAAGAATGGAACGGCCGCTCGGAGGGAACGGCGGCCCCGATGCGCAGGGATTTCTGCGGGGCGTCCTCATAGCGGGAGGTCACGCGGGTGGCGAAGAAGTTGGGCAGGCGGGCGATGGTCTTGCCGAGGTAGTCCACCGCCAGGGCGACGATGCGCCTTTGGGCAGCGATGTCCGGCGCGGGGTCGGCTGGGACCTCGGCCAGCGGCAGGTTGAGAAAGGCGGAGGCATCGGCGAGAGCCACCAGAGCGGCCCTGGCTTTTGGGCCGGGGAGGCCGGGCTTGAGCGCGGCGAGGCGGGAGGCGCTGAACCGCTCGGTGAGCACCAGGGCGGCCAGTTGGTGTGCGGCGTCGGCATCGGGGGAGGCGGCGATAGGTTTGAGCGCCTGCTCCAGCTCGGCCACAGAGACCCGCTGGAGGGTGCTTCCCCTGCCGGGAGGCGGGTCTTCGCCGACTGCGGACGGCGCAGGAGTTGGCCGCCTGACCAGCGCCGGGTCCTGTTGCGCGGCCGCCAGGAGCGGCAGAGAGAGCGCCAAAGCCAAACAAGCCCAGACCGGCCTGCACGCGGCATGAACCATGCTGCAATCCTCTTCCCGATTCCTTGCGCCAAGTCTAACGGTTCCCGCCTTTACGGGCATAATAGGGTAATCCGGATTTCGGAGAGGAGTCTCACTCGATGACGAAGCCTTTTGCGGGCCTGATTGCCATGGCGTTCGCGGCCACCTGCTGGCTGGGGCCGGCGCCGGCGGCCGCGCAGGCCGCCCCTGCCGTCGCGCCTGTCAGCGCGGCCGATGATGCCGCATGGCGACGTGACCTCTCCGCGTGGCGCGCGCAGCGGGAGCACGAACTGGCCGCCCCGGACGGTTGGCTCACCCTGATTGGCCTGGAGTGGCTCAAGCCGGGCGTGAACTCCTTTGGATCGGCCGCGGACAACCGCATCCAGATTCACGCGCAGGCCCCGGAGCACATGGGCCTGCTGACTTTGAGCGGCACGACCCTGCAACTGCTGGCGCCGAATGGAGGCTTTCCACCCGATCTGAAGATCGACGGGCAGGCGGCGCGCGAAGGGCAGCTCTCCGCGGACAACGCGAAGCCCTCGACCATCGCCTGGCACGGCCTGACCCTGCTGGTGCTGTTGCGCGGCGACCGCTATGCGCTGCGCATCAAGGACGCCGATTCGCCCACGCGGACGGGCTTCCAGGGCCTGCACTGGTACGCGCCCGACGCGCGCTTCCGGGTGACAGCCGAGTGGACACCCTTCAATCCGCCGCGCACCGAGCACATTCCCACGGTGCTGGGGACGACGCTGGACATGCCCTCGCCGGGAGTGGCGGAGTTCAAGATCGATGGCGTTACCTACCATCTTGCGCCGGTAGTCGAAGACCCGAGCGGGAAGGAGCTCTTCTTCATTTTGCGCGACCAGACGAGCGCCACCACCACCTATCCGGCGGCGCGCTTTCTGCATACCGGCGTGCCCGACCACGGATTGGCTGAGCCGGGAGTGCTGACGCTGGACTTCAACCGGCTGGAGAGCCCTCCCTGCGCCTACACGTCCTATGCCACCTGCCCTCTGCCGCCGGAGTTGAATAGGCTGAAGGTGGCGCTGGAAGCGGGGGAGCAGCGGTACCACTGAGATTGAGATGCGGGAGGGGGCGGGCGCCGCTGCGGACCGGGTATGGCCGGTCCCTGTAAAATTTCAATGAAGATGCAGCGACCGCACCAGCCGGGGCCTTCCCTCCTCGGACCCCAACCCATAGAGCCAGAAAGCGAGCCATGTTTCACACCACAGAAGATATACACATCCAGTGGACCAAGGTGGTTCTTCCCCCGGTCTTCCTGGAAGAAGAGCGCCCGGCGACCGAAGCCTCCTCGTCCACCATCTTTGACGCGCGCAAGGAGATTGGCGAGATTCTCAACGGGCGGGATGCGCGCCTGCTGGTGCTGGCCGGCCCGTGCTCGATTCACGACACCAAGGCCGCGCGGGAGTATGGCGCGCTGCTGAAGACGGCCATCGCCGAGTTTTCAGAGGACCTGCGCATTGTGATGCGAGTTTACTTTGAGAAGCCGCGCACCACCATCGGGTGGAAGGGGCTGATCAACGATCCGCACCTGGACGGCTCTTACAAGATCAACGACGGGCTGCGCCTGGCGCGGCACCTGCTGCTGGACCTGGCGGAGATGGGCGTGCCTGCGGGCACCGAGTTTCTGGACATGATTTCGCCGCAGTATATTGCCGGGCTGGTGAGCTGGGGAGCCATTGGCGCGCGTACCACGGAGAGCCAGGTTCACCGGCAACTGGTGAGCGGGGTTTCGTGCCCGGTGGGCTTCAAAAACGCCACCTCCGGCGATGTGCAGGTGGCGGTGGACGCAATTTTGTCGGCAGCGCACTCGCACACGTTCCTGGGTCACACCAAGCATGGGCAGTCGGCGATCTTTGTGACGACGGGGAATCCGGACTGCCACATCATCCTGCGCGGCGGGCGCAAGACGGTGAATTACACCGCGGAGAGCGTGGCCGAGACTGCGGCGAAGATGGAGGCCGCGGGCATTCAGCCGCGCATCATGATCGACTTCAGCCACGCCAACTCCAACAAGGACTACCGGCGGCAGCCGCTGGTGGGGCGCGATGTGGCGGCGCAGATTGCGGCGGGGGACCGGCGCATCATGGGCGTGATGATCGAGAGCAACCTGGTGGCCGGGGCGCAGCCCCTGGCGCAGGGCAAGCCGCTGGTCTATGGGCAGAGCATCACGGACGGCTGCATCGACTGGAACGAGACCTATGCGCTGTTGAAGGAGCTGGCCGGGGCGGTTCGGGCGCGGCGCTGCGTGGCGGCGGCGGGCGGGAAGTAGCTTCGCCTGTCGAAGCCTGCCGCCGCGAAACGCGCAGTCTCATACGGCGGCCATCTCCTGGCGGCGCAGACCGGCGAGGCGCGTGGTCTCCAGGTCCCCGCGATAGAACATGTTGAAGGTGTCAAAGGGGATGAGCCGTTTGCCGTCGGGGTGCGCGATGTGGATGCAGCTCTTCTTGACGCTGCGCACATCAAAGGCCTCGGCGTCGATGAACTGCACGATGAGGATGCGGAAGAGGTTCTTGTATCCCAGGTCTTTGGGGATGAGCACCTTGGGCAGGCAGCAGAGCAGCTCGCGCAGGGTTGAGGCTTGCGTGGCCGGCGAGAGGTTGGTGGCGAAGAGCTTGAAGAGGTGGTCGCGCAGCCCCGGCTCCTGCTCGTAGACGATGGTGTTTTTTGCGCCGTTGATGAGCACATCGGGAGGAATCATGCCGGTGAGCGGAACTGTCTTGGCGCCGAGCTTGAGCGCGTAGGCCATGGCCAGCGCATCAGGATGGCAGGGCACGGGGATGAGGTCTTCAGGCCTGAAGACACTGGTCTGCGCGAGGATGCGGCGGCGCACCTCAGTGAGCGTGAGCCGATGCTCGGCGGAGCTGAACCCCTGCATACGGCCGGCCTGCTGCACGGGCTGGAAGGTCACGCCGCGCACCGCAGGCTGGGTGAGGGCGAAGTCGATGATTGCGCCGAGTTCGCCGTCGTTGACGCCGCGCTCAACCGTGACCACGAGCGTGGTGGAGATGCCGTATTTGTTGAGCCGTTCAAGCGCCTTCTCGCGAATGGAACGCAGGTCCGCGCCGCGCAACTGCATGAGCGGCTCGCGCTGGAGCGAGTCGAACTGAAGGTAGATTTCAAACTGCGGCATGTAACTCGCCAGGCGCTTGCAGAACTCCTCATCCTGGGCGATGCGGATGCCGTTGGTGTTGACCATCAGATGGCGGATGGGCCGCTGCTTGCACATGTCGAGGACGCGGAAGAAATCCGGATGCAAGGTAGGCTCGCCGCCGGAGATCTGCACCACGTCCGGCTCACGCTCGTTGCGCACCACGCAGTCGAGCATGGCTTCGATTTGTTCCAGAGAGCGGAACTCCGTGCGGTGCTGGCCTGACCCTGCGTAACAGATGGGGCAGGTGAGGTTGCAGGCGTCGCAGATCTCCACCAGAGTGAGGCAACTGTGCTGCTCGTGGTCGGGGCAGAGGCCGCAGTCGTAGGGGCATCCGTATTGGACGGGCGTGTTGTAGACCATGGGCTGCTCGGGGGTCTTGATGAAGACCTCGCGGGCGCGACGGTAGTAGTCGACGTCGTCGGCGACGAGGACGCGGGCATGGCCGTGCTCGGGGCAGCGCTTGAGCATCCACACCTTGCCGTCTTCAAAGACGATTTTGGCGTCCACGCGGCGGTAGCAGGTGGAGCAGATGGAGATGGCGACGTCGTAGTAGAGATAAGGGCGGAGTTTGTCAGTCATGGGAATCCTCATCTCCAGGCGATGAAGCATCGTGCGGGCCGGAGTCTGCGGGGCTGAGGCCGGCGGCGATCTTGAGAATCAGCCACAGTGCGCCCACTGCAAAAAGGCCGAGCGCGGAGAGGAGCATACCGCCGGCCTCAATGAACATGAGTGCAACGATCACCGCGCTTGCGGATTGCGGTACATGCCCTAGCGGCACGGCGATGAGCAAGTTGAGCCCGCACATCCCGATCGCCACGCCGAAGACGATGGCGAGCACGGTAACGATCTTCGCGAATGGTATCCGGTCCACCAGAGGTTTGCTCATTGCCGCCTTACCCCAACGCAAACAAGTCTAGCGCGGGTCATCGCCCTTTGTTTCGCCGGTGTCGTCGAACAGGCGCTGGACCTCTTCTTCGGGCGGCTTGCCAAAGCGGGCATACAGGACCGAGGCGGGCCAGAGAATGAGCAGGACCGCGATGCCGCCTGCCGAGAGAGCCATCACGATGAGCTCCGCCACGCCCAGCGGGATGAGGATCACACCCGAGCCGTTCCGGAACTTGTCCATCATGGCCCACTGAAACCCGCACAGCCCCGAGGCTGCCAGAAAGATGGCCGCCAGAATCAGCAGTGTCTTGGGAATGCCATTCTTTATGAGATCAGAGATGTTCATGGCCGCCCTTTCTTCCGCGCATCCAGTCCAGTGCGAGGACGAGAATTCCCGCCAGGCAGAACCACTGAATCAGGTTGAGCCCGCCGACGAGAGGCTGCGGCTTGAGGAAGTCGATGACGACACGCCAGGCCAGATAACCGGCCATGAAGATGCGGAACCGCGCGCCCTCTGGGAGCTTTGCCTTGGTGCTGACCAGGACTCCGAGCAGACCGAGGAAGAGAATCTCGTAGACCTGCACCGGATGGCGTCCGATGCCGTCGCCGAAGTCAACGGCCCAGGGCAGGGTGGTGGGCTTGCCGAAGGTGTCGTCGGCGAGGCCCGCCACCAGGCAGCCGATGCGGCCGATGGCGATGCCCACGCAGAGGGGCAGGGCAAACAGGTCGCCGGTGCGGCGGCGGATGCGGCAGAGTTTCTTGACGATTTCAACACCCAGCCAGCCGCCCAGCAGGCCGCCGACGATGGTTTTGCCGCCGGGGGAGAAGAGCAGCGCCCAGAGGCGCCCGGCACGCCAGGCTGCCCAGACGGTGGGCCACTGCTCGGCCAGCCCCAGAAGGCGGCTGCCGGCCAGGGCGCCCACGGCAGCGGCGGCCAGCACCGTCCAGCGCTGCGGCTCGGCCACCACGTCGCCCTGGCGGTGGCGCGCGCGCCGAAAGACCGCGTAGCCCACGGCGTAGGCCAGGGTCTCAAAGACCGGGTGCCAGGCCGGGTGGGAGCCGATGGGAAGCATGGGGGAAGTATAGCCGCAGGCAGCCGGCGCTTCTCTGTGCCTCAAGCGGGGCTGGCGGAGTTAGCGCGGTTGGCCCGCGCTCTCAGCCTGAAGCAGTTGCCGCTTGCGCTCCACGCCCCAGCGGTAGCCGGTAAGCGAACCGGAGGCGCCCACCACCCTGTGGCAGGGCACCACGATGGCCACGCGGTTGGTGGCGCAGGCGCGGGCCACGGCGCGCGTGGCGTTGGGGTTGCCCAGCTCGCGGGCCAGTTGACTGTAACTGCGCGTCTCGCCGCGTGGAATGCGGCAGAGGGCCTGCCACACGCGGAGCTGGAATACGGTTCCACGCAGGTCGAGCGCGCTTTCCCGGTTTTGGCCCAGGTCGGCGCCGTCGCGGACTGTTTCCAGGGCCTGGGTCACGTAACAGGCCAGCGATGGGTCGGGATGGAGCGTGGCCAGGGGAAACTCCTCGCGCAGGCTGGCTTCTGTCTCTTCGGCTGAGCCGCCGAGCGCGAGCCAGCAGAGCCCGCGCGCCGTGCCGGCCACAATCATCCACCCGAAGGGCGTGGCCGCGGTGGTGAAGCCGATGGTCTCGCCGCGACCGCCTGCCGCAAAGCGCGCTGGCGTCATGCCCAGAGGGGCGGATTCGTAGGCCCGGCTCGACGAGCCAAAACCGGCGTTGTAGATGGCGCTGGTCACGGTTTCTCCCTGTTTGAGCGCGCTGCGCAGCGTGGAGGCGCGGAGGGCGCGCTGGTACTGGAGCGGGCTCGCGCCCATCCGCTGCTTGAAGAGCCGCTGGACTGTAAATGGACTCAAGTTGACCAGCCGGCCGAGTTCAGCCAGGGTCACGGGTCGGTCGAGATGGGCCTCGATATGGCGGCGCACCTGTTCCGCCGGGTCTGGGGAGATGACTTCCGGCCTGCAGCGCAGGCAGGGGCGGAACCCGGCTCGCCGCGCCCCTGCGGCCGATGCGAAAAAGCGGACATTGGCCCGTAGTGGCCTGCGGCTGGCGCACGCTGGCCGGCAGAATACGCCCGTGGTGGTGACGCCATAAAAGAACGCGGCAGCCGGGTCGCGCGCCGTCAACTGGCGCCAGGCAGTCTCCGGGTCGATGGCCGTTGCGCTGGGTGGTTGCTGCATGATTTGCTCTTTGCCTCTCATGGAAACCATGGTCGCTCATGCGCTGCGGCGCGCGCTATCCGGTTCTTGCGCGCAATTCGGATTCCAGCCAATGGGCATGGCGAGACGCCCGGTCAGGACTTGCGCCAGCGCAGTTCCGCCTCGGCACGGTCCAGATCAGCTTCCGTATCCACGCCAATGGTGTCACCCGGCGCCTGGGCCACGTAGAGCCCCATGCCGTTCTCCAGCAGGCGCAACTGCTCCAGCCGTTCAATCAACTCCAGGGGCGAGGGCGGCAGCGAGGCAAACCGCTCCAGAGCCGCCTTGCGATAGGCGTAGATGCCCAGATGCTTCCAATAGGCCGCAAAGCCATCGCCATCGCGGTCGTAGGGGATGGTGGCCCGCGAAAAGTAGAGCGCGCGGCCGTCGAGCGCCGTCACCACCTTGACCGCGTTGGAGTTGGCAATCTCTTCCAGCGGGCAGCGCACGGCGAGGGTTGCCACCTCGACCTCGGGGCGCTCAAAAAGCGACAGCAGCGGCGGAAAGAACTCCGGCGTGAGGGTTGGCTCGTCGCCTTGAATATTGACGTAGATGTCGGCGTCAATTTGCAGGGCCACCTCGCGGACACGGTCAGACCCGCTGGGGCACGTCGGCGAGGTCATGACCACCGGAATCGCGCGCTCGCGGCACAGCTCCGCCACCTCGTCGGAATCGGTGGCCACCACGACCGGGTCCATCAGGCCGCTGGCGGAGGCGGCGCGCCAGACCCACTCCACCATGGGCCGCCCGGCGATGGTGCGCAGCACCTTGCGGGCCAGCCGCGTGGAACTTAGCCGCGCCGGAATGACACCGGCAATGCGCTTCAAACTCATGCAGCCGAGTCTATCGCAGGCGGCATTCGATAGGACGGGAAGGGCTCGCTGCGGGCGTGTTGGACGAGTCCAGGGCGGCCGGTTTGACCTTCAATCCAGCCGCCCGTATCATCATGACTGGGACCTGGGGTGGATTTGTGTCCGCCCGGCCCACGGGATCAGGCTGCAAAGGCCGGTTCTGGTTGTTTCCCTTCCGGCGGGGTAGCTCAGATGGTTAGAGCGACGGATTCATAACCCGTAGGTCGGCAGTTCGATCCTGCCTCCCGCCACCAACCACCCATATTCGAACCTGAATATCTGGTGGCATGTGCCTGTCGTCAGACAATCGCTCAGCCTTGATGCACCTGTGATTGTGGTTCCTGACCCATAGAAACCTACCTCGACGCTTCTGGGTCTCGCATCTGCATACGCGGTGGAACATCTTTCGCCCCTACGCATGAGGAGCAGGCTGAAGCGCCCCCGGAACCCTTGGCGGCCAAACCCTAATGAGACCTGGGAGCGACTGAAGAACAGCGAGGGCATGGTCGGCCTGTTCTCGGGTGAAGATGTTGCTGGTCCGCTTGGGTGTCACAAGCCACTGTGTCTGCTGTCACACCAAGGTGCTCAGTCCCCCTCTATACTCCCGCCCTGAGTTCCCCCCGCACTTCTCTATTCGCTCATAGGCGGTACTCGCGATCGGATTCCCGGGCTGACATGGGACCGAACATCCGAGGGCCCGATACTGGACCATCCGATCAGACACAGGAGGAGGACCGAGATATGTCTGTCTTCACGATCTATTGCCATGGCACCAACTCCCACCGGAGCCGCACGGATGGAGAGATCGTAACCGAGTTCAGCAAAAGAACGCCGTCGCCATCCTGCTACATCCTCGATGGTCCGGGCAGTGGGGGCACAAGCGATGAGGAGAGGAAGAAGAATCCTACCCCTGGGTTTTACAACCCATACAGTGACAGAGAGAACAAGATTCTGAAGTCAGACCGGGGCGAAGCATTAAGAGCCATGGAACTTGAAGCTCAGCGCCTTGCAGCCAGCACAACCCACTCGCGCTACAGGGTCCCGGGCGCAGGCGAATCGTTCGAGGATTTGACACGCCGCCAGGCCATTCAAAGGGAGCAGGGAGTTGATATCTCCACGCCGGCAGGCCGCAGGAAGTTCGCTGAACACGCGATAGGTGGCATGGGGTGGGGACAAGCGCCCGGCTATAAGCCTGGTGGGCTGAAGAAGGTGCCGACCGCCTTTGTATCAAAGGGGACTGGCACGGGATATGGGTGGGATGACAACATCGCCGAGGCGATCGCGGTCATTTTCGACCGCATGGACCCCACGTCAAACAAGCACATCCCCAGGCTGACCACTCTGAATCTGATGGGTTGGAGCCGCGGAGCAGTCACCTGTCTTCGAATCGCAAACAAGCTGGATGAGATCATGATGACCGGCAGCGTGAATGGGGGCTTGCGGGTCAACATCTTTGCCGTGGATCCGGTGGCCGGCTGGGACGCGGGACTGAAGCTGAAAGATACAAAGGAAGTGCCTGGCATTGTGAAGAACTACATTGCCACGCTCGCCATGGATGAACGACGCGGGGCTTTTGCGCCGCAAGATAAAGAAAGAGTGGAGGTCCTGCATCCTTCACAGACGAACTATGCATTCTTGCCATTCCCGGGGAATCATAGTACCCAGGTTCGTAAAGGGGGGCCTGAGGAAGTAAGCGCCGTGGCAGATGTCGTATGGGACCTGGCATTTGAATTCCTGCAAAAGCATGGCACGGAATTCTATGGAGGATTCTCCGAGCTACTCAGTCCGCCTGATTTGTTAACCAGATACAGCGGAATCAGGTCACACCATCAGGACTATTTTGCTCTGAGAAGCCACGGCCTCAAGGAGGCTTTGCAAGGCGGCTTTTCAGCTCGAACGTTCACCGGCATGAATCAATCCCCACAACGTGTGCGGGAGTGTCTTGATAAGTACGTACCGGACTCGGATTACTTCGTCAACGCGCATCACCGCGCCCTTTTCAAGAGGCAGTTTCCGACTGTCTTCAGGTGGGCTTTTGACCATCCAAAGTCCGAACAAGAAAGCTGGGTATCATGCAATTCGGCCGTGGGCGAGGAGATCGCGAAACTTAGGCTCTCCAGTCTGGAGACATCCCAGTGGTTCGACCCGCTGATCACACGGTGTGAACGGCCGAACGGCGCAAAGGGCGATTATGGGTTCATTTTGAACTACCGCAAGCCGAGCGAGGCAGACGCTACAACGCAATTGATGATTGGCGCGATGCTCCGCATGGGTTTCCAGTTGTAGCAACTTGGCAGTTGTCAAGAGAGCAAGATCGATTTCGGCCACACGGTGCACACTCCAGTCCAAGGAAATGTACGATTCGGGGGTAGGGGGAAATGCGGGCGTGATCGGCTTCCTGACAGCATCACATGCGCAGCCTCGCGGCCGCCATGTCACAGGCTTACATCCATTGATTGCATTTCTGGAGTCCAATCCGGCTTGCAATGAGTTGATTGGATTTGTGACGCGCGTTAGATAACTCGCAGGTCGGCAGTTCGATCCAGCCTCCCGCCAACAGACTTTCCAAGTGAGGCGTCTTCTGCTACAGGCCGACAGAGTGCACGCTGATTCCAGTCAACAATGAGAGGGAGCCACGGCAGTAGTGCCGTGGCTCCCTCGGGTTGTGCCGCTTCATTGCTGCCGGGCTACTGCACGGTCAGGGTGACGGTGGTTGTGTGGGTGATGCCGCCGCCGGTCGCGGTGATGGTGATGGTGCGGGTTCCCCTGGTTGCTCGTGAGCTTACGGTTACGGTCATGGTGGAAGTGCCCGCACCGGGAGCTGCGATGGAGGACGGGCTGAAGGAGACGGTGTTGGAGGAGCCCTGGCCGCTCGCCTTGAGTGTGATGGCCGAGTTGAAGCCGCCGGCTGTGGTTGTGGTGATGGTGGACTTGCCGGAGGAGCCCCTGGTCACCGTGATGGCGGTGGGCGAGGCGCTCACGGCAAAGGACGGCGTCGTACCAGTGACGGTCAGGTTGATCGTCGTGGTGTGCGTGACTCCGCCGCCCGTGCCGGTAACGGTAATGGCATAGGTGCCAGCCGAGGTTCCGGCGGCGACAGCGAGGGTTGCCGTTGACGAGCCGGTGCCCGGCGCTGCGATGGAAGCGGGGCTGAAGCTCACGGTGACGCCCGCGGGCTGGCCGGACGCCGACAGCGCAATGGCGGAGTTGAATCCGCTGAGTGCGCCCGTGGTGATGGTGGAGCTTCCGTTGCCTCCCGGCGCCACGGAAACCGCGGTAGGTGAGGCAGAGATGGTGAAGTTAGGCGAGGCCGCGGCGGTCACGGTCAGGGTGATGGTGGCCGTCTGCGTTACGCCGCCGCCGGTCCCGGTCACGGTGATGGGATAGGAGCCGGTCGCGGTGGTGGAGGCCACGGCCAATGTAACGGTCGAGGTTCCGGCGCCGGGAGCGGCAATCGATGTGGGACTGAAGCTGACGGTCACGCCCGAGGGCTGGCCGCTGGCCGAGAGGGCCACCGCCGCGCTGAATCCGCCTGAAACGGCCGTGGTGATGGTGGAAGTTCCATTGCTGCCCTGCACAACCGAGACGGCTGTGGGCGCAGCGGCCAGAGTGAAGTTGGGGGTGGAGCCGGCTCCCGTGAGGGCGGCCAGCAGTCCGGCATTGGGGCTGCCCCAGCCGGTGACCAGGTCGAAGCCAGTCACAGCCGAGTAGCTGCCGGAGGTGCCGCTGGTGATGTCATGGAAGTTCGTTGTGTAACTGGAGGTTACGTTTTGCGCGTAGATGGTGGGGTTGAGGAATCCGATGGGCGCGGAGCCGCCGGAGGCCAGTTGCTGGTTCACAAGGGCGATGTAACCGGCCCACATGGGCGCGGCAAAGCTGGTGCCGCCGTAGGAGTTGGCCAGGCAGGTGGTCTGGTTGGAGCAGGTGTAGAAGGTGTAATTTGCATTGGCCGAAACATCCGGGCCATTGCGCAGCGTGGTTGATCCCTTGCTGGCGGAGGTGATGACGCCTGAGAGCTGCTGCCAGGCGGGAATGGCAATGCCGTCCACATTGATGCCGCCACCGCTGCTTGCCCAGGCGGTCTCCGACTGCCAGGGTCCGCCGGCGCTGGCGGTGACCAGGTCCGTGCCGCCCACAGAAACTACATAGGGATCGTCCGCCGGCCAGGCTGTAACGGTCCTGGACCAGGTGGAACTGTCGCCTGAGGCGGCAAAGAAGTTCTGCCCCTGGGCGGCCATCTTCTTGAAGTAGGGGTCGAGTGTGCTGGGATCAATCGGCGTCCATCCCCACGAGCAGCCGATGGTGGTGGGCAGCGGGCTGTGGGTGGTCATGGCGCTGATGATTGCCGTGTCAGAGGAGCCAACGTACACTGTCAGGCTGGCGAGACCGGGAGCCATGCCGAGGGCCTGGGTGATGTCCAGTTCCTGCTCGGTGTCGTCGCATCCGGGCGCGAGGCAGCTTGTGCTGGTTCCGTCTGTGGACAGCAGCGTGATGGGCACGGTGTTGGTCTGGCCGATGTTCTTGTAATAGGTGGTGAGGTCGGCAAGGTCAGTGCCGTAGTACTCCAGCAGGCCGAGGTTCTGTCCTGCTCCAGTGAGGGAGCCGCTGCCATAGTAGGCTGCCCGCATATCGCTGCCGAGGAAGGACGCCGAGGGGCCGGAGCCGGTGGTGGCGTGCGCGACGACAGCCTCCGGGCGAATTCCGTGGGCTGCCGCGTAATCTTCTTTCTTTTGGTACAAGGGGTGCGGGAGGGAGAAGTTTTCGAGACCCGAGATGTGCCACAGCGCGAAGGGGAGGTTGGTGCTGGGTTCGCGGTCGGGCGCAAAGTAGTTACGGCTTTCCGTGGGGTGCCGGTAGACCTGCATGTTCACGTGGAAGGCGGATTCGATGGCCAGCACCGAGCCCTTGACCTGCACTTCCATGCCGTCGCGGGATCCGCCTACGACCGCCAGGCCATTCTCCCGGGCGAAGCGAAGCACCGCGTCGTAGTCTTTCTGGGTGGGGCCAAAGCGCGCGGTAAACTCCGGAACAGTGAGGAAGTGGCGATAGTTGGCGCTGTTGGGGTCGTAGACTTCGCTCAGGAATTGGTCCAGGCCCTCCGGGTCGCGCAGCGGCAGGACAAGGTCGAGCTGCAGCGTCTGGTTCGCGGGAAGCCGGCCGATCAGTTGCTGGCCGGTTGAGGTCACTTCGTGCATGTGGTGCGTCATCACGGAGGGCGCCTGTGCCGGGGCATTCATGGCTCCGGCCATCATGAGCGCGAGCATCGTGAGACCCGCTAAACCTGTTCTTGCTGACATGCTTACTCCTTATTTGGCTAGTGGCGAGGGATTCCGCTTGCTTTCAAAGGGCGGTGCGCTATTCTCACAAGTTGCGGAATCACTGTCAACCGCGAAATGCGGGGAGATGCGTGTTTTGGCGGGATTTCGATTCTGTCAACAATCGAACGATACGGTGCGGAAAAGGTCCGCCCGGCGAACGGCAGGGTCAAACAAAACGATCCATGAGACTTGGCCGCAAGGCCTTCCCGTTACCAAAGGACAACCGCCTTTGGATTTTTCCCGCTTTCTCCTTTTCCGCCTTTTGCTTAACTGCAAACCCGCCGCAAACCCCTTGGGATATGATTGCGTCTATAAGGTGAAGGCCCTGTTTCCCCCTGGGGCCGCCTTGGTGGTGTGTGTGTCTCGATTCTTCCAGCGCTTTGTCTTTGTGCTCTCCGCGGCCATCTTTGCCGCCCTCGGCCTCGGGTTCTTCCTGGGTGAGTTTGGCTTCTTCGGCGTTCACGCAGGCCAGGAGGATGGCGCCTATCGCCAGATGTCGGTCTATCGCCAGGTCCTGAGCAAGGTCCAGACCGAATATGTAACCGAGCCGAACATCGGCGACGTGACCACGGGAGCGCTGCATGGGCTGCTTGAGTCGCTGGACGCCGACTCCAGCTACCTCACCCCGACCGAATACAAGATCTACAAGGATCGCCCGTCGACCGGCGTGGCGCAGGTGGGGATCACCGTGTCAAAGCGGTTCGGCTACGCCACCATTGTGAGCGTGCTGCCGGGGTCGCCTGCCGACAAGGAACACCTCTCCGACGGTGACGTAATCGAGTCCATCGGCGAACAGTCTACCCGTGAGCTGTCGCTGGCGGTGATCCGGCTGCTGCTGGAGGGCAAGCCGGGGACTACCGTGACCGTCTCCGTGGTGCGCCCGCGCAAGGCGGACCCGGACAAGCTGACCCTGACGCGCGCCATCAGCGCCCAGCCGAGCCTGGCCGAGCAGCAATACGAGAACTCGACGATTCTCTATCTCAAGCCGGGCGCCCTGACCTTGGCCCGGGTGGACGAGATTGCCGCCAAGATCAAGTCTGCGGGCAAAAGCCGCAAGGTGCTGCTTGACCTGCGCGACTCTGCCGGCGGCGATGAAGAGCAGGGACTGCGGCTCGCCAACTTCTTTGTCAAACAGGGAACGCTGGCCGCGCTGGAAGGACAGAAGTTTCCCCGCCAGACGTTTGCCGCCGATGCGACGAAGTTCCTGACGGATGCGCCCCTGGCTGTGCTCATCAATCGCGGCACCTATGGCCCGGCCGAGCTGACCGCCGCCGCCATTGAGGACGCAAAGCGCGGCGATGTGGTGGGTGAACGGTCCTTTGGAGAGGGCTCCGTGCAGAAGACCATGGAGCTGCCCGACGGCGCGGCGCTGCTGCTGACCGTAGCCAAGTACCAGACACCCGGTGGCAAGAAGATTCAGGACGAGGCCGTGGTGCCGACGGTGGTGGTGGGTCCGGCAATCGATGAAGAAGACGAGGCCCCGGCGGCGAAGAACGACGAGACCCTCAACAAGGCCTTGGATCTTTTGAAGGCCAAAAACAGCTAAGTTCCGCGCACTCCGGTGAATCATTCATGGCCCGGCTCACAACGCCGGGCCTTTTCGCGTTCTCGACCCTTGCCCGGCGTGGTTCGGCAGTGCGCGCCGACCCATTCATATTGATTGTTCCGTGCTAGCCTTGGGCTGAAGCATCTGCTCCCCGGCAACCGGGGACGATGCCATGAGGCCTGAATCGCTTGGCTGTACCCCCCGCCCAGCCTTCCGAATCCCGCTCCCTCGCACGATCCCGCCGGCCCCTATCCGAGCCGGTTCCCGCGCCGAGGCGGCGCAAGCTGGCCGGCAAGCTCGCACTTGCCGCGCTGCTGGTGCTGGCTGTGACCACCGGGTCGCTGGCCGGACTGACGCTGGTCTACTCGGTCGATCTGCCGCAGATTCATGATCTTGAGCGCTATCGGCCCTCCACCACAACCGACCTCTACGACCAGAAGGGCCGCGTCATCGGCTCCTTTGCGCTGGAGCGCCGCATCATCGTCAACTACGGCGACTTTGCGCCGGTTCTGCACCAGGCGGTGCTCTCGATTGAAGACAAGACCTTCGAGTCGCATGGCGGCATCAATTTTCTGCGCATCGTGGGCGCCCTGTGGCACGACCTGCGCAGCCATGGGCGCTCGCAGGGGGCCTCCACGCTCACCATGCAACTGGCCCGCAATCTTTTTCTCTCCGCCGACCGCACCGCCAGCCGCAAGATTCAGGAGGCTTACCTCTCCATCCAGATCGAGCGGGCCTTTACCAAGCAGCAGATATTCACCCTCTATGGCAACCAGATTTACCTCGGCCACGGGATGTATGGCTTTGAGGCCGCCTCGGGGTTCTACTTCTCAAAGCACGCCAGGGACCTGACGCTGACCGAGGCCGCGCTGCTGGCCGGGCTGCCCAAGGGCCCGGTCGCATACTCGCCGCTGCTCTACCCGGAGAAGGCGCTCCACCGGCGCAACCTTGTGCTCACCGAGATGGAGTCTGACCGGGTGATCTCGCACGCGCAGGCGGAACAGGCGCGCAACGCACCGCTCGGCCTGCACATTGCCCAGCCGGAGATGTCCGTGGCCCCGTGGTTTCAGGAGGAGGTGCGGCGCGAATTGGAAAAGCGCTTCGGCACCGAGGAGGTCCACGAGGCCGGGCTGCGCGTCCAGACCACGCTGGACATGGACCTGCAGCGGGTCGCCAATCGCGCCGTGCTGGATGGGCTCGCCACCTATGAGCGCCGCCGGGGCTGGGTCGCCCCCGGACAGCCCGGAAGGCTCGAAAACGTGATCACGGAAGGGTTGACGATCGAGGAGTACAGGCATCCGGACTGGGCCATGAAGACCGGCCCCGGCGACTACGTGCACGCTATCGTTACCCGCGTGCTGCCCCTGGAGATACACGCCCGGGTCGGCTCCGTTGAGGTGGTTCTGCTGCCCGAGGACTGGCAGTGGACGGGGCAGCGCTTCGCAGACGCGCTGGTCAAGCCCGGAGATGTGGTCTACCTCCACCTGGCCGATACCCTGGAAGGCCGCGCCCGCCGCGCGACCCTGGAGCAGGATTCCGGGGCGGAGGGCTCCCTGTTGGCCATCGACAACGCCACGGGCGACGTGCTCGCCATGGTCGGCGGGCGCGACTACGCGCTGTCGCAGTTTAACCGCGCCACGCAGGCCGAGCGGCAGACCGGCTCCAGTTTCAAGCCCTACGTCTACACCGCCGCGGTGGAAGACGGCGCCTTGCCCGACGACACCATTGTGGACGGTCCGGTCAGCTTTGGCAGCTATACGCCGCACAACTACGAAAACGACTTCAAGGGCCGGATGACGCTCATCAACGCCTTCGCGGAGTCGCGCAACATTCCCGCGCTCAAGCTGGCCGCGCACGTGGGCATCCACAAGGTCATCGAGGTGGCTCACCGCTTCGGAGTCACCTCCAACATTCCGGCCTATCTGCCGGTGGCGCTTGGAGCAGTGGAGATCACGCTGGAGGAGCAGGTGGCCAGCTACGCCGTCTTCCCCAACGACGGCCTCCGCGTGCAGCCGAGGCTGATTCGGAAGGTCTCCAACGCCGATGGCATCACGCTCTGGGAAGACACGCCTGCAGTGAACGAAGTGATCAGCCAGCCCACGGCGCGCACCATGATGACGCTGCTGCAGGCCGTCACGCAACACGGCACCGGAGCCGCCGCGGCGCAGCTCAAGCACCCGGTCGGCGGCAAGACCGGCACCACGAGCGACTACACCGATGCCTGGTTTCTCGGCTTCTCGCCCTCGGTGACCTGCGGCGTGTGGGTGGGCTTTGACAGCCGTCAGCCCCTGGGCGAAAAGGAGACCGGCGCCAAGGCCGCGCTCCCTATCTGGATGACCTGGATGCGCGCCGCCATTGTGGGCAAGGACGACGAGAAGTTTCTGGGAGAGGAGAAGGAGAGCGCGTTGCTCAAGGCCGCGGCTGCCGTGCCCACCAAGCCTGGAACCGCGCCCTCAGCGACGGCGAAAACGCCGATAGCCGCCCAGCAGGCAACCACACCGGGAACGGTCCTCAAGCCCCCTGTCGCAAAGGGCTTCCTGGCCCCCGTGGCTCAGCCCGTGGGCGCGCCGTTGCCGGCTCCAGCCAAAGTGGCTCCCGCGCCCAAAACATCCGTCAAACCCGCGCTGCCGCCGGCGACTGCTACTGCCAAGCCTGGCGGCGCCGTCAAGCCAGCGTTGCCTCCTGACGCCGATCCGGCAAAGGCTACAAACCAGCGATAGCGCCTGCCCCGGTGCTCTTGCAGCACGGCTTAAGCCGCGCCCTCTCAAAACATCAAGGATGATCTGTGCTGCTGGCAGGACTATTCAAATGAAGGGGCTCGCCGGAAATACCGCTGTGCGCGCGCCACATCCTTGAATATCTGGGCTTTGAGCGCCTCGGGCGAGGGCCAGGTCAACTCGCCGCGCAGGCGCATCAGGAACTCCAATTCCACGGGCGTGGTCTCGTCCATCTCCACCGGCTCAAAGTCCAGAATGTGCGACTCGACCGCAAAGGACGCCTCGCCAAAGGTGGGCCGGTTGCCCACATTGGTCACGGACTGAAAGCAGCGCCCGCCAATGGTCAGCCTGGTCACGTAGACCCCGAAGGCCGGCAGCAGGCCGGAATAGGCCGCGAGATTGACCGTGGGCACCAGCAGTTGGGTCCCGATGCCGCGGCCGCGGGCCTGGGTGGAGCGCACCTTGAAGGGCCGGCCCAGCATCCAACGGGCCCGTTTGACGTCGCCCGCGGCCACCAGCGCCCGGATGGCCGAACTCGAAACCTCAAGCCCGCGCGCCCGCACTGAGCCGTGTACGCATACGGTAAAGCCAAACTCTGCGCCAAAGGCCCGCAACTCCTCCACCCCGGCCTCGGCGCGGTAGCCAAAGCGGAAGTTGCCCCCCTCGTGGAGGCTGCGCACGGACAGGGCTTCCACCAGGATCTTGCTGACAAACTCCCGCGCCGGCAGCGTGGCCAAAGCCTCGTCAAAGGGCAGAACCACCACCGCGTCCATGCCTGTGAGGCCCAGCAGGCGCAGGCGCTCGAGTACAGGCGTGAGCAGGCGGGGGGCCTCCGCGGGGCGCAGAAACTGCTCCGGGTGCGGATCAAACGTGATGGCTACGGCTCGGACGCCAAGCGCCCGGGCCTCTTTCAGCACCGCAGCCAGAATCTGCTGGTGGCCGCGGTGCACGCCATCGAAGTTGCCAATGGCGGCCACGCTGGGGCCAAAGCCGGCGGGAATCTCGGCAACGGAGCAAAAGACAGGAATCATGGGGCCGGGACTCTCGCTCATGGCGTGAGGGGCCCCAGGTCGACCGGCAGGCTGAGGCCGTCATAGGCCAGTTTGCAGTGCTCGGGCAGCTCCCGGTTGGTCTGTTCGTGGCCAAGGTCGTGGGCAATGTGGGTAAACCACGTCTTGCGCGCGCCAATGCGCTCCGCCCAGCCCAGCGCCTGCGCCAGGGTGGCGTGGCTGGGATGCGGCTTGTAGCGCAGGGCGGAGATGACCAGGTGCTCCACGCCCTCCAGCAGCGCGAAGCTTTCTTCGGGAATGGCGCTGACGTCGGTCAGGTAAGCAGCCCGGCCAAAGCGAAAGCCCGCGATGTGCATGGTCCCGTGGAGGACCGGCACCCGGACAAACTCCACGCCATGAACTGCGGTGCGCTCGGCAAGCGTCTCAATGCGTACCTTGGCGCGATTGGGGTATGTCGCGTGAGGCGAAAAGGTGTAGTCGAAGATACGTTCAAGAACCGCCCTCGTCTCCTCGGAGGCATAGAGGGGAAGGTCGCCGCCCTCGCGGGCCACGTTGAAGCTGAGAGGGCGCAGGTCGTCGAGGCCCAGGATGTGGTCGGCGTGGGAGTGGGTATAGAAGACCGCGTCGACGCGGTTAAGCCCTGCGCGCAACGCCTGCTCGCGAAAGTCCGGCCCGGTGTCGATTACCACCACGCGCTCGCGGCCGCCGGCCTCCCCCTGCTCGTGCCAGCGCAGCAGCACGGAGGGCCGCAGGCGCCGGTCGCGCGGGTCGGCCGAGGTGCAGACCGGGCAGTCACACCCCAGCGTGGGAACCCCCATGGAGGTTCCCGTCCCGAGAAATGTCAGCAGGCCGTTCATCGGTGCTAGCGATTTCCCAATGGCGGCACAGGCGGCTGCGGCACACCCTGCAGGGTGATCATGTTGGTCAGCTCGAGGAAGGCCATTCGCACCTCGAAGAGGACCGTCCTGAGGACGCGATCCTCGGCTTCGGTCAGGTTGCCCTGGGTCTTCTCCGCCAGCACGCCCATCAGGTCGATGGTCTGGCGCGCTCCGAGAATGTCCACGCGCGGGCGCTGCCCTTCCTGGGTGGCCGCGCCCATCTGAATCATGGCGGAGACGTAGAACTGCTGCACCAGGTTCTCAAAGGTGATGGGCGGCTGCGCCCCGGCGGCGGGATTCTGCGCCCGGACCAGCTCTTCGAGGCGGGTTGCCGCACCGTCATAAGCGATCTTCTGCGCCCGGCTCTCCTCGGCTGTGGGCGCGGGAGGCAGTTCCGGCTCGTCCGTATCGAAGCCATCTTCGGGAGCCGGCTCCAGGCCGGAATCGTGGCTGACGACCGGTTCGCTGACCACCAACTGCGGCCCCGCGCTCGGCTCGGCTGCTTCGGCGGAGGCCGTCTTCAGGGCTTCTTGTTCTTCACTCGCCTTCATCTTGCGGCGGTCGATGACTTCAAACTTCGGTGTATCGCTCATGATTCCAGTTTTCCCGTCTCTTTCAAATCAAAGTTCCGGCGCGGCGGCAAGGATGCGGGCGGCGCCCGCTCCCGTTCCGGCAGTGTAGGTGAGAGGTTGATCGCGCAGTTCAGCTTCGCCGCGAATCATGCCCAGTGCAAAGCAGCGCGGACCCGAGGGCAAAGCCAGTTCGGCGGCGCTGGTGATGTGTCCGGCCGGCGCCCCAGGCCCTGCCGAGGGGCTGTCAAAGGCCAGCTCCGCACCCGGCGCAGGCAGCGGTCCCTGCAACTCCAGGCTGCGCAGGTGGCGGTGCACGTTGCCGCGGGAGCGGATGCGCTCCACAATCTCCTGGCCCAGATAGCAGCCCTTGCTGAAGTGCAGCGCGCGCATCTGCGAGGTCTCCTGCGCCAGGTCGCGTTCCACGATGTCCACGCCGTAGAGCGGGATGCCCTCGGCGATGCGGAAGGCTTCAAGCGTGGCGGCTCCCACGGGCTGCGCGCCGGCCTCGACCAGCGCCTGCAAGAGAGCGGGAATGATCGAAGCCACGGTCCAAATCTCAAAGTGCGGAGCCAGCGCTTCGTAACCCCGGACGACCCGCAGATTGGCGCCGTTCCAACTGCCCAGGGCGCTGGTCATGGGCGCATCGGGCGCGGGCAGTCCCAGCCGCAGCAGGACTCCGGCAGCCAGGGGACCGGCGAGGCCCAGAGCCGTCTGCCCGTCTGGCCCGTCGCTCAGCGGGACGAGTTCCACATCGTCCATGATGATGAAACGGTCCAGGTGGGTCAGCAGCCGCTCGGCCTGGTCGGCCGCCAGCTCAATTTCCAGTGCATCGCCGTTGCGCCAAACATGGAGGTCGCCCTGAATGCGCCCCTGGGCGTTGAGCACCAGGTTCCATGCGCCGCCGTTGGCAGGCAGGTCGGTGACCGTATTGGTGACCATGCCGCTGAGCCAGCGGAAGCGGTCTTCGCCGCGCACCGCCACCCGCTGCATCCATCCCAGGTCGTGAACCGCGGCCCCAGCCATCAACGCCGCTGTTTCCGTCTCCGGAGCGTCCAATGCCCATGGGGTCAGTACGCCGCGCAGGACCCTCAACTCGGGCGAGGCCAGCGTAGCGGCAAGCGGGGTCATCGAATTGGCCGGGGAATGGACCGTCTCACTCATAAAATGACGCTTGCTCGCGTTTTCAATCACAGATTTCCGGCAAAAATGCGCGCCGGGCCGCATCCTGATTATAGCCTTGGGGAAGGATGCCGCCGCCTGACCCGCCACGTTGCACAGCACCACCCTTCGCACCACAAGGAGCGCCGATGAGCAAGCAGCACGATGGGTTGAGCAGGAACCGGCAGGCATGGGCGCTGGCGCTGCTGCTGTGCCTGGCGCCGATGGCCGTGGCGCAACAGGCTGGCTCGCCCGAGCAGGGTAGTTCCGCTCCCGCCGCGCAGGCCGCTCCCCCGTCTGACAAGGACAAGCCCAAGGGCGAAACCCGCATTACCCCCGAGCAGGCCAAGCAGCTTTTCGGTCTCGTGGATGAACTGATCCAGTTCTCTTCGCAGGAGACCGGCCTGCCGGTGAAGAGCGACGTGAAGCGCCAGATCACCTCACGGCCCGTGGTCGAAGAGTACCTCAAGAAGAAGTTTGAGGAGGACGAGAGCGCCCGCCGGATGCAGCGCAGTGAGATTGTCCTGAAGAAGTTCGGGCTCCTGGACCGCGACTTTGCCCTCAAGCCGTTTCTTCTTGAACTGCTCAAAGAACAGATCGAGGCCTACTACGACTCCAGGACCAAGACCGTTTTCATGCTTGACTGGGTGGATATCGACGAGCAGAAGCCGGTGCTGGCGCACGAGCTGACACACGCCCTGCAGGACCAGCACACAGACCTGGAAAAGTGGAACGACCAGACTCCCGCCGACCCCTCGCTGAACCTTCGCGAAGACACCGACCACCTGGCCCGCGACGAGATGGACACCGCCCGTGAGGCCGTCGTCGAGGGCCAGGCCACGGCGGTGATGATGGATTACATCCTCAAGCCGCTGGGCAAGAGCCTGGTGAAGGACCCTGAGGTCATGGACTGGGTCAAGCAGAAGATGACCGGCTCAGACAGTTCGCCAGTGCTGGCCCGCGCACCCCTGCTGCTCTCAGAATCCCTGCTCTTTCCCTACCGCGAAGGGCTGAGCTTTGTGCAGGATGTGTGGATGGACAAGGGCCAGGGCGCGGCTTTTGCAGGGGCCATGGACCGGCCCCCGACCTCCAGTTGGGAGATCATCAACCCTATCGAATATGAGAAGCGGCACGCCCCCTCGGTGCCGCTTTTGCCCGACATCCACCCCCTGGTGGACAAGCTCTACAAGGCCTATGACATCGGCCAGATGGGCCAGCTTGACCTGCACATCCTCGCCGGGCTTTTTGGCGGCGACAACGCCGCCCGCGACCTGACCCCGGCCTGGGACGGCGGGCTCTACTGGGCCGGCCAGCGGCTCAACGCCAAGACCGCCGCCGAGCAGGCCTCCACCAACTCCATTGCGCTTTTTTACCTCTCCGCCTGGAAGAATCCGGCCTCGGCGCGCGCCTTTGCCAGCCTTTATGCGGAGGAGCTGGGCCGCAAATACTCGGGGCTGAAGGCCATCAACGCCTCCGAAACCCCGGCCAATCCCAACCAGCCCGCCGGCGCGCCCATCCCGGTCGCAGAGGAGCAGGTTTACACCACCACCGAGGGCCCCGTGGTCATTACGATTCGCGGCAACCATGTGTTTGTGAGCGAGAGTTTTGACCTGGCGCTTGCGCGCAAGCTTGCCGCCCTGGTGCTGGACGCCCAGGGGACAGGCGAGTTGAGGATGGCGGGTAACTCCCATGGCGTCAGCAGGCAAGAGAACCTTGGAACTCCGACAAGGGAAGTCTTAAGGGAGGCGGCTGCCGGCGAAAGCAACTCTCTCTCCGGCAGTTTCATTCGTTTCTTTGCAAACTGCGGGCTGATGAAGGCGGCTGGGGACACCGCTCTTGATCTATCAAAATAGTTTGGACCTTTTGTTCACTCCGCCAAAGATAGCGGGCAGTTTGTGACTTTTGTTGACACGGGCAAGTTCCCTTTCTATCCTGAAGCTCTCAATCCATTCATCGTGACTCAATCGCACGCTTCGTATTCCTCTGTTTCCCAAAAGGACACAGGTCGGCTTTTTCCGTTATTGATATTCGGTACATCCTTGGTGTCAAGAGGGGCCGAAATGAGCAGCCAAGCCGAAGCAAATTTTCTTGCCCTGGTTGAAAGTACGGAAGATCTGATCTGGTCGGTAGATCCCAGCTACCGTCTGATGGCGTTTAACCGCGCGTTCGAGCAGCACATCGTGCGCAACTTCGGCGTGGTTCCCGCGACGGGAATGTCGACTCAGGACTGGCTGCCTCCGGTGATGGTCTCCCGCTGGCCCCCGCTCTATGCGCGCGCCTTCGCCGAGGGTGCGTTTCGCACCGAATTCTCGCTTCTCGACGGCCGCATCCTTGAGCTTTCCCTTCAGCCGATCCTGGTGGACAAAGAGGCCGTGGGCATTTCCATCTTTGGAAAGGACATCACACACCGCAGGAAGACTGAAACCGCACTGCAGCAAGCCGAAGACAACTATCGCAAGATCTTTGACGGGGCGCTGGAAGGGATCTTTCAAACCTCTGGCGACGGCAAACCGCTGGTGGTCAACCAGGCGCTCGCGAAAATGCTTGGGTACGACTCGCCCGAGGAACTGGTCTCCTCAGTCAATGCCCCCGGCGAAGAAGTCTGGGCCGACCCCAGCCAACTCACTGAGTTCCTGAGCCTGCTCGACCAGAAGGGCTCCGTCCTGGGCTTCGAATGCCGCCTGCGACGCAAAGATGGCACCGACCTCTGGGCATCTCTGAACGCCCAGCAGATCAAGGGCCCAGACGGTTCGCTGCTCCATTTCGAGGGTTTTGTCGAAGATATCTCCAAACGCAGGGAAGCGATTGACGCCTTCATCGAGAGCGAGTCCCGCTTCCGCAAGTTCTTTGAGAACAACGGCTCGGTGATGCTGCTTATCGACCCGGCCGATGGCCGGATTGCCGACGCGAACCGCGCCGCTTCCGCCTTTTACGGCTACAGCAAGGAGCAGTTGATCGGCATGCCCATCAGCCAGCTCAATGCCTTGCCCCCGGCGGCGCTTGCTGAAGAGATGGCCAGGGCCCTTCGCCAGCATGCAAGCCATTTCTACTTTCGCCATCGTCTCGCTTCCGGCGCGATGCGCGACGTGGGCGTTTACAGCACCCCGATCGAGATTGGGGGCAGGCCGATGCTCTCCTCCATCGTCCACGACGTGACGGAGCGGCGGCTGACCGCCGAAGCCCTGGCCCGCAGTGAAGAGCGCTACCGCGTAGCCTTCCAGACCAGCCTCGACATGATCTTCGTCAGCCGCCTCGACACCGGCGAGTTTATCGAGGTCAACAAGTCCTTCCTCGACGCGCTGGGCTTTGACCGCGAAGAGGTTCTCGGCAAGACTTCTCTGGACCTGGGCATCTGGGTGGATGACTCCCTGCGCCCGCAACTGGCCCAGGTCCTGCGCCAGGACTCGGCCTTCCGGGATCTCAAGACGCAGTTGCGCAAGAAGAACGGCGAACTCGTCTGGGTGCTGATCTCCGCATCAACGATTGAGATTGAAGGCGTCCCCAGCGTCCTGACGGTGCTGCGCGACATCTCCGACGCCAAGGCCGCCGAAGACCAGATCCGGAACCTGGCTTACTATGACCCGCTCACCCGGTTGCCCAACCGGCGCCTGCTGCGGGACCGGCTGCAGCAGTCGCTGGCGGGGGCAGCCCGGCATCGTCGCAACCAGGCCCTGCTGTTTGTAGGCCTCGACCACTTCAAGACGCTGAATGACGCCCTGGGCCACTCCATCGGCGATCTGTTGCTGCAGGAGGTGGCCCAGCGCATCCCCGGTTGCGTGCGCGAAACCGACACCGTGGCGCGCCTGGGCGGAGACGAGTTTGCCGTGCTGCTGGAGGGTCTGGGCGAAAGCGAACGGGATGCAGCCGCGCAGGCAGGCAACATCGCCGCCAAGGTCCTCGACTCCATCGCTCAGCCCTTTTCGCTCGAAGGCCATACATGCCGCGCCACCGCCAGCATCGGCATCGCCATCTACGGCAACCAGATTGAAAGCACGGATGGGGTGCTGCAGCAGGCCGACATCGCCCTCTCCAAGGCCAAATCAGCCGGCCCCGGCGCCCTGCGCTTCTTCTCCCCGGCATTGCAGGCGGCGGTCACAGCCCGGGCCGAACTGGAGGACGATCTCCGCCGCGCCATCGACGGCAACCAGTTCCTGCTCTACTACCAGCCCCAGGTGGAGCGCGACTGCCTCACCGGCTCCGAGGCCCTGCTTCGCTGGAACCATCCCCGCAAGGGCTTCCTCAACCCGGTCGCTTTCATTCCCCTGGCCGAAGAGACAGGGCTGATTTTGCCGCTCGGCGACTGGGTGCTTGAGACCGCCTGCGCGCAGCTCGTGGCGTGGGCCGCCCATCCGCAGACGGCCAACCTCACTGTCTCGGTCAACATCAGCGCCCGCCAGTTCCGTCAGCCTGAGTTCGCGCAAAACATACTGGCAACCCTGCGCCGCACCGGAGCCAACCCCGCCCGCCTTCGCCTGGAACTCACTGAAAGCATGCTTGTCGACGACATCGAGGAGGTCATTGCCCGCATGGCCGAATTGCAGGCTCATGGCCTGCGCTTCTCTCTTGACGACTTCGGCACCGGATACTCTTCGCTTGCCTACCTCAAGCGGCTGCCCTTCGACCGGCTCAAGATTGACCGCTCGTTTGTGCGCGACCTTCTGGTGGACGCCACCAGCGGAGCCATTGCCCAGACCGTCATCTCGCTCAGCCGGGCCATGGGACTTGCGGTGATTGCCGAGGGGGTGGAAACAGAAGAGCAGCATCAGCGGCTGCGCGGGCTGGGCTGCCACGCCTTCCAGGGCTACCTCTTCAGCCGCCCGCTTCCCGTCGACGGATTTTTGGCCTTCGTCAGCGACTTTCCAGCAGCTCACGGAACCGGTCAAGCCCCGCGTTGACCCGACGGCACGAGCAAAGGCCAGCCGCCCTCCCAGGAGTGCTCCCCGGCTCTACTTTGCGCCCTGCATGATCAGGATCAGTTGCGCGCCCGTGCCCAGTTGAACACTGCGGCCCTTACTTGAGATCCGGGCGCTGCACTCCGGCCCGCCCTCCGGCTCCAGTGTCACGCTGGGCATGCGCATGACCGCTCCGGGACGCAGCGTACGTCTGGCGCCATGGGGATTCAGGTCCGCATCAAAACCATCTGTGGAGGCAACGGTCTGGGAGATCTGACGCCCGATGCCCGACACTTCACTGGGCATGGCGTCATGCCCGTGCTCTGAATCCTCTGGAGGACCGACCAAACCAATCAGCTGCATGGACAGGGCCTTCTTGCCGTGTTCCGAGCAATCCGCGCGATCAAACAGAATCGAGAGCACCGAGCGATCTGAGGTCTTTGCAGAAGCGGCTTCGGTGATGCGGCCGTAGATCGCGGCGCCTTTTTCCAGCGTGCATCCGGGGTACACCACGCCGTTTACAACATTGACCCAGATACCCTTGCCCACCTTCAGATGTCCCGAGTCCAGGGTTCCCGTCACCTGGGCCTGAATGGTCTGATTGAGGGGAATGTCCATATCGGGGCTGTGCGGACAGGCCGGCTGGGAGGCGTTGCTCGCGGGCGCGGCCATTTTGGTTGCCGCCGGGCCCTGCGCCGGCGCGGACGGGCTGGGCGGCGCCTGCGCAAAGACGGTGACGGCGGCAAGCACCGGAACCAGCGCGATCCGGCCGATGCCTACGCACCGGCTGAGGACATCAGAAGCATCGGGCATAGAATTCACTCCAAAATGGCGTTGCAGGAACAGCCGGAGTATACGCTGGCGGGCCGCAGCGTTCTCTGCCCGAAGCCTCTCCATCGCCGCTTTACTGGTCCCCGCCCAGAATCGAGCCAACGATGCCGCCGAGGAGCGCGCCGCCGGCCGCGCCGCCCGACATGGAGCGGTTCTCGGTGCGGGGCAGGTACTCGGCGATCTGGTGCGCGAGGCGGGAGATGGGCAGCGTCTGGAGCCACACCGTTCCCGGCCCCTGCAGCACGGCGAGAAAGATGCCGTCTCCGCCGAAGATCATGTTCTTGATGCCGGGAACCATCATGATCTGGAAGCCAACCGAGGACTGGAAGGCGCCGACGTGGCCGGGATGGACGCGGAGGACTTCGCCGGGAGCGAGGTTCTTCTGGACCAGTTCGCCGGAGAGTTCGAGCCAGGCCGTGCCCACGCCGCTGACCTTCTGAAGCATGAAGCCGCTGCCGCCGAAGACGCCGGCGCCGAGCGACTGCTGAAAGCCCACGCCGATGGTGACCTGCGGCGTGGCGCAGAGGAATCCGTGGCGGTGGACCATGTAGTCGACGCCCTGGCCGAGCTGGACCGGGACGATGTGGCCGGGGACCTTGGTGGCGAAGGAGACCTCGCCGGGGTACTGCATGGCGCGGTACTCGGTCATGAAGAGGCTGCCGCCGCCGGCCACCCGCTTGAGGACGCCAAACAACCCGCCACCGCCGCCCATCTGGGTGTGCGTGGTCATCTGGATGGAAGCCGTCATCCAGGAGAGCTCGCCGCTCTCGGAAAATACGCTTTCGTTGGGGTCGAGCTGGACATCCAGCACAGGCATGGTGGTGCCCTGAATCCGCGTCTGCATTTTTGGTCTCCCTTTCGAAGACAGTTTACCTGCTGGGAGCCACGCGCTTACCCGTTCAGTTCGGCTTCTCAAACAACAGGCGTCCAGCCTGAGCTGCCAGTCCCAACCCTACTCGATCGCAAGGCTGGTCTCGGCGGTGGCGAGCGAGCTGCCGCCGACCCAGATCTTGTAGGTTGTGGGCTCCACGGTGCGCTTGATCTCGGCGTTATAGAAGTTGAGCTCGTCGAAGCCGAGCGGGAACTCCAGATGCTTTGATTCGCCGGGGGCAAGCTGGACGCGGGCAAAGCCCTTGAGTTCGCGGACCGGCTGCTCGACGCTGGCGGCGGTGTTGCGGATATAGAGTTGCACCACCTCGGTTCCGGACACGCTGCCGGTGTTCTTGACGTCCACGGCCACGGTGACCACTGGCTTGTGCCCGGCGGCGAGGACCTCGCGGACGGGCACCGCGCCGCGACTGATGGCGGGCGTGCCGTAGCTGAAGCGGGTGTAGCTGAGGCCCCAGCCAAAGGGGAAGAGGGCCGAGTTCTCCTCGTCCATGTAACGGGAGAGGAACTTCTCGTCCGCGCCGCGGGGGAGATGGCTCAGGTCGCCGTGGGCCGGACGGCCGGTGGGCAGTTGGGCATAGTAGAGCGGCTCCTGGCCAACGGCGCGGGGCAGGCTGGCCGGCAACTTGCCGGAGGGGTTCACGTCGCCAAACAGGACATCGGCCACGGCGTGCCCGGCCTCGACTCCAGGGCTCCAGGCCTCGACGATGGCGGCGACGTGGCCGGCGGCCCACTTGAGCTCCAACGGACGACCGGCCACCACCACCAGGATGATGGGCTTGCCCGTGGCCGCCACTGCCTCCAGCAGTTGCTCCTGGGCGCCGGTAAAGCCAAGACTGACGCGACTGGAGGCTTCGCCTTCCATCCAGTTTGAGCTTTCGCCGAGGGCCAGGATGGCGACGTCGGCCTGCTTTGCCGTCTCGACGGCCTCCGCGATGGTTTTGGCGTCGTCGGGAACCGGCAGGTTGGGGGCCGAGTCCACCGGGCCGGTAAAGCTGATGCGCCGGAGGACGTTGGCGTCTTCGCCGGAGAGCAGGTCGCAGCCCTGGGCGTAGAGGAGGCGGTCGCCGAGGCGCTCGGCGAGCGCGGCGCGGAGGGTCACGGCATATTTGGCGTCGCCGGCCACCGTCCAAGCGCCCAGGACTTCCTTTTGCGAGTCGGCGAGCGGACCGATGAGGGCCACTTTCTTTGCCTTGGCGGTGAGGGGCAACAGGGTGCCCAGGCCTTCGACGGGATCGTTCTTGAGCAGGACCAGGGTCTCGCCGGCGATCTTGCGGGCGAGGGCGCGGCGCTCGGGGGTGGCGTCATAGGCCGGGCCGGGCTGGGTGTAGGGATGGTCAAAGAGCCCCAGGGCGAACTTGACGCGAAGGATGCGGCGGACGGCCTCGTCCACAACGCTCTCGGGGATCTTGCCGGCGCGGACCTGGGAGGCGATCACGGTTCCGTAGAGGTTGCCTTCCATGTCCATGTCGACGCCGGCTTCGAGGGCCTTGCGTGCCACGGTGGGGCCGTCGCCGATGGAGTGGTTGATGAGTTCCGCGACCGCGCCCCAGTCGGAGACGACGAAGCCGTCAAAGCCCCACTCCTTGCGCAGAATCTGGGTGAGGGTGAAGGGATTGGCCGAGCCGGGGACCCCGTTGATGGAGTTGAAGGAGCTCATGAGGGTGGCGGCGCCCGCCTCGACCGCGGCGCGGTAGGGCTCGAGGTAGACCTGGCGCAAGGTGCCTTCGCCCATGTCGACGGCGTTGTAGTCGCGGCCGGCGATGGCTCCGCCGTAGGCGGCGAAGTGCTTGACGCTGACGGCCGCCGAGTCGGGCTTGGAGAGATCCCCTTGCTGGTAGCCCCTGACCCAGGCGCGGGCCATGGCGGAGCCGAGGTAGGGGTCCTCGCCGCTGGACTCGATGATGCGGCCCCAGCGGGGGTCGCGGGCGATGTCGACCATGGGCGAGAAGACCCAGGCGATGCCATCGGCCCGGGCTTCCACGGCGCCGGTGTGGGCCACGGTCTCGGCGGCGGTTGGGTCCCAACTGGCGGCGAGCGCCAGGGGCACCGGGAAGGTGGTGCGATGGCCGTGAATCACGTCAAGGCCGAAGAGGATGGGGATGTGGAGCCGGGTCTTTTCCACGGCGATGTGCTGGTAGTGGTTGGTGGCCTCAACCCCGACGATGTTGAGCATGGAGCCGACCTGGCCTTTGGCGGTGAGCTCGTCGTAGCGGAGGTTGGATGCGCCCGGCCCGGTGGCGTAGCCGGCCGAGTACTGCACCAACTGGCCGATCTTTTCGTCGAGGGTCATCTGCTTGAGCAGCGAGTCGACGCGCGCATTCAGCTCCTTGCCGGCAAGTTGCGGGTTGGGAACGGGCCTGGGTTGCGCGGCGGCATGGAGGCCGGCGAGGCTGGCGAGGGACGCAACTGCAAGCAGAATCCGGAGCGAGGTCGTTTTCATGGCGTGGCCATGATAAACCGTTTGAACCGGATACGTCAGTCCCGGCGGCTGCCGCGCCAGAGGCCTGGATGCAGCATGGGGTTGTGTACCGGCCGGGCGCGGGTCGCGGCAAATGTCCAGTGGCGCCTCGCGCAATGGGCGCGGATGCTCTACTCTTGCCAGTGACGCGCATGGCCCAGTTCATTCGTCAATTTCGGCAGGCACTTTGGCAGGCCCTCGACCACGACGTGCTGAACACGGCGAAGGCGTCCGCCTACTCGGGGATGCTGATGCTGTTTCCCGCGCTGGTGGTGCTCACCACGGTGATGGCGCTGGTGCCGGAGGGGCCTTCGCTGGTGGGCGAGGTGCGCTCGGCGCTGGAGCAACTCATGCCGGCCGACTCGATGAGCCTGCTGCAGGCGGCGCTGGCAACCCGGCGCATTCACTCCGCGCAGCTGATCTTTTCCGCGGCCAGCCTGTCGGTCTTTGCGGGCCTGGGGCTGATGCTGTCGATGATGGAGGGGTTCCGCAGGGCCTACCGGCTGCCGCGCGGCGACTGGGGCTTCTGGCAGCGGCGCCTGCGGGCCCTGCTGCTGGTGCCGATTGTGCTGGTTCCTCTCACCCTGGCCACGCTGGTGCTGGTCTTCGGACGCCAGATTGAAACCTGGATGATCGACAACGCCAACCACGAGTTGCGGCATGTCGTATTGCTGTTTTGGCGGCTGGTGCGCTGGGCCATTGCGCTGCTCACCAGTATTTCTGTGCTGGGAGCGCTCTATCACTTTGGCACCAAGGGCAAGGAAAACTGGCGCAGGGTGGCTCCCGGCGCGATCGCGGCCACGCTTGTGTGGTTCCCGGCGACCCTGGTTTTTGGGTGGTATGTGACGCGCATCGCGGACTATTCGATGTTTTACGGCTCGTTCGGGGCGGGGATTGCGACGCTGGTGTGGCTGTATCTGACCTCGTTCAGCGCGCTGCTGGGGGCGGAGCTGAATGGTGTTCTGTTTCGGGAACGGAAGGCGCAGGCCGCCGCATCCGAGGAAGAGCAGTCGAATCCGCCGGGGCTGTGACCGATCTCACCGACAAGTCTGCATGGTCCGCCTCATGCTGGATGAAGGGGGAGTGTGGTCCTACCCTCCATGTACAATGAAGCGGGCCGCACACCGCATACTTTTCCTCAGCAACCTGAACCCATTCTGGAGTAACGCATGTCAATTGCAGAACTGAGCCTGACTGATTCCGCAACAAACCGCCGCGCAAAGATCGTCGCAACGCTTGGGCCGGCATCCAATACCGAGCCAGTGTTCAAGAACCTGGTGCGCGCGGGCGTTGACGTGGTCCGCCTCAATTTCTCCCACGGCACCCACGAGGAGAAGCTGGCCCTGATTCAGATGATCCGGAAGGTGAGCCGGGAAGTGGGCAAGCCGCTTTGTATTCTGGCCGACCTGCAGGGGCCGAAGATTCGCACCTCGAAGCTGAAGGATCACCAGGCGGTGCTGCTGAAGGCAGGCGGGCGGCTGACGATCACGCCGCGCGATGTTCCGGGGACAGCGTCGCTGGTGGGCACCACCTTCAAGACGCTGGCTGAAAACGTGGAGCAGGGTTCGCGGATTCTGCTCTCCGATGGGCTGATCGAGCTGCGCGTCCACGATGTGGAGGGCGGCGATGTAATCTGCGAGATCGTCAATGGCGGCATGCTGGGCGAGAACAAGGGCATCAACCTGCCCGGAATCCCGGTGCGCGTGCCCTCGCTGACCGAAAAGGACACCGAGGACCTGGAGTTTGCGCTGAAGAATGGCGTGGACGCGGTTGCGGTTTCGTTTGTCCGTACCGCTGAAGATGTTCGCCTTGTGCGTAACCGGGTTTCGGCCTACGGCGGCGAAACATGGATCATCGCCAAGCTGGAAAAGCCGCAGGCGATTGAACATCTGGACGGGATTCTGACCGTGGCCGACGCCATCATGGTGGCCCGCGGCGACCTGGGCGTGGAAGTGCCGCCGGAGCAGGTTCCCGCCATTCAAAAGCACATCATCCGCCGCGCGGCCGAGTTCCGCAAGCCGGTCATCACCGCAACCCAGATGCTGGAGTCGATGATCGAAAACCCGCGGCCGACGCGCGCAGAGGTCTCGGACGTGGCGAACGCCGTGTATGACGGCACGGACGCCGTGATGCTCTCGGGCGAGTCGGCGGTGGGCAAATATCCGGTGGAGACGGTGGCCATGATGGCGCGCATTGTGGTGGACGCCGAGCGGCACATCAAGGAACAGACGTACTCGGAGTCGCGCGAGCGGCGCAGCCATCTCTCCATCGCCGAAACCATATGCGAAGCAACGGCGCACGCCGCCGACGACCTTGACCTGCGCGGCATCGCGCTGTTCACGGAGTCGGGTTCGACCGCGCGGCAGCTCTCGAAGTACCACCCTTCGGCGCCCATCTTCGCGCTGTCGCCGGTGGAGGTGACCATCAACCGGCTGAACCTGCTGTGGGGAACCACCCCCATCCGCTGCCCCAAGGTGAACTCGACCGAGGCGCTGGTGGATTGCGCCGAGAATCTGCTTTTGAAGGGCGGGTTTGTCCGCGCGCGCGAGGTGATCGCCATCGTGGCCGGCACCCGCACCAAGTCCGGGTCCACCAACTTCCTGCGCCTGCATGTGATGGGCGAGCACCAGGAAGGCGTCCGCTTCTTTGCTCCCAGGGAAGAAGAGGTAGTCCCGAATCCCGCGGACATCGAGGAGGAGCCTTCGGCAGCCCCGGTGAAGCGCCGCCCGGCGGCCAAGTCGGCAAAGAAGAAGTAAGTTCGCTTCAGCTCCAGCAAAGAACGCCACTCCCGGTTGGGGGGTGGCGTTTTTTGCTGGAATCTGCCTTCCGGTCAATACCGTTACTGGCCGGTTTCGGAGACCGACAAACTCCGTCTAGGCGTTCAGGCGGCGCAGGCGCGGAGGTCGCGGAGGAGTTCGTCGACCCGCGCCAAATCCGTGTCCCAGGAGAACATGAAGCGGGCTGCGCCGCCGATGAAGGTGTAGAACTTCCAGCCGCGGGCGCGGAGGCGCTCCAGAATCTCGTCAGAGGCCTCAAGGAAGACGGTGTTGGCTTCAGCGCCGGAGACCATGCGGATGTTGGGGATGCCGACTACGCGCTCGGCGAAGTAGCGCGCGCACTGGTTGGCGTGGCGCGCGTTGGTGAGCCATGCGCCGCTCTCCAGCATTCCCACCCAGGGCGCGGCGAGGAAGCGCATCTTGGAGGCCAGTTGGCCGGCCTGCTTGCAGCGGTAGTCGAAGTCGGTGGCAAGGGTGCGGTCAAAGAAAAGGACAGCCTCGCCGACGGCCATGCCGTTCTTGGTGCCGCCGAAGCAGAGCACGTCGACGCCGCTCTGCCAAGTGAGTTCGGCGGGGGTGCAATCGAGGGCGGCGCAGGCGTTGGCGAAGCGCGCCCCATCCATGTGGAGGGAGAGCCCGTGGGCCTTGCAGGCGGCGGAGATGGCGCGCACCTCGTCCACGGAGTAGAGGCGGCCGGTCTCGGTGGGCTGGGTGATGGTGACGACGCGCGGCTTGGGGTAGTGGATGTCCTTGCGTTTGGTGGCGAGCTCGTGGATGGACTCCGGGGTGAGTTTGCCGTTGACGCCCGGCGCGACCAGGAGCTTGGAGCCGTTGGAGAAGAACTCGGGCGCGCCGCACTCATCGGTCTCGACGTGGGCCGAGTCGCAGCAGATGACGGAGTGATAGGACTGGCAGAGCGAGGCGAGGGCCAGCGAGTTGGCCGCGGTGCCGTTGAAGACGAGGAAGACCTCGCAGCCGGTTTGAAACAGCGAGCGGAAACAGTCGGAGGCGCGCGCCGTCCACTCATCGTCGCCATAGGAGGAGACGTGGCCGCGATTGGCCAGTTCCATGGCCTGCCAGGCCTCGGGACAGATGCCGGCATAGTTGTCGCTGGCAAACTGCTGGGCGGGTTCGTCCACGCTCAAGTCGATCATCGATTCATCTCCCCGCCGATGGCGGCGCAGCTCAGTGCACGTCGGCCATGGCGGCGTTCAGGCCGTTGAAGACAGCGTCATAGCGGCCGTTCACCGCGGCAAAGCGCAGGCCTTTGACGTTTTCCACGCAGATTTCAGGGGGTGTGGGCTGGGTTTTGAAGATCTCCATGACGGCGGAGATGAAGAGGCCAAGCGGCATGGCGCGGGGGTCTTCTGCGCCGCTCATCAGGTGAGTGGCGACATAGGGGGGCGCGAGTTCGAGCACCTCAATGGCAGTGGACTTGAGCTGGTAGCGCAGCGACTCGGTATAGGAGTGAAGGGCGGCCTTGGTGGCGCAGTAGGTGGGCGTGTAGACCAGGGGCACAAAGGCCAGCCCTGAAGTGACATTGATGATGGCGGCGGCGGGCTGCTTCTGGAGCAGGGGCAGGAGCGCCGCGGTGAGGCGGATGGGGCCAAGCAGGTTGGTGGCCACGATGGCCTCGGCGTCGGCGAGGTCTTCCTGCTGCGCGAGCAGCTTTTCCGCGCGCATGATGCCGGCGTTGTTGAAGAGCACGTTGAGGGTCGGAAACTCCTCGGCGACGACGGCCGCAAAGGCGCGGATGGCCGAAGGGTCCTCAATGTCGAGCTGCATGGACGCCATGCCGGGGTTGGCGGCGGTGGTCTCGTCGAGGGCCTGCTTGCGGCGTCCGGCGATGATGACCCGGTTGCCCAGCGCGTGGAAGGCCTCGGCCAGCCCGCGCCCGATGCCGGAGCCGCCGCCGGTGATGAGGATGGTGTTGCCGGTGAGATTCATGGCGTGGTGCCTCCAGAAGAATGATACTTGGCAGCACTGCGCCTGCGTCCCGAAGCCAGAACCCCGCGCTCGCGTCAGGCGATTGGGTGAAGCGCCGCGGGCCCGGTGGGCAAGGCCGGAAGGCAAATCAGCCGAGCTGCTTGCTTACATCGTGAAGCAGGGCCAGCGACTCGGGGCTCAGGATGCCTGTTCTGTCGATGTCGATGTTGAAGGTGACCGGGACGCTGCTCTTGTTGCAGGTGCGCACGTAGTCTGTCACGAGTTCGCGGCGGAAGCGGGGGGCGGCGAGAGGCGTCATGACCTTGCCGTGAACCCAGCCGGGATTGTCGAGACAGACCCAGCGATGCCCCTGCAGATGCTCGACCGTGAACTGCGAGGAGGGGATTCCGACCAGGTCGTTGGCCTCGCCGGCTTCGTAGTCCTGGCGCGGGGAGTAAAGAAAGTGAGTCAACATGCCGGAGTTCAGAGTAACGAGGCGGGCTTCGTAGCCGGCCTTTGCGGCGTCGACCCACTCGTCCCAGGGAAACTGGAAGCCGCGCAGGTCGGTGGTCACGGAGTTATAGAAGCCGCGAGGGTCGAGCGAATAACAACTGTCGAACCACCAGCCTTCGACTCTGGAACCGTAGCGTGCGCCCAGTTCGCGGAGGATGGCAAGAAGGTTGCTCACCAGCTTGGGCTTATCGGCGGCATGATAGCCGACGGCGCGCTCCCATGCGGGGTCATCGCCGCTGTTGCAGGAGTGGTTGTAGTAGAGGATGAAGTGCAACCCGCGTCTTCGGCAGGCGTCTGCCAGGTCACCGATGAGGTCCCGACTGGTGGTGCGGCCGGGCGCAATGCGATCGATGGCGGAGCAGGGCGCGGGCAGCATCTGCAGCGCGTGCGTGCCGGTGAAGATGACATATTGCCCGCCGGCCGCTGCAATGCTGTCAACGTACTTCACAGCATCGAAACGGGCCACGGCTTCTTCGAAGGGCAGCCAGTCGTCGGCGCCCACGGGCTGGGACTGGGCGGTCCAGTGGGTGGAGACGCCGAAGCGGCAGTTGGCGAACCAGCTTGTGTCCGCCTGTCGGTAAGGAGCGGCCCATGCGCCGCGGCCCGCGGCGGCAACCAGTGCGCCTGTGGCGAGGCCGCGCAGAACATCGCGGCGATTGAGCTTGCGGTCGATCGGTTTCATCTGCGGCCCTATTTCTTGAGCGGTTTGCGGGCAAAGTAGTAGAGCGAAAACGCGAGCGCCGCAAAGGCCGCGACAGCGACGTAGTTGTTGTCGAGGAAGGTGTGGGGGAAGTTGAGCAGGTCGCCCTTGTCAAAGGTGGACTCGTAGCCCTTGAGCGCCACGCCAACCAGACCCACAATGCCGCCCGCGGCGATGAGTCCGGAGGCGAAGAGGGAGCCGGGAGAGATCTCGCTGTCGGCGTCCGCCGTGTCGCCGCCGGCCTTCTTGACCGCTGAATCCACAAACCAGCGCACCATGCCGCCGACAAAGATGGCCAGCGTTGTGCCGATGGAGAGATACGCGCCCACGGCGAACGAGAGCGAGCGGATGCCGAGCAACTCAACCGCGATCACCAGGAATACGCCCAGCAGCACCAGGCCCCAGGGAAGCTTGCGGCTCAGGATGCCGTTGATGACGGTGGCCATCAGGCGGGCCTGGGGGGCGGCGGCCTTTTCACTGCCGATGCCCTGAATCCACTGGACTTCAATCTGGTGGGAGGCGGGGGAGTAGAGGTACTTGCCGTCTGCCAACTCGGCCGAACCGAGCGCGTTGAGGATGACGTATTCGCCCTTGTGATGGATGGTGGAGGTCTTGCCCGCGCCGAGCACGCGAATCTGTTCCGGCAGGCGCTGGGCATCGGTCTGCACGGCGACGCCGGGGTGGGTGGCGTTGAGGTCCCATGCCTGGCCGGCTTCGCGGAACTCCTGCAGGCCGGTGTTCATCAGGTTGAGAGTAAGGCCAATGGCGACGGTGGAAACCACGACTCCGATGATGAGGGCAATCTGCTGGAGGCGGGGCGTGGCGCCGATGATGTAGCCGGTTTTGAGGTCCTGCGAGGTGTCGCCGGCGTTGGCCGCGGCGATGCAGACCACGCCGCCGATGGTGATGGCCAGAGCGCCAAAGGCGGGGCTGGTCCAGCCCTTGACCAGGAAGATGGCGGAGGTGGCCATGAGGGTGGCGATGGTCATGCCGGAGATGGGGTTGGCCGAGGAGCCGATGAGCCCCACAATGCGCGAGCTGACAGTGACGAAAAGGAAGCCGAAGACCACTACCAGCAGCGACGCGGCAAGGTTGGCCAGCCAGCCCACCTGCGCTCCGGGCACCGGCTTGAACTCCAGGAAGAAGAACATGAAGGCGACCAGGACAATGGAGCCGACGACGACCACGCCCATGGAGAGGTCATTCTCGGTGCGGATGGGTTTGGCCTTGGCGGCGGCAGAGCCGGGCTTGAGGTTTTTGAAGCCGGAACGGAGGGCGCTGAAGATGGTGGGCAGGGTCTTGATGAGGGTGATGAGCCCGGCGGCGGCGACCGCGCCCGCGCCCATGGGACGGATGTAGGTGGACCAGAGCTGGCTCGGTCCCATGGCCGCAATGGGGATGGTGCCGGGGTAGATGGGGTGGCCGAGTTCCTTGCCGAAGAAGTAGATCAGAGGCATGAGAACGAGCCAGGAGAAGACGCCGCCGGCGAAGATGACCCCGGCGACCTTGGGGCCGATGATGTAACCCACGCCGAGGTACTCCGGTGTGGCGTCGGCCTTGATGGAAGACCCTTTGAGGATGTGCTGCGGGCCAAAGTCAGGCTGGAACTCGGGAGTTCCCGGCCAGGCCTTGAAGAGATTTTCGTTCTGGAAGAAGGTGTACAGCGCGCCCAGGCCCAGGCCGAAGAAGACCCGGCCGGCCAGCGACCCGCCTCGCTCACCGGCCATGAGCACGTCGGCGCAGGCGGTGCCTTCAGGATAGGTGAGGTTGCCGTGCTCCTCCACAATCAACTGGCGGCGCAGGGGAATCATGAACAGCACGCCCAGCCAGCCGCCGATCAGGGCCAGCAGGAAGATGCGGGAGTACTCGAGGTCAAAGCCCAGGAAGATGAGCGCGGGCAGGGTGAAGATCACGCCGGCGGCGATGGATTGGCCTGCGTTGCCGGTGGTCTGGACGATATTGTTTTCAAGGATGGAGGCGCGGCCGAAGGCGCGCAGGATGCTGATGGAGAGCACCGAGATGGGGATGGAGGCAGCGACGGTGAGTCCGGCGCGCAGGCCCACGTAGACCGTGACGCCGCCGAAGATGATGCCGAAGAGCGATCCCAGAAGGATGGCGCGGAAGGTGAATTCGGGGCGGTTCTCGTTGGGTGAGACAAAGGGCTGAAACTCGGGCATGGATAGCCTCCACTTGCTGGCTTTCAAATTTGCGGGAAGTCCCTGAAGGGGGAGTGTAGCAGCGCAGGGGAGGTGTGGAACAGGCGGAGACCCGGAAGGCCGGCGCGCCGCCCAAGCCAAGGGGGCTTGGCGAACCATACCCTGAGCGCGTAGCGTAAATCCCTACTCTCGAAACAGCCAGTACGGAGAATCCAAACTCAATGACGAATCCGGCTCTTGCTCCCACCCCCATTCAGCGGCTGCTCTCGCTGGATGTGGTGCGCGGCATCACCATCGCCTTCATGATCATGGTGAACAACAACGGCGGCCCTGGCTCGTGGGGCTTCATGAATCACGCGGCATGGAACGGCCTCACGCCCACCGACCTGGTGTTTCCCACGTTTGTGTTTGTGGTGGGGGCCTCGGTGGTGTTTGCCTTTGAGGCGCGGCTGGCGCGGGGGGCCAGGCGCTCTGCCCTGGCCTGGCACACGGTGCAGCGAGCCGTGGTGCTGTTCCTGCTGGGCGTGGTGGTCAACGGGTTTCCGTTCTTCGCGCTCGACCACCTGCGCTTCTACGGCGTGCTGCAGCGGATCGCGGTCTGCTACCTGGCAGTAGGCCTTTTCTACCTCTGGGACAAGCGGGCATCCACCAAGGTGATTGCGCTGGTGGCGGCGCTGGTGGGCTACTACGTGCTGCTGCGGTGGGTTCCCGTGCCGGGCGCGGGCGTGCCGGGCCGCGATTTTCCCTTCATGGACCAGACGCTGAACCTGACTTCATGGCTGGACCGGCTGCTGATGCCGAACCACCTGTATCTCGACTGGTCGGGCCCCGGGCTGCACAATGTACGCGACCCCGAGGGGCTGTTGAGCGACCTGCCGGCCATCGGCACGGCGCTGCTGGGGATGCTGGCCGCCCTGTGGCTGCGGACGCAGAGAAGCGTCTCGGCCAAGGGGCTGGGCCTGGCGGCGGGAACCGTCGCGTGCCTGGGCTGCGGCTACCTGTGGTCGGTCTGGTTCCCGCTCAACAAGAACATGTGGACGAGCTCGTTTGTGCTGGTGGCGGCGGGCTATTCGCTCACGTTGCTGACGGTTGCTTATTGGGTAGTTGAGAAATTTGGCTGGGGCAAGGGGCAGAGCAAGGGTCTGGTCTATCCCTGGCTGGTGCTGGGCTCGAATGCCATTGTGGCCTACATGTTCAGTGAACTGGTGCCGAGCGCCCTGTCCAACATTCACTTTGTGGCGGACGGCAAGCGCACCGACCCGCTGGCGTGGATCTTCAACCACGTCTTCATCCACATCCCCGACCCCGGCTGGGCGGCGTTTGCTTTCTCGGTCTTCACTCTCGCCTACTGCTTCATTCCGGTGTGGGTGCTTTACCGGAAGAAGATCTTCGTCAAGGTGTAGCGAGCGGGCAGGCCCGGGGCCAGCAGGTCGATTGGTGGGCGTGGTTGTCCGAGTGGACGAGTGAAGAAGTTAACCAGTGAAGAAGTGAATGAGTGAAGAAGTGAATGAGTGAAGAAGTGAACAAGCGGTAGCATCAATCCATGACAGAGAGAAGTCACGAGCGGGAGGCACTCCTGCGCGGTGTTCGCGTCATCGACGGCGGGCTGGCCTCGGAGCTGGAATACCTGGGGGCGCGCATCGACGGGCCGCTGTGGTCGGCGCATGTGCTGGAAGACGAGCCGGAAAAGGTGGTCGCGGTGCATCGCGCCTACATCGAGGCGGGCGCGCAGTGCATCGCCACGTGCAGCTACCAGGTTTCGCGCATGGGCTATACGGAGTCCGGCCTGGGAGCGGAGCGGGCGGACGCGGCGCTGCTGCGGGCCGTGGAGTTGGCGCGGTCAGCTGCGGCCGAGTTTCCAGCGCGGCGGGTGCTGGTGGCGGCCTCGCTGGGGCCGTATGGCGCGGCGCTGCACAACGGCGCGGAGTACCACGGCAACTACAACTGCGGATTTGGGGAGCTGGTGGAGTTTCACCGGCAGCGGATTGCGGTGCTGGCGGGGGCACGGGGGGCGCAGTCTCCGGACCTGCTGGCGTTTGAGACGGTGCCCTCGCTGGAAGAGGCGGCGGCGATTGGCGAGGCGCTGGCGCCCTGGCCGGAGCTGGCGGCATGGATCAGCTTTACCTGCCGCGACGGCCAGCATGTGGCGCATGGGGAGACGCTGGCGGAGTGTGCCGGGGTGGCCGCGGGGTTCCCGCAGGTGGTGGGCATCGGGGTAAACTGCACGCAACCGGCGCTGATGCCGGCCCTGATTGCCGCGCTGCGTGGAGTGTCGGGCAAGCCGGTCCTGGTGTATCCCAACTCCGGCGAGGGCTGGGATGCCGAGGCGCGGGCGTGGACGGGCAAGGGCGACCCGGCGAGCTTTGGGGCCATGGCGGCGGAGTGGTACGCTGCCGGCGCGCAGGTCGTGGGCGGCTGCTGCCGGACGCGCCCGGCGCACATTGCGCAGGTGGCGGAGGCGGCGGGGCGGCTGAGGGGCTGAACTATTTGCCCAGCACCTGTTTCGCGATAGTCGCCAGTTGCATATTGGACGTGCCCTCGTAGATCTTGCCGATCTTGGAGTCGCGAAAGTACTTCTCCGCGGGCTGGTCGCGGACGAAGCCGCTGCCGCCGAAGATCTCCACGCACTGGCTGGCGACGCGCTCGGCCACCTGGGAGGCGAAGAGCTTGGCCATGGCGGCTTCCGTGAGGAAGGGCTGGCCGGCGTCCTTGAGGCGGGCGGCGTTGTAGACCATCAGGCGGGCGGCCTCAATCTCCGTCGACATCTGGGCAAGGGAGAACTGCACGGCCTGGAAGTCGGCGATGGGCTTGCCGAACTGGCGGCGCTGTTTGGCATAGCGGGCGGCGTGGCCCCACGCGCCCTCGGCCAGGCCCAGCATCTGCGCGCCAATGCCGATGCGGCCCTCGTTCAGGGTTTCAATGGCGATCTTGTAGCCCTTGCCGGGCTCGCCGAGCAGGTTCGCGGCGGGGACGAAGCAGCCGTCCAAGATGAGTTCGCAGGTGCTGGAGGCGCGGATGCCGAGCTTGTCTTCCTTGCGGCCGACGGAGAGGCCGGGGGCGCCTTTTTCCACCAGGAAGGCGGTGATGCCGCGGTAGCCGGCGGCGGGGTCGAGAGTGGCGAAGACGATGAAGAGGCCGGCCTCGCGGGCATTGGAGATCCAGAGCTTGCGGCCGTCGAGCCGGTAGCCTCCCTCGGCGGGGGTGGCCCGGGTCTGGAGAGCGAAGGCGTCCGAGCCTGCGCCGGCTTCAGAGAGGGCATAGGCGCCGACGGTGTCCGAGGCCAGGCGGGGGAACCACTGCTGCTGCTGCGCCGGAGTGCCCCAGCGGCGCAGGGCGTTGACCACCAGGGTGTTGTGGACATCGACGAGGACGGCCACGGCGGGGTCCACGGTGGAGATGGCCTCGATGGCCAGCACGGCGTCAAAGAAGCTGCCTGCCGCGCCGTCGAACTCCTCGGGGATTTCGATGGCCATGACCCCGAGGGCAAAGATGCGGTCGAGGAGGCCGGGGGCTAACTGCTGCTCGTCGTCCATGGCGCGGACGTGCGGGCCGATGGACTCCTCGGCGAACTGGCGGACGCTGGCGTAAAACAGGCTCTCTTCTTCCGAGAGCTGGGTCAGGGGGGTGGCGTGCTGTGGATGGGCCAAGCGGAACTGCCTCCGGAGAGGAAGTGTATCAAACGGCCTCGGTTGCGGGGGCCAAAGGTAAAGGGGCGGACGCCGGTGCCGGCGTCCGCCCCTTTTCCCTTGGAAGGCTATTGAACGGTGAGGTTGAGGGTGGCTGTGGAGGTGATGGTTGCCGAGGTGGTGTCGGCGCCGGTGATGGTGACGGAGTAGGTCCCCTTGGGTGTGTAGGAGGAGCCGGTGGTCTTGGTGCTGCTGCCGCCGCAGGCCGAGAGGGTGAGGCCCAGGACTGCCAGGGCGATGAGGCAGGAGAGGCCGCGCAACTGGCGACGGCGCCAGCCGAGAAGTCCCGCGATGAAGAGCCCGGCAAGGCTGAAGGCCGCCTGCTGGATGGAGAGCCCGGAAGCAAAGGGACGCGGCGCGGGCAGCGCGGCAGCATGGGTGCCGATGATGCCGACCTGGCCGGAGCCTTTCTGGACCGCCGCGAGACCGCAGTCGGCCAGGGCGGTGTCAATGGTGACGGTGACTGTGACCGGGTTTGCGCCGCTCACAGCGCCGTTGGTGGCCGCATAGCAGAGCGAGACGGGCGAGGAGACGGTGAACTTGACGGTTCCGGTATAGCCACCCGAGGGCGTGACAGTGACAGAGGAACTGCCCATGCCGCCCTGGGTGAGGGTGAGCGGGGAGGCAGACAGGGTGAAGCTGCCGCCGCCGGAGCTGGTAGTGGAGACGTTGACCGAAGCTACGCCGGTGGAGACGGCGTGGGTGGCGTCGCCCACGTATTGTGCGATGACCTGGTGGTTGCCGGCGGCAGCGAACTGCGTGGTGTATACGTAAGCGCCGCTGGCGGACAGGGCGTTGCCGGTGATGGGGGTGCCGCCGTCCACGATGATGGTCACGGCGCCAGTGGGCACGGTGGAGCCGGTGTTGGAGGTGACGCCGATGGTGAAGCTGACATTGGTGTTGATGACGGGGGCGGTGTTGGAGGCCGAGACGCTGGTGGTGGTGCCGATGGTGGTGGCCGTGCTGGCCGGCCAGGCGTTGGCCAGAGCGTTCAGGTCAATGGAGCCGAGGCCGGTGACGAGGTCATAGCCCACGTTGGTGGTGTAGCCGATGGGGCCGGTGCACTGCGTCGCGGGTCCAAGGCAGGTGTTGTCGCCGGTGGTGATGTCGTGGAAGGCGGCGGCGTAGGTGGCGGCGTTGGAAGCCAGCTTATAGAGCTCCGTGTTGATGAGCCCCTGTCCGGTGTTGTAGCCGAGCTTCTGGTTGAGGACGGCCAGCATGCCGGCGAATACGGGGGCGGCGAAGCTGGTGCCGCCGGCGACGGTGAGGTACTTGTTGTTGGCGTCGCGGAAGTTGCCGTTGGAGCAACTGCCGGTGATGCCCACCGAGGCGTCGCTGCTGCAATAGAGGTAGCCCGGAAGGCTGGGCGAGGAGTAGAGGGAGATATCGGGCACGTCGCGGAAGCCGTCGGCGGGGATGCCAGGGACGCCGGTCTGCCAGGTGGGCTTGGTGAAGAGGGCGCTGAGGCCGCCGCCGGTGGAGCTGAGGCAGTCAACCGCGGTGCAACTGGAGGAGTCGTCGTTCCAGGCGACCTCTGGAATGTAACTAAGGGCGCTGGTGAGGACATCCGCGCCGGAGGCGGCGGCCCAATAGGTGCCGACCGCATCATTGGCCAAGGTAATCTCCGTCCCGCCGACGGCTGTGACCAGGGGGCTGCTGGCTGGGTAGCTGACAGCGAGCTTCTCCTGGGTAGCGAGCGGGGGATTGGTGACGTTGGTGCCCTGGAAGCAGCCTGTGGAGCCGCTGTCACCGGAGGAGACGAGGAGGGTCTGGCCCTGCGTGGCCGCCTGCTGAAACGAGGTCTCGAGGGAGAATCCGTTCAGGGTCAGCTCGCAGGCGCCGTAGCTGACGCTGATGAGGTTGCCGATCTTCTGATCGACGGCGTAGGTGATGGAGTCAAAGACGCCGTTGCTGGTGTTTGCGTCGCCGGTGTAGACGAAGTTGACTTGCGCGCCGGGGGCCATGGCGCCGGACCATTCGAGGTCGAGGTCGGACTCGGTTTCATCGCCGCTGTAGATGGTGGAGGCGCCTGAGCCGGGAACCAGGATGACGGTGGGGTCCTTGACGGTGAGGCCGGAGGCGGTCTGAAAGTGCTCGACGTCGCTGAGCGCGACGGCGGACTGGCCGACGATGGTGATGGATTGGCCCGCGCCGGTGAAGCCCGCGGTGGAAAGGGGATTGGCGTCATAGGCCTTCTTGACGTCGCCGGGAGCAAGGTAGACGCTGCCGCTGGTGCTGGAGGTGAAGGACGGGCGGGCGGCCAGGTCCCGGCCGAGGATGACCTGCGACTTGGGGCGGAAGTCCGTGATGTTGCGAATGGTCTCGACAGTGGGCGCGATGGCGGCGGGCAGCGACAGCTCCGTGGAAGGCGAGATGTGGCGCTCGCCCTGTGCGCTGTAGTAGTGCATCTGTGTGGAGAAGGCCTGCTCCGCCTGGCGGACGCTGCCGGAGAAGCGGATGAAGGTGCGGCTGCGGGCGATGGAGTCGACGGCGAAGCCCTGCTGCTCGATCCAGGTCTGCACCTTGTCGAGGTCGGCCTGGGCCATGCCGAAGCGCGCGCCAAACTGCTCGGGGGTGAGCCACTGGTGATAGAGGGGGGAGGCGGGGTCCTGCTGCGCGGCCATGAGGGCGTCAAGGTCGGCCTGCTGGGCGGCGGAGCGATTGAAGACGAGGGTAATGCCGGTAAGGCGGGTTTCGCCGGGGAGGCGGCCTGCGTCGAACTCAGGCCTGGCGAGGGGATGCAATGTGCCCTGGAGTGTGGCCTGCTCGGAGCTGATGACCTCCGCGGTGATGCGGGGAGCCGCCGATTGCGCGCCGAGCGAGGCCGCGGCCATGGCGCACAGAGCGATGCAGCCACCAACCCAAAGCCGCTTTAGCGGTGAGAGTGCAAGTGTCGTCTTCATTGCCATCCTTGTCGATTCTGGTTTTTTGAAGTTCGGGCATCCGGAGACCTGAGCGGGAGTTCGGGATCGATTGACCGCCAAGGCAATAGCATCTGCGCCCGGTGCATTCGAGCGCAGAAAGCACTTCAGGATACCAAGAAGAAGCGGGAGACGTTTTGCCGCCGGGGAGAGCCAGAACAGGCGCACGGCGGCTGTTTTCGTCTGAGTAGACTCCAGAATACGCAGAAAGTTGCGCGGGGAGGCGAATTATTTGCTGTTTGGCGTTGCACAGGATGAAAAGAGGAAGGTCAGGAGACGAGTGCGCTCCTGGGAACGACGGCGAGCGCGGCCTTTTCTTTGCGGGGGGGGATGAAGCAGGCGGCGCGCCAGGCGATGGAGAGCTTTTCGCGGCTGAGCAGCTTGTGAATCTGGGAGCGGGCATGGTCGGCCCAGGGGCCGCTCTTGTCCAGCCGGATATAGGCCTGCCAGTGGCGAAGGGCGGGCCGGCGCTGCCCTTTGCGCTCATGGGCGAGCGCGAGGTTGTAGTGGGCGTCGGCATAGCGGGGGGCGAGGGCGATGGCGCGCCGGTAGGCGACGATGGACTCGTCCATGCGCTGCAACTCGTCAAGGACGTTGCCGAGGTCAAAGAAGGCGAGCACGTAGCCGGGGTCGGTTTCGGTGGCCAGGCGGTAGAGGGTTTCGGCCCGGTCAAACTGGCGGAGATGGAAGTGGACGGTGCCGAGGTTGATATAGGCCGGTGCGTAGGCGGGGTCGAGGTCGATGATCTGCTCGTAGAGTTCGATGGCGCGCTGCTTTTCGCCGGCTTCCTCCGCCTGGACGGCGGCCAGAAAGAGGTCGGGGATGCCGGGGGGCCGAACGGTTCCGGGTCGGCGCAAGGGGGCAGGGACGGAGGCCGCTCCGGGCCGGTCGATGCGCTCGAAGTCAAAGAGCAACTGGCGGCGGATGGGGTCCACGACGGCGCCGTGATGGCGGAAGGCGAGGCGGGTTCCGGTGCGGACGAGCGATGCCTCGAGGAGCGGGTTGGTCATGCCCGCGACGGCCTTCATGGCGACGATGGAGTGGCGGATGGAGGCCGCGGAGATGTCGTCTTCGCGAAGGGCGCGGACGGTGCGGAGCTGTCCGAGGTCCTGGAAGGTGTAGGTCTGCTGCTGGGGAACGATCTCAGCGCGCTCCCAGCCTTGAAGCTGGCGGGAGGTGATCTGCAGGATGCGTAGTACGTCCTGGCGGCTATAGCTGGTCACTCTTCAGTGCTCCCGTGGGTGGGCCGGCAGGGTAAGGTGTCTGGAATTCATCCATGAAGGCCTGTTCTTGACGCCGCCCCCCGGTCCTGGCTCTTGGAACAGTTACTGAGGAACCGCTCTTGCTGCGATTATGCCAAGAGTATGCGTGGATAAGCAGACGGGAACTACCGCCGCAACAAAAAAATGCGTGGATAAAGGGTGCCTGTCTTGGTACTTTTTGCTGTTTGTATGCCGCGGGCTGTGGAAAACCTGGCTGGGCCCGGGCGACCGGCCGCTACGGATAGGGACCGGGGCGGGCGGGGAGAGCGTAAAAGAAAGCGTCTTTGCTTTAGCGCAAAGTGGTTTCTGCGGCCATCGCATACGTTCGTTCATGGGTATTTCCGCTTGAGCAATCGAGGCGACATGAGACGGCTCCGGATCGTTTTCTGGATGATTTTGATAGGCGCTGTAGCCGTTCCGGCCGTCGCGAGACGGGCCGAGACGGCCTATAGCGCGGGCGCGCGCGCCGAGAAGAACAACGACTACGATGCCGCATTCGAAGCGTACAAGCAGGCGCACGACGAAAAGCCCATGGACCCCAAGTTCATGGCGGCCTTTCTGCGGATGCGCTTCTACGCCTCGGCGCAACATATCAAGGCCGGCGAAGTGTTGCGCGACGGCGGCAAGCTGCAGGAGGCGATGGCGGAGTTCCGGCTTGCCACGCAGATCGACCCGAGCAACTTTGGCGCCATGCAGGAGGTTCGCAAGACCACAGACCTGATTCAGAAGCAGGCGCTGGAGATGGAGAACTCGGTGAGGGCCAAGGTGAGCACCTCATTGGAAAAGGCGGCGCAGAATGCGGACGGACCCGCGGCGCTGGAACTGGCCGCGAACACGCCGCTCTCTCTGCATCTTTCCACGACCGTGGACTCGGTGTACAAGACGATCGGCAAGCTGGCGGGATTTAATGTGCTGATTGATCCGGAGTACAAGGCGCCGAAGATCAACTTTGAGTTGAAGGATGTGACGGTGCGCGACGCCCTGGCGATGCTGGCGATGCAGTCGAAGACCTTCTGGCGGCCGGTCTCGTCGAACACCATCATGGTGACGAGCGACAACGGGGGCAAGCGCAAGGAACTGGAGCAGAACGTGATGCGCACCTTCTACCTGCGCAACGCGGCCACTCCAGCCGAGCTGCAGCAGGCGGCAGGCACCATCAAGGGGATTCTGGACATCAACCGGATCCAGGTGACTCCGGAGCAGCGGTCGCTGACCGTGCGGGGCACGCCCGACCAGATGATTCTGGCGGCGAAGCTGATTGAGGATATCGACAAGCCCAAGTCAGAGGTGGTGATTGACGTAACGGTGATGGAAGTGAGCCGGAGCCGGTTGAGCACCATCGGCACCAACCCTCCGACAAGCGCGACGGTGACGCTGTCTCCAATTGGATCGACGTCTTCGGGTTCCGGCTCGGGCTCGGGCTCGGGGATCACGCTGAACACGTTCACGGGCCTGACTGCCAACGATGTGCAGGTGTCGATCCCTGGCGCCTCATTTGCGGCTCTGGCATCGGACAGCAATACCAAGGTGATTCAGCGGCCGGAGATTCGTGCCATTGACAGCGAGAAATCGACGCTGAAGATTGGCGACCGCGTGCCGATTGCGACGGGATCCTTTCAGAGCGGGCTGGGCGGGAGCGTGAATACGCAGTTCCAGTATCTGGATGTGGGCGTGAACATCGACATCACTCCTTATGTTCACTCCGAGCATGAGGTGACGCTGAAGATGTCGCTGGAGATCTCGTCCGTGACGGGCGTGCAGAATCTGGGCGGCATCAGCCAGCCGACGATCGGGCAGCGCCGGATCGAGCACGAGGCGCGGCTGATGGACGGCGAGGTAAACCTGATCGGCGGCATTCTGGAAGACTCGGAGAGCAAGTCGCTGAGCGGCTATCCATGGCTGACCAAGATCCCGATTCTCAAGTATCTGTTTGGGCAGGAGACCAAGGACCGCTCACAGAACGAGATTGTGTTTGCCATCACGCCGCACATCATCCGGTTCAATGAAGTGACCGACGACAACCTGCGCATGGTGGACATTGGCACGGGAACCAATGTGACCTACAGGGCTCGGGAGAACAAGGCCGGGGTGGCAGGCGCGGACCCAGGGCAGCCCGTGCCGCAGCCGGCAGAGCCACAGCCGCCGATTGCCGCCACGCCGGCGGTGACGCGCTCGTCCAAACCGTGAGCGGGAGGGATGACTGGGAGCAGTGATCGCGCGCCTCTGCGGTGATGAAAGGCGGCAGAAGGTCAAAGCGCGGACGCGGGAGTTGCATCCGGCAGCAAAGGGAGCAAAAGAGGGTGAAGCCCCAGGATGCCGGTTTGAGATCACGGCCGTCCAGGTTATGGCGAAGTTATGCCAACCCGCATGGGCTATACGTGGGAGACAGCAGGTAGTGAATCCTGAGTTGAGGCAGGCTGATCAGTCCCGCTCAACGCTCAGGAGCTTCAAGCCGTTGAGATCCCTGATGAGGACGGCCTCCCGCCGCGGGGTCACGATGCCCAGGTCAGTCCATTTTGACAGCAGCCTGCTGATGGTAAACAGGGTTGTGCCGGTCAACTGGGCGAGCTCCTCGCGGGTGAGGGAGAGTTCGATGCCTTGAGGGGATTGCTTTCCGACCTGCTTTGCGAGACGGACCATTGCAAAGGCCAAACGCCGGGCGACATTTTCCGTGGCAATTTCACGGAATCTCTGTTCGAGTTCATTCAACTGGCTCATTTGAATCTGGATCAGATTCCTGCGAATGCAGGGCATCTCCGCGAGGATGCGCTCGAATTTCGCGGAGTCCCAGACCAGGGCCTTGCATTGTTCAATCACATGGGCAGAGCAACTGTGGCTGCAGTTGGAGAAGAGGCTTTGCGCGCCGACCGCATCGCCCTTGCCGTTGAGCCACAGGATGACTTCGTTGCCACTGGAACTCAATTGGGTGAGCTTTACGCAGCCTGACTGGAGCAGTACGACCTGCCGAATTGGATGGCCCTGCATGAAGAGGGTCTCATTGCGGTTGTAAGTTCTGGCGTGGGCCCCGGCCATGAGTTGTGCGAGCTCCGACGGGGAGAGCCCATTCAACAGCGCAGAGGAGTGGACGAACGTGGAACTGTCCTCGGGCTGGAGCCTGGCCGCTTCTGCTTCATGATTCGACAGCCCTTGCCCACGCGCACCTGCCGCAGTCTCAGAATCTCTCCAAACCAAGTTGGCACTCCTTCATGGGGCAAAAACGGGTAAACACATAACCACCCGCGTCGCTGCATGGAGAGATAGCCTGGCGCCGCACGCGGCAACTGCGCCAGAATCCATGCACGAAGCAGATGTGGTAATGCACTTCCTGAGCGAGAGGGGGCTCGTTCAGGAGGCGAATCCTGTTTTTCCAGATGCGCCGAGCGCAAAAGAGCGGGAAAGCGCTCGAGAATCAGACCTCTGAATTGCTTGACAAATTGAGAGCCCCAAGGGGGGGAGGCTCGATTGGATTATTACCAGTGGTGCGAATGCATGTCAATGATGCAAGCCAGAAATTCAAATGGATCCAGGGTACAGGGGAATTACAAAGCAATTGGATAGTTGAATTCCTGGACCCACTTTGATAAATCGCAAAGACGGATGGGCTCGACTCGAAATATTCGCTGAATTTCAGGGGGGGGAGAGGGCCGCCATGCGTGCATCCGCGGCGCGGCAGTCCATTTGGCCTGGAGCGCATGGCGCTTCGGGCAGCCGGCTTCAATGCAGAGCCGCAAACAATTGGGCCGAGTTTGCCGTTAAGCAAATAGGATTTCTTCTGGTTGGACTATGTTTGCCAGATGCAGAACCTCTGCACGACAAGAACCCTGCTTTCGCATGGAAAGCACGAGGAGAAGAACATGTCTCGAAGAGTGATGACGTTGTGGTTGGTGATTGCAGTCGCAACTTCGTTTGCGGCGGCCACTGAAAGCAGGCAGCCGGCCGGGAAACTGACCGCTGCCGAGATTGCCGACAGGAATGTCGCGGCCCGCGGGGGCTTGCAGGCATGGCGCGGTGTGCAGGGGCTGAAGATGACCGGCAAGCTGGACGCAGGCGGCAACAATCGTCCCACGCTTCCGACGCCCGCAGCGCCGAAGTCGGCGGCCGGGATGCCTGCGCCGCGACCCGCGGAGCAGGTGCAGTTGCCGTTTGTGCTGGAAGCCAAGCGTCCACGGAAATCGCGCATCGAGATCGAGTTCAAAGGACAGAAGGCATTGCAGGTATATGACGGCGCGAATGGCTGGAAGCTCCGCCCGTTTCTGAACAGGATGGACGTGGAGCCTTACACGGCCGAGGAGCTGACAACTGCTTCGCTGCAGTCGGACATCGATGGCCCCATAGTGGACTATGCGGCGAAGGGGACTGCCGTTGAACTGAACGGGACGGAGAAGGTGGAGGGCCGCGAATGCTACAAGCTGGCCCTGACCACGAAGTCAGGCCAGGTGACGCATGTGTGGATCGACGCCGGGACCTTTCTGGAGGCGAAGATGGATGGAGTGCCGCGGCGTCTTGACGGCAAGTATCGCCCGGTGGAGATCTACCTGCGTGACTATCGCTCGACAGGCGGATTGCAGATTCCTTATACACTGGAGACGCGGGTGCAGGACGCCGCGGTTGGCGGGGCAAGTTCGTCGTCTTCCATTTCGGAAAGAATCATTCTCGACAAGGTGGAAGTAAACCCTCCGCTGAGTGACGCCCTCTTCTCCAGGGCACAGATGGATGCAGCAGCAAGCGACAAACCGGCACCGACACTGGCAAAGTTCTCACCTCGATAGAGAGAGGTCCTGAAGTGACGCGCAAGGGTCTTTACGTACTTCCGTTGATAGCGGCTGTGATCGCGGGCTTTGCCTTCGGTCGACTTCGTCCGGCGAGCGCTCCGGCGGCTGCGCACGTGGTGCTTTATTACGTTGACCCGATGCACCCGTCCTACCGCTCGAACAAGCCGGGAATCGCTCCCGACTGCGGGATGGACCTGGAGCCGGTGTATGCGGAAGACGCGGCCAGGATGATGCCGGCTGCGAGCGAATCGCCGGCATCGGGCAGGTCGATCGACGCGGCGACGCAGCAGTTGTATGGCATCCGGCTTGAAAAAGTTCAGATGAACTCGGGTCAGGGGACGATTCGCGTCTTCGGCAGAGTGGCGCCGGACCAGACGCGCGTGTATCGCGTGAACATGGGGACGGATGGCTTTGTCAAAGAGACGATGGACGACGCGGTCGGCAACTTCGTCAAGAAGAACCAGCACCTGGCGGTGATCTATTCGCCGGAGTTTCTGGCCGTGGTGGGCGGCTACCTGTCAGCCAACGAGCGCGGGGTGAGTCCCGGCGCCGGAGACCGCGCGGCCACTGGAGGCGCCAAGGACCCGGCTCCGCAGAGCCTGAATGCGACGAGCGCCTCGGCGCGCGCGGATCGCTTGCGCAACCTGGGAATGAGCGAAGTGCAGATCGAAGAACTGCGCGAGACACGCAAGATTCCCGAGGATGTGTATGTGGTTTCACCGACAGATGGATTCATACTGAGCCGAAGCGTTTCGGCGGGCATGCGATTTGACAGGCAAAGCGAGTTTTACAGCGTGGCGGACTTGAGCCATGTGTGGATTGAGGCGCAGGTCTTTGGCAAGGATGCGAGCGCGATACGGCCGGGAACGATGGCCAAGGTTACGCTCTCCGATACCGGAGAAGCGTTTACCGCGCGGGTGAGCAATGTGCTGCCGGAGGTGGATCCGGTGACGCGCACGCTGAAGCTGCGGCTGGAAGCGGACAATCCGAAGTTCGCGCTGCGGCCGGAGATGTTTGTCAATGTGGAGATTCAAGTAGCGCTGCCGCAGGGGCTGACGGTGCCGGCGGAGGCGCTGCTCGATTCAGGGCTTTCAAAGCGCGTGTTCGTGGAAGCCGCAGAGGGCAAGTTTGAATCGCGCGACGTGGAGACAGGATGGCGGCTCGGCGACCGGGTGCAGGTGGTGAAGGGTTTGAAGGAAGGCGAGAAGGTAGTCGCCGCAGGCACATTCCTGGTGGACTCCGAGAGCCGGCTGGAGATGGCAAAAAACAGCGCGAAGCCGCCGGACGACCCCATGCACGCAGGCAAGTCGAGCGAACACGGAATGGATTAGTTTGGAGGACGGCCGCTGCTGCCAGCGAGTCGTCAGGCATGAAAGCCGGTCGGGGATTCAGAGTCGAGCAGACGAAGATTCAAAGAGTGTTCCAGGAGCGAACGTCGCGCGCACCGCATTGCGCATCGTGGAGGCGCCAGATGGGGAGTTCGAAATTGACAGGCATTTGTGCCCTTGGGCTGTTCGCAGGGCTTGCCCTTTGCAGCGCTGCGGCGCAGGTGCCCGCTGTCCCGGTGAGCGCGGGGCCTGAGCCCGCAGCAGAGGAAGCGCCGCCGCGGCCCAAGCTGCCCGCGGAGTTGCCGCCGGCGCCTCCCAAAGTTACGTGCAAGGGCGACCAGCTCTCTATCACGGCCAACAACGCGACGATTGGCAGCATTCTTGAAGCGGTGCATGGCTGCGTGGGCGTGCAGATCGATGTCCCGGACGGAGCGTCAGGGATGCGCGCGTACGGCGATTTTGGTCCGGGGCCTGCGGTTGAAGTGCTCACCTCGTTTCTGGCTTCAACGGATTTCGACTACATTCTGGGCACCTCCGAGGCGCACCCTGAGAAGCTGCAGACGGTGCTGCTGATGGAGCGCGACAAGGACAAGAAGGGTGGAGCGGGCGATTCTTCAACCAACGTGGCGATGTCGGCAGGCCGGCGTGTTTGGCTTGAAGCGCACAGAGGCGTAAGAGGCAGCCAGGCCGCGGCCGTGGAGGACTCCTCCACGGCCGCGGATACCGGCAGCACAAACTCGACCGAGCCGGCCGGTGCCGCTCCAGAGAGCGCGCCCGTTGAGCAGGCACAGGCGCCGGTTGTTCCCGCGGACCCGCCGCCGCCACAGCCAACGAGTGATCTGCCGATTGCGCCGGTTCCGGGTGTGCCTTTCCAGCCGGGTCCGGGGGCCAATCTCAGTGGGGACCCGAACTCAAGTCCCGCACAGGGAAAATCGACCGAGCAACTGATCAACGAGATGCAGCAGTTGATTGAACAGCGCAAGCAGTTGAACCAGAACCAGAATCAGAATCTGAATGGGACGACGCCGAAGCCGTAGCTGAGGCGCAGGCGCGGCTGGTTCTTGCCGGTTACTCAACGTATTTCATATCTCATCCACACGCGGCGAATGTAGAGTAGGGTCCAAGGGGAGTTATGCGCGAAGGCGCGCATGGACTCGCTGAAGGTCCGACCCTGACTTGGAGAGTTTCCCGTGTGGGCCAAAGCTGCATTGCTCTTGCTTTTCATGACGCCTCTGCTGCGAGGGCAGGCGGCCATCGGTGGCCTGCGGGGCTGGGTGGAGGATGGCAGCGGCGCGCGTGTCGCGGGGGCCGGGGTCCTTGTCGATTCGCTGGACTCGTCCCCCGTCCGGCGCAGCGCGCACTGCGATGATCGGGGCGAGTGGCGCGTGGATGCGCTTGCACCGGGGCGCTATCGGGTGCGCGTGGAGGCGGGTGGGTTCGCGCCGGCGGCGGCGGATGTTTCTGTGGCCATGGACGTGCTGCGCGAGTTGACGGTGAGGCTTGTGCCCGCGGTGCAAGCGCAACAGGTTGCGGTACAGGCGCAGGGATCGACGATCGCGGAGCAGCCGGTGGAGTTGGCGAGCGCGACGCATCGGGCGGTGCTCTCGCGGCAGGACATTGAGAGTCTTCCGCTGGCGGCGCGGAGTTTTGCCAACCTGGCCTATCTTGCGCCGGGCACAGAGCCGGTGGAGCCGTCCGACCCAACCAAGGCGAGAATCACGGCAGTCGCTTCAGGCGGAAGCTCGGGGCTCAACCTTGAGACCTCCGTGGATGGCATGGATAACTCAGACGACTGGATTGGCGGGTTCCTGCAGAATTTTTCGCCGGACTCGATTCAGGAATTCTCAGTGAAGGCCGCCCAACAGGATGCGGAGAGCGCGCGCACGACGGGCGCCTCGGTTGAGTTGCTGACGCGCCGCGGGAGCCGCGACTGGCACGAGGGGCTGGCCTTCTATGAGCGGGATGCGGCGCTCAACGCGCGCTCGCCGGTGGACAATCCATCGCCCAATCCGAAGCAGCCGTTTTCGCGGCAGAACTACGCGGCCACGGCGGGCGGGCCGCTGGTCAACGACCGGCTGTTTGCGTTTGCCTCGCTGGAGGCGGTGCGCGAAGAGGCGAGCGTTGCCTATAGCGCGGCCAGCATGAGGCAGTTTGCTGCGCTGAGTGAACTGGCGAGACAAGGGTTGATTCCGGGCGTATCTTCGATCGCCGTGCCTGCCAACGTTGCAGTTCCCTTCAGCGACTGGATGGGCCTCGCGCGTCTGGACTGGACGCAATCGGACCGATCCCACTGGTTTGCGCGGGGCGCAGCGGACAGCTATCTGACCCACAACGCGCTGGTGGAGCAGGCGGCGCTGCCCTCGACAGGCGCGACGGCGCACAACAACTATCTGAACGCTGCGGCGGGGAACGACTTCATCTTCAACGCGAAGTGGCTGGGAACTCTGGCGCTGGGCGCGGGCGGGCTGCACCTGACGGAGGCGCGCAACGTGAATCTGGGCTTTGCGCTGGCGTTTCCTTTTACCGTGACGACGGCGACGACCTCGGGGCTGGAGACCTTTGGCGACAACCAGTTTGTCACGCCCATTACTGCGTTTCCGACGCTGCGCAATCAGCAGAAGTATCAGCTGCGCTATGACCTGTTGCGTTCTTCAGGACGTCACGCGACGACCGTTGGCGTGAGCGCGATTCACGAGCCGGTGCTGGGCGGCGCGCTGGCTGCGACGCAGGAGACGCTGGTGTCGTTTCCGCAGGACCCTGCGAGTTACCTGGGCAGCCCGGCCCAGTTTGCGGAGGACTATGCGGCGGGGAGCGTGACCACGCCGGCAGGCGATGGAAGCTTCTCGCAGAATGTAGATCGTCTTGGAGTCTATGCCAAGGACGAGTGGCAGCTGGCGCGCGGAGTTACGTTGAACCTTGGGCTGCGCTGGGATACGACCTATGGGCTGTTCCTGGGCTCTGGGCGAGACCAAGGGGAGAACGCGGGACTGCTGACGATGGCGGCGCTGAAGATTCCGCTGGTGAGCGGGGCACCGCGCGATGATCGCAGGCAGTTTGCGCCGCGGGTGGGCGTTGTCTACGCGCTGGGGCGCTCGGGAAAGGTTGTGCTGCGCGGCGGCTTCGGGCTCTATTACAACGACCTGGCGCAGAGCGGCTGGGTAACGGCGCTGCAGGCGGTGAACGCGCCGCTGACAGCCGGCTGCGCTAAGCCGGGCGATGCGGGATGCGTACCGGGGGCAGCAACGGCGGGCGGCATCGGCGACATTGCGGGAAGCGCTTCGATCATCGACGCGAACTACAAGACGCCATACGCGATTCACGCCACGGGGGGAGTGGAGTTTGCCCCGCATGCCGGCTGGACGGTGAGCGCGGACCTGGTGCACGAGCAGGGCAATCACGGCTACCGGCGCTACCAGTATCAGGCTGGGTTCACGGTGAGCTCTCCGCTGTTTGCGGCGGATGTGGCGAGCCAGCGGGCTGCGGTGCCGGATTTCACGGTCTTCCGGTCAGACAACCGGTCGAGTTACACGGCGGTGGAGTTCGAGATTCATGGGAGTGTGGCGCGACGCTTTGACCTGGTGAGTCATTACACGGTGGGGAGCGCCAGGACGTGGGGCTGCGTGCTGGGGGAGCTCTTCGACTATGTGAACGGGGTGTGCAACCCGCTGCATCCCTTCGGCGCCGGGGACTACGGACGGTCGGGCGAGGATGTACGGAGCCGGTGGGTGGTGGCGGGGACGGTTCACTTGCCGGGCGGGGTGGAGGCGACGACGCTTTCGCAGGCCGAGAGCGCGCGGCCTTATACGCTGACGACGAGCGTGCCGGTGTCGGGCGCGGGAGACAGCACCAACAACCGGGCGGTGATCAACGGCAGGCAGGTGGGGCTCGACACGTTTTACGGCACACCCTATGTGCAGGTGGATTTGAGCCTGAGCCGGCCGTTTGCCCTGAAGGAGCGCTGCTCGGTGCGGCCCTTTGTGGAGTTTTTCAACCTGCTGAACCGGAACAATCCGGGGGCGAACTTTGTGACCGACGTGGCGGCGCTGCCTGTTCCACAGGAGGAGGTGGCGGCGGGCAATGTGACCGACCTCTGCGCCAACGCCGACTGCAGCGCGACCGAGCCCATCCGGAGCCTGCGGCAGTTGCGCGTGGCGGGCGGGGCGCTGGGGGACTTCTTTGGGCCGGGAACGACGGTGGGGATTCCGTTCGCGGCGCAGGTCGGCGTGCGGATCAGCTTTTGAGAGTTGCTTCAGGGGCTAGAGGACCCGCCCCAATCCCAAGGACAGAACGAAGGCGCGCACATAGCGGGCTGACGTGCGGTCGCCGGTGCCCGTCATGGTGAAGACGAGGGGCGACTGGGCGTCGTCGCTGGCGATGGAGAAGGTGGCGGCCAGCGGACCGTTTGTGGTGGGCGCGAACTGGACAGTGACGTCGGACTCTCCGCCGGGCGGAATGACCAGGGGGTAGGTCGGCGCGGGGGTGATGGTGAAGTCGGTGCTGCCGTCTGTCTGGCTGATAGCGGTGATGGTGAGCGGCGCGGTGCCCACATTGAACAACTGCAGGGGAATGGTCGCGGTGGTGGTGCAGACCACGACCGGGAAGCCGACGGACTTGATGGGGTTGGTTCCCAGGCGCGGGCGGAGCAATGTGTTGACGCCGGTTCCGCTGGCGGGGATGAGGCGCGTGGGCGTGGCGTCGTTGCTGGTGATTTCGAGCCGAACGAAGGCATCGTCGGGGCTGGTGGGCGCAAAGGTTACCTGGAAGGCCTGGGTAGCGCCGGGCGCAAGGTGGACCGGCATGGCGGGCGTGGCGCCGACGGTGAACGGCGCCGTGCCGAGGATGTTGACGGAGGCGATGTCGAGCGTTGCGTTGCCGCAGTTGTAGACGTAGAAGGGCAGCGTGACGGACTGGCCCACGGCTACGGTGCCGAAGGCGAGGTTTGAGTCGGAGGCAAATACGGGGCCGGTGGGGCGGGTGACCTCAAAGCAACTACGGCCATAGGTGCCCACGCGCAGCACGGGCGGGGAGATGAGGTTGTCCACGGCCAGCGAGTTGCAGCAGACCATGGGCAGTCCCGCGCCGTAGATCTTCCAGACGGCGGCGCCGACGGCGTCCGCGCCGGTGCCGGTGATGGCGGCGTTGGTGGTGCGCTGCACTCCGGCGTCTCCGGCCACCACAATGGCCGGCGGGGTGGCGCTTACATCGAAGACAACGGAGCGCAGGGGCAGGTCGGGGAGGTTGCCGACCGGACCGCTGCCGTCTGTGCCGCTGACGTCGGCCCATGTGACGCCGCCGTCGGTAGTGAGAAAGAGGTGGCGGGTGCGGAACTTGGAGTGAATCTGCGAAACGCCGCCATAGGCCACGGCGATGCGCTGCAGGTTGGTGGGGTCCACGGCGATGGCGTTGACCGGGCCCATGGGAATGCCCGCGCCGCCGGGGGTGGTGACCCACGGAGCGGCGTCCCAGGTGGCGCCGGCATCGGCGGAGTAATGGACCGCGCCGTCAAAGGAGCCCGCCCAGACCCCGGTGGCGTTGCCCGGTGCGGTGAGGATGCAGGTGATGAACTGCGCGGGAGCGAACGGGGTGGCGGTGAAGTTGACCCCGGCATCGGTGCTCTTGAAGAGGACCGAGCCCTCGCTGGCGTAGACGATGCGCGAGGCGGGCACGGCGCCGGTCTGCTCCACGGCGACGGCCCGGGCATAGCTTGGGCTGGGATTGGTAAGACCTTTTCCGACGGTGCGCGGCGTCTTGTAGGTGGCGTCCCAGGTGGCGCCGGCGTCGGTGGTCTTGATGAAAAACTGGTCGTCAAAGCCGTAGACGATGCGCGGGTCGGTGGGATCGACGGCCACCAGCCATCCGTCGCCGTTAATGCCCGCGTGCCACTCGCCGGGGTTGTCTGCCGGGCGGCTGGTGGAGGGGTCGGCGGGGCGATGGCCCGAGGTTCCGGTGTCCTGGCATCCGCCGTAGGTGTAGCCGTTGTTGGCGGCTCCCTTGCCGATGTCAATTCCGCGGAAGAGGTTGGTGGCGATGCCGTTGTTGATGCGCGTGAAGGTGGCGCCGCCGTCGGCGCTGGTGGCGATGCCGCCGTCGGTTCCGGTGTAGAAGCGGGTGGGCGCCGCCGCGGCGCGATGGCTTGCGGGGCTGAAAACGATGGCGTGGTTGTCCCAGTGGACCTTGGATGCGCTGACGGCGGGCGTCTGGAAGTTGGCCCCGCTGTCCACGGAGAGCCACAACTGCTGGAATCCGGCATAGACGCGGGTGGGGTCCAGCGGGTCAACGCCCACGGTGAGGTCATAGTTGGTCTGGCTGAAGCCGTCGCCCGCGGCCACTCCGCTGAGGCTGTTGAGAATGGTCCAGGTGGCGCCGGAGTCCTGGGAGCGGAAGAGCCCGACGTAGGTGCTGGGCGAGCCGGGCACGGTGTTTTGCACGCTGGCGTAGAAGACCGCATTGTTGGCCGTTGCGCCGGCGAACTGCGACTGGGCCACCACGAACGAACCGTAAGGCATCGCGGGCGCGCCGGGGTTGGCAAAGAGGTTGGTGGGGAAGGTGATTCCCATGTTCACGGACTTGAACAGGCCAGGCGTGCCCGTGGTGGAGTTGCCGGCGACGCCACAGTAGACGGTGCTTGCGGGTGTCGCGGAGTCGAGAAAGAGGCAGCAGATTTTGCCCGCGACGATGGGCTGACGGTTGTCGAAGCCGGGTGTGTTGGAGCCGAAGTTGCGGCCCTCGTCCACGGAGCGGTAGAGGCCCTGATTGGTGGCGACGAGCAGGCAGCCGGCAGCGGGGCAGACGATTTTGCTGATGCCTACGTTGGCAAACAGGGTGCCGAAGTAGCCGCCGTCGACGATGCTCCAGGTCTGGCCGCCGTCGGCGGAGCGGTAAATGCCCGCGCCCTTGGTGAAGGCCGAGCCGCCGTCAAAGAGGTTGCCGCTGCCGCCGTAGAGGATGAGGGGGTTGGCCGGATCCATGGCGATTGCGCCCATGGAGATGGAGAACATCTGGTCGGTGAGGGGCGCCCAGGTGGCGCCGCCGTCTGGGGTCTTCCAGATGCCGCCGTCGTCGGTGGTGATGTAGATGATCTGGTCGCTTGCGCCGGAGGGGTTGATGAGGATGTCGGTGACTTCGCCGGAGTCGGGGCCGAGGCCCATGTAGTTGACGTCGCCGTTGACGATGAGGGGGGCGGGGCCAATCTGGCTCCAGAGGACGGCGGCGTCGAGGTCGAGCTGATAGAAATCGGCCACCGCCTGCCGCCAGACATCGGGGCGTGGCGTGCCGGTGGGGTCCGCATGGTCGAGCAGGAAGGCAGGGCCGCTTTCTCCGACGTCGACAGGGTTGATGGTCTTCTTGGCATCCGCCATGTTGGCTCTCCTGCTTGGGGGTGGTGCACGGTTCAATACTGGTTCAGCTCAGGACCTGGTGATCATGATTTCGAGTTGCCCGCGGGGGGCGGCGGCTCCATGCGCAGCCATCCCTCGGTTCCGGCGGCCGGGTCGGGGCGCAGGTGGGAGTCCTGGGTTGCGTTGATGATGGGGTCCTCCGCCCAGGTGGTGATGTCGGTGCGGTGATCCCAGCTCCATGAGCCGTGAATCTCATTGGGCACCGGCATGCGCAGGGTTTTGGGATCGACCAGCACCGGCCCGAACCGGAAGGTGGGCGAGAGCTTGGCCAGGGCCGGGGCCACCCACTCGCGCCTCATGCCGATGTCCTTGCGGGGCAGGATGCCGGTGGTGGCGTGGACCACGCTGTGCGGCTCCACGAGCAGGGTGAGATTGAAGTCCATGTTGGGCTGGATGGTGATGACGCCCGAGGTGTCCACATAGGGATGGTTGACCGGGCTTGTGCCTTCGGTCACGGTGTCGCCGATGTCGTTGGAGAAGGTCTGGTAGTAGTCGTCCACCAGGTTGGCCTGCTGCAGGAAGCCGCGACCGGGGCCCACCTCGCGGGCAAACCCGGCGATGACCTGGTCGGCGCAGTAGAGGCGGGTGTAGTCGTCGTTGACGAAGTAGCCGAGCAGCCCGTCCTGCCACTGGGGAACCGCGCCAAGGCGGAGCGAGACGGACCGGGTGTTGATGGAGGGAAGGTCGATGGGTTCGTTGACCTCCAGACGCACGCGGGCGCGCAGAATGGCGATGGGGTGGCCGACGAGCAGAGCGAGGTGCTCATCGGAGGCGCTGCTGAAGGGGTCGACGGCCCACAGCGTGGAGTCGATGATGCGCAGGATGGCGCTGAGCGCGTCTTCGGGGAGCCCGGTGTTGTTGGCATCGGCCAGGCCCCACTGCAGCAGGCCCTGGGCAATGCCTGCGGAGAACTTGTTGGGGATGGCGCGTGCGGGCGACTGCCCAACGGTGGAGGGCACGCCGGGAGCATCCTCCCAGATGATGCCGGCCTGGGAGTCGGGACGGACGAAGCCGAGGTTGCTGCCGTCCACGTCAAAGAACTCCAGGTCGCCGTCGAGGTGGTTGGGCATCAGGTAGCCGCAGACGGGAGAGAGGTCCGGAGTGGCGTCCACCTTGCTGCCGTCGGCGGCCTGGAACTGGAACCAGAGGCGCGAGGGCGAGGTGAAGCGGGGGGGAAGGGCCAGCAGTTCGGGGCGTCCCGGCGTCTGGAGCGGCTCGGACTCGATCAGCGCGGCGGAGTTGAGGACGGCGGTGTCGCTGGAGCCGGTGAGGTCGAGGAACTGCCCGTAGCTGTCCACCAGGCGCAGGCGAAGGATGCGCATGAAGCCGGCGCGGAGGGGGATGAAGAGCGAGGGAACGGAGTTGTCGGCGGGCGCGGATTTGCCGTCGGGGGGGTAATTGCCGCGCAACTGGAGGGTGAAGTTGTCCGTGGAGCCGGCCAGCACATCCATGCTGTCGAGGGTGTCGAGGATGTCCTGAAGCGTGGTGCGGTCGATGGCGGGAATGTCGCCGGTGGAGTTGGCCGCGGCGGTGATGCTGGCCTGGATATCCTTGGCCATGCTGGCGTAGCGGGAGATGTGGTCCCGGGCGTACTTGGAGTGGAAGCTGGAGTGGGTGTTGGGGGTCAGGTTGCCGGCGCCTCCGGCGGCCTGGGCCTGGGTGATGGCCTGGCGCAGGCTGGCGGCGGCGGTGGAGGCGGCTCCGCCAGTGAGGTGGCAACGGCCGGAGAGCACCACGGCTCCCGGCGGGTCGGGGATGGGCTGGCCGTTGGCGTCGAGGGAGCCGGGGACGGGCGCCGCGGGGGCGATGGCGGGGTCGGTATGGTAATCAATCTCCCCCAGCGTCCAGTCGTTGATGCCGTTGGCGGAGGGAATGTACTCGATCTTCCAGTCGAGGTGGATGGGATTCCAGGGCCGGACCGGCGGTGTGACCGCGACGGGCGAGGGCAGGGTGCCGGTGATGCCGCTCTGGGCGATGAGTCCGGCGTGGTCAAAGCGCGGGTCGCGGGTGGCCCACCAGGCAGTCTGCTCCACGGCCAGGTTGCGGGCCACCTGGCTCACCTCCGCCGGGTTGGGGGCGGCCGCCTGGGCGGTATTGACGGCGTTGAAGCGGGTGGAGCGGAAGGGCGCGGAGGGGGTGAGCGAGGCGTGGGCCAGGTTGACTGCGGCCGAGGGGTCCAGGATGACGGCCTCGCGCAGCAGGTCTTCGCACTCGGGGGGAACGCTTCCGTTTTCAATGCCGCGGGCCAGAATGTCTTCTCCCTTGACGCTGGGGCGGTTGGCTCTGGCGGGCAGGCCGGGGATGGCGGGCGGGGAGCAGCTCAGCTCCGTGACGCAGAAGCCGGTCAGGCGGCAGGTGAGGGTGTTGTCCTGGGAGAAGCGGGTGTCCGCGCCGTGCTTGAAGGTGCGGCTCGCGCCCTCCACCAGGATGACCGGCTCGCCGGCATGGAAGTAGCGGGGCAGGGCACGGCGGACCACCTCGGTATGGGCGGGAATCTGCTGCTGGGCGGGGGCGGTGTTGATGACGTTCACGGCCTCAGAGAGGCCGCCCTGGTAGATGGTGGTCTCGCGGAGGGTCTCGACGGATTGGGAGTAAGCCGCGCCCGCCTGTCCGCCGAGCCGGACAGTGCTGTTGGCGTAGCGGCCGCTGGCGAAGGCTTTCTCGTGAAACGAAGTGGACGGCACGGCCTTGGGGAAGACGCCGGGGCTGGGCTGCACGGGATTGGGCGGCTTGGGCGGCATGTCGGGCATGGCCGGGATGTTGATGGTCTCGGTGGTGGAGCCGCCGTCGAGGGAGGCAAAGGAACTGGCCTGGAGCAGGGCGTCGAGGCGGGCGCGGCCGTCGGGCTTTTCCAGGTCAGAGAGCGAACTGAGCAGGAAGCCCTCCAGGATGCGAGCTTCATCGGGGCGGTTGTTGTGCTGGGCGATGAGCGCGGCCAGGGCCTCAGTGAGGGTGTTGCCCACGGAGACGTTGATGGCCGAGGCGGCGGGAGGCCCCCCGCTCTCGCCGGAGAGGATGCCTGTTTCATTGCCCGGCCAGCCGACGTTGGGCCAGCCCAGCGCCACGACCATGCCATGGGCAAGGGTGGCGTTGGGCCACCAGGAGCCGTCGGTGGTGTAGGGGCCAAGAGCCTCGCCGCCGGGGTCGAACTCCGGCATGGCGGGAGCGGAGTCGGTGACGGCGTAGCCCACAGCGGCCGCGTTGGCTTCGATGGCGTTGTTGTAGGCCAGGTTGGAGGAGGCGACCCGGTAGCGAAGCCCCATGTTTTTGGCGGCCACGATGTAGCCGCGGGACTTGCGAATGGACTCGTCGAGTTCGCCCTGGGGCAGTTGCCACTGGAACTTCTTCATGGCGTTGTTGAAGTCGGTGAGCGAGTGCACGTCCTGGCTGCCGAGCGGGTCCTGCTCGGGGTGGGAGTACCAGCCGCAGACCAGGTAGCTGACGGGGCCGAGGGCGATGTCGCTCAGGTCGTCGTAAAAGGCGAGGCGGTTGACGCAGTTGTCGTAGTAGGCGGCCCAGGCCACATCGCCGGCGCCGAGCACGGTGAGGGGGTTGTTGATGGCGTCCTGGGAGGGCGGGCCTTCGGTGAAGGAGTCGAGGTCGATGGGCACGGGGTTCTGGTCGCCGGCGCGCAGCACCCATCCCCGGACGGCGCGCGACCCGGCGCCGACGGCCGCCTGGCCGCGGAAGAGGCGATTGTTTGGCGGCTGGGGGTACATGCGCAGCACCAGCCAGCGGTCGGGAGCGGCCGGGAAGGTGGTCTTGTCATCGACGGCGCTGCCGTGGGTGAGGGCGTCGGGCAGTGCCCAGTGGAGATAGACGCCGGCGGCGCGGGTGCCGGGCAGCTCCGCGAAGGGCGTGGGCAGCACGTCGTAACGCGTGACGGGCGTGACCTGGTCGGGGGCCGGTTTGAGGGCGCAGTCCGCCCAGGTTTCGGCCGGCTGCTGGGGGCGCACCACGAGCGCGTCCACCTGGATGGGCACCAGCACCCTGGGGGTGCGGATGAGATAGGGATTCCAGGTATCGATGACCCTCTGGTTGATGCCGTACGCGGCAGCGGCGGAGAAGGCGGCGGCCTGGTCGCTGAAGGAGAGCGTGCTCTTAATCGCCATGTTCGGCCACCAGATTTCTGACCTCATCGAGGGTCGTGTTGAGCGCCACGCGCTCCGCGATATTGACGTGGGCCACAAATCCGCCCGAGGTTGCCTGGGTCCCCGCATAATCCACGGTGCCCTCGAAGCGCTGACGCCAGGGCGGGTCAAGCACGGCGATGGCAAAGCTGGCCGAGCCGGTGACGGGAACCGCCGAAGGCACCTTGGCGCGGATGGCATTGAGGCGGCGGCGCAATTCGGTGACATGGACCACGCGGCTGTTGGTGGAGCGGAAGGGCAGCGGCTCGTCGTAGAAGCTGGGAGGCTGTTGCACCGCAGGGGGAGGAATCCGAATCTGGTGGCCGGTCGCATCGCGCAGGTAGACCTTGTCGATGCCGTTGTCCACATGGAGGCCGAACTGCACGCCATGGTGAGGCTCTTCGAGGATGACGAGCTGGGGAACGCCCTGGAAGAGGGCAATCATCAGGCCAGGCGAGAGCAGCTCCAGCCGCAGGGTGGTGAGCTGCTGGCCCAGTGGCTTGGGGTCTGCGGGGTCAAAGGGCTCGGCGATGTCGGTCTTGTAGGCGCGGACGTCCATGTGCGGCCAGCCGCTTACCGCGGAGGAGCGCAACAGGAAGCCAGTGATGACGTCGGCGGGGACGGGTTTGGCGTCGTTGGCTATCTTGGCGTCGGCGAAGGGCTTGAGTCCGCGCTGCAGGGTGCGGACCACCCGCTCGGAGAGGTCGAGCTGCTGGTGGACGGCGGGCGCGTGGCCGTGATGATGGGCCTGCTCGCGGGTTCCTATCTTGCCCACGGCGACGGCCCCATCGACCAGGCGGTCGGTCCAGGAGCGGTCGATGTAGAAGAAGCGGATGGACTCGTCGGGGAGAAGGCGCTCGTCGGGCACCAGGTAATCGAAGGGCACGCCGACCAGCAGGCGGAGATGGGAGAGGAAGAGCTCCATGTAGGGAGGCATCTCCGACTCCGGCTCGGACGGGGCGAGCTGGATGGGGCGGCGGAGGCGTTCTTTGAGAGCGGCGCTTGATCGAATCCAGGGGGTGCGCATAGCGGAGCGGTTCTCCAATTCCCGTGGTGTTTCACGAACAGTGCCGGGTGCGCTTCAAAACAGGCTTCACTCGGCGGTTTCCAACCAGGAGCAGGGGGAGCGGCTTCAGCTCTCCAGTTTCAGCAGCACGTTGTTCAGCGCCTGGTCGCGGGCGGTTTGCAACAGGTTGAGGGAAGCGGTGTCGGCGGCCACTTCAGCCAGGGTAACGGCCGGGCGGACGGATTGCGCGGGCGCGGTGACGACCGTGCCCGTGGCGCCGGGGGCCCCGCCCAGCAGGGTGACGGCCTCCGATTCGGTGGCGAGATTCCAGGCCTGCTGCAGCGCGGCTGGGTCGAGTCCCGGCGCGCGACTGACGGCGCCGATGCCGTAGCGGTCGCCGACCTGGTTGATGCCGGTGACCATGCCATGGGCGGCGCTGACGGCGACGACCGAGGCGACGGGCTGGTGGATTTCAAGCGTCGACTCGAGTGGAATAGCGGCTTGAATGGCGATCAGGGAGTCGGTACGGACCGACTGCCGGAAGGACTCCCGGCGCCAGCGCATCAGTTCCTGGGCCAGGCGGGGGTCGGCGGCGGCCATCAGGCGTCCGGCCTCAAAGGCAGCCGCATAGCTGATGTCTTCCGCGCCGGTTTCAGGGGTGACGCGTCGGCACTGGTCGGCGCTGTGATAGGTGAGCGGGTCGCGGGTCAGGGGCAGGGGGACCATCGGTCCGCGGTACCAGACGTTTTCCTGCACGCCGGCGCGGTCCATCACCACCAGTGGAATGTGGCCGGTATCGGCGACCGGGGGGTGGCCCAGTTCTTCCACCGTGCCCATGGTGGAGACGTTGATGCGCTGCACGTAGTCGCGGAAGGTGCCGAGGCCGGTGCACTCGAACTGCCAACTGTGCAGCAGCACAAGCTGCTGGGTGATGATGTAGGCGTGGTAAGGCGGCCTCTGGATGATGCCGATGGCGCTGGCGATGTTGCGGTCGGCCACGCTGTTGAGAATCAGGCTCTCTTTGGTGTCCTGGATGTTGATGAGGGTCTGCTGGGGCGTGCCGGAGTCGAGAATCGCGCCGGGGCGGGGCGAAGGCGGGGCGGCGGCAATGCCGGCCTGGTTGGCCGCGCCGAGGTTGAAGACGGGATTGTCTTCGCGAAGGGTGAAGATGGGCCGGGCGACCGGCGGCGGGTCGGCCTTTACCAGGTCCGTGCGCTCTTCGAGCGACACCAGGCAGGCGCGATACTTGGCGCCGGGGGCGGGGATGCGGTTGCCCATCACGATGGCGTAGAAGCCGTCGGTGGAGGAGGCGTTCAACTCGCGGTCGTCCACGTTGACCTGGCGGGCATGGGCCAGCAGGGTGAGTTCGTCCAGGCTGGGCAGAACGGACTGGAGCAGGGACTCCTCCACCTCGATGGAGTCGCACGTGATGCCATCGGCCACCTCCAGTCGCGCGTAAACGCTCGCGGGCAGGATGGACTTGAGCGGCACGTTCTGGTGGAGGGTGTATTCGCCCTCGGCAAAGAGCAGGAGCGCCATCCACGGGGCGGGGCCAAAGCCGGCGGGGTTGCCGTTCTTGGCCGGAATCGGATTGGGCTCGGGATTGTTGGCGTCGCGTTTGGGCGTGCCGATGAGTTCGGGCTTCTGGGTGAGGCGTCGCTCCCAGGGCAGCGTGCGCCGGGAGATGACGATCTGCGGAATGGCCTCATCGAAGCCGCCGTGCCCGTTGCGCGGCGGAAAGACACCGGCAACATCGGTCGCGGGCAGGGTGAAGCGCGGCCCCTCGATGTTGAAGTAGCCGCTGTTGGTTTCGAGGGTGGCCGGTTTGCCGTCGTAGGCAACGTTGGTGACGACATCGATCCGGTAGCTGTTATCGACCAGCGGCGGAGTAATGGCGTCGTACATGTACATGGATCCGACGGGCGGCGGTGTGGGGCTCATTTTGCGGCTCCTGAAGGCAGTGAGCAGTGAACAGTGGACAGTGCAAAGGGGACAGTGGACAGTGCACAGAGAACAGTGAACAGGGAGCGGGGCAAGGCCGATGTTGGGGTCATTTTGCGGCTCCTGTAAGGACGGCAAGGTTGGTGGCCGGGGCGGCGACCAGGCGGACGGAGATGCTGCCGTCGGGGGTGAGCGGGCCGTCAGGGACGATGTGTTCGGGGACCTTGCCCTGGAGGCTGGTGGCCCATTCCTGGGCCTTGCCGGCCATGCCCACGACGCCGGAGACGCGCCATCCGGTGAGGCTGGCCACGCCGATGACGATGTGGTCGGCCTTGGGGTCGGCGTTTGTCACGTCATAGAGCAAGGCGCGCCGCCGTCCGCCCAGGATGCGGATGGGGGTGGAGGAGAGGGTTGCGCCCTGCGCGCTGAGGGAGAGGTCGCCGTTGGCGCCGCCGTTGGCGTCCTGCAGGTCGAGCAGGACCATCACCACGCCGATGGAGGTGGGCAGCCATGTCTCCGTGCCAATCTGATCGGCCACCGCGTCGGTGACGCGGACCATGGTCTGCGCGATGGCCTGGCGGCTGCGCAGCGGGATGTGGGTCTGGGGCAGCATCAGGCAGGCGCCGCGGCCCAGAATCGTGGTGGGTCCCACCTGGGGCAGCAGGTTGCCTGCCTGCCAGCCGGCCACGGTCTGCTTGCCCGCCGGTGCGGCGGAGAAGGCCACCGCCGCGAAGCCGGGCGAGACCGCCGCTGAGCCGGCCGGGACTTTGCCCAGGCACTCGATGGAGACCATGCCGCAGCGCGGGGGAACGGCAATGACCGTCTGCTTTCCGGCCGGGTATTCGCTGTCGGCGATGACCGAGCCGCCGCGGGTGAGGAAGGTGACGCGGAAGGCGGAGTCGCCGGTGACGATCAGCTCCTCCTGCACGCCGGCGGGCAGATCCCAGATGTGCGTGACGCCGGCGGGCAGCGCCAGGCCGTTGGAGCGCAGGCTGCCGAGTGCGTTGGCCAGCTCTGCCTGGTGAGCAACGCCGGAGGCCCAGCCGAGTTCGCTGGAGCGGAGGGTGTGGCCCGCTTTGGCCTGTTTGGTGGCGGCGGGGGCCGCGGCGGCCTTGACGCGCACCAGGCGTGCGCCCAGGGCGTCTGCCAGCGGAGCGGCCATGCGCGCAATGCCGGCGGCGGCCGCAACGTTGGTGACCGTGGTGCGCAGGGTGGGTGGCGCGTCGCTGACCGCCTGCGGCAGCCCGCGCAGAACGGCGCGCAGGCGGGGCTGCTCCATCACCACCGGCAGAACCGGCGGTACGGCCACGATAACCGGCGGAGCGGCCAGGGCGGGCGCTTTCATGGTGAGCCCGGTGGTGATGGGAACCACCATGGGCGGGGCGGAGCGGCTGTAGCGCAGGGCGCGGGCGGCCACGGGCGGGTTGCCCGCCGCCGGGAAGCCGGAGGTGACCCGCTGCTGGGCAAAGAACCCGCCGCCGGAGAGGATGCTTCCGGCAATCCCCAGCGTGGCGGCGGAGCTGGCCTGCGCGGTGGCCTGCGCCATCAGTTCCGCGGCCAGGCCGTAGCCGTGATAGGTGGGGTAGCCGATCGTGAAGTCGTTGGCAAAGGGCAGCGGGCGGCTGTTGCCGGTGTCGTAGAGCTTGGCGATGGGAATGAGCGCGGTCTGGCCTTCAAAGACACAGAAGCCCTCGATCTTGATGCCCACAACCGCGGGAATGGTGTTGGCCGCGGCGGGAATCTGCGTGGGATCGATCCAGTGCCAGGTGGCCTCGGAGACCTTGCCGAGGATGGGCGTGACCTTCCAGTGGTCGGCAGTGGTCTGCAGGTCGGCGTTGGAGTTGGGATTGAGGACGCTGATCTGGCCCCACTTGCCGTAGGCCATGCCGAAGAGCGTGACCACCAGCTCGGGGTCCACCGACTCCTTGTTCATGGGGGCCAGGTCGATGCTGTGCACCTGTCCGCTCAGGTCCCGCGGACCCAGGATGAAGTCGTTGGTCCGGGTGGCCGGCATCTTGGTGTCGCACTGGAAGGAGAACTCGCTCAGCATCTTCCAGGGCTTGTCGGCGGTGCCGGGCGCCGGCTCCGCGCCGGAGGGCGAGGGCGGAAGCAGGCCGCTGAGGACGTTGACGCGGAAGGCGTTGCCGTTCTTGTCGCCGCCGTAGAGGTACTTGGTGGCGAAGATGCTGAAGTCGGTGATGTAGGGCGGGTTGGGGTTGGCGTTGCTGCCGAAGGCCACGGTGATGCTGCAGATGGCCAGGTCGACCGTGACCGTGCCGTGCAGCGGGGGGCCGGCGATCATCAGCGAAGCGCCCAGCGAGATGGTGATGCTGACGCCGATGCAGAAGCCCCAGAAGCAGATCTGGATCTTGAAGGTGGCGCCGACCGAGACCCCGAGATCGATCTCGTAGTAGAAGGGGTCCCAGGAGATGAGGAAGTCGCAGTAGGCGGTGAACCAGACGTAGGCGCAGGAGATGCCGTAGGTGACCTCGAGGCGTCCGCCGGCCATGATGGCGGTGTTGGTGAGGGCGAAGTAGCTCTCGCCCTTCATGGTGGCGCCGATGGGCAGGGCCCAGCGGAAGCCCAGCCGCGGCACGTCGGGGAACTGCGTGGGCTTGATGAAGTGGGGGTTGTAGCCGCCGATGGTGATGACGAACTGGCCCATCGGGAACCACATGAAGTAGGCAAAGCCGCCGGTGAGCTGGCAGTCCTTGTCGAAGAGATACGAGTTGGAGGTGAGCTGCGCCTGTATGGACAGGATGCCTTCGGCCGAGGAGAAGCGCGCCTTGAGGGCCAGTTCGATGCTCACCAGGGCCGTGTCGTCAGTGGGAATGGCGAGCCGCGCCACGCCCAGGACGCCCACTTCCACGCCGCGGTCGAGGGCCACATACACAATGGCCGTGACGTGAACGATGACAAAAGTGGTGCCGTGCAGGCCCACTGCCAGCCACAGGCTGCCGCGCTTGGCGGGGATGCTGTCGCGAATCTGCAGCAGCTCGCCCATGGGATCGTTGGCCAGCGCCCCGCCGTCATCCAGGGCCGCCACCAGGATGAAGTCGGGAATCTTGTTCATGTCGTCTGGGACGATGAGCTCACGGTTGTAGCCCACGCCCAGGCCGATGGCCTCCACTTCAATGACCGGCGGGATGCCGAGCACGATGAAGAGGCCGGCAAAGATGAAAACGCTGGTGTAGTCGCCGCTGGCGTCCTTGGGCTTGGAGTAGGCGCCGACCGCCACCAGGCCAAACTCGGTGATCTTGACCAGCAGCATGCCGTCGTACTCGACCACGCCGCCGCTGTCGTTCTTGAGCAGGGCTCCGGCGATCTCCACGCCGGGCGTTTGGAAGCTGAGGGCCAGGCCCTTTAGGTCCAGCGTCCAGTCGCCGGGGGTCCTCAGGGACTTGAACGGGATGGTGACGCCCAGTTGATCCACCTGGCCGGTGAGCGGACCCACCTTGACCGTGGCGTCCAGCACCAGGGAGGCGGAGACGTTGCCGTTGAGCAGGATGCCGATCTGGTTGAGGTAGATGGGGCCGAGCTGCGCGTGAATGCCGATCCAGATGGGGCCGTCGCTGCCCGCAAACAGGATGTGGAAGGTGCCGTCGCCGGCGGGAATTGCGCCTGATGGAGCGGTGGACCAGTACCAGGCGGAGATGTCGATGGCGGGATTGACGGGCTGGGTGTCGCCGCCGCTGTTGCCGCCGTCGCCGCCGCCGCCCAGCAGGCCCGAGGCCACCGGGTTGTTGCCGCCCACGTTGCCGCCCGTGGCCTGCGAGAGAGGCAGTCCGAGCTTGTCAATCTCCACGCCCACGCCGGGAGAGCTGAGCTTGAAGCTGCCGCTGATCTGGCTCCACTCAAAGAACGAGTAAAGCCGGACGCCGCCGATGCGGAAGCCGCTCGTGTTGATCAGCGGGCCGTCGTTCTGGCCGGTGAGGCCGAGGCCGAAGCCCGCGGCAAGGAGGGCGGGGTTGAAGGTGAAGGTGGAGCTGCTGAAGTCGAACAGATAGACCGTGACCCCGGCGTCGAAGGTGCTGCCCCATGCCGTGGGCGCGCCAAAGCGCATGGAGAGCAGGTATTCGCCGATCGGGAAGTCTTCGTTGCCCTGGATGCGAACGCCCAGCCGTCCGGAGGTGTTGACCAGAGACACTTTCAGGGTGCCGGGGAGAGGCAGTTTGACGCCGTTGCAGAGAGTGGCGAGCAGCCCGGTGGCCACGGCGGTGATGCCGGGGAAGGCCGGATTCACAATGAGGCCGCCGCCGCCCGGAACCGCCACATGGGAGCCGGTGAGAACGGACTGCAACTGCGGGCCGCCGCTCCAGAGCGGGGTGCTGTACTCGCTCTTGAATGCGGCCAGCAGCGTGTCGGCCACCAGCGGCACCAGCCACTGCTCGATGAGGGCCACCGGGCCGCCCGCCCCCATGTGAATGGCCGGCGGGATGAAGTCGATGGTGATGGGTCCGTTGCCGCCGCCCGTGGCCAGCGGATAGAACTCGAGCTGGAAGTTTGTGCCGTTCTCCCGCAGCGAGAGCGTCGGCACGAGGTCGATGCCGATGGCGTCCTGCAGATGCACGCCGAGGTCGGCCGAGACGGCCACATTCCCCGCGGCAAACCCGGCGGTGGCGGTGATGCCGAGGGCTCCGCTGGCGAGCTTGAGGTTGGCGATGCCCACGGTGGCCGTGGGACCGGCGGAGTCCCAGCCCAGGGCCACGGTGACCGTGCCGCTGTCTCCGCCGCCGGTCGGTGTCCAGGACCAGGTGACCACGCCTGCGTTGGGGCCGGTGCCCGCGGCGATGGTGGAGAAGATGGGCACATGCAGCGGCGAAGCGGGGTTGCTGAAGAGACCGGCGATGCTGGAGGCGATTGTGCCGCGCTGCGCGCTGCTAAAGCTGCTCAGCCAGGTTCCGTTGAGCATCGACTTGAGTGTGTCGCCGTGGGCCGAGAACCCGCCGACCGTGTCGTAAATGTCGAGCGCGGCAGCCACCTGCAGGGTGAAATTGGCCACGGAAGAAGGGCCGATAGCGGTGACGGTGGCGTCCAGCACCTGAGGCAGAAGCGCTTCCGCCGCGCCGGCAAGTGCGCCGAGGCCGCTGAAGGTGGGCAGAATCTGGATGGGCGCGGTGGCGGGCGTGGTGACCGGCGTGAGGGAGAGCGTGACCCCGGCGGCGCTGGCCCCAAAGGCTACGGTGAGGCTGGTCCACACGGAGGGCAGGGGGATGGTGAAGGCCACCGTGCCCGTGGGGCTGGGGTGCATCAGCTTGTCAAAGGCCACGCCTCCGCTGAGGTTGAGAACGCCGCCGATGGCCGCGGTGGTGGCCAGTTGCAGCCGCACCGGGTCGGCGTCCGTGCCCGCGCCCGAGGCAGTGACGGCCAGCCCGCCGGGCAGCGACAGCCCCGGCCCGGCCGGCAGCCCGGCGGTCTTGGCGATGAACTGCAAAAACTTGTTCAGCTTGGCCGAGTCCAGCCCGGTGCCCTTGCTGTTGCCCAGGGCCGAAGCCTGCGTGAGCACCGACGACATGGAGGTAAAGAAGGTGTCGAGCGGCGTGATGACAATGCCCGGCCCGGCCAGGGCTTCGAGCACCGCGGAGCCGATTCCGGAGAAGAGCAGACGGGGCAGCGCGCCGCTGAGCGCGGCTTTGAGGGTGGCCGCCGTGGGCGCGGGAACCAGGGTAAGCGGGGCCAGCCAGGGCGCGGCGCTAACCGCAAGCTGGCTGCTGGCGCCCGTCCACGCAACGGTGAATGCGCCCAGCGTGAAGCTGGCGTCGAGCGCGGGGGTGAAGCCAGGCAGGGTCACGCTGGCGTCGAGTTCGATGGACGTGCGCGGGGCGATGGGCCAACCCGCGGCGCCGCCCACGCTGATGGTGCGCAGGCCGGCCGTCCAGGGGCCGGGCACAAGGTAGAGCTCCATCGGCAGCGAGCCGAGGCGCAGCGTCCACTCCGGGATGGCGGTGATGCCGCGGCCGGGAACCACGGCCGTGATGGCGGTGAATCCGGCAAAGCCCGCACCGGCGTTGATTGCGGCGGTGAACCGGGTAGAGAGGTACCCGGCCGCATCGGCAGTAATGGCCGACCATGCGTCCGCGGAGATGCCGATGCCGCCGTGGCTGTCCACCACGGCGATGTTGAGCGCCTGCATTGTGGCCAGCAGGATTCCGGCCGGGGAGGTGGGCAGGGGCGCGGGAAGGCTGATGGTCTGGAGGACGGCGCCGAGCAGGGCTTGCGCGTTGGCGTCGGTAAAAGCCGCAAGCGGCGACACCGGGCCGTGCCAGGAGACCTGATGGAGTTGCAGAACGGGGTCAACCGTGACGCCGCTCGAGGATGCGTAGATATCCGCGCCAATTTCAGCCCAGCGCACGCGCACATCCGACTGCGGCAGGCCGGGGGCGACCAGGGCGCTTGAGGCTCCGACGAGCCATCCGCTGGGGTTGGTGAGCTTGGCGCGAACGTGGAGCGCGTGCGCCGGATGCGGAGGCGCGGCCGCGCCGCTGTGCAGCGGCACCTGGAAGAGGTCGCCGCGGACGGTGGTATCCACGGCCACGCGGCCGGCCGAGGTGGTGGCCGTGTTGATATGGGCCCGCGCGCCAAAGGCAAGATGAGTGGGGGCGGGGGGCGCCACGGCAGGGGCAGCCGCGCTGGTGGCCAGAGCCGCGAGCGCGGGCTTGAGAACGTCGAGCAGCGAGCCGCTCAGTTGCCCGCCGATGGCCAGCACCGGCTTGCCTCCGGCGGCGGAGACCGTGGTTGCAGAGCCGGGCGCAGGGAACGATCCGGCGGGAAAGGGGGAAGCCGCCGGGAGCCCGCCCGCCGTAGCAGGAGGCAGATAGCCGTCCAGGGCAGTGAGCGCAAAATCGAGCGCATCGCGGACCGGTCCTGCTCCAATCTGCGGGCGCAGCACCTGCACCACACGCAGGGCGTCGCCGATGCGGCTGTCCTGGAGAAAAGGCAGCGGAGAGCCGAGATGCGGGGTTCCCAGGGTGATGATTCCCTGCACCAGTGCGGCGTTGTCGTTGGCAAAGCGCAGCGCCGCCAGGCCGGCCGTGGAGTGGGCCACGAGCGTGACCGGGGTCGCGCCGCTGAGCTGCTGGATGCGCGCCACAACGCGGCCAATCTGCGCGCTGAGCGAGGCCAGATCGCCGCTGCCGTCGTCGCTGAGGTCGGCGGTGTAGTAGGAGGCAGCGGCAGTCACGCCGGTCAGGTCCACCACCGCGGGCAGGATGCCGGGGACGCGCAGGTTGAAGCTGGTGTTGGGCGCTTTGACGCCGTGCAGGCCGGGGTCCGCCAGAAGCGGGTTCCAGATGGTGTGGTCGCTGAAGGCCGGGCCGATCAGCAGCACGCTGCGCGCTCCGCCTGCTCCGCCGGCCAGGCTGTCAATCTGCGCCAGGATCTGCTGGATGGCAATGGGGTCGGCGGGCTGGGCCGAGTGGGCGCTGGTGAGCGCGGTGAACGTGGTCCATCCGGCGATGGTGGGCGCCTGCGAGGAGAGGGGCGCCACGCCGTCGCCGCTCAAGAAGAACGAACCGAGCGCGCTCAGCGCGGAGGTCAATGCGCCCGCGTCGCTGTTGGCCAGGCTGTTGCCCAGGCCCGGCACAAAGCCGGCAACCGAATGGGCGACGGTGGTGAGGGCGGCAAAGTCGGCTGCGCCGGTGGCTGAGGCAACCAGAGATGTTGCCCAGCCCGGAGGCGGTCCTGCCGGTTCCAGCCAAAGCAGCGCGTCGAGATCCGCAGAGGCCGTGGTGGTGAGCGGCAGCGTCCATGGGTCGTCGTAGGTGCCGGAGCCGCTGATGGGCAGCCCGAAGTCGGGCAGTGCGCCGATGTCGGCGGGCAGTGCGCCGGCCAGCATGGCGCGCAGCCAGGGGAGGATGCGGGGCAGGAAGCCGATTCCATCCGCGCCCACCCCTGTGGCGATTTGCGCCAGCCAGTTGCGCAGCGCCGTGAAGGGGTCGCTGAGCAGGGTTCCCGCCGCGGCGGGATCAGCCAGCGCGGGCCAGTCGGCGGGCAGGCCGTCGAGACCCCCGTGAATGCCGAGCAGGCCGGTAAGGGCAAAGGCAGGCACGCCGCCCCAGGAGTAGGCGGCACGGGCCAGCACCAGCCGGAACAAAAGCTCCAGATCGGGAATCGTCAGGCCGAAGTCGGCGGCAATGGCCGCGGGGCTGCTCACGTCGAACGGCGCGGCCAGCGGGAAGCCGATGGAGGGGATGTTCAGCGTGTTTCCGGCGTAGGCCACGGACACGTTTTGCAGTCCGGCGCTCCAGACCAGCGGGGAGCCCGGGGACCAGGTCATGTCGGCGGCCAGGTCGCCAACGCCCAGGGTAAATCCGGCCACGGAGGGAATGGCGGGGATGGGCTGAATGCCCATGTGCGCGTGCTGGCCGGCCATCAGCGAGACCGCGCCCGCGCCGGACTGCGGCAGGTCGAAGGCCAGCAACTCCGCCAGCCAGTAGAAGTCGAAAGGCGACTGCGAGAAGGAGGCGCGCAGGCCGATGCGCAGCTTCTGCGGGTCCGTTGCCACTCCGCTGGTCTGGTCGTTCCAGGCAGCCACCTCGATATGGAAGACCGACGGCGGAGCCAGGCTCAGCACCCAGGGATCGCTGCGCGTGCCGGCGCCAGTGACAGGGGTGGTGATGCCCGCCAGGCCGCCGATCTCCTCCAGCAGGAAGGACCAGCAGTGGGTTGAGTCGAGCAGGACGCCGCGATGGAAGGCGGCAATGGCGCGTGCCGGATTCGAGACCAGTTGCGTGAAATCGAGCGCGTGGGGCGAGGCGGGGTCGTTCTCGGGCTTGACGATGCCAGTGAGGGCGGCCAGGTTGCGGCCGGGACCGGTGGCGCCCAAATAGCCGGAGATGGTGGCCCCGATAAGGGACGAAGCGGTGCTGGCCACGCTGTCGGCGTTGCTCAGGTCCACCTGGTTGTAGTGGGTAGTGGTGCCGCCCAGCGTGAAATCGACCTGGTCGAGTTCGAGCAGTGGATGAAGGACGCCGCCGGTCCACGTGAAACCGCCGCGGATGGACTGGACGGTGATGGTGGAGGTGCTGACCAGCGCCGGAGCGCCCAGCCCGCCGGGGGCATGGGCCACCACGGAAGCGGAGGGCAGGATGGCCGCCGAGCCTGCTCCAGTGATGGGGATGGAGGCCAGGATGGCGCTGCCCTCGACGCGCACGGGAGGCGTGGCGCCGTCGGGGATGACCCGCGCCTGCAGGCCCAGCAGCAGCGAGGTGGTGGAGGAGACGGTCTTCGAGGCCAGCGTAATGCCGAGGCCGGAGCCGGTAGCCGTGCCGAAGTCGAGAATGGGAGCAACCCAGGGGTCGCTCTCGGTTCCCGTTCCTGTAACAGCGATGGAACCGGACCCAAGCAGTCCGACAAGGTGCCCCAGCCAGGTGACCACAGGGGGAGTGCCCGCGCCTTGAAGCAGGGAGCTGAACCAGGTGTTGAGCGCGGCCGGATTGGAGAGCTGCGCAAAAGGGAAGGGGGGGATGCCGTCGCTGCCGAATCCGAGCAACTGCAGCAGATGGGCGGCGACCGCGGCTGCCTCGCCGCTGGGGCCGGACAGGCGGCTGAGCTGCTCGCGAATGAAGCCGATGATGAGGTGGATGGCCTCCGCGCCCAGGTTGGCGGGGTCGAGCTGAATATTCTGCGGCCCGCTGGCATCCAGTTGCAGCCCTTCCAGGTTGACCGTCATCGTCGCCGTGGGACTGCTGGTGGGGAAGGGCGCCAGGCTGGCGGTGATCACCACCGCATCCAGGCCGATGGTGTCGCCCGGGTAGGCCATTCCCAGGTGAATCCTGAGGCTCACCTCCAGCGGGTCGGGCGCGGTCCCGGCCACGGCATTCACCGTGCCGCTGATGTTGACCAGGGGCAGATGCGCGCGCAGCGAGGCCAGCGGCGTGGGGCTTTCCGTGCTGTGAAAGTCGCCGGCGAATCCAAACGTGACGCCGCTGCTGGTGTTCACCGTGAGATAGGCGTTGCCGCGTGTCTGGTTGCCGAGCAGCGGATGCCATGTCTCATGGGCGGGGATGTCGGCCAGCTGGACGGGGGGCAGCAATCCATCCAGCAGGCGCAGAAAGGCGGTGCGCTGGGGATCGTTGGTAAAGATCGACTCGATGTGATGGAGGGGGTTATCAAACCAGGACGCCTGCGGAGCGCCACCCTCGTCGAACAGCCCTATGGCTTTCCCCAGGTCCAGAATTTCGCTGCCCAAAGCGTCACTGCTCATGCCGCACCTGCCGTAGTGGAGAGCGTGGTGAGCGCCGCTCCCGCGTTCAAGCTGAGTCTCCCCTGGGTTGCGGAGAGAGCGCGTGGAGTCATGTTGCGTTCGGCGGCATGGTCATTGGCCAGGCCGATAAGGCTGGACCATACGGCGGTCTGCAACTGCCGGCCCCAACTGGAGGCCAGCGCGCCGCTGCCGCGCGGCAGGTCGTCGGTGGTGGCCACCAGGCCGCCCAACTCGCCCGCGCCGCTCACGGCAAAGCTGCAAACCAGCGGCGTGCGGCCTGTCTGGTCGGTCTCAAGATCAACGGAAACCAGAACGATTCGGTCCAGAATCTGGATGGTGGTGGAGTCGAGATGCACCAGCACTTCATTGCCGTGATCGACCCAGATGACCTTGGCCGGAGCGCCGCCGGGCGAGAGCGGGCTGCCGCTTGCGCCGGTGCTCAAGGGAACTCCATTGGCGGCCGTTCCCATCAGGCGAACGGTCACCGCAGTGGCCAGGTCGCCCTCGTTGAGATGGTCAGGAATGGTGTAGCCCGATGGCTCCGGCTCAGGGGGATGCGGGCGGCGGCCCCACCAAAAATGCCGAAGCAGGAGACCGATGATGATGCCGAGCACAAGGACCAGCAGAAGCAAGATGAGCAAGAAGACGGCGCCCGCTACCATGACGACTCCCATCTGACTTGATTTCGCGATAGGTGTCCATGTGCTTGCCCGTGTGTCGCGAGAGCGAAGGAGCAAGTTGCTCCGGGGGGGGTGGCAAGGCACAAAAGACAACGTTGAGATACCCGAGAGGGTAGAGGAAAAAGGAATACACGTTTCCTTGAAGCGGAGTCAACACAATTCGCGCGAGTGAGCGTGAAGACCGCAAGAGCGCGATGCGAGCGCCCCGTGAATCTGGCTCCCCGCTTTCTATCTATGCGGATCGCAAGGAATGCTGTACCATGCGAACGAAAGCCTCGGAGGCTGCATGGATTTTATAGAGCGTATGTTTGGTATATCTCCGGATGGCGGGAACGGCTCGCTCGAACTGCTCTATCTGATGAGCGCCGCCGCCGCGGTTGGTCTTGCCGTTTACGGCCTCTATCGCCGCCGCGCACGGCAGCGCGCAACGGCCGGCGACAAGCGCCGCGGCTGACGGTCCGCGCCGCTTCATCGTTTTGAAGGGATGCTGCAATGCGCGCGCCGGAGTCTTTGCCGGTGCACCTTCAGAGCGCGTCGCGCAACTTCCGCGACTCACCTCCCGATCATGAGCCGCGCGGCACAGGTTACCAAAGCCCAAGATACTTTAGAGTTATCTGACTCGTCCTTGTTCTTGCGCGGGAGCGTACGGCGCCCTTCTCCAGACGCCGCAGACCTCACTGGCAGGTAAGTGGATATGTGCATCGGCGGCCGCGGCAGACCGCCCCTCCCGGTCCTGAGAACCACTGCCTTCTGCCCGGCAGGATCGGGCATGGGGAGGACTCGAAGCAGACCCCCCCTGCGCCCTTTGACCAAAGGGTGAACGGAGAGGGAAATCCAGATTCCCTTCGCTCCAACCCCCGCCTGGGTTGTCACTGGCAGCAGCGGCGTGCCGAGTCAGGATTCCCGAACTTCAACTGGGCAACCGTTCGAAAAGAGGGAAACCTTTGGAATATCGATGCGCAAACATTTGCGCACTATGTCGGTAATCGACGCGCAAGTGCCTGATTTTATGCACGTGCGCTTTGGCGCTCCAGTTGCATCAGGAAGACCAACACTCTTTGTGTATTCAGAGACTCGTCCCATGGGTTCTGCCAGGCAGGCGGGCAGTTCTGTGCCCCTCGGCCCCGGCCCAGCGGCCTCTGAAAACTCAAGGGAGATTCACTATGCGGATGCCCGGCCCGGGCCCCGCTTGAGGCGCCCAGTAGTTCAAGTTGATCGTTGGATGGGAACTTTGCAACTTTTGGCCAGTCCTCGATGGAGGACAAGAGCTGGACATACGCCCTCAAGGGCGATAACTGGAGGAAGTGATGAAGAAGTTATCGATAGCACTGGCCGCAATGGCAATGGCCCTTGCGATCGCCCCCGCCGCGCAGGCTGATCAGGTCGTTTTCAGCGCGACCGGCAGCGGCATAACTACCACCGAAACAATCACGCTGGGTTCTCTGGTTGCCGGCAGCACCGGCATCTATAACGCCGCCAGCATCACCGGAACGTTTTCTGATCCGGGTCTTGGCATCGTCAACGGCACCATCACCGGCCTGGTCGCGCCCAATGGCGGCTTGTCGAACGCATGCTACGCGGGTAACTGCGGTCCGGCATACACATCCCCAGATGGCAAGTGGTATTACGACAACCTTGTCTATCTGCCTGGAAACAGCGCCGGCAACGCATTCTTGTTCGATGCATGGGCTGGGATTCTTTTCAACGTGGACGCAGGCGGCAACACCTATGAGGTGAACATCGGCGCGCTCGATGGAAGTTATCAGGCATGGGGCTCGCAAAACGGCAACTACATCATCAACGGCACCAACGGCGATCCGCTGACGCTGACGCCGGAGCCGGGTTCGCTGCTGCTGCTCGGCACCGGATTGCTGGGCCTGTCGGGCGCCTTGTTTCTCAAGGCCAGACCCTCCGGTACCACGCTGCTTGGGTAGTTTGTCCCTTCTCTCACTGAACGGAGTCTGAAGAGCGCGGAAGCGTGTCTGTTCAGACTCCGTCGCAATCCGCCTTCGCGCGGGCGAGTCGCTTGTTTGAGATCAACTCCAGCTTTCCTCCTGGCTGGATGTTTGAAGTTGCAGTGAAGTTTCAGAGCAGATTGTTCCTGCTCCTTCGAATGGATTCCCCTGGGTTGGCCGGAGGAGATCCCTTCCAACTCAACCTCTGGGCGCCCGATGATGTGCGCTCACCTGCCACCTGCATCCCAGACTGTTCTCGGGACGAATTCCATTTCGATACCCACTCGACCTCCACTGCAAGTCCATTGAGGAGCGATTTTGATGAACGGCTCGAAGTTCGCAACAAAACTGTCAGTCTTCCTTGTCTTGATAACTCTTGTCGGTCTGCCTGTGGCTTCCAGGGCAGCAGCGCCCGAGGGGCAGCATCGCCCTGGGCAACTTCACACGGTTGCGCTACCGGAGGTTCGGGTCACGGCGCAGGTGGATAACGGCGTGCGCAGCGCACTGCACGGCCATGTACCGGGCGCTCTCCGCAGGGCGACGGACCTGGGGCGCATTGCCCCCGGCACGCCTGCCGCGCACATGGTCATGGTGCTGCAGTCCAGCGACGCGCAGAGGGCGGAGTTGCGGCGCGTGCTCGATGAGCAACAGGACAGCCGCACGCAGAACTATCACCAGTGGGTGACGCCGGAGCAGTTCGGCGACCACTTCGGCGTACACGACGCCGACATTGCCAAGGTGACCGCATGGCTGACCTCGCAGGGATTCACGGTGGAGGATGTGGCCAGGAGCAAGCGGCTGTTGCACTTCAGCGGAACCACCGGCCAGATTGAGAAGGCCTTTCGCACCGAGATGCACAGCTACCAGGTGAACGGCGAGTCGCACGTCTCCAACAACAGCGAAATCAGCGTGCCTGCTGCTCTGAGCCCGGTGATTGCCGGAGTCAGCCTGCATGACTTCTTTCGAAAGGCGCACCTTGGGCCGACGAAGCGGCTCAGGGATATGATTGCTACGCCGGAATACAGTTCGAGTGGCGGAACTCACTACACCGGCCCGTTTGATTTTGCGACCATCTATAACACGCTGCCGCTGCTTTCGGCGGGCATCGATGGAACCGGCACCAGCATCGCGGTGGTGGGCCGCTCCGACATTCAGTTGAGCGACGTGCAGAGTTATCGCCAGTTATTCAACCTGCCGGTGAACGATCCCATCTTCATCCACGCGGGGCAGGACAACGGCGTGGAACCCGGCGACGACGGCGAGTCCTACCTCGACGTGGAGATCTCCGGCGGCATCGCGCCCAAGGCGCAGGTCTATTTTGTGATCGGCACTCCCACGTTCCTTGTGGACGGCATCACCAACTCGATTCAGTACATTGTCGAGAACAACCTTGCCGACATCATGAGCATCAGCTACGGCAGTTGCGAGGCCAATGGCGGCACGGGCGGCAACCAGTTCAACAGCCAGGCATTCGAACAGGCGGCGGCGCAGGGCATCAGCGTCTTTGTCTCTTCGGGCGATAACGGACCCGCAGGCTGCGACAACTCCAACGACACCTTCGAAACCTATGGATATGCGGTTGGAAGCGAATCCTCCACGCCCTACAGCGTTTCAGTGGGCGGCACCGAGTTCTATGAGGGCAGCGGAACGTACTGGGGCGCAACCAACAGCCCGCTGGCTCTGAACACGGCTCTTTCCTATATGCCGGAGACACCCTGGAACGAAGCCAAGGGAGCCGACAAGACTTCGTCGACGACCCTGAATGGACTGTGGTCGGGCAGCGGCGGCATCAGCGCCTATTACCTGCAGCCTTCATGGCAACGCGGGCCCGGCGTTCCCACCACCGACCCAACCCTTGTCGGCGGAAAGTGGGTCACCGGTGTCAACTTCAGCAGCGGCGGCAGCGGCTACACCTCAGCCCCCACGGTGACATTCACCGGCGGCGGCTGCACGGGCGAGCCGCAGGCAACCGCCGTGGTAAGCGGCGGCAAAGTGGTTGGGCTCAGCTTTGTCTACTATTCATCGCGAGGCCAGGGCATCGGCTGCACCAGCGCTCCCACGATTGCTTTCTCGGGTGGCGGCGGCACAGGCGCCGCGGCCACGGCCATCATCGGACCCATGCAGAACCCGGCTCCGCTCATCACCGGCATTCCTCATCGCTTCACGCCTGACCTTTCGCTGAACGCCGCTTCCGGTCACGACGGGACCCTCTATTGCGCTGAGGGCGTCTGCCAGTTCACGACCACGGCCGGCGTTACCTCAATGAGCGACGCAGGAATCGTGGGCGGCACCTCGGTGGCCGCTCCCAGCATGGCCGGCATCCAGGCGCTCATCAACCAGGCCAACGGAGGCCGCCAGGGCGCGCCCAACTACATCTACTACGCGCTGGCCGCGGCGCAGAACACCGCAGCCTGCAACTCTTCCACGCCGCCGCTTCCGGGTGCGCATTGCGCCTTCCAGGACGTGACCGTTGGCGATAACCTCATCTGCGGAACATCCACCTGCACAGCGGCGACTGGCACACACATCGGCTTCCAGGCCGGTGTGGGCTATGATCTCGCCACCGGGCTGGGCTCGGTCAACGCGGCCAACCTTTCAAGCCAGTGGAAGAACGTGGTCTTCAACAGCACCAACACCACGCTGAACCTGTCGCAGACCGCGGGCATTGCGCAAGGCAGCGCCATCACCTTCAGCGGTTCGGTCGCTCCGGGCTCCGGCACAGGAACACCAACCGGCGACGTGGTCTTCATTGTGAGCCAGGGCGCCTTCGGGCAGACCGTGGACGTGAATACCGGCGCCTGGGCCGGCCCCACCCCGGTCGCCACTCTCGACGGCAGCGGCCACTTCACGGCGACGCTGGGCAATCTTCCCGGCGGCTCCTACAATGTGACGGCGCGCTATGGGGGCGACGAGACCTATGCCTCCAGCCTGTCCGCGCCGGTGCCGGTCTCAGTCAACTCCGGCAACAGCACGGTGACGATCACTCCGGCAACGATCAACCTGCTCACCTGCACAATGAACAGCACTTCAGCTTATACCTACGGCGGGCCAGCCTGGATTCCAGTAGCGGTTACGGGAACATCAGGAAAGGGCGTGCCGACAGGCACCGTGACTATTACGGTCGATGGCGCTACCTGGGGGACGGTCCCGCTCGATCCAAGTGGAAATGGGTATTTGATTGCCGGGAACTACGGTACCTCGACCACATCCTGCCTGTACGACTACATTTTCTCTCAGGGTCCATTCCTTCAAGGCGGAACCCACTCGATAGGCGCCTCTTATTCGGGGGATTCAACGTTTACCGCAGCTGTGGCCACGCCTGTAGGGGTCACTGTGAGTCCGCTGAGTTCCACTCCCACCTTAACCGCGGGCGCGCAAACGATCTCCTCCGGATTCTCTACCCCGCTGACTGCCACATTTGCGGCGATCACCGCGTTGACGTCCGGTGCCCCGACGGCGGCGTCCGGCCCGACCGGAACAGTCACTTTCAAGGACACAACCACAAATGCGGTTCTGGGCACGGCAACCGTCGTTCCCGTCGCCACGTTTACTGGCCCGGGAAGCAGCTCGTCCGCGCTCCCGAGCTATACCTACAGCGCGACCGCTACGGCAACCACCAACCAGATCACCGTCGCTGGAGCCAACTCCATTACCGCGGTGTATTCAGGCGACAGCAACTATGCCTCGACAACTTCTTCAGCAGTAACGGTTACTGTCGCTGCAAGCGCATTGACCGCAACCACCGTAGCGGTAACATCAAACTCGAATCCGACGACACTCGGAGGGCGGCCAACATTTACCGCAACTCTCACGCCTTCGACTGTCGTAAGCGGCACGGTCACATTCTTCGATGGCGCGACCGCATTGGGAACCGGCTCGGTGGGTTCCGGTCACACAGCGACATTGCACCTTGGAGCAACGCCCGCGTTTGTGGGTGGTTTGCACAACATCACGGCAATTTATGGCGGCAACTCAACCTACGGTCCAAGCAAGTCTGCTGCGCTCGCAGAGACCGTAACTCAGGGCACAACTTCCATCGTTCTTTCTGGAAAGCTGGCAGGCCAGTCCGGTCAGGCATTCACATTCTCCGCAGTAATCACCCCCAACCCGAACAGCGGAACCTACTCCCCGAATCTCGGCGTGGTCCAGTTCTTTGACGGCTCCGTGAGTATCGGGGCGGCGGCTCCCATCATCGTCGCGCAAGGGCAGGGCGGCTATGGGCTGTGGACGGCCGTGCTGACCGTCAACAACCTCTCGGCCGGCACCCACAGCATCACGGCCAGGTACAGTGACATCAACTACAGCCTGGCCACCTCCAATGCCCAGACCATCACGGTCGGCGGCATCACCTGGGCCGCGCCGGCAGCCATCACCTACGGCACGGCGCTGAGCGCCACGCAACTCAACGCAACGGACTCGGTCCCCGGCAGCTTTGTCTACACGCCGGGTCTGGGCGCGGTGCTCGGCGCAGGCTCGCAAACTCTCTCCACCACCTTCACGCCCACGGACACAGGGCACTTTGCCGTGCAGACGGCCACCGTGCAGCTCCAGGTGAACAAGGCTTCGCAGACCATCACGTTTGCGCCGCCGGCCTCTCCTGTCACCTTCGGGGTCTCGCCCATCACGCTCAGCGCCACGGCCACCTCCGGGCTAGCCGTCAGCTATGGCGTCACCGGGCCGGCGCTGCTCAGCGGCAATACGCTGACCATCACCGGCGCGGGCGCGGTCGTAGTGACCGCGAACCAGGCAGGCAACGCCAACTACTCGGCTGCCGCGCCCGTCCCGCAGACCATCGTCGTGAACCCCGCACCGCAGACCATCACCTTCGCTCAGCCGGTCTCTCCGGTGGTCTACGGCGTTCTGCCCATCACCCTGAGCGCCAACTCCACATCGAGCCTCCCGGTCAGCTTTACGGCCACAGGCCCCGCGAGCGTCAGCGGCAACACGCTGACCATCACCGGCGCCGGCGTGGTTGCCGTGACAGCAAACCAGGTGGGCACGGCCAACTACACGGCGGCGACTCCGGTGACGCAGAGCATCGTGGTCAACCCGGCGGCGCTGACCGTGACCGCCAATAACGCCAGTCGTGCAGTCGGCGCGGCCAATCCCGCCTTCACGGCCAGCTACACCGGATTCGTGAACGGGGACACCACGGCGGCTGTGAGCGGCGCTCCGGCGTTCTCCACCACGGCCACCACTTCGAGCGCGGCCGGGGTCTACCCCATCACGATCGCCAAGGGCACGCTGGCGGCGGCGAACTACACGTTCACGCTGGTCAACGGTTCGCTCTCAGTGGTCGCGGCGCCCACGGTGACGCTCACCACCACGGCCACGCTGACCAAGGTGTCCGGCGGCTATCAGGCAACCGTAACGGTGACCAACACCGGCACGGGATCCGCAGCCAACGTGCAACTGACCACGGCTACGCTGGGCGCCGCCACGGGCTCACCGCTGCCGCAGTCCCTGGGAACCCTGGCCGCGGGCGGCTCCGGCGTTCTCACTGTCACCTTCCCGGCCAGCGCAGGCGCGTCGGGTGCGGCGGTGGCTGAGAAGTACGCCGGCACATACACCGGAGGCACTTTCACATCCAGCATCCGCGCGGCGCTGCCGTAGGACAAGGAGAGACTCCATGCTGACAAAACCAAGAACCGAGGAGAAAAAGATGAAGAGCTTGAGAAAATGGATGACCTTGTCCCTGGCGATCGCGGGCCTGCTGCTGGCCGGAACGGCGGCAAAGGCGGACACGCTGACCCTGAGCCTGGCCGCGCCTTACCAGATCGGCGCCGCCACCGTGTTCACGTTCGACGGCACCATCACCAACAACGGAACAACAACGGAGTACCTGAACGGAGACTCCCTGACGGTTGCCGCACCGCTGCTGTCGGACGATAGCCCGTTCTTCCTGTCGCCCGTTTCCCTGGCTGCCGGCAACTCATGGACGGGCGAACTGTTCACCATCACCATTCCCTGGGGAACGGACCTCGGTCTGTATGCGGGAGCCTTCCAGATCATTGGCGGGGCCGATGGGAGCGCACAGGACGTACTCGCCAGCGAGGACTTCAACGTGCAGGTCACTCCGGAGCCGTCCAGCTTCCTGCTGCTGGGCACCGGGCTGCTGGCCCTGGGCGTTCTCACGGGGCGCAAGCTGCTGGCGTAGCCCTCCACTGCTTCACGGCCAAAACTAGGGGGCCTGCGGGACGTGTTTACGTCCAGCAGGCCCCATTTTTGAAGCGGATGTGCTTGGCGGAAACAGCAGGCGGGCGGCCTGCTACTCCACGGTTACTGACTTGGCCAGGTTTCTGGGCTGGTCCACATCGCAGCCGCGGCGCACGGCGATGTAATAGGCCAGAAGTTGCAGCGGAACGATCTCGATGAGCGGCGAGAGCATTTCAATGGCCGGGGGGATGTGAATGACGTGCTCCACCAGGCCGCCGATCACGGTGTCGCCCTCGGTGGCCACGGCAATCACGCGGCCGGAGCGCGCCGTCACCTCCTGGATGTTGGAGAGCGTCTTCTCATAGCGCAGCTTCGAGGCGGGGTCGGACTCGTCGCGCGTGACCAGCACCACCACGGGCAGCGTCTCGTCGATGAGCGCGTTGGGGCCGTGCTTCATCTCGCCGGCGGGGTAGCCTTCGGCGTGGATGTAGGAGATCTCCTTGAGCTTGAGGGCGCCCTCGAGCGCAATGGGGAAGTGGATGCCGCGGCCCAGATAGAGAAAGTCACGGGCGGTGGAGAAATCCTTGGCCAGCTCTTCGCACTGGGCGGAGCGGGCGCGCAGAACCTCTTCGATCTTGGCGGGAATCCGGCTCAACTCCTCAATCAGGGCCACGGACTGCGCCGGGTCAATGCGGCCGCAGAGCTGGCCCAGTTTGAGCGCCAGCAGGAACAAAGCCGTGAGCTGTGCGGTGAAGGCTTTGGTGGAGGCGACGCCGATCTCGGGCCCGGCATGGGTATAGATGGCGCCGTGGGCCTCGCGGGCCACCATGGCGTCCACCACGTTGCAGATGGCCACGGTCTTGGAGCCGAGGGCGATCATCTCCCGCTGGGCGGCCAGAGTGTCGGCCGTCTCGCCGGACTGGGTGATCAGCAATCCCAGGGCGTTGCGGTCGGGGATGGGGTTGCGGTAGCGGTATTCGCTGGCGTAGTCCACATCCACGGGCAGGCGGGCCAGCCGCTCGATCATGTACTTGCCCGCGGTGGCGGCGTGCCAACTGGTGCCGCAGGCGGCGATGTTGATGCTGGAAGCGGAGGCCAGTTCGTCGTCGGCAATCTTCATCTCGCCCAGGAAGACCTTGCCGGAGTCAAGCGAGACGCGGCCCAGGGTGGTGTCGCGGATGGCCCGCGGCTGCTCCCAGATCTCCTTGAGCATGAAGTGCTTGTAGCCGCCCTTTTCCGCCTGGATGGGGTCCCACTGGATGCGGGTGATGGCGCGGTGGATGGGGTTGCCTTCAAAGTCGGTGAGCTCCACCCCGGCCAGGGTCAGAATGGCCATGTCGCCGTCGGCGAGGAAATAGATGTTGCGCGTGTGGTGCAGGATGCCGGGCACATCGGAGGCCACAAACGACTCGCCTTCGCCCACGCCGATGATGACCGGGGGCCCGAAGCGCGCCACCACAATCTTGTCGGGCTCGAGGGCGGAGAGCACGCCGAGCGCAAAGGCCCCGGTGAGGCGCTTGACGGCGCGGCGCACGGCCACTTCCAGCAGAATGGGCAGGCCGGCCGCGTCGGCGTCCTGCTGCACCTGTTCTATGAGGTGGGCGATGATCTCGGTGTCGGTCTCGGTGACAAACTTGTGGCCCTGGGCGGTCAGCTCCCGTTTGAGGTCAAGGTAGTTTTCCACGATTCCGTTGTGGACGACGACGATGCGGCCGGAGCAGTCGCGATGCGGGTGGGCGTTCTCTTCCGTGGGGCGGCCGTGGGTAGCCCAGCGGGTGTGGCCAATGCCATAGGTCCCGTCGACCGGATGTTCACGCAGCACCTCTTCCAGGTTGTGCAGCTTGCCCGGCGCGCGGCGCACCTCAAGGGTGGACCGGTCAGGGCTGCCGACGGCGATGCCTGCCGAGTCGTATCCGCGGTATTCCAGGCGCCTGAGTCCCTCAATGATGACAGGGACCACTTTCTTGGGACCAACATAACCGACGATTCCGCACATGCAAGGATTCTAAGCGAGATGGCAGGCCGGGCGGGTGTCGTGGGGCACGGGCCGCAGGGCCACCGCGTTCCTGGGAGCTTGCTGCCGCTTGAAGGCCCGAATCGGCACCGAGGGTAGACGATGATCGAGCGGGCCCAGGAGGAAGGAACCCCGACCCGAGAGCGGACCCGTGGCCGGCAGCCTGGGCCACCGCGCACGGCCGCTCCGGCCAGAGGCGCCGCGAAGGGCGGAAGCGGGTTGAATTCAGCGCCGGTCATGGAACCTGGGCCACTGCTCTGTGCGTATGGCACTGCAGCGTGTCCGTTTCTGAACTGTGGTTCCGCAAACGGACACCCGGCAGCACGGCGCGGATCTGGAAGATGCCTCTATCTCCAACGTTCTCAGCATATTCCCTTCATCGCTGGTTTGGCCCCCGGCCTGCCACAACGGAGGGCAAGACCCAAACCGGCAAGGGGCCACTTCCCCGCCCGCGCCGGTTAACCCAAGGAGGTTTTTCAATGAACAGCGCAATCTTCAATCCCTGCAACGCGGCCCTCATCTCCACCGGCGAAATCACCGAACTGGTGCGCGGCCAGGATCAGGCGCTGGTCGCCTGGCTCAGCCCCATGGTGCGCCGCCAGAGTGTCACGCTCGATCTTGGCGCCGTCGAGCGCATTGACGCGGCCGGCATCGCGGCCCTCATCTCGCTCTACGGCATCGCCATGGAAAGCGGACACGGCTTCACCGTCGCCAACCCCTCCGCGCATGTGAAAGAGATTCTGACCCTGGTGGGCCTCGACGGGATTCTGGTCTCCCACCGGGCCAGCCGGACTCCGCGGACCGAGGCCTGCATCGAGTGGCACGCCGCCTGAGCGGCGGCGGCCGCCCGGCGCAGGCGCTCTCACAGACGGAGGGAGCAGGAGCCTTTAGGCTCCTGAATAGGGCAAAAGCAGCAGAGCCTTCAGGCTCGGGCCTTCACCGGTCAATGCCGCAGATGCGCGGGCATCGCATCTAGCCCATCCCGCCCCGCGGAACCGAATCGATACCCCGCTGGTGTGGAAGCCAGCCCCGCCGAACGGGATTCCCTTTGATGTATCGCACGCAACTCAGGAATTTCTCCTTGCTCATTATCTGGCTTTCGTTGAAGCTGCGCTCCCACACATCCATCTTGCTTTTCAGGCGAAAGGAGAAGCCTCCCTTGATGAACTGCAAAGCTTTTTCCAGCGACACATCCGCTGCAGGCGTAATCAAGGCGTAAAAATGGTTGGGCATGATGACGAATGAGTGCAAGAGGTATCTTCCCTGGCTTCGATAGTCGAGGGTGGTTCTCTCTAGCAGCTCGGTGGTTGCCGTTGCCTGAAAGAGGCTACGGCGTTGTGCCGTGACTGCGGTGACAAAATACGTAGGAGTTTCTTGCGGCGCCAGTCAAACGTGGAAAGCATAAGCGAAGGGCCCGCGGCTAAAGCCACCTTCAATTGAGGTATCGGCTCCAGCAGCCTGAAGGCCCCTGCTCCCTCCGCCAGAAAGCCTTCGGCTAAAATCCAGGCGCTGACTTGAGTGAATATAAAATCATCTGCAAATCCTGCGTGTGTCGCGGTCTCCGGCGAAGCGGTATTCCCTGGCTCAAGATCGTCCCATATTGCGGTTCTTGCCTCGCATTATGCCTCCTGTCCCGAGAGTTTGCGGGCGGGAATGGGGCTCTGCTCGGGCTGAAGTCCAGTGGTGGCGCAGCTTCCGGGGAAGGAGGGCCAAAAATCCCAGTTGAGTTCACTACGAGACTCCAATGCAAACTGAATCGTATGTGACGTTCAACACAGGCAGCGCTATACTTGGGACGCTATTTGTACTAGCGACCAAACAATGCCGCGAGGCGTCGTCTCCTGTCTGGATGACCCACACGCGCTCAGCCTGCAAGACGCTCGATTCAGGGCAAGAGCTGAGCCTCCGTACCGCCACCCTCTCACGTGGACCGCCCCCGCGGAATCCCGGGGTTCCCGGTGACAGTTGTTCGTCACTGGGGCGGGAAATCCTACATCGGAGGCTTTATCCCATGACGCAGGGCGTGGTGGATCAGGCGCTTGCCGTAAACGCAGGCACAACTCAAACGGAAACCAAGTATGTGTATTTCTTCGGCGGCGGCGCGGCCGACGGCAACGGCAAGATGAAGGATGTTCTGGGCGGCAAGGGCGCAGGCCTGGCGGAGATGACCAACGCCGGACTGCCGGTTCCTCCCGGATTCACGATTCAGACCGAGGCCTGTCGCGAGTACATGCGCGGCGCTGTGAACCCCGGCGTGGACGTGGAGATGTATGCCGCGCTCGAGCGGCTGGAAAAGCTCCAGGGACAGAAGCTGGGCACGGGCGAGAACCCGCTGCTGGTTTCAGTGCGCTCCGGCGCCAAGTTCTCCATGCCTGGCATGATGGACACGATTCTCAACCTCGGCCTCAACGATCAGGCCGTGGAATCGCTGGCCACGCGCAGCAACAACCCCCGTTTCGCGTATGACTCCTATCGCCGCCTGATCCAGATGTTCGGCGACGTGGTTCTGGACGTTCCCAAGAAGAAGTTCGAACACATCTTCGACAGCATCAAGCATCGCGAGGCGGTAAAGTTCGACTACGAGCTGCAGCCCGAAGCGCTGAAGGAGATCATCGTCGCGTACAAGAAGCTGGTGCGTGAAGAGACCGGCAAGGACTTTCCGCAGGGACCGCTGGATCAGCTGGTGCAGGCGAGGGACGCCGTGTTCCGGAGCTGGCAGAACGAGCGCGCCAAGACCTACCGGCGCATCAACCACATCGACGACTGGCTGGGCACAGCGGTCAACGTGCAGGCCATGGTTTTCGGCAACCTGGGCGAGAACTCCGGCACGGGCGTGGGCTTTACGCGCAATCCCGCCACCGGCGAGCACATGTTCTTCGGCGAGTACCTGATGAACGCGCAAGGCGAAGACGTGGTCTCCGGCGTACGCACGCCGCTCTCGATCAGCGAGCTGGAGCGCGCCATGCCGATGGTCTATGAGCATCTGCGCGAGATCACCCGCAAGATGGAAAAGCACTATCGCGACATGCAGGACTTCGAGTTCACCATCCAGGATGGCAAGCTCTATATGCTGCAGACCCGCAACGGCAAGCGCACCGGCCTGGCGGCGGTCCGCATCGCCATCGACATGGTGCGCGAGAACCTGATCACGCAGGAAGAGGCAATCTTCCGCGTGGAGCCGAACCAGCTGTATGACTTCCTGGTTCCCCGCCTGGTGGAGAAGGGCGAGAAGATTGAAGTGCTCGCCACCGGCCTGCCGGCTTCGCCCGGCGCGGCTGTGGGCCAGATCGTGTTCACCGCCGAGGATGCCGTCAAGTATCACCAGAACGGCGCCTACCGGACCATCATCCTGGTCCGCGGCGAAACGACGCCTGAGGACATCGCCGGCATGGAAGTGGCGGCGGGCATTCTGACCTCGCGCGGCGGCATGACTTCGCACGCTGCCGTGGTCACCCGCGGCATGGGCAAGTGCTGCGTGGCCGGCGCGGGCGACTGCACGGTGGACGAGAACGCCAAGGAGCTTCGCGTGAAGGGTCACACCTTCAAGCAGGGCGACTGGCTGTCTCTCGACGGCACGACCGGCCGCGTGATTGCCGGCCAACTGAAGACCCTGCCTGCGCAGCCCGACGACGCGGACCTGGTCCGCTTCATGAGCTGGGTTGACCCGGTCCGGCGGCTGCGCATCCGCGCCAACGCCGACATCCCCCGCGATGCCATGCAGGCGCGCCTGTTTGGCGCCGAAGGCATCGGCCTCTGCCGCACCGAGCACATGTTCTTTGCCGAGGACCGCATCGGCCATGTGCGCGCCATGATTCTCTCCGACAACGAAGCGGATCGCCGCGCGGCGCTCAACAAGCTGCTGCCGATGCAGCGCGCCGACTTCCTTGGCCTGTTCAAGACCATGGAATCGCTGCCGGTGACCATCCGCCTGCTCGATCCTCCGCTGCACGAGTTCCTGCCCCAGCGCGAAGACCTGCTGGTGGAGATCTCGCACCTGGAAGACACCAAGCCCCGCTCGCCGCGGCTCAAGGAACTGCGTCCGCTGCTGGCGCGGGTCCAGGAACTGCACGAGACCAACCCCATGCTCGGCCTGCGCGGCTGCCGCCTCGGCATCGCGTTCCCCGAGATCACCGAGATGCAGGCGCGCGCCATCTTCGAGGCCGCGGTTGCGGTCAAGAGCAAGGGCGGCGATCCGCATCTGGAGATCATGGTTCCGCTGATCGGTTCGATTGAAGAGATGCGCCACCAGTCGGCCATCGTGAAGCGCGTTGCCTCCGAAGTGTTCAAGGAGCAGGGCGAGACGGTGGACTACATGGTGGGCACCATGATCGAGCTGCCCCGCGCGGCCCTCACCGCCGACCAGATTGCCGAAGAGGCCGAGTTCTTCAGCTTTGGAACCAACGACCTGACGCAGACCACGTTCGGCATCAGCCGCGACGACATCAACCACTTCCTGCCGGCCTATATGAAGGCGGGCATCTTCAAGCAGGATCCGTTCGCGACGCTGGACCAGGCGGGCGTGGGACTGCTGGTGAAGATGGCCACGGCCAAGGGACGCAACACCCGGCCCAACCTCAAGGTCGGCATCTGCGGCGAGCACGGCGGCGATCCAGAGTCCGTCAAGTTCTGCCACAAGATCGGCCTGAACTATGTCTCCTGCTCGCCCTACCGGCTGCTGACCGCAAGGCTGGCCGCTGCGCAGGCCGCGCTCGAGGAGAAGATGACCGGACCGAACATCCACTCGACCAGCTAATCTCTCCGCTGGCTCAACAGGAAGAGGCGCGGCCCGCGGGCCGCGCCTCTTCTGCGTTCAGCGGCCGCAAGGTTGTATCCTCCACTGCAGGCACGATGCCGAGGCGTATGGACGAGCAAACACTTCAACTTGAACGCGTGATCTCCGCCGGCGAACCCGCCTTTGCGGAGTTGCTGGCGATTTATACCCAGGCGCACCCGGCCAGCGAGCGCAAGAGCCCATCCCTGCTGGCGTCGATGATCCAGCGGCCGGAGTACCAGTTCCTGGCTGCCGCCGAGGCTGGGCGCATTGTGGGTTTTTCCATCGTGCTTTGCTTTCCGGGTTCCGACGCCTGCCTGCTGGAGTACATGGCGGTGGAGAGGTCCCAGCGCGGGCGGGGCGTTGGGCAGCGCCTGTTTTCCATGACGCGCTCCTGGGATGCGCTTGAAGGGCGGTTCCTCATCGCGGAGGTGGATTCGGACAAGGGCACGTCGCCGGACCGGGCGGACCGCACGCGGCGGAAGGGATTCTATCGGCGGCTTGGCTGCCGCGAGGTGGCGGGGCTCAACTACCTCATGCCCCCGGTCTCCGGCGCCGCACCGCCCACAATGGATCTGCTGGTGTGGCGCGCGGAGATGCCGCCGTCCATCCCAAAGCTCCGCCTGCGCGGGTGGCTTGAGGCCATCTACACGCAGGTTTACAGCCAGCCGGCCACAGACCCGCGCATCGATTTCATGCTCCAGGGGCTTCCCGGCGAGGTCGATTTGATTTAGAAGAGAAGAACACACTCCCCTGCAAGGAGCGGCTTCGACCCGATGGAGACCCTGGATTTTCTCAACAAGCAAAGCGGCGCCATCGTCGCCCTGGCGAACATGGTGATGGCCGTCGGCACCGTGGTGCTGGCGCTGGGCATTCCCTGGTCCATTCGCCTGGCCACGCGTGAAGAGAAAGACAGCTTCTACGCCACGCTCGACGACACCTACTTCGAGATACAGAAGCTGATCATCGAGCACCCGCACCTGGCCCAACCGGACCCCGCCCACAAGACCGCCGAGCAGATTGTGCAATATGACGCCTTCGCTTTCACGGTCTGGAATTTCATGGAGTCCATCGTCGACTACTGCCGCAAGGACGAGTTCCTTTCAGAGACGTGGAACTGCATCCTGCGCCATGAATCCTGCGTACACGCGGCGTGGATTCTGCGCGAGGAAAACCGCAGGAAGTTCAAGCCGAGCTTTCTGAAGATGGTGGATGCGCTGGGCTGCCTGCCCGACCCAGGCGACTGGAATATGTAGGCGCCGCAACGCGTGGCGGTCTTTGGCGCAGCGCCCTTCATGAAGGCCGGCACGGGCTGGCTGCAGAGGTTGGGCGCAAAAGTCCCCATGATAGAATTCCGCAATATGCTGATCAGAATTCCCGCCCGGCGGACTGCCCGCCTGGTTTTTTTGGCCTTTGCCTGGGGCATATCACCCTTGCGGCCGCTCATGCGCAGCTATGGGACAGGCTCACCAAGCCGCACGTGACCGTTAAGCTGACCCATCCCCCGAGTCTGGGCATCAACGTCAAGAGGGTCGCCTTCGGCGCCAATGCGGGAGACTGCTCGGCGGAGATCATGGATCGGCTCTCGCGGGCGCTGAGCGGAAGCAATGTGGAGATTCTGGACCGCCGGACCGCCCGGCAGACGGGGAGCGGACCGGGGTCTGCCGTGCTGGTGGTGGTCAACATCGGCCGCTGCGATTCAGAGCGCCGCCGGGACTATACCGACTCGACGAACCTGGACGGCTCCAGCGTGAGAACCTTCAACGCGGTGATTGTCACGCACATACGGGGGTCGCTGCAAGCGGTGGACATGGCGACGGGAAGGGTCTTTTCGACAAACCCGCTGGACCAGGACCCGGAGTTCGCCAACCACTCGACGGAGCACCCGCCGGACTTCCCCTCGGAGGACGCTGCCCGCGACGATGCCCTCGGGCAGGCGGCGAGCGGAGCTTCCAGAATCTTCCTTCCCTGGAATGAGGAGAAGCAGATCTCCTTTTTCAACGACAAGGAGTGCAACCTGGCCTCAGCCTGGGCGCTGCTGAAGGGCGGCGACCTGAATGGAGCAGCCCGCCAATCCGAGGAGAATCTGGCCACCTGCCCGGCGTGGCCCAAAGTGAAAGAAAGCGCCATCGCGCATGCCTGCTATAACGCCGGTCTGGCCAGTCTGCTGCTGCATGAGAATGAAAAGGCGCTTGGCTACCTGCGCCAGTCTGCCAAGCTCAAGGGCGGCGATCTTGTCGCGGAGGCCATTGCGCTGGCCGATCTTTCAGCACAATTGGAAGCCGAGGCGCAGCAGGTTGCCGAGCGCACAAAGACATTTGAACAGGAACATGAGAGTGCGGGCGGCGCCAGCCAGCCGGATCCCTCCAAGGGCCCTTCGGCCACGGTGCAGGACCGCCTCATCAAGCTCAACGAACTGTTGAAGCAGGGACTGATTTCGCAGCAGGAGTTCGACGCCAAGAGGGCGGAGATACTGAAGGACCTATGAGGCGGCGGGAGCGGGCCGGCGCTATTGCTTGAGCGTGACCGTGACCGTGCGGGCGTCGCCGCCGGTGGAGGTGATGGCGATTTCGCCGCTCGCCTTCTTCTTCAGGCTCTTGAACTTCTCGCCCCACTCGACCAGCACGAGCGCGTCCGGCGTGAGCAGCTCGTCCAGCCCCAACGTGTCGAGCTGGCGCTCGCCTTCGAGGCGATAAACATCGAGGTGATAAAGCTTGACCGGCTTGCTCTCCTGCGTGCCGTCGTACTCGTGCAGCAGCGTAAAGGTGGGGCTGGTAACCTCGTCCGGCTCGGCGGCGTCGAGCGCCTGGGCGATGCCCTTGACCAGCGTGGTCTTGCCGGTGCCCAGGTCTCCGCGCAGCAGCAGCAGTTGCGGCGGCTTGAGGAGGCGCGCCAGCTTGCGGCCCAGCTCGATGGTGTCCGCGCCGCTGCTGGTCGTGAATTTGTGGACCCGGCCTTCGGCGACGGTGGCGGTGTTGCTCATGGGGCAGCCTCGTAGGTGGCCGCGGCCGGTGACGACTCCGCCGGCAGCCCCTGCAACCAAACATACCCGCTGAGGCCGGTTGTTTCAAAGCTAAAACCCCGGAAGCGAAAGGCCTGCGAAAAGTGGTGCAGGCTGTCGGTTGCCAGCAGCGTGTGCTGGTCACGCCGACGCAGGGCAAAGTCCGCGGCCAGCCCGTGGAGATGGACCGCGGACTCGACCGCGCGTGCGGTGTCCGCGGGGTGCTGCGCCAGCAGGCCCGCAACCAGCCCGGTGAGCAGGTCGCCGCTGCCGCCCTTGGCCATTCCCGGGTTTCCGCTGGTATTGACGGCCACTCGACCGTCGGGATGGGCAATGAGGGTGCGTGCGCCTTTCAGCACCAGGGTCACGCCGTTGCGGCAGGCGAAGCTGCGCGCTACCTCGAGGCGGTTGGCCTGCACCTCGGCCGTGGAGATGCCCGCGAGGCGCGCCATCTCCCCCGGATGGGGCGTCAGGACGAGGGTTCGCCCCTTGGCCAGCTTGGCCAGCAGCACGGGCTTGGCGGCCAGAATATTGAGCGCATCGGCGTCAATGACCGCCGGCAGCCGGGTGGCGGAGAGAAACCCGGTGGTGAACTTGATTGTCTCCGGGCTCTGGCCCAATCCCGGACCGATGGCGATGACCGATTTGCCCGCGATGAGGGCGGAGACGACCTCGGGAGCCAGGTTGTCACCGGAGATTTGCCCGCCCGCCGTCGCCGCAAGCGGCCAGGTCATCAGCTCCGGCGCGACCGCGGAGACCAGCCCCAGCACGGGCGCGGGAATGGCCGCCGTGACCAGCCCGGCTCCGGAGCGCAGGGCGGCCAGGGAGGTCATGGCCGGCGCGCCGGATTTGCCCACCGAGCCGCCGACCACCAGCACATGGCCAAAGTTGCCCTTGTTGGCATGGGCGGCGCGCAGTTCCTGGGTCAGAGCGAGCGACGAGCCGGCCCAGGCCAGGCCGAGTCCGGAGACAATGGCCTCGCCGGGGGAGCCGATGGCGGCCACGACGACCGGCTGGTCCCAACGGCGGGTGAGCTGGCCAAACAAGTGCGCCGGCTTGGGCGCGGTAAAGGTGACGACCGCATCGGCGGGGAAGACAGCGCCTGCGGGGGTGGGCTCCGTTTCGTCCGCCGGCCAGCCGGAGGGCAGGTCGATTGCCAGCACGGGCGCGGACCTCGCCTTCAGCCAATCGAGCGCGGCCAGGGCCAGGCCCTTGAGCGGGGGCTTGAAGCCTGTGCCGACCACGGCGTCCAACACCAGGTCCGCGCTGAGCGCGCCGGTGTGCCGGGCCAGGTCCTCGGGCGTCTCGATGATGTGAATCATGCCGTGGGCGGGGCTGGTCAGCTCCTGCCAGGCCTGTGCCGCGTCCCCGGCCAGCCCGTCACGCGGGCCCAGCAACAGGGTGGTGACGTCGATGCCTGCGGAGGCCAGCAGGCGGGCGGCCATCATGCCGTCGCCGCCGTTGTTGCCCCGGCCGCAGAGGACCGTGACGCGCCGCGCATGGGGGAACTGAAGCCGGACAAATCCGGCGACCGCCGAAGCCGCCGCGCGCATCAGGTCGATGGACGCCACGCCGAATCGCTCGGAAGTCAACTTGTCGCAGGCCTGCATCTCGGCGGCGGAAAGAACATCCATGCGAACCATGTTAGCCCACGCCGGCGCGCGGGACTGTTGGTTTCGGGTATCGGGCGGAGGGGGGCTAAAGCAAATTCAAAAACTGCGCAGTCGTGACTTTGTCGGCATCCCACCCATTGCGCTCAAAAAACGCGCAATACATGGGGCACACGAGTCTGCAACAAATCCAAACAGGCCTAGTTCACCTGGGGCGGCAGCATGAGCGGCTTGCGCGGCCCGAGCTCCTCGCGCACCAGTGTGAGGCCCAGGAGGCAGCGCTCAAAGCTGTCGGAGAGCCGCGCAAACAGGGGCGCTTCCTGCTCATACTCGAACAGGTTGAACTGGCTCACAATAAAGTAGCTCTGCTTGCCGGCGTTGATGAGTTCGCCGATGCTGGGGCGGCGGCGGTGCTTGCGTCCCGGCTCGATGGCCTCCGGGTACATGCCGGCCACAAACAGCGCGTAGTCGCCGATGTGCTTGCGGACGGAGCGCTCGGCGTCAAAGGAGGAGGCGCCGCCGTGCACCGGGTCGGCGGCGAACATCATCGCCTCCAACTCGTCCACGGGGTGTCCTGCCGCGTCGCGCACACGGTAGAGGTTCTCAGCCTCGGAGAAGTCGCAGAGCATGCGGGCCACATAGCCGGTGACCTCCGGATCGTGGAGCCCCAGCTTGCCTTCGTAGCTGTTGCGCACTGCCTGGTGGAAGAACGGTTCGAGCGGATGAGTCTGAGCCTGCATGGTGACCTCCCCTGGATGCGTTTGCTGCCGACCTGCGGTTGAACCAGCGGACGGAGTGGCAATCAGTCCGGCCTTAGCGAATGGTGCAGGTCAGCAGCTTTGAGTTACACGAATTGAATGCTCCTCGCGACCCATTTGCTTTGCGCAATCACAAGTGCCGCTGTTTCAAACTTGGTTTGCCTGCTTTGACTGAGAGACTAGCGGAAAAGTCGTGGGATCCGGGTGAGGAAGGCCAACTTTGTTGGCAGTGTGGGCGGGAGACTGCAAGAGGCGGGCGCGGGGCCAAGAGAAAAGGGCAGCCCGAGGGCTGCCCTGATTCGTCGCACCGGATGCGGGTTAGACGGCGGCTGGGGCGTGGGCCTCAATCTCGGCGAGCCGCTTGGCCAGCAGAGTTTCCAGTTTCACCAGCGCCGCGGAGAAGCCCTCGATGCCTTCCTTGAGCTTGTCACTGGCCATGCGGTCGGTGGCGTGCATCCAGTCAAAGATCTCGTGGTCCACCACAATGCGTTCGATGGCCATGCCTTTCGCGGCCTCCGGGTCCAGCTTGCGCGGCAGGTCGGCTTCGGTGGCCTCCAGCTCGGCCAGCAATTGTGGTGAGATGGTGAGCAGGTCACAGCCGGCCAGCTCGGTGATCTCGCCAGTGTTGCGGAAGCTGGCCCCCATCACCACGGTCTTGTAGCCGAACTTCTTGTAGTAGTTGAAGATCCGCGTCACGGAGAGGACGCCGGGGTCGGCGGCCCCGTGATACTCCTTGCCGGTGTCCTTCTTGTACCAGTCGAGGATGCGGCCCACAAAGGGGGAGATAAGGGTCACTCCCGCATCGGCGGCGGCGATGGCCTGGTGGAGGCCGAAGAGCAGGGTCAGGTTGCAGTGGATGCCCTCGCGCTCCAGCACCTCGGCGGCGCGAATTCCCTCCCAGGTGGAGGCGATCTTGATGAGCACGCGCGCGCGTCCGATGCCGGCGGCGTCGTACTGCGCGATGATGGTGCGCGCCTGTGCGATGGTGGCCTGCGTGTCATAGGAGAGCCGCGCGTCCACTTCCGTGGAGACACGCCCCGGCACAATGGCCAGAATCTTTTTGCCGAAGGCGATGGCGAGGCGCTGGAAGGCCAGGTTGGCAACCGCCTGATCGGTGGCGCTGTCGCCGAGTTCCTTGCGCGCCTCCAGGAGCACGCCGTCCACGATGGGCTGGTACTGCGGCATCTGCGCCGCCGCGGTAATCAACGAAGGGTTTGTGGTGGCGTCCTGCGGGCGGAACTTCTCCATCGCCTCAATGTCGCCGGTGTCGGCGACTACTACGGTATAGCTGCGCAACTGCTCGAGCAGGTTTTGCGGCATGATTCCTCCAGGGGAAGGGAAGTGCGGGGTGCGGATTTCGTTCGGCTCCAGTGTACCCCCATTCACATTAAGGAATCGTTGCACTCCGGCTCAGCCAGGGGTGATGGGCTGTCAGTCCGGGTCAGAGGCAAAGGAGTTTCCCAGGACGCCCAATCCGGGAACCGAGATCTCGACCCGGTCGCCGGGCTTGAGGGGGCCGACGCCGGACGGGGTACCGGTCAGCACCAGGTCGCCGGGCTCCAGGGTGATGGCCGCGGTGATGAAGCTGAGCAGCTTGGGGATGGAGAAGAGGAAGTCCCTGGTCGAGCCCTCCTGGCGCAGTTCGCCGTTGACCCTGGTTTCGAGGTCGAGGCCCGCCTCGGGGTCCACTTCGTCGCTCACAATGGGGCCGACGGGACAAAAGGTGTCATAGCCCTTGGCGCGGGTCCACTGCGCGTCCTTCTTCTGCAGGTCGCGCGCGGTCACGTCGTTGGCCAGGGTCCAGCCGCGGACGACCTTGCGCCAATCGACATCCGGATCCAGCTTGCTGACCCGGCGGCCAATCACCATCGCCAGTTCGCCCTCGAAATCCACGCGTGAAGAGGCGGCGGGCATGCGCACGACCCCGCCGGGCGCGAGCAGCGACGAGAGGGGCTTGAAGAAGAGGACGGGCTCGGCCGGAACTTCATTGCCCAGCTCCTGCGCATGGTCGCGATAGTTGCGGCCCACGCAGACAATCTTGGACGGTGTGACGGGCGGCAGCAGTTCAGCGGAGCTGAGCAGCAGGGGAGCAAAGCTGAGGCCGATGCCCGCGCCCAGCACGTGCGCCAGACGGAAGGCCAGGTCCTCCGGCGGAGCCGAGGCCGGCCCGGCGATCCAGAGTTTCCCGTCGCGTTCTTCCACGTTGCCGTAGCGAACCTGTTTGTCGAGCAAAAACCGGCAATATTTCATCGGACTCCTGGTGCTGCGCTGGGGTTCATGGGTTGGGAACAGTTTCGCGGGCTTCCACGGAGCGAGGACTCTCGTGGCCTCCCTGGTCGATGGCGGTCACAGCGTAGATGTAGGCATGGCCGGCCTGGACATGGCCGTCGTGAAAGGCCGGCGGCACCAGCGGCTGCGGCGGCGAAATCCGCAGCCAGGGGCCCTCGCCCTCGCGCCGGTAGAGCGCATAGCCGGCCAGGTCGGCGTCCGCCACGGGCTGCCAGCTCAGGTCGATGGCGGGCTCCCCGCCGCTTTCGCTCAGGATGGCCACGGCCGCCACCGCGGTGGGCGTATCGGGCGGAAAGACATCCAGCGCGTCCACCTGGAGCGGCGCGGAGGGCGCGCTGGCCAGCTCCAGCGTTTTGCCGTCCACGGTCAACCGAGTGATGCGCTGCAGCCTGTATTCATACCGCTGGCCCTGGCGGATTGACTTGTCCAGCGCGCCGTCAAGGGGCGCGCGGGGGCGCGCGGGCGCCTCCACCAGCAGGTTCAGTTCGGCGGGCTCGGCCGGCGCCTCCAGCAGCCCCTGCGTGTGTTTGGCCGGCGGCGCTCCCAGCAGCGTTCGGTGCAGACGTACCGCAGTTGCAGGGCCGTCCGGCTGTTCCTGTTTCAGTGCGGTCCAGTGCAGCGCGACGCCGTCCTTGCGGTTCTCCGCGCTGAGCCCGGCAATCGCCACCGGCGCCTGGCCGGCCAGCGCCACGGCCGCGTTCGACAGCCCCGCGGAGCGCCCTCTCGCGTTCCGCAACTCCACAAAATAGCGCAGGGGCCGAGCCGCCCCAGCCGCCAATGCGCCCGGCAGCGTTTCAGTGAATGTACCCCTGGCTCCCGGCGCCACCGCCAGGTCGGCTCCCGCCGGCTCGCAGGCACCGGCGCCCTCGGCGCGGCATACATGGACGGTTACGTCGCCCTTGAGCAGCAGCTTGTCGGTATTCCTCTTCGGCATGGTCCAGGCAAGGGATACCTGGTCGCCTGTGCGGACAGCGGACAGGTCGGAGACCCGGTCGGGCAGCATCAGGGAGGGCGGCTGGGGGGCGCCCGGCGTTCCGCAGCCGGCCACAGCCAGCGCGGTCGCGAGTCCTGCCGCCAAGCGGACCGCCAGAGCGGCCCATTCCCCAATATGCCTCGTACTCATCGCCCCTTCAGTCTACCGGAGAGGCGCGAGGCGGCCTTGGGGGGCGCGCCTCAGCCTGCGCGCAGGTCGTCGTCCATGGTCTCACGGATCATGAGCAGGCCGGCGAAGGTGACCACCGCCGCCGCGGAGAGGTAGTAGCCCACAAACTGCAGGGCGTAGGTCTTGGCCAGCCATGTGGCGATATAGGGCGCCAGGGAGGCCCCAAGAATGCCGGCGAAGTTGAAGGCCAGCGAGCTGCCGGAGTAGCGCACAGGGGTGGGGAAGAGTTCTGAAACCACCGTCCCCAGCGGCCCGTAGGTGAGCCCCATGAGTCCCAGCCCCAGCGCCATCATCCCCACCGCTCCCGCCGTGCCCGCGGTAAACATGGGGGCCAGCACCAGCCCGAAGAGGAAGATGCCGGCTGTAATCCACAGCATGGCCCGGCGGCGTCCGCGCTCGGCCAACACGGCTGAAATCGGAATCGTGGCCGCGAAGAAGAAGACGCAGAACAGTTGCATGAGAAGGAATTTGCCGCGGCTGTAGCCCAGCGCGTTGGTGCCCCAACTGAGGGCGAAGACCGTCATGAGGTAGAAGAGTACAAAGGTCGCCAGGCACAGCATGACTCCGGCCACCAGCGACCGCTTGTGCTCGCGGAAGACGGTCACGAGGGGCATTCTGACGGGTTTGCCCTGCTTGAGCGCCTCGGCAAAGATGGGGGTCTCGGTAATCGAGAGACGCACATAAAGCCCCAGCAGTACCAGCACCGAACTGGCCAGGAAGGGCAGCCGCCAGCCGAAGTCAAAGAATTGCTTGTCCGTGAGCCAGCGGGACAGGATGAGGAAGACACCGCCGGAGAGGAAGAAGCCCAGCGGCGCGCCCAGCTGCGGAAACATGCCATACCAGGCGCGCTTGCCCGCGGGGGCGTTCTCAATGGCAAGCAGCACCGCGCCGCCCCACTCCCCGCCGAGGCCGAGGCCCTGGCCAAAGCGAAAGAGCGCCAGCAGCAGCGGCGCGCCCAGGCCGATGGAGGCATAGGTGGGCAGCAGCCCGATGGCCACGGTGGAGACGCCCATGGTGCCGAGGGCCACCACCAGGGTTGTCTTGCGCCCCACCCGGTCGCCAAAGTGGCCGAAGAGCGCCGACCCGATGGGCCGCGCCACAAAGGCGATGGCAAAGGTGGCCAGCGAAGCCAGCACCGCCGAAGCCGGGTCTGCCGCCGGAAAAAACAGGCGCGGAAACACCAGCACGGCGGCCGTGGCATAGATGTAGAAGTCGAAAAACTCGATTGCGGTGCCAGCCAGACTGGCAAGCAGCACCTGGCGCGGCGTATTGATCGGCCTGATTTTCAGGGGAACTTTGGGGGAAGCCTCAACACTCATCCCATTCAGGGGACCACACGGGGCGGAATCTGTCCACCGGGCGCCCCCCCATCGCTACTTGCCCGGCTTCTTCTCCGCCAACTGGGCCAGCTTGGCCTTCACCAGTTTTTTGACCAGCGCCGCCGGGAGGGGCTTGTCGACCGGAAACTGGATGGTCCCTTTGGCCGTTGTGTACGCCGTCAGCTCGGCGGTCAGTTCCTCCACCACCCGCCCGCTGGCCGGGAAGTAGCTGCAATGGTTCTTGAATGCCGCAAAGGAGGCCACAGGGCCCGTCGTCAGAAAAGTTGGCATGCCGTACCAGATGGCCTCGCGCGCATCTTTGGGCGCTGCCGCGCGGATGGAAGCCCGCAACTTCTCGAGAGTTGTCCGCGCCGGTTCCGGCACCGCCGCCAGGTATGCCTCCACCGCCGCCTCGCCGCTCACGCCTGCCGCCGCCTTCTTCATCGCACTCATCCTCTTGCCTCCGCCAGATAGTTGAGCCACTCCTCCATGCCCGCGCCAGTCTTCGCCGAGGTCTCAAAGATGCGAATTCCGGGCCGGATCTCATTGATGTTTTTGAGCGCCGCGTCGCGGTCAAATCCGCACGGGCCGGCCAGGTCGATCTTGGTAATCACTGCCGCGTCGGCGGAGTTGAAGAGGGTGGGGTACTTGAGCGGCTTGTCCTCGCCCTCGGTGACGCTCAAAAGGGCCACGCGGATCTTTTCGCCCAGGTCGTAGCTCGACGGGCACACCAGGTTTCCCACGTTCTCGATGAAGAGGTAGTCCAACTCGTTGAGCGCCCACCCGTCCAGGTGTCTGGAGATCATGTCCGCGTCCAGGTGGCAGATGCCGTGGGTATTGATCTGGCGGACGGGAGCGCCGCTGGCCGCGAGACGCCGCGCGTCGTTGTCGGTTTCGAGATCGCCCACCAGGGCCGCCACGCGTGCGCCCGCGGCCTTGAGCTCGCGCAGCGTCCGCTCCAGAAAGGCCGTTTTGCCCGTCCCAGGGCTCGACACCAGGTTCAGCACCAGCACGCCTCCATCGGTGTAGCGCGCGCGCAGTTCTGCCGCCAGCTCGTCGTTCTTTTTCAGGATGCCCTTGCGCAGCTCAACAATCCGGGTCGTCATACCGTCTCCTCCGCTTCATCGATCTCAATGGCTTCAATCTCCAGTTCCTTGCCCTGGCGCACGTCGTTGGCCGGCGCGCCGCATCGGGGGCAGCGGAAGCTCTGCAGGCTCTCCAGCGGCACGTCCTGGCCGCAGGGCCCGCAGCGCACCACCACCGGCACAATGTTGACTACCAGCACGGACCCTTCAAGCGCGGTGCCCTCGGTAGCGATGCCGTAACAGAACTCCAGCGACTCCTGGACTACCGAAGCCAGTGCCCCTACGCGCAGCCGGACTTCCTTGACCCGCGCGCCGGGATACGCCGCCAGGGACTCCGTGACCGACTCCACAATGCTTGCGACAATCGACAGTTCATGCATAAAAACTCGATTCTACCCCGCGTTCGCTTGCCCGTTCCCATTCGCGCGCTATGTAAGATAAGACCACAAGGAACTTCCCCCATGCCCAACACAGCCAGTGCTCCTGCCGCCTCGCGGCTCGCCCTCAGCCAACTCGCCCCCGGCACCATCCAGTCGGAGATTCGCGCCATGAGCGTGGAGTGTGACCGGATTGGCGGCATCAACCTGGCCCAGGGCGTGTGCGACACGCCGGTGCCCGCGCCGGTGCAGGAGGCCGCCATCCAGGCCATCCACGACGGCCACAACATCTACACCCGGCTGGACGGCATCACCCGGCTGCGCAACGCCATTGCCGCCAAGCAGCTGCGCGACTACGGGCTGGACTACAATCCCGAGGGCGAGGTGCTGGTAGCCTCCGGCGCCACGGCCGGCCTGCACGCCGCCGTGATGGCCCTGCTCAACCCCGGCGACGAGGTGCTGGTCTTTGAGCCGTTTTACGGATATCACGTCTCCACCCTGCAGTCGATGCGCGTGGTTCCGGTCTTTGTGCCCCTGGCCGCGCCGGATTGGGCGCTGGACACGGACGCTCTGCGCGCCGCCGTCAGCCCGCGCACCCGCGCGCTGATTCTGAACTCGCCCGGCAACCCCAGCGGCAAGGTGTTCACGCTGGCGGAACTGGAAGCCGTGGCCGCCTTTGCCCAGGAGCACGACCTCTTCGTCTTCACCGACGAGATATACGAGTACTTTCTCTACGATGACGCCCGCCACATCTCCCTGGCCACGCTGCCGGCGATGCGGGAGCGGACGATCATCCTCTCCGGCTTTTCCAAGACGTTCTCTGTGACCGGATGGCGTCTGGGCTACGTGACCGCCGACGCGCGCTGGATGGGCGCCATGTCCTACTTTCACGACCTGACCTATGTATGCGCCCCTTCGGCCTTCCAGCACGGCGCGGCCGCGGGGCTGGAACAGCTTCCGCCGAGCTTCTATACGCAACTGGCGGCCGACCACCAGTTGAAGCGGGCCCGGATCATGGCCGCTCTGCACGACGCGGGGCTGGAACCCTCCGTGCCGGCTGGCGCCTACTACGTGCTGGCCGACTCCTCGCGGCTGCCCGGCGAGACCGCTCCGCAAAAGGCCCGGCACCTGCTGGCCGCCACCGGCGTGGCCTCAGTTGCCGGAACCGCGTTCTTCCGCCTGGGCCACGGCGAAAACCTGCTGCGTTTCTGCTTTGCCAAGCAGGATCACGACCTGGACGAAGCCTGCGCGCGGCTGCGCAGGCTCTGATCGCGTACGCTACATAGATGAGCCAGGCCCTCTCCCCAAGGCTGTCCCGGCGCGGCATGGAGGCATTTGCCTCGCGCGATTTCCGGCGCTACCAGTTGGCGCGGGTTACCGCCATTCTGGGCGCGGAGGCGCAGTCGGTCGCGGTCGCCTGGCAGGTCTACTCCATCACCCACCGCGCGCTGGACCTGGGCTACACCGGCCTGGCGCTGTTCTTGCCTGGACTGCTCTTCCTGCTCCCCGCTGGGCACGTGGCTGACCGGTTTGATCGCCGGCAGGTGATCCTGGCCTGCTACAGCCTGCAGGTGGTGTGCACCATCGCGCTCATTCTGCTGGCGCGCGGCAACGTGCACCATGTGGCTCCGATTTATGCCGTGCTGCTGCTCGTCGGCACCGGGCGCGCCTTCTCCGGGCCGGCCAGTTCTGCGCTCATTCCCCACCTGGTGCCGGAAAAGCACTTTGTCAACGCCGTCACCTGGGGCGGGGCCATCTTCCAGTTTGCCAACATCACGGGACCCGCTCTGGGCGGCCTGCTCTTTACCCTGCCTCTGGCCAAATGGGTGTCCGATTCCCATCTGGAGGGCGCGGGCATCGTCTATGTTTTTACGCTGGCTACGCTGGGCTGGTTTCTGGTGCTGGTGGCCACGCTCCACGCCCGGCCGGGGCGCATGGAGCACCGCGGCATCTCGCTCAAGGTGGTGCTGGCGGGGTTTGACTATGTGATGCGCTCACCCATGCTGCTGGGCTCCTTTTCGCTGGACCTGTTCGTGGTGCTGCTGGGCGGCTCGGTGGCGCTCATGCCCATCTTTGCCCACGACATTCTCCACACCGGGCCGCGCGGCCTGGGGATGCTGCGCGCCGCGCCGGCGCTCGGCGCGCTGGCCATGTCCCTGGTGATGGCCAGGCATCCGCTGGGGCGGGGGGCGGGCAAGAAGCTGTTCCTCGCGGTGGGGATTTTTGGCGCGGCCACGGTGGTGTTTGGGCTCTCCACCAGCCTGTGGCTGTCGCTGGCCGCCTTGTCGCTGGCGGGCGGGGCAGACATGGTGAGCGTGATCATCCGCGGGTCGCTTTTGCAACTGGCCACGCCCTCCCACATGCGCGGCAGGGTGAGCGCGGTCAATTCACTCTTCATTGGGGCGTCCAACGAGCTGGGTGAATTTGAGAGCGGCCTGACGGCGCAGTGGTGGGGCGCGAAGGCCGCAACACTGGTGGGCGGCGTGGGCGCGCTGGCGATAGCCGCCACGTGGGCCACGTTGTTTCCCGCGCTGCGCCAAGCTGACTCGCTCACGGCGCATACGCTGGAGGCACAGAAGTCAAGGCAAGATGGCGCCTTGGGCCAATCCGGGAATTGATGGGGCGGGGCACCGGTGATTGGCCGTTTCCAGAAATGCAGGGGACGTCAAAGGCGATACAATTGGCCTTGCTTGGCGCGAGAACCGGGTGCATGACCCTGTTCCTGGAATAATGCTTCTTTCGTCCATGGACAGGAAACAGGAGACGTGGGGCAATGAACTCAGCAATTCGACTCGTCAGGGAATTTGCCGCTCTCGGCCGCATACTGGCTCCTGGCGATATGCTGGCCCTGGGTTGGAAGACGCTGGTGAACTCTCCAAGCATTCTTGGTACCAGGCGGCTTACCAGTCTCGACGCAGCGATGGCGCGGAACCTGACGGTTCACTACCGCAACTCCCGTCTCTTCTTCCCGCTCCGGGACATCGATAACCTGCTAGCCGCCCACAACGACAATCCAACATTTGGCAACGTGCGCGAAATCTACGGCCACGATGTCTACATGCGTCAGCTCAATCTGGCCTCACCCATAGGAAGTGTTCTCGACCTTGGCGCGAACCGGGGAATGTTTTCGCTGATGGGGCTGGTCACATTTGGAGCCAGCCTTGTGGTGTGCGTGGAGCCGCGCACCTCCTACGATCCGGTGATGCGGCTTCTCGTGGACGCCAATCAGATCAAGCCGGAGCGAGTGGTTCGCTATGGACGCTTCATTACGTCTCCAACCGAAGAGCGCAAAGACCCGGAAAAGAACGTATCGATTGAGACCATCTGCAAGGAACAAGCGGTCGAATGTTTCGGGCTGGTGAAGATTGATATTGAAGGCTACGAAAAAGACATCTTCAGCGAACCCGCGTGGCTGGCGCGCGTGGACAACATCACGATGGAACTGCATCCGCAATTTGCCGGAGATCTTTCCAGCATCCCGGCGGCGCTCGATGAATATGGCTTCAAGTGGCGCGCGACCGGACAGATGGGCGAGCCCCGCGAGGTGAACAAGGCGATGTTTCTCTATGCCTCCCGCACTGGCGCACTGATCGACTGATTCTGCTGCGCGTCCGGTTCTTTCTTTCCTGAGAGTGTTGAGCAACCTGCTTCGGGCTCAACAGTACGGGCCTTCGACCTTTCGCTCCGGTCTGTTCCCCATGGGGCGGAGTTGCGGCCGGCCTTCCCTCTTCTGGAGTTGTCCACACCCCCAAAAAAGGAATCGGGTGGCAGCCTTGCGAGTAGGCTGCCACCCGAGAAGTGTTGCTTAGTTAGGCCAGTTCAGGAGACAAAATCAGGAGACATTCACAGCGTACCGGGAGTCCGGCGGCGCGTCTTGGGCCTTTGGAGTGACTCCGGCCTCCATCAATGGGTGGAGAAGCGCGGTTTTGCCCCCGGATTGCCGCCGATCTTGTGTGCATTGAGGCATCTGCGGCTTTAGTGTGGAGGTGCGGGGGTTTTCTCCTCAGGCGCGAAATCTGCCAGGGAACCTGCCCGCACGGCAACGGGAAGAATGCACCTCGACTGGAAAGAATGCGGGCAACCGACAGCGCGGCGCTCAAGGCTCCGCGGGCACTGGCTCGGCTGCGGGTTTTACGCGGTTCTGTTGGCTGCGGGCGCGCTGGCCGCCGCGGCGCTCGAGCCCTCGACGCCCCTCGCCAGCTATGGTCGGCAAAGCTGGGGGATGGAGAACGGGCTGCCGCAGAACACGGTGCAGGCGCTGGCGCAGACCCGCGACGGATTCCTGTGGCTGGGCACCGAGGCGGGGCTGGTGCGCTTCGACGGCAACGGCTTCCAGGTATTTGACCGCAACTCGACGCCCGCGCTGCCGGGAGCGGACGTGCGCTGCCTGCTGGAGACCAAAGACGGGGCGCTGTGGATCGGGACCAGCGAAGGGCTGGCGCGCTGGAAGGATGGCGCGGTCAGGGCCTTCACGACCAGGGACGGGTTGCCGGGGGATGGGATTCGGGCCCTCTCGGAGGACAAAGGGGGGCTGGTGTGGGCTTACACCGATGCCGGCCTGTCCAGACAAAATGGGGAGCACTTTGGGGCGGCAGGGGAATGGCGGCCCGGAACCGCAATCACTGCGGTCACCAGCCGCGGCACTGGCAGCTCCTGGGTCGATATCACTTCGGATTCCGGTGATAGCTGGCGGCAGCTTGCGGTCAAGTCTGGGTTGCCCAGAGACAGCGTTGAATTTCTGGCGGGAATGAACAGCGAATCGATGGCCCTTGGAACCAAGAACACGCTCTTGTTGGGAAGCAGCAGCGGACTGACCTTGCGGCTGTCGGTCGGATGGGAACTTCCGGGAAGCCGTATTCAGGTGTTGCTGGCCGACCGGGAAGACAGCCTCTGGATTGGCACCAACGCCGGGTTGGTGCACTGGTTCGGAGGCAGGACGGAGCGCTTTCCCGTGACCGATCCGCTGGCGTCGGCCTCGGTTCTCTCGCTCATGGAAGACCGCGAGGGCAACCTTTGGGTGGGGACCGAGACCGGCGGCCTCCACATCTTGCGCGACCAGCGGTTTCGCACCATCGGCGCGCGCGAGGGGCTCTCTTCCGACGATACGACGACAGTGGTGGAGGATGCGGCCGGAACGCTGTGGGTGGGCACGGCGGGGGGCGGGTTAAATGAAGTCGAGAGCCGACCGGTGAACGACCGTGCTTTCCCAGGTCCCCAAAGTGCGAGGGATCCGAGGGACCCGGCACCTTTAGCCGGTGCGGTGACGCGCATACGCAGCTACACGGTGCGCGACGGGCTGCTCAGCGACGTGATTCTGTCGCTGGCGGCGGCGAAGAACGGGGACCTCTGGGTGGGCACTCCCGACGGACTCAACCGCATCCGCGCAGGCCGGATTGACGCCTTCACCTCGGCCGATGGGCTGCCGGACGACTTTATCCGTTCGCTGCTGGCCGATGCCGACGGGTCGCTCTGGATTGGAACGCGACGCGGGCTGACGCACTGGGCACACCCCGGCGGCGCCACGGCGCAGGGGATGGAGACCTTTACGCAGGCCAACGGGCTGGGCAGCGACCTGGTGGGCGCGATGGCGCGGGATGCTGAAGGTGACCTGTGGGTGGCGACCTTCGCCGGCCTCTCCCGGCTCCACAACGGCCATGTCTCCAACTTCACCACGGCCAACGGCCTCTCCAGCAACGTGGTCACGGCGCTGCTCCCCCGGCCCAACGGCTCGCTGCTGATTGGCACGCAGGACCACGGGTGGAACCAGTGGGACGGGCAGGGCTTCCAGGCTGCCACCCACAATGGACTTGACCAGACCACCATCCACGCCATTCTGGAAGACGGCGGCAACCATCTGTGGTTTGCCACCGGAACCGGCATCGCGCGGTGCGACTGCCAGGCGCTGAGCGGGATGGCGATGCGGGCCGGTTGCTCGCGCTGGATGGAGTTCGGCACAGCCGACGGCCTCCGCGGTCGCGAAACCGCCACCAACAGCCACCCCTCCGCCTGGCGTTCGCGGGACGGGCGCCTGTGGTTCGCTACCCCCAAAGGCCTGATGGAGGTGGACCCGGCGCACTTCCCGGTGAACACCGTGCCGCCCCCGGTGGCGCTGGAGCGCCTGACGGTGGACGATGTGCCCCTGGCGCTTGGTGGGGCAGGCTCTGCGCTGCGTGTTGAGGCGGGTCATGTGCACTTCGAGTTCGACTATGCGGGGTTGAGTTTTACCGCCCCGCAGAAGGTGCGCTACCGCTTCATGCTCGAGGGCTTTGACCACGGCTGGACCGAGGCGGGCGCACGGCGGACGGCTTACTACACCAACATCCCGCCCGGCCATTACACCTTCCGCGTGCAGGCGGCCAACAACGACGGGGTCTGGAACATGGAGGGCGCGGCGCTCAAGTTCGAGCTGCGGCCCCACTTCTACCAGACGGTCTGGTTTTATCTGCTGCTGGCAGCGGGCCTTGCCGCGCTGGTGGTGCTGCTGCTGCGCAGGCGGCTGCTGGTGGCCGAGCGCGAGTTCAAGGCGGTGCTTGGCGAGCGCAGCCGCATCGCCCGCGAGATTCACGACACCCTGGCGCAGGGCTACGTGGGCATCTCGGTCCAACTGGAGGTGCTCTCCGAGCTGCTGCGCATGAACAAGGTGGATGCGGCATCCAAGCATCTGGACACCACCCGCGGCTACGTCCGCGAGGGGCTGGCCGATGCGCGCCAATCTATCTGGGCTCTGCGCTCCGGCGACTCGGGTGAAAACACCCTGCCCGTGCGCCTGCGCCGCCTGGTGGAGAAGGCGGACGGGCACGGCATGGAGGCCGCGTTCAGCCTCTACGGCGCCTACCGCCCGCTCCCCCCCGGCACGGAGCAGGAGATCCTCCGCATCGCCCAGGAGGCCATCCACAATGTCAACAAGCATGCCGGGGCGAAGCACTTGTCGGTGCAACTGGAGTACGGGCCGGCTGGGATTGCCCTCGAAGTCCGCGACGATGGCCGCGGATTCAAAACAGAAGCAGAAGCCGCAGCGCCGCCGGGCCATTATGGCCTGACGGGGATGCGCGAGCGGGCGGCCGCCATTGGCGGCACGCTCGAGGTGACCAGCGAGCCGGGAGGCGGGACCGACGTGCGGCTCCGCGCCCCCGCAGCGCGCGAGCCAAGAGAGAAGCCGGGAGAGTGACCGTGACAGCAGGAACAGGCAGGGAAACAATTCGCGTACTGGTGGTGGAAGATCACCACGTGGTGCGGCAGGGCCTGGTGGCTCTGCTCAACGTGGTGGACGGCATTGAGGTGGTGGGCGAGGCCGCCGACGGCGTCGAGGCCATCACCCAGTTCCGCAAGCACCAGCCCAACATCACCCTGGTGGACCTGCGCCTGCCGCGCCTGAGCGGCGTGGACGTCATCCAGCGCATCCGCATGGAGACGCCCGGCGCGCGCTTCATTGTGCTCACCACCTACGACGGCGACGAAGACATCTACCGCGCCCTCCAGGCCGGCGCGCGCGCCTACCTGCTCAAGGGCATGACCACCGACGAGCTGATCGCGACGATTCGAACAGTCCATGCCGGCAAGTCGCACATCCCGCCGGCCATCGCACAGCGGCTCGCCGAGCGCATGGGCACCGAGGAGCTGACGCCGCGCGAGTTCGACGTGCTCGAGCAGATTGTGCACGGCAAGAGCAACAAGGAGATCGCCACGGAGCTTGAGATCTCCGAAGCCACCGTGAAAACCCACATCAACAGCCTGCTGGGCAAGCTCGGCGTGACCGACCGCACCCAGGCCGCCACCGCCGCCCTGCAGCGCGGCATCGTCACCCTGGAATCCCTCAGAAAGCCAAAGCCATGAAGCCTGTACTCTCCTTCGCACTCATCCTCGCCCTGCTGTGCCCCCTCGCCCCGGCGCAAAAACCCGCCTGGCGCCAGGCCACCGACGCGGAACTGGCCTCGCTGCTGCCCGCCCGCGCGCCGGTGGAACGCGAACACATCGAGACCGAGATGCGCACCGCCTCGGGCATCGTCAACGCGCACGGCCGGTCCATCGCCGGCGTGGTGCTGCTCACGGCCGGCTACTCGGCCGAGGGCAAGTACAGTCACTACCTGATTGTGCAGGCGCGGGTGCGCATCGGCGGCATCGCCCTCAAGCCCGGCGAGTATGTGTTTGGATGGACGCGGGCGCGGGCCACGGACGCCTTGAGCGTGCACTTCAACGAGGCGGCGACAGGCGCGCTGGTGGGCACCACGGACGCGCACCGGCTGACGGGCTCAAGCCGCGTGGAGAGCCTGCACATCTGGCCGCCGGGGGACAAGGCGTTGATCCAGATTGGCCGCTTCGGGATCCCGTATGAAGTTGCGGACGAGTAGGGACTCAAGTTTGTTGGAAAGGTGAAAGGCCCGCGCATTGCGCGGGCCTTTGCGGTTGACGCCAAGTCGAGCCTGTAACTACTTCTGCGCGGTCATCACGGGCTTCTTCGCAACCGGCGCGGGCGGATTGACCTGCGCGTTGAGGAAGTTCGTCAGGTCGTCCACGTCCTGTTTTGTTCCCACCATGGGCGGCATGAAGCGGCGATAGGGCGAGTCGGGCTTGTACTCATGGAGCATGGTGAGAAAGTTGCCGATGTTCACGCGGTCGCGGCCCGCCAGCAATTCATTGAGCGGGCGATAGCCGCCCAGGGTGTGGCAGGAGCCGCACTGGCCGCGGAAGATGGCCTCGCCGCGGGAGTAGCTGCTTGCCGACCCGCGCCATGTCCACTCCGTGCGCGCCAGGTAGCCTTCGGTGTTGATGCGCTCCACATCCTTCACGCGCACGCCGTTCGAATACATCCAGCGGCCGATGACGAAGGGCTTGCGCAGCATCTCGCGGGCGTATTCGCCGGAGCCGGTGGCGATCAGCGCCAGCAGCAGCACGGCGATGGCGTGCGACAGGTTGAACTCCAGCGGGTTGCGATAGGCCAGGTAGTAGGCCACGCCCACAATGGTGGCCGAGGTCACGATGATGAGCAGGGCGATGCGCGTGACGGTCGAGAAGGTGCCGGAGCCGATGGTGTCAATGCCCAGCGTGAGCAGCGCGCGCTGCGACTCGGGCACCATCCACAGGTACCAGATCATCAGGAAGGGCGTGGCCACGAACGAAGGCACCAGCCACTTGACGCTCCACCGGACCATGCTGGTCTTGAGCGCGGGCTGTTTGTCGCCGTCGATGCGGCTTGCGGTGATGAGCGCCCAGATGCCGGCCAGCGCGCAGCATACGCAGGTACGCAGCAGAAGGCTGGGCCAGTAGGTGGGGTTGAAGAATGCGTTCCAGAACTTGCTGGCTTCCTGCCCGGTACCGGCAACGCCCAGCCAGGTGTCGCCCGGCGTCAGCATGAAGGTCAGAATGCCGTTGATGATGACGAGGGTAAAGACCGAAGCCACGGCATAGACCCAGCCGACGGTCAGGTGGAGCTTCTCGTCGATCTTGCCCCAGGTGTAGTAGTAGACGGCGATAGTGGTGAGCTCGACCATGAAGAAAACCCACTCCATGGCCCAGCCGAAGACGAAGTTGTGAATCAGGGTACTGGTGGCCTCCGGGTGGGTGAGGCCGATGGCAAACCAAATGCCCACGCCCGACACCGTGCCGAAGACGCCGGTGAGGATGAGAAAGAACTTGGAGTGGCTGGCGATTTGAGCAAGCCACGCCGCGCGCGCCTCGGGGTCCTTCATGGCCAGCGCCTTGCGCTCCGCCATGGGCAGATAAACGCCGCCGCCCACCGCGAACTGCGAGATCATGACATGGAAGATGGCGATGATGCCGATGACCCAGCCGGAGCCGAGAAACGGAATGTCCCAGAATGGATAGTTCATTGTTGACTCCAGTGAACGAGTGAAGAAGTGAACCAGTGACCGAGTGAAGAAGTGAACAAGTGAAGTAGTGAATGGAAGGAGCTGGTTTCCGGCCTTAGCCGCTGTTGTTCTTTAGCTTGCCTAACAACGTAAAGAGCATCTTCTCAACTTCATTTGAATATCCTTGGGCAGTGTTGAGCAGTTGGGCTTCTGCAAAGCCCAACACATTAGAGAGTTCCAACTGGGTTTGCAGTTCGCAATTCGAGGCGCGTGCGATAAGAAGGAAGCGTTTGAACTCGCGCGGGTTCATACGCCCGTGCCCTTCAGCAATGTTGCTTGGAACGGAGATCGCAGAACGTCTCACCTGCGAGGTGAGTCCGAAAGCTTCTTCACGAGGGAAGTGCTGCGTGAGCCGATAGATAGCAACGGTCAACTCCATCGACCTTTGCCAAACCTGAAGATCGCGGAAAGTTTGCACGGCCGTTCTCGTCCTGGGCTTATCGACAATCACATCGCGCTCCGCTCTCTAGGCTTCTTCACTCGTTCACTTCTTCACTTCTTCACTCGTCCACTGCCCTACCGAATCGTCCAGTACCCAATGATGGTCGTGGCCAGCAGGGCGAAGATCGCCAGCAGGCCAAAGTAGTGGGCGGCGCGGCCGCGCTGTCCTGACTCCCGCGTCGAATCGTAGAACGGAATGAGCACCCACAGACCGATGCCCAGCGTGAACAGGAGCAGTCCGGCGATCTCTCCGGACTCGCCGGGCAGCACGTTGCCCAGCAGCTTGAGCATCTCGAAGGGGCTCATGAAATACCACTCGGGATGAATGCCCGGAGGCGCGGGAACCAGCGCGTCGGCGGGCTTGCCCAGGGTCCACGGAAAGACCGAGGCCAGCAGCGCAAGAATATTGAGCGAGATGAGCCACATGGCCAGGTCCTTGACCAGGAAGTTGGGCATGAAGGGCATGGACTTGCGCTCGGCCTTGGGCAGCGCCTCGACCGAGGGCGGAGCCGCGTTGCCGTGCCGCTGCACCAGCCACAGGTGAAAGCCCAGCAGCGGCAAAAAGATGCCCGGCAGCACCACCACGTGCAGGGCAAAGAACCGCTGCACGGTAAACTCGCTCACGTCCGGCCCGCCGCGCAGCATGTCGGCGATGATAGGGCCAATCCACGGAATCGCCGCCGGAATCTCCAGCCCCACTTTGGTCGCAAAGTAGCTCAGCTCATCCATGGGCAGCAGGTAGCCGGAGAAGCCGAAGACCGACGCCACGCCCAGCAGCGCCATGCCGCTCAGCCAGCCAAACTCCCGCGGCTTGCGGTAGGCCTTCATGAAGTAGACCGAGAACATGTGCACCAGGATGGCGAAGATCATCAGGTTCGCCGACCACGAGTGGGCCGAGCGGATGAGCCATCCAAAGTGCATCACAAAGTTGATCTGCCGCACCGACTCGTAGGCTTCCGCCCCCGGCCGGTAATAGACCAGCAGCAGCACTCCCGTGAAGCACTGCACCAGGAAGAGGAACAGCGAGATGCCGCCCCAGTAGTACCAGAAGGATTGCGAGTGCACCGGGACCGTTTTATGGCGCGCGAAGGCGGCCAGTTCCGTCAGGCCGAGGCGCTCATCGACCCAGTCGTAGATCGAGCTTGCAATGGTCTTTGAAGTCATGCCCTTTTCCTTTTGTGCGCTAGGTACGCGAAACTTCCACGCCGGTCTCGTTGACGGCCACCTTGAAGAGCTTCAGCGGCTTGGGCGGAGGCCCGCTCACGTTGGCGCCGGTGCGCGAGTCATAGACCCCGCCGTGGCAGGCGCAGTGGATGCGATTGGCCTGGGGCTCATACTGCACCGTGCACCCCAGGTGCGTGCACACCGCGGTCAGCGCCACCCAGGCGCCGTCCTGCAGGTGGATGAGCATGGCCGGGGAGGTGCCGAACTTGAACATGAGCACCGAGCCTGTGGGCAGCTTCTGCGCGTCCTTGAGGCTCACCTCGGTCACCGCCGTGGCGTTCATCGCCATCTCCTGCGGTGAGGCCAGGTAGCGGTAGATGGGGTAAGCCAGGGCCACGGTATAGGCCAGGCCCGCGGCTCCCGCGGCGGCCAGAAAGGCGCGGCGCGTGTTGGTCTCCCCTGGTTCTTCAGCAACCGGTACGATCTTGATCTCTTCGCTCATCGCTATGCCGCCCCTTCCATGGTTTTTCTGGCCCGCGCCACAACGGAAATGAGCCAGCCCACCACGCCCAGGCCGGCGACAAAGAGCCCCAGGAACAGCCCCACCACCCACCAGTTGGTGACCACCACACGGTCCCACACGTTGTAGCCCTGCGCCAGCAGCGAAAGGTCGCGCACGCCGTCGCGATAGACCACCAGCATGATCTCCACCAGCAGCGCCACCAGAGCAACAACCCAGCCCACCCAACTCGCGGTGAGCCGGGCAAAGCCCGCGGCCGCGGCCAGCAGCACGGCCACCGCTACCAGCGCCACCCAGCCGTAGCCGGCAAAGCCCGCGAACTTGTAGAGGGCATCGGTATGGAGCCCGGCCCTGACCGCCTCAGGCTGCACAGAGGCCGCCCACAGTCCGGCCACCAGGTAGACCACACCGCAGAGCGCGGCCACCTTGCCGCCGAACCCGGCCAGAAACTTCTTTTCTTCCGCATTGAAGGTGGAGCGGCCGCCCAGGTAGACCATCCACAGGCCGCCGACAAAAAAGCCGCCGGCCATCATCATGAGCCAGCGCGGCTCGAGCGTCGCATCGCGCGGCGGCAGCAGCGCCCCCATGGCCGAGGCGGAGTACATCTGTTTCCACACATCCGGCCGCAGCATCAGGGTCATGTTGGTGGAGAGGAGGCGTGCAATGGAGCCTGCCAGCAGCCAGGCGCCCAGCCCCGCCCACCAGGCTGATTTGCCCGCCTCCAGCCGCCCCGTGAACTGATACAGCAGCCAGTAGGCCAGCGTCAGCAGCCCGATGATCGAGATCCAGTAGATGCCGATCAGCACGCTCGACGTGTAAAGCGCCCGCCCATAGAGCACTTGCGCAAAAAGCAGCGGCGGCACACCCAGGTTGATCACGTAGGTCATCACCACCGTCATGCGCCGCGCAAGCGCCCGGGCGGCAGTCATCGATTGAGGCGAACCGCGGAACAAGCTCAGCAGAACCGCCAGCAGCAGTCCGCCAAGCAGCATCTCCACGGCAACAAAGTGCAGCGCCAGCGTCACAATATGCAAGAGCTTCAAAAGCCAGATTGGCGCGGGCAAGGGAATGGGATCGACTGCGGGATAAAGATGCATGATGCCCCTTGAGACCTTGAGGTCGCTTTTTAGACTAGCAGTGTCCAAAGTGCCGTCCCGTGACGGCAGTCACTGCTCTCCATCGGCACACGAAGCGAGCGCTTCCCGATGCCAACCAAGCATCCTATACCCTCGGATGAGGGCGGCAATGCGACCCAAATCACAGAATCTTCTGCCCCGCTCCAATCCGGTCCGCAGCCAGCATGGCTTCCCGCGCCGCCATCCATCCTTTGGTCGATACTCTGACCCGCGCTTCGCCCCGTATACTTGCACCCATGTTTGAGGCACTGCGCACCACCACTGTCCTGGGACTGCTGGCGGCGGGAGTCCCCGCGCTTCTCACGGCCCAGGCTCCTGCTCCCGGCTCTGTTCCCCAGGCCCAGGCGGCCGGCCAGGCGGCAAAGCCCGGCCCCGAGGTCACCTCTTCCCACGCGCCCCAGTTTGACGAGAAGCACCGGCCCATCACCGCCGGCGGCTTTGTCAAAACCGGCCCCGTGGTCTTCATCGACGACTCCGAGAAGGCGGGCCTGACCCGCTGGACCCACAAGATGGGCACACCGGAGAAGAACTACATCATTGAGACCAAAGGCTCGGGCGTGGGCCTCATCGACTACGACAACGACGGCTGGCTCGACATCTACCTGGTCAACGGCTCCACCGTGGACGCGCTCACCGGCAAGGCATCCCCACCCCACGCCGCGCTCTTTCACAACAACCACGACGGCACCTTTACCGAAGTGGCCGCCAAAGCGGGCGTGACCAACGACCGCTGGGGCACGGGCGTGGCCATTGCCGACTATGACAACGACGGCTGGCCGGACATCTTCGTCTCCAACGTCGGCCGGAACCGGCTCTACCACAACAACCACGACGGCACCTTTACCGACATGGCGGAAAAGGCCGGCGTCCAACTCGGCAACTGGTCCTCCAGCGCCACCTTTGGCGACTACGATGGCGACGGCCGCCTCGACTTGTTCGTCGCCGGCTACATCCACTGGGACTGGGACAACCTGCCCGCGGCGACCGGCGGCAGCAACAACGCCTTCTGCACCTTCCGCGGCGAGGCTGTCGCCTGCGGGCCGCGCGGCCTCAAGGGTGAGCCGGACCACCTCTTCCACAACAACGGCGACGGGACCTTCACCGACGTGAGCGAAAAAGCGGGCGTGGCCGACAAGCCGGGCTACTACGGCCTGGGCGCGCTGTTTGTGGACATCAACAACGACGGCAAGCCCGACCTGCTGGTGGGCAACGACTCCACGCCCAACTACCTCTACCTCAGCAAGGGCGACGGGACGTTTGACGATGTGAGCTACGCCTCCGGCTACGCCCTGAACGAGGCCGGGCGCGAGACCGCGTCCATGGGCATTGCCGTGGGCGACTACCAGAACAACGGCATGCTGGCCATCTTCAACACCACCTTCTCCGACGACTACAAGCCCTTCTACCGCAACGAGGGCGACGCCAACCTGACCGACATCAGCTACCAGCTCGGCCTGGGCGAGGTCTCCGTGCCCTTCCTCAGTTGGGGCGACGCTTTTCTGGACTACGACAACGACGGCTGGCGCGACCTCCTCATGTCCGACGGCCACGTCTACCCGCAGGCCGACAAGTACGCCTGGGGCACAAGCTGGGCCGAGCGCCCCATGCTCTTCCACAACATCGGCGGCAAGAACTTCGAGGCTGTTCCGGCCGTCGATGGCACCGGGCTGGCCGACGTCATCGCCGGCCGCGGCATGGCCGTGGGCGACCTCTTCAACGACGGCAAACTCGACGCCGTCATCAACGTGATGGACGGCCACCCGGTGCTGCTGCGCAACGTCTCGCCGGACAAGAACCACTGGCTGGAGCTGAGGCTTGTCACCGGCAAAGCCGCGCCTAATCATAGAACTGTTTACGACGCCGTCGGCGCCACCGTCTACGTAACCGCCAACGGCATGAAGCAGCGCGCCGACGTGCTCAGCGGCGGCAGCTATCTCTCTTCCAACGACTTCCGCCAGCACTTCGGGCTGGGGCAGGCGACCACGGTCGACGCCATTGAGGTCCACTGGCCCGGCGGCAAGGTGGAGAAGTTCACGGTCCCCGGCGTAGACCGCATTGTCACCCTGACCGAAGGGGAAGGGAAGTAGACTGAGCGGTCTGCAATCAAAACCGGCTCAAGGGATACGCGGCTGAGTTGCCGCTTATCCTTTGAGCCGGTTCTGTTTTGCCTTCTTCTTCTGCTGACCTAGATGTCCAGGTTCTTCACGTCCAGCGCGTTGTCCTCGATGAACTTGCGGCGCTTTTCCACGTCCTCGCCCATCAGGGTGGTGAAGATCTCGTTGGTCTCAACCAGGTCTTCGAGCTTGACCTGCAGCAGGGTGCGGTGCTCCGGGTCCATGGTCGTCTCCCACAGCTGGGTGGCGGTCATCTCGCCCAGGCCCTTGTAGCGCTGCACGGAGTAGTCCTTCTTGCCCTGTTCCACGATGTAGGCAAAGAGCTCGCGGGCGGTCTGCTTCTCCACCGGCTCGCGCAGCAGGCGGGCGCTGCGGCGGGCCTGCTTGGCCTCGGCCTGCACCTCGGCGTTCTCTTCGGCTCCCTCGGCTTCTTCCGCGCTCGCTTCGGCCGCTGCCGTCTTGGTGGCGTATTCGATGAGGAACGGAGGCTCCAGGAACTCCTTGATCTGGTTGTACTTGGCCATCATCTGGCGGAACTCGGGGCTGGAAGCCAGAACCCAGTTGATGCAGCGGGTGGCGCCCTGCGAATCGGTGAAGCAAATGGACCATGTGTGGTGCTCTTCGTCCTCCGCGGGTTCATTCACCTTGAACTGCATCTCGTCCGAGAGCTCGACCAGTTGGGCGTGCAGCGCGGCCAGCTTGGGCGGCAGCACGCTCTCCGATTGGGAGGCGAAATCGGCCCGGTGCGTCAGCTCCGCGCGCGCCAGCAGCTCGGTCAGCTTCTCGTTGCGGATGCGCTTGTCCACCTTCTCCACAAAGTCCAGATACTCGCTCAGGGTGCCCATGAAGCGGGTCAGGTCAGCGCCCTCGATGCGGCTCGCCGCCTCGCCGTGGCGCACGATCATGCCCTCGGAGGCGCGGTTGACCATGACTTTCACAAACTCGCGCTCGTCCTTGATGTACTGCTCGAACCGCCCCTTCTTGATCTTGAAGAGCGGCGGCTGCGCGATGTAGATGTTGTCGCGCTTGATCAGTTCCGTCATGTGGCGGAAGAAGAAGGTCAACAGCAGCGTGCGGATGTGCGAGCCGTCCACGTCGGCGTCCGTCATCAGGATGATTTTGCCGTAGCGGATCTTGGACGGGTCAAAGTCGTCCTTGCCGATGCCGCAGCCCAGCGCCGTAATCATGGCGCGGATTTCCTCGTGGCCCAGCATCTTGTCGTAGCGCGCCTTCTCCACGTTCAGGATCTTGCCCTTGAGCGGCAAAATGGCCTGGAAGCGCCGGTCGCGCCCCTGCTTGGCCGTGCCGCCCGCGCTCTCGCCCTCGACCAGGTAGAGTTCGCAGCGGTCCGGATTGCGCTCCGAGCAGTCGGCCAGCTTGCCCGGCAGGCCGCCGCCGTCCAGTGCGCCCTTGCGCCGCGTCAGGTCGCGGGCCTTGCGGGCCGCCTCGCGCGCGCGTGCCGCTTCAATGGCCTTGTTGATGATCTTCTTGGCGACAGGGGGATTCTGCTCCAGGAAGCCGCCCAGACGCTCGTTCACGAATGCCTGCACGGTGCCAGCGATATCGGAGTTGAGCTTGCCCTTGGTCTGGCCCTCAAACTGCGGCTGCGGCAGCTTCACGCTCACCACGGCCACCAGACCCTCGCGCACGTCGTCGCCGCTCAGATTTTCCTTCAGGTCCTTGAACAGCCCCAGCGACTGCCCGATGGCGTTGATGGTCCGCGTCAGCGAGGTGCGGAAGCCGGAGAGGTGCGTGCCGCCGTCCACCGTATTGATGTTGTTGGCAAAGCTGAACACCGTCTCCGAGTAGCTGTCGTTGTACTGCAGCGCGATGTCGATCTCGACTCCGTCGCGCATGGCTTCCATCACGATCGGCTTTTCGTGGAGCACGATCTTGCCGCGGTTCAGGTGCTTCACAAACTCGGCGATGCCGCCAGCATAGCGGAAGGTTGCGCTGCGCGCCTCGCCGGTCTTGGCGTCGGCCGTGCGCTCGTCGGTCAGCGTGATCTCCAGGCCCTTGTTCAGAAACGCCAGCTCGCGCAAACGCTGGGCGAGCGTGTCGTAGTTGAACTCGGTCGCGGTGAAGATGCTCCTGTCGGGAAGAAAGTGAACCTTGGTCCCCCGGCGCTTGCTCGTGCCCACCTTGCGCAATTCGCTGGTGGCCACCCCGCAACTGAAGTCCATCTCCCAGGTGTGGTCGTCGCGCCAGATCTCCACGTTGAGCTCCTGCGAGAGCGCGTTCACGCAGCTTACGCCCACCCCGTGCAGACCGCCCGAGACCTTGTAGCTGGACGAGTCGAACTTGCCGCCGGCATTCAGCTTGGTCAGCACCACCTGCACCGCCGGCATCTGCTCCCCGTTGACCAGTGTCTTCATGTCCACCGGAATGCCGCGCCCGTCGTCGGTCACCGTGATCGAGTTGTCCACGTGGATGACAACGTCGATCCGGGTCGCATATCCGGCCAGAGCCTCGTCCACCGAGTTGTCCACCACCTCGTAGACCAGGTGATGCAGGCCCATCTCGCCCGTCGAACCGATGTACATGGCCGGACGAAGCCGCACATGCTCCATGCCTTCGAGGACCGTGATGTTTTCGCTGGTGTAGCTGCCGTTGTTCTCAGGGAGAGGGGTGTTGATTGCTTCAGTCGCCATAGGATTCCGTTCGCAGGACTTTTGCTTTCAGCTTCATACGGGCCGCAGCGCCCGGAGGGAGCTTCCAGGCCCAAAATCTGTGGTCTAACCGCTTGAAAAACCAGCGTTTTCAAGCGCAATTACTGTGTCTATTTTAGCACGAAAGGGAGGTGGAAAAGCAGCCTGAAATGCCCCTCGGAAGCCCCGCGCGGCGCCTCGATTCAAGGCTGCACTGTGACTTCAGTAACCAAGCCCGTAACTCCCTGTGTATATCGCTGAAATAGTTGGACTTAATTCATCGCATGGACTATCATTCAAGCATACAGGAGATGCAGCGCCTGTCAATTCATTTACGCAAGAGGGACTCGACCATGAAACTCGCCATCCGTATCTTCGCTTTGTCCGTAGTTGTCGCCGGCGCCACCGCCGCCACGCTCTCCTCCGCCTCGACTCATATGGTTGCCAACCTGTCGGCCACTGCCAGCCTGCCGGTTCCCGGATGCGGCCCGCACATCCCCACCTGCCCCCCCAATCCGAATCCCACCAAGTAAGACCCGGCACATGGCATGACACGAAAGTGTGATGTTTGGCCCGCGCTTTCTTGTTGAGCACCCAGGCGTTCGGCGCTATTCTGAGTGTGTCCTCAGGATGGTGAACGGCTCCCTATGTCTCTCAACCTCGCAATGTCCGTCATGAGTGTGGCTGAGTTCCTTCTCTGGGCGACGCTCGCCATGCTGTTCTGGAAGAAAAAGCTGACTTCCCGCTTTCCCGCCATGAACGGCTATTTGATGCTGCGGCTGGTGTCGATGCCAGTCCTGCTTCTTTTGCTTTTTGGCCAGTCGCGTCACTGGCTCAACGACTACTGCTATGCCGCCTACTTCTTCACCTACTGGCTGGTGTACATCGCCAGCGCGGCGTTGCTCTTCTTTGTCACTCTTGAGGTCTTCCGGTCGGCCCTGTCCGCGTTTTCCGGCCTCATGAAGTTCGGCGAGATCATCTTCCGCTGGGCGGCTGTTATCTCCGTCATCGTCAGCCTGGCCACCATCTCCTACAGCAATCGCGGCATCCTCATCCTGCCCGACATGGCCTTCAGCCTCATGCGCGCGGTCAGCGTCCTGGAGCTTTGCCTGCTGGCCTTCCTCTGCCTCAGCATGAACGCCCTCCGCCTCTCGGTGCGGGACGTGGCCTTCGGCATCGCCCTGGGGTTTGGGATGATGTCGACCAACGACTTTGTGATTGCCACTTTCATTGGGCAGGCGCCGTCGCTCACCAGCACTCTCCAGCTCGTCTACCAGGGGCTGATTCTGACTGCGCTGGGTGTCTGGACCGCCTACTTCGCCATGCCCGAGCCGGCCCGCCAGCCCATCGTGATGGCCGCCAACTCCGCAATCTACCGCTGGAACGAGATCGCCTCCGCCCTCGGCCACACCGGCACGCAGGTCGCCGTGCAGCAGCCCGCCAACGCCTTCTTCCTCACCGATGTGGAGAAGGTGGTCGACCGGGTGCTCAACCGCAGCCTCAAGAGCAGCGAGTCCAAGTCCGAGCTATCACCGCGTAAAAACAAAGGCCGCAACCATCGCTGGTTGCGGCCTTTTTCTGTCTGCGG
>CAINJJ010000008.1 GCA_903849645.1 uncultured Acidobacteriaceae bacterium | reverse complement strand
TCCCCCACGCTCAGACCACCGCCCAACTACCCCATCAAGCTCTGCGCGAGCAGGAATCCGCCAACTCCGGCGTCATACCGATTCGCTCGCCTGAAAACGCTATCCCCGACGGTCTCCTAGTACACTGGGAAGTTCCCCCATTCCCCGGCCCATCGCACAGGAGACACATCATGGCATCCGTCATTCTTCCGGCAGTTCCCTCGGAGTCGCGCCCTGGGCGCTTCGGCATCTATGGCGGCCGGTACGTGCCGGAGACGCTGATGGCGGCGCTGGTGGAGCTGGAGCATGAGTACGACGCGGCCAAGGCGGACCCGGCCTTTCAGGCCGAGCTGGCCGGGCTGCTGAAGGACTATGCGGGGCGTCCGACGCCTCTCTACTTTGCCAAGCGGCTGACCGAGCAGTTGGGCGGGGCCAAGATCTACCTCAAGCGCGAAGACCTGCTGCACACCGGCGCGCACAAGATCAACAACGCCCTCGGCCAGGGGCTGCTGGCGCGGCGCATGGGCAAGAAGCGCATCATCGCCGAGACAGGCGCGGGGCAGCACGGGGTGGCGACGGCCACGGTGTGCGCGCTGCTGGGCCTGGAGTGCGTGATCTACATGGGCGAGGTGGACATGGCGCGGCAGGAGCTGAACGTGCTGCGCATGCGCCTTCTTGGAGCGGAGGTCCGGGGGGTTTCGTCGGGATCGAAGACGCTGAAGGACGCCATCAGCGAGGCCATGCGGGACTGGGTCACCAACGTGCGGACCACCTATTACGTCCTTGGCTCGGCGCTGGGCGCGCACCCTTACCCCACCATGGTGCGGGACTTTCACCGCTGCATCAGCATCGAGATGAAGGCCCAGATTCTGGAGAAGGAGGGCCGGCTGCCGACGGCGGTGATTGCGTGCGTGGGAGGGGGTTCGAATGCCATTGGCGCGTTCTACGAGTTCATTCCCGACAGGCAGGTGCGGCTGATTGGCGTGGAGGCGGGCGGCCGGGGGTCGGCGCTGGGCGATCATGCGGCCCGGTTCAAGGGCGGCGCGCCGGGGGTGTTGCAGGGCACCTTCTCCTATGTCTTGCAGGACGAGGACGGACAGATTGCGCTGACGCACTCGGTGTCGGCGGGGCTGGACTACGCCTCCATCGGGCCCGAGCACGCGGCGCTGCACGACTCGGGACGGGCGGAGTACGTCTCCCAGGATGATGCGGCGGCGCTGGACGCGGTGGTGCGGCTGGCGCGGACTGAGGGGATTCTACCCGCAATCGAGAGCGCGCACGCGGTGGCCGAGGCTCTGCGCCTTGCTCCCACGATGGCGGCCCATGACATACTGGTGGTGAATCTTTCCGGACGCGGCGACAAGGATATGGGCATCCTGGCGCGCGAGCTGAATATCCAGGGAGCCTGACCGCAAACTCTGATGGCGATACGCTTTGATCACAAGCCGGGGCTGGTGGTGTATCTGACGGCCGGGGATCCGACCCTGGAGGCCACGCGCGCCATTGCGGTCGCGGCCATCGACGCGGGAGCGGATGTGATCGAGCTGGGGGTGCCGTTCAGCGATCCGCTGGCGGACGGGCCGGTGATTCAGCGAGCCATGGACCGGGCAGTGGCGCGCGGCACGCGGCTCAGGGATGTGCTAGGACTGGCGGCGGAGATACGGGCCGAGCGCCCGGCGGCCGGGCTGATCATCTTCAGCTACTTCAATCCAATCTTGCGCTACGGTCTGCGGGCGTTTGCCGATGACGCCGCCGCCGCCGGGGTGGATGGCGTGCTGGCGACCGACATGATTGTGGAGGAGGCGGGCGAGTATCTTGCCGAAATGGACCGCGTGGGTCTTGCGCCGGTGTTTCTGGCGGCGCCCACCAGTCCCGACGAGCGGCTTGAAGCCATCGCCACCCACTCCAGGGGATTTGTTTACGCCATCTCGCGCACCGGCATCACGGGTACGCAACAGGCACTCACGGCCGACCCCGCGGCGCTGGTGGCGCGCATCCGCCGATGGACCACGCTGCCGGTGGCCGTGGGGTTTGGCATCTCCAACGCGGAACACGTCGCCCAGGTGGGGCAGTTCGCGGATGCCGCGGTGGTCGGCAGCGCAATTGTCGAGCTGATAGAACGCTCGACCCCGGAGGCGGCGCCTGCCGCGGTGGCCCGATTTATCAAGGGCCTTCGCTTGCCACAGGCGGCGCTGGCCCGGTAAAAAGCACTCCCCGCTTGCGGCGCCCGCGCCGTACGCATGATTCAACTCTTGCTCCTATGCACCCGGTGCGCGGGTCTTCCCGATGGAAGGCCGGCATGGGGCGCAACACGAGGATGGAATGACGCTGGAAGAACTGCGAGACCAAATCGATGCTCTGGACCGCCAGCTAGTGGAACTGCTGAGCGAGCGGGCCCGCGCCGCACTCATGATCGGTCACCTGAAGGCCGCCACGGCGCTGCCGGTGTATGAGCCGGCGCGCGAAAAGGTGATCTACGCCAACGTGCGGGCCGCCAACAAGGGACCGCTGCCGGACATCGAACTGACGCATATCTACGAGCGCATCATCGACGTGATGCGGGCTTTGCAGCGGAACGAGTTGGCTTCAGAGAGGAATGCCCAGGCGGTTGCGCCGGGCCACGGCACTGGCGCGCAGGCGCCCGAGACAGGGATCAAGCAATGATCGTAGCCATGCAGGAGAAGGCCACCGAAGAGCAGATCGATGCGGTTATCGACGCCATGGTGGAAGCCGGAGTTGGAGTTCATCGCACCACGGGCGCAAGCCAGACCATTCTTGCCGGTGTGGGACCCACATCCACACTGGACCTGAGCAAGTTTGAGCTGCTGGATGGCGTGCTGCACGTGCACCGCATCAGTTCACCGTACAAGCTGGCGGGGCGCGCGTTCCGTCCGGAAGGCACGTTGGTGGAGTTTGCCAACGGCGTGAAGGTGGGCGGCAAGCATATCGCCGTGATGGCCGGGCCGTGCTCCATTGAGAACGAGGAGCAGATCTCTGTCACGGCTGCGCGGGTCAAGGCTGCCGGCGCGGACTTTCTGCGCGGAGGCGCCTTCAAGCCGCGCAGCTCGCCCTATGCCTTTCAGGGCATGGGAATTCCCGGCCTCAAGATGATGCACGAGGCGGCGCAGGCGCATGGCCTGCTGACGGTGAGCGAAGTCATGGAGATCTCGCAGATTGAGCCCATGCTGCCCTATATCGATCTCTTCCAGGTGGGCGCGCGCAACATGCAGAACTTCAACCTGCTGCGCGAGCTGGGCCAGGCGCGCAAGCCGGTGCTGCTCAAGCGCGGCATCGCGGCCACCATTGAGGAGCTGCTGCTGTCGAGCGAGTACATCATGGCCGGGGGCAACTACGACGTGATCCTCTGCGAGCGCGGCATCCGCACCTATGAGACGGCGACACGCAACACCATGGACATCTCAGCGATTCCGGTGATTCACAAGCTCTCGCACCTGCCCATCGTGGGCGACCCCTCGCACGGCACGGGCCGGCGCGACATGGTGGCGCCGATGGCGCGGGCCGCTGTGGCCGCCGGCGCGGACGCCATTCTTGTCGAGGTTCATCCCAACGCCGACAAGGCCGCCAGCGACGCCGCCCAGACGCTCTATCTGGAGCAGTTTGACGAGCTGATGGGGCAGTTGAGAATCATTGCAACGGCGGTGGGGAGAACGCTGTAGGAAGCGCGGTTAGCGGAGTTAGCCGCGCTTCGCGCGGGGCTTGCTTGCTCTAACGCCGCAAACGCCGCTTACTCCGCCTACTCCGCCAACTCCGCGAGCAACGCTGACAATTCACCTCTCCAGGAGCGCAACCCGAGGAACGACCGCATGATCGAACGCATCGCCATTCTGGGCACGGGGCTGCTGGGCACATCGGTGGGGCTGGCGTTGCGCGCGGCGGGTTTTCGCGGGTCGATTACCGGCTGGAATCGCGGCGCGGAGGGCGCGCAGGCCGCGCTGGCGATGGGCGCGATTGACTCCATTGCTTCCGACCCGATTGAAGCGGCGCGTGCCGCCCAGGTCACTCTCCTTTCCGTGCCCATCTACGCGACGCTCGACTACATGGAGCAGTTGTCCGGCGTGCTTGGCTCCGAGCATCTGGTGACCGACGTGGGCAGCACCAAGGCGCAGATTACCGCCGCCGCGGGCCGCCTCTTCAACACCCCGGAGCGCGCGGCGTTTCTTCCCGGCCACCCGATGGCGGGCAAGGAGCGTGGCGGCGCGGCGCTGGGCGATGAGAATCTGTTCCGCGGCGCGGTGTGGCTGTTTACCGACGACCCCGGCTGGCAGCGCTCGCCGCATGGAGCAGCGCTGGTGAAAAGCTGGCGCGTGTGGGTGGAGGCCATCGGCTCCAAGGCGATTGACATCGACGCGTCTCGACACGATGAGCTGGTGGGCTGGGTGAGCCACCTGCCGCAGTTTGTGGCCACCGCCCTGAGTGCCCTGCTTGAAGAAGAAGTGGGCGACGCGCCGGAGCTGAAGGACGTGGGCGGGCGCGCGCTGCGGGAGATGACGCGGCTGGGCGCTAGCCCCTACTCGATGTGGCGCGATATCGCCTACACCAACACGGAGGCGGTGCAGTCCTCACTCCATGCCCTGGAGCAGCGGCTGGCGCATCTGCGCGAAAACCTGCGTACGCCGGAGCTGCGCGACGAGTTCGAGCAAGCCAACCGGTTCAGGCGCGACCAGGCATCGTAAGGGTGATTTTGGAAGGCTGAGGGAATCGGGCCTTGGGTATTCGACTATTGGGCGCAATCGCCGCGCTGCTAGAATGTAGAGGATTTCCCCAAAACGGTTGCAACGAAAGGTAGCGTAATCATGTCAGAACCAGTCATCGCCCAGAAGAGTCCCTATGCCGTGGAAGTGGAAGCATCCAAGTCCTACTTTTGGTGTTCGTGCGGCCAGAGCGCCAAGCAGCCGTTCTGTGACGGCAGCCACAAGGGCAGCGGTTTCACGCCCGTGAAGTACGAAGCGACGGAGACCAAGACCGTCTATTTCTGCGGATGCAAGCACTCAGCCAACCCGGTGCTCTGCGACGGCAGCCACAACAAGCTTTAACTCAACCGGTCCTGCCTCCGGTCCGGCCCTGCGTCGGGCAGGGAGTCAATCCAGCTTTTCTATCTCGTCCGATGTCGAATCGGCTGTCTCTTTGGCTGGGTCAAGGGTGTGGAGTCCTTCCATTTTGGCCGCCGCCAGCAACGACGGCGAAGCCGAAACAAAGATGATCTCGGTGCCCTGAAACATATCGCGGGCCACCAGCGCCGCCCCCAGTTGCAAGGCGTCGGGCCAGCGCAGGGTTGTGCGGTCAAGTAACTGGCGGGCGGCCTCAAGCACGGCCGGGTTCAGCGGCTCCTGGACCATGCGGGCTGCCTCCAGGCGCAGAATTTCCAGCGCTGCTGTCGCGTCCTCGGCCGAAATGGCCCCCGCCCGCTCGCGCCGCCGGATGGCCGCGTAGACCTCGAGCGGCGTGGAGGCTGAGATCAGCTTGCGATTGTCTTCGACAGCCTCCATGAGGCGGATGAGCGCGCCGGTGCCCGGCTCCTGGACGAACAGCTTGGCAAAGGCCGTGGCCTCAAGGAAGTAGCAGCTCAAAGATTCCCCCGTTCCTCTTCAATGGCCTCGGCGATGGAGTTGCCGTGAACGGCGACCGGATGGAAGCGCTGGGCCTCATCGGGCATGCCGGCCTCGGCGCGGTTGAGCCGGATGGTGGTGGTGGGATAAGCCGGGGTCTTGGGATTTGCGATCTTGCTGGTCAGCACCACGTTGCGCTGGATGGCCTCGGCGAGAACGGCCTGACGCGATTCAGGATGCTGATTCCAGCGAAACGCCTTGCGCGGCAAAAACGAGTCGCGAAACCACTTGAGGGCGATGAAGGCATGGCCGCCGCGCTCGGCTTCAGCCAGGGCGGCGCACAGCTCCTTGACGCGGGCATCGAGGTCGGAGGGAATGACCGCCTCCTGGCTGTCGTCCTCCTCGTCAAAGTCCTGCTCGGCCACAGCGCGTGGAGCCCGTGCGGGTCGTGGGGCCGGTTCGCCGCCATCGATGCGCTCAAAGTAGATTCGAACCTCGTCTTCCTCCGGCGACCACGTGTTTGCCGCGGCGTTGCGGCGCTTGCTTCGGCCGTTTTCGCCGCATAGCTCCACGATTGCCTGATAGCCTGCCGGAGCCAGAAACTGCAAGGCGCGCGCCATGCCGGGGTCAGGCGAAAATGCAAGCTCGTTCAGAGCCTCCTCAATGATCTCTTCCGCGTCTGGAATGCTCAAATTGCTAATGTCTACGCTGCTTTGTGTAGCATTTGCCGATTTCATTCTTTCTTCTCCGTATGCCGCGACCGGGGCCCCGGCGTTCACCCAATATCTCTGGAAGAGAGCAAACCCCACTTCGGGATGCTGGGCGCCGCGAACAGGGTGCGGGCAGATTGCGGCCTTGTTTCTAAAACGCCACTGTTGCTTGAAAAGTCGCCACGAGACTGCCTCTATCGTGAGGGACAGTTGACTTCCGATTCATCTCTCGGGGCTTCATTTGGGTCGATCTGAGGAGCGCTGCCATAGGTCTGCAAGTGAGTCGGCTTCAGGCATTTCCCGATGAAGTTAAGGTGGCGCATGATGACCAAGAAACTCGAATCGCCAATCCGGCCATCTTCCACTTGTCTCTTCGACCCAACGTAGAATCGAGAAATACTCTAGCTAATCCCTCTGTTTGAAGCTATTCAGACCAAGTGTAAACGAAAATCCAGTTTTGTGGGCCATTGCGGAAGTCATGTGTGCCGACGGTCACATGAGCCAATCTGGACGGCAACGAGCGCCCCTCCTTCGTACAATAGAAGATATGCGCCGACTGCTCTTGCTGTTTTTTGCCGGATGCCTGGCCTCAACAGGAATGCAGGCCGAAGGCCCGGCCTTCGATCTCTCAGGGCCGAAGGTCGATATGCGCATCAAGCGGGGCGAGGTGACGCTGCCCATTGCCGGCGTCCCGAACCTGCTGCCCGGCGACCGGCTGTGGATTCATCCCGACCTGCCGGAGAGCCAGTCCACACACTTTGTTCTCATCGTCGCCTTCCTGCGCGGCTCCACCAACCCGCCGCCGCCGGAGTGGTTTACGCGCGTTGAAACCTGGACGCGGGAGGCTCGCAATGAGGGCGTGTTTGTGACCGTGCCGCAGGAAGCGCAGCAGGCGCTGGTGTTTCTGGCTCCGGAGACGGGCGGCGACTTCAGTACGCTGCGGGCCGCGGTGCGGGGACGCCCCGGTGCGTTTGTCCGCGCCACGCAGGATCTGCAGGCGGCAAGCTTTGACCGCATGAGGCTTGAAGCTTACCTTGCGGAGGTCAAGGAGACCTCGCAGACCGATCCGAAGTCGCTCAAGCCGCGCACTGAACTGGCGGCGCGGAGCCTCGGGATCCGGCTGGAGCAGCAGTGTTTTGACAAGCCTTCAGAGCAGCAGGCTCCCTGCCTGGTGCAGCATACCGATGGACTGGTGCTGGACGACACCAACGCGCAGACCCTGGTGGGGCAACTGACCAGCGGATCGACAGCCGACCTGATGAACCAACTGAGCTATTCGAGCCTGGCGCGCGGCGGCGCGTACAGCCCCTATGTGGGGGCAATCGTGGATACGGCCAGGATCCTGGCGTCGCTCCATACCGCGCATTTTCAGTACATTCCCGCGCTGGCCCTGCCAGACAAGGACACGCTGAACCTGCGGCTCAACGTGCCTCCGTCGTTTCGGGATCCCAAGTCGGTGGTGGTGGTGGCGCTGCCGCCTGTAGGCGCGGCCAAGCCTCCGCCGCTGCATCCGGTGAGCGTGGCGGAGAGCTTTTGCCTTCAGAAGCCCGACGTGGTGCTGCCGGCGGAGGGCGCACCGCTGGTCTTCGCCACGCAGCTTGCGTCGGGGCTGAAGCTGCACATCGACACCAAGAGCGGGCCGGTGGATCTGCCGGTCGTGCCTGATTCGTCGCTTGGCGGGCTGGTCCTGGCGCATCCGGCGCCGGCCTTGCCGGAGAGCGAGTTGACCGGGGTGTTGCGCGGCAAGTGGGGCTTTGACGATTGGGAGGGCCCGCGCTTCCACCTGCGGGCCGCCCAGCCGGGCAAGTGGGCGCTGGCGGCAGGGGACCAGTCTCCCCTTGTGGTAGGCCGCGATGACACCCTGCGTATCGGAGGGCAGGACTCGCTCTGCGTGGACCGCATTGAGCAGCAGGTGGCGGTGGGCGCTCCCATCAAGCTGGCCTGGAAGGCTCTGCGCCCCGAGCAACTGGAGGTGACCGTGCCCCTGAAGGACGCGGCTCCCGGCCCGGTGAGCCTGCAGATCTTCCAGTTTGGGCTGGAGAAGCCGGACACCCTGTCCTTGGAGGCGTTTGGGGAGGCCGCATCTCTGGAGCGCCTGACCCTGAGCGCCGGCGATCCGGAGGCGCTGTTGCAGGGCACGCGCCTGGACGAGGTGGCGAGGGCCACCCTGGAAAGCATCGCCTGGACGCCGGCCGCCCTCACCCGCGTTGGAGACCTGGACCATCTGGCGATGAGCGCGGACAACCCGACCGCGAAGCTGGAGCCGGGCAAGCGCTACTTTGCCATCGTGCAGTTGAAGGACGGGCGCAAGTCCCGCGTGCCGGTTACGGTCGATCCTCCGCGCCCCCAGGTCACGCTGCTGAGCAAAGGCGCGCAAGAGGATGCTTCCGCCGCGCCCTCGCCTGTCCACCTCGGCAGCCCGGACGACCTGCCAGTCGACCGGCGGTTGGTCTTCTTCCTCAAATCCCAGACCCCCGCCAACTTTCCCCGCGATGAAAAGGTGGAGGTCGCTGCCGCGGACGGGAGTTTTCGTTCCCTGCTGACCCTGGCGGACGGCAGCCTGATGCTGGAAGACGCGACGACGGCGCTGGGTGTGGTGGAGCCGCTGGCGCGCTTCGGCTCGTCGGCCTTTGGGCCATTGCGCGCGCGCGCCCTCTCTGCCAGCGGGGCTGCAAGCGACTGGCTGGCTCTTGGAACACTGGTGCGGATTCCGGGCTTCAAGGAACTGCATTGCCCTCATGCAAGCTCCAAGCCCTGCCAGCTCTCCGGCACAAATCTCTTCCTGGCGGCCGCGATTGGAGCCAATCCCGCCCTGGGCAATGCCGCGGAAGTGCCCCCGGACTTTACGGGAACCCAGTTGGCCGTGCCCCATCCCGCCAACGGCGTGCTCTATGTAAAGCTGCGGGACGACCCGGACACCGTGCAGACGCTGACGCTGCCCGTGCTGCCGATTGTGCCGCCTGACCAGGCTCCGGCAGCCGCGCAAGCGCCGGCGGCCGCGACACCCGCGCAGCCCACGGCCAAGGCCCAGCCCTAGCCTCTTCTGAACTTAGCCACGAGCGGCGCTGGGAGCCAATTCTTCTCAGTTCGAGGAGGGACAAATGTGAAGTATCTTCGAGCGACGAGTGACCGGGTTGCGACGTAAATCCGGGTTCGCAACGCGGCCCGCGCGAAAGTGAATAGCAGGCTCTACAGGCTGCGGGAAAAGGCCTGCCTTTGGGGAGGATGCCTGAAAAATACGCCCCAGGGGCTAAAGCCCTGTTGATTATATGGAACTTACGGCACGACTGAAGTCGTGCCCTGACACTCCGATGGCATTTATGGAGTTTTCCGCAGCCTGTCTAGCCAGCGCCGAGCGCCTCCTCGGTACCATCCACGCCCCAGCAGCGTGAAGATGCCCTATTCCCTCAGTCCCTGGTCCCTATTGCCTGGTCCCTTGGTCCCTCAGTCCCTGCTCCCTGCCCTCGACGCACCCGCTCCATGATCCCCAGGTAGTACGCCAGGTTGTGGATCGTGTTCAGCGTGGCTGAAAGCGCCTCGCCGGCGTGCATCAGGTGGCGCAGGTAGGCGCGCGAGTAGCGCCGGCAGACCATGCAGTCGCAGGCCGGGTCCGGCGGCCCCTGGTCCTCGGCATATTTTTTGCCCTTGATGTTGATGCGCCCTTCGCTGGTAAACAGCAGCCCGTGGCGCGCCGCCCGCGTCGGCAGCACGCAGTCCATCATGTCCACGCCCATCCGCGCATACTGCTCAATCTCGTCCGGATAGCCCACGCCCATCACGTAGCGCGGCTTGTCGGCCGGCAGCAGCGGCAGCACTTCGGCAATCATCTCCAGCGTCAGGTCGCGCGGCTCGCCCACGCTCAGCCCGCCGATGGCGTAGCCGTCAAACTCCATCTCCACCAGCCGCTCTGCGCTCTCCCGGCGCAGGTCGCGGTACATTCCGCCCTGCACAATGCCAAACAGGCTTTGCGACCTTCCGGGCAGCTCATCCCGCCACGGAACCTCGTCCCGGTGCGCCCTGAAGTGGTCCAGCGAGCGCCGCGCCCAGGCCATGGTCAGGCGCAGGCTCTCCTCGGCCCTCGGCCGCTCGGCCGGGTACTCCGTGCACTCGTCAAAGGCCATGGCAATGTCCGCGCCCAGCGCAATCTGCACATCCATCGAGTGCTCCGGCGTGAAGAAGTGGCTGCTGCCGTCCAGGTGCGACCGGAAGCGCACGCCCTCATCCGTCACCTTGCGCAACTGCGCCAGGCTGAAGACCTGAAAGCCGCCCGAGTCTGTCAGCATGGCCCGCGGCCAACTGATGAACCGGTGCAGCCCGCCCATGCGCCGGATCTCCTCATGCCCTGGCCGAAGGTAGAGGTGATAGGTGTTGCCCAGGATGATCTCCGCGCCCAGGCTCTCCAGCACATCCTGCGCCACGGCCTTTACCGTACCGGCTGTGCCCACCGGCATGAAGACAGGCGTCTGCACGGTCCTGTGCGGCAGGTGCAGCTCTGCCCGGCGTCCGCCGGCTTCGGTTGTATGCAATATGTCGAACTTGAGGCTCACCCAACGATTCTACCGGGGCAAGGACTGCTTCCCCATCCCGCCCAGCCTCAACAGCACCCCGGCCCTTGCCACCCGCGGCGCAGCCAGCGTCGTCGAGGGCGTTTTGGCCGCCTCAATCTGCCGGTCCATCAGGTTCTCCCCCGCCCCAAACACCTCCCACCGCCTCCCAAACTCGTGCGACGCATACGCATCCAGCCGGAAGTACCCGTGCAGCAGGTAAAGGTTGGCGTCGTCATCAAACTGCCGCCCGCTCAGCCGTCCCTGCAGGCTCAGCGTCCCCAGCGCTCTCCGGTAGCCACGCACGTTCAGCGCAGCCATGTTGCGCGCCACCTCGGGAATCCAGTTGCCCCGGTCCTGCGCGCCCTTTGACACCGTGGCATGGGCAAACTGGTAGCCCCCGTCCACCGCCAGCCACTGCCGCGGCGCAAGCTGGAAGTTCAATGACACGCCCCGGCTCTCAATCTGCCCCAGGTTCTCGCGCAGCAGTTGAATCGGCGAGGCCGTTGCATTCGTCGTCACCGCCACAATCGGCCGGTTGACCTGGGTCACAAAGTAGCTTGCCCGCGCGCTGCCCCAGCGACCTTCCGTGGCCGCGCCCGTCTCCCACCCCGTGGCCCGCTCGCTGAGCAGTTTGTCGTTGGGGCTGGTCAGCTTGTTGCCCACCTGCGTGGACCGGTAGAGCTCGTTGGGCGTCGGCTCGCGAAAGGCCCTGAACCCCGAGGCCGTCAGCGCCCAGTGGCCGCCCAGCTTGCGGGAGAGACCCAGCCGCGGGTCAAAGAACCTCTGGCTCCCCTGCGCCGGTTGCGCCGCCGTCGGCGTCCAGGCCGTCCCGTTCCAGCGCCAGCGCCGCCCGTCGAAGTTGTCAAACCAGTCCATCCGCGCCGACCCTGTCAGCGTCCACCCCTTGTGCACCGCCATCGCTTCGGCATAGCCCGCCGCGTCTCTCTGGTGGTCGCGCAGGTTGGTCAGAGCCGCCGCCGCGCCAAAGGTCTGCTCCCGGTCCCACACGCGCACGTCGCGCACATCCGCGCCCACCACCGTCACCAGGCCCGCCCGCCACGGACGGCTCCAGTGCGCCGCCGCCCCCAGCTCGTTGTCCGGGGTGAGCGAAAACCGCGTGGGAATCTCCCCGCACCGGTACGTGCAGCCGGCGTCTCCAAAGCCGGGCAGGTTCGAGATGCTTGAGAACGTCTGGTGAAACCGCTCCGCAGCCCCATGGAAGCGCGAAGCTACCCGCTGCCCGCGCCCGTCCTCCCAGTCCGCCCCCGTCGCGTAGCGCCACAGCCGGGTCCCGTTTGCCTGGTACGCAGTTCCGTTGGCCCGCTCCTCGGCAAAGCCCCCGCCCCGCGCAAACAATCGCAACCCGCCCCGCTCGAGCTCGGCCGCCAGCAACCCGTTCCGGCTTTCGACGTTGGAGGCCCGGTCCACCGGCCCCCGCATCCACGGCGCCTGCTGGATGTACCCGTCGGTCCCCAAGGCATCCCCGGCCGCCAGCAGCCCCCACGGTCCGCGCTTCGTCTCCGCCAGCAGGTTCTCGTCCCATGTGCCCTCGCCGCCATAGCTGCTGCGCACTTCGGCCTCATTCGCGGTTGGCCTCTTCACCACCAGGCTCACCACCCCGCCGATGGCGCTCGAACCATACAGATCGCTCGCCCCGCCGCGCACCACCTCCACAGACTTCAGGGCCAGCTCCGGCAGCTCCTGCCAGTGAATCCATCCTCCCACCGGGTCGTTGAGCGGCACATCGTCCTGGGTCAGCAGGGTCCGGCTGGCCGACGTGGACCCCAGCCCCCGCAAGCTCATGCCCTGCGAAGATGGATTCGCCACCAGCGAGCTCGACCGCCGAAACAGCTCCACTCCCGCAAGCTGCCGCATCTGCCCGTCGAGGGTCACGGCCGCGGCGGTCCGCAGAGCCGTCTCCGCCAGCACCTGCGTCGTCACCGGGCTCTCCAGCGACCCCAGCGGCAGCCGGTACGCGGTCACCGTCACCTGCTCGGTCGTGGCCTTGGGTTTCAGGCGCTCCGTGGCCCCGCGCGCGCTATCCTGCGCCGTTGCCGGAGTGGCCGCCGCCTGCGCCCGCAACTTCCCCGGCGCCCACGCCAGCACCCCCAGCGCGCCAACCGCCAAACTCAATCTTGACCACCGCATGATCTTTGCCAACCGAGGCGCCTTCCAGGGCGTGCAGCAATTGTGACATGCTCTTTCCGCTCGCCGGGTCCACCAACCGCGGCGCAATCTCGCACAGCGGCGTCAGCACAAACAGCCGCTCCGCCAGCCGGGGATGCGGTATCTCCAGCCCCGGTTCGCTGACCTTCAGCCCCCCCAGCAGCAGAATGTCCAGGTCCAGGGTCCGCGGCCCGTTCTGAAAACCCGCCGACCGGTCCCGCCCAAACTCCTGCTCGATCCCGAGCAGCCCTTTCAGCAGCGCATGGGCCCCCAGCTCCGTCTCCAGGGCCGCCACCGCGTTTACAAACCGGGGCTGCTCGGCGAAGCCCACCGGCTCGGTCGAGTAAAGCGACGAACGGCCCGTCAGCCGCCCCAGCATCTGCAGCCGCAGCGCCGCCGCCGTCAGGGTAGCCTCCGCCGTCCCCGCCCAACTGGCCAGGTTCCCGCCCATCCCGATGTAGGCCGTCTCCATCCGTTTCAGACTACCGCGCGGCGAGCGCGATGAGCAGAATCTCTTTGACCACGTGTCTTGGGCTCAAGGAACGGAGCGGGCCCTGGACATTTGCGCGCATCGGTCCCGGCAAGGTGCGCCCCACCCATGCCTTGTCGCCACCCTGTCTGATACCCTCATTCCGCTTATGGAATTCACAAATCTTCACATCGAAAAGCGCGCCCCGATTGCCGTGGTAACCCTCAACCGGCCCAAGGTTCTGAATGCCTTGAATGCGGCCACACTGGCCGAGCTGGCCGCGGCGATGGAAGACCTGGCCGCCGATGGGTCCATCCGCGTGGTCCTGCTGACCGGCGCCGGAGACCGCGCCTTCGCCGCCGGAGCCGACATCCGCGAGATCGCCGCCCTCACCGAAGACGACGCCCAGGCCTTTGCCCTGCGCGGACAGGCCGTGCTGCGCCGCATCGAGACGCTGGGCAAGCCGGTGATTGCCTGCGTGCAGGGCTTTGCGCTGGGAGGCGGCTGCGAGCTGGCGATGGCCTGCACCCTGCGCCTGGCCGCGGAGGAGGCCCGCTTCGGCCAGCCCGAGGTCAAGCTCGGCATCATCGCCGGCTACGGCGGCTCGCAGCGGCTGCCGCGTCTGGTGGGCCGTGGCGCCGCACTCAAGATGCTGCTCACCGGCGCCATCATCGACGCCCGCGAGGCCCTGCGCCTGGGCCTGGTGGATGAACTGCTGCCCGCCGCCGAGCTGATGGTCCGCGCCGGGGCCCTGGCCCTGGAGATTGCCGCCAACGCCCCTATCGCCGTGGCGGAGACCCTGCGCGCCGTCGATGAGGGTTTGGGGCTGCCTATCGAACTGGCCCTGCTGCGCGAGGCCGGCCGCTTTGGCCACATCTGCGCCACCGCCGACAAGGCCGAGGGCACCCAGGCCTTTCTGGAGAAGCGTCCGCCGGTGTGGCAACGCGGGTAAGCGGAGTTGCGCGGCAGCAGAGCGCGCACGCAAGCCCCTGTTATCCTTGAACCGTGATCGACGCCGTGCGCAACCGGGCAGCCCTGCCCCTTCTCCTGCTTGTCCTCTTCCCTCTCGCCGCCTGCCGCAAGGAAGAACAGGCCGTGGTCGGCGTGGCCCAGACCGCCGTCAACGCCGAGCACAAGGCGCAGGCCGCCGCCACGGAACTCGACCAGCAGCGCGCCGCCCTGGCGCTCATTCCCCTGCCCACCAAGAGCATGTATGTGGACGTGCACGAGCCCGGCGCCTGGGTCAATCCCTTCCTCTCCGTCGACTCCACGGCCCTGAACCTGCGCATCACCCTGGCCGACGCCAACCCCAGCACCCTGGGGCAGGGGACGATGCTGCGCCCCGAGGCGGCCCGCCGCCAGGAGCTGCAGGTGCGCCCCGCCGACCTGGCGCAGGCGCTGATTGCCCTGCCTGCCGGGGCCTGGCGCTATGGGCGCGTCATCGCCGTGGCCGAGTCGCCGCTGGCCAGCAGGAAGGACCGCCCGAAGCTGCGGCGGAACGTGGAAGCCGTGATTCAGCAGCTCAACGACCTGGGGATTGTGGTGGAGGAGTGGCCGGCGCGGTAGCCGCGGCCGCACCCATGGGTGGACGAAGATTGGGCGACGGAAACAAGCGGGGTTCGTAATATAATCCGCACATTCATCTTCACTCCAGGGCTGAAAGAATCGCCAGGTTTTCCCAGTGCAAACAAGCCAGTGTTGTGCAACTCGGTCCTTACGCGCCCCGGTTGAACGGACCTAAAAGGTGGTTGCAATCTTCCCCACCGGCGAGAGAACTGTCCCTTTTTCGCCGCTATCGACCTACCGAACCAGACAAATGACAAGGAGCGCCAAGGCATGATCTTCACCAAGAGTGGTTTGCCCAGCACAGGAGCAGAGCGAGTCCGGGCATGCGGGAGCCTGGCTCCACGGCGACAGGATCCTGCGGATGTCTCCGGGCGGATTCCATGGTTTGGAGTCGTGATGGTGGCGGCGGCGCTGCTGGGAACCGCGTCTGCGGCAATGGGCCAGAGCGACGGCGGAGCGGGGATCTCCGGGCGGGTGGAAGCTGGGCAAGCGGAGCTTTCCGATGCGCCCCTGCCGGCTGAAACGGCGGTGGAAGCGGTTGCAAACCGGCTGGAAGGCCAGGGGTCGCCGTTTGGCGGGGAGTCGTCGAGCACGGTGGCCACGGCATTTGAAGGCGGCGCTCCGGCGTGGAATGCCGGGCTGGCAGGCGGTGCAGGGTTTGAGCCGCAGGCAGGGCACGCCGTGGAGTTGAAAGACTGCCCCACGGACCTAACCCACGCGCACAGTTGCCGGATGCACTGGAAGAACATGCTGATTTCGTCGTCGATCTTCCTGGCCTTTGAGAACGGGGGCAACCTTTATACCGGCTACTGGTACCGGTGGGAGACGATGCACGGCAAGTGGTGGGACCGGACCATCGACTCGGCCGCAAGCTGGCGCTGGGACCGGTGGTCGGACAACAATCCCTTTCTGGACGACTACGTGGGCCACCCCATGATGGGAGCCATCACCAACAGCATCTGGATCCAGAACGACCCCAAGGGGATGACGCTGGAGTTGGGCAACAACCGGGAGTATTGGCGGAGCCGGATGCGGGCCATGGCGTGGTCGACCTTCTACAGCTTTGAGTGGAAGCTGGGGCCGATTGGCGAGGCCAGCGTGGGGCACAACGGCGACCACTACTTCACCGACAAGGGCGTGCGGACCAATGAAACCGGATGGGTGGAGCTGGTGACCACACCCGTGGGCGGACTGGGCTGGACCCTGGCCGAGGACTACCTGGACAAGCACGTGGTGCGCGCGCTGGAAGAGAAGAGCCGCAATCCGCTGCTGCTGACGGCCTACCAGTTTCTGACGCCGGCGCGCGGCTTTGCCAACATCCTGCGCTTCCGTCCGCCATGGTACCGCGACGGGCGGATTGTGAAGGCGCAGACCATGTGGAGCGATCCGGGCGAAGGCCTCTCGGCCAGCACCCAGGAAGCGATGAAAGAGGCCCGCGCGCAGGGCGGCGGGGCGGCGGCAGGGAGCGCGGAAGGGTTGAAGCCGGCCGCGCTGGCGCGCGCATCCGACTGGGAAGGACCCGGCGGACGCCACGAGTTTGGCGCGTGGTGGGGAGTTTCACTGATCAGCGGGCACATCTGGGGCTATGCCAAGGACGTGAAGTACATGCCCGTGGACCTGCGCTACAGCTATGAGTTCTATCGCTACCGGGAGAAGTGGACGGTGCGCTATGCGCCGGAGATCACGGCGATTGCGCTGCTGGACTGGCCCACCCCGAACAAGACGGGCAACCTGTTTAACCAGCGTACGCGGGTCTATGGGAGCGGCGTGAGCCCGGTGGGCTTCCAGTGGGGCTTCCGGCCGCTGAGCAAGGTGCAGCCGTTCCTGGCGACCAACGGGGGAATGGTCTATTACGGCGACCGGGTGCTGAGCCCGCAGGGGTCGCAGTTCATGTACACCATCGACTACGGCGGCGGCATCAGCTTCTTCCGGCATGGAACGCAGGCGGTGACGGTGGGCTATCGCTACCAGCACCTGTCGAACGCCAACATCAGCCACCACAACCCAGGGGCCGACGCCAACACGTTTTATGTGGGGATTGCGCGCTTCGGCAACAAGGGGCGGTAGGGCGGGCGGAGAGCGCGCGGGAACGCGCCAACATCCGGGTGGTATTTTCTTGAGGGTGGGCCGCTGCCGCCGGCAGACGGCCCGAACTGACCGCAAGGAAACACCATGACTCAAGTGAACCGACGGACGTTTGTACAGTTCTCCGCGGGAGCCGCGCTGACGGCGGCTTCCCCGCGCCTTCTGGGCCTTGCCGGGGCCACGACCATCGCCGATCTGGATGGCAAGGTTGTGGTCCGGGGCGACGGTTACTCCTGGGAGTACACGCAGGCAGACGATACGTTCCGGCTGCGCGACGCGCGGAACCGTCAGATTGTCTCCGGCACGATGCAGCCCGCGGTGGTGGTGGCGCCCAAGGGCCAGCCCACGATGCGGGTGTGCACGGCGGGCAAGGCTGTGGAGCATCGCAGCGAGGCGGACCGGGTCACGTTTGCTTACGAGGGCGTGAACGGCGGGGCCAGGGTCTCCCTGGCCTGGCGCTTTGACGCGCAGGGGATATGGACCGAGCCGGTGACCTATGAGGCGGCGGCGGAAGAAGACGTGGTGAGCCTGCACTACTTTGCCGCGGCGGGGAGTGGCGCGCCGGCTCCTTCCCTGCAGGCCGCCTACTTTGTGGCGCCGGGAATGCTCTCCGGCTCCGCGATCAGCCCCGTCGTTGCGGAGTACGTCCACCTGAACGAGAGCGTGTGGCTGGGCCGGGGGAGCTTCATTCCGGGGCTCAACCAGCAGTGGGGGCTGCCGGTGCACTACTTTGCCGGGTTCAGCCGGGACGGCTCGACGGGCCAGCGCGGCATGTACAGGGAGAAGCGCTCGGACGCCTTTGCGTGCGGGCTGGCGGACCTGCCGGCGGGGGACCTGTTTCTGGCGCTGAACCAGGGAAGCTGCGGCCCCTGGATCGACTATCGCAGCGACCTTTGGAAGCATCTGCGCGGGCCCGGAAAGATCACGCTGGGCGCCACGCTGCTATGGACGGTTGCGCCGGACTATTACAAGGCCATCGGGGCGTATTACCGGGGTCTCTTGCAGGCGGGCATCATCCATTGCCATGAGAACTCGGCGCGGAAGGCGGCGACGGCGCTGGCGCCGCAGTTCTGCACCTGGGGCGTGCAGGTGGAGCGCCACCGGGAAGGCGAGCGGCTGGACGAGGCTTTTCTGGAGGGGGTCTATGGGGAGTTGAAGGCCTCCGGGATGAAAGCGGGGCTGTTTTCCATCGACGACAAGTGGGAAGGGACCTACGGGAACCTGGTGCATGACGCGGCGCGGTTCCCTCACTTCGAGCAGTTTCTTGACCGGCTGCGGGCGGAGGGAATGCGCATCGGTATGTGGGCGGCCCTGATGCGCTGCGAGCGGCCCGCGGACCTGGGCCTGACCGTGGACCACATGCTAAAGCTGCCGGACGGCAAGCCGTACCTGGCCAACTTCTCAAACCTGCAGTACTACATTCTGGACTTTACCCAGCCCTCGGTAGCGAAGGTGCTGGGGGATCTGGCGCGGCGGTTCATGCGGCGCTACAAGCCGGACCTGCTGAAGTTCGACTTTGGCTACGAGCTGCCCGCGGTGGGCGTGGCAGCGCCCAAGGACAAGAGCTGGAGCGGCGAGCGCATGATGCTGAAGGGCCTGGAGACGGTCATCAAGGCCATGCGCGAGGAGAACCCTGACCTCGTGGTGATGTACTACAATCTTTCGCCGCTGTTTCTGGATTACTTTGACCTGCACAGCCCGGACGATCTCTACCAGGCGGCTGGAGAGTATGACGTGGAGGCGAATCGGCGCTACTACTTCAGCAGCCTGCTGGGGCCGCTGGGGATTCCGACCTATGGCTCGACGGGTTACGACTGGGCCAGCGCGCCGAACATCTGGTTTGATTCTTCGGCGGTGGGCTCCATCGGCTCATTGAATGACTTTCAGGGCGATGAAGAGGACGAGAGCGCCACCCCTGAGCTGATTGCCCGCTACAACGGGATTGCGCAGGCGCTGCGGTCCACGTGCACGTTTGAGATTTTGCCCATCGGCACCATCGACGAAGCGCCGACGCTGGGGGCCCATGCGCGGTCGTGGGCGCGCTTTGAAGAGGGGCAACTGGTGTTGCTGGCGCAGCGGCCGCCGGAGCCGGGAGTGGTGAACCCGCTGTGGCAGCCGGCAGAGATTGACCGGCGGGTGAAGGACGCAGTGCAGGCAGCCGTGCCGGTGGTGGTGGCCTCCAAGACGGCTGAGAGCCTGGCGCGGGCCGCCACGCTTGCGGTGGTGCCCTATGGCGGTGGCGAGGTGGTGATTCGCCGCGAGCAGGGCACACGGGCGGAGATCCGCAGCCACTACTTGGGGGGCGCGGTGGGCGTGGAGCACGCGCCGGTTGAGGGCGGCAGGCTGAAGCTGACGGTTGCGGAGAGGGATGGCGCGGGCAAACCGCTGGAGTGGATCGAGATTCGCATCGCGTGATGCGAGCCTCGACCCACCCGGCGAGGAATTCTAGAAATTCAGCGTGAGCTTGGCGGTCAGCGCGCGCGGCGTCACGTAGTGGGTTCCGCTGAAGGTGGAGAGGAAGTTGTACAGGGTGTACTTATTGGTGAGGTTGATGGCGGTCAGGTCGAAGTCCACCTTGTAGCGCTCTTTGTGGAAGATGTTCTGCTGGCCGACGGTGGCGTCGAAGAGGTTGCGCGGGGCGATGCGCGGGGGATTGCGGTCGTCGTTCTCGGTGCCCGCCGCGGGAATCGCGATGAGAGACGACTGGTAGGCCGACGGCGCGCAGGACTGGAAGCCCGACGTGGGCGTGGCTCTCTGGCCGTTGCAGGAGATGCCGGCCTGGAACTGCTGGTCGTAGGAGATGCGGCTCAGATCCACCGGCGTGTTGGCATTTGGCGCGAAGGGCATTTGCCCAGCGACCTGCCCGGAGTCGTAGCGCCAGTTCCAACCAGCCCAGGGCCCGCGCTTGCCGAACTGATATTGCAGGTGGGTGGTCTGGTTGAGCTTTTCGTCGTGGTCGATGCGGAAGGGCAGCCCGCTGTGGCCCACCGTGGCGCCCGCTCCCGCCACCTGCGGGGGAAAGAAGCGCGCCGATACCGAAGACAGGATGACGTAGGCGCTGATGTTGCGAAACTGCGGAATATCGACGTGCAACGCATAGCCCGGGATCTTGGAGTTATGCCAGTCGATGGGAAAGGTGATGGGGGTGTTGCCAAGCACGCTGAAGTCGAAGGCGTTGTGGGTGTACTTCCAGATGTACTCGCCGCTCACCACGACACGCTTGCCGAAGGCCTGCTGCAGGCCGGCGTGGAACTCATTGCGATAGCCGGGATTGAGCGTGCCGGAGACTCCCGATGTGCAGGCCAGGAGCGGTGAGAGCACGGCATCGAGGCATCCGCGGCTGGAGAGGACGAGATTCTCGTTGAAGGGCGTCTCCAGGGTGCGCGCATAGGAGATGCGGAGCACGGTGCTGGAGGGCTTGATGTTGTAGGCGATGCCGAGCCGGGGCTGTGCCTGGGTGGCCGAGGTCAGGCCGTTGTATACGTCGCCGCGCACGCCGAGGTTGAAGAGCCAGTCGCCGGCCTTGATCTGGTCTTCCAGAAAGAGGCCGAGTTCCTTGACGTCGGTGCGTCCGGCAAAGCGGTAGTAGCCTCCGCCGCGGGTGAAGTCATAAGGCGCAAGCACGGAGAGGTATTTGGGGTTGGCCGCGAGCGGGCATTGCGACTGATCGGTGTAGCCGGGAATGGGACTGCCGGAGGCGTCGACGCAGGGCGAGTTATAGGTCGCGTCCACCAGGCCGATGCGGTCGTTTTCACGGAGAAAGGTCTGCCCGTATTGCACGCCGGCCTTGATGGTATGGATGCCGTGGGCGTAGGAAAGGTCGCTGTGAACGGCGGCGTTGGTGAGGGTGCGGTTCTGCGCGATGGAGGAGGTTTGCAGGTTGGCCGGACCGAGGTCGGCGAGCGGGTTGCCGCTGGGATAGTAGTTGTAGTCGTCGCGGCGGACAAAGGCGCCGAGGTTGAGAACCGAGTCGTTGCCGATGATGCGGGTGTAGGTGGGCGAGATGTTGAAGGTGCCGATCTTGGAGTGCTGGTCGGTGCTGCCCACCGCCGCAAAGACGGGGTCAGCGCCCGCGCCGCCGCTCACCACGTTGCGGACGTTGAGATTGTCGTAGGCGTTAGGGGTCTGAAACCAGGAACGGCTGTAGTTGAGGTCGAGATGCATCGAGTCCGCGGCGGAGAAGGTGTAGTCGATGCGGTCAAAGACGTTCTGCTCGTTGCCCTTGTCGTGGAAGACGGCGAACTCGGGCGGGTCGAGGAAGCGGCCGGAGTTGAGGGCGTCGATCTCGGCGAAGTTGCCCCACTTCTTGCGGCCGTAGGCGAGGTCAAAGCCGGCGGCGGCCGAACCAAAGCTCCCATAGGAGGAGTTGAAGCTGCCGGTGGGGCGGCTGACGCCCTGCCCGGAGCGGGTGGTGGCCACGATAACCAGGCTAGTCTTGCCGCCGTATTCGGCCGGAGGCGCGCCGCTGATGACCTCGATGGACTGGATGGAGTTGGCGGGAATCTGGTTGGAGAAGACCTTGCTCTGCTGGTCGGTGATGGACTGGCCGTCAACGGAGAAGGAGTTGGAGGCGTGGTCGCCGAGGCCATGAAAGAGGCCGTTGGAGTCGGCCGAGACGCCAGGCGTGGAGAGCGTGACCAGGGAGCTGAGCGAGGAAGACTGGCTCTCCAGCGGCACCTTGATGAACATGTCGCGGTCCACATCGGTGTGGAAGGTGGGGTCGGTCTCAACGAGGTCGCCGGATGCCTCGACGGTTACGGTGGAGTCGGCGGCGGCAATCTGGAGGACGAGCTTGAGGCTGGTGCCGACGATGGAGCGAATATCGAGGCTGCGGCTGAGGGGCGCGAATCCGCTGGCGGAGACGGCGAGGCGATAGGTGTTGAAGGGAAGATTGACGAACTCGAACTGCCCGAGGGCATCGGTGGTGACGGAGCGGTCGAGGCCGCTGACGTCGTTGCCGAGGTGAACCGCCGCGCCGGGAATGACCGCGCCGGAAGGGTCGGTTACGGTGCCGCGCAGGGCGCCGGAGTTGCCGCCCTGGGCCAAAGCGAAGAGACCCGCGCATACAAGGAGAAGAGCGGCGAGAGTGCGAAGAACGGAGCCGCGAAAGAACGGCATGGGTGAAACCTCCAAACAGTGGCTGCGTGATGCGGAGAGATGCCGCGGCTGGATGCCGCGCTGTCCTGTTCACGAGGGAAAGCGACCGGTGCGGAAGTCAGCCTGTTGGGAAAATCGCCCGATGCCGGGGCTGAAGAAGCGCCGCCAGCAAGAGGGAAGCAGGCTGAAACAGTCGAACGGTCAGCTAGCCCAGACAGCCCGCTGGAGGGGGACGGGTAAAGAGCCTGGAGTGGCGGCGGCGGAAGCCAGCGCGGCTCTCAACGGCAACCGCGGGCGCGCCCATCTGCACCAGAATGATGGCCACGGCAGCGAGGGCGACGGGAGCCGCGGAGTGCATGACGATGCACAGGGGGCACTGGTCGGCGCTGCTGTCGAGGGGGTGGACGTGAGCGACCTGGACAACGGCGAGCAGGGCCAGCAAGGCGAGACACACAAGAGCCGCCGCCCAGAAGGCGCGCTTTTCGTGTTGCTTGCCGCGGGATTGTGCCCGGAATCCGATCAAATCAACGTCCCCTGCCTCAAGAATACACAGTGTTAGATGCGAAAGCCGGAGGGAGGTTACGTTTCCTTGCCCGCCGTTCTGAAAGGGGGAGGCCAACGGGCGGCTTCCCGGCTCGTCTAAACTGTTGAGCTATGCCTCGTTCCCTCCTCATTCGGTGGATGCTGGTTGCCTGCCTGGCCGCTGCGGCTGGGGTGGCGTCCCCCGCGCAGACGCAGAAGCCGCTGCCGCTGAAGCCGGATTTGCCGGGGTTGGCCACCAACCATCGCCTGATTTTGAAGGACGGAAGCTTTCAACTGGTGCGAAAGTACGAGATTGTGGGCGACCGGGTTCGCTATATCTCGGTGGAACGCGCCGGGGACTGGGAAGAACTGCCGCTGGAACTGGTGGACTGGGACGCGACCCGCAAGTGGGAGCGGGACCACGCCAACCAGCCCGAACAGGACACCTCGCCGGCCATGAAGGAGGCCGAAGCCATCGACAAGGAAGAGGCCGCGGAGCGCGACGAACAGAAGGCGCGGCGGCCCGAAGTGGTTCCAGGGCTGGAGCTTCCGGACGAGGACGGGGTCTTTGTGCTGGACACCTTCCAGGGAACGCCGGAGTTGGTGGAGCTTTTGCCTCAGGAGATGGCGGCCAACGCCAAAACGCGGCATGGGCTGAGCACGCTGAATCCGCTGGCGGGGCAAAAGGCCGAGCTCGAACTGCCGGGCGCGCACGCGAAGGTGCACCTGCACATCAACGAGCCGGCGTTTTACCTGTCTCTCAATGCGCGGGACGATGCGGAGAAGGTGATTTCGCACGCGCTGACGGTCGAGACGGGCGGGGCCAAAGAGGTGGCCAACCGCAAGCACGGCGCGCACTCGCCCAGCTCGGGCTTTGCGCTGGTGCGGGTGGACGAGCGCAAGGCGGTGCGGATTGTGGGCGCCATTCACATGAGCGCGACGGGCACAGTGACGCAGGACGAGGACGTGATTGCGACCAAGGTGGAGGTGATGGCCGGGAAGCACTGGCTGAAGCTGACGCCGGTGAAGCCGCTGCTGATTGGGGAATATGCGCTGGTTGAGATTCTGTCGGCCTCTGACATCAACCAGTCGGTTTGGGATTTCCAGGTGAACCCGCGGCTGGGCGACAACCCGGCTTCGCTTGGGCCGATTCTGAAGTAGGGAATGAGCGATCAATCCTCGACTGGGGGCCTGGCCTGGGAGAAGCGCAGGCGGCGCTTTTCCCATTCCAGAGAGTTGAAGAAGCCGGGACCGACCTCGATGAGGCGGGGAATCATGTTGAAGACGGCGACGCGGTTCCAGGGGCGGCCATCTCTCATGCGGAAGCCTTTTTCGTTGAGGTCGCTGACGATGCTGGAGTAGCTGAACTCCTGGACGAGCAACTCCATCATGAGGAGAAGGGCCTGGTGTTCGGCAGGCTCGGCTTCGAGGCGGCGGCAGTCCTCGGAGATGCGGAGGCCGTAGGGGATCTCTTCGCTGAATGTCGTGGAGTTTCCGGCTTCGGAATCAGGCAGCTCGCGCCGCCACTCAATGGAAACCATCTGCCAGCCCGCCGCCGTCCTCTGCCGGATCACATCCTGGCTGAAGGGTCCTGAAACCACATCGCGCATCCGCTCGAAACAAGCCATTGCAAGCCTCCAGGCAAGGGTGCCTGGAGCAGTTTTTGAGCAATCCGGGGGCCGAACTGGCCGGCTGGATCGGCCAAGGCAAGCCATTCTCCTGTTTGGCTTTGGGAGCCAGGGAAGGCCAGGGGATGGGGGCGAATCTGTTCGTTTTCGCTGTGCCGCGTCCATATTCGGACAGGCTGCGAGGAGCCGGTTCGGGACGGAGTGCTACTCGCGGACGCTGATTCCCAGCGCCTTCATCTTCCGGTAGAGGTGGCTGCGCTCCAAACCAAGCAACTCAGCGGCGCGGCTGACGTTGTTGCGCGCTTCCTCGACCTTCTTGAGGATGTATTCGCGCTCGTAGGCATCGCGCGCCTGCTGGAGCGAGGAGAACTCCTCGGTGGAGCGGGTGCCGGCCTTGTGGGTGAGCGGGGGCAGGTGCTTGCGCTCGATGCGCAGGGTGCGGGGGTTGAGAATCAGGACCCGCTCGATGACGTTCTTGAGCTCGCGCACGTTGCCGGGCCAGTGATAGCGGCCGAGGACTTCAAGGGCCTCTTCGCCAATCTCCATGCGGGGCCGGCCATATTGCCGGCCAAACTCGGCCAGGAACTCGCGGGCAAGGAGGGGCACGTCCTGCTTGCGTTCGCGCAGCGGGGGGACGAAGAAGGGGACGACATTGAGCCGGTAGAAGAGGTCTTCGCGGAAGTTGCCCTTGGCGATCTCCTCTTCAAGGTCCTTGTTGGTGGAGGCGATGAGGCGCACATCGACGCGCAAGGGTTGGGTGCCGCCGACGGGGGTAAACAACTGATCGTCGAGGGCGCTGAGCACCTTGGCCTGGGTCTTGAGGCTCATGTCGCCCACTTCGTCGAGGAAGAGGGTGCCGCCGTCGGCCCGCTCGAGGGTGCCGCGCTGCTCCACCGGGCCGCCCGGCTGGGCTCCGTGGCGGTAGCCAAAGAGTTCAGCCTCGATGTGGGCCTCGGGAATGGCGGCGCAGTTGAGCTCGACGAAGACTCGGTCGCGGCGCAGGCTCTCGGCGTGAATGGCGCGGGCGATCAGTTCCTTGCCGGTGCCTGACTCGCCATAGATAAGCACACGGCCGTTGGTCGGCGCCATGAGGCGAATCTGCTGGCGGAGGGCCTTGACGGGAACGCTCTCGCCGGTGAGGACCGAACCCAGGTTGAACTGGCGCTTGAACTCGATGTTTTCCGCGCGCAGGCGGCGGGCTTCCACCGCATTCTTGAGCACGATGAGGGTGCGGTCGAGGGAGAGGGGCTTCTCAAGGAAGTCGTAGGCGCCGAGCTTGGTCGCCTTCACCGCGGATTCGATGGTGCCGTGGCCGGAGATAATGACGACCTCGGGGCGGGTGTCAGACCCCTGGCCGTGGATGTCGGCCAGCACATCAAGTCCGTCGCGGTCGGGGAGCCAGATGTCGAGCAGGACGACGTCGTAGGGCGCGTCTTCAAGAAGCACGAGCGCCTCGGCCGCGGTGGCCGCCGTGGCCACGCCGTAGCCCTCTTCGCGCAGGATGTCTTCGAGCGACGCGCGAATCTCGGCTTCGTCGTCCACCACCAGGATGTGATTCATCAGATCGTTCTCCCAGACTCCGCGGCGACAGGGGCCGGGGAGGCTGCGTCATTCACTGTTTCGTTGAGCGGCAGGCGGAGCAGGAAGCGGGCGCCCTTGGGGCTGTTGGCCTCGGCGCTCAGCGAGCCGCCATGCTCCTGCACGATCTTGGCGGCAATCGAAAGCCCAAGCCCGGTGCCGCGCTGCTTGGTGGAATAGAAGGGCAAAAAGAGCCGCTCGCGAATCTCGTCGGTGAGGCCGTGGCCGGTGTCGGTGACGGCGATCTCCACGGCGGCGCCGTCTTCGCTGAGGGCGCTGTGGACGCCGAGTTCACGGAGGAGGCTGCCCTGCATGGCTTCGGCGGCATTGTCGATGAGATTGGCCAGCGCGCGGCGAATGGCTTCGGGATCAGCCAGCACCAGGGGTAGCCCCGGCTCCAGGTCGCGCTCAACAGTGATGCCGTTGAGGCGGCCGGAAAACAACGCCAGAGCCTCTTCCGCCACCTGGTTCAAGTCGCAGGGTTTGGGCTGCGAAGCGGGAAACTGAGCCAGGGCGGAGAACTGGTCCACGAGGGTTCGCAAGGTGCCCACGCAGCCCAGGATCACTTCACTGCACTTGCGGATGATGCCGGGCGACTCCGGCAACTGGCGATCCAGATGGCGGACGATGCGCTCGGCGGAGAGGGCGATGGGGGTGAGGGGGTTCTTGATTTCATGGGCCACCCGCTGGGCCACTTCCTTCCAGGCGAGTTGCCGCTGGGCGCGGAGCAGTTCGGTGGAGTCTTCAACCACCAGGACCGTGCCCACCTCGCGGTTGCGGAGTTCGAGGCGTGCGCTGGTGACGGCCAGATGGATGGTGCGGCCGCGGGCGTGGAACTCAATCTCAGTGGACGCCGCCCCCATGCGCTGGCCGCGGCGAATGACCCCGGCCAGATCGTCGGCGCAGTCGGCGGGAAAGAGCGCCCGGATCTGCTCTCCACCCAGTCCAGCGTCTTCGGCACGGCCCATCAGATGGGCAAAGGCGCGGTTGGACTGGAGGACCGTCCCCGTGCCATCAAGGGTCACGACGCCGGAGGGAATGGTTTCGACGATGGTTTCGAGTTCTCGCCGGCGTTCCTCGATTGCCTGGTTGGCGGCGGTGAGCTGCGCCGAAGAGGTTTCCGCGAGCTGGCGGCTGGCGTCGAGGTCGGCGGCCATGTAGTTGAAGGCGCGCACCAGCTCAGCCATCTCCCCGGAGCTGATGAGGGCGACGCGATGCTCGTACTTGCCCGCCGCAATCTCGTCCATGGCGTCCGCCAGGGCTTCAACGGGCTGGGTGATCTGCTTGGACAGGAAGAGGGCGAGCCAGACGCTGGAGAAGAAGACGAAGACGGTGATGAGCAGCAGCATCAGGAAAAACGTGGTGCGGATGCGGTTGCGTGAGCGGAAGAGCTGCCAGTACTCGGCGGCGCCGGTTCGGATACGGGTTGTGGTCTGGCTGAGCCCCTGGGGCATGGGGAGGGCGGTGACCACCACCTTGCCGGAGCCCGTCGCCCCCATGCCCAGCGCGTATTCCTGGCCGCCCACACGGAGCACCGGCTCATCGGTGCGCTGGGCGAGCGAGAGAAGGTTGGCGGAGAGGGGCCCCTTGAGGGGTATGGCGCTGCCGCGCTCGCCTTCATCAAGCCAGAGCAGCAGGGTGGCGGGGCTGGAGTCGGGCGGCGCCTGAAAGCTGGCGATCAGCTTGCGGTCCTTGTCATAGACCAAGGCAAAGCCGCCGTCGAGGGTGATGCGATGGGAGCCGAGCACATCCGCGAGCGCCGACTGCCCTCGGTCGGGCGCGCCGGTGGCGGCAATGGACTCGGCCTCTCCGCGGGCGTTGCTGGTGACGTATTGGGCCAGTTCGAGCACAACGCGGGTGGAGTCCTCGCGCAGCTCCGAGGTGTTGGGGGAGAACCAGCGGTCGATGGAGCGGTTGAGCAGGCCAAAGCTGAAGAGGAACATGAAGATGGCCGGCATGAGGGCGATGAGCACGGCGCCGAGCACCATCCGGGTGCGGAGGCGGGAACCGAGGGCGCTGCTGCTCTGGCTGGCATAGATCTTGAGGATGTTCCTGAGCAGCAGCATGGTGAGGACCATGAGCAGCAGGAACACGAGCACGGTCATGGCGGTGAAGGCCAGGGTTTCGCCAGAGGTGTCGGGATTGAGAAACCCCACGCCGGAGGTATTGAAGGCCTGGAGAGCGCCGAACAAGGCGAAGAACAGGACCACTCCGGCCGAGAGCAGGATGACGGAACGCCGCCGGGGATCGCCGAGGAACGACATGCGCAGATTATAGAGGGGTTTGCGATGAGCGGTCAGCGGCGAGCGGGCAGGGCCGGAGGATGGGATCGTTGCGGCTGTCGCGGCGGCAGGGTCGGCTGCCCGGCTAAACTGGAGGCATGGGCAGCGGCCTCATTCTCGCCATTGAATCGTCGTGCGACGAGACGGCCGCGGCCGTGGTGGAGCGGGGAGCGCGGACGCTCTCGTCGGTTGTGGCTTCGCAGATTGCCACCCATGCGCGGTACGGCGGGGTGGTGCCGGAGATTGCCAGCCGCGAACACCTGCGGGCCATTGTGCCGGTGGTGCGGGCGGCGCTGGCCGAGGCGGGAGTCGGGCTGCATGACATGGACGCCATTGCCGTTACCTCGGGTCCGGGATTGGCGGGGGCTCTTCTGGTGGGGATTACCTACGCCAAGGCGCTGGCCTTTGCGCAGGGGCTGCCGCTGATTGCGGTCAATCACCTGGAAGGGCATATTCACGCGGTGCTGCTGCAGGAGAGAGAGGCGAGAGCGGAGGCCGGGGCCGACCAGCCGGCGCTGGCGCTGGTGGTCTCCGGCGGACACACCCATCTCTACCTTTGCCGTCCGAATGCAGGCTCGTGGCATTACTCGCTGATGGGGCGGACGCTGGACGATGCGGCCGGCGAGGCGTATGACAAGGTGGCCAAGCTGCTGGGGCTGGGCTACCCCGGCGGCCCGTGGATTGACGCCCTGGCCCGCTTTGGGGACGCGCACGCCGTGCCGTTCGCCTTTTCACAGATCAAGACCAAGCTCCACCTGGCGGGAAAGGCTCCGCGCACAAAGGCGGCGAAGACCGCGCCCATCGCCAATCTGGACCCGCGCTTTCTCTTCTCCTTTTCGGGGATCAAGACGGCGGTGCTGCGGTATGTGGAGCTGCACAACTTGCGGCCAGAGGCGGAGGCGCGGGCGGTGCGGCTTTTCGGAGGGATGGGCAAGAAGCCGGTCAAGATTCCCGCCACCAAGGAAGAGGCGCTGGGCCTGTGTTCGCAGCAGGTTCTGGACCTGATTGCGAGTTTTCAACATGCGGTGGTGGGCGACCTGCTGAAGAAGACCCTTGCCGCCGCCGAGTCGCTGGGCGCGCGGCGGCTGCTGGTGACCGGGGGCGTGGCGGCCAACCGTGAGCTGCGGGCGCGGTTTGGCGCTGAAGCAGGGAGGCGCGGGTTGTCGGTGGCCTTCCCAACGCTGGCCCTTTCCACGGACAACGCCGCCATGATTGCGGCGGCGGCGTGGCCGCGGTTTCAGGCAGGGGAGTTTGCGGACGCGGGATTGTCCGCGGACCCGTCATTCGCGCTGGGGCGGTGACCGCGGAAGGACAGGGCGGAAAGTCACTCTCTTGCTACAATCGAATGGGCCGCAGCCTCGCTGAATCCAACCGTATCCCGAGCAAGAAGTTACGACCAATGACTCTCCACCTCTTCAATACCCTGACGGGACAGATGGACGACCTGGTTCCCGCCGACGGGAAGGCCCTCCGCATGTACGCCTGCGGGCCCACCGTCTACGACTACGGCCACATTGGCAACTTCCGCACCTTCCTGCAGATCGACATCCTGCGGCGCACGCTGAAGCTGCTGGGCGTGCCGGTGCAGCACGTGATGAACATCACGGACGTGGACGACAAGATCATCCGCAACGCCACGGCCGCGGGCATCCCCATCGGGCAGTATACGGAGCGTTTTGAGAAGGCGTTTCTTGAGGACCTGGATTCGCTGCGCATTCAGCGCCCGGAGCAGTTGGCGCGGGCCACGGAGCACATTCCACGGATGGTGGAGCTGATCCAGAAGCTGGCGGAAAACGGAGCGGCGTACCAGGCGGAAGACGGCTCGTGGTACTTCCGGCTGGCGTCCTTCCCGGAGTACGGAAAGCTCAGCAAGAAGGACCTGAGCGGCATGGAAGACGGCGCGCGGGTGGATGTGGACGAGTATGAGAAGGACTCGGCGCGGGACTTTGCGCTGTGGAAGGCGGCCAAGCCGGGCGAGACCTCGTGGGATACGGCGATAGGCCGGGGGCGTCCGGGGTGGCACATCGAGTGCTCGGCGATGGCGATGGAGTACCTGGGCGACAGCTTTGACCTGCATGCGGGGGGCGAGGACCTGATGTTCCCCCACCATGAAAACGAGATTGCGCAGAGTGAGAGCGTGACGCACAAGCCCTTTGCGCGCCACTGGATGCATGTGCGGTTTCTGCTGGTGGACGGGCGCAAGATGTCAAAGAGCGAGGGGAACTTCTATACCCTGCGCGACCTGCTGCTGAAGGGCTACAAGGCTTCGGCGATCCGCCTGGCGCTGGTGTCGGTTCCCTATCGCCATCAACTCAACTTCACGTTTGACGGGCTCACCGAGGCCACCAACGCGATCGAGCGGCTGAGGACGTTTCACCAGCGGCTGGTGGCGGGAACCTTTGCGGACGGCGAAAGCGATTCACTGCAGGCAGCGGCGAAGAAGGCGCGGGCCGAGTATGGGTCGGCTCTCAGCAACGACCTGAATACGGCCGAGGCGCGCGCGCCGATCTTTGACCTGGTGCGGACGGCGAATACGGCTCTTGACCAGGGTCTGCTGCTGGCCGGGGACCGGGTGGCGATTCTGGCCGTGCTGGCAAGCTTTGACTCGGTGTTTGACGTGATTGAGGACCGTGATGCGGAGCCGACCCGGCGGGCGCTGGCGTGGGCCGAAGAGAGCGGAAGGCTTGACGATGTGGCGCCTGAACTGCTGGCGGCGCAGTCGCTGACCGATGAGGCGATTGACGCGCTGGTGGCTGAACGGACGCTGGCCAAGAAGCAGCGCAACTTTGGGCGGGCCGACCAGATTCGCAATGAGCTTGCCGAAAAGGGCGTGGTGATCGAGGATTCAAAAGACGGAGTGCGCTGGAAGAGAAAGTAAATCTATTCCCCACAACCAATCAGGAGGTCCATCCCCATGGAAGCGAACGAAGCCCAGGAGTTGCAGGAGCAGGCGGAACACGCCGAACACCAGAAGACGCTGCGGCCGGTAGCCTTCAGCATGAGCGTGCTGGCGGTGCTGGTGGCGGTCACCACCGTGCTCGGCCATCGCACCCACACCGAGGCGGTGCTGAACCAGAACAAGGCCACCGACGAGTGGAACTATTACCAGGCGCACAAGATTCGCGCCAACGACACGCAACTGACTCTCGACCTGTTGAGCGTGGTCACCATCGCCGACAAGGATGCGGCGGCCAAGCTCTCCAAGACCTATGCGGACCACGAGGAGAAGTGGACCGAAAGCCTGAAGGAAGAGCAGGAGAAGGCCGAGGGGATTCAAACCACGGTGGAGCAGGCGGAGGCGCGGGCGGACCGGTTTGACCTGGCCGAGGCGCTGCTGGAGATCGGGCTGGTGATCACGTCCGTGACGCTGCTGACGCGCAGCCGCATCTATTGGTACCTGGGGCTGGTTTTCTCGCTGGGCGGCATCCTTTCGGCGCTTTCTGTGCTGCTGCTCAAGTAGCGGATTTGGGGCGGCCGGGCCGCCTGAGTGGAATCGAAGGGTGTGGTAGACTGGCGGCCTGATGAAAGCCCGCCTGTTTACCACGTTCGCCGTTTTTTCGTGTTGTGCCGCGATTTTTGCCCAGGCGCCCGCCGCCGCGCCCGCCAGCCAGGCTCATGCCAGCAGCATCGGCTTCAGCTATAGCCTTCCCACTGACTGGGAGGTTGTGGACGCGCAGCCGTCTCTTCCGGCGGTGCAGCAGCAGGTGGCCAAGAGCGCGACCAGCGAAGAGGAAAAGAAGGGCGTGTCGTGCGTGCAGATTGCCCTGACGGCGCGGCACGGAAGCCCTTCATCCGTGATTGTGGCGGTGGCGCTTCCCTTTGACTGCTTTGGCCAGTCGATGACGGACAAGGAGCTGCCGGGCTTTGCGACCGGGGCTTCCGAGGGCCTGAAGCAGACCTTTGACCTGACGTCTCCGATGTATGGCGCCTATACGCTGGGCTCCCACAGCCTTTGGATCGAGAGAGCCAAGGGGACGCCGAAGGATTCCCCCTCTTCGCTCTACACGGTGGAGATTGCGTGCAGCATTGTGAAGAAGGGGGCGGTGTGCTGGATGGCGATGGCCGCCGACGATGCGGGGTTGCAGACTTTTGAGCATGGGCTGGTGACGCTGGACAGCGATCCGCCCGCGGCGCTGGTGCCTGCCGACGCATTTGCAAAGAAGCCGTAGTACTACGGCTGCATTTGTTGCGAATCCCCTTGATCCGGGCCTAAAGGCCCTGATTATTGGAGCTGTTTTCAGGGGGCTAGAGCCCTCTGCTCCCTCCGGAATCTGCGATTTACAACTGCAATACTCGAGCCCGCTACTAACTTCCGCGCCTGCGCAGGCTCACTCCGCGGGCAACTGCTCCAGTTCTTCCATGGGCCGCGGCTGGCCCTTGGCTTTGACCTGCGCCGTGGTGAGCAGAAAGACCGCGTTGACCACGCCCGCCATGCCGATAAACTCGGCCGGCTCGGGGCGCTCGTGGAGCAGGACGATTCCCAACAGCACCGCAACCACCGGATTGACATAGGCATAGGACGAGACCTTGGCCACGGGGACGTGCTCGAGGAGATAGATGAAGCCGGTGTAGCCGAGCAGCGAGCCGCCGGTGATGAGCCACGCCAGGGAGCCGATGGAGGCCAGGTTGACGTGGAATCCGGGCCACTGGCCGAGGGCGGTTCCCAGCAGGGTGTTGACGGCCCCGGCGGCGAGCATCTGCCAGGCGGCGGCCACAAAGCTGTTGATGGGCAGGCGGGCGCGGCGGGAGAGCAGGCTGCCGACGGTCCAGGCTCCGGCGCCGGCGAGCAGCACGCCGAGGGCCAGCAGGCGGGTGCGGTCCCCGGCAAGCCCAGTGCGGAGCGAGGGCCAGACCAGCGCGGCAAGGCCCAGAAAGCCAAGCGCCATGCCCAGCCATCCGCGGGCAGGCAGCGGCTCGCCGCCGGGCAGCACCATCTCCGCCAGCGCCACATAGAGAGGAATGACGGCCAGCACCAGGGAGGCCAGCCCGCTGGGGACGGTCTTTTCGGCGTAAACGAGCGCAACGTTGCTGCCGCTCAGGAGGAAAAGCCCGATAAGGCTGGTAATGAACATGACCCTGGGCGGCCAGAGGAGGCGCAGCCCGCGCGCGCGGCACCAGGCCAGGAGAATCGCCCCGGCGATGAGAAACCGCGTGCCGGCGAGCAGGAAGGGCGGCATCTCCGCCGCGCCGATGCGGATGGCGGTATAGGTGGAACCCCAGAAGAAATAGACGCTGGCGAAGGACAAGACGATGGAGATGGTGGTGGCCGTCTTTTTTGCCGGATGAGTCGCGGGGTGTGCGGAGTGCGCCATGGGTTGCTTCCATGCTAACGTCCAGCCCCTTGGGGACTCCGTGGAAAGGCATTGGCGGCGCGTGCTATGCTCAGGGCCAGCGGGGTTCCCATGCATACGCGCGCAGCCAGAGACTTTCTGCTTGTGCCGGCGTCCAGGCGCTGGTCTCGTTCGCGGGCGCGCGCCATCTGCCCCCGGCAGCACCTGCGCGTACTGCCCATCCGCACCCGACCTAGTCTCTTCGGTGGCGATTAGTATCGGTCCGCCGAAGCTCCCTGCCCCTCTTTTCAGGCTGATGCGGGCGAACTGCAAGGGACAATCCCTTCCAGACCCGGCTGCCCAACAAAGCATCGAACGAGTTTGCGGACGCCAGAGCAGGATCCTTTTCTCCGCTTGAGGCGCAAGGCTCGGAAGGCTCCGTTCAGGACGACAACCCTATCTATAGGAGAAAAAAGATGACCAAAGAAGAACTGCACGCACAATACGGACCAAAGCTGGTGTGTCCCTTGCCCGGCCCAAAGGCCCGGGCTGCGGTGGAGGCAGACGACCGGCTGATCTCGCCGAGCTATACGCGCTCTTACCCCCTGGTGGCCAAGCGCGGCCGGGGCATTCGCGTGGAAGACGTGGACGGCAACGAGTTTCTGGATTTCGCCGCGGGCATTGCCGTGACCTCGACCGGCCATTGCCATCCCGAAGTGGTGGCCGCCATTCAAAAGCAGGCCGCCGAGCTGATTCACATCTCCGGCACCGACTTTTATAACGAACCGCTGACGGACCTGGCGGAGAGGCTCTCGGCCGTGGCGCCCATGCCGGGGCCGCACAAGGTGTTCTACGGCAACTCGGGCGCGGAGGCGGTGGAGTGCGCGCTGAAGCTGGCGCGCTATCACACCGGCCGGCAACACGTAATCGCCTTCCTTGGCGCCTTCCACGGCCGCACCATGGGCGCGCTCTCGCTCACCGGGTCAAAGCCGCAGCAGAAACGCCGGTTCGCTCCGCTGGTGCCGGGCGTGACTCACGTCCGCTACCCCTACGCCTACCGCGGCTGCACGGGCGGAGCGCAGGAGGAAGAGGCGTTCAGCCTGGGCTGCGCGCGGTATATCGAGGAGAAGCTTTTCAAGACCATTCTGCCGCCGGAAGAGGTGGCGGCGATCTTTGTGGAGCCGATTCAGGGCGAGGGCGGCTACGTGGTGGCGCCGGACAACTTCCTGCGCGAACTGCGGGCCATCTGCAACCGCCACGGCATTCTGCTGGTGGTGGATGAAGTGCAATCGGGCGCCGGTCGCACGGGCAAGTGGTGGGCCATCGAGCACTCGGGCGTGGAGCCGGACATCATCTGCATGGCCAAGGGAATCGCTTCGGGGATGCCGTTGGGCGTTTGCCTGAGCCGCGCCGAGGTGATGGATTGGGTGCCGGGCTCTCACGCCTCCACGTTTGGAGGCAACCCGGTTTCCATCGCCGCGGCCATCGCGACGATGGACGTGCTGGAGCGGGAAGGCATTGCCAACGCCGCCAGGGTGGGCGAGTTCATGCTGGAGCGCCTGCGGGGGTGGAAGGAGACGCACCCCATGGTGGGCGACGTGCGCGGACGCGGGCTGATGATCGGCATTGAACTGGTCAAGGACAAGGCTACCCGCGAGCCTGCCAACGCCCTGCGCAACCGGGTGGAGACGCTGGCCTTTGAACGCGGCTTGATGATTCTGGGCTGCGGCGAAACCTCCATCCGGCTCTGCCCTCCACTCATCCTGAGCGAGGAAGAAGCCACGGTGGCGCTGGATATCCTGGAAGAGGCCCTGACGCTGGTGGAGAAGGAACACGAGGACGCGACAGCGCTGGCAGAGGCAACAGCCTGACAGCGGGCCGGACGATAGCGGGCTAAAAAATGGGGGCTGGAATTGCGGGTGATACCTCCGCGGTTCCGGCCCCCAGTCGTTCATTCGCCCTACTGTGAGTGCTTCTACACCATGCCGCCCGATTTGTCGTTGATGCGCATCTGCGCGATCTCGGAGGTTCGATGGGCGGCGCGTTCGAGGTTCTGGGCCATCTCCTGGGTGGCGAGGTGCTGCTCCTCGGCGGCCGCGGCCATCTGATGCGACAGCCCGGAGAGATCCTCGGTCTGGCGGGCGATGCTGTCGATAGCCGACATGGCGGTGGAGACATCGACGCCGATTGCGGTGACCTTGGCCTGGATCTCGGCGGTGGCTGCCGCGGTCTGCTCGGCCAGCTTTCTTACCTCGGAGGCCACCACGCTGAAGCCCTTGCCATGGACCCCCGCCCGGGCTGCCTCGATGTTGGCGTTGAGGGCCAGGACGCTGGTCTGGGTGGCGATGGAGGCAATCAGTTCCGCCACCTTCGCCACTCCCGTGCTGGACATGCGCAGGCTCTGAATGGCCGTTCTGGTGTCCGCGCTGGCAGTGCGGGACTTCTCGGCTGACTGGGAGACATCGACCGCATTCTTGGCGATCTCCGCGATGCTGGACTCGATCTCATGCGTCGCCGTGGCCACCATCTGGAGGTTTCCATTGAGGTGCTCGATGTCGTTGCGCTGGGCCTCCTGGGCCTGGCGGAGCGCGTCGATGGTCTGCTGGGTGCTGACGCCCCACACCACGACCGCGCCGAGGTACTCCCCGTGACGGCCGGTCATGGGCTCCACGTGGAGATCGAGCTTGATTGGGCCCAGCTCGATGGTGGCCTTGTGGGGAAGGTCATGCCGGCCGCCCGCGTGGCTGGCGCCCATGATCCTGTCGATATTGGCCTGGTGGCGGTGGAAGATATGGATGGACTTGCCCACGATTTGATCGACGGGCACGGGCAGGTGCTCCTGGAGTGTCTGCAGGGTCTTGCGCGAAGAGCGGTTGAGATAGCGCAGGATCAGGTCCCGGTCGCAGAACATTGCATTGACGGGCAGCGCATCCATCGCAAACTGAAAGCTCAGGTCTTGGGCGGTGACGGACTCGCGCTCAGCAGGCTCCTCGTAGTTGATGTCCACAGCCGGCGGCGGCGCCGCACGATGAGAAAACAGGCCTGCCAACAATCCTTGAGACATAATGAGCGCTCCTACCTCTCCTACACATTGAGTTTCGCGCGTTGAGGGGTTGATCGTGACCGCGGACCGCGATTGCGCAGGGGCCTTCCATGGAGTTTTCCCGAAACCAAACGGCCGTTCCAAATCAGGCAAGACACGAAGGTCGATGGTTGAAGCGCAGGCCAGGCCCCATCGGGTGAAACAGAATTTGCATCGATTGCGAATCCATCCGACAATGGTTTGCCATGGGGCGGATGGCGCGGATGCGGATAGGGTGCACGGAGCGGGCGCTGGCCTGCCTGGGGTGGTTGGCGCGCTATCGGAGCGCAGCCGATGCGCTGCCCGCGCACCTTGCTATTGGCGTCGACGGAGAAACGGCGGCGTACTTTCAGCTTCGGCGGACAGGATATGTTGTGGTGGGCCACCGCTGGTCTTCCGGCGATCTGCCGGGCGATATCGATCTGATTGCCTGGCAAGGGTCGATGCTCTGTTTTGTTGAGGTAAAGACCCGCACAGCGCGGGATGCTACGCCCGCCCAGGCTGCTATCGATGCCCACAAGCGAGACACACTGAGACGCCTGGCAAGGCGATATGTGCGTCAATTACCCGGCAAGGCGGCGCCACCGGTTCGGTTCGATGTGATGAGCGTCTACCTGGCGCCGGGCAAGAAGCGCGAGTTCGAGCATTTTGAGGGCGCGTTCGGCTGGAGCGAAGGGCGGGAGAGGGATAGTCGCTGAAGAGGCGGCCCAACGGCCCATGAGCCGGCTTCGGCTTCCCTGGTCCGGGGTGTCTGGTGGTTGATCATCGCCTTGGCGGGGCCGAAAATCAGGCCGGATTCGCAGGGCCCCGCGGGGCTGCGGTGATTACCTTTCGTCCACTCTTTGTGCATACATTTGCGCTTGAACACTGCGAAGGCGGCCTTTTTGTGGTGTTTTATTGATATTCCATTCGGCATCCAAATTGCATCAGGACTTAAGTATCGAACGGCCTTTCGCCTGGTTAAGCGAGATGGCCATCCTCGTATCCCGACAGCGCTGCATCCCGATGAACACGGAAACACTGCCCTGACTGCCTCCGACGGCAAGGAAGAGATGGAACATTTCATTCTTTATAGAGGACCTCATGCATCCTAATCCGGTGACAGCCACAGAGCGGCGAAAAGTTCCGCGCTTCAAGATCAATGCGCCACTCACGCTTCTTGCCGGAAGCCGGGAGATCCTGGCCTCCACGCGCGACCTGAGCAACTGCGGGGTCTTTTTTTATCTGGACGAGCCCGGCGATCCGCCGCTCGAAGGGGAGTTTGACTTCATCGTAAGCCTTCCGCCAGAGGTGACGCTGTCAACCTGTTGCCAGATCCGATGTCATGGGAGGGCAGTGCGGGAGGAAGAATCAAAGGGCGAGCAGACCGGCGTGGCAGCGGAGATCGTAACCTACGCCATTTTCAGAGACAAAGATACGCCCCCACCCCTGTAGTGTGAACAGGCCCTACAGCTTGCGGACACCGAGGACGCGATGGTCAATCAGCCAGCTCTTCACCACATAGACGAGCTTGTTGTTGCTGTCAGGGTCCGTTGGCCTGAGGAAGAAGCCCGGATCAAGCAGGTAGCGAACCGAGTTGGCCACGATGCCCTCCATGATTTCGCCGTCGATGAACTTCAGGCGGACCCAGATTCCAGGGACCGTCGGCGTTCTGGAATGGAAGTGGAGGTCGGTGTGCCTGGGCCTTCCTTCAAAACTGTTGACGTAGAAGACCGCTTTGATCTCACTGGTCTGAATCTCCTCGACCACATCTGTGTCAAGGATGCGGACGCGGAATGTCCGCGGGGAGTTGAGCGGAGCGTTGGAGAGAAGGTCTTCAATGCTTCCCCAGGCGGGGTGCTCGAGATAGCCTTTCAGAGTGCGTTCGCCATACTTGATGACAACCTTTTCAGACCAGACAGCCTCGGCGGTTCCCTCTGCAGGTGTCATGCGATCTTTGCCGGGTCCGGATTGAACCGCTTTTGGGGCGGGCACAGGTTGTATTGCTTGATCTTGTAGAGCAGCGCCTTGTAACTGATTTGCAACTCGCTTGCTGCTGCCTTGCGATTCCATCCCGTCTCCTCCAAAGCCTGGGAAATTGCGCCAGACTCGGCGTCGCCTTTGAGGTGACGAACCAGTTGCTTGAGGCCTTCGCCGGCATTGGAATCATCCTCGGAATCCCGATTGGGGCCGCCCACCTGCCTTGGACTGAGTTCGTCGATAATCGCCTGTTCGTCCGCCAGGACGAGGTAGCGCTTAATTGTATTCTCCAGCTCGCGCAGATTGCCAGGCCAGGAGTGAGCGGTGAGAGAGCGCATCAGCGCAGGGGAGACCGGCAAGGCTGCGCAGTTGTACTTTTCTGCAACCTTGCGCATGAAGTGATGAGAGAGTACGGGAATCTCTTCCCTGCGCTCGCGGAGGGGCGGCATATTGACGGTGAAGCCGTTGAGGCGGTAGTAGAGGTCGCCGCGGAAGGTCTTTTGTTCGATTGCGGCCTTGATGTCGATGTTGGTGGCGGCAATGACGCGCACATCGACTTTGACGCTGGAGCGGCTGCCGAGACGCGAGAAGCTTCCGTCCTGAAGGACCTGGAGGAGTTTGGCCTGGAGGACAGTTGGCATTTCGCCGATCTCGTCCAGCAGGATGGTGCCCTTGTCGCAGAGTTCGAACTTGCCGGGCTTGGACTTGACCGCCCCGGTAAACGCCCCCTGCTCGTAGCCGAACAGTTCGCTCTCCAGCAGGTCAGCGGGCATGGCGGCGCAGTTGACCTTGAGGAAGTTGCGCTGGCTGCGGTTGGACATCTTGTGGATCAGCTTGGCTGCAATCTCCTTGCCGGTGCCGCTCTCGCCAAGGATGAGGACAGGGATGTCGGCACGCGCCACAAGGGTGCACTGCGACTCGATCTCGCGCATGCGCTTGTTGGCGCGGACAAAGGAGGTGTTTTCGTCGAGCACGATCTCCTTGACGTCTTCTTCGACCGCGTGAATCGAGGCTTGCTTAAGGTATTGCTCGATGGCGAGGTCGATATCGCCCTTATCGAAGGGCTTGAGGATGATGTCGGCGGCGCCCATGCGGGTGGCGGCAACGACCTCCTTGAGCTCAGCCGAGCAGGCAAGCATGACCACCGGGAGCGAGGGCTTCAAAGACCGAATGCGCGCCAAGAGAGACAGGGCGCTCTCCCGTTCGTCGTCGCCGCAACTGTGCCAGTCCATCAGGAGCAGTTCCGGCGCAGAGGCTTCCTTGAGATTGAATATCAAGGGAGCGGGATCGCTGAACAGGCTCACCTTGAAGCGATCGCCGAGGATCTGCTCAAGGTAGTTGAGGATTGCTGGGTCCGCGTCGAGAATTGCGATGCGCGCGGTGCGGCTTCCGTGATTTTTCATGTTCTCTGGCTTTAACGTGCTTGCCATCTGGTTTCCTTTCGCTCCCGCTGAAGAGACGGCGGCCAAGGCAATCCCGCTGTAGAGAATGAACTGGGATTGGAGCATCCTTGAAAGCAGTGTGCCGATAACTGCCGAGGTCAACTCCACTCGACTAAGGCAAATCTGTTAGGGGGCCTGTGGCACTGATATTACCATCGAAGTTGGTAAGTATTTTCCATTTTATTTTGAACTTTTGAGGAACTCCTACTCCCACTAAAGTAGGTAATCGGTGCAATCGGCATCGCTAGTTACCTTTTAAATTTCAAGATAGGTTACCTCTGTGCTGAATCGATACCTATTGGCGGAGTTTGTGAGTTTGGCCCGAGATTTGCAAGAAGAATCTGTTCAGCAGGCCGCATGGGTTAATGAATGTCCTCAACACAAGCCGCAGGATACCTCGACATGCGCGAACTTCCCCCCCCGGATCTGATCTTCGGGGGGTCGCATCTGATGTCGATTGCGCGGGAGAAACTTGAGCGTTGCGCGGCAACCAATGTTCCGGTGCTGCTGCAAGGGGAAAGCGGTACGGGCAAGGATATCTTTGCCAAGTTGCTGCATTTCCGTTCGAATCGCTCGAGCTTTCCCTGGGTCAAGGTGACCTGCGCCGCAATTCCCCATTCCCTGATCGAGTCAGAGCTTTTTGGCTACGAGAAAGGGGCATTTACAGGGGCCAACACGACCAAGCGGGGGCGGGTCGAACTGGCGCATGAGGGGACTCTCTTTCTGGACGAGGTGGGGAGCCTGGACATTTCAGTCCAGGCTAAACTTCTGCAAGTGCTTCAGGACGGGTCGTTTATGCGCGTGGGAGCCCAGGATCCCAGGCGGGTTGACACGCGCATTGTTTGCGCGGCGAACAATGACCTCAGGCGACAGACAGAAGATGGAACGTTCCGGTTGGACTTTCTTTTTCGCATCAATGCAGTGACCATCGAGCTGCCGGGTCTGCGCCAGAGAACGGGAGATTTGCCGCAGTTGATTGACTATTTTCTGGACTTTTACTCGAATGCCTACAGTCTGCGGCCAAAGCCTCTGTCACGCGAGATTTTGGCCATGATGCACCGCTACAACTGGCCGGGGAATATTCGCCAGTTGGAGAACATGGTTCGCAGCTATGTGCTGATTGGCAGCGAAGAAGCGCTTGTAGGGGAGTTGCTGCCCGCGGCTGTAAACGACATCGTGCCCCAAATCGATCTTGCCAACCCTATCTCTCTAAAGGAGATAACCAAGGCGGCGAGACGTGATCTGGAGAAGGAAATCATCTTGAAGGTCTTGCAGGCCAACGGGTGGAGCCGACAAAAGACCGCCAAATGGCTCCAGATCAGCTACAGATCCCTTCTGTACAAGTTGCAGGAGTCGCAGTTCAGCGCGCTTCCAATCAGACCTTCGCGTTCGCGCTATGTTCCCCCTGCGCCTGACAATTCATAAGCTGCAGCGGTCAGTAACGGCAGGGGTGAGCCAGCTCGATTCAGGTGATTGAAATGATTTGGACATGGCCGGCCTCGATAAACAGGCCGCAGGATCGGCGTGTATAAGTCCCTGGTTCGACAAACAATGGCGCTCCATGTCCTATGATGACGTGCACCATATAGCTCGCTAACTGAAAGAAAATTCGCGGCCATCCGATAGGTTACTCACTAGCTCTTGATGCTATACGTCGTCCAATCCCGCCAAGCAAGGCGATGGCTGGATGAAGATGCACGAGTGACTGGGACGAGTCTCCGATTGCAGACATGCATTGACGAGCTATGTCATTCAATGACGCGCGGGGGGAGCGAACAACTCGACTCAACCTGTCCGGGCCGGCGAGTGGGAGGCCTGGAGACGAGATTCGCCTTCTGCGCGGGCAGGCCTTTTGGGGTTAAATCCAGCCTCGGAGCCGGTAGTATGCGATCTTGACCGTCTCGACGAGCATGGTCTGGAAGGCCGGAAAGCGGCCATACCAGTTTTCACTGGAGTGCAGCACATCCGGGGCGACCATGGGGGCGACTTCGACGCCCTGTTTCCGGAAGGCTCGAAGCGCCCTGTACATGTGGAAGTCGCTGGTGAGGAGGACCTTTTTGCCGGGAAATCCCTGAACCAGCCGGGCGGTTTCGACGGCGTTTTCGTGTGTGGAGGTGGAGTGTGTCTCCGAGACCAGAGAAGCACGAGGTATGCCGCTGGCGGCAAGGAAGTTGAGGATGCCGGGTCCGCTATCGCCGCTGAGGATGATTGTCCTGAATTGGCCGGTCTGCCAGGCAACAACGGCTTGCCGCGCACGCCAGTAAGAAGAGTAGGCGATGGCGCCATGGTCGTCGCCCGCGGCGCTGAGGAGGATGAGGACGTCTCCACCGGGCTGGTCCAAGGAGCCTGCATAGGCCTCTGCCCACCAGGAGACCAGGGGCGTCAGAATCACCAGGAGCGTGACAAAGCCGATGGCCATGAAAAGGCGGCCGAGAGAGCGGGCGAGCATGCGCGCGGCCCTCATTGGTTGAGGCCTCGAAGAGCACATTCCGGTCTATCGCGCATGGGACTGCGTCTGGCGCCTCCCGAGGACAGTGTGGAAGATCTGGAGCAGTTCATCGGCGACATGGGTCCAGCTTCGGCCCCTGCTGGCGGAGATGGCCGCAGCATCCCAGGTGCGGTCGAGCACCGATGCGAGGGCTCGCGCCAGCGAAACCGGATCACGCGGGGGCACCAGGCAGCCGCACTCATCGCTCATGATCTCCGGGATGCCGCCGACCTGGGTGGCAACGACCGGGCGGCCGCAGGCGAGGGCCTCCAGGATGACATTGGGGCACCCTTCCATGTAGCTGGGAAGGGTGACCAGGTCGGCCGCGGTCATCCAGACAGCGACATCATCGTAGGCGCAACCCGGCAGCGCGTGGACGTAGGCGGCCGCGTGGGAGGCGGTGATGGCGTCCTGGACGAGAGGCCGGTCAGGCCCCTCGCCCACCATGTAGACGTGGAGATTGGGGCGGGCGTCGTGAAGCGCCACAGCAGCCTGGACAAGCTCGCGGAGACCTTTCTTGAGGTCCATGCGGCCGATGTAGACGACCGCCTCGGTGGATGGGTCGATCCGGAGCTTCGATCTGGCCTCAATCCGGTCGGCGACATGGAAGACGGAGGGGTCGCATCCGTTAATGAGCGTGCGTGTGGTCTCCGGGCGAGCACCCATGGCGAGGGCTTTGGTGCGCAGATCGCTGCTGACCGTAAAGAGAAAGTCAGCTTCGCGCAGGACGTTGCGGGTGAGGATGCGTGAGATCGGATCGCCAATATTGTTGATATCTGATCCGATGCCATTTGCGATGACAGGAATAGAAAGGGCCTTGCCCAACTGCAACGCCGCATAGCCTTCTGGATAAACAAAAAAACTGTGAAGGATATCGGGAGCAAATTTGCGGACCGCCGGAAGGAGCGCGCGCGCCGCCATCAGGCCATTCAGTGGCCTTGAAACCAGAGGCAGAGCTGGGTAATTGTAATAGCCGACCCTTACATCCGGCGGGCTGAAGGAGGGGTCCAACTGGTCATAGGCGCGACTCCGCGGCTTGAGCCATGATGGATACTGGGCGTTAGGAAAGAAGACTTGCACGTCAACATTTCGAGCCAATACACGCAGGGTCTGATAAGCTGATCGGCCCTGCCAAGGCTCCGCTGAACTCGGAAAATATCGTGTGACGACTGCGACTCGGAGCATATCTAGTGAACCTTCCCAGTGGCCTTCGATTCGTGGCCCATCAAACCAGCTCCGACCTGCCACTTGGCGATGCTGTGCAGCAGCCCGGCATAGCGGCTGGCCAGCACCTTCCGCTCGTATCCCGCGATCGCTTCGAGGTTGGGTTTGAACTGTGCCTGCAAAGCACCCCCCCTGGCCGCCGCATCGAGGAAGAGCTGGCGAATCCCCTCGACATCGCGGCTGCCCGCCCACCAACCTCCGCCCAGTTGTTCCAGCATGCGGCGGACATCCCCATCGGGATGTACTGTGGCAAGAATAGGCTTGCAGGCGCCGATGTAATCGTAGAACTTGGCCGAGACATTGAGATGGTCGTGCGAGATGAGAAGGGCATAATCGGTCTGGTTCATCGCGGAGAGGGCTTCGCTTTGTGGGAGAAAGCCCTTGAGTTCCACGATGTCTCCAAGACCGAGAAGAGCCTCGCGGTAGCGAGCTTCCTCGATATGGCCAATGAAACGGAAGCGGAAGCGGGACCGGATTTCCGGCGGCAGAGACTGCAGGGCCTGGACGAGAGTAATTGGCTCAGTGGAGCCATAGATGCTTCCCAGATAGGTGACCACGATCGAGTCATGGCTGCCGATGCGACTCGAAGGCGTTATCGGATGGACCCTTGTTGCATCAAACCCGTTGGGGATGAGTTGGAACTTGCTCTCAGGCTGGTGCGGATAGCGACTGCGGATCTCAATGCGTGCTGCCTCTGTAACGGCGACGATGGCGGTGGCGGCTGCCACTGCCTTGGCCTCAGCCGCTTGAGCGAAGCGCAGAGCTCTCTTGCTGCTGCTGAAGCTGACCAGGTCGATGGTGGAGGACAGCCATTCATCGCGGAAATCAACGACGATGGCCAGCGAAGGGAAATCTCTCCTGAGCCGCTCTACCAGGAGGACATTTGAAAATGGCGGCGCGGTGATGAGGACGAGATCAATACTCTCTTGCTTGATGATGCGGCGCGCGGCATGGGTGAGAATCGGAAGCCAGGTGACCTGAGGATCGGGAAGCAACAAATCCTGGAGGAGTCTCTTGAGGAAGCCGGGCTTGGCAGGAGCGTTCTTTGAAACTGGCTGCCCGGAACGTAACCCACCTCCTGCAATGATCTTCTTCAGTCTCTTTTTGATGCCGAAGGGAAGATCGAGGGTCGTGGTCCGGTGGATGCTCACTTCCGGGGGGATTTCGGCGAGTAGCGATGCATCCGCACCCACGGCGGAAGGGTTCCGCGCAGTGAGAACGTGGAGGCGGATGCCTTCTGCCGGGAAGTAGCGTGCGAGGCTGGCCGCGCGGAGTACACCGACGCCTCCAACGGGCGGAAAAACATAAGTGACAAACAAGACATGGAGAGGCTTCACGGGCGGCTCCCGGCATTTGCAACCGCAGCCAGGGGAACTGGGCTCTCGCCATGAATCACGGCGCTGGCCGCCTGGTACATCTGCCATGCGGTGGCCCAGTGAATCTCAATACCTCGTCGATCAGCCTCTTCCGCAAGCCAATGAAACAGGCTGGCAAAGCCACCGTCAAGAAGTGGCGCACGATTTCTATCGGGCGCTCCATGGGTATAGAGCTTGAGGAAGAGATCGTCGCCAACGGTTGGAGCCAGATCAAACCAGCGGCGCACGCGCGCGGGTGTGGGCATATCGTAGCCGGCAAGTTCTCCGGTTTCCAGACGCGGTCTCCAACGCTCGGTGAAGCGTAAACCGAGCGGCCCGGTGATCATCAGCAGGTCACCGCGCTTCCCTCCACCGGGGGTTGCTTCAATGCCGCGATCAAATGATCTTGGAGCTTTGTCGGCATTGGCGGTGCACCAGTAAACCTTGTTCACCACCCGGCCCTGGGTGGGGGAAGGAAGTGAGGGCATGGTGAAGTCGGCATAGCAGCCCAGGTCGCGCAGCAGTCCTATCTCGCCGTTGAGGCCGCAACCGATGCCTTGGGGATGCGAATTGTCGAGCGCCCAGTTGCCATGAATGAAGCCGAAGACGGTGCGTCCATCCTGCTGCCGAAGAAGCCCGTGATCACCCGTGAGGCGGCGGCAGAACTCGGTGATCTTTTGAATGAAAGATTCACGAACCTCGCTCTCATGATGGAGATGTACCTCAACGTCACCGACTCCGAGACGAACGATCTCGGATATTCCGTCGAGAATATCCCGACGATACTCCTCCTGCGGATAAAAGAAACTGTATTGTGGGCACTGGCCGCTGGCGTCGCGCGGAGCGTCCGCGGCAATGCGGGGCCACTTGTCGCGCCACTCGGCAACGCGAGCCAGGGCGCAATCGACAGTGGCGCCCATGCCCAAAGGCTCGTAGTGGTCGGTGATTGCGACCCATGCGCGGCGGGGCTTGGAGCGCACCAGGATCTTCCGGAGGCGATCTTTCAAGTATGGCGCTAACCAGATTTCCGCGTGTCGCATTCTCTTTCCTCGCTGTGCCTTCCTAGATGCCGAATTCACTCGCTTCCGCGGTGCTGGCGCGGATCAACATTTGGAGAATTGCATTAACCGGTCCAGCAATGAGTTTTGGCAACATGGAAGAGAGCGTATGAAAGCGGGAGTGATCTTCCGGTTCGAGGACACGCATCAGATAAGTCAATCCAAACAAGACAACCAGAGCTGCGCTCCCGCCAAGGACGACTGCCCAGAGAGGTGAAAAGCAGACCGCGACAAAGTGCGCGGTCAACGAAGCCAGAGTGCTGATGATGGTGATCTTGGCCACCTGCATCCAGGGGAGCTGAACCTTGTAGCGATGAATAGCGATGGCCCACATGGTGCCCAGCGCCATGACTTGCGCCGCGCCGCTACCCAGACAGGCGCCAACGGCTCCATGTTTTGGAATGAGGAGCGCGGCAACACTGAGATCCACGACGCCGGCAAAGACCGTGGCGAAGATGATGATGCTTTGTCTCTCGGCACTCTGCAAAAGGCTCTGGACCGGTCCGATGAAGGCCTTGGGCATGCAAAGCAGAGGCGCAAGCGTAACAACCACTGCCGCGCCATCGTACTGCTGGCCATAGAGCAGTAGCAGGGCAGGCACAGCGAGCGCAGCGGCGATGAAATGCAGGGGAATCGACGTGAGAGCAAGGTAGCGAAAGGAGGATGCAGTAATGGCGGGAAGCCTGGACTTGTCGCGCCCATACTGGGCAAAGATGGTGGCGCTGGCGGCAGAACCGAAAACAGATGATGTGATGAGCAAGCGGTCTGCCAGGCTGAACGCCACGGAATAAAAGGCGATCTGGCGGATGTCCGCGCACAGGTATCGAAGCAGCACAACTTCAGACCGGTTCCACACAATAAGAGCGAGGACCATGCTCGTGACACTCTGCCAGGCGAAGGACATCATGCGCCCTGGCAGTCCGGCGGGCTGCACGTGCGTCGTCTCCCAGCCGAGGATGCGGATCATGGTGGGAAAGAAGCGCACGGCAAAATCAACGCTGCGCATGCAGAGCATGGACGCGCCCACGCCCACCAGACCCCACTTGAAGACGACCGTTGCTCCAATCGCCAGAAAGAAGGCCACCATGGACCATATCGAGCCTGGCAGGTTGGTGGACAACTTCTCTGTGGCGACATTGGCCTGCGCCGAGACGAAGTTGACCATCGCCGGCCAGATGCTCAGTACGAGAAGAACCGAGACAACTCGAAACTCCGGGCTCGCGTCGCCGAGGACCCAGACAAGAATCCCGGCCGTTGCAACGGTGGCCAGAACGGCCTGGAGCATGAGAGTCCGGAAGTAGATATAGCGCGCTGTTCCGCGATCCCCCTTGCCGAGGAATTCAGCCATGTACTTGCGCGTCGTATCCGGAATGCCGAGGCTGCCGAGACTGCTGACAATCGAGGCAATCCAATTGACGTAGATGACGTAGCCCATCTTGGATGGCCCAAGGGTGCGGGCAATGGCAATGGAGGTGAACGTCGTGACGATCAGCCCGACCGCATTCTCGATGCCGAACCAGCCGACGTTGCGCGCGATTGTCTTTGTGTTTGCCATGTTCGGTTGAAGCCGAATCCTCGTCATCCGCTACGAAACTGGTTGCACACTGGTCTCAAGGTGCATGGTGTTTGGCATCCGTGCACCGCTGCGTCGCTTGCCTGCAATGATATTGGACCGTCTAGGTGAGACCTCCAAGAGCGGAGCGCGCGTCTTTTGCCGTGGGCGAGTCGGGCGCCAGGGACACGGCCTTCTTCAAATGAAGCGTTGCATTGTTCTTGTCCTGGAGCTTGCTATAGACCATGCCCAGGTGATATTGCATGGTGGCGCTCCCTGGATCGGTCTTGACGGCATCCTCGAGCAGGTCACGCGCAAAGGAGTAGGTCCCCTTGTGGTAGTAGGCCCACGCCAGCGTGTCCGCTGCATTGGTGGAGTTGGGCATGCCCTGGCGGGCGGTTTGAGCGAGGGTCAGCGCAACATCCACATTTTCGCCATTCTGCAACATGCGATAGGCAAGATTGTTGGCGGCGATGGGTTGCTGGGGCTGAATCTGCAGCGACTTTCGGTAGTAGCTCTCCGCCTTTGCCACATCGCCGCGCGACTCTTCGAGGGTTCCGAGCAGAGCGGTGGCAGCCGCATCGCCGGGATGGACCTTGAGCCACTGCTCCCAGGCGCTCACTGCATTTGCCACTTGTCCGCGCTGCACCTGAATCTGCGCAAAGAGCATGACTGCCTCTCCATCCGCTGGGTTCAACTGGATGGCCTTCTGCGCCGTGGCGGCAGCCTGGTCAATGTTCTTCCCCTGTATCTGCAAGGCAGCCAGCAGGTCAAGGAAGCTGCTGTTCTTCGGGCTTTTTTCAATTTGCGCGTTCAACCGGGCAAGGGCCTTGGCAGGCTGCTTTTGAAACAGGTCATATCCGATGAGCAGCCGCATGGCCTCCACGGAATTGGGATCGTATTGAAGCGACTGCTCGATCAGCGCGACAGCCTCTGGATACTTCTTTTGCGCGAGGCGAATCTTGCCCAATTGCAGATAAGCCTGCGGGCTTTGCGGCGCTACGCTCATGGCAGTCTTGAGGTCCGCTTCAGCCTTGTCTGGGGTGCTGCGGCTCATCTCGACCAAAGCGCGCCAGACAAAGCCACCTGGGAACCGCGGGGCCGCCTTGATTGCCTTTTCCGAGACTTCGGCCATCAGGTTCATATCGCCGCGCTGGGCAGCAATGCGTGCCAGTTCTTCAAGGGCGTCAAGCGACGCCGGATTGAGCTCGGCAACCTGGCGAAAGCTTCTCTCAGCCAATGCGCTGTCGCCTTTGGCCAGGGCTGCCTTGCCGAGCCAGAACTGGATGAAAGCGTCTTTGGGGAAGTTTCTGGAACCCTCTGTCAGGGCATTGACGGCGTCGCTTGCCTTGCCGTCATTGAGCAGTACGATTCCGTTCAGGGCCGCGACTTCCGGGTCCTTTGAATTGCTTTTGAGGAGAGCTGCAACAACCGTGCGCGCGGTCGCGTAGTCCTTGACCTGGAGAAGGATGCGAATAAACCCCTTTTGGACAGAGACGTTTTTGGGATATTTCGAAGATAGGCTGGCGAACTCCGCTTTTGCCTTGTCCATCTGGCCGGAGCCCGCATAGTAGTCGGCCAGCATGCGCACACCTTGAGGATTGTCGGCGAGATCCAGCGATGCCTGACGGAGCACTTCCTCGGCCTTTGCCTGGTTGCCCTGCCTGAGGTAAACCCCGGCAAGGCTGCCGCGCGCGGAGAGACTCTTGGGGTCGGTTGCCATAGCGTCGCGGCTGGACTGCTCCGCCTCAGGCCAGCGGCCGTTCTTGATGTAAAACGAGGCCAGCAGCAATTTGGCGTTCACCGACTTCGGATCAAGCTGAACAGACTTCTTGAGTTCCACTTCAACAACTGAGGCATTGGCGGGATCGCCGGCTTGGAGCAAAGCGAGGTCTTCGTGGAAGACCGCCCTGGCGGGGTCAAGTTCCAAGGCGCGATGGATCTCGACGAGAGCCTGATCCTTTTGTCCCTTTTTGATTGCGATGGCGGAAAGCATCGCGTGGACATCGGGATTGTTCGGCTGCGCGGCCATTACGGCTGTGGCCTGCGCCTGCGCATCGTCCGTCTTGCCGCCCGCGAGAAGGATGTTTCCCAAATCAATCCGCGCCTTGTAGTTGGCGGGCTGCAGGTCCACCGTACGCGCAAGTTCGCCATAGGCGGCGCTGTACTGGCCGAGATGGACATAGGCCTGGGCCAGTTCATAGTGCGCGTCGGGAAAGCTCTTGTCGATCTTGATTGCATTGGAAAACTGGATCGCCGCCTCGCGGTACTTGCCCTGGGCGCTGTACTTCTTTCCGCTTTCAAGGTACTTCTGCTTGCGCACGTTGGGGTCGCCGTGGCAACCCGCCATGAGGGCGGCGGCGACCAGCATCATCACCAGCCAGAGCGAGCTGTGCCGATTCAGGTGCTTCCACGTTTCATTTGCAATCAAGAGAGATTTCTTCAACAAGCCATTCATCGTCTTTCGTCCTTGCTGGCCGCCGATACGGAATGCAGCCTTTGAGTTCCTGCTGAACAGCGAAATTGATGCAGTGACCGCTGATCGGCCTAGTTCGGGATAAAGCGTGGAAGCACGGGCGCAAGTTGAGCAACAAATGCCTCTGCCCTGGCCCTGGCTTCGCTTGTTTCACGATTTGGATCGATGGGCGTGATGACGCGAACGAGCGCGCCGTCGGTACGGTTGAGCCGCATGGCGTCGGTGACCATGTAGATTTTTGCCATGTATTCGTTGGCAACGCTTCGGCCGTGCGCTTCATACCAATAGAGAACGAATTGCCGGCTGCCGGCGTTGGCGATGATGTACTCGCCGACGCGATGAGGCTTTCCATTCGCATCGTTCAAGTCAACGTATTGCGAGGACTCAAAGACCCATCCGGCGCCGGGCAGGCAGTGTTTGGGCGAGTGAATGGTTGAACCTGTGCGCTGGCTCGGGAAGTAGCCGATGAACAGGCCTACCGGGATCGAGTTGGCATCGGCCCTGTAGACGCGGGAGAGAAAGTCCCCCGCGCCGAGCACATCGAGCGCGCCCTGATCGATGGTGAGGTCGGTCCCGAGGCGTCCATCGACAGCGAGCGGGAACTGGGACAAGGGCTCTCGCGCGGGGATGCGATCCGTTGTGCCGCGCCCCTGCAGGATGAGCGCGGTGGCGGCGAGAAGGGCAAAGACGATCCAGAAACGAGGGCTCTTCATGGCTGCCTCCTGCCCACGGGAAACAGGCTCATGGCGCGATGCACAATGAACAGGCAGCCAAGGGAGACGATAAACATCACCCAGCCGGAGAACTCGTGGAAGAAGCCCAGTGCCTTGTCCGGATCCCAGTATTGGACGCACAGCCCGGTGCCCAGAATGCGCACGGCGTTGGCGGCGATGGCAATGGGGATGCTCGCAAGCACAAGCAGAAAGCGGCGCAAAAGGGACCGCTCAAGGAAGTAGCTGTAGAAGACCGAGAGGGTAAAGAGGCTCATCAGTGACCGGATTCCGCTGCACGCCTCGGCTACCTCGAGCTTCATCGAGGGGAGTTCGATGACGTTTCCCTCGCGCAAGACCGGAACTCCGAAGAGGGGAAGCAGCGCACTCGCCAATTTGGAGGCGAGTATCTGCAGCGGCAGGGTGATCTCGTTGAAGAGGATGGAAGGAATGGGGATGGCGAGAAGGAGAACCAGCAGCGGGAAGCGGAGTTGCTTCATCAGCGCCCAGCCGCCGAAACAGAGCACCAGGCCTGCCATCAGGATGACCAGCGAAACCCGAGAGAGGAAGAGCTCCGCTCCATAAGAGCCAAGGAGCAGCAAGATGAGGCCCACGACGATGATGGGAATCCCAGACGAACTGGGAGCGATGGGCGCCTGACTCAGCGCCTTCCTCTTCTCCCAGACAAGGTAAGCCGCGAAGAGGGGGACAAGAAATCCGTGGGAGAAGTCGGGAATTTGCCACCAGTCGGTGACGAGCTTGATCAACGTGTTGAGGTAAGCAGTCAGCACAAGCAAGCCGAGAATCACTGCACCCCATACAAAATGAGAGCGTTGCGCGGTAACAAGGCGCCCCAGGGCTGTCGAGTTCTGAATTTCTTGATCCATGGTCTCCGGGGGCAAGTCTGAAGGGGCTCGCACCGTTGCACATTCCCTTGCAATTGGAGTGCCGTATCTCGATTGGCATGTTGGCAAGGGTTTCTCCTTGAACTGCCCACATTTTGGTGCTTCAAGAGCAGCGGGTGTGGAAAACAATTTCCACTTTCCAGGGAAAATCTTGAGACAAGTCCCTTCTCGCTGGTGGAAGTTAATTGCCACTTCTACAGCAAATCGCCCTCTCTCTTGTGGCCTGAATGGCGCTTTAGCAGGCGGAAATGCCCATCTATGCGACAGGCTGGGGTTTGGAACCAGCATTGCAAGAGAACCTGCAGAAGCCAGAACTCGATCCGGCTGGGGGCAGAACCATTCTGAACGCAAAACAACCGACGAAGCCTCACAGGGCACTGGAGGTCCAGACTCAACGCGCCATCGAGCGGATCGCGGAGAGCGGCTGCCCGGTGCTGATTGTGGGCGAGCGTGGCGTTGGAAAACGGTCGGTTGCCGGACAGATTCATGCTCAGTCACATCAATCTCATGGCGCCTTCACCGAGGTGCACGGCGCCGACGCCAATGCGGCCAGTATTGAAGCTGCCCTGCGCACCGTAGGGACCCTGTACCTGGTGGAGGTTGGCGATCTGAGCCTGGCCGCACAGGAGCAGTTGCTGGAAGCCTTTCTCCACTGTGAGGCAACCCAGAGCTGCCGCCTGGTTTGCGGCACGTGCCGTGAACTGGTGGACGAAGTCAAATCGCGGCGCATGCGCGAGGACTTCTTCCACGCGATCTCGGGAGTCACCCTGCGCGTGCCCCCGCTGCGCTGCAGACGGTCGGAGATTCTCTCTATCGCAGAGGATCTGCTGACTCAATACTCAGAGCAGTTTGACCGGCCCAAGCCTGTCCTGCGCAAGGAGATTCTTGGGTTCTTGATGAAGCACAACTGGCCCGGGAATCTGCTGGAGCTGCAAACCGCCATCAAGACCTTTGTCGCCATCGGCGATCAGACCATCTCACTGGCGGCGCTGAAGGCCGCGGCGCCGGTGGGCAGACCGAACGGCAATCACAAGCCTCAATCGCTCAAACAAGCCACCCGCACGGCATTGCTCCAGATCGAACGGCAACTGATCTCCGAGATGCTTGCCACCACCGGGGGAAATCGAAAGCGCGCCGCCGATGAACTCGGCATCAGCTACAAGGCCCTGCTCTACAAACTCAAACTTGTGGGCTCCGAATCGCAGCCTGCATTAAACAAAAATGGAGTCGCATCATGAAACCACAAAGCCTTGTGCTTGCTGCCTTGCTGCTGCCGGGCATGATCTGTCACAGCCAGGACAAAGACGCCGTCGGAAAGGCCGCCCCGGTGGTCGGGGTCGCGGCGCAGGCAGCCGCAACGCCGCCGGCCGACGCCTATGTGATCGGTCCATCCGACGTGCTTACCGTCACTGTGTGGAAGGAACCCACCCTGTCGGGGAGCCTGCTGGTAAGGCCCGACGGCATGATCTCGGTTCCCCTCCTGGGAGATATTCAGGCGTCCGGGTTGACGCCCCTGCAACTTGCGGATCAGTTGGAACTCAAGCTGAAGAAGTTCATGCAGGACCCGAAGGTCTCTGTCGTCCTCAGCCAGATACACAGCAAGGTGATCTATCTCCTGGGCGAAGTGGGAAAAAAGGGACCGGTGGAGATGACCCCCGGCATGACGCTTCTGGAAGCGATCTCGAGCGCCGGCGGCCTTACGGACTATGCGAACGCGAGGAAGATCTACATTCTTCGCAACGAAGCGGGAGCCCATCAGAAGATAGCCGTCCGTTACAAGGAAGCCTTGAAGGGCGACGCGGAACTCAACCTTGCACTCAAGCCTGGCGACACGATTGTTGTTCCCTAAGGAGCCAAAGATGAAAACGAACCTTGCACTTCTTGCGACCCTGCTTGTAGCTTGTGCGGGAGCAGGCGCACAGGCCGTGCCGGCTGTCGCGGGACCAGGCGGCCCCTCGGTGAACGGTAACTTGCACTATGACTTTCACTACTCTGAGATGGCGGAGTTTGGCTCTGCGGTGGGCAACTGGCAAACGGCGAACGCTTCGGCTTCTGTCGCCTATGCAAGCGACAACGTGCGGCGGCCATTCAGCCTCAATTACAGTGGCGGCTACACGTGGACGATCACCGGACCGTCCTATTCAACGGGGGCCTTCCAGCGGCTGGGCTTGTCTCAAGCCTTCCTCTGGCGCAAGTGGAATCTTTCGCTTAGCGACGATGTGAGCTACAGGCCACAGGCGCCAACGACCGGCTTCTCGGGAATTCCAGGCATTGGAGAGCCGATAGGCGGGGGAGGCAATCCCGGCCCGTCGGACCAATCGATCCTGACAGTGAAAACGCACGCACTCGACAATGACGCCAGCGCGGAACTCGGCATCAACATCAACTACGGCACGACCTTCAATGCGGGCGTCGGCTCGAATCTGCTGCGCTATCCAGATGGCAACGGCCTCGACACCAACGGCATGAATGCGAATTCCGGGTTGACCTGGCGGCTGAACGCGCGCAACTCCGTGTCAGCAACCTATCAGTTCTCACACTACCAATATCCTGACTACAACTTCACCTTCCTGAACAACTCCGCCCTCTTCGGGTTCAAGCGCGAGTGGAATCGCAAGGTGACGACCAATTTGTCGGCCGGGCCGGAGTGGATCAGCAGTTCGAGCAGCACCGCGGTGCCCTCGTCCACTCGAGTCGCCGTCAACGCAGCCATCAACTATCAGTTCAGGTTCGTCTCCGCCGGCCTGAGCTACAACCGCGGCACCACGGGCGGTTCGGGCTATCTGCTCGGGGCGGAGACAGACGCGGTGCGAGCCAATCTCTCCAAAGAATTCGGCAGGACCCTGACAGTTGGCTTCGAAGGATCGTATCAACGCAATGGCGGCCTGGTAAAGAGCGGCGGAATCGGCTCGAAGTATGCCGGCGCGCAGGTGACGCGGCTATTCGGACGCCATTTTACGGCCTTTGCGGATTACACCATCATGTTGCAGTCATCGAGTTCCAGTCTACCCGCCAACGTACTCAAAGGACGTATGCAGATGATCAACTTCGGCATCGGGTATTCGCCTCGGGAGATGCACCTCAGGCACTGATATTTCAAGGAGACGTATGCTCGGGCATCGCGAACTTACCATGGAAGACTACGCCGGCATCTTGAAACGGCGCTATCGACTGATTTTGCTTTCGGCCGTCCTGCTGCTTGGTGCAGGGCTCGGGGCGAGCTACATCATCCCCGCGCAATATGTCTCGCAAACGCTGGTGCTGATTGAACAACAGAAGGTTCCTGAGGACTATGTAAAGCCCGTAGTCAACGAAGACCTGGGCCAAAGGCTGGCGTCGATGAAGGAACAGATCCTGAGCCGGTCGCGCGTGGAGCCGATCATCGAGCGCTACAACCTGTTCGCCGGCACCAACAAGAATCTGGACGACCGCATCGATCTGACGCGAAAGGCAATCTCGATTGCGCCGATTCGCTCGGAGCAGGCGCACGGGATGCCGGGCTTCTTCATTTCATTCAAGGCGCAGGATGCGCGCACGGCGCAGCAGGTCTGCGGAGATATCACTTCGCTCTTTGTCAGCGAGAACCTCAGCGCGCGCGAGCAATCAGCCGAAGGCACGACGGATTTTCTCAAGCAGCAGCTCGCGGACTCGAAGCGAAACCTGGATGACCAGGACGCGAAGCTCGCCGCCTTTCAGCGGAAATACATTGGCAAGCTTCCCGAGCAGACTGCGTCGAATTCCAACACCTTGCAGGCATTGACCACGCAGCTCGACGCCGCCAATCAGACGGTGAACCACACGCAACAGTCGATTACGTTCATCGAAGCCATGATCTCAGAGCAGACACACGAATCACAGAATGCCGAGCCGGCAACCGGCATGACTGTGGATGAGCGGCGCAAGGAATTGAAGTCTCTCATTGCGCAAAAGCAGGAACTGCAGGCCCTCTATACTCCCGACCACCCTGACGTTGTCGCCATCACCCGGAAGATCGCTGACCTGCAGGGAGAGATTGCGCGGAACTCAGCCGAGCCGGCCCCCGCCGCGCAAGCCTCCAAGGTTGTCGACTCTCCGCAGTTGCAGCAGCTCAAAGCGCAACTCCGCGCCGCCCAGCAGTCGATGGCAAATGCAAAGCAGGAACAAGTAAGGATTGGGCAGCAGGTCCGCACCTATGAATCCCGCATCGAGTCAAGCCCGATGGTTGAGGAAGAGTACAAGCAAGTCACGCGGGACCACGAAACAGCGCTCGAGTTCTACAACACGCTCCTGAAGAAGATGAACGAATCGTCGATGGCCACCGCACTCGAACATCGGCAGCAGGGGGAACAGTTCCGCGTGATGGATGCGCCGAATCTCCCGGACGCACCTACGTTTCCCAACCGGATTGTCTTTGCCGCAGGGGGCTTTGCCGCAGGCCTGTTTCTCGGCATGATGATTGCGGGTTTGCTGGAGTACCGGGACACTTCGCTGCGCAATGAGAGGGACATCTGGGCGTTCACCCAGCTCCCGACCCTCGCAGTCATCGCGAATCTCGATTCGCTTGCTTCGACTGCCTCGAGCCACAAGCCACGCAAGCTCCATTCCAGGAAAGACAAGACCGCTGAAAGTGTGCTGGGATAGATATGTACAGATCCTTCTTCGGCCTTCGCGCTCTCCCTTTCGAAGCAAGCCCGGATCCGCGCTTTCTCTACGTCATGCCGCAGATCAGGGAAGCGCTTGCCTGCCTGCAATATGGAATTGCGGCGCGCAAAGGCTTCGTGGTGATGACGGGCGAAGTTGGAACCGGCAAGACCACTCTTCTCAAGACTGTTCTCGGGTCCTTCACCAAGGGCCGCGTCTCTTCAGCCGTGGTCTTCAATCCGCGACTGGATGTACTCGACTTTCTTGAGTTCGTCCTGACGGACTTTGGAATTCCCCCCAAGGCTCGGACCAAGTCGGGCATGCTGTTGCAACTGAACCGGTGGCTGGTTGAGCGCTTCAGTGAAAACGGCATCTGCGTGGTGGTTGTGGATGAAGCGCAGAATCTCTCCTGGGAGTTGCTGGAAGAGATTCGTCTGCTGACAAATCTTGAAACCTCATCAGAGAAGCTCTTGCAGATCGTGCTTTCAGGACAGCCGGAGTTGGAAGCGAAACTGAGGGATCCAAGTATTCGCCAACTGCGCCAGCGCGTTTCACTCTGGTGCAAGACCAGGCCGCTGACCGAAACGGAGACGTCTTCCTACATCGCGGAAAGGCTTCGCATTGCCGGTGCAAGTCAGCCAGTCATGACGCCAGCAGCGGTCCACCTTGTCCATCGCTACTCAGACGGCATTCCGCGGCTCATCAACCTCGTCTGTGAGCACTCAATGATCAGCGCCTATGTGGAGCAGGCGAAGCCGGTCCCCGCACGCATCGTGGAGGCAGTCAGCAAAGAACTCGACCTTCAACTGAAGCCGATGCTGGATTCCGCGATGGATCGGGTGCAGGGCCTCGAAGGCATACCGGGAAGTGGAGCGGTTGAGTTCAACCAGCCGCTTGCTTTCACTACTGAATCGATAAAGGAAAGTGAACTATGAGCCGGATCTTCGAAGCACTTCAAAGAGCAGACATGGACCGGAGAAAAGTGCAGGAGAACGGCCCGGAGGCCGCCCTGGGCTCCGAAATCACCAAGGCAGTGGAGTTGGAGGAAGCGCCTGCGGTCGAGGATGGCTCTCTAGCCGAGGCCGAGATTGACTTGTCAAAGATAGCCAGGCATGAGTGGGCGCCCTCAGCTGCCGCTCTGCCGACTCTCGCCGATCGAGGCGCAGCCGTCGAGCAGTTTCGCAGTCTCCGTACCGGCATCTACCAACGACGCTACGAGACTCCGATGAAGGTTGTTCTGGTGAGCAGTGGGATGCCAGGAGAAGGCAAGAGCTTCATCGCCGCAAACCTGGCCCTGAGCCTGGCCCGAAACAGCGTCAACAACATTCTTCTCATCGATGGAGACTTGCGTCGAGCCACGCTCCACGAGCTGCTCGGAGCCCCGAATGTACCGGGACTGTCTGAGTACATTCTCGGGTCAGCGGGCTTGATGGATGTCATGCAGCGCCGTCTTATCTCAAAGAGCACTGAAGTTGGAGGTGAACGAGGCCTCTCCAATTTGACGTTTATCCCTGCCGGCTTGTGCGGAGACAACTCATCGGAACTTGTCTCACACAAGCGCGTTGAGGACTTGATCAGTCGACTTGCTCCCCACTTTGATTGGATCATCATCGACTCCCCGCCGGTTCTGGCTGTGACCGATGCGGTGGATCTTGCACGCGCCGCCGATGCCGTCCTGCTCGTCGCGCGCGGAGCGTCTACGCCTTTTGATGTTGCCCAGCGCGCGCAGGCGGCCTTCAGCAATTCCCGCATTCTCGGGTTTGTGCTCAATGCAGTCAAGGATGCGCCGCGCTCCGGATCGTACTCGTACTACTACGGAAACAACCAGGGCGATGGCGAGCTCTCGACCAGGAAAGGAGCGCGCAGACAAGCATGATCCGGCTCTTCAACGTCTACTATCCGCTGCGCGCACTCGTGCTCTTTATCTGTGAGCCGCTTTTAGTCGTGTGCTCATTTGCAGTGGCGACGGCATTGTTGGATGCCCCCGGCGCATATATCGCGCTGGTCTACGAGGGAGGGTTGCTGAAGATAGCCGGCATTGCAGTGATGACGGTTCTCCTCTCCTACTACTTTGACCTATATGAACCCCAGCGAATCTCGGAACGCTGGGAGATCTACTTCCGGCTCCTCCTGATTCTTAGCGTCCTGTCCTTCATTCTGGCGGGCATCGTCTCTGTGCTCCCGGAATCCGACATCGGTCCGAATGTTCTTGTTGCCGGTATCTCAGCCCTCGCGGTCGCCCTGGTTATCTGGCGGGGAGTCTATGGGTGGATTATCGGGCTCTCGATGTTCCGTGAACGAGTTTACGTTCTGGGAAGCGGTGAGCGCGCGAATGCTGTGACCCGCATTCTGCAGGCCAGACGTGACGCAGGCATGGAAGTTGTGGTGAGTGACAGTGGTCCGCGCGAAAATGCACAGTTGACCGATTTCGCAGATGACCTGCGGTCATTGTCCATGCGCAGGAATGGCTTAGACCGTGTCATCGTGGCGATGGAGGATCGCCGAAGGTCCATGCCCATTCGTGAGTTGCTCGACTTGCGTCTCCAGGGCGTTGTCATCGAGGAGGCGGGCGCACTGATGGAGAGGCTGCAGGGAAAGCTGCTGCTTGAGGGACTGAACCCAAGCGCCCTGATCTTCACCGAAGGCTTTCGAGTCAAGGCTTCGCAGCAGGTGTTCAGGCGGCTCGTCTCGTTCGCCGTAGCCCTTATCGCATTGACGATCTGCTTGCCCTTCTTCCCCCTCATCATTCTTGCCGTTCGCCTGTCTTCTCCCGGACCCATCTTCTTTCGGCAGACACGAGTGGGGCTGTATGGACGTCCCTTTTCCATCTACAAGTTCCGCACGATGCGCCAGGATGCAGAGACGAAGGGAGCTGTATGGGCGTCCAGGAACGACCCTCGCATTACACCTCTTGGCAGATTCATGCGCAAGACGCGCCTTGACGAGATTCCCCAACTCTGGAATGTCCTCCGCGGTGAAATGGCCTTCGTCGGCCCCCGCCCTGAGCGCCCGGAATTTGTGCAGTGGCTGACCAGCGAAATTCCTTACTATGACCTTCGCCACATCATTCGGCCGGGGATCACGGGATGGGCGCAGGTGCGCTACCAGTATGGCGCGAGCCTCGAGGAAACGAAGCAGAAGCTCGAGTTTGATCTCTACTACGTCAAGCACCTGTCTCTGGGCCTGGATCTGCTGATCATGTTCGAGACGCTCAAGACAATCGTGCTGAGAAGAGGCGCCCAATGAAGCTCATCTTCTGGATCTCGCTGGCAGGGATCCTCTACACATACCTTGGGTACCCTTTCGCCATCTGGCTCTTCGCGCATCTTCGGCCTCGTCCCTGGACAGCGGGTGCAATTACGCCAAGCGTCAGCATCGTGCTCGCCGTTCATAACGGCATTGCCCTGCTTCCGCGAAAGATTGAGCAGCTCCTCAATCTCGACTACCAGAACATCCACGAGATCATCGTCGTGTCGGATGGCTCCACCGATGGCACCGCAGAATTCCTGGCGCAACAAACCCCGCGCATCACCTCAATCATTCTTGAGCAGCACGCAGGCAAGGCCGTTGCGGTCAACGCGGGTGTAAGGGCGGCAACTTCCGAGATCGTTCTCTTCGTGGATATTCGGCCCGAAATCGCTCCAGGCGCAATCCAGCAACTTGTCAGAAACTTCGACGACCCCTCGATTGGCTGTGTCACCGGCGAGTTGATCCTGCATAAAGGCGGACAGGATGCCACTTCCGCGGCGGTGGGCAGCCTCTACTGGAGATTCGAGCAAAAAGTCAGGACTTACGAGTCTGCGGCTGACTCCACGGTCGGGGTCTACGGAGGCTTCTATGCGGTTCGCCGCGAACTTGCCGTGCAACAGCCTGCGGGAATGATTCTTGACGACATGTATCAGCCACTCTCGATTGTTTGCCAGGGCTATCGGTGTGTCGTTGATCCGGATGCTCTTGTGACCGACACCTGGCCGAAGGATGCCGTTAGTGAGTTTCATCGCAAAGTCAGAACACTTGCCGGGAACTTCCAGCTCATTCAGCTCGCGCCCTGGACACTCACTTTGAGAAACCGAGTTCTATTTCAACTTGTCTCGCACAAGCTGATGCGGCTTGTGGCGCCTTACTTGCTTGCACTCTTGCTGCTCTCCACGTTCGGCCTTCGCGCTGGTTCACCTGGATACGCCGCTTTCCTCGCTCTGCAGATGCTTGCCCTGGCTCTGGCTGCGACGGGGCTCTATTTCAAATCTCCGGCACTGCAACGGATTGTAGCCCCTTTGAGCGCTCTCTTCATGCTCAATGCCGCGGCCATGATGGGACTCTACCGCTTCCTCTTCACGCGCGGCCCGCTGTGGAAGATCTGGAAGACTGGTGTGCCGACCGTTTGCACCGCCGCGACCGGAACTGGCAACCCGAGCTCAACTCATTCTCTGAGCGCAGGTGCGGCGCGGGATGCTTTGGAGACTGCCTGCATTGACCCACATTCACGAGAGGAACATCCGATGCTTGTGACTTCCACAAAGATGGTTGCCGTTCTGATTATTGGCATCAGCGCGTTGCTTTCTAGCTCCGGGTGTCGCGGCCAGGCAGGCCGTGGAACCAAGAATGATTCCACCGGCACACATGCCTATTTTCCGGCTGGTCCAGTCTGGACTCAGGAGATCAGCCGCGCTCCCCTCGACCCGCAGTCCTCAACTATCATCGGTTGGCTCGCGGACGCAGGAGGGTGGGGAAGAGGAAGGATGCAGATTGATTTCAGCCTGCGTGTCCTCCAGGCTGACGCATCGACTCCCTTGGTTCATTTTCATAAGGGAGCGGGCTTCTATGCCAACGACTCCGACGTTGTGACCACGGTTCCGCTCCCCGCCCTGGGCGGCATTGAAGGGGGAACTGGATATCATTGCAACATCGGAGACAATGACTGTCACTTCATCGTGGCGGACCGCGCGCACGGCAAACTCTATGAGGCCTATCAGGCCAACCTTGAAGACAAGGCTCTCACCGCAAACTTTCTAGCCGTGTGGGACCTCAACCGGGTGTATTCCCCTTCAGGCCGGGGCGATCAGTGCACCAGCGCCGACGCGGCAGGTTTCCCGATTGCGCCTCTGCTCTTCAATGCCGATGAACTGGCCGCTGGCAGCATCAACCACGCCATTCGCTTCATCCTGCCCAACCCGCGCATACGGGCCAAGGTCTTTGTGCATCCGGCCACGCACGCCGGGGGGCCTCGCGGGCCAGTCACCGCTCCGCCCATGGGGGCGCACTTCCGGCTCAAGGCTTCTTACGATTTGTCGCAATTGACGCCCGCTGCACAGGTGGTGGCCCGCGCCATGCAGAAGTACGGAATGTTTCTTTCGGACGGCGGCAACATCGCACTCACGGCGCAGAGCGACGCCGACACACAAACAAAGTACGCCGATCTCGACTTTGGCTCACACGATTTGCAGGCGCTCAAGGTCACGGACTTCGAAGTTGTGGACGGAGGGGCGGCCATTCGGTTGACGGATGATTGCGTGCGGAATCGGTGAAGCTGTGTTCTCGGCGCTTCCGGCTATTTAGTGGGTACGGGGTTCATATCGAGCCCGCCGCAGTGGAAGTAGATGGCGTTGATGAAGTTCTGCCGGTTGCGAAAATCATGAACTGCGTCACCTGGATGAAGTTGGTGGTAAAGCTTGGCGTCGCGTCGGCCATCGGATCCTCCTGGGTCGTCGCGCATGAAACAGGGCGCTACACCGGCGCCTTGATCTCCGGCCAATAGCGGAAGCCGCGGAAGGTCGCCTTGCCTGCGCCCACCGCATACAGCGCCGGTCGTACGTCCAAGAAACCATTCAGCACGTTGTGGTGCATCCCTGAGATCTCCGCCGACTCCTCCGTCCGCACCCATCCCTGGTGCGGAAGCCGGTAATAGAAGTCGATCTCCTGCCGGTCATTCACGATGCGCAGCGTGGCCCGCGTTGCGCCCTTGTGCACTCGGCTGGGGATATAGTTGTTGGCCAGCCGCGCGCCCACGCCCTCCGGGTCAATCTGAATCCCGGTCGTGTGCTCTGGATTGTAGAAGAGCAGCAGCCCCGCCTCGCACCCGCTCTCCACCTCCACGTCCACCTCCACCGTGTAGGAGTGCCCGCCCACCGGGGTCGTCAGCGCCGAGGTCTCCGCCAGCGACTTGCCCCGCGCCTGCAGCGTCAGCGCCCCCTGCCCGGTTGTGAAGCGCGTGGCGTCAAACTCGCGCCAGAACCCCCACTGCAACCCCAGTTGCGCCGAGGTAAAGTCGTCCGAAGGGTCCATGTACGGCTGCTGGGTTGCCCCCGCTACCGGCATCGCAATGGCCCCATCCGCCGCTACTCCCTGCTCCACCCGGAACCATCCGTCCGCGGTCCACTCCACGGGCAGCAGCAGCAGTTGCCGCCCCAGCGTCCGGTAGCCGTTCTCATAGGAGTGCACCGTCATGTACCACTTGCCGTCGGCGGTATCCACCAGCCGACCGTGCCCCAGTGAGAGCCACCGGTCGTCTCGCGAGCCGGTATGCACCACCGGGTTGTGCGGCGAAAACTCCCACGGCCCATCCGCGTGCCGGCTGCGCGCGCTCACCACCGAGTGGCTCGTTCCCGGCCCCGCCGTTCCGCCCTCGGCCACGTTCAGGTAGAACCAGCCGTTGTGCTCCATCACCTTGGGGCCTTCCAGGCAGGTGCACTCCATGCGCGTTGTAGCCGGCATCGGCCAGGGGTCAAAGACCTTGCGGGGAGCCGACTTTACCGCCAGCCCATCCTCCGTCAGCTCCGCCATCTGCCCGCCCACCATGTAAAGAAAACGCCGCCCGTTCTCCGCAATGTGCGCCGGGTCGATGGCGTTGATTCCCAGATCGATGGGTTCGCTCCACGGGCCGGTCGGATGGTCCGCATGCACCACGCGAATGCGCCCCCCGGCAGGGAAGTAGATGTAAAAGTGGCTCTTGTACTCGCACAGATACGGCGCCCAGACCGTGTCGTAATACTTGCCCAGCGCCGCGGCCACCGGCTTCCAGTTCACCAGGTCGCGCGAGTGCCAGATCAGCAGACCCGGCGCGTAGTCAAAGCTCGAGTGCGTCAGGTAGAAGTCCTCGCCCACGCGAATCGGGCTGGCGTCCGGGTGGTCGCCTCCCAGAATCGGATTGCGATAGGTGTTCGGCGCTTGGCCCAGGGCAAAGCGGCTCTGTGCTGCCAGGGCAAAGGCGGCGGAGGCTGCGGCGGTCTTCTGAACAAAACGGCGGCGGGTCAGCATGGCCGGCTCAGTGTACCGCCCGCCCCGCTCCCTGGTAAAGCGATTTAATCTCCGTCGCACAACCGCAAACCTCCTCCGTGCTCCCCCCGCCCAAACTCCGCAATCAGCTCTCTGCACGTCTCAAACGCCCGCTTCGGCGTGTAGTCTGACCGCGTCAACCCGAAGTGGAAAAAGATGTTCTCCGCCGACTCCGGCGCAAAGCTCTCCGAATCCCGCAGCGCGAAGATCGTGTACCGCTCGATGTTCAACTGCTCCCGCGATTCCACAATGGTCCGCACCACGGTCTCAAAGACCTCGCACTGCCGCTCCTCCGTCCTGTCCGGTCCCGTTGGCCAACCGTTCTCCGCCACGTGAATCGGCACTGTCGCCGGAATCCCTGCTGCCGCCAGCCAGCTCGAGCGCATCGTCTCCAGCACCCCCAGCACCGCCCCCCGCAGGTCGGGCGCAGGGGCAAACACGTCCGGAAAGAAATCCATCCCCACATAGTCCAGCGCCGCCACAAACTCCGGCCCGCCCAACTCCCCAATCCCGTTCCAGAACGCCGCCGCCGGGCCAAACGTCGGCGTCGAGTTGAAGCCCACCTTCACCCGGCTCATCCCCAGGCGCAGAGCCGCCCCCTTGGCCGCCTTCACTCCTTCCACCAGCGCCTCCCGCACCCGCGGCCACGGCCCGTCAATGCAGTCCGGGCCATCCGTAAAGTTGGCCTCTTCCGTCACCTGGATCGAATAGAGCTTCCGCCCGTGCTCCCGCACCAGCGACCGCACAAACTCCACAAACCCCGGCACGTCTCCGCTTCTGGACTGAAACATCACCACCAGGTCCAGCAGCCGCCCCTCGCGCAAATACTGTGTGTAGTTCTCCGGCGTCTGCCGCGGCCACGCCGATGGCGCATCCCTGTCGCTGAACCGCTCATAGGCCCGCACAATGAAGGGAGCCACGCCCCCAGCCAGTTCGCGCAGCGCCGCCTCAATCCGCGCCGGATCTCCGGGCGGCCCCCCCGCCATTCCGTCGTCCGAGCCCGCCTCCCCGCCCGGATAGATGCCAAACACAAAGGGCCGCACCACTGACGCCATTGGAATCCTCTCCTACCTTCGGTTCTACGCCGCCCGCCGAGCCGTTTCAACCTGTCCTCGCAGCCCACCGTTTAAACTGAATGCGGTTCCCAACATCCTCATGACCCCTCGCTTTGCCCGGATTCGCCGCTTCCGCTTCAACCTGCCCCAGCGCATCGCCGCCGGGCTCCTGCTGCTCTTCCTGGCCCAGGGGCTCTGGCTCACCAGCCGCCAGGCCCTCTCTGACCGCGACTACCAGTACGCCCGCTGCGGCCGCGAAATGTGGGAGCGCCCTTCGTCCCTCACCGGCTACTTCACCACCTGCGGCAACATCCACGACGGCGTTCTGGCCTACCGCCTCGCCGGGCTCCCCCTCACCCTCAACCTCGCCCTCGAGCGCGGTCTCGACCACTTCCGCAAAGCGGAAGACCGCGTTGTCCTGGCCGACGGCCAGTTGAGCAGTTGGGAACTCCGCCACCAACTCACCTACACCCTCTTTCTCCTCCGCCTCCCCTTCCTCCTCGCCGGAGTGCTCCTGGGGGGCTGCCTGTGGTGGGTTACCCGCCGCCTCTATGGCAACCTCGGCGGTTACACCGCCCTGGCCCTCTACTGCTTCTCTCCCGCCGTGCTTCGAGCCAGTGTCGCGCCCAATCCTGAACTGCTTGCCGCCCTCGGCGTCTTCGGCGGCGTCTATACCTGCATCGGAGTCGCCCACGCCATGCAGGGTCCGCGGCGCAGATGGCGCCCCCGCATCGTCCTTCTCATCGCCGCCTTCGGCCTCGCCGCCGCCTCCCACATCGCCGCCCTGCCTGTCGTGGCCCTCGTGGGTCTCGCCGCCATGCTCTGGGTCGCCGAGGGACGCCGCAGCCAGGTGCTGCCCGTTATCCTCCTCGCCTCCGCCGGAGCCATGCTCCTCCTCTTCGCCTGCTACGGCTTCTCCCCCGACGCATTCAGCTACCTCTTCCGCTCCGCGGCCGGCTTCCTCTCCTTCTCGCTCGACCCCGCCCACCGCTTCTTCGCCGCCCTTCCCAACGCCGGAGTCTCTCTCGCCTCCGCTGCCGCTCTCCTCCTGTTTCTCCTCCTCCGCAAGAGCTGGTACTTCGGCAACACCTTCCCCCTGCTTGCCGCCGTCCTGCTTCTGCCCCTCATCCTCACCGGCGTTCCCGGCAGCCCCTGGCTCTGGGCGCTGCCCTTCCTGCTCACTTTCATCGCCGGTGTCTTCGCCGACGCCTATGAAGCCCCCTGCGGCCGCCTCGCCCTCGCCTCCGCCGCCGCCCTCGTTCTCCTCCAGGCCGTCTTCTGCCTCCTCAGCCTGCCTGGGTTGCTGTGAGGGAGGCGAAATATGCACTTGAAGACATTAGGCATTCCAGAGCATAATACGGACAAGCAATGGAAGGTGGAGTTCCATGTGGACTTTCTGCCTGAGTTTCGGGAACTTTCGAGTGAGGTCAAGAGGGAACTTGCGGCACGCCTGGAGCGGTTGAGAGACCGTGGCCCGTTTCTGGGCAGGCCCTATGTGGACGCCTTGAAAGGGTCTCGCCACGCGAATATGAAGGAGCTTCGCTTCGAGTCGAATGGCGAGGTTTGGCGGGTGGCATTCGCATTTGATCCGGTACGGGCGGCAATTCTATTGGTGGGTGGCAACAAGTCCGGGGTAACAAAGGGCCGATTCTACGGTAGCCTGATCAACATTGCAGACAAGCGGTTTGCTCAGCACTTGCTCAATCTGCAAGCTCCGCAAAAAGCGAAGAAGGAGAAGAAATGACCATTCCTTACGAAGAAGTCTTTAAAGAGTTCTCCCCGGAGGATCAGAGCTGGATCAAGCAGCGCGCCGAAGAGTTGAAGGCGGAAGAACTGAGTCTGCGCGAGCTTAGAAGCCTCACAAAGCTCACCCAGGCCCGCCTCTCCAATAAGCTCAAAATCGGCCAGGAAGGCGTCTCCCGCATCGAAAAGCGCACTGACCTCTACATCTCCACCCTGCGCGGCTACGTCGAGGGGGTCGGCGGCGAGCTCACCTTGATGGTTCGCTTCCCCGACCAGCCGCCGGTCTTCCTCACCGGACTGGGCGAGCAGGACGGTGGGAAAAAGGCCAAAAAGAAGTCCGGCGCCGACGCCAAATCCAAAGCGAAATCCCGCCCCGCGGCTTGAGACTTCGCGCGCTCACCAGAGAGCCGCCCAAAATCCCTATAAGTAAAAGCAGCATAAGGACTTAAATCCTCGGATTCACCTTGCCTAAATGGGTATCTAAAGGGTAAAATAGAAGCACGGCCCGCGCCAGGGTGGCCCTGTTTCCACCGGCCCCTTCTTGCCGCCTCCGCGAGCCCGGAAAAACCCTTATGGCCGACGATCAGAACCCCCTCCTCCCCCTCGAAGGCGGCACCCCGCCCAATAGCGGCACCAACCTCATCCCCATCAATATCGAAGAGGAGATGCGCCGCTCTTATCTCGACTACTCGATGTCGGTCATCATCGGCCGCGCGCTCCCCGATGCCCGCGACGGCCTCAAGCCCGTCCATCGCCGCGTTCTCTACACCCTCAGCGAGATGGGCCTGCAGCACAACAAGAAGTACACCAAGTGCGCCAAGGTTGTCGGCCAGGCCATGGGTGTCTACCACCCCCACGGCGACTCCGCCATCTACGACACCCTCGTCCGCATGGCCCAGCCCTTCTCCCTCCGCTATCCCCTCGTCGATGGCCAGGGCAACTTTGGCTCCGTCGACGGCGACCCGCCCGCCGCCATGCGTTACACCGAGTGCCGCATGGAGCGCATCGCGGGCGAAATGCTCGCCGACATCGACATGGAGACCGTCGACTTCACCCCCAACTACGACGAGTCCACGCTTGAACCCACTGTCCTGCCCACCCGCATTCCCAACCTCATCGTCAACGGGTCAAGCGGGATTGCTGTCGGCATGGCCACCAACATCCCGCCCCACAACCTCACTGAGGTCGTCAACGCCGCCATCGAGCTGGTGCTCAATCCCCAGGCTGGCCTGGCTGAGGTCCTCAAGCACGTCCAGGGCCCCGACTTCCCCACCGGCGGCTTCCTTTACGGCAAGTCCGGCATCCCCCAGGCCTATAAAACCGGCCGCGGCCGCTTCATGATGCGCGCCAAAGTGGCCACTGAAAACCTGACCAAGGAAAAACAGGCCATCATCGTCACTGAGATTCCTTATCAGGTCAACAAGTCCAAGCTCATCGAACGCATCGCCGAACTGGTCACCGACAAGATCGTCGACGACATCTCCGACGTGCGCGACGAGTCCGACCGCGACGGCATGAGAATCGTCATCGAGCTCAAGCGCGGCTCTCAGCCTGAGATCGTCCTCAATCAGCTCTACAAGCACACCCAGATGCAAGAGAGCTTCTCCATGATCTTCCTCGCCGTGCTCAACGGGCAGCCGCGCGAGCTTCCTCTCGACCAGGCCATCCGCGCCTTCATCGACCATCGCGTCGACGTCGTCCAGCGCCGCACAGTCTACCTGCTCCGCAAGGCCCGCGAGCGCGAACACATCCTCGAGGGATACAAGATCGCCCTCGACAATCTCGACACCGTCATCCGCATCATCCGCGGCTCCGGCTCACGCGCCGAGGCCCGCGAAAACCTCTATGCCTGGGGCAAGGGCACTGAGATCATCCTCAATCTCGACCGCGCCCACCTGCCTCACGAAGAGAAGGGCCTCACCCTCCGCCAGATCGACGCCATCCTCGAACTCCAGCTCTACCGCCTCACCCAGCTCTCCATCGACGAGCTGCTCAAGGAGCTCAAGGAAGTCCGCGAAAAGATCGCCGAGTACGAGTCCATCCTGGCCAGCGAAACCAAGCTTCGCGCCGTCATCGTCAAGGAGCTTGAAGAGGTCCGCGACAAGTACGGCGACGCCCGCCGCACCCAGATCGTTGACGAGTCCGCCGAGCTCCAGCTAGAGGACCTCATCGCCGATGAGCAGGTCGCCGTCACCGTCTCCCACCAGGGCTACCTCAAGCGCACCCCCATCAGCATCTATCGCCAGCAGCGCCGCGGCGGCACCGGCCGCACCGGCATGAAGACCCGTGAAGAGGACTTCGTCGCCCAGCTCATCGTCGACTCCACCCACGCCTTCCTCCTCTGCTTCACCAACACCGGCCGCGTTTACTGGCTCAAGGTCTATGAGATCCCCGACGTCAGCGCCGCCGGCAAGGGCAAGTCCATGCAGAGCCTGCTCGACCTACAGCAGGGCGAAAACGTCCGCGCCATCCTCCCCGTGCGCAACCTGGAGGAAGAAGGCAAGTTCATCTTCTTCACCACCCAGAAGGGCACCGTCAAAAAGACCCCCCTCAAGGACTTCTCCAACGTCATGGCCCGCGGCATCATCGCCATCGGCATTGACAAGGACGACGAGCTGGTCGCCGCCCGCATCACCGACGGGAGCCAGATCGTCTTCCTCGCCACCCACCTCGGCATGGCCATCCGCTTTGACGAAAACGACGTCCGCTCCATGGGCCGCCCCGCCTATGGCGTCCGCGGCATCGACCTCGCCAAAAACGACTACGTCGTCGGCGTCGCCGTCACCCCCAAGGAGCACGAGCCGGGCGAATACCGCATCCTCGCGATCACCCAGAACGGCTTCGGCAAGCGCACCAACGTCGAGGAGTACCGCCTCCAGACCCGCGGCGGCAAGGGCGTCAAAAACATGGCCGTCACCCCCCGCATCGGCCGCGTCAACACCATCGCCATGGTCGATGACTCCTCCGAACTCATGGTCATCAGCCAGTTCGGCAAAATGATCCGCATCGACACCAAAACCATCCGCGCCGCCGGCCGCGCTACCCAGGGCGTACGCCTCCTCACCCTGGAGATCGACGACAAGGTAGCTGCCGCCGTCATCATCCCCCCCGAGGAACTCAAGGACGACGAACCGCTCCTGATCCAGTGAGAGGGTGTGAATTATCAGCCTTGATAACCAGAGGCCCCCTGGCCCGATGGGTACTCCCGAGGTTGGACTCTTGATTGCGATTGCGACAGCCCAAAGAAGACCGCGGGCGACAGGTTGAATCGCCGGCTCAGCCGTTCAATGTGAAGGCGGTTGAGTTGCCGCTTGCCGCTGAGAACCAGCGATACAGTGCTTTCGCTGCCCAGCTCCGAGGCAATGTCGCGCTGCGAGAGCCCACTCTGTTCCAGCAGAAAACGCAGCACATCCGGGGGGTCGGCGGCCGGAACCGGGTAATGTTCCTGCTCGTAACGCTCGACCAGCAGGGTCATCAACTCGATGGCCGGGTGCCCCATCCATTCCGCATCTTTTCGCGGAATGGGTGGGAGACCACGAACCCATCTGACCCTCTTTCTAGATCAGGCACACCAGAGATTTCCAACTCAATCAATCCTGCGAACGAGTCAACTTCCGGATTGTCTTATCCATCTGCTTGCTAGGATCATGAACAACCCCGATCTTCGCCCACGCCGCCAGGCTCAACTCGGAAGTCAGGATTATTCGCTCACCGACCGTCAGGCTCAGCCAGTTGCGGACCCTCTCCGCCAGGTGCTTCGGCACATAGTTAAAGTCGAGCTTCGACTCGTCCACGCTCACAACCAGATTGTATTCCGTGCCGAATCGCCCGCGCCGTCCCGCCCTCTTCAACCGGCCAGGCCAGCCCCCCGAAAAAACGAAAAATTCTCCCCGCCAATTTGCCGATAGTTACACGCAAAAAGCGCACAATAATAACTAGATTCACTTTTCAACCCCAAGCCGCCGCCGCCCTCGCCGCCAGCGCCTCTAAGTCCTTTGTTATCAAGATTCCGCGGCCAACACCTGTGGAATCAAGATTTTGCGGGGAACAGCTCCACTCATCTCGCTGAAAACAGGGGATTTCCACCCAGAATCTGGGGAGGGGGGGAGGGAAGCCGTTCAGTCAAAGCCCCCTCGACTCTGAAGGCCTTCTGAGCGCGAAGAGATGCCGGCCGTCGCCCCCCAACTCCCGCTTCCTGTTCATGAGAAAAAGGGGCAGCCCCGCTCCTTCGCTGGAAAGAAGCGAAAAATGGGCCACCCGCCCCACCGAGGGATTCCGTCGAGAAAAAATGGCGGCGGCCCTGTTTGGGTCCGCGGTATCCCCGGTCCTCAACTGCGAGGGAGGGACCGGGGGTACCCTCATCTGGGGTGTGAAGGGTCACCGAGACCGGGGCCACCCGCAAACCTTAAGAAACATGGGAGTAGAAAAAACAACCGCAGATCCTTCGATTCGCTGCGCTCAGGATGACAGGCTTGTGGTTGTGATGACGAAATTGTGGTGGTTCAATGACATTGCATCGAACCACCACCCATAGATTGCAAACCTATTCTTCCTCTTCGTCGATGGGCCTTTTGGCGTTGGCGAGGATTTTTTCGGCGACTAACTGCGGGACGATGTCGTAGTGGTCCATTTCCATGCGGTAGCTGCCTTTGCCCTGGGTCATGGAAGTGAGGACGGTTCCATAGGTGAGCATTTCGGCCATGGGGACCTGGGCGTTGATGAGGGTGGTGCGGCCCTTGGAGTCAGTGCCCTGGACGCGGCCGCGGCGGCTGCTGAGGTCGCCCATGAGGGTTCCGGCGAACTCGTCGGGGGCCTCGATTTCGACCTTCATGACGGGTTCGAGGAGGCAGGGCTTGCATAGCTCCATGGCCTTGCGGAAGGCGATGCGGCCGGCCATCTTGAAGGACATTTCGTTGGAATCGACATCGTGGTAGGAGCCGTCAAAGACGACCACCTTGAAGTCGACAACGGGGAAGCCGGCGAGATAGCCGCGGGCGGCGGACTCGACGATTCCCTTTTCGATGGCGGGGATGAAGTTGCGGGGGACGGAGCCGCCGAAGGTCTCGTTGGCAAACTCGAAGCCGCCGCCGCGGGGCATGGGCTCCATGCGGATTTTGCAGTCGCCGAACTGGCCGTGACCGCCGGTCTGTTTCTTGTGGCGGCCCTGCGCTTCGGCCTTGGCGCGGATGGTCTCGCGGTAGGGGACCTTGGGGGCCTTGAGGGTGACCTCGGCGTGGTAGCGCTTTTTGAGGCGGCTGACGATGGCCTCGATGTGGGGCTGGCCGGCGCCGGCGATGAGGAACTCGTTGGTCTGGGGGTCGCGGTAGAAGCGGATGAGGAGGTCTTCTTCCATGAGCTTGTGGATGGCGGGGGCGAGCTTGTCTTCGTCGGCGCGGGACTTGGGCTCAATGGCGTAGGTCATGGCGGGCTCGGGGAGGGGGAAGAGATCGATCTGGATCTCGGCTCCCTTTTGGCCGAGGGTGTCGCCGGTGAGGGTTTCGCGGAGCTTGGCGACGGCGCCGATGTCGCCGGCGTGGAGTTCCGGGATTTCAACGGGCTTGCGGCCCTGCATGATGCTGAGGTGGGAGAAGCGCTCCTGGGAGCGGCGGGTGTAGTTTTCGAGGGTGACGTCGTTGCGGATGACGCCGCTGATGACCTTGAAGAAGCTGATGCGGCCGGAGAAGGGGTCGGTCATGGTCTTGAAGACGAGGACCGCGGCGGGTTCAGAGTCGGCGACCTTGCGGGATGCAAGGGGCGGGGCTTCGTCTTCGCCGGCGGCGCTGGTGGCGGCGGCGTCAATGGAGGGGGTGCGGACGGCGAAGGGGGCGCGCTCGGCGGGCGAGGGGCAGTAGACCTTGATGAAGTCGAGCAGGTGGTCGGTGGCCATGTTGGCGAGGCCGCTGGAGAAGAGGATGGGGAAGATGCGGTCTTCGCGGATGGCTTCATGGAGGGCGGTGATGAGGTGCTCTTCGGGAATGGTTCCCTTCTCGAAGTACTCCTCCATGAGCTCGTCCTTGCCTTCGGCGACGAGTTCGACGAGAGCCTCATGGCGGGCCTTGGCATCGGCGGCGAGGGAGGCGGGGATTTCGCCGGTCACCTTGCCGCGGCCGTCGCCGCCGGGGGTGTAATAGAAGGCTTCCATGGTGACAAGGTCGACGACGCCGTGGAATCCCTGGGCGTCGGAGATGGGCAACTGGACAGGAACACAGTTGCGTCCCCAACGGTCGACGAGGTCATCGATGAGGGCGCTCAAGCCGCCGCCGCCGCCGGCCTTGGGGTGGTCCATCTGGTTGATGACGACGACGCGGGGGATGAGGGCTTCTTCCGCGAAGCGCCAGACGCGCTCGGTGACGGACTCGACGCCGTTCTGGGCGTTGACGAGGACCATGGCCGCTTCAACGGGGAGCAGGCCGGCGCGGGCTTCATGGGTGAACATGTGGAATCCGGGGGTGTCAACGAAGTTGATTTTGACGCCCTGCCACTCGGCAAAGGCGACCGCGTTCTGCATGGTGGCCCCGCGGGCGATCTCCTCTTCGTCATAGGCGGTGACAGCGGTGCCGTCACCGACGCGGCCCTGGGTTTGGGTCATTTTTGCGGCATGCAGCAGAGCGGCGATCAAGGTGGTTTTGCCACTGTGCGCATGCCCCACTACAGCTACGTTGCGGATCTCACTTCCCTGATACGTTTTCATATTGCTTCTCCTTGGGGTTGCAAAGGTCGAAAAAGGGGTCTGTCGCGGAGATGATGGCCGCTGGCGCCTGGTGGAAGAGGGTGGCGGATCGAGTGCGGAAGAGGGGGAGGGACAGGGAGTTCATGGGGACGTCTGGAGAGACGTCCAAGTGGCCGAGTTGGAGGGCCACAGGTCCCGGTCTGCCGTCTGCCTCGTCCATTGAGAGGGTCTCGGGCCGGCGCGTCGCGGATGAAGAAGAGATGAATCGGCGAGGCGTCTTTCGCTAAGAAAAGGGATGCTATCACACGCGGAGTGTGAACGTCCTGTGACTGGGGGCACAGGGAGGACGAGGGACTAGGCAATAGGGACTAGGGACCAGGGACCAGGGACCAGGGACTGAGGGATTGGAGGTGTGGTAGAGTGTGCACACCAAGCTGCACAGTTTTCCATCCCCTGCCGGTTTCTTACTTAACCAGAATATTGAGGTGAGCGCGCATGGCTCTCGCAAGCCATTTGCCCGAGGTGCATCTGTCGCCGGATGCGGTGGAAGAGGCGCGCCTGGAGGCGGTGGGAGCTTCTGCCGTGCGCAAGGCGGGGCTGCGGCTGTTGCCGGTGATTGGGGTGGGCTACGGGCTGGCCTACATGGACCGCATCAATATCAGCTTTGCCTCGCTGCAGATGAACCGGGACCTTCACTTCAGCGCGTCGGTGTATGGGCTGGGGGCGGGGCTGTTCTTTATTGGATATGCGGTGTGCGAGGTGCCTTCGAACCTGCTGCTGCTGCGGTTTGGGGCCAAGCGATGGCTGGCGCGGATCATGTTCACGTGGGGGCTGCTGGCGACGGCGATGCTGCTGGTGCGGACGCCGCTCGAGTTCAACGTGCTGCGGTTCCTGCTGGGCATGGCGGAGGCGGGGTTTTTCCCCGGAGTGCTTTACTACCTGATGCTGTGGTTCCCGGCCCGGATGCGGGCGCGGGCGGTGAGCCGGTTCTATATTGCGCTGCCGTTGAGTTCGGTGGTGATGGGGACGCTGGCGGGCTGGCTGCTAGGACTGGGCGGCAAGCTGGGGCTGGCAGGCTGGCAGTGGCTTTTCCTGGTGGAGGGGCTGCCGGCGGTGCTGTTCAGCCTGGTGATTCTGCGGCTGCTGCCGGATGGGCCGGGGAAAGCCGCATGGCTGAGCGACGAGGAGAAGGCGTGGCTGGCGCGGCAACTGGATGAGGACGGCGCACAGGCGCACCTGGGCCATGAGGCGGGGGTGCTGCGGGCGTTGCTTTCACCCAAGGTGTGGATGATGGGCGCGTACTTCTTTTGCGCGCTGACCTGCAATTACGGGTATGGGTTTTCGGCTCCGGCGATTCTGCAGGGCGCAACGGGCTGGAGCGTGGGCAACGTCGGGCTGCTGGTGGCAGGGTTCGGGTTGGCAGGAGCGGCGGCGATGCTGCTGAACGGGGCGCACTCGGACCACAGCGGCGAGCGGGCGTTGCACTGCATTGTGCCCTGCGTGCTGATGGGCGCGGGGTATCTGGCGGCGAGTCTTGCGCACTCGCCGTGGGTGGTGGTGCCAGCGCTGGGGGCGAGTTATGTCTTTTTCATGTCGATGCAAGGGCCAGCCCTGTCGGTCCCGACACAGTTTCTGGCGGGCAGGGCCGCGGCCGCGGGCATTGCGGCCATGAACACGATCACCATGTTCAGCGGCTTTGCCGGTCCCTATTGGATGGGCGTGATGAAGGACGCGACGGGCAGCTATCAGGCGGGACTGCGGGGACTGGCGATTCCGAGCCTGGGCGCGGCTCTGGTGATGTTTGTGCTGACGCGGAGCCTGAAGCGGAGGGTGAGCGCGCCGGCGCGGGAGGCCGAGGCGCTGGCGGGCTGAGGGGATGGGGCCAAAGCGTCCATGAGGCAGCTTGAGCCCCTGGCGTACGACAAGGGGCGGGCGGTTGAGCGGTGCGCGGGTTGCCGCGCCAGAGGCCAGGCTGCAACCACGGCGGCCCGGACCGGCAAGAAGGGCGCTTACCAAGGACTCCGGGGCGACGGCCGCTTTCCGAATGTTTCACTGCGTCGTTGGAGAAGCCGAATGAGCTTGAAGAGCGGGCCTTATCGAAACCGGAGCCGGTACGGATGCAGGTCAATCCGAATTCGATTGACGGAAGTACCCGTATTCAACCGTTGGTGCGTTGATTGGAACAGCAAGTCTGCGTACGCCCACAGGGAGATGCCAACCTGCTCACTGCCCGCTTTTGCCCGCTTCCTGGCAAAGGCTCTGCCACGGACATTGCAACCGGCGAAACACCGTAGACTCCACAAGGGACATTCTGGGTGCTCCGAAAAAGTGGAAAGGCGAGCGGTGGCTCTCGCGAACCCTGCGCCGTTCAGTCGTGCAGCACAATGTTAGCCAGCGAGCTGTTGATGCGCATCCCGCTGGAGTCGTACTGAATGTATCCAAGGCTGCGAAACCGGTTGAGGAAGAAGCTGACACGGGACCTGGTCGTGCCGATCATATCCGCCAGTGTCTCCTGACTGATCTTCTCGATGACCGGAGTGGGTTTCGAGTCCTGTCCGAAGTTAGCCATCATCATCAGCAACCGGGCAAGGCGCTTTTCGCTGGAATTGAACAGGTGATCGACAAGGTCAGCTTGCATGCGAATGTTGCGGGAGAGCAGATGATCGCGAAAGGCCTGCGCGAATTCCTGGTCGCTCTGAAGAAGGCTAAGCATGGCTGCCTTTTCGATGCGAACGATGGTGCAGGATTGAAGCGCGCTCGCTGAGGATACGCGAGACGGCTCGCCCGCCAGGGCGGCCTCGCCGAAGAAGCTACCCTCAGGAAGGTGAGCGATCACGGCTTCTTTGCCGCTCATCGAAACGAGGGTAAGGTTTATCCGGCCACTCTGGATGAAGAAGACTGCATTCGAGGCGTCTCCTTGCGAGAAAATGCATTCGCCGGCCAGATATTCGCGGCGGGATTTTCCAGGGGAGAACCTGTTAAGGCAATTCAGAAGGTTGAATGAGGGCGCCGGACCTTGCGTGACGCCAATCCGTTGCGGTACGACTGTCAAGCGATCATGCGCAACCGGGGGCAGAGGGAAAGCTCGGCCCATTGGAACCCGGGGCGCCGGACTCGTCATTGTAGCGAAACCTAAAGCCATGATCGTTACCTTTCAGTCTTAAAGATTCCTTGCAAGGGTGTGACCTCATGTCATCCCTTGTGACTTCGATATAACCAACATACCGGCATGGAAAGTCAGTGAATATCAGCAAAGGCTGGTGTTGCTGTAAGCGTTCGAATGTCAGACGTGTAGGGCTTCCCCTACGACGGAACAACGCCTGGCGCGATGACTTATGAGTCACAAGGACTGGAGAGAGGGGAGGCTTCGAAACGGCTCCCCAATCACTATTGAAGGAGGTCCGGACGCCCGTCGATCCCGCGCATAACACAACAGCCGACAGGCCGCATCCAGAGTGTCGAGGTCTCAGGGCTACAGGGAAGGATCGCCATCTCAATCCCAGCGCGATTCAGGCATCAATTTGCAAAGGAATTCCGCGACGAGTTCTCGGCATTCTTTCGAATAAGCGTTGCGCCGTTTTCGATAATCTTCTTGATGGCCGGAACCAGTTCTTCTGAAGCACTGTCCTTGCTCACATATTCGGCCGCGCCCGCTCGCAGACAGCGCGGCGCATACTGGCTCTGAGACTGGACACTCACCATGATCACAGGCAGCCAAGGATAGGTTTTGCTAACGTCCTTCAGCACTTCAAACCCGCTTCGCCCCGGCATATTGATGTCAAGAAGCAAAATGTCAGGTTGAGACTCGAACAACTGAGCAAGCGCCTCGTCCCCGTTGGATGCTTCAGAGAAATGAGCGCTCGGAAACGCATCGACCAATAGCTCTCTCAGGCTACGACGTACATTCGCGTGATCGTCCGTTATAAGAATATTCATCGTTAGGTACGCCTTCAGGGCCGCAAAATCGACCTGAATCGACTGTACAGAGGTTGTCAAGCAATCAACATCAGCGTAGACCGTGATTGTTGTAGGGGTTGTTCCTCACCCGCCGTAGGGCAATTCCTACACGGGAAGGTTGATCTAATCGATCAGAGCTTGCGTGAGCGCATAACGGGTGAGGTCAGCATTGGTTTTCAATTGCATCTTCTCCATGATCCGCGCCCGGTAAGTGCTAACAGTCTTTACACTGACGTGAAGCCTTTCGCCGATCTCCGTCAGGGGTGCGCCGGCGGCAATCATTCTCATGACTTCGTATTCCCTGTCTGAGAGCAATTCATGCAAAGGCCTGGCTGCCGACTCATCCAAATTGGCGATCAGTGTCTCTGCAAGGCTTGTACTCACATAGCGACCGCCGCTCAGTATCTTCTTCGTGGCCATCACCAGTTCTTCGGAGGCGCTCTCCTTGGTGATATAGGCGGCTGCGCCTGCCCGCAGGCAACGCACCGCATACTGTTCTTCCGGCTGGCAACTCAGGATGATCACCGGGAGTCGGGGGAACGAATGCTTCACATCCCGCAGTATGTCCATACCGCTGCGCCCAGGCATGTTGAGATCCAGCACCAACATGGCGATTTGGGATTTCCCCAGGTGGCTTAGGACCTCATCCCCGTTGCCGGCTTCAGAGAAGGCCGCGCCGGGTAGAGCATCGGCCATGATCTCTCTCAGGCCGCGACGTACGACTGCATGATCATCCGCGATCAGGATGTGCATTTATCCCTCCTATCTGAGCGTGGAATGTCCAACGGAACGCGGACAGTGACTGTCGTCCCGTTTCCAGGGGAACTTGAAATCCGCACATCGCCTCCGCAAAACTGCGCTCGCTCTTTCATGCCCAACACTCCCAAAGACTCAAGGGAGTTGGATAGCCTGGCTTCACTGAAGCCGATTCCGTCGTCTTCTACGACCAGGAGGATACCGTCCTCTTCCTGGCAGAGGGTTACGCGCACTGACTCAGCCTGCGCGTGTCGGATGACGTTCGTCAAGCACTCTTGAAAGATCCTGAACGTCGCGGTTGCGCGGTCACCATCCAGATGCAGATCGACGGGCGGGACCGTGACCTGACAGGGGACGCCGTTCCGGGATGTAAACTCACTGGCTTGCCATTCGATGGCTGCCGCCAGTCCAAGGTCGTCCAATACGCCAGGACGCAGGCCGCTGCAGATCGTGCGTACCGCCTTGACGCCATCATTGATCAACTGAATCGATTCCGTTATCCGATCGAGCAACGCGACTTCCGACTTCGGCAGATGACGGCTCATCCATGTCATATCCATTTTGACGGCGGTCAGAATCTGCCCGATTTGATCGTGCAGCTCGCGAGCGACCTTCTTTCGATCCTCTTCGCGCACCCACTGGAGACGTTCAGCCAATGCCCGCATCTGTTCCTTTTGCAAGATGAGTGATTCTTCTCCGCGCTTGCGTTCGGTGATGTCGCTGTTGATCACCAATACGCGGGGCGCCTGATCGCGCTTGCCCCATTGCAACGCCCAACGACCGGAAACCACAACGCGCCTGCCGTCCTGAGCGGTCTTGATGAGATCGCCTTCCCAATGTCCCACGCGCATCAACTCAGCCCTTATCGCGGAGAACGGCACCGGGAACTCCGTGCAAAGGAGCTCATGCGCGATTCTCCCTGTCGCCTGAGCTTTGGTATACCCCAGCATGGCCTCTGCCCCGCGGCTCCAAAACAGCACTACTCCCTCCATGTCGATTACGAAGACCGAGTCCTGGGTGAGTTCGAGCAGCGCCGCCTGCTCGGCAGTTTCTATCTGCTGCTGCCGCCTCTCTGAGACGTCGCGGAACACCAGCACCACTCCAATGACTTCTTCCTCGCCGGCGAAGATCGGCGCAGCACTGTGCTCGACAGAAACCTCCCTTCCGTCTCTTGTGACCAGCTCCACATGGTTGGCCACCGCCAGGATCTGCTTCTCTTTAAGCACGCGGAGCACCTCATTGTCCGCGGTCATCCCGGACTTTTCATTGATGAGCTTAAGCACGTTCCCGATGGGCTGGTTGAGGGCCTCCGCCACTCCCCATCCGGTCAGTGCCGCGGCGATGGGGTTGAGAAAGCTGATTCGGCCCTCGCTGTCTGTTGCAATCACGGCCTCGCCGATGCTGCCGAGAGTCGCAGTCCATCGTTCTTCGCTCTGCAACAGCTTGTTACCCATCTTTTCGACATGATATCGCGTGAACAGCGCCAGAAAGACCCCAGACCCCAGCCCCAGAAGAAGGCAGCTTGTCACCATGATGATCCATCTCTGGTGTGCCCCCTGAACGCGCTCGATGCGAAGCTTCTCTTCCACGCCTTGAAAATCTTCGACTTCCTGTCGAAGCGCATCCATCTTGCTTTTTCTTAGCCGGTTCTCAATGAGAGTGGGGTCGGCCTTTCCCGCACGACGCAGGGCAATGATTCTGGTGTCGTACTGCTCAGACTCCTCATAGCCAGCGTTCAGGTCCTCGAGGCGCCGCTGCTGTGCGGGGTCGTCGGCAACCAATCGATAGAGAGCCTGGTAAGCGGGGGTGAACTTTGTTGTCCCCTCCAGATAGGGGCGAAGGAAGGCCTCGTCGCCGGTTACGATGTACCCGCGCTTGGCGTATTCCATATCGACAAGCAATTTGAGCAGATTCCCGGATTGGTCGAGAACCCTATCAGTATGGTCAACCCACTGCAGCGATCCATTCAAGTCGAACGTCTCCCACAGGAGCAATCCAGCAAGGGATGCTGTAACCAGCATAGGAACCACAGTCATCCAGCGGAGCAGCGATCTAAACTTCGAGTATTCCATCGTCACCATTCACCCGCTACCGGGCAATTAACTGAACTCCCTTTACCGTACGACTTCAGAAAGTACCCTGGGCGGTATTCTGAGCTGAGCGGACCGCCGCGATCAGGAAGTGCCCAGTGCTCCTGTGCCAATGAATCGGATGTTGCCGGGGCGCGAGGGTGGCTGGCCTTGATTTCCCCCATCAAATCTGGGCCTTCGCGGCCTTGTCGCCGAACACCTGGTCTTGCAGAATCGCCTTGAGCAGATCCCCAAGGATAGGAGTTGGGGCGACCCGTGCGGGCTCATCGGCCGTCATCAAGGCTGGAACAGGCCGAGCGTAACCGGCTCAGATGGAGAATTTGCCTATGAAGATCAGTTCACCCGCCACGATAATCTCTTTAGAGTTGCATTATCGAGTGCGAAGCACAGTTCGGTATTGCTCACTTTGCAGAGAATGACGTCTGAGGCTGATCTTTGCGCCTTCGGCGCAGCTGGATGGATGAGGGTGCCAGGCTGTCTTTTTCAGAAGAGCCTGGGAAGGGCGGGGAGCCACTTGGGAGGTCTCTCCACGGTATGCGGATGGCAAAAGATGCGGATGCAGCTGTACGCCAACTGCGTCAACTCGCATCACTCCCTATCCAGGCAAGCCGCCACCTTCAGCGTATCCACTCGCACCAATCCTCTCGAGCAAATCAGGCGACGAGCAACACGTCAAGCAGCATTCTGCCTGTGGACTGCGGGCGCCTCAACTCCGCTGGTCGGCAGGCACAATGAAGGATTCAATTGTCCGTATCATGGTGCTGCAATCCAAAGTGACAGTAGCTAGGATATCCGCCGAAAAATCTTCCGTTCTCTCGCTGGCTTGTGGCACAATGGTCCAATCCATTTGGCCTGCCGCAAGGGAAATCCCACAGGACCGCCCTTGGGCACAACGCCGAGAGCCCGATCCAACTCGGCGGATTTCATTGAATTCCATGCGCACTTCTTCTTGCTTCGGAACTTTCCCTATTGCAGCAAGCTGGAGCAAATCATCGTTGATCGGGAGCGAAATCCATGGTGAAGCCTCAGAAAAGGGTGTGGTTTTGGTGCGGGCTCGCTATTTGCGTTGTGGCCGCCGTCGTGGTTGCAGCTTGCGTTGGCTGCCGGGCGCACAAGGCGCCGGAACCTGGACAGGTGCAGGACGAGGCCTTGCTTGCCGGTCGCACAGCTGCCTCATTTCCCGCTGCGGATGAAGACTATTTTCACGAGATGGACAGCGCCATCCCTCTGACCCCCGATGAGGTCAAGGGGCGCAACATGTGGATTGTCTGGGCGGCTGGAAACGACAAGATGTGGGACACCTTGACCACCACCAGCGTGGGCACGCTGGATCTTTTGAAGACCATCTCCTCGTACCCTGGAATGCCTGCGTCACGAGCAAATCGATGGCACTATCTCGGGGTGGTGAACGAGCCGTGCTTCAAGCAGGCACAGGAACCGAACCAGGAGCGATATGGGCTGTGGCTGGATGCGCGCGACCCCTCGTGCCCCGCAGACCCGTTTGAGAACGAGAGCAAATATCCCGGCGTGAAGATTGGCGCGCGCGGCAAGAATCTTCCGGCGGGATCGTATTACGGCTATGGTTCGGGCATTGTTGGGCTGCGCCTTTTTCCGAATCCCGACTTCGACGAGGCGGCGCAGAAGAGATGGGACGCCAAGCGGTTCTATACTGACCCGGCTTACTACAACGACAAGAAGCTCATCCGGCCCTATCGCGTAGGCATGTCGTGCGGCTTTTGCCATGTGGGTCCGAACCCGGTGAAGCCGCCCGCCGACGCAGAGAATCCGAAGTGGGAGAACCTGAGCTCCAACGTTGGGGCGCAGTATCTCTGGGTGGAGCGAGTGCTTGCCTGGAACCCGGACATGAGCAGCTTCCCCATCCAGCTGTTCCACACTTCTCGTCCTGGGACGCTTGATACTTCGCTCATCTCTTCAGACAACATCAACAACCCGCGCACGATGAATGCCGTGTATGGACTGCCTGCACGCATGGGACTGGCGCAGCGATGGGGCAAGGAGACGCTCGCGGGTGGAGGGCTGAACAACAAGCAGTTGAATGACTACATCCACGCGGGCCCGCTTACGCAGTTTTACCAGGCGCCGGCCACGGTCCGGACACCGCGCGTGCTCAAGGATGGATCCGACTCCGTCGGCATTTTGGGCGCGCTCAATCGTGTGTATCTCAACATAGGCCTCTTCAGCGAAGAGTGGCTGTTGCACTTCCGTCCGCTGGTGGGCGGCAAGGCCGTTACGCCGATCGAGATTGCCGTGGCCAACAAGAACTCCGTTTACTGGCAGGCCACGCAGCAGCAGACCCCGGACATGGCGCTTTTCTTTCTCAAGTCAACTGCGCCGCACCGGCTCAAGGATGCGCCCGGCGGCGCGGACTATCTCACCAAGGACAACGCCAAGCTCGACCGCGGCAAGACAGTGTTTGCCGAGCGCTGCGCGCGATGCCACTCCAGCAAGGTGCCCACTCCGGCAGCGGGACTCGACCCCGATGGATGCTCGGGCATGGACTACATGACCTGCTGGAACAAGTACTGGGATTGGACAAAGACCGAAGACTTCAAAGCGAAGATGCGGGTCATTGTTCACCAGAAGGATTTTCTCGAGGACAACTATCTCTCCACGGATCAGCGTGTGCCGGTGACGCTTTTACAGACCAATGCTTGCAGCCCGCTGGCTACCAACGCCATTGGCGGAAACATCTGGGATAACTTCTCGTCGCAGACCTACAAGGACTTGCCGTCCGTCGGAACCATCACGGTCTATCATCCCTTCACGGGCCAGCCGATGCCGTATGAGATGCCTGCGGGGGGACGCGGCTACACGCGCCCGGCATCGCTCATCAGCGTCTGGTCCACCGCGCCCTATCTGCTCAACAACAGCGTGGGCACGTTTGATCCGGACCCTTCCGTCAAGAGCCGGGTGAACGCATTCCAGAACTCCATTGAGCAGATGCTCTGGCCGGAGAAGCGAGACAAGGATCTTCTGCTGCCCGACAAGCTGCCGGGAAGAATCGACCGCACCACAGAGACGAGCTACATTCGTGTCGCCATCGGCTTTCTTCCCGATTACCTGAAGCCGCTGCTGAGCCCAGGGCAGCGCTTCTTTCCGGCATTCTTCGAGAATGGACAACTGGTGCTAGGGCCGGTGCCGAAGGGCACCCCGGTTGACTTGCTTGCCAACCTCGACTTGCTGGGCGAGGGAATGAGCGGAGAAGCAAAGATCAAGCACCAGGAAAAGGTGCTGAGCCTCCTGCTCAAGATGCAGCACGATCTCGCCGAGTTGCCGAAGGACGCCACAGACGAGCAGGCGCGTGCGATCTTTGCCAACCTCGTGCCCGACTTGCTGGCTCTGAGCAAGTGCCCCGACTACGTCGTCAATCGCGGCCACTACTTCGGCACCAGCTACTTTAGTGAAGAGCCAGCCCTGAGCAATGACGACAAGCACGCGCTGATCGAGTTCATCAAGACGTTTTAGCAAGCCGGAGCGGGGCTTCTGAAACCAGGCATGAAGAGAGCGCCTCGGTGGGGCGTAGTCTCCACATCGTGGTGTAACGGACATCCCCGAACAAGCACTATCACTGTCAGAGTCACGCAGCAAGGGGCCTGTGTCTCCACCTTGCTTTCAGGGCCGCAGGACTTCGAAGAAGATAGGGTGATGCTTTGATGATGTCTACGCTCGCTGCGATGTTGCGCCGCTTGATGAAGCCCGGATCGCGTACCCACTCGGCCCGTTCCGTGGAGTACTTTGGTTGGCTTGACCTTGGACTCGGATGCGTCATACTGATCGCGCCTTCGCTCGCTGCTTGGCTGCTGCGGATTGGCGCTCTCACCGCTCACGACACGAGCATACTTCGCATGGTTGGCGTTCTCGTGGCCGCCCTGGGAATGCTCTATGTTGTCAGCGGGCGCTTGAACTCCGAAGGCTTTGTGGTGGCCTCGCTGCTGGACCGTCCGCTTGTGCCGGCAATCATGACGGTGCTGTGGTCCAGAGGAATACTGCCTGGGTCGATTGCCATTGCATTCTCGGTGAGCGACTTCGGCGGCTTCCTCCATACCGCGCTTGCCTGGCGGGCGGACCTGTTGCGCGGCGACAATATTGGCGGGCCCGCGCTGCGGGGGCAGAGCCGGGCCGCCCGATCAGTGGAGCTGTTCGGATGGCTGAGCGTGCTGACCGGGCTTGTGGTGCTGGTTATGCCGCTTTTTGTCGAGACCATGCTCCGCCTCTCGACTCCGTCGATGCCGGGACCCAACTACTTTCAACTCGCGGGCCTGCTGGTTGGAGGCATCGGCATGTTGTGCGTTGTTGGGGGGAGCCTGTTTGACGAAGGCTTTCTCTTCGCGTCGCTGCTCACAAGGCTTCTTGCGGCGATCATCTTCGCGGTTCTCTGGCGGACGGACCGAATTCCCGCAACGCTGGCGCTTGTATGCTCGGCTGCATGTCTGGGTGGATTTCTGTGGTCGCTGTCGGCGTGGCGCAAGGACCTGCTCCGCGGTGTGAGCGATGGCAGGGTTCCAGTGGTTGCGCGATGGTCGGCCGGCTTCTTCAGCTTCGTGAGCGGCGTGGTTCGCAATGCCCGGACTTTCCATCCGGATGGCCGGGTGTTTCTGGGCAGTGTGCGTTCATTGAACCCCGAGGATGCGGCCCTTGCTGAAGCAGCCAATCACCTTGCCGGATCGGTCCTGATGCGCATGGGCATGGGCGTGATGAAGAAGGGGATGCCGCGCTGGCTCGCCGATGCAATTCCTGACGCGCCAAGCATCTCGGCGCGTTTTTACACAGCTTCAGAGCCAGGCGAAGTTCGCTTGCAGCGCAGGGCCGGCGAAGATCTCGATATGCTCTCAACCGCGGGCGGCGATCGCTTGTGGAAGCTGCTGGTCAACCTGTCAACCGGTGGCAGGATGTATGGACTGCATCCATTCGATTACTTCCGGAATTTCTACTTTGCCGATGTGCCTTATCGCATCAGCGCAGGCGCACTGGATGTGTGGGTGCGACTGTCGCCGCAGAGGGATGCGACCATGGGCGCGCCGCAAAGCGGCAGCGAGCGCGAAGAACAGCTGAGTGATGCGGGCGCACGGCACGCCGCGATACACATTGAGGTGCAGAGAGTTGGTCCGAGCACAAATGCTTTCATCCCCATTGCGGAGATTCGCTTTGAACAGGAGATCGAGGTCGATCAGGAAGCGTTGCATTTCGATCCGGTGGCTGGCCGCGGATTCGTGCCGCACGGCTTTCTCACCGAACTGCGCAAGGCCGTATATCCGGCGAGCTCTCACGCAAGGTCAAGCAGCGTCGCGGAACGCGCAAGTCGTGAACACCGCTTCTTCAAAAGGCTTCTGCTCTACTGCAACGGGACTCCTGTCCGTGAAGAGGAAACCCCAATGATTAGCGACGTTCAGAGTGCGACCCCGCGACACGGCCAGCGCAGGTGGGTCAGCATCTTACTGTTGGGGGCCGCGGCAATTCTGTTGATACTCGGGCTCTACCTGGCACAGCGCTTCACGCGCGACCGACCTGTTGACTACGCGGACGATGTCATGTTCTTCGAGCGCGGCTCGACGGGCGGCGAGAAGATGAACGGCATTCCCTACTGGGTCTGGGTCGCCCTTCCCGAGATCTTTCCGGAGTACCTGCCTGACAAGAAGCTGGGGCAGGGCTACTCTTCGTTCGGGATGATCTACGAGCCGGGAGACGACCCGCGCTACGCGCTGCCGCTGGGCATGTCGCGGCGCAACGTGAGAGGACTCGACGTGGTCTACCTGAACTGCGCCGCCTGCCACACAGGCACGGTGCGGGATGCGCCTGGCGCGCAGCCGCGATGGATTCCGGGGATGCCTGCTCATCAATTCAATCTCGGCGCATGGGGCAAGTTTCTCACCACCATTCCCAAGGATCAGAAGTTCACTCCGCAGCGCCTGCTCGACCAGATCGACGCGATGCAGAGTGACACGCATCGCCTTGTGCCCAAGCCTGACCTGATCGACCGGCTGATCTTCCGCTACTATGCCGTGTACCTGATGCGGGACAAGCTGCTGGTGCTTGGCCAGCGGCTCAGCTTCATCGACAACAGCACCTGGGGTCCTGGCCGCGTAGACACATTCAACGCTCCGAAGGCGCTGCTCAACTTTCCCATGGACCACGCCGACCCGCGGGAACTGATGGGCAACTGCGACTTTCCATCCGTTTGGAACCAGGGCCCGCGCAAAGGCATGCAACTGCACTGGGACGGCAACAACACTTCAGTGGATGAGCGGAATCTCTCAGCAGCATTCGGAACCGGCGCCTATCCTCCGATCATCGACAAGGACCGCGTCTTGCGCATGGCCAGGTACCTCGAAACAGCGCAGCCGCCCGCCTATCCGTACGCAATCGACAAGAGCCTCGCCGCGCAAGGCAAGCCCGTTTACGAGACCTACTGCATGCGCTGCCACGGGACGCCGCAGCCGCCATTTCGTCATAGCGCACCTGAAGGTGGAGAGTGCTATAACACGGCCAGCCATGCGGAGTGCGTCGGAACCGTCATCCCGATTGAGCAGATCGGCACCGACCCATCCCGCCTCCACTCCTACACCTGGCAACTGGCGGTCAACCAGAGCACCCTCTACGCGGGATATGAAAAGGACTGGGGTTTCGACGCGCCCTATCCGCAGCGCTTCCACCAGTTCCGCAAGACCAACGGATATGCGGCCATGCCGCTGGATGGCATCTGGCTGCGCGGGCCATATCTGCACAATGGCTCCGTGCCCAACCTCCGCGAATTGCTTGAGTCCTCATCGGCGCGCACGAAACTGTTCTATCGCGGCAACGATGTCTTTGATCAAGAGAATGTCGGGTTTGTGTCCGATGTTGAACGGCAGGGCGGCCGCGAGTTCTATCGCTTCGACACGGCGCAGCGAGGCAACGGCAATCAAGGGCACGAGGGCAAAGCATATGGCACTGAACTCAGTGCTGAAGAAAAGCGCGCGCTGCTGGAATATCTGAAGACCTTCTGATCCAGTAAGGAAACCTCTATGAAAAGGCGTTTGATCAAGATTCTGGCTGTTGTCGCATTGCTTGCCGCCGGCGCGGGCATTCTGGCCTGGTGTGCGATCTACCGTGTGGTGGACCAGCCCGCGTGGATCGCAAGCAACCAGCGCGATCACTACTTCTATGGTTCCGCGGGCGCAACGAAAGCAGAAGGGATGCCGTATTGGATCTGGCTGGCGTTGCCACGACTCTTCCCCGAGCATATGCCCGCGACGGGCGGCTATGCGGCACTCGGGCTCTCGTGGGAGGAAGGCAGGGAGATGCCGGTGGGGTTTGCGAAGCAGCGCGTCGGTTACATCCGCGTGAGCGGCAACTGCGCGCTATGCCATGCTGTTTCTCATTCCAACGGACCGGACAGCGCGCCGACAATCCTCACCGCCGTGAAGGGGCAGGCAACGGACCTGCAGCCTCTCTTCAAGTTCTACCGGGACTGTGCGCAGGACCCGCGATTCAATGCGGACGAGCTGTTTTCAGAGATCAACGACGACACCAGGCTCTCTTTGCAGGATAAGCTGCTCTATCGCTATATCTTGATTCCGCGCATTCAGAAGCAGCTCATCGACGACCCCGCCGCATTGCTGCTAAGCCCGGACCTCCGCGCGCACGCGCTCGACCCGCACGCCAGCGGGCCTCTCTCGGATCAACAGGCCCCGGCCCTCAAGGAATGGATGCAGGCGCAGATGCAAAGCCCGGCGCACTGAGCTGCCGGCTTATCGACGAAGCAACAGTCGCGGCTGATGGGGAGAGAACGTCAGGCCTGGGGAAACTGAAGCGAGAAGTGTATGGTCCTATTCTGGTCCCAATACACAAGACCAAGATAGAGCCCGGGGCCGATCTCGCGAATCTCATCGCGAACGTGCCTGGCGAGCAGCGAGGTCCTGGAGTAGTCGAGGACGATGCACTCCTTGTTATCAAACCAGCTCGTTGACTTGTATACCTCGGCCACAATCGCATTGAGGCCGAACGCAAGAATACGATTGGTCAACGTTCCATGCACGGCATCAAAGTTCTTTCCCTGCCAGGCAAAGATGTTAATCAAGGACGCTATCTCCGCGGTAAACGCGGAGCCAGGCGCGATGATAGCCGAGCCGTTGCCTTCCCCGTTGGGGATGTCGCCCGCGGGGCTCGCAGTGAAAAGATCGTCAAGCTGCTGCTGAGTGAGTCCCAGAAGTTGCGGCGCTGTGTAGGGCATGTTCAAACCTCCTCGACGAGTAATTGATTCGGGAGCCGGATGCTGCGCAAGAGGGGATTGCATGCGCGTTCCCGAGAGTCATAGATCAATATGCGGCCTTCGTGGGTCACTGTCAAGAATCATCAGCACCCGGCAGGAGATGTTCATCTCGAAGTATCTTCGTGGAGAGGTGAGCCGTGCGCGGCGTCTTCGAGGATGGCCTCCGCGGCCTTTTCTCCAATCATGTAGACGGCGCTCACGATAAAGAATCCTGGTATCCGCGGGAAGACCGACGCGTCCACGACGCGCAGACCTCTTGTGCCGTGAACGCGAAAGCGGCTATCCAGAACGCCCATTTGCGCGCGCGGCCCGATTTGGCAACTGCACGAGGCATGGTGGCCCCAGGCATGGGCGCGGACAAACTCACGCAATTCCTCATCTGTCTCAACGTGTTTGCCAGGCATGACTTCTTCCGCAATCAAACCCTGCTCCATGAGCGGCGCAGTGAGCTTGCGGGCAAAGCGGATTCCTTCCACGACCGAGTCGAGATCCTGCTGATGGTCCCCCGAGCCTTCGTCGAAGTAGTGGAAGTCAATTTGAGGCATGTCGAGCGGATCGCGCGAACGCAGGGTTACCTCGCCCGCGCGATTGTTGGTATGCGCCTTCAAGACCGCCCATGTGAGGTAGTTCAGATTGTCGGCAAAGTACCTGGAGTAGTTGGGGAAGTAACCCTGGAAACGGCCGAGAAAGGCGACACAGAAGAGATCCGGCAGGGGGCGGCCCGGCGCCGATCGCTTGAACATGGAGAGGATTCCCCCGTTGGTGATGTAGGGTCCTTTCCTTTCGCGCTCCCACTGCGTATAGAGCGGGTCGCCGGAATCAAATCGGGCATCCTTGAAGACATGCCACTCATCGAAGTTCATCCGGTTGACGACGCCTACTTCGTAACGGTCCTGCAGATTCTTGCCGACTCCCGGCAAATCCACCTTGACGCGAATGCCGTGCCGCTCAAGTTCGTGGCCCGGCCCGATGCCGGAGAGCATCAGCAACTGTGGAGTATTGAAGGCTCCCCCGGCAAGAATGACTTCGCGCGACGCAAACAGCGTCCGCTGCTCGCCCGCCTTGGCGCTGGGCTGGCCGTGCGCTCGGTAGAGTCGCTCGCCCTTGAGATACTCAACACCGATGGCGCGATTGTCTTCGTCGAGAAGCACTGAAGTGACAAGGGCATTCAGTTCAATCTTGAGGCGCGCTGGATGCCGCGCCGCCACATCCAGCACCCGTTCGCGAGTGCCGGCGCGCGCGTGTTTGCTGGTGGTCAAAGGCATGTAGCGGATCCCGAAGGAATTCTCTTCATCCGTGCGCCAGTCATTGGGGTCGAGCATTCCCTCTGCCAGCCAGCGTGCGCGCTCGGCCAGATGGCCGATGTCCTCAATTGCCGCTTCTGTCGATTTGAGGAGCGTCTCGATCAGATCGACATTGGAGAGTGACAGCATCGGGACAGCCTTTTCGCTGCTCAGCCATCCCTTGAATCCGTGCCGCGTCGGATTGATGCCAACCTTGCTGAGCAGGCGCTTGAGTGGTCGATGATGGCAGTCCTCGAGGCGCTCAAAATGCTTCCTCATGCGGTTCGCACTCCAGCTCGAATCGCCAGTCAGCGCGGCAATCTCATCCCAGTCGGCATTGTGCGGATAGAGCAGGATCATGGCATTGTGCGCGGTGCAACCGCCGAGCGTGCCTGCCCGTGGATAGAGCACGCCATCCACCCGCATCCCATCCCGCGTCTCGCGATAGTTCGGGTCGAGTTTCTGGCGTACATCGTCCCTGTAATGGCGCACAAAGAAATCCCATTTCATCGCCTGGTTTTCTGACGCAAAGGGATGAAAGCAGGGTACGTCGTAGTCCGCGGGCAATCGGTCTTGTGCGGAGTTCACCGCGTCGCCGCCGGAGAGCGTTCGGGGATCGCCGCCTGCTTCCAGCAGAGTGACCGTATGGCCGGCTTCCGCAAGGCGCGCAGCAACGGTACCGCCGCCGGCGCCCGAGCCGACAACGATGTATTCGCAATCCTGTTGTGGTCCTTCGTTGGCGGTCATAGCATGCTCAAGGGGAGAGAGGGTGCCACTTGCCTTCAGCAACCGAGTATAGCCCAGAAGCGATAGAGACCGTGACGGCAACCTGGACAGCGCTGGAGTGATCCTGGGTTCCCCAAATACGGGTCCAAGGGTAGATCCGATACGGGGTCCTGGTTTCAGCCCTGTTTGGCCAAAGCGAATATCGGGGGGGGATGCATGGGACTCGAATCGGCACACGTTCTGCTCATGGTGGGCCATTGCCGGAGCATCGATCAAGGTGACTCAGGAGGCCGCTGGGCACAAAACAATCACCATGTCTGCCCGTTACAGTCATCTGTCCCCGCACCATCGCCAGTCGGTGGTGGATCGCATCTCTGATACAGCCACCGAGCATCCATCCTCAGGGACTACCGAGAGTGAATGAACCCACAGCCACGACTACTACCACCAGACGCAGAATGGCCACTCTTCCCAGAGTGGCCATTCGACCTTAAACCCTTTGTTGTCTTGGTGCCGGGAGGGGAGGTCGAACCCCCATGACCGCAAGGGTCGGCGGATTTTGAGTCTCTCAAGAATGCCGTAAGTCTATGATAAATAAGCGAAATCGAGCGTAATGCCGGATATCCACAAGTGACTGCCCATCAGCGACTTAACGTAATTATCCGTAATCGAGCCAAACTGACGTCTGTACCCGAATCTGTACCCGGCAATCGAGTGTTGTCCCTCGCAATCGAGATTAGTCGGATGCTGCTGCAGCTCATTTTTGTTCGCTCCAGTGAAGGCTCTGGGCCAGAGCGAGCAAACGCGCCCGGATCGGAGCTGCGAGATTCTTCGCCGGTTCGCGGGTCATAGCGCCTCCATGTAGGGACGGATGACGTTGCTCACGCGACAGATCTTGGCATAACGGTAGATGTCGTTGATGGTGGCCTTCTTTTGGCGGAGGCTGTCTTTCAGCGCCTCGATTGCAACGTCCAGGCCGATCTTGTTGCGGAACTTGAAGCAATCCGCCACGGTCTTTGCAGCTGAGTAGACGCGCACAGGCACGCCCTCAACCGTATGCACCTCGACACCTTCGGAGAGCGAAGGTTCCGTGAGACGGACCACCCGGAGTGAAGGCGACAGGATGGCAGGCTTTCTTGCCCCTTTGCCGAGAGCGATCCAGACTGATGCCGGACTTTGTGTCGTGAATTCGTGAAAGACCAGGGCCGAAAGCAGGCACAGGACTGCTTCCGGCACCCGTTTTGCCACCTCCGCGTAGGAGTGGCGTTCCGTGACCGCCGCGTCTGGCAGAGTATAGATCCCGCGCCCCGACCGGCTCAGCTTTCCTTGACGGTGGAGACGCAGCAGGTACTCGCGTGGAATGCCGAGAGCCTCCAGGTCGCGGGGCCTCACAATTCCTTTCCGACGGACGTATTGCATCGTTCTTTCAATAGGCTTTGTTGTACGCATTGTGTCAAACCATCATCATGTAATCACTTGTAATGACATAATGCAACATGCCGCAAAGCCTATCGTGTTTGCAAAGGGTTCCTGAAGATTATCCAGACGGCGCCTGGACAATTCCCAGCCTTCGAAATCGCCCAGACAATGTCTGGGCAATTCGGCGCAGATTTAGACGTCCCGCAAGCATAGCGGGGAACTCCATACCAAATGACAATCCTTGACCAACTAAAATCATTCCATCTCTTCACCCCGTTTGGGAGGCTAAGAAATGGAAGAAATAGATGGAGCGACAAAGAAGCTCGTCCAAGGACTCCACGACCACATCTCACGGCTCTCAGTTCAAATCGAATGTTCTAGACTTCTCCAGCAGATCGAGGCCGACTTGCGCGAACTGAGAGCTAATGCTTTGGAGGCGCGGCTCGCGAAGCCAGGCGACATCGGATACATGCCCGACCAGACAATCGGCGTCGACAAGGTATTTGAAATCCCGACAGATGAAGACGAAGCCCGTTTCTCGGCCATCCGGGCCTTTACAGACATCGAAGGAGAGCTTGACAGACTGACAAGATACCTTCCCGGATACGAAGGCAATATTATCGATCTTGCCATTGAACTCGAATTATTCAGAACCAACGTTAGAGAGGAGGCGCGCAAGTCTGCTCGTCGTTCTCTCTACGGCATTGCCCTCTCCGGCTATTTGCTGAACAACTTCAACAATAGGCTTATTAAGTGGCTCGTCGCGGACAACGATGGGCGGAAACTAATAATCGAGAGGCGATCTCGGGGCGAAGAATAGCCCCTTACCCGAGACGTCTCCCGCGGCCGTACTTGTGGTACGCCTCGCACCAACTTGATCACTTAAGGATTGCGCCAATATGCAACGCGGAACATGCAAACTCTGTCATCAAGATGCTGAATTGCAACTGAGCCACCTGATCGGGAGGGCGATATATAAGCTATGCCGCAAAGATGAAGGCGACGATTCAATTGTGATGACTGCGAAAGTCGTAATGAAAACGTCTCGTCAGATCAGGGAGTACGTGTTGTGCACCAGATGCGAAGACCTATTCAACAAGGGCGGAGAGCGATACGTGACGAGCCTCGTATGGAGATTGAGACAAGGGTTTCCGCTGCTTGATAAGCTGCAGATTGCGCTTCCAATACAGCGCGAGCCCGACTACCGTGTCTTTTCCGGTGAACGGGTTGGCATAGATACGGACAAGCTCGCCTATTTCGCATTGAGCGTTGTCTGGAGGTCGGGAATCCACGAATGGAGGACGATCGGAAATCAGACAACCTCGGTTGTGTTGGCTGCAGAAGATGAAGAGAGAATCCGAAAATACCTGCTTGGGGAGACAGAACTTCCGGCAAACGTCGGAGTCGCTATAACCGTGTGTACGGACATGGCGTCACAAGTTCTTGTTCAGCCGCCAACGTTGTTAGGTAATGCCGGAGGCTACCTGATATACCGCCTCTTGGTTCGTGGGATTGATTTCAATGTTCTGGTAGCTACTGCGCCAAACATTCATTTCTTAGATCTGTGTTGCGTTCGATCTGCCGGCAAGAAGATTTTCTTTAAGGACAACTCTCGGATCACGCTAAATTCAGTTAGGCATTTTTACGAAGAGTCAAAACTGGCACGGAATGTATGCCCAAAACCCTTTCTCAGAGGGTCATAGGTGAGCGAATACCAGTATTACGACTTCAGAGCAATTGACCATGCACTGACGAAGACCGAGATGGCCGCCCTTCGCGCCATCTCCACGCGCGCCGTAATTACCACGACGAGTTTTACGAATCACTACGAGTGGGGCGACTTGAAAGCCGATCCGCTCAAACTTCTGGAGAAGTATTTCGATGCATCTGTCTATGTGGCAAATTGGGGCACACGAGAATTCCATCTTCGACTGCCGCAGGAACGGGTCGACTTCAAACAGCTCAAGTCGATTCTGCCAGGCAAGTCCGCGCACGTTCGAAGTGCCGGAAAGTTCGTGATTGTCAGCTTTGAAAGTGAAGTAGAATCCGACGACGACTGGGATGATGGCACTGGCTGGATGGGATCGTTGGTTTCCCTGCGCTCCGATCTGCTTCGGGGCGATCTTCGCTGCTTATATCTCGGATGGCTCATGTGTGCGCAAGATGACGAGTTACCTGGAGATGCGGTGGAGCCCCCGGTGCCAGCCGGCCTGCGGGAATTGTCAGCGCCCCATGATTCGTTGATCGAATTTCTTGGAATCGATGAGGATCTGGTCGAAGTTGCAGCCTCCGCTTCTGCGCCGTTGAAAGACGGGCCGTCGCGGAAGGCCCTTGCAACGTGGGTTCGGGGTTTGCCTGCGAGTGAAAAGGATGACCTGCTCATCGACTTTCTGTCAGAGCCAAGTGAGCGGTGCAGGCTCGAACTTCTGCAGCGCTTTCAACAGGAGAACGCCGTGGCAGCGAACCATGACGCAATCGAACGGCGCACAGTGGAGGATCTCTTGACAGCATCGCGCGTCCGCGCCGAGGAGCGGGCAAGGCAACTGAATGCGAAGCGAGCGGCTGAAGCAGCACGGAAGAAAGCCAAGGACGAGGCGGATCGTGCGGTTTACCTTGAAGGCCTGGCGAATCGCGAGAAGGCGGTCTGGAAGCAGGTAGAGGGGTATATCCAGCAGCGGCAGCCAAAGGACTACGAGAGGGCGGTGAATCTTTTAATGGATCTGCATGACCTGGCTGTTCGCCAAGGAGATGAAACGGGGTTCCAGTTGAGGATGGAGGAGCTTCGCAAGACACATGCCGCCAAGAGCGCCTTCCTGGGACGGCTGGCAAAGGCGAATCTGTAGACGATATGCGCCGTTGTTTTCTCGTTCCCCCTTGTTAAGTCGAATTTGGCGGGGGGAAGCCTGCAAATCGTCGTTCCCCGCCAAAAAATACTTGCAATTGCGAGGGGTAATTTACTTGCAACCGTGCGTCGCCATATACTCGTAATCGCACGGCGCTAAAAACTTGCGTTGTCCCGATGGAGTACATATGGCGGCACCGAACGAAAAGCTCGCGGCATCACTGAGCATCCTTCAGGGACTCCAGAAGGACGGGCGGCGCGTCTTTCAGTCGGGCGAACTGAGCCGCGTTCATCGAGATCGACTGTTGAAGCATGGATTCCTGCTGTCAGTGATGAAAGGCTGGCTTATCTCCTCCAGCCCTGGTGCGCAGACCGGCGACAGCACGCCGTGGTTCGCGTCCTTCTGGGAATTCTGCGCTCAATATTGCAAAAAGCGTTTCGGAGAAGACTGGCATCTCTCTCCGGAACAGTCGCTCTTGGTCCATGCTGAAAACACCACCATTCCGTCTCAGGTCATTGTCTACAGCCCCAAAGGCCATAACAATACGATCAAGCTCCTCTTTCGCACCTCGCTTTACGATCTGAAGGAGCAGCAATTGATCGCACGCGAAGACTTGGTCGTCCGTAGGGGCCTGCGACTCTTTTCTCCTGTCGCCGCCCTGATTCGAGTACCTGAGTCCTTTTTCATTCGAAACCCGATTGAAACCCAAGTTGTGCTAGCGAGCGTCCGCGATGCATCTGAACTGCTCAGACCTCTGCTGGACGGAGGACACTCCGCTATTGCGGGGCGTCTGGCTGGTGCCTTACGGCGTGTGAGCCACGCAGTACAGGCTGACGAAATTCTCTCGACGATGAAGGCCGCAGGGTATGACGTTCGAGAATCAGACCCGTTTGAAACTGCCCAGCGTGTATTCGCAATTGGCAGACCCGCGGACACGCCGATCGTCGGCCGGCTTCAGGCTATTTGGTCAGCATCGCGGGAAGCGGTGCTCGAAGACTTTCCCAAACCACCTCGCTTGCGCATGAACCAGACGGCATATTTGAATTTCGTCGATGGCATTTATCAGAGCGATGCGTATCATTCCCTCTCTATCGAAGGTTACCGCGTAAGCCCTGAGTTGATTGAGAGGGTCATGTCGGGGGCATGGGACCCAGCGCATCACGAGGCAGATCGACAAAGCCGAGATGCGCTTGCCGCACGTGGGTATTGGCAAGCTTTCCAAAAAGTGAAGGGCAGCGTGTCCAAAGTGCTGGTTGGCGGAAACGCGGGGGCGATTGCCAGACTGGACCACAGGGATTGGCACAGAGAACTTTTTGAACCCTGTGTTGTCTCCGGCCTGATCCCGGCCTCGGCCCTGGCTGGCTATCGCAACGATGCTGTCTATCTGCGAAATTCCAGGTTTGTTCCGCCACGTTGGGAAGCGGTGCGCGATGCCATGCCCGCGTTATTCGATTTGATTGAAGCGGAACCTGAGCCGTCGGTTCGGGCAGTACTCGGCCATTGGCTCTTTGGCTACATTCATCCATATCCCGATGGGAATGGCCGCATGGCACGCTTTCTGATGAATGTCCTTCTGGCATCTGGCGGGTATCCATGGACGGTGGTTCGCGTTGAGGATCGCGCAGCGTATTTGAACGCTTTGGACCGCGCGAGCATCGATGTGGATGCGAGTTCGTTCGCCAAGTTCATTGCAGAGCGAGTGCGATGGTCGCTCAAAATGGCAAAGCTCTCTGCCGAAGGCTAAATCCAAGCGCAAGGCCGATCAATGCGGACATCCTGAGTCCGCCGCGCATTCCGAAATCAACAGTAATTTGGGTTAGGATAGCGTAGGTCGCATCATCCAATCGAGGGGGCGTCTCACTTAACGCTGAAAACAAACGAGATACGCTCTGTACCTGAATTTGTACCCAGAAATCAGAGTGTTGTCTCACTGACCTGATCAGGGAAACAGAATCGTTCTCCTAAACAACACAATAAAAAGGAGATAACATTAGCTCAAGTGGTGCCGGGAGGGGGGGTCGAACCCCCACGACCTTGCGATCGGCGGATTTTGAGTCCGCTGCGTCTGCCAGTTCCGCCATCCCGGCCAAGGGTGGGATTCCGCATCCAAAGTATCGCACAGCCTTTGCCCCATTCGCCACCGCTCCGGCCCCCGGCCCCGGCGCTTGCTGCGGCGCCCGCTCAGATGCCTGTCCCGCCGCAGGCAGCGCCGTGCGACAATAAGGGCAATTGTGATGACTACCGCCTCCTCTGCAGTCGTTCCCGAACCGGTATCGGTAACCCCGGAGTTGCTGGCCCAACACAGCATCACCGCGGATGAGTACAGCCGCATCCACACCGCGCTGGGCCGCGTTCCTTCCCTCACCGAACTGGGCATCTATTCGGTCATGTGGAGCGAGCATTGCTCTTACAAATCCAGCCGGGTGCATCTCAAGCGCTTGCCCACCAAGAGCGACCGCGTGGTCCAGGGGCCGGGTGAAAACGCCGGCATCATCGACGTGGGCGACGGCTGGGCTTGCGCCTTCAAGATCGAGTCTCACAACCACCCCAGCTACATCGAGCCCTTTCAGGGCGCGGCTACCGGCGTGGGCGGTATCCTGCGCGACATCTTCACCATGGGCGCGCGTCCTCTCGCCGTCATGGATTCGCTCCGCTTCGGCTCCATCACGGACGAACCCGGCCAGGACGAGGAAGAGCGCCGGCTTATTGCGAAAAATCACTCCATCGTCGAGGGGGTGGTCAGCGGAATCGCCGGTTATGGCAACTGCTTCGGCGTGCCCAACCTGGGCGGAGAAACCAAGTTCGAGCCCTGCTACAGCGGCAACCCGCTGGTCAACGCCTTCGCCCTGGGCATGGTGAAGATCGACGAAATCTTCTATGGCAAGGCCAGCGGCACGGGCAATCCCGTCATCTATGTCGGCGCAAAAACCGGCCGCGACGGCATCCACGGCGCCACCATGGCCTCCGAAGAATTCCACGAGGGCACGGAGGCCAAGCGCCCCAACGTGCAGGTCGGCGACCCCTTCATGGAGAAGCTCCTCCTGGAAGCCTGTCTTGAGGCCATGCAGACGGGCGCCATTGTCGGCATCCAGGACATGGGCGCGGCCGGATTGACTTGTTCCACCTGCGAGATGGGCGCGCGGGGCGGAGTTGGGCTCGACGTTGAGCTTGACCTCGTGCCCCAGCGCGAAACCGGCATGACGGCCTACGAGATCATGCTTTCCGAGAGCCAGGAGCGCATGCTGCTGGTCGCCATCCAGGGTCGCGAGCAGGAAGTCCTGAGCGTGTTTGAGAAGTGGGGCCTCGACGGGGTCATCGTCGGCACCGTGCAGCCCGAGCCCCGGCTCCGCATCCGCCACCACGGCGTCCTGGTGGCCGATATTCCCAACCAGTCGCTCACCGACGACGCCCCGCTCTACCACCGCCCGGTCGGCGTCTGGAATGCTCCCGTCTCCCAGGAGCCCCCGGAAGAGGCTCTCGCCCAGCTCGCGGAAGACCGTGACTTCACCGCCGACCTGGTCAAGCTGCTCTCCAGCGCCAACGTCTGCTCCAAGCGCTGGGTCCACGAGCAATACGACACCATGGTGCAGACCAACACCGTCCTCGGCCCCGGCGGCGAGGCCGGCGTCATGCGCATCAAGGGCACAGGCACTCCAGGCCACGAGCGCGGCCTCGCCATGGCACTCGACGGCAACGGACGCTGGGCATATCTGAACCCCAAGCTTGGCGCCATGCATGCCGTCGCCGAAGCTGCCCGCAAGGTCGCCTCCTGCGGCGCTCTCCCCGTGGCCGCCACCAACTGCCTCAACTTTGGCAACCCTGAGAAGCCCGAGATCATGGCCCAGCTCTCCGCGGCCATCGACGGCATCGGCGAGGCCTGCATCGCCCTCGGCACGCCCATCACAGGCGGCAACGTATCCCTTTACAACGAAACCCGCGGCGAGGGCATCTATCCCACCCCGGTTCTGGGCATCGTCGGCATCCTCGAAGACGTCACCAAGGCCGTTCCCGCCCACTTCCAGCGCGGCGGCGACGCCATCCTGCTGCTCTGGCCTATCCCCGCCGGCCAGGAACCGGACCCCGACCTCAAAGTGCCCTTCAAGCCCATCCCCATCAGCCCCTATATTGTTTATCCGCTCACCCCGGACCCGGGCTTTCCCATTGCATCGCCTCTGGCGGCCCCTGTCCCCATCGTGCCGGAGGATACCGCCGCTCCCGCCGACTCCCTGCTTGTCGCCTTTGGCTCCTCGGAGTACGCGAAAGTCATCCTCGGGGGCATCTGGGGCCAGCCGCCTCCGCTCGACCTCGACGCCGAGGCCGACCTCCATACCCTTCTGGGCGTCCTCGCCGACCGCAAGCTCCTCAGCTCTGCCCGCGACATCTCCGATGGCGGCATTGCCGTTGCCGTGGCCCAGGCCGCCTTCCCGCTCTCCGTCGGCGCATCGGTCGAGCAGGACCCGTCGCTCATGGTTCATCCTCTCTTCGGCCTCTTCGCCGAGCAGGCCACAACCATGCTGGTTTCCACGCATCCCAGCAACGCCGCCGCCATCGAGAGCCTGGCTGCCGAGTACAGCTTCCTCACCGCCCGCATCGGAACAACCGGCGGCGACCGCCTCGAAATCTCCGTATACGGCGATACCCTCATTGCCGCACCCCTGGCGGAACTCCACAAACCCTGGGCCGCCGCGCTCGAATCCACTCTTCACGACGAGGTCTCCGCATGACCCGCCGCCTCTTTCAAGGCGTCCCCGGCGTAACGGATACTACCGGGCAACTGACCACCGACCACTGTCCACTGCCCACTGTCACCGAAGGCGACAACGACACTCTTCACGAAGAGTGCGGCGTGGTCGCTATCCACAGCCATCCGGATGCCGCCCGCCAGGCTTACCTGGGCCTCTACGCCCTCCAGCATCGCGGCCAGGAGTCGGCCGGCATCGCCACCGCCGACGGGCAGCGCCTGGCCAACATCAAGGGCATGGGGCTGGTCTCCGAAATCTTCACCGATGACGTTCTCCAGAAGCTCCCCGGCCATATGGCCATCGGCCACACCCGCTACTCCACCACCGGCGACTCCGCGCTGCTCAACGCCCAGCCCATCCGCGTCGACTCCGTCAAGGGCCTCATCGCCATCGCCCACAACGGCAACCTGGTCAACCTGGGCAACCTCCGCTCCCGGCTCGAGCGCGACGGTGCGTACTTCCAGACCACCTCTGACTCGGAGATCATCGTCCAGCTCATCGCCCACTCCCGCGCCAACTCGCTTGTGGACGCCATCGCCGGCTCGCTCGCCCAGGTCGAGGGCGCTTTCTCCATCGTCATGATGACGCGCGACCGCATCTTTGCCGCCCGCGACCCGCGCGGCTTCCGTCCCCTCTCCATCGGGCGCATTCAGAACCCCAACGGCCCCGACACCATCGTCTTCGCCTCTGAAACCTGCGCATTTGACCTGCTGCGCGCCGAGTACCTCCGCGACGTCCTCCCCGGCGAGCTCGTCATGGTCACCGAAGACGGCATCACCAGCCGCCAGTACGCAACCGGCGTTCCCCAGTCCAGTTGCATCTTTGAGCACGTCTACTTCGCCCGCCCCGACAGCCGCATTTATGGCCGCTGGGTCCAGGAGAGCCGCGACCAGATGGGCCGCCAGCTTGCCCGCGAGTCCGGCGTGCCTGCCGACCTCGTGGTCCCAGTTCCCGACTCTGGCGTCACCGCCGCCCTCGGCTACGCGGAGGAGTCCGGCATCCGCTTCCGCCTCGGCCTCATCCGCAACCACTACGTCGGCCGCACCTTCATCGAGCCCGAGCAGCGCGTCCGCGACTTCGGCGTCCGCCTCAAGCTCAACCCTGTACGCAACCTGCTTGAAGGCAAGCGCGTCATCCTCATCGACGACTCCATTATCCGCGGAACAACAAGCCGCAAGATTGTGCGCATGGTCCGCGGCGCAGGCGCAAAAGAGGTCCATCTCCGCATCAGTTGCCCGCCCACCATCTCGCCCTGCTTCTATGGTGTAGACACTCCCAGCAAGCGCGACCTCATCGCCGCCAACAAGTCCATCGAAGAGATACGCCGCTTCATCGAAGCCGACTCCCTGGCCTACCTCTCCCTCGAAGGACTCCTCAAAGCCTGCGACGGCAGCGAACACAACGGCTACTGCACTGCCTGCTACACCGGCAACTACCCGACGCAGTGGGTGGATGTGGAAGACATTCTGCCGGCGACTGTGGGTTTCTGAAGCCATATCCGGCGTGCTCGCTTTTTCGGCATTGCACCTGCTTCGGACACCCAATCCGTAGCAGACTTCCGTCCACCTTCTACGGCCAACGACTCACCCAGCGCGGTTTATTGGCTGGTCACCACGCTGGAACTCGTTTCGAAGAAGAGCCGCCCAAAAATTGCCGATTTGACGGGCTTTGGAAAGATCAAGACATACAGCAGCACCTTTGTCCCGAGGGGACCTTTACTCATGGAGCACCCCAAATAACGACTCTGTAGCCAGAAACCTCGGAACATCGACGTGAGGGAAGGATAATTTTTCTGGATAAAAAGTGTCCAATGGAGTACAAATAGAAAGTGCAGACCGTCGTCGAAACGCCGGGCTATCTCCGAGCTGCCGAAGTTCTCTTCAGTGAAACGGAGCTTGATCAGATCGTCACCATGGTGGCGGCGGACCCGGAGTGCGGCGAGATTATGCAGGGAACAGGGGGCTTTCGCAAGGTGCGCGTTGCCCGCGGCGGCATGGGAAAGCGTGGCGGTGCGCGTGTCGTCTACATCCTGCGCAACGAAATGTTCCCGGTCTTTCTAGTGGCCGCTTACGCAAAGAATGAGAAAGACAACCTGACCAGGAAAGAGCGCAACGAACTGGCCAAACGCGCCGATGAAATCTTTGCAAGATACAGGAGGTAATCCATGACCAAATTGTTTGACGCCCTCATGACCGGATTGGACGAAGTGGATGCTTTCCTCGCAGGAGAAGCCGCAGGCTACAAGGTCACCTTGCCGGCTGAGATTGATGTGAAAGGCATTCGCAAGCGCCTCAAAATGACCCAGGCCCGCTTTTCAGACACGTTTGGCTTCTCGCTCGACGCGGTCAAGCACTGGGAAGGCGGCCGTCGCACCCCTGAGTCCTCGGCTCGTGCCTTTCTCACCGTCATCGCCAAAAACCCGGCCGCTGTCATTTCAGCCCTTCATCCGGTCCAGCAACCGTCTCGCCGGTCAACCGCCCACCCTCGCTCACATGCCTGAGATTCGAGCGGTCGGAGGGTCGCGTCGTCTCCATTCGGGTAGCTCGGGACAGTGCCGCCCCCAGGCTCCTGCGTTCCCAAGCCCCTCAGTCCCTATTCCCTAGTCCACAGCTTCGGAGCACTCGGAACTCGAATGTGGATTCTCAGTTGCGGTTCGGGGAAGGTTAGGCGACCCGGTCCGAGCTGACTCATCGACGAACAGCCTGCGGCACTCCGCTAGCTGCCCTTTACAATCTGCGCCGCCCGCCCATACGAGCCGAGATTGAAGGCGTTGGCATAGCCCAGGGCCTTGAGCTTCTTCTCCGCCGCTCCGCTGCGCATCCCGCTCTGGCAGTGCAGCAGCAGCGCCTGGCCCTTGTCCGTGACTCGCAGCGGCAACGCCGTCTCAATCTGGTCCAGCGGCAGATTGATCGCCCCTTCCAGGTGCCCTTCCTTGAACTCGCCCGGAGTCCGAACGTCAATCAGAAGCGCCCCCGACCGCAGGCGCGCCTGCGCGTCCTCGACGGAGATTTGCTTCGCTCGCTTGAACAGAAACGGAAACACCAACACTGCAACCGCAATGAGAACAACGATCCAATTCATAGATGCAAGGGTAACTTGCCAGGGGCCCGCGCTGCTGCCCGTTTCGGTTCAGGCCTTCGCCGCTTCCACCAGCACGGAGTAAAAGGTGGCTGCCGCGCCCAGATCGGTGAGCCGTTCGCTGGTCAGGGCGTTCACATTGGCCCCCTCGGGATGCAGCTTGGCCCAGTCCATCCGCGCTGAAACCACCCCGGTGGGCAGGCTTGGGTTCAACAGCGCCGTCAGCGTCAGCGTGCCACGGTCGTTGAAGATGCGCACCGCATCGCCCTCGGCAATGCCCCGCGCCGCGGCGTCCGCCGGGTGCATCTCCAGGCGCTGCGAGGTCCGCGACTCCATCTTGCGGTGCCCGTCCAGGTTGGCAAAGGTCGAGTTCATGTAGTTGTCCGCCTTGCGCCCCAGAAACTCCAGCGGATACCGCCCCGCGTCCGCGCCCCAGCGTGACTCCGTCGGCGGCACAAAGGCCGGAAGCCCGTCCAGCCCCTGCGCGGCCAGCACCTGAGAGTCGAACTCGATCTTTCCCGTTGGCGTGGCCAAAGGTCCTGCCAGGTAGGGCTGGAAGGGCTTTCCCTCCGGGTCCGCGTGAAAGCTGAGCGGAATGTGCCCCTGCTCCTTCAAATCCTCAAGCGAAATGTGCTCCATGGCCGCATTGGTCGAGCGCCCGTCCGGGCCAATGGCCAGCGCCTGCCGGATGATCTCCTCCGGCGTATCGCGGAAGCACTCCTGGGTGAACCCCATGCGCTGCGCCAGTTGGCTGAAGAGCCACACATTCGACCGCGCCTCGCCCGGCGGCTCGATGGCTTGCTGCGACAACTGCACAAAGTAGTGCCCGTACGCCCCCTGAATGTCCGTATGCTCCAGAAACGTCGTCGCCGGCAGGATGTAGTCGGCATAGTCCGTGGTGTCGGTGAAGAAGAGCTCGTGCACGACGGTGAAGAGGTCGGGCCGCGACAACCCCCGCAGCACCGCGTTCTGGTTCGGAGCCACCGCCCCCGGATTCGAGTTGTACACAAACAGCGCATGCACGTCGGGCCCTGACCTCTGACCCCTGACATCTGAACCCTGTTCCAGAGCCTGCCCCAGGGTGGACATATTGACTACCCGCGCCGGCCTGCCCAGAGGCGAAGCAAGCGCCAGCTCGGGCCGCTCCACGGCTGCCTTGTTCCAGGCAAATGCGCCGGAAGTCGAGATCTGCCCGCCCCCGCCACGGTGCTTCCACGCCCCTGTCAGCGCCGGCAACATGGCGATGGCCCGCACCGCCGTTCCGCCGTTCTCGCTCCGCTGCACTCCGTAGTTCAACCGCAGGGCCGCCGGCCGCGTGGTGGCGTACTCGCGCGCCAGTTGCTCCACCTCCGCCGCTGTCATCCCGGTCCAGGCCGCCACCCGCTCCGGCGTATACTCCCGCGCGCGTTCGGCCAGCCCGTCGATACCATGTGTCATCTCCGCGATATAGGCCCGGTCTTCCAGCCCTTCGTTGAGAATCACGTGCATCATGCCCAGCGCCAGCGCCCCATCCGTGCCCGGCCGGATGGCGATGTGCCAATCCGCCAGCGCCGCCGTGCGCGTCCGGTAAGGGTCGATCACGATCAACCGCGCTCCGTTGCGCCGCGCCTGCTCGATCATCGGCCACAGGTGGATGTTGTTGCCGTGGATGTTCGCGCCCCAGGCCAGCACCAGCTTCGCCAGCCGGAAGTCCTCGGTCGGTGTCCCCAGCTTTTTGCCGTAGACCAGGTTCCAGGCCACGCCCCCGGCCTCGGCGCAGATGGTCCTGTCCAACTGGCTCCCGCCCAGGCGGTGAAAGAACCGCCGGTCCATGGAGCCATAGCCCAGCACGCCGATGGTGCCCGCATAGCTGTAGGGCAAGATCGACTCTGGCCCATAGCGCTCTGCCGTCTCTTTGAGCCGCGCGGCAATCGCATCGAGCGCCTCGTCCCAGCCGATGCGCTCAAAGGCCTCCTGCTCCTGCCCCCGCCGCAGCGGTCCCTTGGGCACGCCCGCCTTGCGCTTCAGTGGATAAAGAATGCGATCCGGCGCATAAACACGGTCCAGGTACTTGGCCACCTTGCCGCAGAGAAAGCCCTGCGTCACAGGCTGCGCCGGGTCGCCCGCCACCTTGACCGCGCGACCCTGTTCGTTCACTGTGACCAGGACCGCGCAGGAGTCCGGGCAGTCGTGCGAACAGACCGTGTGCACAACGCGAAAGGGAGCGGAAAGGGAGCCCGCGGACATGCTGTCATTGTAAGCTGGACGCGGAGGCATGACCTTGAAATTGCCCTTCCTGGCCCTCACCCTGTGCTTGCTCTGCGCTTCGGGGCTCACCCTGCGCGCCCAGGCTCCCGCCAACGACGAAGCCGCCATCCGCGCCGTTCTCGCCGCCCAGACCGCCGCGTGGAATCAAGCCGACATCCCCGCCTTCATGCAGTCCTATGAGAACTCGCCGGAGACAACGTTCATCGGCGCCGCGGTGCGCAAGGGATACGGACCTATCCTCGAGCGCTACAAGAACTCCTATTCAACAGCCGAGCAGATGGGCGTGCTCACCTTCAACGAACTCGAGGTGCGCCTGTTGCCCGGATCCTGCGGCGCCGTCGAGTTTGCGGTCGTCACCGGCAAATTCCATCTTGAGCGCACCGCCAAGGGCGAGGCCAAAAAAGACGACGGCATCTTCTCTCTCGTCTGGCGCAAGGGCCCCCAGGGCTGGAAGATCCTGCTGGATCACACAAGTTAAAGTTCGAAAGGAAGGCCGACAGCATGTTGAAGACAGGCATCTTGAACCCGCAGATCAACTCCCTCTTGAGCCGCGTGCGCCACACCAACACGCTGGTCATCGCCGACCGCGGCTTTCCCTTCTGGCCGCAGATTGAAACCATCGACATCTCCCTGGTTGACGACATCCCCCGCGTGCTCGACGTGCTCCGCGCCCTCCACGCCAACTTCACCATTGGCCGCGTCTTCATGGCCAAGGAGTTCCGTGCCGCCAACAACCCTCAGGCCTGCCAGGCACTCGACCAGGCAATCGACGGCATACCTTTGACCACCGAGCCGCACATCGAGTTCAAGAAGCGGGTCCCCCACGCCATCGGGCTCATCCGCACCGGCGACACCACACAGTACGCCAACATGATCCTGGAGTCCGCCTGAGTCTCCTGTACACTGGACCCGATATGAGCTGCCTCTTCTGCAAGATCATTGAAGGAACCATCCCCTCCAGCGCCGTCTACCAGGACGAGCACTGCTACGCCTTTGCCGACATTCACCCCCAGGCGCCGGTCCATGTGCTGGTGGCGCCGCGCCGCCACCTCGCCTCGCTGGCTCACAGTGACGAGGCCGACCGCGCTCTGCTCGGCCATCTTCTCTGGGCCGCCGCTCAGATTGCCGCTCAAAAAGGGCTCGCCAAGGGCTACCGCGTGGCCATCAACACGGGGGAAGACGGTGGCCAGACGGTCGACCACCTCCACGTGCATCTGCTCGGCGGACGCCCGCTCGCCTGGCCTCCGGGATAGTCGACCGCTCGCACCCAATGGAAAAGGGCGCTCCCGTTGCGGAAGCGCCCTTTTCCATTGTGCCTTGAATGCCTCTACACCGGCTGAGGATAGTGGTCTTCTTCTTCTTCCAGCCCATAGCGGCGCAGCAGGTTCGGCAGGCTCTGCGAAAACGCCGAGCGCGGCATCACCGTGTCGCAGCCGGCCTCGATGGCCTTCATCTTCAGGTCGCCCTGCAGGTGCGAGAGGAATCCAATGATGGACGTGGCCTTCTTCAGCTTGGCCTTGAACTTGGGAATCAGCGACATCGGCTTGGCGTTGAGGTTGTTCAGGTCAAACACCAGCAGCGTGGGCCGCTCGTCTTCCGCAACATCCGTCAGACGCCCCACCACTTCCTTGTCGCCCTTCACAAACTCCACCTTCACGCCCAGCTTCCGCGCCGTCTCCTGAATCTTGGCCAGGAAAAACAGGTCCTCGATAAAGCAGAAGATGCGCGTGGGCGCGTCGTGGCGAATCACAGCGGCCGGTTGAGCCTGGTAGGGCTCCTGATAATACCCGCTGTTGTGACCGTTGTTCGAGAGCTGAATGGTCGAGGGCGGGCCGTCGGCCACGTTCCCATTGACCATGCGGTAGCTGTGGTCCATCGGCCCCACAAACTCCCGCGGACCCTTCTGCTTGCCCTTGCGCTTGCCCTGCGAGGGAGAAGAGATGCTGTTCCCCGGCCCCGGCGGAGGCACAGCACTCTTGGTGAAGAACTTCTTCTTCTTCCGCCCCTGGCTCGGGTGTCCGCCTTGGCCGGCGCCCTGGCTGCCGCCATGATGACTTCCCTGGTGCGCGGGCGGCGCCTTTTGCTGCACGGGTTGCGGTGGTGGAGGCGGCGCTGGCTGCGCCTGAGCCTGTGGCGGTTGCACGGGACCCGCTGCTGCCTGGCTGCTCTTGTTCTTGCGGCGACGCCGGCGGCGCCGATGCCCCTGCGACTGTCCCTGGCCGTTGGCCGGGACCGGCCCCACTTCACTCTGGGGCTGGGTTGATTCTGTCGTCATGCTTGAACTTCCTGATGCATTGCTTTCAGTTGCCATGAGTTTCGCAGTCTCGTGTCACCTGGTTCCCATACTGGCTCCGGGTAAATGAGACCGGCGTTGCAGACTGCCGATGCATCGTGTGTGATCCCCCGCAAACGGGCACCGCACACGCTTTGCCATCTTCCTCGTCAGTCCTGAACGTCGTCTCAGATCTTTGCGCTCTGCCGATGCCCTTCCAGGCTTCGGCTATCCCTGCTGATCGCGCCGCTTTCACTTCAACTGCCCTGAATGGTGATTTAAGGGAAAACGTAGTTGCGCCTCTCACACAGGAGCCGCCCTGCGCCACCACCCAATTGTCAGATTCGTAACGGTGCGGCCGGTGCCTCTCTCAGGTGTTGCCCTTCCTATGGGAGCCTTCGCCGTCCGCAGACTGCCTTGACTTGATGTGCGCGGTGAAGATTCCTTGCATAGCGGCGAGCTTGCGCTGCCCGGTTAGGGTGGCTCGCATCAGCCGCTTGATAGGCAACTCCGATACTACCGCGAAGCCCTGCCTCTGGCAAGTCAACAGTTGGCACGAAGCGGCGGTTTCTGCTCGATGAACCCATCGACGGGCTCGAAACTGGACCCAGACGCAAGAAACGCCACCCCTGTGGGGTGGCGTTTCGCTGTCCTGCTCTGGTCACTGGCCTCCCAAATTGTTTGGACGATGGCTCGAAGCCCTCGTTCCTTTTGCAGATCTTCCCAGCCGGTCTGTCCCTTTTGAGGGCCGCTGCTTTGGCGAATGCTCTTGCCGGGTGTCTGCTTTTCTTTGGGCTGTCAGGAATGTTTCCAGCAGCCGGTACATCACTGGCACTTTCTATATAGCAGTTGGCGTGCCATTCTAATCACGGTTTGTTTTCATTCACTTGCGGAAGTCAGATCAGCGTCGCCATCTGCAATCTGGTAGCTTGAATCTGCCAATACTCCTGAAAACCATAGAATCCAGGATCAATGCTGGCATTGTGGGCAGTAGTGCGTGCTCCGCCCCCCCACCACAATGCGCCGAATCACCGTCCCGCACCGCCGGCAAGGTTCCCCCGTCCGCTGATAGACGCAGTGCTCCAACTGGAAAAACCCGCGCATCCCGGTCGCATCCACATAGTCGGAGACCGAAGAGCCGCCCAGCCGGATTGCGTCCTCCAGAACCTGCCGCAGCGCCACTCTCAGCCGCTCCAGATCAACCCTGGTCAGCCGCCCCGCCATCCGCCGCGGCCGAATCGCCGCCCGGAACAGGCTCTCGTCCGCATAGATGTTGCCCACGCCGGAGAGCAGCGCCTGATTGAGCAGCGCCGCCTTGATGGCCAACCGGCGCCCGCGAAACAGCCCCGCGAACTCCTCCGCGCCAATGGTCAGCGGCTCGGCGCCGGCAGCGCTGAAGCCATCGTTCCGCTTCAGTTCCCGAAACTCCAGCCGCCCAAACCGCCGGGGGTCCACAAAGCGCAGCTCCCGCCCGCTGCCGAGCGTCAGTCGCGCATGCGTGTGCGCCGCCACTTCCCCATCAGCGCCCGTCACCAGAAGCCTGCCTGTCATGCCAAGATGCACAATCCACTGCGCTTCCGGATCGCCGGCTTCCCCCTTCAGGGCGTCGCCGCCCGCCGTCGGCCCCAGTTCGCAGACAATGTGCTTTCCTGTGCGATGGACCGCGACGATGCGGCGTCCGGCGAGCCCGCTTGCCTGGCGTCTGGCCGGCGTTTTGAACGGCTCCGGATGCGAACCGAACCAAGCCTCCACAATCCAGTCTCCGCGCACACGCTCGTGCACACCGCGCGCAATCGTCTCCACCTCCGGCAGTTCAGGCATCTATCTATTTTAGGGTGTCGCGGACTTTGAAGTGGTCTAGCTATAGTCCTCGGAGAACTCGTCGTCCGGCGCAGCGTCCCTGGCGCGTACGCTGCCCCACTTCTCCAGGTACACCAATCCCAGGCTCAGACCCACCAGGAAGACTCCCACCGAGGTGTCTTCAATCAGCGTGAGCCGGGTGTCTTCTTCCTGAGTCTGATAAATCAGGGTGCCGTGGATGTTGCGCGCGAAAACTCGCGACTCATGCGCGGAGGGCTGCTGCGGCAAGGTGTCCAGATAATAGGTGGAGATCATGGCGGAGACGATCAACCCCGCCAGTCCCGGCAGCAGAAACGACAGGGAAATGAACTTGAGCGTAGCCAGGGGCGTTTTCATCCGATACACCTCAGCGGGGAGAACGGTCAGCCGGTTCACGATCTATGGTTTGTTGGAGCCGCGTGTCGTGGTGCGCGGCCCGCGCAGGGGACGGCTTTGAGAGCAGATTATAAGCGGCCCTCCAATGAGATTCTTCAAATTGAGCCGGGATCACTCACTCGCTCGTAACTCAGCGCAGCGCATGGGTCACTTCACCACACATTACCGCGGAGAAGGCGCAGGCGCCGGTCTCAGGCTGCCTTCCGCCTGCCTGCGCTCTCCCGGCTCGCGAATCCTGCTGGCCTCAAAGCTCACGATCTTCCAGTCGCCGTGCTCGTTGCGGACATAGACGCGGGTGTAGCGGTAGCTGCCTGAAACGGAGCCTTCGGCAGTGGTTGCGTCCACCTCCGCCCGCGACGTTACCAGGGCGGTGGCCCCGTAGAAGCGCACCTTGCGGTCAGAGATTTCAAGGCTGTTGAAGTGAAGCGTGCCCTGCCGGAGGTTGGCCAGCGTCTGCTCCTTGGACTGCAGCATGCCGCTCGGAGAGATGGCCATGTAGTCATCGGCCAGCAGGGAATCCAGGGCGGCAATGCTGCCTTTGAGCAGCGCGCTGCGCCATACTTCTTCCAGATGGTCGATTTCGTGCCGGCCTTCGTGGCGTTGCGCCCTGGGCATTGCGCCGCAAAGCGGAGCGGCCAGAGAGGCCAGAAGCAGCGCCATCAGCACTGGAACAGCGGCCACAAAACTCAGCATCCTGCGGCGATCATGAAGGACGGGCTTGGTCGTGGCTGCTTGCATAAACGTAACGGATGGTATTCTTCCATCCGCACGCCGGTCAATGCCCAGCAGGGCACATGACGCAAAATTCACCCAGGCCCAATGAAGCAGCCCCAAATCGGCCCCGACTGCGCTGGTTTGGCGGTGGCATGGCCGGAAAGTGGCTGCCTTCCCGATGCCTATCAGCCTGTGGCAAAAAATCGCGTTTTGAAAGGGCTCGGCTTTAGCCGTGCCGTAAATGATTGATAGTAACAAAAGCCCAAGCAGTTCAGCCCAGGCCAGGACTCTCCCTCCGCACATCCGCCTTCAAAGACTGGCTCACTCGGCAGCTGAGCCTCCGGGGTTGAGATGGCGCGCTAACTCAACCATGCCTGAGATATGGGAGTCCGGACCTCAGGCATGGTTATGGGTTGTAACTTGCAAAGCGATGGATGCGAACCAGCCGCGGTGCCGCAGCCGTTACTTTTTCCCTGCCGCGGCACCCGTTTCAGGCAGCGTGTACTCGCCTTGCAGCTGATCTTCTCCCTCACCGTTGGGGGCGTTAGAGGACTTCCATGTGCCTTTGCCCTTCACCCCTTTGAGCTTGCCGGTGCCGCCTGTGTAAGACCAGGTACCCTCACCGGTATCCGGAGTACCGTTCTTCATGGTGCCTGAACCCTGGAACCGGACGTATGCCTTGTCGCCATTGTCCATCGTAATCACGCCGTAACCCCGGGTCTGAAACTTCGCGGCGGTCACGTCAACGGATTCAGCGGCAGCAAATGTTGTCGATTTGAGCCCGGCCATCTCGAAAGGTACGCCCATGGGACAGGTGCCCTTTTCAATGACCAGCACGTGGCCTGGTTGGTCGCCGACCTCAATGGTCTGCGTCTGCGCGGGGTCCGCCTTGCCGCATTTTCTTGTGCCGGAGATCTGAGTTTGAGCCAACGCCGAGGCGGCGAAGGCTGCTAACAACACAGCAAGACCGAGTGACTTACATTTCATCGTTCTTCCTCCTGGGGATAAGTGACGTTGTGAAGCGCGGCAATCATGCCACAGGAAAGGAAGAACATGGAAGCAAAAACGTGCCGGAACTTCAAGAAAGAGCCAAAAGCACACGAGCCGTGAGGAGCAACCGGGTTGTTGCAAGGTGAAAAGCAAGGGTCGATTCTTCCTTTCATGGGCGTCCGGCCGGGTGGACGTAGACCAGAAATGCGCCCGGACCAGTAACGGTGCGCGGTGGTGAAACTACTGAATGCCCAACCGCTTCAGCCCCAATTAATCTTGCTGCGCGGATAATGAATGGGGAGACACCTGCACCGATGCGCGTTCTGCTTGTGGAAGATGAGGTCCGGCTGGCGGAGAACCTGGCGGCGGCGTTGCGCGACGGACCGGGGTTTGCCGTGGACTGGGCCGAGGACGGCGAGGCGGGCGACGACTTTGCCCGCGGCGGGACCTACGACCTGATCGTGCTGGACCTGATGCTGCCCAGGCTGGACGGGCTGGGAGTGCTGCGGCGGCTGCGCGCGCGCAAGGATGCGACGCCGGTGCTCATCCTCACCGCCAAATACGGGAAGGACTCGATCGTTCAACTGCTCAATGCGGGGGCGGACGACTACCTGGCCAAGCCCTTTGACCTGGGCGAGTTGCTGGCGCGGGCGAAGGCTCTTATCCGGCGGGGCAAGGGCGCGGCGCACCCCACGCTGCGCGCGGTGGACCTGGAAGTGAATACGCTGGAGCAGACCGTGCACCGCGCCGAAGCGCTGGTGGACCTGTCGCCTACCGAGTACCGGATTCTTGAATACCTCATCCACCACCCGCGCAAGATTGTGAGCAAGCAGGAGCTGCTGGAGCACCTCTACGACTACAACTGGGAGCATCACTCGAACGTGATTGAGGCTCACGTCTCCAACCTGCGCAAGAAGCTGGACGCCGCCGTGGCCGAGCCCGCGCCGGTGATTGAGACCATGCGCGGACGCGGCTACCGGCTGGCCGCCGAGCAGGAGCGAGACCTTGTTCAAGATTAGGTTCGAGTCCAGAAAGAGCATCGCCTTCCGGCTCATCGCAGTGGTGCTCGCGGTGGAGCTGGTTTCCTCGGTGGCCGCCCTTCTGCTTTCACTGGGGTACGAGCGCCACACGCATTTTGTGGCCTTCGACATCATGCTGCGAGGCCGCGCCGACTCCATTCTGGTGGCGGTTCAGGACTCCGAGGACGCGCAGGCAAGCCTGCTGTTCAACCAGTCGGGTCTGCATCTGCCGCCGGACGACATCTACGAGGTGTTTGACGCGTCGGGGCGGCTGCTGGGGCGCTCCGCGAATTGGAAGGAAGACTCGGGCAAGCTGTGGAGCGACCCCTCCGATGGCTTTGTACGGCTGACGCTCGACAACCGGCATTTTCGGGTCTTCCGCCATCATGCTTCGCGCTTCGTAGACTTTGGCGAGCCGGGCGGGGGCAAGCTGCGGCCGGTGACGATTTTGTATGGGGCGCCGACGGAGCGGGTGTGGCACGCGATACGGCGCGCGGTCGAGTTCTATGCAGGCGGCAGCCTGCTGCTGCTGGTGGTGACCGGGCCTCTGATTGCATGGCTCTTGCACCGGGGCCTGCTGCCGCTGCGCCAACTGGCCGGGCTGGCTGCACAGGTTTCAGTGGATAACTGGCAGTTTTCGCCTCCGCCGAGTGCGCGGGCTACCCCGGAGCTGGCGCCCCTCACCCATGCGATTGAGAGCGTGCTGGAGCGCCTGGAGGCCTCTTTTCAGCAGCAGCGGGCCTTTGTCTCTGACGCTGCCCATGAGCTGAAGACCGGGGTCGCGGTGGTGAAGTCGTCGCTGCAGTTGCTGGGGATGAGGCAGCGCACGCCAGCCGAATACCAGGCTGGACTGGAACGCACCCTCGCCGACTGCCAGCGCATGGAGGAGATTGTGGCAGGGATGTTGACCCTGGCCCGCGCGGAGTCCGGCGTGCCTCGCCCTGAACAGGAGGCCGCAGCGAACATGAGCGAATGCATCCGGCAGGTGGCGGCGCAACTGGCGACCGTGGCCCAGGTGCGTGGAGTTGAGGTTGCGGTGGATGGCCTGGAAGCCGCCGATGTGCCCCTTTCCCCGGCTGACTGCGCGCTGGTGGTGTCAAACCTGCTGCTGAATGCGCTGCAGCACAGCCCGTCTGGCTCGCGGATCGACATTCGGCTGGCGCAGACGAGCGAGGGAACTGCGCTCCAGATCGAGGATCACGGCGAGGGCATCTCCGCTGAAGCCCTGCCGCGGGTCTTTGACCGCTTTTATCGCGGCGATCCGTCGCGGACCCGATCGACCGGCGGCACGGGGCTTGGGCTCTCCATCTGCAAGGCGGTGGTGGAGAAGGCGGGCGGCACGATTGCCCTGGCCAGCCAGCCCGGCCATGGGACCACAGCCACTGTCTGTTTCCCAGGGGCCGGTGAACGAGCCGGATGAGGAAGTTCAGCTAGGATTAATCCGCCTGTGGCACACTGCTTGGGCCGGTGAATTTGCTCTTTTGCCGAGCCCTGAGCGGAGCCTCCCATGAATCGTAGCCATTCCATGCATATTTTTGCCCGGTCCTTCGCGGCCGCGGCCCTGCTGTTCTGCATCCTGGCCGCCACGCGCCCCATGGCCGCGCAGCAGCCCTATCACGTAATCGATCACTGGAAGCTGGGCGGGACCGGCGGTTGGGACTACCTGATTGCCGACTCGGCGGCGCACCGGCTCTACCTGACGCGCGGACCGCGGGTGGACGTGGTGGACACGACTACCGGAAAGCTGGCCGGCTCCATTACCGGGCTGAAAGGTACGCACGGCGTGGCCCTGGACCCCGAGGGCAAGCTGGGTTATATCTCCGACGGCGGCAGCAACGCCGTGCTGGTCTTTGACCGCGCCACGCTGGCAACCGTCGCCACCATCCCGGTGGGCGGCAACCCGGACGCCATCATCTACGAGCCGGCCACCAGGACGGTTTGGACGTTCAACGGGCGCTCGAAGGATGCGTCGGTCATTGACGCGGCCTCTCGCAAAGTGGTGGCCACCATCCCGCTGCCGGGCAAGCCGGAGTTTGCAGTGGTGGACGGCAAGGGCACCCTCTACGACAACATTGAAGACAAGAACGTGATCGTGCGGCTGGACGCGCACACCAACAAGGTGACGGCAACGTGGCCGCTGGCCGGCTGCGATTCGCCGTCGGGCCTGGCGTTTGATGTGGAGGGCGGCCGATTGTTCTCAGTCTGCGACGGCAAGAAGATGGCCGTGACGGACGCGAAGACGGGCAAGTCCCTGGCGACGCCCGACATCGGCGATGGACCGGACGCGGCCGGCTGGGATGCCGTCCACAAGCTGGCGTTTGCCTCTTCCGGCGACGGGATTCTGGCGGTGGTAGACGCGTCGACCCCGGCGTACAAGACCATCGAGAGCCTGGCCACGCAAAAGAGCGCGCGGACGATGGCCTATGACGCGGCCACGGATCGCATTTATCTGATGGCGGCGGAGTTTGGCCCGCGGCCTGCGCCCACACCGGACAACCCGCGCGGTTGGCCCAAGATGGTTCCCGATACGTTTGTGGTGATCGTAGTCGGTCGCTAAGTCGGCCCGAACCCCACAGGAGATACGCCCCGGCTCTCGCGTCCGAGAGCCGGGGCGTTTCATGTCTGGCTGTAACTCGGGTGCAAGTGAAAGTAACTTGCGCCACAAACGAAAACGCCAGAGACCTAGGATCTCTGGCGTCTCATTCTTGATGGCCTCGCGGTTCCATCGGAAGCTGTACCCCAAGCAGCGCTTCAGAGCGGTCTCCGGCTTTCGCCAGACTTCGCATCATCCACGGCACTTCGGACCAACCTCCGACTCGCGTCGGTTGCTGCATCTCCGGCTGCGCCTTGCGCGCTCCCTGCGGCTTTCACCACCGGCTGCGCATTCCAGCTTCGCCCTGGGCTCACCACTGGCTTTCGCCCGCGATTGCACCCCTGGCCTTCGCCTTCGACCAACTTCCGCGTCGCGTCAGCTTTTGTATCTTCCGCAGCGCCCTCGCTGCATCCGCGGGCTTTCACCCGCATTTGCCTCTACCGGCTGAGCCTTCGCCACATTCGCAGGCTTTCACCCACGTTTGCCGCTACCGCCCTTGCCCTGGAACAACTTCCGGCTTGCACCGGCTGCTGTATCTTCAGGCCTGCATCCAACCAACTTCTGACCCGCTTCGGAGATTGAATCTTCCGGCTTCGCCTTCGCTCAACGGCCAGCTTGCGCTGACTGCTGCTTCTCCGGCTCCGCCCTGGATCAACTCCCAACTCTCATCGGATATTGCATCTTCCGGCCTAGCTCTCAACCAACCACCGGCTTGCGCCGACTATTGCATTTTCCTGCTCTGCCTTGGACCAACTTCCAACTCTTATCGGAGATCTTGTCTTTGCGCCTTGCCTTCGATGAACCATCAACTTTCGCTGATGGCTGCCTCTCCGGTTCGGCTCTGAACTCAATCCCGATTCCCTACGCGGTCATCGATTGAAGAGACAATATGTCGAATCGATCTGTGGATGCAAGTGCAAATCTTAACAATCCTGTGGATATCAAATGGCGGAAGTTAGATAGGTGGCGGGATTGCCTGTAAATGAACTAACTATGGTGCAGATGGAGGCTAACCTGCATTGCGTGCTTGCGGAAATGGACAAAGAAAAATGTGTTTGGCGCTCTATGCGGCTGCGGAGATTGCGCTCTTTTGTGCGCGGGGGTGGGCGGTGCGGAGCAAGGGTGGGTCACCGTTGGACACAAGCGATATGCTTCGAAGTGGCTGTATTTACTGGCGATTTCCCATCCACCACGCCTTGATGAACTTCCAGTGAATGTACACGGAGTGGTTGAGGTGCAGAAGCAGACCTTCGCGGCCGTCGAGGAAGCCGAGGCGGAAGACGTAGTTATAGATGAACGTGGCCCAGGGGTTGAGCAGCGCGTTCCACACGAAAGCAGGCAGCGATCGGCTGGTGCGGCCCTTCTTTGCCAGCAGCTCGGCAATCTCGGAGCTGTAGCGGTTCATGTGTTCGAGGTAGATGTTCATGTCGGGGTAGGCGTAGTGGAGCATGTCATGCCGGAGCCTGCCGCGGGGCCCCTGGAACTGGGGCGTGGAGTGGGGGCCGACGCCCTCGCTGAGCCGCGCCGACCCGCGCTTGAAGAGGCGGAGCTTGCGGTCGGGATAGAAGCCGCCGTGGCGCATCCAGCGTCCGAAGATGAGGTTGAGGCGGGGAATCCAGTAGGCGTCGAACCTTGGCTCGCCGGCCAGCAGTTGGCGGATCTCCTGCTGCAGCTCGGGGGTGAGAGGCTCGTCGGCGTCCTGGAGCAGAATCCAGTCTTGTGTGCACAGGTCGAGGGCCACGTTCTTTTGCTCGCCGTGGCCGCCGAAGGCGTGGTAACTGGTCTTGGCGCCGAAGGACTGGGCGATCTCGAGGGTGCGGTCTTTGGACCCCGAGTCCACGACGATGATCTCGTCCGCCCAGCGCACGGTTTCGAGGGTGCGAGGCAGGTTCGCCTCCTCGTTCATGGCAATCATGGCTATGGACAGAGTCTTGCGCATCGAAGGAAGGATAAATCAGCGGGCGCTGGGGGAGGGGCTAGCGCCAGGGGGCGAGGGCGCTCTGGGGCACGCCGGAGCGGAGCCAGGCCAGCACCTGGGCGCGGCCGGAGCGGTCAAGCAGGCGGGCTGCGTACCAGGCGGCGGCGCGATGGGCGGCCTGCGATTGCGCGAGGCCGGCGGAGGGGGCGAGGTTGCTCTCGATCGCGTCCAGGGGGAGCGTGGGGCGATTTGGCTGGACGCCGGACGCGCTCCAGGCCTCGACGAGGCCCTCGCGGAGCCAGAGCGGGGCCCTGCCGGTGGCCTGGCTCTCGACGAGGGCGTGCAGAAATTCATGGCGGAGGACGGGAAGCAGGAGTTTGCGGCCGTCAAGCGTGCGCAGGGGCTGAACGCCGATCCAGTTGCCCTCGGCAAAGGCCGCGACCCACCCGGGGGCCAGGGTGGCGGCGCGGAATCCGCTGACTGTGCGGAAGGCCCGGACGGTCAGGGGCTGGGGAGCGTGCAGTCCGGAGCGGCTCTGAGCCTCTTCGAGGGCCTGGGCGAGGGTGGGGAGATGGCGGGCGTCGGCGGGGTCGAGGGTTTCGAGAACAAAGCCCTGGCCGGGGAGGGTTTGCCAGGGCAGGCCGGTTTGCTCGTCGGCGGCGATGGCGCCGGGGAAGTACTGGGCCAGGATCTGGGCGGTGCTGTGACCGTTGGCCGCCATGGCCGCCGCCCCCGCCTGGCAGAGTCCGACGCCGTGGCCGGAGCCGCGGCCGTGGAAGACGAACTGGTCGCCCCGGCGGGCCACTTCAAACCATGTGCTGAGGATGCGGCCCCAGCCCATGGAGCGGCCAATGGCGAGGCGAGCGTCCTCGGCCGGGATTTCGGCGGAGTCGAAGCGGAGCGTGATGGCGCGGCCCGACTCGCCGCGGCGCGCGATAGTGAGGTTCTTCCATCCGGGGGCGACGAGGCCGGCGTTGGCGAGGGCGGTGGTGAGATCGCCGAGGGAGATTTGGGCGGACCACTCGTGCGCGCCGGCGGCGGTGCAGAAGGGGTCAGGGGTTGAGGCGAGCCAGGGCAGCGGCTTCTGGTTTGCGGCCGGCCAGACCTCGGCGGGGGTTGCGGAGCGGCCGCCACAGTTCTGGTTGAACCAGGCCGCGGCCGGGCGGCCGTGGAACCAGAGCGTCTGGCCGGAGGTGGCCAGGGTGGCGGCATGCGCGGCAGCCTGGCGCGGAGGGTTTCCGCTCCAGTGAAGGAGTTGGCAGTGGGTGGAGTCGCAGAGGTCGTAGTCCGCATGGCCGTGGGCCTGGTGGAGCGCGTAAGACCGGACGACGATGGCCAGGGCGCGGAGGGAGTCGGCGGTGTCGGCGCTGCCGCTCTCGCTGGCCACCACGCGCTCGACGTAGCTCTCAATGGGGAGCGTGACGGCGAGCAGAAGTGTGTCGTGGCGGGCGGCTATCCGGACAGGGTTGGCGAGGGTGAGGCGCTCGCCGTGGGCGGCCAGTGTTACCGGGCCCGCCAGCCAGACGGCTGCCGCCTGCTGGCCGCTTGGCAGCAGCACATAGCTGCCGGCGGCGCGGAGGGTGGCGGGTTGGGCGATCAGCTCGGATGGGCATCGAGGGCAGGAACGGAGGGTGACGGTGGCTTGAGGCTGCGGGGAGACCGTGATTTGCTGGTCGCGCCAGAGAGTCCAGAGACCGATGCGGAGAGTGGGGGACTGCTGCTGCGCGGAGAGGGAGGCCGCGGCGGCGATGAGCAGGAAGGCGACGAAGGCGCGCCGGCGGGGGTTCACGGCTGCCTCAGGGGCGAGTGGGCGAGCAGGTCGGCCGCCACCTGGGCAGCGTCCGCGCCATGGCCGGCGGGGAGATAGACGACAAGGACGACCTGGGGCGCCTCGGCCGGGGCGAGGGCGGCGAACCACCCGTGGGTTTGGCCGCCGGAGTCCGGGGCGGCGGTGCCGGTTTTGCCGGCGAGGGGAACGCCGCCGAGGGAAGCCGCGCCGGCGATGCCAAAGCTGGCGGAGTCGGTGAGCCCGGCTTTTACGACCTGGGCAGCGCGGGAGTCGGGATGCGCGGCCAACTGGGCTGCCAGCCAGCGATAGGCCGCGGCCAGTTCCAGCGGAGTGATGCGTACGCCGGTGACGCCGAGCAGGGCCAGGCGCGTGTCGTCCGGGGTGCGGGGGGCGCGGAACTCGGCAAGGGCTTCGCCCTCTGTTAGACCGGTGGAGGAAAGGAGGCCGGTGGGGGCGAGCAGGGGGCGAAGCTCCCCGGGGGCGAGGGTGGCGGCGAGGGCGGCGAAGTAGCTGTTGCAGGACCAGGTCAGGGCCTCACGGGCGTCCATGGGGTCGGCTGGGGGATGGGAGCAGGCGAGGGAATGGCCGGCGACGCGGAGGTTGCGCGCGCAGGCGATGCGATGCACGGGGTCCCAACGGCCGGACTGCACCAGCGCGTAGAGCGCGAGAGGCTTGAGGGTGGAGCCGGGCGTGGCCAGGGTGTGGGCGGCTTCCGACAGGCGGCTGGAGGCGAGCAGGCGCCCACTGGCTGCGTCCAGCACAACGATGCGGGCCTGGGGGGCGAGCCGGGCCGCGTGGGCCACGGCGGCGGGCCAGGGGTCGGCCGGCTGCGCCGCGCAGGGGAGCGCTGCCGCCAGCACCAGCACAAACCCCGTCTTGCCCATTGCGCCACGCACACCAAGAGTATCCATCACCGGGGCGGGAGGCAGCGCGGGCAGGCCTGAGGCCATCGGCGCACTGGGAACGTCTGTGATGACAAGGAGCCGCGATGAAGGTACTGATCTTTGGCGCAACGGGTATGGTGGGCCAGGGGGTGCTGCGCGCCTGCTTGCAAGCCCCGGACGTGGAACTGGCGGTGACGATTGGCCGCGCGGCGACGGGCATGAAGGATGCGAAGCTTCGCGAAATTGTGCACGCGGACCTGGCGGACTATGCGGACATCGAGAGCCAACTCACGGGCTTTGACGCGTGCTTCTTCACGCTTGGGGTCACGTCGAGCGGCATGAAGCAGGATGACTATGAGCGGATCACCTATGGGTTCACGCTGGCGGCGGGCGAGACGCTCAGCCGGCTCAATCCCGGCATGACGTTTGTGTATGTCTCGGGGTCGGGCACGGACAGCTCCGAGAAGGGCCGGATGATGTGGGCGCGGGTAAAGGGGCGCACGGAGAACGCGCTGCTGCGGCTGCCGCTGCGGGCGCTGATGTTCCGGCCGGGCTTCATCGAGCCGATGGACGGGATTGAGTCAAAGACGCCCTCTTACCGGTTCTTCTACAAGGTTCTGGGTCCGCTGCTGCCGCTGCTTCGGCGCATGTTTCCCAACCAGATTGTGTCCACGCGGGACATGGGGCAGGCGATGCTGAACGCCGTGCGGCGCGGGCGCGGAAGCGGGGTTCTGGAGGCGAGGGATATTCGCAGGCTGGCCGAGTAGGGAATGTGGAGGGAATCGTGTGGGGGTTGCCTTGATGACAAACTCCCCGTTTTGCGCCGTCCCTACGGGACTGGCAGGCATCAGATTGCCAGTTTCCCCACGCTGAAGCGCGGGGCTATTCAACCCTGCGCCTACGGCGCGATCAGAACATGAACGAGTCAGGCGAACAAAATGAGTGCATGAGATTGCCGTGCGGGATGAGGCCGCCCGGCCAGGGAAGGCCGCCTGTGCACTATACTTGCCGGTTCGCTGCGATGGACTGAGAGGGATGGATGCCAGGACTGACACGACGGGAAGTGATGGCTATGCTGCTGGCTGCGCCGGGGGCTGCCTATGCGCTGCAAGCAGAACCGGAGGGCTGGACGCCGCTGTTTGACGGCAAGTCGCTCAGGGGATGGAAGGCGAGCGAGCACGCGGGCACCTTCAAGGTGGCAGACGGGCAGATTGCTGTTCATGGCGAGCGGTCGCACCTGTTTTATGTGGGGAACGGTCATGACGCCGACTTCAAGAACTTTGAGCTGAACGCGGAGGTGATGACGCGGGGAGGGGCGAACTCCGGGATCTACTTTCACACCGCGTATCAGCCGACGGGGTGGCCCGCGGCGGGGTTTGAGGTGCAGATTGCGAATACGCCCGCGGAAGAAGGCGGGTACCGGGAGATGAAGAAGACCGGTTCGCTCTATGCGGTGCGCAACGTCTACAAGCAACTGGTGAACGACGGCGAGTGGTTCCGGATGAACATTCTGGTGCGGGGCAAGCAGGTGCAGGTCAGGGTAAACGAGATGCTGGTGGTGGACTACGTGGAGCCGGAGGAGCCGTTCCGGGCCGACACCAACTTCCAGCGGGTTCTGAGCCACGGGACCTTTGCGCTGCAGGGGCACGACGCGGGGAGCACGACGTACTTCAAAGACATCCGGGCGCGCCGGTTGCCGGACAGCGCGACACAGAGCTCGAGCGAGCGGCCGGTGGTGGACGAGCTCTACCGCGAGACGATGCGGCTAGGCGAGGAGAACTATCCGCTGGTGGACTATCACGTGCACCTCAAGGGCGGGTTGACGATTGAGCAGGCGCTGGCAACCTCGCGGCGGCTGGGCATCTACTACGGCGTGGCGATCAACTGCGGGATGGGGTTCCCGGTGCACAGCGACGCGAGCGTGCACGACTACCTGGAGAGCATGAAGGGGCAGCCCTGCTATGTGGCGCTGCAGGGCGAGGGGCGCGAGTGGATGACGCTCACCTCGCCGGAGTCGATTGCGCGGTTCGACTACTGCTTCACGGACGCGATGACGTTTACCGACGACAGCGGCAAGCGGATGCGCATCTGGCTGCCGGACGAGATCGGCGTGATTGCGGACAAGCAGGCGTTCATGGAGATGTATGTGAAGCGCATCGAGGGCGTGATGCACGAGCCGATCGACATCTATGCCAACTCGACGTTTCTGCCGGCGCAGATTGCCCAGGAGTACGACGCGCTGTGGACGCCGGAGCGCATGGGCCGTGTGATTGACGCGGCGGTGCGGAACGACGTGGCGATCGAGATCAACGACCGCTACAGGATTCCGAGCGCGGCGTTTATCCGGGCGGCCAAGGCGGCGGGCGCGAAGTTTTCATTTGGCACAAACAATGCGGCGGCTGAGCTGGGGCGGCTGGAGTACCCGATCCGGATGGTGCGGGAGTGCGGGCTGACGTGGCGGGATATCTTTGTGCCCAAGCCCGCGGGGCAGAAGCCGATCCAGACGAAGAAGTGGCGGGCGTCGGCGGGCTGAGGGCTGCTGCCGCTTGACAGCGCCGGGACCGTTGGGAGGACTCCAGAGAAATTGTGCGCCAGAGGCACTTGATTGTCGGCAAAGTCGCGGCGGAGAATTTTCAGGCGTTGAACGTCAGCAGGGGGCTGGGGCTATCAGTGAGGTGCTTCGGCGGAGCCAGCGTTTTGCAGCGGCGGATGAGTACGGGCTGCTGCCAGGTCGGCGACGACACGACTGGAGCTTGAGGCTTCGGGCCTTGCCGGGTTTCAATATCGACTCCCGTCTTTGTGCTGAAATCCGCAACGTGAGGGGAACCGCGTGTAACGATGCGGCCGCTGTTTGCACTATTGAGCAGCAACACTCTGATAGCCCATCAGAGAAATCCCCGCACAAGGATGACTCACATGAGAAACCTCCCCCTCGCCGTCGTCATGACTTTTGCCCTGGCTGCTCCGCTGGCCGGCAACGCCCAACAGATGAAGCCCAACGAGCGCCCAACCAATCTTCCGGGCGCCACCACCATCGTGGCACCTCCCGCGGGCTTTGATGCGATCAACGCCTCGGACGAAGATCTGGCGTATCACGGGTTCCCACCGCGGCCGGATCAAAACACCTCGCCCAAGGCTTATGCAAGCTGGACGAAGGCGATCAACGCATCGAAGAGCCGCATCGCTCCCAGGCTGGAGCAGACCAGCGTCTTCCATGGCCCCGCGCGGCAGGCCAAGAGCGCCAAGGCGGATCCGAATGCGACTGCCAATGCGATTGCGAATGCAAGCGCGCCGGGCAGCGTGAGCGACACTGTCTACAGCTATAACTGGAGCGGCTATGTGAACCTGGCCGGCGCTTCTGGCCGCACCAGCGGATCGTTCTACTATGTCTACTCCGACTTTGTGGTTCCGGTTGCGCGTCAGGCATTTGGCGTGGCCAACGGCGGATGGGACTACGGTTCTTCGTGGGTGGGCATCGACGGTTGGGGCTCCCCGGATGTGCTGCAGGCAGGCGTTGAGTTTGATGCCTATGCGAGCATCTTCGGCACCTCGACCTACTACTCGCCCTGGTATGAGTGGTACCCGTATGGCGAGGTTCGGATCACGAATCTCCCCATCGCTCCGGGCGACGACTACTTTGTGGAAGTGTGGAGCACGTCGGCCACGCAGGGCTATGCCTACCTGGTAAACGAGAACACCAACCAGGCAGTGTCGATCGGCTTCACGGCGCCCGCTGGAACATACCTCTCGGGCAACTCGGCCGAGTGGATTGTGGAGCGGCCTGGTGTCAACGGCTCCCTGGCCACATTGACCAACTACATTGACGACGTGTTCTGGAGCTCCTATGGCGTGACCTTCAACTACGCCGCATACAATCCGAGCAGCGCCTCGTCCTACCCCATTGTCGGACTGGACAACAGCGGCAATGCCGAGTCCTATCCAACGCTTCTGGGACCGTCGGCCTTCCTGATGCAGACCGAAGGCTCCGCGTACTGATTGAACTTCGCATCGGCTTCCCCCCGGCTGTGCGAACAGGGAAGATGGCGACGGCCTGTATGGCCGTCGCCCTCTTCCTGCGCGCAGGTATGGTGCGGTGCGAGACGAACGAGCGAGTTGAGTTATTGCCGGGTGTAGATCTGGAAAGGCGCCCAATAGAACGGGTCGCGAAAGCGGCCGGGCGCATGAAGCAGCGAGAGCTTGGCCTGACGGAGAGCAGCCGCTGGAGAGAGACCCTCCTCCATGCCCTGATAGAGCGCGTCCATCAAGCGGGGCGTTGATTCATCGCTTACCTCCCAGAGGGCAGCCACGGTGTTCTGAGCGCCAGCGCGCAGAAAAGCCCAGGAAAGCCCCACCAGCCCCTCGCCCGCATAGACGCGGGCGCCGCTTCCGTTGCAGGCCGAGATGGTGACGAGCCGCGCATGGATGGGCAGGCGCATGATGTCGCGGGCGTAGAGCTTGTATGCGTCCGATGCGGAAGGGCTGGGAGAAAGTACGATGGCCGAGTCAAGCGGGTCTGTCCTGCTGGCGACCGCATGAGCGACAAAGTGAATATAAGCGTATTGCTCCGGATGACTGGAGAGATAACTCGCGGGGGTGGCCTGCTGCCCGGTAAAGACGGCATGATGGCCGGTGGCAAAGTGCCTTTCCATCTGACTCATCTCAAAGCCGAAGAGAGGCAGGGTGGGAAAGTCCGGTCCCGGCGAGAGGGGATTGCCGACGAGCAGCAGGCTGCGCAACTGTTCGCGAGGAGCCGATGCCGCGGCGAGCATGGCAAGAGATGGAGCGGAGACCAGGGTCGCATCCTCGACGAAGTAGTGTACGTTGAGGCTCGTGTGCGGGGTCTCTGCCGGGGGCTGATGTGGACTGGGGCCGGGCGCCAGGAGCGTCTCGAAGTTCAGCCTGGCCAACTCTCCATCATTGAGAAGGATGACAGGGGCATTGGGTTGCAGAAGCCGGGCCGCCGGAGCCACCAACAGCCTGTAAAGAGCCTTTGCATCGTCGTTGTCCTCATGGAGCAAAGACTCCGCGTCGAGAAGGTCGCGGCGATAGCGCTCGACAAGGGCATCCATCTCACGACGGGGAGGGAGCGGGAAGAGAGTGACCGCCTCGGGAGTGATGGCCCAGAGACAGGACTGCCGCTCGCCCAGCCAATAGAAGAGCAGCGTGGCGCCGGTTTTGCCCGCTACGGCCCTGGGAGACAACGACGGAACTCGCGCGGCCGGCTCCAGGCCCTGGGCCAGGGTGCGCGCGCGGCTTTGATCGGCAACGAGCAGCGCTGATTCCGGCTTGCCCTGCGCGACAAGAAACTGAATGTAGTCGTCGTAGATGGGCGTGGCGTTGGCGAGGAAAGGAAGCCGCGAGGTCTCTTCCTTGAGCTGCTGGCGCGAAGACTCAAAGGTGTTGAGGGCGGTCTTGTACATCTTGTCCGCCTGCGCGGGCTTGCCCTGCTGCTGGAAAAGTACGGCCATGTGATGCTCCGCGGCAAGGCGCATGTAGGCGAGGGCATCCTGGTCGCGGTCCACTGTGCGAAACAGTTCCTCCGCCTTCTGGTCATTGCGGCGGGCGGCTTCGATCCTGGCCTGCGCCAGAGTCACGTCGAGCGCATCCAGGCGATTGCCGTCCGCCTGAATGAGGGGATTCAATTCGGCGATATACGCGCCGGCCTTGTTGTCGTCTTCGCCATCGACGGCGAGGTCGGCGAGCAGTTCGAGGGAGTTGACGATGTCTTCCTTGCTGTTGATCTGCCGGGCAAGCTGCAGGGCCCGCAGATAGTATTGCGAGGCGCGGGGCAGGTCATGGGAGTCCTGATAGATGACTCCCGCGGTTGTGAGCCAGGTAATGGCGCCTCCCGTATCCCCAAGCGCCACCGAGCGCCTTTCCGCATCGTTGAACGCGGCGAGCGCCTTCTCGGCATCGCCGATTTTGTAATAAGCCCAGCCCAGATTGCCCAGGGTGGTGGCGAGAACGTCTCCGGCATTCAACTCGACCGCGAGCCGTTGGGCGCGGCGCAGCCAGCCGATGGCCTCGTCAAAGTCCTCTTCCATGAGGCAGGCGGTCCCCAGATTCAACAGCGCCACGGACTCGTCCCAGGGCCGGTTGAATCTTTGCGCGGAGGCCAGACTCTCCGCCCAGAGCCGATAAGCACTTTTGTATTGCCCCTGCTCCATGGCCATGCCGCCGCGGGCGCGCAGCAGTTCCCCGCACGGCTCCGCTTCCCTGGCGGCGCAGGCTGCCTGTGCCTGCGCAAAGGCGGCCTGCGCCTGGTCGAACTGATGCATGTGGGCGCGCGCCAGGCCGAGCAGAGCAAGGCGTTGAATTGCGATGCCGGGGTCGGCCCATGCCGGAGCCGGCGCCTCAAGCAGGCGTAGCACCTCGGGGTTGGCTCCTCGCCATGCGGCGGACTCCGCCTCGAGGATGGTGAACCTTGCTGCCCATGCAGGCGCCGTGGCCTGCAGCCGCGCGCTGGCCCTGGCCGCGAGCTCCTGGCTGTCAGTCAGATTTCCCTGTTGAAAGACCGCGGTGATTCGCTTGAGTGCGTCGGCAGGAAGCAGCGGCGCGCCGCCATCGAGCGGCACAACGGCGGCGGCAAGAGCCACGAGGGTGGCTAGGGCTTTGAGCGTCCGTTTACGATCATCGCGCTCACCTTGACGCTGCCGCTGGCGAGGCAGCCCATCTCCAGTTCCAGCATGTTGAGGTGGATGAGCGTCTCTTTGGGGACTCCGGTCTGGTCCTGAAAGTCCGAATGCTCCACGCTGACCGTCGCCAGGTAGATCGTCCCGAAGTCCGGGACCTTGATCACGTGGCCGAAGGATCTGCCAGGGTAGGCGCCATCGGCTTGGTTGATCAGAGAGCATTCGACCTTCTCCTGTTTGAGCGCACCCTCTCCAGAGGTCGCGGGAAGTCGATTGTATCGCCCATGCACTTCGGCGGGAAGGTCGGGCTGACGGTGGAGGTGCTCGAACTGGCTCGCGACCCGGCCCAGAAACCCCTGGTCGCGCGTGTAGGCGCCATCGCTGGCGGGGCTGGAGCCGAAGAGATCCGGATGGAGATCGAGCTTGACCGGGTGGCCGGCGATGCGGAGATTGTCAAAGCGCGTGCCGAGAAAGGTGACCCTGGGCACGTAGCCAACCAGCGGATGCTCGACGGAGACCTGCCCCACAACACGATCCGCGGTCACGATGTCCAGGACATTGAGCCCTTCCACGACGGCGGTCGCGAGAGAGGTCCAGCCGTGGCCCGCCTTGACGTCCTTGTTGCCGGCGACCTGGGTATAGGCGGAGCGGTAGTAAAGGACGGACTCCACGCGGAAGGCATCGGAACGCTGCGCCAGGTAGCCGCCCGTCTCCGGGAGTTTTGTATAGATGCGGGATTCGACCTGCTGGTTGACGGGGAGATCGAAGTGGCCCGAGAGGGCAGTGGCTTCGGCGTGATAGAAGTGTTCTCTTTTGATGGGGTCAGGCATCTGGAGGTCATCCTTCCGATAGAGCAGTGGGGGCTACTGAATTCTCAGGAGTTGGGCGCATGATGCGAAAACGAAAGCGGACACCCAGGGAAGAGGCGCCGGCCTTACCGATCATGACGCGGGCGTACTGCGGGGAAGCCCATCGTTCTAGTGCGGTCTCGCTGCTTGTATATCCGAAAGCGGACTAATCGGTCAATCGAATTTCGAAGGCGATGGTATCAATGACGGTGCGTTCGCCCTGGGGGCCAATGCCGGAGACGGCAATGGTGTAGCTGCCGCTGCGCAGCGTGGCGCCGGGGATGACGAGCGAAATGCGCTGGTCCGCGCCGTCGCTGGAGAGGGGTACAGAGCCTGTCCAGACCAGCTTTCCCTGGGGGTCGGTGAGGTCAAAGGAGCACGATGCAAAGGCGGAAGTGCCGGAGGCGTCTGGAAGGCTGATGGGCAGGGCAACACCGTGCTTGCGGTCGGCGGTGATGACCATCCGCGCGCCGCGGGTGGCGCCGTGGGTGGGCGCCCAGGGGAGAATGCGGGGCTGCTCTGACTGCGCGCGCAGCGCCGGATAAGTAACCAGGTTCTGGTAGCCGAGGACAAGCAGCAAGGCTGCAAATGCGGGCACGGCAAAGGAGGGCAGACCCCACGAGAACCAGCGATTGACTTTTGCCCTGGGGGCTGGAACACGAACCGGCGCCGCGGCCGAGGCGGGCAGGTTCACGCCCAGCGCGGGCAGTTGCGCCTTTGCCTCATCCACAAAGGCAACCCCGGCGCGCAGGTCAAGCGCGCAGTCGGGACACTCGAAGAAGTGCTCTTCAAATGCCTCGCGCTCCTCGGGTTTGAGCTCGTCGAGGAGGTAACGCTCGGCGGCCATCTGTTGTAGAGCTTCGCTGTGATTCATTGGGTCTTTCTCCCGGCATACTGTCCTGAAAGATAGTGTTTCCAGGGCGTTCAATCGTTTCAAACTATGTTTTCCGCCGCGCTGAAGGGCGCCTTGCCCGCCATGCGCCTGAGATACTCAACCTTGAATTCCTGCTTGGCGCGGTGGAGCAGCACGCGGAGGTAGTCCCGGTCTACGCCAAACTCGCGGCAGACCTCGTCGCGGTCACGCTCTTCAATGAAGACAGCCTGGAGCAGCGAGCGGTCGCGGGGGGGCATGTCGAGGAGGATCTCGCGGACCTTGTCCTTGATTTGCCGGGCGGCAACTACATCGAGCACATCGGCGTCTTTGGAGGGCAACTCCGGGCGGCCCTCTTCATCGAGCGACTCGCTGCGCCGCGAGGAGCGGTACTGCTCAAAGAGCACATGATTGCAGACGGTGTTGACAAACGCCCCGAGCCGTTCCGGCTGGCGCAGGCCGCCGTCCTTGCGCAGCACAGTCAGCACGCGCGCGAACGTCTCCTGGCGCACGTCTTCAATGGCTTGCGGCGACTGGAGTCGCGAGCGAAGCTTGAGCTGGAGCAGGGTGCTGAAGTAGCCAACGAAGTGATCTTGCGTTCGCTGGTCACCGGCACACAAACTGTCGATGTAACCTGCATCGAATGAATCAAATTGCACGATCGGCTCCGCAGACCGGGGTGGAGCCGAGTATAGCATCGCCAGCGCGGGCTGAGGATGAAAACCACGGTCCGGAGACGATGGCCGGATGGGGCGCCGAGTGGCGCGCCTGGGGGCGGCGGGAGTGGATGCGGGGGTCATAGGGTCAGCCTGAAGAGCTTGCTCGAAAGCAGAAAGACGGCATTCCTGGGGTCTACCGGCTGCACCCTTGTCAGCTCGGAGAACTGGTAAACCTTGCCGGTTGCCCCACCGTGGACTTCCAAGGGCTGGTCTCCGCGGTAGTAGATTCTGAGCGACTCGTCGAACGGGAGCCTATCGAAGCCGAAGGCGGTGGGGTTCTGAGCGCAGCTCATGATGCTTCTCCATAAATCATGCGGGTCGTGGCGAAGTTGCGTGGTCGGCCAGATGGCCGCTGCCTTGCTCGTCCAGCGGGGTCCGGAAGAATCAGGGATGCGCGCGGCTCAGGGCTCAGACGCGCACCAGCATGGGAATGCCGGCGATGGAGGGGACGTCTCTTCCATCCACAATGGCCTGGGCTCCGGGCGCGTCGAAGCGATAAAGCGTGCGCGTCACGGCCCCCACAGCGGTCAGGCGCGTCTTGCCGGCGTAGCGAAACCGAGCGGCGCGCAGCATGGCGTCGGTCACGCGGACGGCGCCGGGGTGGGCATGGACATCCGTGGTCAGTTGTCTTTTGGCGTTTCCGCAGCAGGGCATGGGAGGTTCTCCTCGATCAGTGGTGCTTCGTGGTAGGCGGCCTTCATGGTTGACTCGGCCAGGCGATTGAGAAAGATGGCGGTGGCTGAGAGCGCCGGCCACAGGAGCAATCGGTCTTGCCAGCAGGAGGCGAGAGCCAGCGCAAACGGCGCGGCCACCCACATGCTGAGGCAGTAGAAGCAGTCGGCGAGTCCGGAAAGCGATGCCCGGCGAAGGCCCCGCCTGGAAAGCTCAAAGATGTCGAAGGGTCCGTCTTCTGTGTGCAGCAAGTGCGTGAGCCTCCAGACTGCCAGGGATGCGACGACGATGCGCAAGAGATCCATAAAGCCTCCTGCCTCCCCTGCTCGCTGGTTGGCGGAGAGGGGAGGCAACGGTGACTGGCGTACGCTGACTACTTCGCCAGCAGGCAGAAGCCAACGGAGCTGCTCGCGAAGTTGTGGTTTCCGGGCGAGCTGTTCACGATGCTTCGATCGGCCACGACCAGAACCGCCACGTAGCCGCAGGGAGTCATGCCGGTTGTGTCAAGACTCCACGCGTCGCCGCTGGAGGGAAGAGCCGCTGTCGGCGCATTGCCGCTGGAAGGCGTCACCGGTCCGGAGAACGGCTCTGTGCCCAGGCTGAATGATCCGAAGTTGGCGTCATAGGCGACGTAGTGCCCTTGCAACTTGGCTCCAACAACGAACCGGCTGCAATCCAGATTGTTGTCAAGATGCACGACGGCCTGCGGAGCGGTGTTGTCCAACTGAATGAGGTGCGTATCGGGCACCGAGCCAGGGATTGGGTTGTCGGCGAGATCCGCGATCTGCAGCGTGATCTGCCACAGGTCGTCTCCGCCGGTGTCCCACTCGCCCAGGAGCGAATCGATGTTCTGCGTCGGATCCTGGTAGGTGTAGTAGTGCTGCGCGTCGGGCTTGCTCACATAGGTGGTTCCATCCCAGCGCGTGAGTGTGAGCGGCGTGATCAGGTCCTGTGGCAGCCCGCCGACGGTGTCCTGCACGGTGAGCTTGTACTTGTATCCGGGGAAGAGCTCGCCCTGCACCGAGACGCGTCCGCCGAAGGGGCAAGCGCGGCCCAGGGCATCCGTCGCCGTGTTGGTGAGCGCAAATACCGCCGAGGAAGTGGTGAGGCCAGTGATGCTGTCGATCATGCTGGTGGGAACGCCGCCCAGGATGCTGATGGTCGGGGTGAGGTAGTTGGGCTGCGTGCCGGGCTGAATCTGCACATGCGCGTCGAGCAGGTTGCCCCAGTAGGTGAGAGCGTAGGGGTCGGTCGTCGAGGGCGGAACGGCCCACGACAGCACGGCCCGGACGCGCCCGATCTTGGGCGTGTTGCACGGGGTGCGGTGGTGGCTCAGGTCGACGGGCAGAACCGCCGAGTAGACCAGACCTTCCGCGGGAATGGCGGCGATGTCATGGACGCGCACGCCGACCGTGCCCAGGTAGGTGTAGTCGCAGGTGTCATCCCAGTCCGCCCAGAAGGCCACGTATTCCGTGCTCCCTGCCGTGCACAAGCCGCCGCCATAGCCGGCGGGCTGCTTGATGACGAAGTTGGCGACCAGCCGCTCGAGTCCGAAGCCGCCCTCGAGCCCGAGGCACTCGAGCTGTTCGTAGCTGACGTTGGCGTCGATCTCGTTGAGATTGGTGATGGCCGCGCCCCAGTCAAGGCCGAGGCTCTTCCATTCAGAGAATTTGCTCAGAATGGCGCTGGAGTTGGCGGACTTGGCGTGGAGGGCCTGGTGCAGCTCCGCGAATCCGAAGCGATGCGAGGGAACGGCATTGGCCTTGGCACTGACCGCCGTGGACGAATGCGCTCCGTAAAGCCCGGCGAGTTCATGAAGCGCCAGCGGACCGGGGTCGGGGACGGGGATCGGAATCTGCAGCGCCAGTTCCAGCTCTTCGGGCGGGATGATCTTCTTGACTGCCTCGTTCAGCGTGGCGGCAACTTCTCCGAGGAAGAAGGGACGCGGCTGAATCTGGATCTCGGCCTCAAGAACATTGCCCCAGATAGGTGTGTAGCCGGGGTCGCCCGCGGTGGGAATGGCGTTCCACGAGAGAATGGCGCGCACCCTGGGCAGCACGGGGAAGAAGCACCAGTTGGACTTGGGGACAAGTGTCACCGATGCCGCATAGCTGAGAGGCTTTTCAGTGGACTGCTGACAGTCATTGGCGGCGGGAATATCGTGTACGTTGATGGCTGCCAGGCCGGCGTCTTCCCACCCGGAGCCGTAGTCGACAAAGAAGCGCACATATTCGTAGGAGCCGGGCTGGCAGAGTGAGCCGCTGTAGCCCGATGCCTGGTTGATGTGCACCACGGCCTCAAGCAGGTTGGTGGAGGGATTGAAGCCGACACAGGTGAGGGTCTCATAGAACGTGTCGGTGACAATGGGAAAGACTGGCTTGAACTGACTGTTCTTGAGGTTGCCGAAGTAGTTGGGGTTGCCGGCCAGCAGCTCAAAGAACTGAAGCCTGCTTTTGTGGAAGATTTCGGACCGGGACTGTTCCGGGCTGTTTGACGTTGTCATGAGAACACCTCCTTGCAGCGGTTGGGCCCCTTCACCATCAGTGCAAGGGCGGGTAAATCGTGGCGCAGTTGCTCGGCCTGCAAAACGGTTGTGCCGTGCAGACACATCCTGATCGCAGGCGTCGCGAGAACCTGGTTGGGGACGATTCCGCGGCGACGCGGCTTGCTTGGGTCAAAGCATCGCGCCGCATGAGCGCGTGCAGACTAGTAGTGCGCCGCCCGCGCGCAGCGTTTCATGCGAAATGAAAATGTGTGCCTGAACTGAAATCGCTCCCTGCCGGGCGGCCTGGCGGCGGGGCGTCTTGGCGGTTCGATGGGTTGGTATACTCATCGCCGATGGAACAAGTCCACCGGCGCAGCGCCCTGCGTCCGGATGCAGGATTTGCCGGGAGCTGAACATGAAGCACACGTCGAAAACTGACTCATCCCGCCGCCGCTTTCTGAACCGGGCGGGACTTCTTGGACTGGCCTCGGCTCTTCCCATGGGCAGCGGGCTGCTTGCTCGCGGGGCGGAGGTTCTGGCCTCGGGAGACATGGCATCGGAACCGCAGGCCGCCGTGAAGAATCGCGCACCGCTCGCGCCCAGATCATTTTCGTTTTTGCCCCTGGGGTCGGTGCGGCCAACGGGATGGCTGCGCGAGCAGTTGCGCATTCAGGCCAATGGCCTGAGCGGGCACCTGGACGAGACCTGGGCGGACGTAGGCCCCGACAGCGGATGGCTCGGCGGCAAGGGCGAGTCGTGGGAGCGGGGACCTTACTTTCTGGATGGCCTGGTGCCGCTGGCCTGGCTGCTGGACGACGCGCGGCTCAAGGCCAAGGCGCAGCGTTATATCGACTGGACGCTCGATCACCAGGCCGCGAACGGCATGATCGGACCGGCCTCCAACGATGACTGGTGGCCGCGCTTTGTGATGCTGAAAGTGCTGACGCAGTATCAGGAGTTCACCGGCGACCCGCGCGTGATTCCAGTGATGGAGAGGTACTTCAAGCACCAGCTCGGCGAGTTGCCGCAACGCCCGCTGCGCGACTGGAGCAAGTTTCGCTGGCAGGATGAGCTGCTCAGTGTGCTGTGGCTCTACAACCGCACGGGATCAGCCTATCTTCTCGACCTGGCGCGCCTGCTGCGCATGCAGGGCTATGACTGGGTGGCGGAGTTTGCACATTTCCCCTATACGCAGCGCGTGACGGCGGAGTATCTGAAGCTTGATCAGGGCGAGGGGCTCAAGGACCTGGCGCTGGCCACGCACGGCGTGAACAACGGACAGGCGATCAAGACCGGCCCGGTATGGTCGCAGGTCTCTGGTGTTGCGTCGGATCGCTCGGCGGTCTTGCAAATGATCGCTGAGCTGAACAGGTATCACGGCCTGCCCAACGGCATGTTTGCTTGCGATGAGCATTTGTCGGGAACCGATCCTTCCCAGGGTTCGGAGCTATGCACGGTGGTGGAGTACATGTTTTCTCTGGAACACTCGCTGGCGATTGTGGGCGACCCTTCGCTGGGCGACCGGCTCGAACAGTTGGCCTTTAACGCGCTGCCGGGGACGCTCACTGACGATATGTGGGCGCACCAGTACAACCAGGAGCCGAACCAGGTGGAGTGCAGCCTGCACCACAAGCCCTGGGTGAGCGACGGTCCCGAGTCGAACCTGTTTGGCCTGGAGCCGAACTTCGGCTGCTGCACGGCCAACTTCCACCAGGGATGGCCCAAGTTCGCATCGAGCCTTTTCATGCTGTCGGGCGAGCAGGGCAGCGCGGCCAGCGACGGGCTGGTGGCCGCGGTGTATGCTCCCTGCGAAGTACACACCCGGGTGCGCGGCGTATCGGTGCACGTAGTGGAAGAGACCAGCTATCCGTTCCATGGATCGGTGCGTTTGACGGTGAACCCGGCAGCGCCGCTGAGCTTCCCCCTGCAACTCCGCATTCCGGCATGGGCCGCGGGCACAACGATCCAGGTGAACGGTCAGGCCGCACCGGCGCCCCAACCAGGGACGTTTGCCCGCATCGAGAGGCCATGGAAGGCCGGCGATCGGGTGGAGATTCGCTTTGCCATGACGCCGCGCGTCTCCCGCTGGTTCAACAACTCGATCGCCATCGAGCGCGGGCCGCTGGTGTTCTCTCACAACGTTGGGGAGAGCTGGGTCAAGCTGCGCGACCGCGGCATGACGGCAGACTGGCAGGTCTATCCCACCACGGCGTGGAATTATGCCTTGAGCGTGGATGCCGGCGCGCCGGAGAAGAGCATCGAGGTGACGGAGACCGTGGTGGGCGAGGGCCCATTCACAAGCCGCCATGCACCGGTAAAGCTCACCGTGAAGGCGCGCAAGATCAACGATTGGCGCGCGGAAGACGGTGTTGCCAATCCGCTTCCGCAGAGCCCGGTGGCCAGTGATCAGCCGGAAGAGACGATTACGCTGATTCCCTATGCGGCCGCCAAGCTGCGCATCACGGCCTTTCCGCAATTGAAGCTGTAGGCGGCGCGTTTAGGCCAAAAGGTCACAAGCGAACTGAGAAGGAATGGTGCAATGAAGCTTTCAGTCTGGAACAAGGCGTTGATGGCGGGTCTTCTCGGCCTGGCTGCGGTCGGGGCGAGCGGGCAACAGCAGGCAGCGGCGGACTTGCGGGCTCCCGCAACTCCTCTGGTGGTGCATGACCCTTACTTCAGCATCTGGTCCGAGGCCGACCAGCTTACGGGCGGAACGACACGGCACTGGACCGGCAGGCAGCAGGCCATCAACGGCCTGGTGCGCGTAGATGGGAAGATCTATCGCTGGCTGGGCGACGCGGATGGCGGCATCCCCGCGCTCGATGAGACGCACCGGCAGGTCACGGCGACGCGCACCATCGTCACGCAGCAGAACGCGGAGATCGAACTGCGGGTGACGTTCCTGACACCGTCGTTTCCCGATGACCTGCGCATCCTGGCGCGACCCGTGACCTACCTGAGCTGGGAGGTGAAGTCGCGGGATGGATCCAGCCACGATGTCTCAATCTATCTCGATGTGGATGGGGCGGTTGCCACCAACATGGCCGATGAACCGGTGGTCTGGTCGCGGGCAAAGCTGGACGAGCTTGACCTGCTGCGTGTGGGCACCTCAAGGCAGCCCATGCTGGAGCAAAACGGAGACGACCTGCGCATCAACTGGGGCTATTTTTATCTCGCCGTCCCAAGGGCGGGGGGAGAGGCGGAACTCGCCGCGGGAAACCAGGACTACCGCGGCCGCTTTGCCGCGACGGGCCAACTGCCCGCGGAAGACGATCTGGATCAGCCCCGCATGCCGCGCAGCAATCATCCGCCCGCGCCCGCGCTCAACGTCGCCTTGAAGCTCGGGCAGGTGGGACCGGCCACGGTTGCGCGCCACGTGCTGCTGGCCTATGACGATGTGTACTCCGTCGAATATATGCATCAGAGGCTGCAGGGCTATTGGCACAAGGAGTTTGCGAGCTTCAGCGATCTGCTCAAGGCAGCGGAGCACGATTATGAGACGCTGAAAGTGCGCGCAGAGCAATACGACGCCGAGTTGGAGCGCGACCTGGTGAAGGCGGGCGGCCCGGAGTACGCGGCCATCGCGGCGCTGGCCTTCCGCCAGGCGATTGGGGCCCACAAGCTGGTGGAAGACGCGAACGGCGTGCCGTTCCTGATGCCCAAGGAGAACTTCAGCAACGGGTCCATCTCCACCGTGGATGTGCTCTATCCCTCGTCGCCGATCTTCCTCTTCCTCAATCCCAAGCTGGTGGAGGCGCAACTGGAGCCCGTGATGCGCTATGCGCAGGCGGGACGCTGGAAGTTTCCATTTGCTCCCCACGACCTGGGCGTCTATCCGCTGGCCAACGGCCAACTCTACGGCGGAGGCGAGGTCACGGAAGACGACCAGATGCCGGTGGAAGAGTCGGGCGACATGATTCTGATGGTGGCCGCCATGACCCATGCCGAACACGACGCCGGCTTTGCCAAGCGCTACTGGCCGGTGCTCACGAAATGGGCGGAGTATCTGCTCGCCAAGGGATTTGACCCTGAAAACCAGCTATGCACCGACGACTTTGCCGGCCATCTTGCGCACAACACCAACCTCTCTATCAAGGCGATTGAGGCGCTGTCCGCCTATGGCCAAATGGCGCAGGAGTTGGGCGACACCAAGGCCGCAGACCAGTATGGCGCCGCGGCCAGGACCATGGCCGCCAAGTGGGTGATGATGGCCAGGGAAGGAGACCACTACCGGCTGGCCTTTGACAAGGCAGGGACCTGGAGCCAGAAGTACAACCTGGTGTGGGATGAGATTCTCGGGCTGCACATGTTTCCGCCTCAGGTGGCCGCGGACGAGGTGGCGTTCTACAAGACGCACCTGAACCCCTTCGGCCTGCCGCTGGACAATCGGGCCACCTACACCAAGCTGGACTGGACGCTGTGGTCCGCAACGCTGGCGCAAAACCCCGCCGACTTTCAAGCCATGGCGCATCCGATTTTTTCCTTCCTGAACCAGACCACGGACCGCGTGCCCATGAGCGACTGGTACGACACGCTGTCGGCCCGCGAGGTTAGCTTTCAGGCGCGCTCGGTGGTGGGCGGCGTCTTTATCAAGGCACTCGCCGACCCTGCGCTTTGGGGCAAATGGGCAGGGCGCACCGGGCGGGGCACAGTTCATTCGGACCATATCCTTGCGCCGAAGGCTCAATAACGAGAGAGGGGCCTGGGGTTAGTCGGGGGAGATGGAACGGGGAGACTCGAGGAACTTCCCCCGCTGTTCCGGTGTGGGGAGTGGGCAGCTCTCCAGCCGTCCCCAAATCCGGTAGCGGAACCGGGCAACCAGGCGGTAGCCGGCATCGCGAAGAATCATGGGCACGAGCCCCAGAACCCAGGCGAAGGCAGGCCAGGGGCGGGGCAATTCGCCAAGCAGCGCGATGACTGCCGCGGAGCGGACCAGCACTCTCTCCGCCGGCTCGCCCGGAGCAGTCACCACCAGGATGGTTCCGGGGGCCGAAGCTTCTGGCGTGGCACTGAAGCCATTCCGCTCCAGCAGAGCGGCCACCAACGGCGATGCGGAGGCGGCAAAGCGCAGCCGGTCGCCCCGGTCACGCGCCACGAGCCAGCGCACGGCCCGGTCACACAGCCCGCAATGGCCATCGAAGATTACCAGCAGGCGGCCGCCGAGTTGCTCGAATGGGTGCACACTTGACGGGATGCGGCGCAGTCCCCCGCTGATTCAATTCGCGGGGAGATGACGCTTTCGCCCTCTATACTGGACGCACCATGAGTTCCCTGATTTTGTCCCCCGACCGCACCCGTTCCCATGCCCTGCAGCAGCGCGCCGAGCGCTTCTTCCCCGGCGGCGTGAACTCGCCTGTCCGGGCCTTCCGGGCGGTGGGCGGAGCGCCGCCGTTCATCGAGAAGGCAGAAGGCGCCTGGCTCACGGATGCGGACGGCAACCGCTATATCGACTACTTCGGCTCCTGGGGGCCGATGATTCTGGGCCACGCCTTTCCGCCCGTGGTGGAAGCCATTGAGCGGGCGGCGCGCAACTCGGCCAGCTACGGAGCTTCCACGGCCACGGAAGCGGATCTCGCGGAGCTGGTGACCACCTGCTTCCCCGCAATCGAGAAGCTGCGCTTCGTCAGTTCCGGCACCGAGGCCACCATGTCGGCCATTCGACTGGCGCGGGCGGCAACGGGGCGCAAGATCATTATCAAATTTGAAGGCTGCTATCACGGCCACGCGGACGGGCTTCTGGTCAAGGCCGGCTCCGGAGTGGCGACGCTTGGAATTCCCGGCTCGGCCGGGGTGCCGGAGGAGATCGCCCAGCTCACGCTGGCCCTGCCTTACAACGATATTCCCGCAGTGGAAGCCGCCTTTGCGGCGCATCCAGGAGCTATCGCGGCCATCATCCTGGAGCCTGTGGTGGGCAACGCCGGCTGCATTGCGCCCGCCCCCGGCTACCTGGCCGCCCTGCGCGCCGTGACAGCCCGCGAGGGTGCCCTGCTTATCGCTGACGAAGTCATGACCGGCTTCCGCGTCTCGCTGGGCGGCGCCCTGCAACTCTACGGGCTGGACGCTGACCTGGTCACGCTGGGCAAGATCGTCGGTGGCGGACTGCCGGTGGGCGTCTTCGGAGGAAAGCGCGCCTTCATGGACATGCTGGCTCCGCTGGGTCCCGTCTATCAGGCCGGAACCCTGAGCGGCAACCCGCTGGCCATGGCTGCGGGCATCGCCACGGTCGGCTACCTGCAGGCGCACGCCGCGGAGGTCTACCCCCAGCTTGAGGCGACATCCAAAGCGGTCGCCGAGGGAGTGGCCGCCGAAGCTGCCTCGGCCGGCATCCCGCTGACCCTCAACCGGGTTGGCTCCATGTGGACGTGGTTCTTTACGCCCGGCGCGGTCATCAACTACGACGACGCGGCCAGGTCCGACACAGCCGCCTTCGGGCGCTTCCACCGGTCGATGCTTGACCAGGGCGTCTGGCTGCCGCCCTCGCAGTTCGAGGCCATGTTCCTGGGCGCGGCGCATGGGGAGGCGGAAGTGGCCGCCACGGTCGCAGCAGCGCGCGAAGCCTTCAAGGCAGTCCTGGCCGGCTGAAATTCGGCAAATGCGGCGGCGGCTGGGTGCGATCAGTTGGCAGTCGCGGCCCACGCATCCAGGGTGACAAACTGCCGGCTCCCCTTGTACTGCCGCACCAGCCGCCCCGCGGCTGCCACGGATGGTCCGCGGTTGGCGCCCAGCGCCAGGTGACCGCCGTCGTGCAGGACGATGTTCGCCGCCCGGCCGCGGCGCCCGGCCTGCTCAATGGAACGCGTCAGACTGGCGGCAATCCGCTCCTCCGAGGGCTCGCTCCAGTCGTTGGTGATGCCGTTCCAGAGCACCGGGATGAGCCCCAGTTCGCGGGCTGTTCGCAGCACCAGCGGCCTGCGCGCCCCAAACGGCGGTCGGAAAAACCGCACCGGCGCTCCCGCAACCTGTTCCAGTGTCTGGCTTGTCCGGGTCAGCTCCTCGCGCATCTTGTCCGCCGCGGTCAGGGCCAGGTTGGGGTGGCTCCAGGAGTGATTTCCCACCAGGTGCCCGGCGGCTGCGATGCGCCGTACGAGTTCCGGTTCGGACTCCGCGTAGCGTCCCACCAGAAAGAACGTCGCCTTCACCTCATGCGCGGCCAGCATATCCAGCAACTGCGGCGTCCAGGCGGGATTGGGTCCATCGTCAAAGGTCAGGGCCAGCTCACCGGGCCGGCTGGGGGCAATCAGCGTAGCCCCAAAGATCTGGGAAGCGGGCCAGAGCGATGCGTAGGCAAAACCTCCCGCGGCAAGCCCCAGGCTCGCAAACGTTGCTAGCCCAGCAGTCCATCCGGTCTCAAGCGCGGAAATCATCTCTCCCAGTGTGCCCCCCGGCGCGGGTCTCCCGCAACCGGCGCACACCTTCATCCGGGGCGCGCCCATTGCATTCCGGGCCGCGGTGGGGCGTATACTCGGCTTGTTCGGGCTGCATCCTGCGCGTACGGAGCGGCACTGGAGAAAACATGAGCCTCACTTCCTTCCCCGGCGGCGTACGCCCCGCGCCCCACGATGCCTCCATCCCCAAAGTGACCATGCCTGCGCTTGCTGAGATGAAGCGGCAGGGAAGACCCATATCCGCTCTCACCGCCTATGACTACGCCACCTCGCGGCTTGTGGACGAGGCGGGAATCGACCTGATCCTGGTGGGCGACTCACTGGCCATGGTGGTGCTGGGCCACGACAATACCCTGGCCGTGACGGTGGACGAGATGCTGCATCACACCCGTGCCGTGCGCCGCGCGGTGCGGCGCGCGCTGGTGGTGGCCGACATGCCCTTCGGCAGCTATCACGGCACGGTGGCCGAGGGTCTGGCCAACGCCGTCCGTTTTGTGAAGGAGGCAGGCGCCGAAGCGGTCAAGATCGAAGGTCCCAGGGTAGAGCTGGTGCGCGCCCTTACCGAGGCCGAGATTCCCGTCATCGGCCACCTCGGCCTGACCCCGCAGAGCATCCACCGCATGGGCGGATACCGCGTGCAGGCGCGGACGACGGAGACGGTAAAGCAGCTCCAGGCTGACGCGCAGGCCCTTGCCGATGCCGGGGCCGGGGCGCTGGTTCTGGAGGGGATTCCCAGGGAGGTGGCGGCCGCCATCACCGCCGAGCTGCCCATTCCCACCATCGGCATCGGTGCTGGCCCCGAGTGCGACGGCCAGATTCTCGTTTTCCATGACCTGCTCGGCCTCACCTTCGCCCCCGCCGCCAAGTTTGTCCGCCGCTATGCCGACCTGGGCGGGCTGATGCGCTCGGCCGTGGAGCACTACCGCGAAGACGTGGAGCATCGCGCCTTCCCCTCGGACGAAGAGAGCTACCACCTGCCGGAGGCCGCGCGGGGTGCGCTTGGTCCCGGCCGGACCATCCAGAAGACGAGGGCGCTGCGCAAGGCATGATGAGGATTCTCCATTCCGTGAGCGACCTTCGCCGCCTGGCGCGCACCCATCGCCGCGATGGCAAGACCCTGGGCCTGGTGCCCACCATGGGCGCTCTCCACGCCGGGCACGCCTCCCTGATTCAGGCGGCCGTGGCCTCCTGTGACAAGGTGGCGGTCAGCATCTTTGTGAATCCCACCCAGTTCGGACCGAACGAAGACTTTTCCCGCTACCCGCGCTCCTTTGACGCCGACTGCGCGCTGGTCAGCGGGGAGGGAGCAGGGGTGGTCTTTGCACCCACCGTCGAGGAGCTCTATCCGGAAGGCGCGGCGAGCTTCGTGGAGGTGGAAGGGCTGAGTGGCCGCCTCGACGGAGCCTCCCGCCCCGGCCATTTTCGCGGAGTGGCCACGGTTGTCGCCAAGCTGCTGCTGGCCGCCGAGCCGGACCGGGTCTTCTTTGGCCAGAAGGACGCCGCGCAGGTGGCCGTTCTTCGCCGCATGGTCACCGACTTGCGCTTCCCCACAGAGGTCGTCGTCTGCCCCATCATCCGCGAGCCGGACGGTCTGGCCCTCAGTTCCAGGAACATCTATCTAAGCCCGGAAGAGCACAGGCAGGCGCTGGTTCTGAGCCGGGCTGTCCGGCGGGTGGAGGCCCTGGTTGCCAAGGGGCAACGCACTGCCTCCGCGCTGGTCTCGGCCGCGCGCCGGATCTTTGCCGCCGAACCCGAAGTCCGCATCGATTACGTCGAGTTGGTGGACTGGGCCACGCTGGAACCCGCAGAAACTGCCCTGCCTGGGACGCTTTTTGCGGTGGCCGCCTGGGTGGGCGCAACGCGGCTCATCGATAACACGATCTTGGCCTGATCTCCGCCTCCGGAAGGTCAGCAGGAACCGGCTGCAGCCAGCTCAACTCAAATCTCTGGTCGCATGGGAATCATGCGGGCGCCCTGCGTTCCGAGTTTGGATGCGTCACCTGCCCGTGCCACCCACCGTCATCTTGTCAAGCTTGATGGTGGGCATGCCAACGCCTACGGGGACGCTTTGGCCGTCCTTGCCGCAGGTGCCGATGCCTTCGTCCAGCTTGAGGTCGTGGCCGACCATGGAGACATATTTCAGGGCCTCGGGGCCGTTGCCGATGAGGGTGGCGTCGCGCACCGGGGCGGTGATCTTGCCGTCTTCAATGAGGTAGGCCTCGGAGGCGGAGAAGACAAACTTGCCGTTGGTGATGTCCACCTGGCCGCCGCCAAAGTTGACGGCATAGAGTCCGCGCTTGACGGAGCGCAGGATGTCTTCAGGCGCATCCTCGCCGGCCAGCATGTAGGTGTTGGTCATGCGCGGCATGGGGATGGACTGGTAGCTTTCGCGGCGGCCCGAGCCGGTGTTGGCGGCGCCCATCAGGCGCGCCGATAGCTTGTCGGTGAGGTAGCCGCGGAGGACGCCGCCTTCAATCAGAACGGTCTCCTGCGTGGCGGTGCCTTCGTCGTCCACGTTGAGCGAGCCGCGCCTGCCGGCCATGGTGCCGTTATCGACCACCGTGACCTTGGAACTGGCGACCGACTGGCCGATGAGCCCGGCAAAGGCCGAGGTCTTTTTGCGGTTGAAGTCCGCTTCGAGTCCGTGGCCCACCGCCTCATGGAGCAGGATGCCGGGCCAGCCGGGACCGAGGACAACCTGCATTTCTCCTGCGGGGGCGGGAACGGCGCCGAGCTGCAAGATGGCGCCGCGGGCGGCCTCGCGGGCCAGGGTCTCGGGGCTTTTGGAGCCGATGAATTGATCGAGGCCGGCGCGTCCGCCGCCCCCAGCCGAGCCCTTGGTGGTGTTGGCCTCGTCTTTGGCGATGACAAAGACGTTGAGGCGGCAGAGGGGCTGGGTGTCGCTGGCAAAGGCCCCATCGGAGGCGGCAATGAGGATGCGCCGCAGCTCCTCGGCGTAGCTGGCGCGGACCTGGACGATACGGTGGTCAAAGGCGCGGGCGGCCCGGTCGGCGCGCAGGATGAGTTCGAGGCGGGCGGCCAGGTCGAGGCCAAAGCCTCCCAGGGGAACGGGATAGAGGTCGGCGGTCGGCGCCTCGACAAAGCCCTGCACGGTCTGCTTGGCGGGGCCGGAGGCGATGAGCGCGGCGGTACGGGCGGCGTGGAGCAGACGCTCGGGGCTGAGGTTGTCAGTATAGGCGTAGCCGGTGCGCTCGCCGGAGAGGACGCGGATGCCGCAGCCGGCGCTGGTGCCTTGGCTGGCGGACTTCACAATCTGCTCATCGACGCCGAGGGCCGTGGCGGTGACGGACTCGAAGTAGAGGTCGGCGTAGTCGCCGCCCGCCGCGAGAGCCTCTCCGAGGCAGCGTTCGAGCAGGCCCTCCGTGATGCCATACTTCTGAAAGAAATAGCGCTTGTTTTCGGATTGGGATGAGTCAAGAGGGGGGAAGGCGGCCAGTGAGGTCATCGTGCCTTCAGTTTACGCCGGAAGCGGATACCGGGGATGCCGGGCCGCTCCCCGGCGACGTATTCGGCAGAGATTCCCTTCCCTTTGGCATTCGCAGACCCCGTGCTACAGTCTTTCCATGAAGAAGATTCTTGCTGCAGTCCTCCTCCTCATGGTGTTTGCGAGCCCCGCGTTTGGCGCAACCAGGCACCATCACCACAAGCATCACCCTCGCCACCACAAGGCGTAGCGGAAGACCGGGACGCTTGAGGGCCTGTTCACGCGGACGGCGTGAGCGGGCCCTCAAGCAGGTTCGGACATTGGATTGGCAGTGGGGCCTTCCCCCAGGGGCTAAAGCCCCCTGATTTGATTGGCTTTGGCGGCACGACTCAAGTCGTGCCCTGACACTCCGATGGCTTGGATGGAGTATTTAGGCAGCCTATGAAGCCGATGTGTGTTTTGAGTACGCTTCGGCCCGGCTGAAGCCGTGCGCTTGTTAAAAGGCCGAGACGAGATGAGTTTCTCCGCAGCCTGTGAAGCACGCGCCCAAGAGCTAAAGACCATCGTTTGTTTTGTTGCATTTGCGACCCCGGCTGAAGCCGTGCGCTTGTTGCAAAGTGGCGCCGAGATGAGTTTTTCCGCATCCTCAAGAGCCCGTAGCCTTCACTCCACGGCCCGCGTGGCGTTTCTCCGCAGCCTGTGAAGCCCCCTGCTCCCTCCGGCAGGACGAACCACGACTGGAGTCCCTGGACAAATTCCACCGTGGGAATGCCGCCGGAATTGCAAGAATCGCGACCTTCAAATCGGCAAGGAAGCGTGGTAAGGTTCCTGCTATGGCAGAGTTGGACGAGTTACGATTTCCGATTGGCCGGTTCAGCGCGCCGGCGAGCACCATGGCCGGGGTGAGGGGCGCGCACATCCAGACACTGCGGCAATTGCCCGCGAAGCTGCGCGCGGCCGCCGCCGGACTGAGCGATGCGCAACTGGACACGCCCTATCGCGAAGACGGCTGGACCCTGCGCCAGGTGGTGCATCATGTGGCCGACAGCCACGCCAACGCCTACATCCGCTTCAAGCTGGCGCTGACCGAAGACTGGCCCACCATCAAGCCCTACGACGAAGGCGCATGGGCCGCCCTGCCCGACAGCCGCTGGCTGCCCGTGGATGGGTCGCTGCAACTGATTGAAGCGCTGCACGGCCGCTGGGTGGCGCTGCTGGAGGCCATGACGGAAGAGGAGTTCCAGCGGGGCTACAACCATCCGGAGCTGGGCCGCCAGAACCTTGCCAAGGCGCTGGCCTTGTATGACTGGCACTCCCGCCACCACACCGCGCACCTGACCAGCCTGCGCGCGCGGCAGGGCTGGTAGGCCGCTTGGCAGGCAAAGGCGAGGCGGCGGCTGCGCCCCATCTGCTCGCCCGGCGCATTGAAGAGTACCTGGCCGACCACCCGGCAGCCGCAGTGCTGGAAGATGGCCGCGTGCTGTTTGATATGCGCACGACCCGCTACTCCGTCTCGGAGTCGCATGGGCGCTGCCTGATCGAACTGTGGAGCGAGGAGCGCAACCTGGTGCGCACGGTGGTCGATGTGGAGGAGCGGGCGCAGTGCCTGCGCCTGGCCACCCGGCGCATGGGCGCGCCCAAGCCGCAGACGCTGGAACTGGTGCCCACCAGCGACCGGCGCACGCCCACGGCCCGCGACGCCGCGCGGCGCAACTATCAGAGGCTGCTGGAGCGGGCCCTTACCCGGCACTTCATCGGCTCCAAAGTGGACGGGCTGCGCTCGGCAATGGACCTGGAGCACAGCTTTGGGCCGGCCTATGTGCGTGGGCGCCTGCTGCGCGGCACCGCCGCCGACGCTGTGATCGGCGTGGGCGCGGCGGAGTCTGGAGCCATGGTAGACGGCGTTCTGACGCTGGGAGTGCTGTGGCTGGACTACTGCCGCCAGAAGGGCGACGGGCGGCGTCACTTCGGAGGGCTGAAGGTGGTGATTCCGGCCGGCGCCTGGCGCACCACGGCCGAGCGCATGGCCTGGCTCAACCACGGGGCCGCCGACTTTCAGCTATTCACCCTGGACGAGCGCAGCGAAGAGCTGACGCAGGTGGACTTTCGCGACACCGGCAACCTGGACGCGCGGCTGGTGCACGCGTTTTCCGCCGAAGCGGCCCTGGAGCGGTGCGGGCAAGGCATCGAACGCCTGATGAGCCTGGTTCCCCCAGCCGCGCGAGGACGCGTTGAGGTACGCGCCTCGGCCGCCCACGAGGTGGGGCTGTTGCTGCATGGCCTGGAGTTTGCGCGGGTCCGGCAGGGCATCGCCGCCAACTCCTTTGCCCGCGAAGATCAGATCACGTTTGGGGCCGGGGCCAGCGAGACTCCGCTGACCCCGGAGAGCGAGGCGCTTTGCCGCGGGCTGCTGGAGCGGCTCTTCCTGAGCCGCCACGCGGACGGGCTGCGGACTGACCCGCTGTTTCGACTGCAGCCGGAGCGCTGGCTCGAGGCGGAGCTGCGCGCGGGCATCGCCGAGCTTTTGCCGGGGCTGCGCGGCGACCTGCTCTACGCGCAGGTGCCTGCGCTCTCCACCGGTGACCGCGGAATGCTGGACCTGCTGACGCTGGACCGCGGCGGCCGCCTGGCGGTGATTGAGCTCAAGGCCGAGGAGGACCTGCATCTGCCCATGCAGGCGCTGGACTACTGGATTCGCGTACGGGCGCTGAACAGCGACCGGCAGGCCGCTGCGGGCAACGAAGGCGGCAGGCCGCTCTCGGCATTCGAACGCCAGGGCTACTTTGCCGGAGCCGAGGTTGCGCCGCAGCCGCCGCGCCTGCTGCTGGCCGCGCCAGCCCTGCGCATCCATCCCGCCAACGAGCCGGTGCTGCGCTACTTTGCGCCGCAGGTGGAGTGGGAACTGATCGCATTGAGCGAGCACTGGCGGCGGGAGTTGAAGGTCATCTTCAGGAAGCGCAGCAGCGACCCTCGCGCGTAAGTGGAATGATGCCCGCATGACGAGATCGCGCCGCGCCAGACGCCTGTCCGCCACCGAGGGCTGCCGGCCCCATTCCGCCCTGCTTTCCCGCTCCATTTAGACTGGAGAAGCTATGACCACCCTGAAAGCCGTTCGCGGCACCCGCGACCTTTTGCCGCCGGAAACGGCCCTCTGGAACCGCATCGAGGCTACCGCCCGCGCGGTCTTCGCCCGCTACAACTTCGGCGAGATCCGCACCCCCGTCTTTGAAGACACCGCCCTGTTCTCCCGCGGCGTGGGCGAAGAGACCGACATCGTCAGCAAGGAGATGTACACGTGGGAAGACCGGGCGCGCGCCCAGTCGGAAAAGACCCAGACCCTCACGCTCCGCCCCGAAAACACGGCCGGCGTGGTGCGCGCCTACATTGAACACAAGCTGGGCGAGACCGGCCAGTTGCAAAAGCTCTATTACATTGGCCCGCAGTTCCGTCGCGAGCGCCCGCAGAAGGGCCGCTACCGCCAGTTCTCGCAGATTGGAGCGGAGGTCATCGGTCCTCCCTCGGCAGGCAGCGAGAGCCCCCTGCGCGACGCCGAAGTCCTGGAGATGCTGGCCACCTTGCTCGATGAGCTGGGCATCGAGGGCTGGACGTTGCACCTGAACTCCGTCGGGTCCTCCGCGGACCGGGCACGGTATAACGACGCTCTGCGGGCGGCGCTGGTCCCCGTCGTCGGCCAGATGTGCGCCGACTGCCAGCGGCGGGCGGTGACCAATCCGCTGCGGGTGCTGGACTGCAAGGTTCCGGCCGACCAGCCCATCATCGACACGCTGCCGGTGATCGCCGACTCGCTGGACGAGGCCTCAAAGGCCCACTTTGCTGCTGTCACCGCAGCTCTTGACGCTGCCGGCGTCCCTTACACCCGCAATCACCGCCTGGTGCGCGGGCTGGACTACTACACGCGGACGACCTTCGAGTTTACCCATGGGGGACTGGGGGCGCAGAACGCGCTGTTGGGGGGCGGGCGCTACGACGGGCTGAGCGAGATGATCGGCGGACCGAAGGCGCCGGGCATCGGGTTCGCCATGGGCGAGGACCGGCTGGTGCTGACATTGCAAACTCAAAACCCTGCCGCACCGCAGGTGCTGGTGGACGCTTATATTGCGCCGGTGGGCGAGGCGATGAATGCCGCGGCGCTGAATCTGGCTCGTGAGCTGCGCCGCCAGGGTCTCTGGGTTGAACTGGGAGATGGCAGCTTCCGCCTGAAGAAGTCCTTTGAAGCCGCCGACAAGACCGCACGCCAGATCGTCATCCTGGGCGAGGACGAGATCCAAACAGGGATTCTGACGGTGAAGAACTTCTCCACGGGCGTGCAGACCAAGGTGCCGCGCGGGGAGCTGGCTGTTTTTCTGGCAGAGCCGGCAGGCGCGTAGGCGCAGGATTCAGTTCTTGGCAACCAAATACGTTCCGGAGCATACTTGAGTCATGGCCACACTGCCCGCCTACGAATCCGTACCTGCAATGGTGACGGTGGAGGAGTATCTCCACACCGTATATGAGCCGGAGTGCGACTACGTGGACGGATCGCTGGAGGACCGGAACGTGGGAGAGTACGATCACGGGCTTTTGCAACTATGGCTGGGCGCGCTTTTCTTCAGCCACCGCGACGAATGGAAGGTGCGCGTCGTCACCGATGTACGCACACAGGTCAAACTCACTCGCTACCGCTGTCCGGATGTGCTGGTGCTGCGCGCCGACGCGCCGCGAGAACAGATTCTGACCCATCCGCCGCTGATCGCAATTGAGATTCTCTCGCCCGAGGATCGGCTGAGCCGGTTCCGCGTGAAGGTCGACGATTATGTTGGCTTTGGCGTGGAGAACATCTGGATTATCGACCCGGCCACGCGTACTTCCATGACTGCCGATCGCTTCGGGATGCACCCGGTAGAGACGGGCGAACTAAACGTCCCGAATACGCCGATCCGCGTTGTGCTGGCGGAGTTGTTTGCGGAGTTGGATCGGGCGTAAAGCCGCAGATCGGGTGACAGGTCATGTATTCCACGGTCTCTTGCGATCCTTGTGTGCATGATAGTGCGGTGGAAATCGGAATGGAACAGGCGAGCCCAGGAATCGCAATTTCGGGGAGTTATCGCCGCCGAACCCCCTCCATTACAATTGGAGGAGCATGGCTCTCGATTTTCTAGGATCTCTCGAACGAACACATCTCTGCGGCGATCTCCGCGCCGCCAACGCCGGGCAACAGGTCGTGATCATGGGCTGGGTCAACCGCCGCCGCGACCACGGCAACCTCATCTTCCTCGACGTACGCGACCGCTCCGGCATCGCCCAGGTGGTGCTGGACAAGGAAATGACCCCGGACGGCCATGCCAAGGGCGAGCAGGTCCGCCCCGAGTACGTTGTCGCCGCCGTGGGCAAGGTGCGCCTCCGCTCCGCCGACGCCATCAACCCCAAGATGCCCACCGGCGAAATCGAGATCGAGACCACCCAGTTGCTGGTGCTCAACGACACCCGCCTCGCGCCCTTTTCCCCGTCCGATGAGGCCATCCAGAACGAAGAGATCCGCCTCAAGTACCGCTACGTGGACCTGCGCCGTCCGGAGATGCAGCGCAACTTCCGCCTGCGCCACGACATCACGCTGGCCATCCGCGAGTCCCTCAGCCAGCAGGGCTTTCTCGAAATCGAGACCCCCATCCTCACCAAGTCCACCCCTGAGGGGGCGCGCGACTTCCTCGTCCCCAGCCGTGTCCATCCCGGCGAGTTCTACGCACTGCCGCAGTCGCCGCAGATCTTCAAGCAGATTCTCATGATCTCCGGCTTTGACCGCTACTTCCAGATCGCCCGCTGCTTCCGCGACGAGGACCTGCGCGCCGACCGCCAGCTTGAGTTCACCCAGGTCGATCTGGAGATGAGCTTCCCCCGCCAGGAGATGGTCTTCGGCGTGGTGGAACAGTTTCTCTCCGCCGGTTTTGCGGCCGCGGGCGTCACCCTGCCCGTGCCCTTTCCGCGCATCACCTACGACGAATCCATGATGCGGTTCGGCAGCGACAAGCCGGATATGCGCCTGCCCGGCCTCACCGACGTGCGGTCCGCCTTCACCGATGACCAGTTGGCCACGCTGCAAATTGACCCGGCGCTGCCGGTGGTGGCCCTCCGCATTCCCAACGTGGGCGAACTGAGCCGCAAGGAGCGCGAGGACAACCACCCCCTCTTTGACCAGAAAAAGGGCGCCAAGTTCATTGACGACTTCAAGCGGCTGGCCAAGGGCTTCCCCGAGGCCGCCGTGCGGGTGCGCGAGCTCACAGGCGCCGCCGAGGCCGACTTCGTGATCATCGTGGCGGGCGACCCCACCCATCACATCAAGGCCAGCGACACCAAGTTCCCCGGCCGCCTCTCCGAGCGCGAGATCAACGTCTACTCCGCCGCCGGGAACTTCCGCACCGAGCTGGCCAAGAAGTACGCGGAGCGACACGGCGCCTTTGGCACTACCGACGCGGCGGTCAAAGAGGCTGCCGCCCCAGCTCCCCGAGGTGGCGATAAGCTACCCGTCTCCGCTGTAGGAGCCTTTCAGCCCATCTGGATCACCGACTTTCCCATGTTCGAGTTCGACGCCGGGTTGGGCAAGTGGATGCCGGCGCATCACCCCTTCACCTCGCCGCATGAGGCCGATATGGCCAACCTGCTCAGCGACCCGGCCAGCGTGCGGGCCAACTGCTACGACCTCGCCATGAACGGCCTGGAACTCGGCTCCGGCTCCATCCGCATCCACCGCAAGGACGTGCAGCAGCAGATCTTCCAGTCGCTCGGCATCTCGGACGAAGAGGCCCGCGCCCGATTCGGGTTCTTCCTTGACGCGCTCGAATACGGCACCCCGCCTCACGGCGGCATCGCCCTCGGACTCGACCGCATCGTGATGCTGCTGGCCGGGGCACCCAGCCTGCGCGAGGTCATCGCCTTCCCCAAGACCGCCAAGGCCATCGACCTGATGGTGGACGCGCCGACCACGGTGAGCGATCAGCAGTTGAAGGAACTGCATATCCGCGTGGCGCTGAAGAGCTAGGGCTGCGCTAGAATCGTACCCATGAGGCCGTCTGAGATCCTGCCGCTGCACCGCGCCGATATCCGCCGAATGATTCTGGATTCCGGCATGTCGAATCCGCGTGTGTTTGGCTCAGTGGTGCATGGCGACGACACCGAAGAGAGCGACCTGGACATTCTGGTGGATCCCTCGCCGGAGACCAGCCTGCTGGATATTGCCAAGCTCCAGTTGCGGCTTGAGGCGGAGTTGGGCATGAAGGTGGACCTGCGGACACCGGGATTTCTTTCCCCGGTTTTCAGGCAGCGAGTGCTGGCCGAAGCCCTGCCCGTATGAGCCAGCACAGCTTGAGTCCTCGCGATTATCTGGCTCACATGCTGGATGCCGCCGGCCAGATTGAGACCTACGCGCGGGGCAAGAGTCCGCGGGATTTCCTGGCGGACAGACTCATTCAGGACGGTGTCGTGCGCAACATCGAGATTCTGGGCGAGGCATCCAGGAACCTTCTCGATGCGATTCCGGATGCAGCCACGCGGTTCCCTGGGATTCCCTTTGGCGCCATCTATGGGATGCGGAACCAGCTTGCGCACGGCTACTTCGCCATCGATCTGGATCTCGTGTGGAAGGTGGTTGAGCGCGATATTCCGGCTCTGCGGGTGGAGTTGGAGGCGGCCATTCGGGAGTTGGACAGGCCATCGACCTGAAGGTCTGCACCCCCATCGCCATCAGCGATCAGCAGTTGAAGGAACTGCATATCCGCGTGGCGCTGAAGAGCTAGGGCTGCAATTATCCGAGGTCTCAAGCGGGGAGCCAAGGGCACCCTCACTAGGATGGACGACTGAGCCAGAGTGCCCGAAGTCCAGCCACAATAAGCCCGAGCCCAACGAGAAAGATCACAACAGATACAAAGTAGATGGTCCCCAGTTGTGTCTCGTTGGAGGCTCTTAGGGCAACTGGAACGTCGGAATTGGGGGTTAACCAGTCCTTGATCTGAACCAGGACGAGAACCAACCCAATCGCCAGTTTCCACCAACTTATTCAGATGGGCTTTTGAGGCGCTGCTTGGCTACCCTCTGGCATCTCGTGTTTGAAATCCTCCCGTGTCGGCTCTTCAGGGCCGCTACGCCCGATCCAACTCCGCGAACATCTCGCTGAGCACCACGCGGATGGGCGTTCCCAGCGCCACAAGCTCACCGGCCTGTACCTCTTCGAGCCCGGTGGGTGTGTACCGATAGGCCAACCGGGGCTCCGGGTCGATGACCCAGATGTTCTCGACGCCAAAGCTCCTGTACTCGGCGGCTTTGCTCTGCATCGCCCGCAGCGAATCTTCCGGTGAGAGAATCTCGACAGCGATCAGCGGCGGACGCGTGATGTAGCGTTCGAACTTGTCTTCAACCCGAGTGACAAGGACATCTGGAACACGGAATCGCCTTGTTTGCGTCTGCGTGCGGAGTTCCGGAAAGACCTCCACGCCCCACTCCGCACGCTTCAGCATGAAAAGGAAAGTCAGATAACGCTGAATGATGGAGTGCTCTTTCTCCTCCAGGTTCCGCTCCTCGATTCGCCCATCGACAAACTCACGGTCAGGGCTCCAACTCGAACGCAGATACTCCCGCACCGTCCAGAGTTCTTCCGAATTGGGCACAGTCGCCATGGGTCGATTATCTCTCCGAACCGGCATTCGGGCCAGCGGAACCCTTCAATCGCGCCTCTACCCTTTTTCTGCCTCGTCGATTCCTTCTTCTTCGCCCTCGATCGAGATGCGCAGGGAGCGGAGGAAGTGGACGTCGTGGCTGGTAAAGGGCGCCTCGACTTCGCTGGAGTCGGACTCCGCATCGTCCTCATCGGTCTCCTTGGAGGAGACTTCGTTGAGGCCGATGGTGGCCTCGAGCATCAGCAGCACGTCAAAGCCGTGCTTGCGGATGTCCTGCACCACGCCGGCGATCTGCTCGTTTTCGATGACCGACTCATGGATGGCCTCGCCCAGTTGCTGAATCAGTTCACGCAGTCGGGATGTCACGAAGTACCTCCAGGGGCTGCGGCCTGTGCGAGGAAGGGCACGGGGAGCGGCGTGGGATTTCTCTACCTTACCCCCGCGGGTGGCCGGGAGCAACAGCGAATCGCAAACGACCGTGTCGAATGCGGCTCGGTGTCTGTCGCTGTTACCATCATAACGAAATGAAGCCTCAGACCATCGGCCGCGTTTTGGGAGTTGGAGTCCGGGTTGCGGGCCGGATGGCCGGGCAGCGCCTGGCCGCGGCCGCTCAACCCACCCCGCAGGCCGCACCGCCGCCGCACCCCCCCGGCACAATCGAGGGGAACGCCGCGCGCGGCCGCGCCACCGGGCAGACCGCGGGTCGAGCCACCAGGGGGGTGGCGCAGGGTGTGGGCGGGTTTCTGCGGCCCTTCCGGCGGGTCGGCGGCATTCTCTGGCTTGAGGTGACGGGCGTCTTCTTTCTGCTGCCGGTGCTGGTCTTCGCCCCCAACCTCTGGCGCGACCGTGCCAGTTGGGCCCACGGACCCGACCACCGCACATTTCTCGTCACCGCCGGGGTTGTGGTCGTCTTTTTCTATCTTGGCGTGAGTTCCTTCTGGCGGGCGCGCCGCAAGTAAAGCGGCAGCGCAGGTCATCCTGGCCCGCAGTTTCGCCCCGCCGCAGTCGCCCATTGTTTCTCCGCGGCTACCCTGCGGATCGGGGACGGGATCTCCGTCAAACGCGAGGTTGGGGCGGCTTGCGCATCAGTCTCCACGCCCCCACCGCCAGCGCCAGCACCCCTACGCCGTAGGCCAGCATGGCGCGGTCTCCGGTGTGGATGGTCCAGCCCTGGTAGAAGGCGAAGCCTGAGAGCACGATCATGATGACGCCGCGAACCTGATCCATGAAAACTACCTTTCCGTTCATTCCTGTGCGGGAGAGTGGGCCGGGCAAGTTGCCCTCGCCGGGTCCGGTTTGACCCCGCCTCGGCCGAATCCCTATCGTTAGCAGGGTAACGCAGCAACGCCCGAAAGGAACACCCGATGACCGAAGCCACCGCAGCCCCGCTCCAGAAGACCGCACTGAACGCCACGCACCGCGCGCTGAAGGCCAAGATGGTGGACTTCGGGGGCTGGGATATGCCGGTGGAGTACCCCGGCGCCGGCGGCGGCCTCATCGCCGAGCACATGGCGGTGCGCACCGGCGTGGGCCTCTTTGACGTCAGCCACATGGGCGAGATCCAGTTTCGCGGGCCGGGGTCGCTGGCCGCGGTCCAGCACATCACCATGAACGACGCCTCAAAGCTCAAGGACGGCCAGGCCCAGTACTCCGCCCTGCTCACGCCCGAGGGCACGTTTGTCGATGACATCCTGGTGCACCGGCTCAGCGAGAACGACTACCTGCTGGTGGTCAACGCCGGCACCAAGGACAAGGACTATGCCTGGATTCGCCGCCAGGTGGGAACCTTCCCGTCGATCCACATCAGCGACTACTCGGCCTACTACTCGCAGCTTGCGGTGCAGGGGCCGCGCGCGCTTGAGACCCTGCAAAAGCTCACCAAGGTTGACCTGGCCGGCATCCGGAACTACTGGTTCGCCTGGGGCACGGTGGCCGGGGCGCCCAACGTGATGATCGCCCGCACCGGCTACAGCGGCGAAGACGGCTTCGAGGTCTACATTCCCGCTGATGTGCCCACAACGGAGAAGACGTGGAATGCCCTGCTGGAAGCGGGCGCGGAGTTTGGCATTCGGCCCTGCGGGCTGGGGGCGCGCAACACGCTGCGGCTGGAGGCGGGCATGCCGCTCTACGGGCATGAGATCTCCGATGAGATCAACGTCTGGGAGTCATTTGTCTCCCGCTGGCTGAAGATGGACAAAGGCGCATTCATTGGCCGCGAAGCTCTGGCAGCAGTGCAGGCCGCGGGTGGGCCAGCGCGCAAGGTCGTGGCCCTTGAAATGGTGGAGCGGGGCATTGGCCGCGACGGCTACTCCGTGCTGTCGCTTGAAGGGGAGCCGATCGGGTCGGTCACGTCCGGCTCGCCGGCGCCGTTTCTGAAGACGAATATTGCATTTGCGCTGGTTCCCGCGGCAGTGGCGGCAGGCGGCTCGGATGTCCTGGTCGATGTGCGCGGCAACAAGGTACGGGCCAGGCAGGTGGCGATGCCGTTCTATAAGCGGGTGAAAGGGTAGCAATGCCCGGCCGCTGCCGTTGATGTACTCCCTGGGCGGTGAGGAGCGGGTAGACGGCCAGCTTTGATCGCCCCTCCCGCGCCGCGCCGCTTTTTCGCTTGCAATCGACCCCGCCCAGGCAGCAATGCCGGGTGCGGGCTTTCTGCCTGTCAATGAAAAAAGGCGAAACCAAGGGATGAATGCCCAGAGTCAAAAGTGGTATTCTTCGTGTCGCATTTCCGCACCACCACTTGGCACCATCGGCATCGCGACGCCGAAAGGGGCAACCGTGAGCGATCACCTGAAAAGCCACGAATTGGGGCGCCTGCTTGAGCTTGGCTGGGAGTACGCCCGCGACGCCATGTTCGTGGGAGATTGCCGGACCGGCTTGCTGGCCGATGTCAATCCGGCCGCCGAGCGAGCCACGGGGCGCAGCCGCGAAGAGCTGATTGGTATGCACCAGAGCCTGTTGCATCCGGAGGAAGAGCGCCTCCGGGTTCAGGAGGCGTACCGGCAGGCGGTGGCCAGCGAACCGGCAGTCTTTGACGGCTTTCACCTGCTCCACAAGGATGGACAGAGCATCCCTGTCTCGATCTCCTCCTCGGTTCCGTTCGATGCGGATGGCCGCCTGCTGATTATCGGAATCTTTCGCGATGTCAGTGATCTGGAGGAGCGGCAACAACGCCTTGAGACCAAGCGGTGGGCGCTGCGCGCCTATGCGGAGGCGGCGCTGGCGCTGAGTCGCGCCCGTTCCTCGGCAAGCCTGATGCAGTCCATCTGCGAGGCGATGACGCATGAATCGATCTTCCGTCTCGCCTGGGTCGGCTTTCCAGATGAAGGTCCTGAGAAGCTGATTCGCATGGTCGGCATGGCAGGGCCCGCGATCGCTTACGGGGAAAGCCTGGAGGTGAGTTGGGCAGAGGACAGGGAATCCGGCAGGGGGCCGACCGGCGTGGCCTTCCGCACCAATACGGTGCAGGTTCTTGAGGACACCGAGAACAATGAGATCTTCGAGCACTGGCGGGAACCGGCGAGGCAGGAGGGGCTGCGATCTTCGCTGACTGTTCCTTTTCAGGTCGACGAGTCCCGGCGCGGCGTGCTGGCAGTCTACTCTTCCCGGCCGCACGCTTTTGGGCCGGTTGTGACCGAGGCCTTCACGCATCTTGCCGAGGAGATAGGCGCCGGTCTGCGCGCGCTGCAACAAGCCGAGCGCCTTGAGGCCGAGCGAGAGGCGCGTGAAAAGGCGCAGAGTGAGTTGTCCGCTGCGCTTTCCGCAGTGGTGGGGGCCATTACCACGGCCTTTGAAATGCGCGACCCCTACACGGCAGGGCATCCGAGCGTGGCGATGATTGCCGTCGCCATTGCCAGGGAGATGGGCTGGTCAGAGGAGAGCCTGCAGGCTTTGCATGTGGCGTGCATCGTGCACGACATAGGAAAGATTGCGATCCCGGTGGAGATCCTGACGAAGCCGGGCAAACTGAGCGCCGAGGAATGGGTCCTGGTAAAGAAACATGCGGAAGCGGGCTATACCATCCTCAAAGACGTTCCCTTCCGATGGCCCATTGCCGAGAGCGTGCGTCAACACCATGAGCGGATGGATGGATCGGGCTATCCGAGAGGCTTGAAAGGCGATGAAATTCTGCCTGGCGCCCGGATTCTGGCAGTTGCCGATATCGTTGAGTCGGTGGCCGCGGCCCGCCCGTATCGGGCCGCGCTGGGTCTGGATGTGGCACTGGCGGAGATCGAGAAGCAGTCCGGCACGCTGCTGGATGCAGACGTTGTTCGCATCTGCCTGCGCCTGTTCCGTGAAAAGGGCCTGGTGCTGGCGGGGCTGAACGATGCCGTCTCAGCCGGTGAGGGGCTGCGGTAGCGGCGGTTGATGTGCGCGTGAGTCAAGCAAGGAAAACGCAGGGGCCGGCGCCATTGGCACTGCGCGTGGGGAGACAGCCGGGCGCAGTGCCAAGTGCCTCAAACCAAGGCCCGAAAGCGTGAATCGATGCCAGCGCCTGCCTGGCGAGCGGAACACGCGGACGGTTATCCCGCCTTGCGCCGCAGCGCCAGCCGGCCCCAGAATGCGACACAACGAATCAGCGCGACCAGAGCGAAGAAGACGCAGGCAAGGGCGAGGGTGATGTGCAGCGTGGTCAGCAGTTCCATCCAGCCGGTGTTGAAGCGGAGGATGGAATAGACGTTGACCAGAAGAGCGGCGAGCACGCAGCCGGCAAAGATCTGAAGCTCCTGGACGATGCGGCGCATGGGGATGACAATCTCGTTCATATTCTGAATCCCTCCGGCCAGGCGATCTCGCGCTGCTGTTCCATGGCGGCCTGTCCCATGAGAACGGAAACTCCAGAGCGGCAAGCCTGTTCCATCATGCCCTCGATCGGCACGCCGAGCCGGATGGCGTTCGCAAAGGCGGCCAGGGAGATGGCCGTGCCGTCGTCCGTTGACTTTTCATGGGTGATTGCGGTGCCCTTGGCGTCTCTCTTCAGGTCCGGCACCCAACTCGGTCCGCCGATAGGGACGGTATCGAAGAAGCCGTGCTCCAGGCTGTTGATGAGCTGCACGATGCCGGGCGCGGGTGGAGGGGTCTCGGCGTAGAGACGCCCCGCTTCCGCCTCGATCGTTCCCTTCGGGCCCATCACCTGCACTTCCATGCCGTAGAACTTGTTGCTGATCAGCGAGTCGTAGATCGCATGAGTTCCATTGGCATAACGGTAGATGAGGTTGACGTTGTCGTAGACTTCGCGCCCGTCTTTCCAGTAGTTGATGCTGCCGTACCCGGTGCAGGCAACCGGATGCGCGCCGAGAAACCAGTTGGCCACCTGCATGTGGTGCGAAGCCAGCTCGGTCATCAGCCCGCAGGAATACTCGCGGTAGAGACGCCAGTTGAGGCGGCGCTCCAGGCTCGGGTCCGGCACCGGATTGCGCCAGTTGCCGTTGCGGTGCCAGTAAGCGCGGATCTGCGTGATCTGCCCGATCGCCCCATTGCGCACAAGCTCCAGCGCCTGCAGAAAGGCCGGGCTGAACATGCGCTGGTGGCCGATTTGAAAGACGCGCTTGCTGCCCCGGTGGGCGTCCGCTATGGCCTGACACTCCTCAATCGTGTAGGCCAGGCTCTTCTCGCAGAAGACGTGTTTGTCCGCGGAGAAGGCATCGAGGCACATGCGCGCATGCTGATGCAGGGGCGTTGCAATCAGGACTCCGTCCAGGTCCGGCATTTCAAGCATGCGGCGGAAGTCGGAGAATCCTTTGGCCCCTTTGACCCGCGCCAGGCCAGCCTGGAGGTGAGGGTCGTAGTCGTCGCACAGGGCGGCGATCTCAACCCCCGGCGTATTCAGCAGGTGGGAGATGTGCAGGTTTCCCCGCGTGCCGACCCCGACGAGCCCGAGGCGTACGCGGTCTGCCGCGGCTTCGGCAACCGGCGCCACGCGCAGGGGCGACCACCAGGGCAACTCGGCAATGAGGGCGGAAGATCCGGCCAGAACAGCCAGCCGCTTGAGGAATTCGCGCCGGTCGGCGCGGCTTTCGAGCCCTGAAGACGATAAAGACGGAGAATCAAGATCCATATTTCCACTCAATCCGGGGAACGAACTCTCCCGCATTGGAATCATAAACAATCTCGACCCCAGACACGGCAGAAAAGTCGGAGAGAAGCTCGGCGCGCTGTTCCGCCGGGGTGATCAGCAGGGCGGTTGACAAGACCTCCGCTTCCATTCCGCCGGGGCTGGCCACGGACATGGTGCGGTAGCCCTCGATGGGCCGTCCGCTGCGCGGATCAATGATTTGACCGAAGGCGCGCGGACCGCCGGCGGCATTGAAGGGCGCCGTGCCGGAGGTAGAGAGCGACGCATCCCTCAATTGAAACGTGTGCACCGCATCCTGTGGGGAGAACAGATTGCCCACGCCCACGGGCCAGGCGGGACCGTGCGGATGAGAGCCGAGAACCGTGATCGAGCTTTCGCCGAAACTCAGGAAGGCCCGCTCCACGCCCGCGGCCCGCAGTTGGACGGCCACACTCTCAAGCGCGTAGCCCTTGCCAAATCCACCCAGATCGATGCTCATTCCCTTGCTTTGGAAGCGCACGGTCCGCGCCGCTTCGTCCAGATAGAGGCGGTGGAATCCGGTTTGCAGGAGGGTCCGCTGGATGGTCTCGTCCGTTGGCTCCTCTGCACGCTGCAGATGCTCGCGCCAGCAGCGAGTCAAGGGCCACAGGGTAATGTCAAAGGCGCCGCGTGTCTGGCGCCAATAGCCCTGGCACAGAGTGAGAATCTCCCACAAAGCATCGGGGGGAGTCACCTTTTCGTCCGCGGCGCGGCGATTCAAGTCAGAGACAGGGCTCACCGCGTCGAACCGGCTCATCAGCCGCTCACAGGCCAGCAGATGGCGTTCCGCGGTCTGCGCCAGCGCCCGGGCCTGCTCAGCTTCCAATCCCACCAGAACCAGGGAGAACCGCGTGTTCATGGCAAAGCAGGAGTGATGGAAGACCTTGGCGGGCTCGGAGGGGCGCGGCACGGGTATCTCCACGACCTCGATCCCTCCTGGCTTGCGCGCAATGCGATCCGGCAAGGGGCCCCATGGTCACAGGTCCATTGGAACGGGGCCGGCCGGAGCGGCAGCAACCCGAGCTTTGCGGAGCAAGGGCAGAGCGCCGCGTCAGACCTGCATGACTTCGGCTTCCTTCTTGCGCGAGAGCTCTTCCATGCGGCGGATCTCTTCGTCGGTCATCTTCTGAACTTCTTCGAGAGCCCGCTTTTCTTCGTCTTCGCTGATCTTCTTGTCCTTGGCAAACTTCTTCAGGGCGTCGTTGCCGTCGCGGCGCACGTTGCGCACGGCGGTGCGATGCTCCTCCAGCACCTTGTTCAGGTGCTTGCAGACGTCGCGGCGGCGCTCCTCGGTCATGGGAGGAACGGGCACGCGAATCACCTTGCCGTCCGACATGGGATTGAAGCCGAGGTCGGCGGTTCGCAGGGCTTTTTCAATCTCCTTGAGCACGGTGGGGTCCCAGGGAGAGATGAGAATCAGTTGCGCCTCGGGCGCGGAGACCTGCGCCAACTGGCTGATGGGGGTGGGCGTACCGTAGTAGTCCACCTTCACCTGGTCGAGCATGTGTACGCTGGCGCGGCCCGTGCGCGTGGAGGCCAGGTTGGCCTGGAAGGTTGCTACGGCCCCATCCATGCGCCGCCTGAGGTCGCTGTTCAGTTCCTTGAGCGCCGGAATTCCGGCCATGATCGAGACTGCCATAGGGTTCGTCCTCTTGAAGCCAAATTGCCAACGGCTATTCTACTAAAATCCGCCCCGAGACACACTTCCTGCACCAAACGCACTCCCAACTTCAAACCCCAAACTGGGTCAGGTGGTGGTTCACGTGCTTCCATTGCAGGGCGTTCCACTCCTCGTTGTCGAGAGGGCCAAAGAAGGGGTGTTCGGGCCCCATGCCGCGGGGCGCGGCGGCCACCCGCTCCATCATCTCCACCACCCGCTGCCGGTCCCGGTCAAATTCTCCCGCCTCGGTCGCCAGCAGTTCGGGCGCGGTGGGGGTGCCCTTGGGCCAGGGCAGGACGTAGAGAATCAGGTGCTTCATCGGGAAGCGTTGAAACGCCTTCTTGTTCGCCGATTGGGTGCTGATTTCGCCCAGCGCCATGGCGAAGCTGTCGGCGAGGTGGCAAATCATGCGCGGCGCGTCAAACTTGCCCCATTGGGGCCGGGTCTCGGGCGTCAGGGACAGCAGGCGCTGCGTGAGGCTGTTGCGGATTGCCTGTTTGCGAAGAGAGGGCATGGGGATTCGCCTTTCCTGGCGGCGCTGAAGTGGGCGGTATGCCTGCCGCTCAGGCCGGCATGGCCAGACCGGTGGAGGCGGCCTGCTCGTGCGCATGATAGCTGGAGCGCACCAGCGGGCCGGACTCGACGTGCCGGAAGCCCATTTTAAGCGCCTCGGTCTTGAGTTCGGCAAACTCGCGCGGGGTATAGAGCCGCGCCATGGGCAGGTGATCGCGCGAGGGGCGCAGATACTGGCCGATGGTGAGAATGTCGCAGTGGACGGCGGCCAGGTCGCGGAAGACTTGAAGCAGCTCGGCCGTCTCCTCTCCCAGCCCCACCATCACGCCGGACTTGGTAATTCCCGCCGGGTTCAGTTCCTTGGCATAGCGCAGCAGTTCCAGGGTGCGCTCGTAGCGCGCGCCGGAGCGCACCGCGCGATAGAGCCGCGGCACCGACTCCGTGTTGTGGTTGAGCACCGCCGGGCGTGCCTCGACCACCGTGGCAATCGCCTGCCGGTTGCCCTGGAAGTCGGGGATGAGCACCTCGGTCCGGCACGCGGGGGCCTGCCGCCGCACCTCTTCAATCACCAGGGCAAAGGCGCGCGCGCCGCCCTGCAAATCGTCGTCGCGATTGACGCTGGTGATCACGGCGTATTCCAGGCCCAGGGCAGCCACCGCCTCGGCCACGCGCCGCGGTTCGTCAAAGTCGATGGGCTCCGGACGCCCCTTGGGCACCGCGCAGAAGCCGCAGCGCCGGGTGCACAGATTGCCCAGCATCATGAACGTGGCGGTCTTGTGATGCCAGCACTCGCCGATGTTGGGGCAGTGCGCGCTCTCGCAGACCGTGTGCAGGTTGAGCGAGCGGGCCAGGCGCTTGAGGTCGTGGTAGTTTTCGCCCATGGGCGCGCGGGCCTTGAGCCACTCGGGCTTGGGGGCGGGAGTCTTGCCGGCCGGGGAGATCTGCACCAGGTCCATCACGTCTCCATTGTAGCGGGAGCGGGACTCGCCGGCCCCGCTACTTCTTGCCATCGGCAGCCGGCGGTTTCAGGTACTTGTCCCACCAGGCCAGCCACCGCTCGTAGCGGTCGCGGATGTAACTCGGCCGGGTGAAGCCGTGGAACTGCTCCGGGTAGACCACGAGTTCCGTGGGACGCCCGAGCGAGCGTAGCGCCTGGTACATCTGCTCGCCGCCCAAGAGCGGAACGTTCATGTCTGAAGTGCCGCCCATGAACAGCATCGGGGTGTGGATGCGCTTGTCCACCTCAAGAAACGGATAGCTCATCTTGAGATAGAGCGGCAGGCTCTTCCATGGGGGCCCCAACTCGTTGTCATACTGCAGGATGTACTGGTCCACGCCATAGAAGGCCATGGGCGCGGCCACGCCGGCTCCGCTGATGCCCGCCTTGAAGCGGTCAGTGCTGGCCACGGTGTAGTCGGTCAGGATGCCGCCATAGCTCCAGCCCGTGACGGCCAGCCGGTTGGGATCGGCCACGCCCATGGCCACCGCCTTGTCCACGCCCGCCAGCAGGTCCTCGACCTCAAAGTGGCCCCAGTCCGCGGCGATGGCCTTGGAGTAGTCCTGCCCGCGCCCCGAGCTTCCCCGGTAGTTCACGTTGAGCTCCGCGTAGCCCTTGGCAGCGAGCCACTGGCGCAGGAAGTCGAAGCTGTGCCCGTCCTGGGCATTGGGCCCGCCGTGAATGAAGAGGACCATCGGCGCCGGCGCGCCCGTCTTGAAATCCGCAGGCCGGGTCAGCAGCCCGTGAACCTCCGTGCCGTCCTTGCTCTTGAACTCGATATTTTCGGTCGCCGCCAGATTCAACTCCGCCAGCAGGGCGTCGTTGTGGGCGGAGAGCTTGCGCAGCCCGCCGCCTTCCAGCGCGTAGATCTCCGCCGGGTGGGCGTCGTCGGTGAAGGCCACGGCCGTGTGGCCCGCGGCGCTGTCCCAGCTCATCACCATTCCCAGTTGCGCCAGGGCGCGATGGATGCCCTCGCCCTGCGTCTCCACCTCCGCCGGGTAAACGTTGCGGTCGTCGTCCACCAGGTAGCTCAGATGCCCGTCCGGGGTGTAGAGCGGGGCACGCACCGCGCGGTCCAGCCGCGCCGCCGGGTAGCTGACCTTGCCCTCCAGAGTCACCACCGCGGGGCGCGCCTGTGTGTACTCCAGCAGTTCCAGCTTTGCCCCTTGCTCGTAGGCAATCGATTTGGAGTCGGGTGACCAGGCCAGGCGGCCTCCATCCGGGCCGGGCCAGGTGGTCAGTTTGCGCGCGGCGGAGCCCGGCTTGGCCGCGACCACAAAGACATCGGTGTTGTTGCTGCGGTCGGGGTCGGGGTCCTGGTTGCTGACGAAAGCAACCCACGCGCCGTCCGGCGACCAGGCGGCGTCTTCCTCCTCCACGTTCTTCGCCGTGGTCAGCTTTTCCGCCTTCTTCGCAGCCAGGTCATAGAGGTAGAGCGCGTTCCAGGCGTCGTTGCGCAGATAGCCCTGGATGTCCTGCTTGAAGTGATAGCGGTCAATCACGATGGGCTTGGGCGCGGCGGCCGGCTTGCCCTCTTCGGCGTCCGGTTCTGTCTTGGGATGGAGCGCAAGCAGCAGCTTCTTGCCGTCGGGCGACCAGGCGTAAGTCTCAATCTCCTGGTCGGTGACGGCGGTCAGTTGCTCGGCCTCGCCTCCCCGGCGGTCGAGCGCCCAGACCTGCGTTCCTTTGGCCGCTCCGGGGCGGCTGGAGAGAAAGCTGAGATACCGCCCGTCGGGGCTGAAGCGTGGAGCTGAGGCGCCCTCTTTCCCAAAGGTGAGCTGCAGCCGGGCCGAGCCGTCCCACTTGGCCATCCAGAGGTGGGTGCGGCTCTTGTCTTCCTTGGCGTCGATGCTGGAGACGGTGTAGGCCACCCAGTCTCCCTCGGGCGACACCACCGGGCTGCCCACCCGCTCAATGCGGGCCAGGTCGTCCAGCTTGATGGCGCGTTTGGCGGGGGCGTCGGCGGCCAGCGCCGGCCCGGATGAGGCAAGGGTCAAGGCGAGGCAAAGAAAGGGATTGAAGGCTCGGTTCAGCATGGGCTGAGAGTATCATTCCGCGGCCGGGGTTGGGCGGGGGGCTTTTACCGCAGCTTTTCCCGCACTTCCGTCCGCACCAGGTAGAGAAAGAACACGAGGTTCAGCAGTCCTTGCACAACGGCGGGAAGCTGGTGCTGGGTGGCGAAGATCCACAGGTTATAGCAAGCCAGCAGAAAAACGGCGCCCAGAGCAAGGGCCCAGGCCCAGCGCAGCAGCAAAATCAGCCCCGCGCTGGCTGCCATGAACCCCGCCGCGAAGACCAGGAAGATGAGCGGGTAATGTCCGCCCGCCACTACGCCCAGGATGATGACCCCGGAGAGCACCAGCAGGTAGAGGCTGATGGCCGCCAGACCCGGCAGGGGCAGCAGGTCCCGCCTGGGCGGGGTCGAAACGCGATTGCCGGAGTCACCGCTCATAGCGTGTGCAGGTAGGCCAGCAGGTCGCTGAGCTGGTCGTCGGTCAACTGAGTGGCCGGCATATTGGTGCGCCCGCGCTGGATGGTCTGGGTAATGCGCTCGTCGGTGGGCGGCGCGCCGGAGGGCATCGCCTTGATCTTGGTGAGGGCCTGCAGCCCCGGTCCGTTGAGCGAACGCGTGCTGGTGGGGCGGTGGCACTTGGCGCACTTCTGGTGAAAGACCTGCGCCCCGCGCGCCTCTTCCATGGTCCACAGGGCCTCGGGCTTGGAGGCGGGCAGAGAGCGGCATCCGGCCACAGCGAGCGCAAGGCCCAGCAAAGGCAGGGAGACGGCAAGGGAATGGGAAGGGAATCGAATGCTCATCTGGCTCTGATGATACAGGGTCACTCGGCCGCGGCTATGGCTTCAGCGATGCGGTCGATGGCCTCCACCTCAGCCTCGCTTCCGGGCCTATGGCCGCTGGCCAGAATGGAAAACACGAGGGTCTTGCCGCTGGCCGCGGTCAGATAGCCGGAGAGAGCGTTGGCCTCACTGTGGGTTCCCGTCTTGGCCCACATGCGGCCTTTGAGCGGCGAGTCGTGGAACCGCCCGGCGAGAGTGCCGTCCACACCCGCCACGGGCAGCGTATCGCGAAAAGCGTTGCCCCATGCCTGCCGCGCGGCATAGGCCAGAAGGCGGGAAAAGGCGCGCGGGGCCATACGGTCAAGCAGGCTCATTCCCGAGCCGTCGCAGAAGTAGAAGTCGCCGTCGTCCACGCCGGCATCGATGAGGAACTGCCGCGCCACGCGGGTTCCCTGCGCAAAGCTGCCGTCCTTGCCGTGGACCTTGCCGAGCAGGCGCAGCAACAGCTCCGCATGCAGATTCTGGCTGGTCTTGTTGATGACCTTGATGTCCTCCACCACCGGGATGGAGGTGCGCGCGGCCAGCACCCGCCGGTCTTCAAGAGGCGCGGACACCGTGATGAGGCTGGCGGCGGGCGTCAGCTTGAGAGCCTGCGCCTGTTCGGCAATAAACTCGCCTGTCTCATCGGGGAACTTGTGGCGAGTCGCGGTTCCCGCTTTCACCGTGACGCCGCGGCTGCGCAGCGCCTCAAGGAAGACCGCCGCAGTGAACTCCGCGGGGTCTTCAACGGCCAGCCCGCCGTGAAACCCCTCGGCGGGAATGGTGCCCCAGGAGCGCACCATGCGGTTGCCCGGCGGGCGGTTCAGCCCCGGCTGCGGTGTCTTGTCCGCCGGGGCAACGGTCATGGAATTGTCCAGCGTGTAGTAGTCCGCGGCCGGGATGAACTCGCCCAGCGTCGCGCCAGATTGCGCCGGGTCGGGCTTCACCGTCAGCTCCACCGTGTTCTCGTTGAAGGTGAGCGCGGAGACCGGGGCGCCATAGCTCCATTGCAGGTCGTCCCAGCCCCAGCCGGAGCCATACGGCTCGTCCAGATAGAAGCTGTCGTCGCCCACCACGCTCCCCTCGATGGTGCGCACGCCCGACTGCTCAATCTGCTGCGCCAGCAGCTCCAGCACTTCAGTCGGCCGCCGCGGCTTCTCCGCCTCTCCCGTTGTGGCCACCGCCGCTGGAGCCCGATAGGGATACCGCCGGGCGCTCATGGTCGGGTCGCCCGCGCCGAGCAGGATCAGGTCCCCATGCAGCACCCCGGCGGAGTCCACCTCGCCCCCCGCCACCACCCTGGTGGTCCACGTCAGCGTCTCCACGGGCAGCAGCGCAAATGCCGCAGCGGTGGTGACGAGCTTGGTGTTTGAGGCGGGTGTGAACAGTCGTCCCTCATTGAGTCCATAGAGCGGCTGGCCGTCCAGCGTGGTCACGCTGATGCCAAAGTCGGCGTGGCTGAGCGCCGGCTCGGCCAGAATCGCCTGGATGCGCTCGGCCAGCGGACCCTTGGCCGCGGGGTGGGTTGCCGGATGCGCTGCCCTGGGAGGGGCGGTCTGGGCCGGGAGCCCTGCCAGGGAAATCAGAAAGCAACCAACCAGAAGCGCGCCTGCGTGCCGAACATTCGCCATGGCGGGAGTGTAGCAGGACACAAATGCCGCTGAAAGCCGGGCGGGGCCCGCAACCCGCTCATAGAATCGAAGCAGGCAACAGAGGACTTCCGCATGAACCCGCCCAACCGCACCATCTGCTCCTGGCGCCTGCGCACCCGCACGCTGGAGTTGGGCCGGCGCACCCTGGTGATGGGCGTGGTCAACATCACGCCGGACTCGTTCAGCGATGGGGGCCGGTATCTGGACTCATCCTTAGCGGTGGCCCACGCCCTGAGCCTGCTCGACGAGGGCGCCGACCTGCTGGACCTGGGCGCGGAGAGCACCCGGCCCGGCGTCGAGGCGGGCGCGCCAACGGCAGCGGCGGTCAGCGCGGACCAGGAACAGGCGCGGCTGCTGCCGGTGCTCGCCGCCATCCTTCGCGAGCGGCCGCAGGCCATCATCTCCGTCGATACCTACAAGGCCTCCACCGCCCGTGCCGCGCTTCAGGGCGGGGCGGAGATCATCAACGACGTGAGCGGCCTGGCCTGGGACCCCGAGATGGCCCGCGTCTGCGCCGAGGCCCGGGCCGGCATGGTCCTCATGCACACCCGCGGCCGGCCCAGCGAGTGGCGTTCCCAGCCGCGCCTTCATCCCGATGAGCTGCTGTCGACTGTGCGCTACGGCCTCGCCGCGAGCCTCGCCGCCGCTGCGGCAGCGGGCATCCCGGCGGAGTCCATCGTGCTCGATCCAGGCTACGGGTTTGGCAAGCGCCACGAGGAGAACTACGGCCTGCTCGCCCGCCAGGGGGAGCTGCTGGCGCTGGGACGGCCCTTGCTGGCAGGCGTCAGCCGCAAGTCCTTTCTGGGCAGGACGCTGGCCCCGCTGCTTGGGGGCCAGGACGCCGCCGCCAACGCGCGCGAGACCGCCAGCCTGGCGGCCATGGTTGCTGCCATCCTCTTCGGCGCCAGCATCGTCCGCGTCCACGCCGTCCGGCCCGCCGTTGAGGCCGCCCTCATCGCCGACGCAGTGGCCGACGCACGCGCTAAAATGAACCCATGAGCCACGAAGGCATCCGCTTTCTTGACAAGGAACAGTCCGCCCGCGAGTCCCAGGCCGCGCAGCCCCTCCCCCGCATCGCCATCACGCCGGAGAAGGTCCGCGTGTTGCTGACCGAGGGCAAGGGCGTGGAGATCGACTGGACCGACGGCCACCGCTCTGCCTGGCCCTTTGCCTGGCTCCGCGACGCCTGCCCCTGCGCCACATGCGTGGAAGAGCGCAAGGCCGACAACCGCAAGGCCGGGCAGCCCAAGGCCAGGTCCGCATCGCTGCTGCCCATGTACGTGCCACCCGCCAAGCCCGCCAGCGTGCAGCCTGTCGGCCGCTACGCCCTCCAGTTCAACTGGCAGGACGGTCACTCCGGCGGCATCTACTCCTGGGACTACCTTCGGCGCGCCTGCCAGTGCCGCGAATGCACCTTTGCCGCGGAAGAAGCTACCGGCACACCCAACTGAGCCGCTCTTCCAGCCGGCCATTTGTCCTGAGAAACCTCTGATCTGGTCACGCTTTCCTGGGATCGACTTTCCTCGGGGCTAAAGAGACTGCGGAACAAGGGTTTCCATACGATCAGAGTCCCTGCATCGGGTCCTGCAGGGGCTGAAGCCCTGTTGATTTGATTGGCTTTGGCGGCACGACTGAAGTCGTGCCCTGACACTTCGTGCCTTACCCTTCGAGTTGCTCAGCGGCCTGCAATGCCCAGCGATATTGTGAGCTTTAGCGGCCTGAGACCCCGACCCGACCCGACCCGGAGGGTCCCCCGGTCCCCTGGTTCCCCGGTCGTGCCACCTCCGCACAACGACCTATTCAGAGGCATTCGCCCATAAGACAGGATGCCAAAATCGGCGTTGTACCGGTGGGGCAACCGGGCAGGCAGATTCCGCGGCCTGCGGCGATGGCGGGGCGAGCGCCCTACTTGATGCCGAAGTAGGAGCTGACGGCGGAGAGGGCGTTGGCGGTCTTGTCCAGGATGTCGGCCGCCTTGGCGAAGTTGCCGGCGATGGCCTTGAGCTCGGTCTGCAGGTTGTCGAGCTGCTGGAGCGGGTTGGCCATGCTGTCCTCGGCGGCGTTGAGGGCCACGGTGTTGGCGGAGATGCCGTCCTGGTTGAGAGAGGTCAGCGTGTCGTCAAGGGAGTCCAGAATCTGGTCCAGGAGCTTCCTGTCAGGTCCGGGGGGCAGTTGCTGGAAGAAATTCTCCAGGTCGTTTTTGAGGGACTGGAGGGCGTCGTGGACTTGCTGGGGTGTGGCTTCTTCCGGGATCGTCATCGAGTTCCCTTTCTACCTGGCGGCCTGCTTCTCATAGAAGCCGTGGAGTTGGATTCCATCTTCGACGAGGGCCGAGAGGAGTGCCTTGAACCCGGGGGCATCCTTGGCGGCGGCGGTGTCGGCCAGCGCCGCGTGGGTGAGGGCGAGTTGCTTGAGCGCGTCCTGAGTGGCGGCGAGGGTTCTATCGCCGTCGGCTTGCGCGGCCAGCATTTTGGGGAGCTCGGCAATGGCGGCGCGCCTTTCGCCGGCGGTCAGATTTTTGCTATCGGTGATGAAGTCAGTCTGCTTTCGGATCAGCGTGGCGTAGTCGTTCTTGAGTTGGTTGCGCAGACCGGATTTTTCGGGGTCGCCGATGTCCTTCCAGAGCAGGTCGCAGATCTGCTGGATGGGGTCCTTCATCTGCTTGAGGATGTCCGGCAGTTTGCGGTCGCGGCGATGTTCGATGAGGGCGCGGCCAAGGGCATCGAGGGCGGCGGCGGCGATGTTTAGCTCGGTGTCGGCGGACTTGGCGAGTGGGGCGAGGGCGCCGGACTTGCTCAGATCCTTGAGCGAGTTTCCCAGCACGGCGGCCTGCTTGTCCACATCGGCGAGGGGCTGGTCGCCGCTGACCTCGGCCAGGGTCTCGGCATACTGGGTGAGCCCATTCAGGATGCGGGTGCGGGTTTCCTGGTCTTCCGGCTTGAGAAAGGGCTTGATCTTCTCCGGATGAAAGCCGTCGGTGTCGTAGTTGGCCACCAGGGTTGCGACCTCGGTGTCGTAGTGGGCCCGCTCGACGATCTGATAGGCGCTGGCGGTGTCAATGGAGGTGGCCGCGGCGGCAGAGGAGAAGTCGGCGGTGCGCTTGGCGAGCGGGGAGAGCGAGCATCCGCTCAAGAACGAAAGCAGAACCAAAGCGGCGACGTGCAAACGAAGTGTCTTGGCCAAAGTTTTCCCTCGTTGGTGGCAGAAGCTCCGCTGCCTGGGCGTTGGGGGAACAGGCAGCCCGAGCTGGAAGAACAGCATATATCACAAAGTGAGAGTTTCTCCACGAGCTTCATCAAGTTAGGAGCGAAATTCTTCCAGTTACTACGGGGAATCCGGGAGTCAGGGGGGAGGGGCCCGGCTGCTGGAAAAGGCCTGGGCCTGCCGAGGCGCGGCTCACGTATGCTCGAAGCTGGAGGCCAGCGATGTTTACGCCACGACCCGTGGGGTTTGTTCGGAGCCCCTACAAGCAGACGTCGGAGATTCCTCGAGGGCTGGGGGCCACGCATCCGGCCGAGGGCGTGCTGGAGCTCCTGCCGGAGTTTGAGCCGGGGCTGACGGACATTGAGGGCTTCTCGCACCTGTATATCGTGTGGGAGTTTCACCAGTCGGGGAAGGTCGAGTTGCTGGGCCCGCCGCCGACCGACGACCGTCCGCACGGGGTCTTTGCCAGCCGGTCGCCGTTTCGGCCCAATCCCATAGGCCTGACGGTGGTGGAGTTGCTGGGCCGCGAGGGCTGCCAACTGCATGTGCGCAACGTGGACATGCTGGACGGAACGCCGATTCTGGACATCAAGCCTTATCTCTCCAGCATTCCCGTGGAAAAGCTGCGGCGGGGATGGCTGGCGGAGGCGGAGGCGCGGAAACACCAGCCAAAGCCATGAGCGCAAGCACTCGGCAGTTTGACGTGATCGTACTGGGCGCGGGGGCCGCGGGGCTGATGTGCGCCGCGGTGGCCGGGCAGCGCGGGCGGCGGGTGGCGCTGCTGGATCACAACGGCCAGCCGGGGCGGAAGATTCTCATCTCCGGAGGGGGGCGCTGCAACTTCACCAACCTGCATTGCGGGCCGGGGAACTTTCTGTCGGAGAATCCGCACTTTGCCAAGTCGGCGCTGGCCGGATATCAGCCGCGCCACTTTATTGAACTTGTGGAGCGCTACGGCATCGCATGGCACGAGAAGACCCTGGGGCAACTGTTCTGCGACGGGCCGGCACGGGCGATTGTGGACATGCTGCTGGCCGAGTGCGTGGCGGGCAATGTGGAAGTTGCGCTGAACGCGGGCGGGATCGCGGTGGAGAGCGCCGGGGGCGAGTTTCGGGTGGCGTCTTCGGCCGGTGCGTTCACGGCCGGGGCGCTGGTGGTGGCCACGGGCGGGCTTTCGATTCCCAAGCTGGGCGCGACCGGGCTGGGCTATGACCTGGCGCGGCAGTTCGGATTGGCGGTGGTGGAGCCGCGGCCGGCGCTGGTGCCGCTGGCGCTGGGCGGGGCCGAGGCCCGGTGGACCGCGCTGGCCGGGGTGTCGGCCGAGGTGGTGGCGCAGGGCGAGTGCAAGGGGCTTCGCGGGCCGGTGCGCTTTCGCGAAAAGCTGCTGGTGACGCACCGCGGGCTGAGCGGACCGGCGGTGCTGCAGGCCTCGTCCTACTGGCGGCAGGGGCAGGCGCTGCGAGTGGATTTCGCTCCGGGCGCGGCTGCCGGGGCCATTCTTGCGGCGATGCGGCAGCCGGGGGAGCGGCGCGACGAACCGGCCTTGCGGCAGGCGTTGCGGGCGATTCTGCCGCAGCGGCTGGCGTCGTTTCTGGCGGAGGCTGGCGGGCCGCAGGGCTGGTCGAACGCGGCGCTGGAGGCGCGCGAGCTCGAGTTGCACCGCTGGGAGTTTCACCCGGTGGGGACCGAGGGATTTGAGAAGGCCGAGGTGACCGCCGGGGGTGTGGACACGGCGGCGCTCAATGCGCGGACCCTGGAGGCCAGGGCCGTGCCGGGGCTGTTCTTCATCGGCGAAGTGGTGGATGTGACCGGCCACCTGGGAGGATTCAACTTCCAGTGGGCGTGGGCCTCGGCGGTGGCGGCGGCGCGGGCAGTCTGAGGGGCAGCTACTTTTTTGCTTCAGGCGTCTCGGCCAGGGACAGCCGCTTCACAAACTCATACAACACCTGCGGTCCCTCGCCGGCGACGGCTTCGCCGGGGCGCGCCCCGCTTTCCATCCAGGCAAAGAGGAAGAGCAGCGGAATCCAGCCGCGGCGGTCGTGTTCGACTTCCGCCCCCATGCGAACCAGCACGCGGGAGAAGTTGAGCGGCATGCGGACCGGCTCGACGCCCAGCTTGGCGGGGTCGGCGCAGTGCTCGGGCGGCGAGGTCACCAGGTACTCGCGGCAGATGAGCGGGCGGATGGGGTGGATGGAGCAGGACTCGTCCTCAAGGAAGGGACAGGGAACGCGCTGGTAGAGGTAGTCGAGGGCCAGCTTGCGCGCCGACTCGGTCTCCGCCAGCCAGTCTTCGGTGACCATGCGGTCGATGAGCCCGGCGGATGCCAGCTTGCGCAGGGACTGGTCGAAGCGGCGGGCAAGCTCCTGTTGGTGCGGCTCGGGCAGGGTCCGAATCCAGCCGGCGAGAGCCTCGGCCTCAAAGATGCTCAGAGGGACCATCTGGCGGCAGCAGGCGCCGCAGCCGGCCTTGCAGGAGACGTGGAGCCCGGCATCGGCATACTGCGCCGCCACGCCGTCAATGAAGGAACTGTCGAGCGATTGCAGAACGGGAAGGATCTGCGTGAGGTTGGTTTGGCCGGCGGGCACGGTGGCGCTGGCGTTGAAGTGGCCGTCGCCGATGCCAACGGTGAACTCGACCGTGATGGTTGCCTGAGGGCTCTCGTCCATGGTTCCAGAATTGTAGACGGTCGGCGGGGGCGGGGGGCTATGGCTGGGCGGGTGGGGCCATGGGGCGGGCGGGTGGCGTGAGCACGAAGCCCTTGCGGACCAGGGCAAACCCCTGCTGGGGCAGCTCCGCCTGCAGAAGCTGGTTTTCCGGGCCGGAGAAGAGCTCCGTGACGCCCCCGGCGATGGTGGCGACGAGGTGGTGGACGGCGACGGGTTTGGCGTCGAGCGTACCCTGCTCGTCGGCATAGGTGGCCAGTTGCACCGGCTCCACGGAGCCTGCCTTTTTGGGCACGATGGCCCACAGGTCGCGACTGTTCTGGCTCACGGCGAGAGCGATGAGGGTCTCGATGGCGCCGGGGTCAAAGTCGGCCAGGAAGACGGCGCCGGGGTGGGGCTCAAGGCGCGTGGTGGAGGCGCGTCCGCTGGCCGAGATGTTGATGAGAATCTGGGTCGCGTCCGGGGCGGCCACCACGTTGACGGCGGCGTTGTTGAGGGTGGCGCTGACCTGCACGTGGCGGAGGCGGTTGGCGGGGGTGAGCAACTCGGTCTTGGAGAGGGCGTAGTCCAGCCCCGGCATGGCGATGCGCACCAGCGCGGTGGAGTCGTAGCCTTCGGGGGTGGCTGTGAAGCGGAAGCTTGCCGTGCCGACGGGCTGCCCGTGCTGGGAGATCACAAAGCTGCCCGCCTGCGCGACCGCAGATGGGGAGAGAACCAGGGCAAAAAGGCCCGCGAGGGGCAAAAAGCAAAGGGTACGCACTGTGTTTTGCATCGGCGCTGTCTGGTTAGACACCAGGCCGGCAAAACAGTTGCGGCGCCGTCGCGGGCTCATGACTCTCTCTCCAAAAGGCGCGGGCTCAGGAGCCTTTGCGGGTGGAGCCCGCGTCTTTCCTGATCCATGCCAGGGCGTTGCGCTCGTAGGGCAGATACTCCGGCTCCCAGACGTAGGCCACCAGGCGCTCTCTGAGCATGGAGGCGTCGGCCAGCCCGGAGACGCCGTCGGCAATGGCCTGTTTGCCCACGGCTTCGGCCACAACGAGGCTTACCTTGCGGGCGTCGCCGATGGGCGGCAGCAGGGCGGCGTTCTTGTCCGTGCGCGTGGGCGAGAGCGCAGCCAGAGCGCGGGCGGCGGCCATGATCATGGCGTCGGTGACGCGGCGGGCCCGCGAAACCAGGATTCCCAGCGCCATTCCCGGAAAGATGAAGGAGTTGTTGACCTGGGAGATGCGCACCATGCGGCCGTCCACTTCAACCGGGGCAAAGGGGCTGCCGCTGCCCACGAGGGCGCGGCCGTCGGTCCACCGCAGCAGGTCCGCCGCCGTTGCTTCGGCCTTGGATGTGGGGTTGGACAGGGGGAAGATGATGGGCCGTTCGGTGTGGCTGGCCATCTCGCGGACGATCTCTTCGGTGAACGACCCGGCCTGGGCCGAGACGCCCACCAGCGCGGTGAGTTTGGCGTTGCGCACCACGTCAAAGAGGGAGATGACGCCGGGGGCGGCGAGCCTCCAGCCGGCTACGTCTTCCTTTTTGCGCAGGAGCGGCTCCTGGCCGGGCCGTATGCCCTGGCAGCCCTCGATGAGCAGCCCGTAGCGGTTGAAGCAGTAGATGCGCGCGTGGGCCTGAGCGTCGGTGAGGCCCTCTTCCTTCATGGCCGCGACCAGAAGATCAACGATGCCGATGCCCGCAGAGCCGGAGCCGAACATGGCGATGGTCTGCTCCCGGAGCGGTATGCCCGTGGCGTTGATGGCGGCGAGCAGGGTGCCGGTGGTGACAGCGGCGGTTCCCTGGATGTCGTCGTTGAAGGTGCAGAGGCGGTCGCGGTAGCGGCGCAGCAGGATGGCGGCGTTGACTCCGGCAAAGTCCTCCCACTGTAGGAGGATGTGCGGCCAGCGCTTCTGCACGGCGGCCACAAATGCTTCAACAAAGTCGTCGTACTCCTGGCCGCGGATGCGGTTGTGCTGCCAGCCGACGTAGATGGGGTCATCGAGCAGGGCCTGGTTGTCGGTGCCCACGTCGAGCAGGATGGGCAGGCAGTGCTCGGGGGGGATGCCGGCGAGGGCGGTGTAGAGGGCCATTTTGCCGATGGGAATGCCCATGCCGCCGGCGCCCTGGTCGCCGAGGCCGAGGATGCGCTCGCCGTCGGAGACCACGATGCAGCGCACGTCGTCAAAGCGCGGGTCAGAGAGGATCTGCTCGATGCGGTCCTTGTTGGGATAGCTGATGAACAGGCCCCTGGGGCGGCGCCAGATCTCGCTGAAGCGCTGGCACCCCTCGCCCACCGCCGGGGTATAGACGATGGGCAGAAGCTCCTCGGTGTGGTGTGCGATGAGGGAGTAGAAGAGCGTCTCGGTATTGTCCTGCAGCTCGCGCATGAAGGAGTACTTGGCAAACGCGGAGGGCAACTGGTCGAAGGCCTTCTTGCGGCGTTCGCGCTGGTCTTCGAGGGTGCCGAGGTGGGGCGGGAGGAGGCCGTGGAGGGCGAAGGCGTCGCGCTCTTCCTCGGTAAAGGCCGTGCCCTTGTTGAGCCGCGGGTTCAACAGCAGCTCGTAGCCGGAAAGGCGGGTTTGGATGACGGCATGGCTCTGCTTCTTTGACTCTGGAATTTCCTCGCTCACTGGTCCAGCCTCCGCACAATGGATGTCTTCGCTGCCGGGCGCAGAGGAGCGCCGGGGGGTTCAAAACCCCGGCAGCGCTCCGGCAAGACGAAACTTCATGCTACTCCTCGAAGATTGCGAGGTCCCAGGGGGCAATGGTCAAAATCAGGGCGCGGGCGACGGGTTTCCCATTCAGAAGACTCGTTCCCACGCCGCGGGGATAGGCGAAGCTGGTGTTGGTCCAGGGCAGGTGGCCCGGTCATCATAGGACCCCGCGCTGTGCCCTGTTCATCGCAGCTTCATCGCGATGAGCGGGGATTCAAGATGGGCGATGGCCACTGAATCAAGCAAATCCCTCCGCCTTAAGGGGTGCTCCCGGCTTGGATAGGTCACGGGGACCGGGGCCACCCGGCAAGGCGGGTGGCCCATCGAAGCAGTCCGGGCTGCAACTCAGCCGGCGAAGACGCCCTTTACATCCCAGCCGTTGCCGACTTTTCTCGGAGTTCCATCGGCCCATCGGAAGCTGCCGTCGCCGCGGCCGTCATGGCGATACCAGTCGAGGTCAAGGTTCTGGGCGACCGCATACAGCACGCCACCCCCGCCGTAGAACACCTTGCGGAAGTTCCACCCGGCGCCCACCTTGCGCCCACTGGTGTCAAACCAGTTGAAGCTGCCGTCGCCGCGGCCCTCATGGCGGAACCACAGCAGGTCACCCGCCGTAGTGAGTGCGTAGATCACGCCATCGCCGCCACCGGCGAAGACATCAGCGAAGTCCCAGCCGGTGCCCACTTTGCGCCCGCTTGTGTCGGTCCAGCGAAAGCTGCCGTCGGCGTAGCCATCGTGGCGATACCAGAGCAGGTCGTGGTTCGCGGTCAGCGCATAGATCACCCCATCGCCGCTGGAAAACACCTTGAGGAAGTTCCAGCCAACTCCGACCTTGCGGGCGTTGCCGTCGACCCAGTTGAAGGTTCCGTCTCCGCGGCCTGCGTGGCGATACCACAACAGATCGCCGCTGGTGGTGATGGCGTAGATCACGCCCTTGCCGCCGGAGAAGACCTGCTTGAAGTCCCAGCCGGCGCCAACCACGAGTCCGCTTCCGCCTGACCAAGCAGGCGTTCCTTCACCCCAGCCGTCGTGGCGATACCAGAGCAACCGATTGTCGGCGAGGTTCGAGTAGATCACCGCCGGGAAGTTCCAGCCGTTGCCCACCTGTTTGCCGGCAGCGTCTGACCAGCGGAAGCTGCCATCGCCTTCGCCGTCGTGGTGATACCACATCAGGTTTCCAGCGGTGGTAATGGAATACAAAACGGCGTTGCCGCCGGAGAAGACGGCTGGCGCGTTCCAGCCGCTTCCGACCACGCGCGGCTTGTCGTCTGCCCAGCGAAAGCTGCCGTCTCCGCGGCCATCATGCCGGTACCATTGCAGATCGCCGGTCGGCGTGATGGCGTAGATGACGCCGTTGTCGCCACCAAAGATCTGCTCGAAATTCCAGCCTTTGCCGACGATGTTGCCGCTGCCCGCGGCCCAGCGGTCGCTGCCGTCGCCCTGACCGTCGTGCCTGTACCAGCGCAGGTTGCCATCGATGGTGAGCCCGTAGATGACGCCTCCGCCGCCGGAGAAGACCGCCTTTACGTCCCAGCCGTTGCCCACTTTGTTGCCGCTGCCGGCCCGCCAGCGGAAGGTGCCGTCGTCGCGGCCATCGTGGTGATACCAGAGCAGGTCGCCCGCCGAGTTGATGGCGTAGATCGCCCCGCCGTCTCCGGCAAAGACATGTTCCGCTTCCCACCCTTTGCCGACGCGGCGGCCATGGCTTCCCGCCCAGCGTCCGGTTCCATCATTGCGGCCGTCGTGGCGATACCACAGCAGATCGCCGTTATCCATCAGCGCGTAGATCACGCCATCGCCGCCGGAGAAGACCTGCCGCATCATCGGCAGCACTCCCAGGGGGAACGGATTATCCAGGTCGCCTGTCGTAATTACGCCGGCGCCTGGAAAGGCGGTATCCAGAAGCTGCTTGAACTCGGGAAATGGATCGCCTGGGTCGCCGGTAAGTTTGTTGTAGACGCCCGCCGGCGTGCTGGCTCCGGCGCCGACGATCTCGTTCACGCTGAACCCCAGTTGCGAGTAGAGATAGTAGATAAACAGCAGCGAGCAGCCGGTAACGCTGTCGGGACCGTCGTCGGTGAGGTTCGGGGCGTTCACATAGTCGATACGGCTGGTGCTGAGCCAGAGATTGCTGTTTAGAAACCCGGCTGGCGTTGGCCCCAGTCCATTGACCGCCAGGAACTGCGCCGCGAGGAAGCGCGAAAGGCCTTCGCCCGCGCTGCCTTCCGTTCCGGTGCCGAACCAGCCGTTGCTGCCCTGCGCCTTCATGTAGAGCTCAACCAGTTCCGACACCATGAGGTACCGCATCGTGGTGGCGTTTGCGCCGGCAAGGCTGATGGTCACGGTCAGGTTGCCGTTGGAGAGGGCCCAGCACGCGCCCGTCTTCGCGCATGCCCCGGTCACACCGGGCGGAATCACGTTTACCGTGATTGGAATGTTGACGCCCAGCTTGGTCGTCCCAAACCAGCCCTGCATCAGGTTCCAGTCGCCTTCGATAGCCGCCAGGATGACATTTGTGCGCGCGGGCTCCGGTCCGCCGGGGTTCGTCGCCGATGTCTGGAGCGAGTCGTCGTACTGGAAGTTGTAGTGGGTGGTCTTGCCATTACCGGTGAGGCCGCTCGTGGTCAATGCCATGGGGTTCTCCTTCGAGCCAGTCTACCCGTAGGAGGCGGTCGCCGGGCGGCCCGGCCATTCCAATAGCCAGAATTGTGCCTCGTTCATCGGCGGCTGGCCATGATTGCAATGATCGTTCCCACCCGCGCGGCGGGTGGGAACGATCGCTTTTGGGGACCGGGGAATGCAGCGCCCGTGAATCTGCTGGCTCTCGCAAGAGCCAGACCAAGGAGCAAGTTACTCCTCGACGATTGCCAGGTCCCAGGGACCAATGGTTAAAACCGAGGCCTTGGCCACGGCCTTCCCATCCAGAAGATTCGTTCCGCTTCCGTAGGTATAGGGAGCCTTGACCTCGGCTGCCGAGTAGTTGAAGTAGTAGTGGAGCCGCTTGCCCAACTTGTTGACGCCGTGGGTGAGGTGGATGGCGGCGGGCAGTTGCTGGTCAGCGCCGGTGAGGCCGGCCTTTTCCAGCGTGGCTTTCAGAATGGCCGTCTGTAGCTTGTCCGAGAGGTAGGTGCCCTCGTAGAGCAGGGTGCCGGAGCCGAACTGGTTCTCAGTAATGGCCGGCCACTTGCCGAAGAAGGGATGGTCGTAGGTGGCCAGCACCTTGGCGTGCTCGGGCAGCAGGAACTCGGCCCAGTAGGAGACCTTGTTGGCGTCGCCGGCGTGGAAGGGGTCGCCCTTGAGGGCCAGCGGCTGGGCCAGGCTGGAAAACTCCTGATAGCTGATGCCGGCGGCCTCGCGCAGGGGGCCGGGGGCGCGCACCCAGCGGACGGCGGAGTTCTCATTGGTGAAGCCGCTCTTGAAGGTCATGACGACGTGACCGCCGCCTTTGACGTAGTCCGAGATGCGCTGCAGCAGGGCGTCGTCGGCAACGTAGAGCGCTGGCACCAGCAGCACCTTGTAGGCGGAGAAGTCCTGGGTCTCCGGGAATACGAAGTCGGTGCCGATGTTCAGGTCATAGAGGGACTTGTGCATCTGCTGCACAAGCGAGTCGTAGCCCTCGGCCGAGCGGGTCCAACTGAAGGCGGGGATGGGACCGCCGTAGGGCATGAAGTTGATGGCGTTGGCCGAGTCGCGGCTCCACAGGATGGCGACGTCGTTCTTGATCTTGAGGCCGACGAGGTGGGGGCCAATCTTTTCCAGCTCATGGGCGGTGCGGCTGACCTCGGCGTATGCGCGGTTGGGCTCCAGGTCGTGGGAGAGGACGCCCTTCCAGTAGGTCTCCTGGGCGCCTGCGATGGAGGCCCAGTGCCAGTACTCCACCATGTTGGCGCCGTTCGCGATGTGGGTATAGACGTCTTCGCGCATCTGGCCGTCGTAGGGCGGGAACTGCCCTTCGGAGCTCCAGCCGATGGTCTGCGCGTTGGTCTCGGTGATCAGGAAGTTGGAGTGCTTGAGCGAGCGGGTAAAGGCCGCCTGGATGGACTGGACCACGCCGTCGTAGTGGTCCTGGGTGTTGTGGTAGATGTTATCGGCGGGAATGTCGAGGGCCTCGGCGACGGCCTCTTCATTGACGTCGTGCTTCATCATGCCGCCGTAGTCAGTGGTGACAAACTGTCCCGCCCCGGCGCACTCGCGCACCAGCGCCGCCTGCCAGTGGAGAAAGTTGGTGACGCGCATCTGGCTCCAGCGGGTCCACTCGAGCTTGTAGCCGGTGGAGATGGTGCCGTCGCGCTTGGGCAGGTCTTCCCAGGTGTGGAGGTTCTCGCCCCAGTAGTTGAGGAACCAGGCCTTCGACAGCGCCTCGGGGGTGACGAACTTCTTTTCAAGATAGTGCTGGAAGCCGATGAAGACGTCGGGGTTCGCGGCCTCGTAGCTGCCCGTCTCGTTGTCGAGCTGCCAGCCGATCACGGTGGGGTTGTCCTTGTAGTGGGCCACGATGTGGCGGATGAGCCGCTCGGCGTAGAAACGGTAGGCGGGCGAGTCGGTGTCCATGTTCTGGCGGATGCCGTAGGCGCTCTGCACTGGCTGGCCGCCAAACTGGCCGCCGGGGGTGCGGTCCGCCAGGATCTCCGGGTGCTGATGGGCCATCCATGCGGGCAGCGAGTAGGTGGGCGTGCCCAGGATGACCTTGATGCCCGCCTTGCCCATGGCGTCGACGATGCGGTCCATCCAGGCGTAGTCAAAGCGGCCGTCTTCAGGCTCCCACAGGCTCCAGGTGGACTCGCCCATGCGCACCACGGTCAGCCCCGCGGCCTTCATGAGGGCCACGTCTTTTTCGAGGCGCTCGGCCTGGGCGGTGGGCGTGTCCTGGGGCATGTACTCGTTGTAGTAGGCCGCGCCGTAGAGCACGGTGGGGAAGTCGATGGCCTTTTGGGCGGGGGTTGGAGCCTGCCCGATTGCGTTGCCGAAGCCAAGCAGTGCGATGGTTGCCGTCAAAGCTAGAAAGCGTTTGCTGAAGCGCATGGAATCTCCCCTTTTCGACCGAAGGGCAAGTGTAAATCAGGATGCCAAGGGATGGCCGAGAAACTGGATTCCATCGAATTCAGCCGGCTTGAAACCTGAATCGTCGAGACAAGGCGGGTCAAACTCAACCTGATCCAATTCAGGCATGGCGAGCAAATCAAGGATGCTGACTGGTTTGCCCGACAAGCGTTGGTATTCCTCGACGGAGATGAGGACGTGCGCCACCCGGCCGCGATGCATGATGAAAACGGGGCCGTCTTTGGCGGCTTTCCTCGCCTTGGCTGGGCGTTGACTCAATTCGCGGTTGGACATGACCGTCACGGCGCAGTTCCCCTCTCTCGGGGCTAGCTCATCTGGTTATCGTCCGGAATTCGATTTACTCGAAGGTCAGCAGCACCATCTCCGGGTGGGTGCCGACGCGCATGGGCGGGCCCCAGGTGCCGGCGCCGCTGGAGGTGTAGACCTGGAGGTCGCCGAAACGCTGCAGCCCGTAAGTGAACTTGCCAAACGCCCGCCGGGTGAGCCAGGTGAAGGGGAAGATCTGCCCGCCGTGGGTGTGGCCGGAGAGCATGAGCGCCACTCCCGCCTGCTCCACAATGGGGAGCCGGTTGGGCACGTGGTTGAGCAGGATGGTGGCCTCGCCGTTGGCCGCGCGGAGACGGTCGAGCGTGGCCTTCATGCGGATGGGGTAGGTGGAGTCGCCGTAGGGCACGCCCACGATGTGCAGGCCGTCGACCAGGACGTTTTCGTTGTTGAGAACGCGGATGCCGGTGGCGGTGAGCACGGCGGCGTAGTGCTCGGCGTTGCCAAACTCGTCGTGATTGCCTGCGGCGTAGTAGACGCCAAAGGGCGGGTGCAACTGCCGGAAGGGCGCGGTGAGGGTCTCGGCGTCGGCCATGGCGCCGTCAAAGACGTCGCCGGGCATGAAGATGATGTCGGGGGCGAGCGCCGCGGCCCGCTCCACCAGCTTGCGGGCAAAGCGGGGTCCGTTGAGGTGGCCGAGATGCAGGTCGCTCATGACCAGGGCCGTCCTGCCGTGCCAGCTTGGCGGCAGGCCCGGCAGCCTGACCGTGACGCGCCGGATGCGCAGCACACGGGCATTGACCATGCCGTAAGCCCCGGCGGCCAGAGCCAGCAGGAAGAGGACCGAGGCGACGAGTGGCTTGTTGTCGGGGAGTCCGAGGGGCCCCTTCGCCGATCCGTAGATGCGGCAGAGCAGTGCGGCGAGGAAGAAGAAGTTGAGCAGCCCCAGCCAGACAGAGGCGATCCAGTAGAGGACGGTGACCAGCCGGTTGGCGAAGAAGAAGCCAATCATCGCGGCGGTGGTAAAGCTGACGCCCAGCACAAACAGGGCCGCCTGGAGGGCCAGGTTGCCCGCCGGGCCGAGGCTGCCCCAGAAGCCGATCACCGTGGCGTAGAGAAACCAGTGAATGAGAAACAAAAAGGCCTGGATGATGGAAATTCCCAGGATTGGCCAAGCTTTCAAACCGTGTCCCCCTGTCTTTCATGATGGCATGGGATGGGCGAGGGACGAAGGGACTGAGGGGCTAGGGACGGAGGGAGTGAGGTCCGTGAAACAATCGGGGTATGGATGGTTTTGCTGGGAATTCGCTGGGGATTTATGTTTCCATCCCGTTTTGCCGCTCCAAGTGCACGTATTGCAACTTCGCTTCGGGGGTGTATCCGGCCAGTGAACACGCCCGTTATGTGGACAGGCTGATCCAGGACCTGGAGGCCGCTCCGGCGTGGGCCGCGCAGATGGGGGTCGAGCTGCCGCGCCGGGTGGATACGGTCTACCTGGGCGGCGGCACGCCAAGCCTGCTGGCGCCGGAGCTGGTGCACAGGCTGTTCGCGGCGCTGCGAGCCCGGTTCGATGTTGACTCCGACGCGGAGATCACGGTGGAGTGCGCGCCCGGCCAGCTTGCCCAGCCCACTCTTGACGCCCTGGCGGCAGTGGGAACCAGCCGCGTGAGCCTTGGGGTGCAATCCTTCATCGACCGCGAGGCCTCGGCCAGCGGGCGTCTGCACAGCCGGGCCATTGTTCTGGACGACCTGCGGCGGCTGCGCGCGGCCGGCATAGCCAACCTCAATATCGATCTGATTGCGGGGCTGGGCGGGCAGAGCTTCGCCTCGTTTGAAGAGTCGCTGGAGGTGCTGGCCGCGACGGAGGCGCCGCACGCCAGCGTCTACATGCTGGAGGTGGACGAGGACTCGCGGCTGGGCCGGGAACTGCTCTCGGGCGGCGCGCGCTACTCGGCGGAACTGGTCCCCTCGGACGACACCATTGCCCGGATGTACGCGCGCGCCCTCGACCGGCTGGCGGAGGCGGGGCTTGCGCAGTATGAGATCTCGAACTTCGCGCGCGGAGGGGCGCAGTCCCGGCACAACCTGCGCTACTGGCAGCGGCGGCCTTACCTGGGGCTGGGCCTGGACGCCTCGTCGATGCTGCGGGCAACCCCGGACAAGACCGACGCGGCTGAGCCTGCCTTCGTGCTCCGGTCGACTGCCACGGACGAGCTAAAGGCCTATCTGGAGGGCGCGCAGCCGGCGGAGACGGCCTGGCTCTCGCCGCAGCGGCAACTGGAGGAGGCGTGGTTTCTGGGCCTGCGGCTCAACGCGGGCGTAAGCGTGGCTGCGCTGGAGGCGGAGTTTGGCGCGCCGCTGGTGGCGCCGGGCCTGGAAGTGGCCGCGCGCGAGGCGGAGGCCGGCCTGCTGGAGTTTGACGGCAGGACCGCCCGGCTGACGGCCCAGGGGCGGCTGCTCTCGAACGAGGTCTTTCAGGAGTTTCTGGGCTGAAGCTCCGTACCTACCGCTCCGCCGATGCGTGAATGAGTTGCGAGGCGAGAGAGCAGAGTCCCTGGCGGAAGATCTCGCGCACGGCTTCGGGCGACCAGGCGGCGGCGTGCGGCCCGCCGTGGGCCTTGAGCAGTTCGGCTGTTTCGCTGGCGGTGAACCCGGCCACGGCCCGGAGGACAAATACGGTCCGGAGGGGCGTGGTGAGCCCGGCAAGCCAGTTGCGTACCCGGTCGCGGTCGGGCCCGGCGATCATCTGATGGAGTTCCTCGCTGGAGATGCCCGCGGAGGCCAGGTCGTCGTCATCAATGCAGGTGGAGGCCGGTTCAAGGCCTTCGGGAGCGGCCAGGCTGGCGGCGTTGCGCTGGGCAAGCAGTTCCAGGGCGGCAGTGGCCAGCGCGCGGCGGCTGCTCTGGCGGGCCTCCTGGGGGTCCTGGCAGATGGAGACCTCGGCGTTGGCGACGGCCGCCTCGACCAGTTGCACGCTCTCTTCGCCCTCGCCCACCAGCATGGAGGCCAGGCTGTAGAGGCCAGCGGCGATCAACTCGAACAGGTCATCCATGCCTTCGAATGCCTTGTTGACCGTGGCCTCGTCCTTGGGTTCGCCATCGAGAAGGCCGCGGACCTGGCGCGAAAACTCCGCTGCGCCCGCGGGAATGGGCTGGGGCGGGATCAGGCTTGGGGCGAGAGTGTCGGATTCGCTGGACATGGAGAGGGCTCCTCCCGGTTGGGGCGTGCAGGCTTGCTCTGCATCCTATCCTCCACCCGTCAGGCGGCCACGGTCAATGCAGACCGGGCGGGTCAGGCATTTTGCCGGTTCTTCACAACGTGACGGGGTTGCATCCGGTAGGCTCAAGCTGCCGGAGCCAAGCGTTCGACCTCCCCCAAGGTGCCGGAAACGATAAAAAGCGATAGACTTGCCAACACAGCGCACTGGACGGACCGGATGGCCAGAACCACACCAAAGCAAAAGCTCTTCAACGGCCGGGATCACTCCTGGATGCAGTTCAACCGGCGGGTTCTCGAAGAAGCCGAGGACGTTACGAATCCCCTGCTCGAACGGGTCAAGTTTCTGGCCATCACCGGCTCGAACCTCGACGAATATGTCGAGATTCGCCAGGCGGGGCTGATGCAGCGCATTGAGGACGGCTACCGGGAGCCGGGTTACGACGGCAACCGCCCGGACGAGTCGCTGGCCATTTTGACGGCCGAGATTCACTCGTTTGTGGATGCGCAGTACAAGTGCTGGAACGAGCAACTGCTGCCCGAGCTGCGCAAGACCGGGATCCGGCTGCTGGAGTGGGAGGAGCTGGACGACGAGGCGCGCGCCTTTGCCCAGGGCTACTTCCAGCGGGAAGTGGACCCGCTGCTGACCCCCATCGCCATCGACCCGGCGCATCCGTTTCCGCGCGTTCTGAACAAGGCTCTGTGCCTGGCCCTCCTGTTGCGGCTCAAGCGGCGCAGCTCCGGCCCGCAGGTGATGGGCGTGGTTACGGTACCCAGGGCGCTGCCGCGGTTTGTGCGCCTGCCCTCGGCCGAGGGCACCTTTGACTACCTGCTGCTGCAGGACCTGATCGCGCAGAATCTGGGCGGCATGTATCGCGGCTACGAGGTGCTGGCCCGCGCCGCCTTTCGCGTCACGCGCAACTCCAACCTCTACTTTGAGGAAGAAGAGGCCCGCTCCCTGCTGGAGACCATTCGCGTGGAGCTGCACAACCGGCGCAAGGGCGACGCCGTGCGGCTGGAGATCGAGACCGGCGCCGATGCGGAGATTGTGGAGCGGCTGCGGGTCAACTTCGAGCTGGACGAGGACCAGGTCTTCCGCGGCGACGGTCCTGTGAACCTGTCGCGGCTCATGTTCTTTTACGGCGACGTGCAGCGGCCGGACCTCAAGTTCCCGCCCTTTACGCCCAAGTCGCTCAAACTGAGCCGCAAGTCGGCCAACATCTTTGACGAGCTGCGCCAGCACGACATCCTGCTGCACCACCCCTACGACTCCTACGACCCGGTGGTGGACTTCATCCAGCAGGGGGCCGAAGACCCTGCCGTGGTGTCGATGAAGCAGACGCTCTATCGCACCAGCCACGACTCGCCGGTGTTTTCCGCGCTGATTGAGGCCGCGGCCACCAAGGAAGCCACGCTGGTGGTGGAGTTGATGGCCCGCTTTGACGAGGCCTCCAACATCCGCTGGGCGCGCAGCATGGAGGACGCCGGGGTGCAGGTCTTCCACGGCGTGGTGGGCCTCAAGACCCATTGCAAGCTGGCCATGCTGGTCAGGCGCGACGAAGACGGCGTGACCCGCCGCTACTGCCATCTGGGCACGGGCAACTACAACCCCGTCACCGCCCGCTTCTATACAGACGTGAGCCTGTTGACCTCAGACCCGCAGATTACCGAGCGGGTCCACATGGTCTTCAACTACCTGACCGCGCACGCCGAAATCGACGACTACAGGCCCCTGCTGGTGGCGCCGCTGACCATGGCCGAGAGCTTTCTGGGCCTGATCCGTCGCGAGACCGAACACGCCACGGCCGGCCGCCCCGCCCACATTGTGGCCAAGATGAACGCGCTGCTGGAGCCGAGCGTCATTGAGGCTCTCTACCAGGCTTCGCAGGCCGGCGTGGAGGTGGACCTGATCATCCGCGGCCTCTCCATCCTGCGCCCCGGCGTCAAGGGACTGTCGGAGAGGATTCGCGTGCGTTCCGTGGTGGGCAGGTTTCTGGAGCACTCGCGCATCTTCCACTTTGCCAACGGAGGGGACGACGAAACGTATCTGGGCTCGGCCGACTGGATGCCGCGCAACCTCTTTGAGCGCTGCGAGGTGGCTTTTCCGGTGCGCGACCCGGCCGCGCGCGCCCGTATTCACGAGGAGATACTGCCGGCCTACCTGGCCGATACGGTCAAGGCCCGGCTGCAACAGGCTGACGGCAGCTATCTCCGCGCCAGCAAGGTCTTCAAGGACGCCCCGGCCTTCGCCAGCCAGGACTTTCTGATGCAGTTGGCCGAGGGCAAGACGGACCTCGACGCGATTCCCAAGCGCGGCGCAACCAGGCCTGTGGCCCGGACCGCAACCAAAAAGGCGGAAGCCGCGGACTAGGGCGGGTTCCGCGTCATGCAAGAGGATTCGACCGATGGGACAAGGCACTCCGCAGGTGTTCACCGGCATCACGCCGCTTCACTACGCTCGCTTGACCGAGAAGGCCAAAGGGGCGGGCATCGACCTGGGCGGCAACGCGGGCTCGGCGACGAAGTTCGGGGTGGAAGTGGCCTGGAAGTACGTTCCCGAGACGCAGGAACTGACGCTCCACACCCTGGAGACGCCATTCTTTGTGAAGCCTGAGGACGTGGACGCCCGTATCCGCGCCATGGTGAAGGAAAGCATCGCCTGAATCGTTGATCGGGCGGCCGCGCTCAGCTCCCTCCTACAATAAGCATCAGTGCCGCTTCCCCTGGCCAATTCGGTGAATCCATCGTTTGACGCGCCCGGCCCGCTTCGGCTGTGGAATCTTGCCAGTCTCGACGCGCCCACCGTGGCCGTGGTCTGGGCTTTGGCCTTTGCCTGGGCCGGCGGGGTAAAGCTCCCGCTGTGGATTGTCCCGCTGCTGGCGCTCACGGTCTGGGCGGTCTACGTGGCCGACCGCCTGCTGGACGCGCGGCGGGCCTGGCAGGCGGGGAGTTTCGCCCGCCTGCGTGAGAGGCACCACTTCCACTGGCGCCATCGCCGCTTGCTCGTTCCCCTGGCCGTGGCCGCAGCGTGCATTGCCGCCTGTATCGTCTTGCGGTTCATGCCGGTGGCGGCACGGGAGCGCAACTCGCTGCTGGCGGCCGCCGCCGTGGCCTATTTTTCCGGCGTCCATGCGGGTTGGCGGGTTCCGCGGCTCGCGATTTCCAAGGAGTTCCTGGTTGGGATGCTCTTCACCGCCGGGTGCGCTTTGCCGGCCATTGCCCGCGCCGCCTCGCCGGGCGGAGTGCCCTGGACCCTGGTAGGGGTGGCCGCTCTCTACGCCGCGCTGGCCTGGCTCAACTGCGCGGCCATCGAGGGCTGGGAAGGCTCCGAGGGGCGTCTCTGCCGGGTAGCGCCTCTTGCCGCGCTCCTGGGGATTGCCGCCCTGCTGGCCGCGACCCTGTTGGCAGCCCTCCATCCGCGAGCGGCCCTGCTGCTGGTGGCCGCCGCTGCCAGCGACCTGCTGCTGGCGCTACTCGACCGCGGGCGCACGCGCCTTACACCCCTCGCCCTGCGTGCGGCGGCCGACCTGGTGCTGCTGACTCCGCTGCTTCTGGTTCCGTGGGCGCGCCTGCTGCCATGACACAACCAGCCAACTTCGACCGGCTCGCGGAGCCTTATCGGTTCATGGAATGGGCCACCTTTGGGCCCTGGCTTGGCTGGTGCCGGTGTACATTTTTGGGACAGTGCGTGGCGGCCCACAGGGCGCTGGTGCTGGGCGACGGCGACGGCCGCTTTACCGCCCGCCTCCTGGCGTCGTGCCCCCAAGTGGAAGTGGACGCAGTAGACGCGAGCCTGGCGATGTTGGAGGCTCTGATGGGCCGCGCCGGCCGGAATCGGTCCAGGGTCCGCACACAACGGGCCGACCTGCGGACTTGGCAGCCCCGGTTGGCCCCCGGCCAGGCGCCCTTCGACCTGGTTTTCACACACTTTTTACTCGATTGCCTCACCACCGGGGAGATATGCTCGCTGGCAACCGGCGTCAGGGCCGCGCTGAGCCCCTCGGCGCGCTGGGTGGTCTCGGAGTTCGCCGTGCCGCAGGGGTGGTTTGGCCGCCTGGTGGCCGGGCCGGTTGTGTGGGGGCTTTACCGGGCCTTTGGGCTGCTGACCGGACTTGAAATACGGTGGCTGCCGGACTACGCAGGCGCTTTACGGCAGGCTGGTTTCTCCCTTGAAATTCGCCGCGGGTGGCTGGGCGGCCTGCTGGTGAGCGAGATTTGGCGTCCATAGCCTTGCGATTGAGGGCAGGAGCCGGAGATGTCCGTCAAATACCCGGCCAGAATTCACATTTGAAATGTTACAACCGTGTTAATATCATCCCTCAAGGAGCTGGCAGACCCGCCCTACACCCCGCCTGATCGATCTCGATGGATCTCTACCTGATGCGCCATGCCAATGCCGGAGTGCCCAGGGGCAACGTTGCCCTGGACGCCAAACGCGCCCTCATCAAGGACGGCAAGGACCAGTGCATGCTGATGGCCCGCATGTTGAGCGCGTTGAAAGTTCAGGTGGACGTTGTGGTTTCAAGCCCACTCAAGCGGGCCATGCAGACGGCACAGTTTGTGGGTACGGAACTGGGCTATGAAGGCAAGGTGGAGATCAGCCCCGCCCTCGGTCTCGACGGCGACTACTCGGACTTCCTGGATCTGCTCTCGAAGTACGCCGGACGCGAAGGCATCCTGGCCGTGGGCCACAATCCCAATCTCTTTCAATTTCTGGGCAAGATGATCACGGGCAACGGCGGCGCCGCCATCCGCATGAGGAAGGGGTCAGTCGCCCGTGTGGACCTGGACCACCACCCCGCTCTGCTGCGCTGGCTCATTGATCCGCGCATGGCCCGCGCCATCTACGGAAACCTGCAAAAGAGCGCCCGCGCCAAGAATAGCCGGGACAAGAGCTCGCGCAAGTAGCGCCCAGTCCCCATCGCTGCGCTCTCTTCCCCTCTTCGGACTGTGAAACGGCATCCCAAACCGGCTGGTATCCTTGGCTTGAATGCCAATTTCAGCGATGACAAACCCGACAAACACGCTCCATCGCCCGCAAAAGGCGCCTTCCGCGCTGGCTGCCTGGGTGCTTTTGGCGGTGATCTTTGCCGCCGTGCAGTTTGCGTCGCTGTTCACCCCGCCGCTGCTCGACGACGCCGACGCCAGCCACGCCCAGACAGCACAGCACATGGTGGAGTCCGGCGACTGGATCACGCTCCAGGTCAACGGCATCCGCTATCTGGAAAAGCCGCCGCTGCCTTACTGGCTGGACGCGGCCCTCTACAAGGTCTTTGGCCAGAACGCCTTTGCCACCCACCTGCCCAACGCGCTGGCCCTTCTTGGATGCGCGGTGCTGGCCTGGCTCTGGGCAGGCCGCGCCTATGGGCCCAGGGCGGCGCTCTATGCAGCTTTGGGCATCCTCACCGCCATTGGGCCGTTTCTCTTTACCCGTTTCGCCATACCGGAGGCGCTGCTCAGCTTCTTTCTGCTGCTGGCGCTCTATTGTCTGCTGACGGGCTTTGAGTCGGTCTACGCCACGCGCTTCTACTGGATGTGGGCGGCGCTGGCGCTGGCGGTGCTGACCAAGGGGCTGATTGCGCCCATCTTCTTTGTCGCCGCTGCGGTTCCGCTGCTGCTGCTCTCCGGCCAGTGGAGGCGCTGGCGCGACCTGAAGCCCTTCAGCGGCCTCCTGCTCTTCCTGGCCATCGCCGCGCCCTGGCACATTCTGGCCGGGCTGGCCAATCCCGACCAGGGACATCCACTGGGCAATCATCCGACTCCGGGCAACGTGCACGGCTTCTGGTACTTTTACTTCCTCAACGAGCACGTCTTCCGGTTCCTTGGCTCGCGCTTTCCGCACGACTACAACCGGCTGCCCTTTGCCGCCTATTGGCTGCTGCACCTGGTCTGGCTCTTCCCCTGGAGCCTGTTTGCGCCCGCGCTGCTGGTGGTGGCCTGGCGCACCCGCCACACCTGGCTACAGCACCTGCACCGCGACGCCGGCCAGACGGTGGACTTCTACCTGGACCACGCCGCCCGCGAAGACGTGGCCAGCTACGTTCAGCGGCTCAAGTTCCGGGTTCGCACAACGTGGCTGCTGGCGCTGTTTTCCGGCTTCATCCTGCTGTTCTTTTCGCTCTCGACCAACCAGGAGTACTACACGTTTCCCGCCTGGGCGCCGCTGATCATGCTGATTGCCGGCATTCTGGCCGACGTGGAGGAGAGCCGCGAAACCGCGCCGGGCACCGACGCCACCGCTCCGCTCTCCACCGCCTGGCTAACCGGCGCGCAGGCTGTGTTTGCCGCCATCGGGGCGCTGGCTGCCGTGGCCCTGGGCTGGTGCCTTTGGGAGTCGCGCAACCTGCCTTTTGTCAGCGACATCGGCACCCTGCTGGCGCACCGTGACGTGGGCGGGTACACGCTTTCGATGTCCCATTTCTTCGACCTCACCGGTCCCTCCTTTGCAGCTCTGCGTTTGCCCGCCATTCTGGCCGCCGTGGCGCTGTTGCTGGGTCCGTCCGTGGGCTGGCTGCTGCGCCTCAAGGGAAAGCACCTGACGGCGACCATTTCGCTGGCGCTCACCTCCGCGGTCTTCCTGGTGGCCGCGCACATCGCCTTCGCCCGCTTCGAGCCCATGTTGAGCTCCAAGCAGTTGGCCGACACCATCCTGGCCAAAGGCTCCACCACCGACTCCTTCATCATCTTCGGCGACCAGTCGGACGCTTCGTCGGTGGTCTTTTATACGCACAGCTTCTTTGGCCGGCCGGCGTTGCTGGTGGAAGAACAGTGCTCCGCGCACGGCGAAGGGTCCACGCTGCTTTGGGGCTCCTGCTACCCCGATGCGCCGAAGATCTTCCTGAACGAAGAGCAGTTGTCGAAGATATGGGGAACGGGCAACCGGAAATGGCTGTTTGCCCAGGACACGAACCAGCCCAAGGCGGAGAGCCTGCTGGCCGGGCGGCTCTATCCGGTGCAGTCCATCGCAGACAAGGCGCTGTGGACGGACCGGCCGCTGCGATAGGGCCTGAGGGATAGTATTTCGTGGGCTACGATGTAGCTCATCTGTGATCCGGTGCCGAAAAGTTTTGGCAATCTCTCTTCAAGTGCAAGGAGTCAATGATGGATAACCTGGTCTCAAGCGACAGCCCAGCCATTGCGCCTTCCCGGCAGCCATTGCCCTTGATGCGCCGCGCCGCCTTTATTCTGTTGGCCGCCGTGGTGATTATCGCGTTTACCGAGGCGGCGCTCCGCTTCGCGTTAGGCCTTGGCAATCCGGTGCTCATTGCTCCGGATTCGGCTTGCGAATACATACTCAAGCCGGACCAGCATATCTACCGCTTCTTTTCCCACACCGACACCAACCGTTTTGGGATGCGCTCCTCAGAGGTGGGCCCCCACGCTCCCGGCACCCTGCGCCTGCTATTTGTAGGCGACTCCATCCCCTATGGAACCAGCCAGGTGGACCAGAGCCGCATTTTTACCGAACTGCTCCACCGGGACCTGCCATCGATCGTTCATCAACCTGTGGAGGTTCTCAATGCCTCGGCGGGCGCCTGGGCCATTGACAACGAGCTCTCCTACGTCCGATCGAGAGGCTTCTTCAATGCGGACATCGTCTTGCTGGTTCTCAACAGCGGCGACCTTGCCCAGCCTCGTTCGACGATTGCCGATGTGGGCGATGGACTCCCCGTTGCGCGGCCCGCAACGGCCATGGGTGAACTCTGGATGCGCTACCTCAGGCCGCGCTTGTTCCATTCACGCCGGCATATCGACGCCGGAGATAGCGCCAACCTGAACGCGGACGACGTGGTCAAAAGCAACCTGGAAAAGCTGGACGCTTTCCGTGGCCTCGCCGATGCCGCCCATGCCCGGTTCGCAATCATCTACGCGCCCTTTCGCCATGAAGTTCCCAATATCAGCGCCAAGCCAACGGCCATTCTTTCCGCATGGGCCGCGGGCCGCCGTGTTCCCTTGCTGGACCTGACCGCGGCGGAGTTGCCTTACTCCGAACGGGAGATCACCCTGGATGGCGCGCACTTCAACGTCAAGGGGAATCAGGTGATTGCCGAGGCAATCGAACGTGGCTGGCCCAGCGTCATGAGTCCGCGCTAGAGCCGACTTTGCCGCCGGCGGGATCAAGCCGCGCGGCCGGGTTTCAGTCGAAGAAAGCCACTTCCATGGACCGCGGCTCCGCGGCCGGTTCGGAGTTCAGAGGCTGTTTAGCGGGCGACGGCGAGCCAAGCGGCACATGCATTTCAAACGGCAGGCGCTGCTCGGCGGCGATCTTCACCAGCAACAGGCGGAAGGCGTCGGAGAGGGTGAGGCCCATGGCGGCCAGGACTGCGGCGGCCTGTTCCTTGACGTTTTCGTCGATTCGGGCGCGGACAACGGCGTTGGCTGGCATCGGGTTCTCCTATGAGCTACATTGTAGCCCACAGAGAAGGACCTATTCCGCCGCGCGCATGCGGCCGCCGGGCTGGAGCTGGAAGACCCGGCCTCGCCAGAGGATCCGGCTGCCCAGGTAGCTGGCCGCCCAGAAGCCGAAGCCCATCAAGTCGCGGATCGGGGCTATGGATGTGCAACGCACTTTCAGGCTCAAAACTCGCCGCATCCGTTCTTATCGCAGCAACTATGCTAATCTAGCCGCCATCATGACAATTCAGAACCGAACGCTGCCACTGGCTAGCCTTTTCAGGGGATCCGTCACGGATCTCCTGCATCCTCCCCAGGGGCAAATTCCCTTCCTGGACGCGCTTCGCACCATCGCAGTCCTACTTGTTATTAATGGCCATTTGACCGTCAAATTTGTTGAGAGCTTTGGCTCGAACCTATATTCAAGGATCCCTTTCGTAGCCAACGGCTGGATCGGCGTTGATCTGTTTTTCATCTTGAGCGGGTTCTTTATAGGAGGTCAGCTCTGGAAGGAACTGCAAAAAACAGGCACAGTGCGGGTTGGCAGGTTCATTCTGAGGAGGGGATTCAGAATCTGGCCTTTGTACTTCTCTGTATTCATATGTGTTTCCTTGATTTCATTCCTGTTTGGGAATGGCACTTCTGCTAAGGAGTTTGGATGGTCAGATTTGGTCTTCATTACCAACTATCACAATCGCGGCATTGTCATGGGTAGTTGGTCACTTTGCACAGAGGAGCAATTCTATATAGGCGCCCCTGTGATCCTGTTTCTCTGGGGCCCACGGATGCCGTCACTCAGCCGGTTCAGGACATGGTTGTGGTCCCTTATGCTGGCAGTGCTGTTGCTTCGCATTGCAATCTGGACCTTTGTGACAGGCAGTTTTTTTGCGCATAATTCCGGATTGTTTTCCTGGATCTACTACGCGTCTATTACCCACTGCGACGGACTGGTCATGGGCATGATCATCTCGAACTTGTGGGTTCTCAAAGAGTCTTCAGGCCGCTGGCGCGCCAAGCCTGCAATTCTCCTGGCAGTAGCTACCGGAATTCTTGTGCTTGGCCACATCATCCAGAAGGAAACCATGGACTTCACAATCTTGGCATTGTGGTTCGGCGCGATCACGTGGTTTGGCCTTCAGCGCCGGTTTGCAATTTTCAATTCAAGAATCTTCTATTGGTTCTCCCGCTTATCTTTCGGAATGTACCTGAATCATGAATACATGATTCCCTGGATTATTCGTTCGATATTACCCCGGATACAGTTCCTTGCGAACTTCCATATCGGACTGAACCTTGCAGGCGTCGTTTTACTTGTTTGCATGTCGGCGGGAATCTCGATAGTTACCTTCTGCTGCATCGAATATCCTTTTCTCCAGTTGCGAAAGGCATTGCTCTTTCACTGAGAAGGCTATTCAGCCGCGCGCATGCGGCCGCCGGGCTGGAGCTGGAAGACCCGGCCTCGCCAGAGGATCCGGCTGCCCAGGTAGCTGGCCGCCCAGAAGCCGAAGCCCATCAGGTCGCGCACCGGGTAGAGCACCAGCAGGCCAAACCAGCTTGGGTCGCCCACCGCCACGCGGCCCACGGCAACGGAGAGCGCGAGGCGCGTGGCCACAGCCCAAGCGAGCAGGCCGATGCCCCACAGGGGGTGGCCCATGGCCGCGCTCGCCGCAAGTCCGAGCAGCCCGAACGGCAGGCTGAAGGTGAGCGCGGTCCCGAAGTGCCCCTTGGGCCGGGAAAAGCGGGTCGACTTCATCCAGCGCACCTGGTGCTTCATGGACGAGACAAAGCTCGCGTTGATGACCATGTGGTCAATGGCGTGATGGCTCAGCACAACGGTCTCGCCCAGCTTCCAGGTCTCGTTGCCCAGCACAAAATCGTCGGCGCAGTACTCGGCGGAGACTTTGAAGCCGCCCATCCGCCGAACGGTCTCGCGCCGGAAGGCCATTGTGGGGCCCAGAGTGAACTGCATCCCTTCCAGGTTCCGCGCCACCAGGACGCCGGCAGTCATCTCGACGCTCATGCCAACGGCTTCAAGCCGCGCCCAGAGACCGCCTTCTGCCGCCACCCCGCGGTAGGGGCAGGTGATGCCGCCCACCTTTTCGTCGGCAAAGGGAAGGGCCACCGCCCGCAGGTAGTCCGGCGTGACGCGCACATCGCTGTCGCTGATGACGAGGACGTCGTGGGTTGCGGCGGCTTCCAAGAGTTCCATGGAAGCGACCTTGGCGTTGATGTAATCGGGCTGGCCGCCGGTGGAGAGAAACTTTACGGGTATGAGCGGATGGCGCGCCGCCACCCGGCGCGCCGTCTCAAGCCCGGCGTCCTGGGGCGACCGGGCGCAGAAGAGAATCTCGTACTCCGGATAGTCCTGGGTAAAGAAGCTCTCGATATAGGACTCTAGTCCGGGTTCCGCCCCATGGAGAGGCTTCAACAGGCTCAGGGGCGGGGTGAATCCGGGCCGGAACGCGAGTTGAGCCAGGGCTCGCCGCCGCTCCCGCAGGTAGCCGGGGACCGCCGCCAGCACCATGCCGGCAAACACCGTGGAGGTAAGAACGCCGAAGGCCGCCAGGCCAAGAAGCAGATAGAGCATCGAGATTCAAGGATAAACGCAGCGGCTTCCGGAAAGCCGGACTCACGGCAGGCTCGGCTCTAGCTGTCTTTTCCACCCATGCGCGCCACGGAGAACTGCGCGCCCGCAAACAGGATGAGTCCCGAGATATAGGCCCAGAAGAGCAGGCCCACGGAGACAAAGAATGGCCCGTAGAGCGCCTTGAGATCCATGTGGGGCAGGATGGCCACAAAGATGTACTTGGCTACCAGCCAAACGATGCCCGTATAGATGGCGGTGCGCATCACAGGCTTGGGGGCGACCTTGCGGTTGGGCAGCAGCCAGTAGATGGAGAAAAAGAACAGGATGGAGGCCACGCCAGTGGTGGTGGCCAGGAGAAGAAAGCTGATGGTGTTGAAGACAAAGTTATCCGTGTGGTGAAAGAAGAGGACGGTGATCGCCTCGCGGATGCCGGCATTGAGCAGGATGCTGACCATGCCCAGCACGACCATCAGGATGGCGAGGCCGAAGGCGACCACCTGATTGGCCAGGTAGTTGCGGCTCTTGGTTACGCCCCACGCCTGGTTGAGCGCCACCTCAAGGGGCAGAAAGATGCCCGTGCAGGCGATCAGAATCATGATGAGCGAGAAGACCTGCACGCCCTGCCGCGACGCCGCCATGGCCAGGTTGCCGGTCAGGAATCCTTCGCTGGCGGTGGAAGGCAGGAAGTAGACCACCATGTCGTTGATGACGCTGACCATCATCTGAGAATGGAAGACCGAAGCGGCCAGCGTATAGAGCAGCACAATGAAGGGGATGAAGGACAAAATGGCGTTGGCGGCCACGCTGAAGGCGAAGGTGTGCACTTCGCTGTCAAGCAGGTAAGCGACGAGCGCCGTGCCGTCCTTGCGCCAGCGGTACCACTTGGATTTTGATGCCGGCTCAACGGCGTCCGTGGCCCTCCCGGCCTCGATGGGGGCTTCGGTGGCGCTGCTGAATCCTGGGACGACTGCCATGGGTTGCTCCTTCTCTTTTATCTATGCGGGATTGCGCTCCGGCCTGGAGCCGCGCGCGGAATCGAGCTGTTCGTTTCTTCTAGGATAGCCCTTCGCCCGGAGGCGCGCTGTGATGGCGCAGCCTGACCAGCGCCCACCGCGCCGCTGCGCGCAGCCCTTCGTCGGCCGCGGTGGCGCAGTCTTCCAGCCAGGGCGCGAATCTCTGAAGGCCGCTGTTGCCCATGGCGATGGCGATGTTGCGCCGCAGCCCGGCAAACCCGGCGCGGCGGACCGGCGAGCCGTTGAAGCGGCGCTCAAACTCCGCCTCGTCCATGGCCGCCAGAGCTTCCAGAGCCGGGTTCACCAGCTCGGGACGCGGCTCAAGTTCCGGGTCGGTGCTCACCGGAGCCTTGCGGTTCCACGGGCAGACGTCCTGGCAGATGTCGCAGCCAAAAACCTGGCGTCCCATGCCGCTCATCATCTTCTCGTCGATTGCGCCCTTCCGCTCAATGGTCAGGTAGGAGATGCAGAGGCGCGAATCCATCTGACAAGGGGCGGTGAGCGCCCCGGTGGGGCAGGCGTCAAGGCAGCGGCGGCAGGAGCCACAGCGGTCAGGCACGACCAGCGGCGCAGGTTCGGGGGCGGCGGGGAGCGAGGTCAGCAGCACGGCCAGAAAGCCATAGGAGCCCAGGCGGGGGTGGATCAGGCAGGTGTTCTTGCCGGTCCAGCCGAGCCCGGCGGCCACAGCCAGCGACCGCTCCACCACCGGGCCGGTGTCCACATACGCGCGGGCCTCAAACGCTCCATGGCGCTCGCGCAGCGCTGCCTCCAGGGCCTTCAGGCGCTTGAGCAGCACCTTGTGATAGTCGCTGGGGCGCCTGGCGCCGGCGGCGTCCACACGGCTGGACCAGGCATAGCGCGCAATCCATCCGGCCCCTTGGGCCGCGGCGTCGGTCGAGCGCGGCAGGCCGGCATGGTAGCTGGCCAGGCAGACGATTGCCGAGCGAGCCCAGCGAAAGGGAACCGCCACGCGCGAACGGACCAGTTGGCCTGCCTCGTCGCGGCGCTCGAGATAATCCATCGTGCCATGCCGCCCATCGCCCACCCACTGCGAAAAGCGCTCCGCATCGCGGTCTTCGGCGGAGTGAGGCAGGGCAACCAGACCAGCCTCGGAGAAGCCGGCCGCAAGAGCCAAGGCGCGCACCGGCGCTCTGGCCAGACGGGCCGCGGAGGATAGAGCCGGCTTGAATTCACCGTCGGGCATGGAACCTGGGTCACTCCTCTATGCGCATGGCGCTGCGGCGTGTTCGTTTCCGGACTGCGGTTCCGGAATCGCATACCCGGCGCCACGGCTCGGATATGGAAAATGCTTCCAACTCCAGCGTTCTCAGCATATTCCCTTCATCGCTGCTTTGGTCCATGGCCTGCCGCTACAGATGGAAAACGGCAAAAAGGCCCTCGGGAAGGCCCTTCAAACCCAATAAAAATGGGCGGCCGGTTCCGAAGAACTGGCCGCCCCAAGGTACAGCAATCCCTTGCTGCTATTCCTTCTCGATGAAGGTGTCGTTGACGTTGATGTTGTCCAGCACCACCATGCCCGCATTGGCTTCAGGACCTTCATCCACCATGAGTGCGATGGACTTGATCACTGCATCCGGGCTGATGGCCGGTGTGGCCTGCGACGGATCAAAGCGGAACCGCTTCCATCCGGTGGCCGGCGCCTGCTGGGTGCTTGCCGCATCGCAGCCGCCCAGCGTGTGCACCACGTCATCGCTGGTCTTCACGATGAACCGCGGAGCATTGGCTGTGCACAGGCTGCCCTGGCGAATATCGAATCCAAGAGCGTTGAGCGTGATGCCTTCAACGTTCTTCAACACGATGCCCGCGCGGGTCTGGTTGGACGATGCCACGTTGTTGGACAGCACAAGGCCCTCATTGGCCGGGTCTGTGCCGCTGCCCGCTGGTACGCCGATGCCGGTGATCCACTTGGCCACCACCGCCCCCGTGCGTCCCGGATCGGACGTGAACGCGTTGGCGCGGACAACATGGTCATCGCCTCCGCGCGTTCTGCGCACAATCAGGGTGACAGGAACCGTGATATTCGCGGCCCCCGGCGCCGACAGCTCCACTACCGCGGCGTACGTGCCAGCCGCAAGATTCTGCGGATGAACACTGATGGTCAGAGTGCCTGGTGTGGTCCCGCCCGAAGGATAGACCGACAGCCAGTTTGCCCCATGCGCCAGCGCCGTATAGGTCAACGGAGCGCCGCTGCTGGTGATCGACACACGCTGCCGCAGACCACCATCTTCGGACTCGCCGCCGCCATAGAACGTCAGCGTGCTGGGTGTCGCCTTCAACGTTGCCGTTCCAGCGGTTGTGACCACAAGGGTCACAGGCACGGTTTGCGGTGAGTTGGCCGCTCCTGGGGACGCGATCGACACACTGCCGTTGTAGGTGCCCGCGGTCAAACCAGACGGATTTACCGACACAGAGATGGTTCCCGGTGTGGCCCCGCTGGCCGGAGACGCCGAGAGCCACGTCGCCGTGCTGGTGGTGGTTGTGGTGTAGCTCAGGGCCGCGCCGCTGCTGGTGACAGCGATGCTCTGGGCCGCCGGGGCCGCCGCGCCTGCCTGCACCGTGAAGGACAAGCTGGAGGGGCTGGTCCCGAGGTTGGGCAGAGCAGCCGCCGTGACCGTGAGGGTCACCGCTACCGACTGCGGGCTGTTGACCGCGCCCGCACTGGCAACGGAGACCGTGCCGGTGTAAGTGCCTGCCGTGAGACCCGTCTGGTTGACCGAGACGTTCACCGTGCCCGGTGTTGTGCCGCTCGCCGGAGTGGCTGAGAGCCACGTCGCCGAACTGCTGACTGTGTAGCTCAGAGCAGTACCGCTGCTGGTCACAGCCACGCTCTGCGCTGCCGGCGCCGCCGTCCCGACTTGCGCCGTGAACGACAGGGTTGCCGGGCTGAGTGTCAGGTTGACC
>CAINJJ010000007.1 GCA_903849645.1 uncultured Acidobacteriaceae bacterium | reverse complement strand
GTGCAATGAGGGTGGAAAAAGAAGCGACTGGTTCAGATCGTCGGCGCGGAAGCTCTTACCCATAAATACATCTTAAAAGAGACTCAGAAAGAGCCGCCCCATGCGAGGACGGCTCTTTCTATCCCCGACAGGCTGCTAGGGGTCTCCACCCCATCCGGACATCGTTCAGGTTTTAGAGCCTCTAGCGCTTCTCCGAGGCCAGGTAGACCACCACGCCGCCGAGGAGGGCCAGTGTGGCGAGGGCAGGGAGCAGAATCCAGATGCCCTGACCGAACGCCGCCGGGTCGCCGGACCAAAGAGAGTCCAGGTGGAAGGAGCGGGGAATCTCCTGGAGCCAGGACATCCAGCCGAGGCCGCGGCTGGCCTGCGTGGCGAGAAATGCCGCGGCGGCGACCAGCGTAACCGCGAGGGCAAACACCTGTGCGCCGAAGATGGGCCGCGCAATGCGCTGCAGGTCTGCGTTGCGGCGGCGCAGTTGAGCGCGCCACCAGAGCTGGCTGGGAGACTGGAGCCGCGCCTGTGCGGCTGCCTGGGCGCGGGACTGCTGGAAGGCCAGGGAAAGCTGCACCAGCCCGGTGCAGGAGCGGCAGAGCTCGACGTGCGAGCGCAGTTCGTGCGAGCAGGCTTGCGGCCAGTGCCCGCGCTTCAGCAGCCCGGAGACTTCCCTTTCATGAACGCAGGAACCCAGATTCATGCCTGCCTCCGTGGGGCCGCGGCCTGCTCGCGCAGCAGCCCGGTCATCTTGCGCCGCGCCCGGAACAGCAGGAGCCGGATGCTGGCCGAGGCCAGCCCGGTAATCACCGCCATCTCGCGGTGGGTGTAACCCTCGGCGTAGGCCAGCCAGAGGAGCTGGCGGTCACGGGGGCGCATCTGCGCCAGGGCGGGGCCGAGCATGGCCTGCGAGTCCGACTGGCCCGAGCCGGAAGGGGCGGCAAAGAACTCCTCGGGCAGCTCCTCAATGGAGGAAGCGCGGGGACGCCGCCAGTGGTCGCGGAGCAGGTTGGTGGCGATGCGGAAGAGGTAGCGCCGGGCGGCCACCTCGCCATCTTCGGGATGGTCCGCGCAGAGGAAGCGCACATAACTCTCCTGCATCAGGTCGTCGGCCAGGGCTGGGTCGCCCCCCACCCGCGCCAGGTATGCCCACAGCGAACGCGCCGAGCGCTCATAGAAGCCAGCGAAGGCGTCGTTATCCATGGGCTGGCAGGCGGCCTGTTCCAGGTCGCCTGCCAGCAGGTTCGGGATTGCGGATTCCCAGGGCATGGGCCTGTGCTTCCTCACCATTCGGGGCGCCCTCACGGCTCACTGCAGGTCCTGGCCGTAGGGCGAGTGGTCGGAGTTGGACGCCGGAGGATGCTGGGGCATCAGGCCCAGACGGCCGGCCAGCACCCAGGTTACCCCTGCGGAAAGAATAAACCCGAGGCCGGGCATCAGCACGAGCGTGCCCAGAACCAGCATGGGCAGATGCAGATCCGGGTGCACGTTGCGCAGCAGCAGCATGCCGATGCCCAGCAGGATGAGAATCATGCCATCCCGCAGCGGGTTGAGCACCCGGGCCACCGCGTTGGGCATGGGCTGCTCCGCCTTGAAGCCCACAGGGATCGGCGCCGCCTCGAGGAAGCGCTTGCCCGCCTCGGTGTCCATGTAGAGTGCCAGTTCCTGGTTGGAGCTGAACTTGTCAATCAGCTTGCCATGCACCTCGCTCTGCAGCTTGAAGATGCGGCCCCAGCGGCGGTTCTCCAGGAAGACGCGGATCATCCAGGTCAGAGCCACCAGGAAGAAGCCAAACGCCACCAGGGGAGAGAGGTCGCGGAAGAACTCGGCAAAGGGAGATTGACGCTCGGTTGAGCGGTAGATGTCGGCGAAGACTTCCCGTTCGAGCGCCTCGTCGGGCTCGCCATCTCCCTGATGCATGTGGGTGAAGAGGTAGCCCTCGGGATTCAGGGCGACCTCCGGATGGGCGGCCAGGAACTCGGCCAACTGGGGATTGTTACGGGTGACGTATTCCTGATTGGAGAGGAGAGAGGGGTCGCGCGACAAGACTGTGGTGAGCCTGGGGCTGAGGCGAAGGAGTTTGATGAGCTGGCTCTGGGTGGCGGCCATGTCCTTGTCGGTGGGGGCGGGGGCGGGGGCCGCGGCAGTCTGGGCGGGCGCGGGCCGCGCCGCCGGGGCGGCTGAATGGGTTTGCGCGGGGGCGACGGCGGCAAAGAGAAGCGCCGGGGCGGCGGCGGAACAAAGTACCCAGGGCAGAAGTCGTGTATGTCGATGCATTGCGGAGTCCCTCATGGGAAGAGCGCTTGCGAGCCTCTTCTGCTCCTACAACGCATGAGGGGGTGGTTTGGTTAACAGGGCCGGGAAACGAGCCCGTCAGGCATCCTTCTTGCCGGATGCGCGGGCGGCCGGCTTCTTCTTCCGTTTCCACCACGCAAGGCCTCCCAGCGAGGTCACCAGCGCCGCCAGCGCGCCCCATCCGCTGCCGCCGGGCAGCATGTATTTCAGCCAGCCCACCGGGTCCTTCTGGAAGTCGTGCTCGATGGCCACGGAGAGCTTTTGCACGTCCACGGTCACCGGGTAGTACTGGTCGTCGAGAGGCTCCTCCAGGGTGGAACCTGGGACTTGATAAACGAGGGAGACACGGATTTCGAGCTTCTGATCGGTTGCCTTGTAGGCCGGTGTGACGTTCCACATCCAGGTGGCGGCGCCGTCGTTCGGAACAAACTGGACGGCCTCGCTGTTCTGGGGAGTGATGGTGAACTCGGCCGGGTTGAGCGGAGCAATCAGCTCCACCTTCATGCGCGAGGAGACCTTGAGGTTGCCGTTGCCCGTGGCGCCCGGCATGGGCTGCCAGCCAGAGGCGTCCTGATAGCCGTGAATCTTCACCGTGACGGCCGAAGGCTGCTGCGCCTGCATGGCAGCCGGGACCCGGTATTCGATGGCCCCCTGCTTGAGGCCCTTCTTCCATGTTTCAACCTCGGCGCCCTGCGCGTATTCGGAGGGAGGCACGGCTCGCAGGGGGCGCCGGCTCTCATTCGGCCGTTCTTCAATGGGTCTGGAGGGGGTGGGCGTGGCCTTGGGCGCAGTCACTGGCGCGACCGCGGAGTTCCCGGAGCCCGGCGGCGGAGCTTCGGCGGACTTGCCGCCGCAGCCAGAGGCGGCGACGGCAAGCCCTGCAATCAGAAAGAGCGTTGCAGACGGCAGATAGGATCGGCGCATGGTTCCTCCCGCAAGGATGAGGCCCGGCTCTAGCTGATGCCCACCTTGAGGCGCGGCCAGAGCGGGCGTTTGGCATCGTGGTCGATCACCGGGTTGCCGTCGCACTCCACCTCAATCACCGTTGCCGGCTGGTCAGGCGCAACCACGGGCAGTCCGGTCAGCCGAAGCGCGAACTCGTCCTGCGTAAACGCGACGGGCTGCCCCGTCTTCAGCAGCCGCGCGGACTTGGCCTTGGCCTGCAGCCCGCCGATGGCAATCACCGCCTCCGGGCCAAAGAACGGCACCCACTCGGCGGCGGGCGACTTGCCCGGCCAGTACTGCTGATGGATAAACAGCGTGTTGCCCCGCCGGGTGTAGTTGGCGTTCGAGTTCCATCCAAACGAGCCGCGGTCCGTGGCGTAGATGGCCTTGCCGTTGGTCTCCAGCCACTTGCCCACCGCTTCAAGCACGGAGACGGTCTCTTCCGGGATGGACCCGTCCGGCTTGGGGCCAATGTTGAGCAGGTAGTTGCCGCCGTTGCGGGCGCAGTTGGCCAGGTTGCCCACAATGGTCTTGGGGGACTTCCACGAGTCATCCCCGCGGTTGAAGCCCCAACTGTCGTTGAGCGTCATGCAGGACTCCCACGCACGACCCTCCGGCGCGGCTTCCACGTTCTGCTCCGGCGTGGAGAAGTCGCCTTCCAGCCCGTTGCGGTTGTTCACAATGATGCCCGGCTGCAGCTCAAACACCATCTCGTTCATCCGCTCGGACTCCCATCCAGCGGCGCTCAGCGGCCAGTCCACGTCGTACCACAGCACGTCGATCTTGCCGTAGTTGGTCAGCAGCTCGCGGATCAGCCCATGGGTATAGGCCACGAAGCGCTTGCGCGCGGCCTCGTCGGTCTTGCAGGCAGCTCCGTCCGGGTGATGCCAGTCCATCAGGGAGTAGTAGAACCCCACCCGCAGCCCCTCGGCCCGCGCCGCATCCACAAACTCGCGGACCAGGTCACGCCCCGGCCCCTGCTTGGCGGAGGTATAGTCGGTGAGCTTCGAGTCCCAGTGGCAAAACCCCTCGTGATGCTTGGTGGTCATCACCATGTACTTCTGTCCGGCGCGCTTGGCCAGCCGCGCCCACTCGCGGGCGGCATTCGGCTTGGGCGTAAAGTGCTTCGCCAGCAGCTCGTACTGCGCCAGGGGAACGCCCTCCACCTCCTTGGCCCACTCATGCTGGCCGATGACGCTGTAAAGGCCCCAGTGGATGAACATGCCGAACTTGGCCTCGTGCCACCACTTCATGCGCTCGGCGCGGGTGGCGGCCATCTTCGCCTGAATGGGCGAGGCGGCTTGTGCCTCTGCAGGGAATGCTGGCTGCGGAAGCGCCTCGGAGTGTGCCGCGGTAACTGCCAGGGCGCCGGCCGCGCCCAGGCCCTTCAAGAATGACCGCCTCGATCCCTCGTTCCAATCCATTGCGTCTCCCTTTTCCTGGTCTGCGATTTTCGCCGCGCCCGCGGCGCTCAACTTTGCTTCGTGGGAAATATAGCAGCCAGTCCAAGGGGATGGAACAGCACTCTCGAATGGGCCCTTCCGGCAACTTCCAAGGATTGCGCGCTTCGCCGCTGCCAAGCGCATTCACCGGAACTTGCGGGTTGGCCGGCGCACGGGCCAGTTGCGCCCCTCGCGCCCGCTCTCGCCGTGGTACGATATTCTTCCCACAAGCAGACATTTGAGCGGTCAGCAGCCTGCTTGCGGGCAGCTTTACGTGAGCTGCAAATGAACCCTGACCCAGGAGCCAGTAATGCACCGAGCCGCGTTTGTTCTTGCCGCCTTCCTCTCCCTGGCGGCGAGCCTTGCCCCCGCCCAGTCCCTCTCCCCGCCCCCCGCCCAGTCCAAAGACGGCGAAAAGCCGAAGGACAAGGCCATGGAGACCTATCTGTCCGGGGTGACCCAGCGCGGACGCGCCCTCTACGCCTACGACCAGGCTGCCTGGCGCGGCACGGATGCCTTCTTCGCCCTGAACCCTGACACCAAGGGCCTCTCCCGCTACGTCGCCCGCAAGACCGCTGCCGGCTGGGTCGTCTCCTTTGGCAAGTGGAATGACACGCACGACCACTTCCTGGTTGCCTATGAGGCCACCCAGGTGGGCGCTACCGCCAAGTACGAGGCCAAGAAGCTCGACCCTCCCGTCGAGGCAAAGGATGAAGTCACGGACATGGAGCGCGCCCTGGAGCTGGCCACCAGCAACTTCCAGGGACAAAAGCGGCCCTACAACACCGCCATTCTCCCCGCTCCAGGCGGCAACCTCTACGTCTACATCTATCCCGGCCAGGTCAAGGAAGGCATCTGGCCCATCGGCGGCGACACCCGCTTCACCATCTCCGCCGACGGCAAAAAGATCCTGGAAAAGCACGCCATGCACAACACCATCCAGGACATGGAGTACAAGGCGGAAAACACCCCGGTGGCCGGCGTCCACTCGCACATCATGACCAACGTGCCCGAGGATACCGACGTGCTCTACGTCCTCACACGCCGCCCCTCCATCCCCGAGTACATCGCCGTCGGCACCGACAAGGGCTTTGTGGTCTCGCGCGACGGCAAGATCGAGGCGGTTACCCCCTGTGAAGGCGATGCTTCGGGGCTTCCATGTAACCTGACACAAGGGGCGCCCACCAAAGATGAGCAAAAACCTCAGCATTAAGTATTACGTCGAGCCGGACAAGGCGGCTTTGGCCGGCCGTGCAGCCCAGTATTTCGTGGAGATGGCCAACGAGGCCGTCGAGGCCCGCGGCCGTGTCCGCTTCGCCATCAGCGGCGGCTCCACGCCCACGGCCGCCCTTGAACTGCTGGCTGACTCCGCCGCCCCGTGGCGCAATCGCATGCCGTGGGACAAGCTCGACCTCTACTTTGTCGATGAGCGCTGCGTTGCCCCGGATGACCCCGAGAGCAACTACCGCATGGCCCGCGAGGCCCTTCTGGACCACGTCCCCCTGGCCCCTGAGCGCGTCCATCGCATCGAGGCGGAGCTTGACCCCGAGGTCGCCGCCGCCCGCTACGAGTCGGAACTGCGCAACACCTTCCGCCTCGAGGGCGCCGAAAGTCCCCGTTTTGACCTGCTTGCCCTGGGCATGGGCGCCGACGGCCACACAGCCTCCATCTTTCCCCACACCGCCGCTGTCCACGAGCTCGGCCGCCTCGTCACGGCCAACCATGTGCCCCAGAAGGACGCCTGGCGCATCACCCTCACCTGGCCGGTCATCAATCATGCCCGCTCCGTCTTCTTTCTCATTGCCGGAGCCGACAAGGCTTCGATCGTGAGCGAAGTTTTCACGGGGCCGCGCGATCCGGAGCGGCTCCCAAGCCAGCTGATCAAGCCTGCAAGCGGTATACTTACTATGATTTTGGACAAGGACGCAGCCGCGCTGTTACCCGCGACAGATGGGGATGGATGCGGGGTTTTGGAGAGGGAACGATGATTCTGGCAGGCGACGTAGGCGGCACCAAGGTTCACCTGGCGCTGTACGACTTTATCGATGGAAAACTTGAATATTTGCGCGATGAGCGGTATCCGGCCAAGGATTATTCCGGCCTGGAAGAGATCGTAAGGAACTTCCTCGGCGCCCAGAAGGTGGACGCAGCCTGTTTTGGCGTCCCCGGCCCTGTCCGCAACGGCCGCCTCCGGCTTACCAACCTTCCCTGGACCCTCGACAGCCACGAGTTGTCCACCGGCCTCGGCATCACCCACGTCTTCCTCATCAACGACCTGGAGGCCAACGGGTACGGTGTCGCCGAGCTGGCAGCCGACCAGATTTACACCCTGTCCGAGGGCGATGCCAGCCAGATCGGCAACCGCGCCCTGATCGCAGCCGGCACCGGCCTGGGCGAGGCGCTGCTCATCTGGAACGGCCACAGCCACATCCCTTATCCGTCCGAAGGCGGCCACGGCGACTACGCCCCCCGCGACGAGGACGAGATCGACCTCCTCCGCTTCCTCAAGCAGAAGTACAACGGCCGCATCAGCTATGAGCGCGTCGTCAGCGGCATGGGACTCACCAACATCTACGAGTTCCTGCGCGAAGTCCGCGGCATGGAAGAGCCCGCCTGGCTGGCCGAGAAGATCGCCGCCGTGCACGACCCCAACGCCGTCATCACCGAGATGGCACTGGCCGCCAAGAGCGAGATCTGCGAGAAGGCTCTGGATATGTTTGTCTCCGCCTATGGCGCCGAGGCCGGCAACCTGGCCCTCAAGCTGCTCTCCGTCGGCGGCGTCTACATCGGCGGCGGCATCGCCCCACGCATCATTGAGAAGCTCAAGGACGGCACCTTCCTCAAGGCCTTTACCGACAAGGGCCGCCTCAGCCAGCTCCTCATCAACATGCCGGTCCGCGTCATCCTGGAGAGCCGCGCCGCCCTGCTGGGCGCTGCCGCCTACGCTGAAGCCCGCGCCGCCGAACTCAGCGGTACTTCTCCGCGCGCCGCCTCGGTGAAGATTTAGCCAGACGCCACACGGATGTCAAAGGCCAGCCGAATCCGGCTGGCCTTTGGTCTTTTGGCGTGAAATTCGACTCCAATCGCCGAGTGCATGAGACAGGCGCTCCGAGGGCATCTTGAAGCGGTTCCGGCGGCCCTCTCACTCGGCAGGTGTGGAGCGCGCTGTGAGCCGGGAATCCGCTCCGCCCGCGCCCATCAGCACCAGGGACCGTTGCGCAAAGGGCGCATAGACCAGGAGGGTGGTGCACGCCAGCGCCAGCCCGAAGTTGATGTGATGGAGGAGCAGGAAGGGCGAGAGCGCCCATAGTTCATCGGCTGCGAGCAGGAACGGCCACATTTTGAGAAGTTTATGGCGGGCTCCCGGCGCATGGAGAAACACCGCGGAAAGCACGAAGGCGCGTACCGGAATGAGGGCCGCGGCGGTGACGATGAGTACATTGAAGATCAGCGTGGCCTTGGGCATGGGCGAGAGCAGATCTTCAATCTCCGCCAGGTTGGCCAGCGCGCCGACATAGAATCCGACATACATGAACTGCATGAGGACGAAGAGCGTCTGCACCACGCGGTGCGAGGTCCTGGGAAGCTCTTCCGGGTTGGCCAGAAAGCGGCTGCGCGGTGTGGCCTCCGGCTGGGGCAGAGAGACGGGTGGGTGTTCCGGATTCAGAGCGGCCAGCGGGCTCCCGCCCATGCGCTCCACGGGGGCGACGAAGCGGTAGCCGCGGCGGGCCAGGGTCTCGACAAAGCGGGGATTGGTTGCCGTATCGCCCAATGCTTCGCGGATGCGATTGACCGCCGAGTTGACGCCGTGCTCGTAGTCGACGAAGGTGCCATCGGGCCAGAGCTCTTTTGAAATCTCCTCCCGCGTGAGCAGGACGCCGGGCCGCTCCAGCAGCAGCAGCAGCACCTGGAATGGCTGCGCGTTGAGCTTGATGCGCATTCCCTGGCGGCGAAGCTCTCCGCTGGCGGCGTCTGCCTCAAAGGCTCCAAAGCGAAAACGCCGGGCTGGCTGGGTGTCGGTCATGTCTTTTGCCCAGTCTATCTGAATGCCGCCCCAGCTTGAAGCGTTCAGGCGATGTACAACTCCGCTCAAGCTGCACATTTGGAATGGCTTGCCGGGTGAGATTCAATCTTCATCGGATGAGGTTCGGTGCATTGCGTCGGGAGGCCGGGCGGGAGCATGGTGCTCGACATGAAGCAGTGTCCGGTCTCCCTTTTTCGAACACTCCCGGTTGCAATGGCCCTTCTGGCCATTTTTGCGGGCGGCGCCTTGCTCCGGGCGCAGCCCTCCTCCGCGGCTGTCTCTTCGTTCAACGCCTATGCCGCCACGGTAGAGGCGCGCCTCGCCCGGCAGCATGAGTCGACCAGCGGCTTTCTTGCCGGGGAGCCGCACGAACTCGAAGGCCCGCGGCTGCGATTGGGCGAGTTGGTGGTGGAGGAGCTCACGCCATCCGGCGGCGCGGCCATGCCGGGGGCGCTGCTGCATCACTGGCGGGGCACCGCTTTTGCTCCAGGGGCGAGGGCCGCGGATTTCGAGCGGATCATGCAGGACTTCAGCGCGTACCCCAGGCGCTTCTCGCCGCAGGTGGTTCGGGCAGGCGTGATTTCGAGACATGGCGACCGCCTGCAGGCGTCGATGCGGGTGAGGCAGAGGCACGTGCTCTCCGTGGTGCTGGACTCGACCTATGACATCCGCTATGGACGCCTGGACGCGCAGCACGGCTTCAGCATCTCCCGGAGCACGCACATCGCCGAGATTGACTCCGCCGGCAGCGGCCATGAGCGCGCGCTCGATGCAGGCGAGGAGCACGGTTACCTTTGGCGCATCCACACCTACTGGAGCTATGAGGAGCGGGACGGCGGACTCTACATGCAGATTGAGTCGGTGTCGCTGTCGCGGTCCATTCCGCAGGGCCTGGGCTGGGTGATCGGACCGTTCGTCGAGACGATTCCGCGCGAATCGCTGGAGTTCACGCTGCGGTCGGTTTGCAGCGCGCTGCGGCAGTAGGGCACCAGGAAAGACACATCACAAACATCACACTGAAAGGACACGACCATGAATGCAAGCACTATCCCTGCTCCGGATGCGATGCGATTCCGGCCGGCGCGCAGGATCAATCGATCGCTCACAGCTTCCATCGAAAAGCGGGTCTTGCGATGGATGGCCGAGCGCGCGCCGGGCTGGGTGACCTCAGACCAGCTCACGCTGCTGGGGTTGGGCGCGCAGATCGCGGGTGGCCTCTTCTATGCGCTGGCGCGCTTTGACCGCCGCGCGCTGCTGCTGGTGATTGTGTGCATCGCGCTCAACTGGGCCGGAGACAGCCTGGACGGCACGCTGGCCCGCGTGCGACGGCAGCAGCGTCCCCGCTACGGCTTCTATGTGGATCACATGGTGGATATCTTTGGATCGGTGGCGCTGATGGGCGGGCTGGGCTGCTCCGGGCTGCTGCACTGGCAGACGGCCATCGCCATGATGGTGGCCTTTCTGCTGCTCTCAAGCGAGAGCTACCTGGCCACCTACACCCTGTCGTCTTTTGAGATGTCGCAGGGCTTGTTTGGCCCCACGGAGATTCGCATTCTGCTCATCATCGGCAACCTGGCGCTGCTGCGCAGCCCTTACTCGACGGTGTTTGGGCACCGGATGCTGCTGTTTGACCTGGGAGGCTCCATCGCCGCCTTCTGCATGATGGTGCTGGCAATCGCCGTTACCGTGCGGCACACGGCTGAACTCTACCGCCAGGAGCCATTGCCATGAACGGACTGATCCGCTGGGGCAAGTTCAACCTGGTGGGCGCCATGGGCATGGCGGTGCAGCTTGCGGCTCTTGCCGGACTCAACCGGCTTGCCCCAGGCCACACCCTGCTGGCCACGGCCGCGGCGGTTGAAATTACGCTGATGCACAACTTTGCCTGGCACCTGCGCTACACCTGGCGGGACCGCCGCAACGACTCCACGCGGCTCGCCCAATGCGCGCGGTTCCATCTCTCGAATGGCCTGGTGTCGATGCTGGGCAACCTGGTGGTGATGCGGGTGCTGGTGCAGGAGGCGCGGCTGCCGCTGCTGGCGTCGAACCTTATTGCAATTCTGTGCTGCTCGCTGGTGAACTTTTGCCTGGGAGAGAACTGGACCTTCGCGGCAAGCCCGGAGGAGGCACTGGGCTGACGACAGCCCCGCGACGCATTTGGCTATCTCCCGCTTTCGGCGGGGCGCAGGTGCCGGGCCAGGGACCACTTCAACTCATCGATGCCCTGGCCAGTCACGGCGGAGATGGCGTGGAATTCGAGCTTCCGCCGCTTGACGTGGGTGGCGAGCTTCTTGAGCTTCTCGGGATTGGCTGCGTCGATCTTTGTGGCGCAGACGATCATCTGCTTGTGGGCCAGCGGGTGGGTGGGCTTGGACGGCTTGCCGTAGTTCTCTGAAAACGGATCAGAATCCGTGTTGACGGTGCTGCCGATGAAGCTGTCCAGCTCCTTGTTGATGATTTTGAAGTCCTCGACGGGGTCAGGGCGCCCACCGGCGTCTGACACGTCGACCAGGTGGAGCAGGATGCGGGTGCGCTCGATGTGGCGAAGGAACTGCACGCCGAGGCCGGAGCCGAGATGCGCTCCCTCGATCAGTCCGGGCATATCGGCTACCACGAAGGACTCCTGGTCAGGCTCGGCGCCCACGGTGACCACGCCGAGGTTGGGCTCGAGGGTGGTGAAGGGGTAGTCGGCGATCTTGGGCCGGGCGGCGGAGATGCGCGAGATGAGGGTGGACTTGCCTGCGTTGGGATAGCCCACGAGGCCGACATCGGCCAGCAGTTTCAGCTCCAGGCGATAGAGGCGCTCCTCGCCAGGCCGGCCCATCTCGTGCTCGCGCGGAGCCTGGTGGGTGCTGGTGGCGAAGTGCTGGTTGCCGCGGCCGCCGCGCCCGCCCTTGGCGATGACAACGCGCTCGTCTTCGGCGGAGAAGTCGTGGATCAGCTCGCCGGTCTCCTGGTCGTAGACCGCGGTGCCCACGGGGACCTGGAGGGTGATGGAGTCGCCGTCGAGCCCGGTGCAGTTGGAGCCCATGCCGTGCTCGCCGCGCTGCGCCTTGTGCTCGGGGTTATAGCGGAAGTGGATCAGCGTGTTGTGGCGCTGGGAGCTGACCATGACCACGTCGCCGCCGCGGCCGCCGTCGCCGCCCGAAGGGCCTCCGCGGGGCACGAATTTTTCGCGCCGGAAGGCCATGCAGCCGTTGCCGCCGTCGCCGGCCTTGACCTTGATTTTTGCTTCATCGATAAACATGGGGACCAGTTTTCAGCCGTCAGTTGTCAGTTGTCAGCGGTTCTCATTCAGTTTTCCAGCCGATTCGCTGGCCGGCGCAGATAGTTGCGCCCAATTTGCAAATGCCGTCTTCTCAGAATACCAAATCGGGCATAGAATCGCTGGTAACTTCTCACTCAGGGTGCACGGACCGGATCACTTCGCGCGTTGCGCGTTTGAGAGACTGACCCGCCTGCCCCGTCCGGACCCGCCCCGAGAGCGGGCCGCAAGGGAAGCCTGGATTGCGTTTTCCCATGATCTGCCGCGGGCGGAGGCTCGATGGCAGGGGCGGAACGGATATCGAGATTGCTTGGGTGGGGCGTGCTGCTGGCCAGCGCCGTGGCCGTCGCGCTCGCGCAGCCTGAGCCGGGTGTTTCGGCTCCCGGTGCTCCGACCGGCGACCTGACGGGAAAGCTGACCGATCTCTATTCCAAGCCGCTGGACGGCGCGACGGTGGTGGTGCGCAACCATGTGACCGGCGCCGAAGCTCGAACGACTACGCAAAAAAATGGCGGGTATCGCTTCAGCGGGCTGGAGCCGGGCGAGTACACGCTGGTGGCGGAGACCCCGCGCCTGGGGCGGGGCGAGGTCGAGGGCATCGTGGTGGATGCCGGTCACGAGGCACGCATCCAGACAGCGCTGGAGTTTGCGCCGCCGGACGCGGGGATTGCGCTGGCCGCGCTGAGGGCGATTCCCCGGCCGTGGATTGCGGCTGCCCCTCAGCCTGCGCCGGGAGCCGGCTGGGAGACTCAGCCGCTCGGCGAGCTGCGCCTGCGGGGCCGGAGAATGGTGGAGATCTACGGAGAGATGCCGGCGACGGCTAGCCCGCCGCTGCAAGTGACCCTCAGCCCGGAGATGATAGCGCGGTGGACGGTGCCGGGGCGAAGCCGGGGGACGGAGCCGCGGGCAGAGGCTTCGGTGTTGCCGGAAAGGGTTGCAGAGGCGCGGGTTACGGCGGCTTTGGCCAGCCCAAGAGTCAGCGCGCCTGCGGCGCTTGCGCGGGGGAATCCAGAAATCGCCGCTGCGGGGCGGCCGGCTGAGGGCCTGCGTCCCCCGTTGGCGGAAGCGATGGCGCCGGACGCGCGGGAGCCGGATTTTGCGGCGGCGGGGGCCAGGGCCATCATCGCCGCGCTGCGGCCCCTGCCGCGTGCCGTCAAGCCGGCTGCGGTGGCTGCGGGTTCAGCCGCGTTGGCCACGTCTGCGAGCCTCACCGGCGAGCAGTTGCAGGCCCTGCCCGTGAATGGCAGGCGGTGGGAGAGCTTCGTCTTTGATGCGCCGGGTGCCTTGGGAGCCGGAGACGGCGACGAGCAGCCGGCGCCTCGGGGCAGCGCCTCGGGGCCGGCTGAGGTGACGGTGGAAGGGCGGAGCGCTCGCAGCGGATTTGGCGGAGCGCGGTGGAGCCGGGGAAGCAGTCTGGCCTTGGGCGAGTCGGCTGTCCGGCAGGTGGAGTCGGCGTCGAGCAACAGTGAGGCCGGGGCGCCCGGCATCGGGCGGGTCAATGTGGAGACGCGGCGCGGCTCCAAGGGGCTGCACGGGCAGGGGTTCGTGTTTGACAGGCAGAACAGCTGGGGAGCCCGGAATCCGTTCACGCAGTGGGTGAAGGAGACGGCCGCTGCCAACGGGCTCTCCGTCCCTGCTTTTACGGCTTTTCCGTATACCCCTCCGGATCACGAGATGACCGGCGGCTTCGGCGTCGGCGGGCAGATCCGGCGCACGAAGCTGTTCTGGTTTGCCGCACTCGACGCCAACCTGCGCAATGACCCCGCGGTTTCCACGGTCAAGCATCCGGATATGTTCTTTGCCCAGCCAACCAACGATCAGATGCAGGTGCTGGCGGCGAGGCTGGGGCTCGGCAGCGCCAATCCGGTGGGCGCGGGCGTGGCTGCCTATTCCAAGTTGCTGGAGACGCTGGCCGGCCTGCTTGGTCCGGTGGCGCGCTCCTCGAAGCAGTGGACGGGCTTTGGGCGCGTGGACTGGGAGGCGAACGAGCGGCACCGCTTCACGCTGGAAGGGACTGGAGCGGTGATGAACGCCCCTGGCGGAGGATTCACGCGGGTGTCGCAGACCTATGGAAGCCACAGTTTCGGCTCCAGCGAGGCCAGCGAGGTGTGGCTGCTGGGGCGGTGGGAGGCCTTTGTGACGCCCAACCTGCTGCTGATGACGCAAGGCTCGGCGGGGCGCAACCTTCTGGCATCGCGAGCCCAGACGCCCTCTCAGTTTGAACAGACCCTGCTGGCGGGCAACGCCTGGGGGCAGTTGCCCCAGATTGTGGTGGACTCCCGCTACGGCTTCACCATCGGCAATCCTGCGCGGTTCGGAGCGGGGCGCTACCCGGACGAGCACCTTTACGAGGCCAACGAAGCCCTGGACTGGGTGCGCGGCAGCCTGCTCGTCAGGGCCGGCTTTCAGTTGAGCCACAACGCCGACGCCACCAGCCTGCTGCGCAACCGGACCGGCACCTATACCTACGCGCACCCCGAGGATTTTGCTTCGGACGCGCTGGCCTTTGCCGCCTTTGGACTCGCGGGACAACTGGACCCCGCAACGCAGCACAACTGCGACCAGACCGGCAAGGTGTGGCGCGACAGTGCGGGACAGTTGCGCGGACGCGGCCCGCTGCCCTGCTATGCGCACTACACCCAGACCATGGGCCCCTCCAACTGGCACGTGAGCACCAACGAATGGGCCGGGTACGGCGCCGCGCAGTGGCAGGCATCGAAGGGACTGGTTCTCTCCGCCGGGTTGCGCTGGCAGCGGCAGCAGTTGCCGCCGCCCATTGCCGGGGTCGACAATCCCGATCTGCCGCTGACGCAAAAGCTGCCCAGCCTCGGAAACAACTGGGCCCCGCGCTTGAGTCTCGCGCTTGGACACGGGGAGAGCGCCTGGCCCGTGGTGCGGCTGGGATACGGAATGTACTTTGGCCGGCTGGGCAATGCGCAACTGGAGAGCGACCTCACGCAGACCGGCTCGGCCAAAGGCGACTTGCGGTTTTTCATGCGCCCAACCGACAACCTGCTCTCGGGCGGTGCGCCGCCGTTCCCTTATGTGCTGAATGGCGAACCGCTCACCATGGTCAAGCCGGGGGCGGTCGAGTTCGGGCCCGGCTTCCGCAACGCGGAGATCCACCAGGCGCTGGCCGCGGTGGAAGCCAAACTGCCCGGCCGACTCCTGGTCACAGTGAGCGCCATGATGAGCCTGGCGCGCCGCCTGCCCATCTCCATCGACACGAACTTTGACCCGGCAGTCAATCCCCGCACGATTACTTACAGCGTGGTGGACGCCACCGGCAAGGGGCCGATCAAAGCGCCGCAGATTGCGGTTCCCTTCTATGCGTCGTGGCCTTCGGCCCTGGCGCCCTCCGGCGTGGGAGGGCGGCTGAACAGCGGCTACCAGCAGGTGAGCGAGGTCTTCAGCCGGGCCAACTCCACCTATGAGGCGGCAATGCTGAGGGTATCGCGGCAGGCTCGCCGCGGACTTACCTTCCACGCCCGGTACACGTACGCGCACGCCATGGATTGGAACCCCAACGAGAGCGCGCAACTGGCAGGCAATGACGTGCTGGACCCGGTCGATTTCAGCCTGGAATACGGCACCAGCAACCTGGATGTGCGCCACTCGGCCAGCGTCATGGCGCTCTGGGAGGCGCCGTGGAAGCTCCGCTCTCCGCTGGGAAGGCTGGCCAACGGCTGGATGCTGTCGGGCGTGGGTCAGCTCCGTTCAGGGATGCCGTACACCATGCGCACGGCGGGCTCGCTGGCCAAGGAGTTCCAAACCGGCAGCGGAGCGGCGATTGTGGGCCTCGGCCCCGGCATGAACGGCTCCGGCGGCGACACGCGCATCTATGGCCTGGGCAGCGACAGGCATTTCTACAACATCGGGCGCAACACGTTTCGTTATCCGGGGACCTGGAAGGCGGATCTGCGGCTGGGCCGGCGCTTCAACCTGGGAGCCATGCGCCAGTTGGAATTGCTGGCGGAGAGCTTCAACCTGTTCAATCACCAGAACGTGACGGAGCTGGAGACCGTTGGCTACTCCATCGAGCCTGGCGGCCCGACGGGCGCCAATCCAACGCTCAACTATCTCACCGGCCTCAAGGCTAACTCCACGGCCTTCGGCCAGCCGCTCAATGTGAACGCCACCAACTCCTACCGCGAACGGCAGTTCCAGGTGGGTCTGCGGCTGCGGTTCTAGAGGCACCCGTCGAAAACTAGGGGACTTTCAAGATGGCCGCGAATGCACTGGATTCGTGGAGAAGACTTCCCCCAGGGGCTGAAGCCCTAGCCCTATTGGGCGTCTTGCGGCACGACTGAAGTCGTGCCCTGACACTTCGATGGCATGAATGGAGTTCTTCCGCAGCCTGTAAAGCCTGCTTGATTTTGAAGGCTCCATGTGCGGGCTGAAACCCGTACACTTCAATCGGTCAAGCGATCACCTGCCTGGGATGCAACCCTAGTTGCTCGGCTTGGCCGCGTCGTCCGCTGTCTGCTTCGACAGGCTGCGTAGGTAGATCACCAGGTTCTTCAGTTCATCGTCCTTGGCGCGGCCGATGCCTTCGGCGGGCATCTTGTCCTTGCCGTCGCGAATGAGTTTGAAGAGATCCTGGTCCGACTTTGCGGCGAACGTCTTGGCGTCAGTGAAGTCGCTCAGCGTCAGGCCCATATCCTTGGCCAGATCGGTCTTTCCGTTCCCGTTTTCGCCGTGGCAGATGGCGCAATCGACGGCATAGATCTCCTTGGCGCGGGCCTGCGCCTTGTCGCCGGCCTTGCCGGCGTCCTTTTTGGCGGCGGGGGCCTGCGCGGCATCCTGCGGCCTGGGCGCAATGGCGGACGAAGCGGTAATCCCAAAAACCACGACAGCGGAAACAAACAACAACGGCTTCAACATGGCAGCCTCCTCAGTTGCAGTTGTCCGATACAGGCATCTTGCAGCTGAATGATTTTCTCAGGCGGATTATAAGCCAATAGCATGGCTAAAGTCTGTCGCCCCGGCGATAGTTGCAAACGCAACCTGATTCGCCCTGGGAATTCTGTGCTGGTCGAAGATTGCCGGAATCGGCTCACGGCCTACACCGAAGGCTGGTCCGGGCTGCGTTTGCGCCACTTGTAGGCGGCGATGGAGTTCTTCCAGAAATACTTCTCCGGGGCGCCCGGCGGCTTCAGCGCGATGTAACGCTGAACCAGAGTCAGCGTGTCCGCATAAGGCGCAACATGGTCGCTGTTGGGCCAGTCGCTGCCAAACAGGATGCGGTCTTCGCCGAAGGCGTTCCAGAGCGGGTCAAGCCTGCCCTCATAGAAGGCGAGATCGGTGACCAGCTTGTCGTTGACGACGACGGGAATCTCGGAGAGCTTGATGAAGACGTTCGGGTTCTGGCCGAGGGCGTGGAGGTTTGCCCAGTACTCCTTGAGGGCCGCGTCGCCTGTGGGCAGGCTGGCGTGCGGAAGGTGATCGATGACGAGTCGCAGGCTGGGCACGCGCTCGGAGATCCTGAGCATCGCCTGCACCAATCGGGCGTCCGGGTTGGCGCTCTCCAGCACCAGGCCGGCCTGCGCCAGGGCCTTCAGTCCCTCGATGAAGCCGGGCTTGTCCATGTCCGCGAAGAGATCGCGGTTCCAGAGGTTGCCGTAGCGGAAGCCCAGAAACAACGGATCGGCATGGAGGCGGTCGAGGTCGGCGCGATAGGAGGGAGCGCCGGGAACCAGGTCGCCGACGATGCCCACGATGAACGGATGGGCTTTGGCCACAGCGAGAAGCCACTGGTTGTCCGTAGCCAGGGGGCTGGCCTCGACGGCAATTGCGCCGACGACCCCAAAGCCCGCCGCGAGGGCCTGGTACCGCGGCGGCAGTGCCGGCCGATAGAGGGCCTTGTCGTCCGGCTCCGGCCAGGGAACGCCGCCGGGGCGGGTTGGGTCAAACAGATGGATGTGGGCGTCCAGGATGGGACCAGGGCGCTTCCGGGCGCGCGCGCCGCTGTTGAAAGCCAGCGCTGCCGCGCTCATCGCTGCAAGTTTGATTGCCTCACGCCGCTTCATCCTGACCTCCGGCGCGCAACCGGGCGCGCACGTTTCTCTGCTCAGAAAATATACAGGCTGGTCCCTCGTGGAAGCCGAAGCCTCGTCAGGGAGCCGCGGGCAAACCGCAAAGGGGCTCTGCGGAAGTCGTCCTTCCATCCAGGCGAAAGCAGGTGACGCCGTTGATGTCCGTGCGGTAGGTGCGCACATGGCTAGCCTCGAGTTCAGCCAGAACCTCGGGCCGGGGATGGCCGTAGCGGTTGCGCGGGCCGCAGGAGATCACCGCCCAGCCGGGGGCCACACGGGCAAGAAAGTCGGGGCGGCTGGAGGTGACGCTGCCGTGATGGCCCACCTTGAGCAGGGTGCTTGCGAGGCCCGGCCCGGCCATCATTGCTTCTTCGACCGGATCCTCGGCGTCGCCCTCGAGCAGAACCGAGGTTGCGCCGTATCCCACATGGAGCACCAATGAATCGTTGTTGGAGGGCTCCATGCCGGGCTGGTAGCCGGCGACAGGCGCAAGAACGGCCACCTGAGCCGAACCCAGGCTCAGGGCATCCCCGGCGCGTAGTCTGCGGAGACGAATGTGGAGCTGGCTTGCCTCTTCAAGCAAAGCCGAGTAGGACACGGAATGCGGGTTGGAGCCGACCCACAGCTCGGCGGGGCGGAAGTTGCGCAGGACCGCGGGCAGCCCGCCCATGTGATCGGAGTGGGCGTGGCTCAGGGCGACCGCATCCAGCCGGCGAATGCCGCGCGCCCAGAGCGCCTGCGAGACGACATCTTCTCCAATGTCAAACTCCTGCGGAGCCTGGCGCGGGCCTCCGCCAAAGCCGCCGCCATCGACCAGCAGCGTTTTGCCCTCGGGGGAGATGAGGAGGAGAGAATCTCCCTGGCCCACGTCGATAGCCTCGACCAGCAAGGCGCCCGCCGGGTGGAGGATGGGCCTGGGCGCCACAACTGCCATGGCGGCCGCGAGAAGGGCGGCCCAGGCGAGCCGGCGAGGCCATCGGCCCCGTGGAGCCAGCAGGAGAGCTGCGGCCAGCAGAGCGCAAAAGGCGAGCGACTGACCCAGGAGCGGCGCCGGGATGCGGAAGTCCCCCAGGGGCAGAGAGCCAAAGCGCCTCACCATCCACACCCCGAAGTGGAGAGGCAACGCCATCAACATGGCCGGCAGCGCGGCCGCGGCGGGCCAGAGCAGCGCGACAACCAGGGTGAGCAGCGCGGCGGGCATGAGCACGACCAGCAGGGGCAGGATGAAGACGTTGACCGGAAGGGCAAAGATGGTGATGCGATGGAAGTAGAGAGCCATGGGCAAAGTCATGGCCAACTCGACCACGCAGGAGACCACCAGCAGTTCCGCGACACGCAGGCTTTGCGTTACCACGAACGGGATGCATCGATAGCCAAAGAAGGAGCCAAGTCTCTCACCCAGCGCCCGGCGCAGGGAGTAAGCCGTGATGCGCAACAGAATGCGGAACTGCGCGATGCGCGGCTCGAGGGTGGGGTCGAGGGCCGTGAGGCTGAGGTTGCGGATGCCCGTGAGGTACGGATGAATGGTCCGCTGGAGCAGCGGCGCGGCGACGCCGCCAATAGCCACCACGGCCAAAAGCGTCATTTGGAAACTGGAGTCAAAGAGGCTGCGCGGGCTGGCGGCGAGCAGGCAGAGGGAGGCAAAGCCGATGGTGTTCATGGGGCTGCGTTCGCGGTAGATCAAACGCCCCAGGAGGTAGAGCGCGACCATCCACAGGGAACGCTGCACCGGGGTGGCGAAGCCGGTGAAGATGGCATAGGCAAACGACGCGGCGATGGTGGCGAGCGTGGCCGGCACGCGCGGCAGATGCAGCCTCCGGGCCACCCAGAAGAGGCAACCGGCCACAATGGCCAGGTGAAAGCCCGAGACCACCAGCATGTGAAAGGAGCCGGTGCGCTCGAAGCCGACCCGTAGCGCATGGGTGAGGTAGGTGCGGTCGCCGGTCACCATGGCGGCCAGCATGATCGCGTCCTCCTGGCTGAGGCGCAGGGGCGCGGGGAGCCGGCGCATGGCGGCGGGCAGGGCGAGCAGGCGCGCGCTCGAGGCCCTTTGAAGCGCGGCGATGCGGCAGGGGAGGAAGAGACCGGGCGCGTGGCCGAGGCGTTCCACCCTTTCCACGGCGACGGTGGCCGTCGAGGTGATGCCCTGGTCGAGGAGGAAGTCCTGTCGGCTCCATACGCCGGGGTCATGGTAAACCTCGGGCGGCAGGAGGCGCGCCAGGGCGCGGATGCGCTCGCCGCAGCCAAAGGGCTGGAGGGCCGGCGCGTTCGCGGGCCAGCGGACGGTGAGCCGTACGCCTCCCTGGGCGGGCTGCTGGAAGTCGTTGGCGTCTGTGACGACCTCGATGCTGCTGACGCGGAGGTCAAGGCGCTGGGAGGGGCGATGCGGGGAGAATGGTGCGTCCAGGCTCTCTTCCATCTCGGCGCGGACGGCCGATGCGTCGACAAGGACGCCCTCGACGGAGCGCAACAGGCCGTCGGAGAGGGCGGCTACCGCGGGCGCGGGGGCCGGCTGGGGCTCCATCTGCGCGCACCACGCACCCAACAGCAGCCAGAGCGCGGCCAGCGGGAGCCAGACAACACGCTGCGCGCGCACGGCGGCGAAGCCAGAGAGGACGGCGACAAGAAGCAGGGCCATGAGAACCAGGCTCGGCCTGAGCGAGAGAAAGTGGGCGGCGGCGATGCCCGCCGCAAAAAGCCATGCGGCATGGAAGAGCGGGATGGCGCTCTGCCCCTGGTCCGGGCCAGCCGCGGCAGGCCCTGCAGGAGACTGCCCGGCCGTGGGGGAGTCGGTCTGCATGATGCGTGAAAGATGAGAGATTGGCTCTTGGGGGACAAGGGTATCAGGAGCGGCGCAACTGGACCACTGTTTCCAGGTGGAAGGTCTGGGGAAATAGGTCGGCAAGCGTCACGCTCTGGATGGAGTAGCCGGAGCCGATGAGCGCGCGCAGGTCCCGCGCCAGGGTGGCCGGGTCGCAGGAGACATAGGCAAGAGCAGGGGCGGCGATGCCGCCGAGCAGTTCACAGATCTCTGGACCAAGCCCGGTGCGCGGCGGGTCAACGACGATGAGGCCGGGACGCTCCGCTGCGATGCTTTTGCGCAGAAAGGCGAGGGTGTCAGCCTTGACCGGGGTGGAGCGGGTGCCGCGCAGGTTTTGCCCCAGGGCCGCCGTGGCCGAGGCAGCCGACTCCACCGCCACCACATGCTTGAAGGTCGAGGTGAGGCGGCGGGCAAAGAGGCCCACTCCGGCGAAGAGGTCCCAGGCCAGCGCGCCATTGTGCCCCGCCGTCACGCACTCGACGAGCGCATCCACCAGCCAGCGGTTGACCTGAAAGAAGGCGCCATTGTCGACGCGGTAGTCGAATCCGGCGGCGCGGTAGGCGAGGGAGCTTGCGCCCCACTCGGCAACGGTGCGGGAGGGCTGTCCGCCCCGGCCCTCGAGCAGCAGCTCAGCGCCCTGGAGAGCGGGGATTTTATCCTTGAGCGCCAGCGCGAACTCGTCGAAACGGACCTTCTTTGCGCTGGAAGCGAGGAGGGTGACCAGCAATGAGGTCTCGGCGGAGTCGCAGAAGAGGGAGATCTCCGCCAGCCGGAGCGCGGGCGCAAACCCACGCGCAACCCCGGCGATGGCCAGCGCGGAGCTGATCAGCAGAGGCGCAGCGATGGGGCACTCGCCCACGGGAATCACGCCGTGGGAGCGGCGGCCGCGATAGCCGGGACAGCCGCTGGCGTCAAAGGCCAGCCGAATGCGATTGCGGTAGCCCCATGGCTCGCCGGCCAGCACGGCCATCTCTGCGGGCACGGCCACTCCGGCGCGCTCCAGGGTCTCGCGGAGGATGGCCTGCTTGAAGGCCAGTTGCGCAGCATAGTCCGCGTGCTGGTAGTGGCAGCCGCCACAGGCGCCGAAGTGCGGGCAGGGGGGCGCGACCCGCTCCGGCGCGGCGGTCACGAGCTGGTCGAGCTCGGCGGTTGAGAAACCTGATTTGCTGTCAAGGATGCGCACCCGCGCCTGCTCGCCGGGCAGCGCGAGCGGCACAAAGACCGCCTTGCCCTCCACCCGCGCCAGGAACGAGCCGCCGTAGACGGGCTTTTCAATCTCGACAAGCTGCGGTTCGGAGGCTGGCGAAGGCTTCACGTCCTGAATAGCCGGGGTAGACTCAACGGATGCTTTGGCCTCGGATGACTGCTTCCCTGGGCTCTTTCTTCCGGCAGAGAGCTTCTTGGCGGCCTGTTTGGCCCGGCGCTGCGCGGTGATCTGTTTTCTGGCTGTCATTGCTGGCTCATGTAGAACAGGCTGAGGCGGGGCAGGTTGTAGTGGACCAGCAACTGCTTTTGCACGAACTGGCGCTCCACCTGGCGGAGTTGCACGGCGCCCATGCGGCTGCGGTAGGGCGCCAGTTCGCGCGCGGCGTGTTCCTTGAGGCCGACCAGCAGCTCCTCGGGAGCGGCGGCGGTGAGGGCGGCAAAGAGCTTTTCTTCGAGCACGGTGAGGGTGCGTTCCAGGGCCTCGGTGTCGGGCGCGGCGGCATGGTCGGGGCCGGCGGCGCGGACTTCGGCGGCCAGTTCGCGGAGGCGGGCGGCGGTGGCCGCGCAGGCGTCGTGGGCGGTGGTGGCGGCATCGAGCGAGACCGCCGCGGCCTCAAGATGGGCGGCCACCCGGTCCTGCTCAAAGCCCGACTCGCGCGTGGGCGCGAGGACGGTGCCGGCCGAGGCTTCCTTCAGCTCTTCGGCGGCCTCCATCACGGCCTGCGCGCACCAGGCCAGGCCGTTGACGCGGCGCATGCGGCCTTTCTTCTGGCGGGCTTCGTATTTCTCAAAGGCGGAGTCGATGCCGTGCAGCACGGCTTCGAGGGGAATGCCGGCGTCGCGCCAGGTTTCAATGAGGGCCCAGTCGAGGGTGGAGAGCAGCAGCAAGGCTCCGCGGCGCTGCTGGAAGCGCTCCTCGATCTCGGTGAAGTAGTTGAAGTAGTTGAGCACGGCTGCGCCTAAGCTCTGCGCGGACGGGGACTGCGGTTGCGCTCGAAGAGAATCAGCAGGCCGTCGAGGGTGAGCATGTCGTCAATTTCCGAAATAAAGCGGGAGTCCTCGGCGATCTGGCGGGCGAGGCCGCCGGTGGCGATGACCCGTGCGGGCTGTCCCAGCTCCGCGATCATGCGCTCCAGGATGCCGTCGACGAGGCCGATGTAGCCGTAGTAGAGGCCGCTCTGGATGTGGGTGACGGTGTTGGTGCCGATGACCTTGGCGGGGCGCTTGATCTCGACCTTGCCGAGGCGGGCGGCGCGGGAGAACAGAGCGTCGGCGCTGATGCCAAGGCCGGGCGAGATGGCGCCGCCAAGGTATTCGCCCTTGGCGGAGATCACGTCAAAGGTGGTGGCGGTGCCGAAGTCGACCACGATGACAGGGCCGCCATAGCGCTCGAAGGCGGCGATGGCGTTGACCAGCCGGTCCGCCCCGAGCTCGGCGGGGGTGTCGACGAGGACGGGCATACCGGTCTTGATGCCCGGCTCGACGAAGAGGGGCTGGAGCTTGAAGTAGGTTTCACAGACCTGGCGCAGCGTGCCCTCGACGGGCGGAACCACGGAAGAGATGATGATGTGGCCCACCTGGCTGGGCTTCATGCCGTTCATCTCAAAGAGGTTGACGAAGAGGACGCCGTACTCGTCCGCGGTCTGGGAGCGGTGGGTGGTGACGCGCCAGTGCGCGGCCAGTTCCGGCTTTTCGCCGCCCAGCTTGTAGAGTCCCAGCACGGTATTGGTGTTGCCCACATCGATGGCCAGCAGCATGGTTCCCTCAGCTTGTCTCCGCGGCGCGAATGCCGCCTGTCTGAACGGTTACGAGGCCGTCCGCGGTGCGGACCAGCAGGAAGCCGTGCTCGTCCAGCCCTTCGGTGACGCCCTGACATGCCTGCGGGCCATGCACCTGGACCCGCCGCCCCGCAATCCATGTGGAAGCCTGCCGGACACGCCGTGGAACGGCGGCAACCGAAGCCGGATCGAGCAGTGCAAGGGCCTCGTGCTCCAGCGATTTTAGCAGGAAGGCCAACAGCGCCTGGCGGCTGACGCGGCGGCGGGACACGATGTCGAGCGAGGTGCCGGGCGTGGAGAGCGCAGGGTCAAACTCCCTCTGATGGACGTTGATGCCAATGCCGACGACGGCGAAGTCGGAGACCGCGCCCACGCTTTTGGCTTCGACGAGGATGCCGCCCGCTTTGCGTTCGCCGAGGAGCAGGTCGTTGGGCCAGCGGAGGTCCACGGTGAGGCCGGCGACGGCTTGGATGGCCGCAGCGGCGGCGAGGCCGGTGGAAAGCGGAAGAAGCGGGAGGCGCGCGGCGGGGATGGGCAGGCGCAGCAGGACGCTGACATAAAGCCCCTGGCCGGCGGCGGAGTGCCACTGGTGACCGCCGCGTCCGCGGCCGGCCTGCTGCTCATCGGCAAACCAGACACCGCCATGGGGCGCGCCCGCGCGGGCAGCCTCAAGGGCATCGGCGTTGGTGGAGCCGGTCACGGGCAGGAAATGGAGCCGACCGGCGAAAGCTGTGCCGGCCAATGCCGCATCGAGCGCGGCGAGATCAAACATGGACTAGTTGGACTCCGCGGTGATGCTCATGGAGATGTCCGCGGCTTTGGCGGAGTGGGTGAGCGCGCCGACGCTGATGAAGTCCACGCCGGTTTCTGCATAGGAGCGGATGTTCTCAAGCACGATGCCGCCCGAGGCCTCGGTGGGAATCCAGCGCGTCTCGAGCTTGATGCGGTCGAGGGCGCGCTTGACCTCTTCGGGCGTCATGTTGTCGAGGAGGATGGCCTCCGCGCCGTATTCGAGGGCCTGTTCGAGCTCCTGCGAGGAACGGACCTCGACCTGGACGCGCTGGCCCTTCTTGCGCAACTCCAATGCCCTGGGGAGGACGACGGGCAGGCCGCCGCCGAGCGAGATGTGGTTGTTTTTGATGAGGATGCCGGAGGCGAGATCGAGGCGGTGATTGGTGCCGCCGCCGCAGAGAACGGCGTATTTCTCAAGGACGCGCAGGCCGGGCACGGTCTTGCGGGTGTCGAGCACGTGGGCGTGGGTGCCTTGAATGGCGTCCACGTAGCGGCGGGTGAGCGTGGCGATGCCGCTGAGGTGCTGCATGAGGTTGAGGATGACGCGCTCGCAGCTCAGCAGGACGCGGGCGTTGTGGCGAATGACGGCCAGCACCTGGCCCTCGTGAACGCGCACGCCGTCGAACATCTCCGGATGGCTGATGACCTCGAAGCGGGTGCGGGCCTGCGGGCGGCCGTCGAGACGGGCGAAGATCTCCAGCAGGCGCGGCACGGCGCCAAGGCCGGCGACGACCATCTCCTGGCGGGCGATGATGGAGGCCGCAGCGCCGAGGTCGGGGTCGATGGTGACGTTTGTGGTGGCATCGCCCGCGGCCTCGTCTTCAACCAGAGCCTGCTCCAGCAATGCTTCGATGCGGCTACTCTTCCAGTCCATGCTTGCTTTCCTTGGGATCCCAGGCTGAGAGGCCGGAGCCTCCGCCTGCTCTATTTTCGCGCCCTGGCCATTCGAGTTTCACAGAAAAATGCGCGGGGGGGTCGATGGTTGGGGGTGGGTGCAAGCGAGGCCGCCGGGATGTGCATTGCCGCAGCGCGCGGATGGCCCTTCCCTTCTCTCGACTTCCTCTCCATCTTTCACCCTCGATTCATTGTCGCCTATTCCTTTGAAATTATTGGCAAAGTGTGACGAACAAAAGCGAAGGCCCCGGGGGTGCTCAAGCGAGGTTGGGAGAGGGGCCGGGCGGAGCGGGCGGGGTCCCCGGCTCGCAATTGCGCCGCACCTGGCGCAGCGGAGCGCGCGCGCATCCTTTATCCTGTTGGTTTGCTGGAGGCAGGATTCCCGGTTATGGCACACCCACAGATCAAATTTGGCACCGACGGCTGGCGAGCCATCATCGCCGACGACTTTACGTTTGCCAATGTGCGGACTACCGCGGAGGCGGTGGCGGCCTATATCCACGCGCGCATGGGCTCGGCGAACGAGGACCGGGGGAGGGGCCTGTGCATCGGGTACGACACCCGCTTTGGGTCGCGGGACTTTGCGCGCGCCTGCGCGGAGGTGGTGGCGTCCACCGGGATCCGGGTGTTTCTGGCCAACGCCATCACGCCCACGCCTGCCTTGAGCTTCGGGGTGCGGGAGCGGGGAGCGGCGGGGGGCATCATGATTACCTCGTCGCACAATCCGGCCCAGTGGAACGGCGTGAAGTACAAGGGCTGGTATGGCGGCTCGGGGAAGCCGTCGATGATTGCGGAGATTGAGAGCTTTCTGGGGCAGAGGGTGGCGCGGGCGGCCGAGCCGGCGGCGATTGATACGGTGGACTTTTTGCCAAGCTACCTGAAGGCGATCGAGGGGTTCGCCGACCTGGAGCTGATTGGCCGCAGCGGCATGAAGTTTGCCATCGACTCGATGCATGGGGCGGGGGGAACGATCCTCTCCGAGATTTTTACGCGCATCGGGGTGGCGCATGTGCAGATCCGGTCGAATCCCGACCCGCTTTTTCCGGGCATCAACCCGGAGCCGATTGAGCCGCACATCCGGGCGCTGGGCGAGGCCGCGGCGGCCAACGGGTGCCAGGCGGGGTTGTGCACCGACGGGGACGCGGACCGCATTGGCGCGACGGACGAGCAGGGGAACTTTGTGGATCCGCACAAGATCTTCAGTGTGCTGCTGAGCTGGTTGCTGCGGCGCAAGGGCTGGCCGGGAGCGGTGACGCGAGCCTTCAACACGACAAAGATGCTGGACCGCATCTGCGCGAAGCATGGGCGGGAGCTGATTGAGCATGGCATCGGGTTCAAGTATGTGGTGGACCTGATGCTGGAGCGGGAGATTCTGATGGGCGGGGAGGAGTCGGGAGGCATCGGCTTGCAGCGCCACCTGCCGGAGCGGGACGGGCTGCTGAACGCGCTGCTGCTGGCCAACGTGATGGCGGAGGAGGGCAAGCCGCTGGGCGAGCTGGTGGCAGACTTGCAGGCCGAGTATGGGGAGCACCAGTATGGACGCATCGACCTGCACATTCCCGACGAGGTGAAGAACGCGGCCATTGCCAGGGCGCGGGCGCTGACGGTGGGGGATGCGGTCTTCGCGGGGATGCCGATTCTGCGGCAGGAGACGCTGGACGGGGTGAAGTTTTACCTGGACAACCCCGAGGCGGCGACCAAGCCGAACGCGGCGGAGACGTGGCTGCTGCTGCGGGCGAGCGGAACGGAGCCGCTGATGCGCATCTATAGCGAGTCGTGTTCGAAGGAGTCGGTGGCGCGCCTGCTGGAGTCGGCGCGGACGTTTGCGCTGGCGGGGTAGGGATCTTCCAAAAATTGCCCAGGGCCGAACTCTCCCCGCATCCCACCCATTGCGCCCGAAGGCGCGCAATCGAGGGGGCACAGGCCGGAGACAGTATCCTGTCCAGATTCCAGGGAGGATTTGTCGAGAAGACCTCCCGCGGGGGCGAGAGAGGCTGCGGAAAAACTCCATCCATGCCATCGAAGTGTCAGGGCACAACTTCAGTTGTGCCGTAAGTACCATACAATCAACGGGGCTTTAGCCCCTGGGGTGTGTTTTTCAGGCTCCCCCCCCAAAGACAGGCATCTTTCCCCAGCCTGTAAAGCCCAGGTTTGAACTGTGAGCTTAGCGGCACGACTGAAGTCGCGCCCTTTCAAGCCATGAGGGACGGCCTGTGTGGCGATGCCACCGGAAACGGACTCCAGGAAGCGGCTTCCCCGCCGCGGCAAACACTTCGGGCCCCATGCGCTTCTCCCAGGAGGGGGAGGCGCATGGGGCCCGATGCGTTGAATGCAGTTGAAGCGGGCTACTTGACCGTGAGTCCCAGCGTGGTGGAGTGGGTAATGGCGGTGACGCCGTTGCTGGACTGTGCGGTCACATGAAGGGTGTAGGAGCCAGTTGGCGTGGCCGGGTTGGTGGGCGGCCCGTGGTTGAAGTAGTAGTAGCGGGGGTTGCAGCCCGTGGTGCCGAGCATGGTGACCAGGGCAACCATGGCTACGAGGGAGAGCCGGAGGAGCCACCTGCGGTTCCGGCCGCCCCAGGCGAGTCCGCCGAGGCCGAGAATGCCAGGCAGCACCAGTGACCAGGCGATGGGGTTGGAGTCGCGGGGCGCGGGCTGCGCGGAGGCGATGGAGGAGGCTGCCTGCGTGGTCATGACCAGGGTGCTGGTGGAGGCGGCGACGGCGTTGGGCAGGATCTCGACGGTCTGCGGGGTGAAGCTACACGAAGACTGGTCAGGGAATCCCGAGCAGGAGAGGGTGACAAACATGGGGGCGGTCAGCGAGACCCCATTGACCGGGGTCACGGAGGCGACAACGCTGCCGGATTGCCCCGCGGTGAGCGAAAGCGTGGCGGGAGCGACGGAGATTTGAAAGTCCGGCGACCCGGCGTCGATCATGCCGTGCACGGAAGTGGCTGCCGAAGTGGAAAGCTGGCGGGTCTCGTCGCCCGTGTAGGCGGCGCGCAGCAGATGATCGCCACCGGCCAGAGTCAGCTCAACCTTGGCCTGCCCCTCAGCGTTGAGGGCCGCGCCTGCCAGGGGCTTGCCATGATCGGTGATGGCGACCGCGCCCGTTGCCGGCTGCCCGTCGTCGTCCAGCACGGTGACGGCCACTGAAGCCAACGTGCGTCCAGCCTGGTCGCGTGTCTCCGCGGTCAGCCTGGTGTGCGTGGCCAGGCCCTGCGCACTCTCCGCAGCCACTGCCAACGCGGGCATCGCCATGGCGATTCCCAGTGCTGCCACCCATTCAAGCCGCAGACCGCGGCGGTTCAAGCCTCTCACGTGCACCTGCTCCAAATCTCAAGAAAGAATTGCGTATCACCCGGATGACGCAGCGTAGAACCTTATTGTATCCGGCGGGGCCGTTGCCGAGCCATGCCCGCCCCTTTCTTTGGACGCGCGGGAGCAGGGAAGGATGCCCCCATGGCCCCAATGTCACTCCGTCCAGGGCGGTTCCGCTGTCCATTGGGCCGCGTCGTCCCTTGTCCCCTGGTCCCTTCGTCCCTCTGTCCCTTGTCCCTGCCTCTTCCGCGCTATGCTCTTTGGTTGAGGTGAAAGCCATGTCTGACGCCGCTCCACGCCCGCAACTCGCCCACCTGACCGCCGCGCTCGATGAGCTGCGGGCCAACGGGACCCATTTCAAGCTGCGCATCCTGGACGACCAGCAGGCGCCGGTGTGCCACTACGACGGGCGGCAGGTAATCAACCTGGCCAGCAACAACTACCTGGGGCTGGCCAACCACCCCAGGCTGATAGAGGCGGCGCTGGCGGCAACCAAGGCCTTCGGGGTGGGGTCGGGCGCGGTGCGGACCATCGCCGGAACCATGCGCATCCACATGGAACTGGAGGAGAAGATCGCCCGGTTCAAGAACGTTGAGGCCTGCGTGGTCTTCCAGAGCGGCTTCACGGCCAACGCGGGGACGGTGAGCTCCATCCTGGGCAAGGAGGACTTCATTCTCTCGGACGAGCTGAACCACGCCAGCATCATTGACGGCGCGCGGCTGTCGCGGGCAAAGATTCTGGTGTTCCGGCACAAGGACGTGGAGCACTGCGAGGAGCGGCTGCAGGAGGTAGAGGGCGAGCCGGGGAAAAAGCTGGTGATTACGGACGGCGTGTTTTCAATGGACGGGGACATTGGGCCGGTGGACAAGCTGGCCGCGCTGGCGGAGAAACACGGCGCCATCATGATGGTGGACGACGCGCACGCCTCGGGGGTGCTGGGGCGCAACGGGCGCGGGTCAGTGGACCACTTTGGGATGCACGGGAAGGTGGACGTGCAGGTGGGGACGCTGTCGAAGGCCATTGGCGCGCTGGGCGGATATGTGTGCGGGTCGCGGGACCTGATCGACTACTTGTATCACCGGGCGCGGCCGTTCCTGTTTTCGACCTCGCATCCGCCATCGGTGGCGGCGACGTGTATCGCGGCGTTCGACATCCTGGAGCAGGAACCTGAGCGCATCGAGCGGCTGTGGGCCAATACGCGCTATTTTCAGGGCGAGCTGCGGCGGGCGGGGTTCAACATCGGCGGGGTGACGACGCCGGCCACGGAGACGCCGATTACGCCGATCATTGTGGGCGAGGGGCGGAAGGCGATGGAGTTTAGCCGGGCGCTGTTTGACGAGGGCGTGATGGGGACGGGGATTGCGTTTCCGACGGTGCCGGAGGGGAAGGCGCGGATCCGGGCGATTTTGACCAGTGAGCACACAAAGGCGCAACTGGACCAGGCGCTGGAGACGCTGGAGCGGGTGGCGAAGCGGTTGGGGATTCTAGGATAGGAGCACGATGATCGCTCATTTGCGGGGAAAGCTGATTTTCAAGGAGCCCGGCCAGGCCATTGTGGAGGCGGGGGGCGTGGGGTACGACGTCACCATTTCGGTGCCAACCTTTACGGCGCTGCCGTCGGTGGGCGGCGAGGCCGCGCTGCACATCCACACGCAGGTGAGCGAGGACCAGATTGCACTGTACGGCTTTCTGGAGCGCGAGGAGAAGCGGCTGTTTGAGCGGCTGATCACGGTGGGGGGCGTGGGGCCCAAGCTGGCCATCAAGATCCTGAGCGGACTGAACCCGGAGCGCACCGTGCAGGCGATTCGCGGGCAGGACCACGCACAACTGACGCGGATTCCCGGCGTGGGCAAGAAGCTGGCCGAGCGGCTGGTGGTGGAGCTGAAGGACAAGCTGGACGACTTTGCGGTGGCGCCGGTGCGGGCAAGCGTGCAGGGCGCGGCGGTGGACGATGTGCTCTCCGCGCTGGTGAACCTGGGCTATCAGCGGCCGGCGGCGGAGAAGGCCATCGAGCAGGCCGTGGCCAAGGAGCAGGCGCTGGCCGGGGACTTCGACGGGCTGTTCCGCGGGGCGTTGAAGGTGATCCGGTAGCCACCTGCGGTGGGGCCAGCGGCTCGCTGTTCGCTCGCTTGGGGTTTGTGCTTTCCCAGGTCCCCAAGAGCGAGGGACCTAAGGCACCCGGCTGTCAGCTTTGCGGCGAAGGCCCGGGGGCGCATTTCAAGGGGTGACGGTGGCATTGCCGAGCGCGAGGCGCTCTATGGTCACAACGGTGATGTCGTCGGACTGGCCGAAGTCGACGGCGGCTTTGACGATGGCGGCGGCGGGTTCCTGAGACATTGCCTGGGCACGGTCAAAGCCGAGGAGTTCGCCGGTCTTGCTCTGCGCCTCGACAACCCCATCGGAGTAGAAGGTGAGGCGGCTGCCGGGCTGGAGCTGGAAGCGCATGGGCTCGTATTCGGTGCCGCTCACGATGCCGAGCGGCAAAGCACCCTGGAGTTCGATTTCGCGTCCGTCGAGGTAGGGGGAGAGATGTCCCGCATTGGCGACGGTGACCAGGCCATCTTCATCGATGAAGGCGGCGAGAGCCGTGGAGAATCCGCCGCGGGTCCGGCCCATGAGCCGGTCGTGCATCTTGCGAAGGATGAGGGCCGGGTCGTGGGTGTCCTCCGCCAGGACGCGAATTGAACCGATAAGCATGGAGACCAGCATGGCGGCGGGCAGGCCCTTGCCGGCAACATCGCCCAGCACGATCAGCAACCCGTTGTTGCCGGCGGGAAGAATCTGAAAGAAGTCGCCCCCCACCTGCTGGGCAGGACGATAGACCGATTCGACGGCAAAGCCGGGGAACGATTCGCCGGCCTCCGGCAGGATGAGTTGCTGGACCTCACGCGCGGCGGCCACCTCGCTGTCGAGTACCGCCTTTTCCGTCTGAGCTTTGACATAGCGGCGGCCTTCGCTCACAAAGACGAAAACGAAGCCCGCATAGCCCAGACCCACGCCAAGGATGGTTCCAAGGGCATCGATCGTGAGCCGGTCATGGATCTGAGCGAACTGGGCAACGGACGGTTGCGCTGACCAGGGCGGGTCCGGAAACCAGCTGGCGGTGAAGAAGGACAGGAGTATCTGCAGAGAGACGAGGGGGAAGAACGCTTTCCAGAACTTGCCCCGCAAGGTCAAGCCGGAGTAGGCATAGCAGACGGCGAACAACCCTGCGGCCAGAACGCCGGTGACAAAACGAATGGGCTGCTGGTTGCCCATATCGAGGATGTCAATGGCAAAGCCGATGATGCCGATGACGCAGAAGACCGCGGCAAGGAAGATGGCGACGGAGGTTCGCGGCATATTCCGCAAGGGGCTGACGGCGGGCTTGGAGTCCAAGGTGTCCTTCTGTTGCTGGGTATTTGGGGATCCGGCGGCGCGGCGCTTCGCTTGGATTGTAACCTTTTGAGGGCGGCGGGAGAGACGGCGGTGCAGTCCACACTATGGCCTGAGTCCAGTTCGCAGCTCGTTTGACGGCTTCGTTTCTTGACGATGGCGATGGCGTTGCGCAGGTCGCTGGAAGCCATCTTTGACGCGGTGTTCTGCGTTAGACTCTTGATTGCCATGGCGACCAAGACGAAACCTGCTGCTGCACCGGCTGCGCTTGCCTGTTTGCGGCCTGAGGCTTTCAAGTTCCTGCGGGGGCTTGAGAGGAACAACGACCGGGAGTGGTTCAACGAGCGCAAGGCTGTCTACGAGGCGGAGCTGAAGGAGCCGATGCTGGCCATCATCCGCAAGGTGACGGACGCGATGACGGACTTTGCGCCGGACCATGTGCGGCCGGCGGAGAAGTGCCTCTTCCGCATCTACCGCGACACGCGGTTCAGCAACGACAAGAAGCCCTACAAGACGCACGTGGCGGCGTGGTGGGCGCACCGCGAGCTGGAGAAGACCTCGGGGGCGGGATACTACTTCCACATCAGCGCCAGGGAAGTGATTATCGCCGCCGGGGCGTATATGCCGGAGAAGGACCAACTGGCGGCCATCCGCCACTGGCTGCTGGAGAACCACGAGGAGTTCCGCAAGCTCCTGCGGAGGCCTGCTCTGCGGAAGGCATTTACCGAATTTGAAGGCAGCGCTCTGACGCGACCGCCGAAGGGGTTTCCGGCGGAGCACCCGGCGATGGACCTGATCAAGTGCAAGCAGTGGGGGCTGAGCGCGACGCTGGCGCCCGAGGCGGCTCTCGACGCGGGGCTCGCGGCGACGATCATCCGCCATTTCCGGCTGGCGGCGCCGGTGGTGGACGCGCTGAACGGGCCGATTGCTGCAACGGCGGGGGCAAAGAAAAAGGTGCTCTTCGGGCTGCACTGAGGCGGCTGGGGGCTGGGGGCGGACGGGTAATAAAGCGGCTAAAACAGGCCAAAAACGGGGTAAAATCGACAAAAGTGGCACAAAACCCCAAGAATATTGTGGAAATCGGGAATTTGCCATTGACTTTGCTCGCTCAAAGTCGCAAGGTAACCATCGACGGGGTTCTGAAGAACCCGCATGAATACAGGGGTTTCGTGCAAGCGTTGCCTCGGTCGCACTCCCTCCATGCGGTACGCATTTCGCGGCGGATTCCCAGGCAACACCGGCTGCCCCAAGGGCAAGCCCAGAAGGAGAACATCACATGGCTACTGGACTGACCAAGACCGCCCTGACGCGGCTTCTGGCCGAGAAGCAACAACTGACCAACAAGCAAGCCGCGGCCTTCCTGGACCTGCTGGCTGAGACGGCCATCAAGGAAACCAAGAAGAACGGCGTGTTCGTGATCCCCGGCATCGGCCGGCTGGTGAAGGCGGAGCGCAAGGCGCGCATCGGCCGCAACCCGCAGACGGGCGCCGCCATCAAGATCAAGGCCAAGACCGTGGTGAAGTTCCGCGTGGCCAAGGCCGCCAAGGACGTCATCGCCCCCACCAAGAAGTAGCATTTCGCAGTGCAGGGCAGAGGGGAGGAGCCGATGGCTCCTCCCCTCTGCTTTTTTGTGCGCGGGGGTTATGCGGGCGGGGTTTCGGTGCGGAGGCCGGGCAGCAGGGCGCGGGCGACGATGGAGACGCCGAAGCTGATGATGACGCCCCGAACCATGAGGTCGTTGTTGTAGGACCAGGAGAAGAAGGCGAGAGTGACGAAGACGCCGATGGCGTTGAGCTCCGAGGTCAGGGAGCGCAGCCAGTGCGGCGTGCATCCGCCTGGCGCAATGCCGGGCCGGAGGCGGGGGAGAAGGCGGGGCACGGCGCGGAGGTAGTCCTGGTAGGCCTGGCCGAGCTGGGCGGCGAGGAAGGCCTCCTCGCCGAAGATGAGGCGCAGCAGGAAGAGCGTGAGCAGGGGCATGGCGACGAGGGCGCCGGTGGCGGGCATGAGGAAGGCCATGGCCGCAAACATGCACCAGGTGCCAAGGTAGAGCGGGTTGCGCAGGTAGCGGTAGGGGCCGTCGGCAAGGACCGCGCCGGCCTTCATTTCGCCGGAGTTGACGGTGAATGCACCGAGGTAGGCGGTTCCCCAGAGGCGCAGGACGGCGCCCACGGCGGCCACCAGGGCGGCCAGGGCCACCGCGAGCGGGGAGGCGAGGGGGAAGGGCATCAGGCCGAGGCGGCTCGACTCCAGGGCCAGCCACTCCAGCAGCGGGGTCCGCGTGGCGATGCCCCAGTAGAGGGTCCACGGCGCCCAGTAGCCGATGGAGATGAGGACCACCATCACCAGCACGCGGAGCCGGAACTCGATTTTTGTTGCGCCCATGCGGGACTCCCTGAAGGGGGAGTGTACCATCCGGGCGGGGCGGCGGCCTTCGGCTGCGAGGCGGGTGTGCTAGGCTGGCGCAGAATCGGCTTCCCAAACCAGTTGCAAGGAAACAGCCATGCATGTTCGCTTTTACGCCTGTGTTGTGATGACTCTCGGCGTCCTGCCGCTGGCCGCGCAGAGCCCCGCCGCGGCGGATCTCGCCGCATCCGTCCGGGGCCAGTTGCCCGCGCTGACCGAGACCTACAAGCACCTGCACCGCACTCCCGAACTCTCTCACCACGAGGAGAAGACATCGGCCTTTGTGGCGGCGGAGCTGCGCAAGCTGGGGTACAGCGTAACGGAGCGCGTGGGCCGGTACGAGGACGGCTCGCAGGCGTATGGAGTGGTGGCGGTGCTGGAGAACGGCGCGGGGCCGCGGCTGCTGGTGCGCGCGGATATGGACGCGCTGCCGGTGGAAGAGAAGACGGGGCTTGATTACGCGTCCACCGTGCGGGCAGTGAATCCGCAGGGGCAGGATGTGGGCGTGATGCACGCCTGCGGACACGACATCCACATGACCGTGCTGCTGGGCACGGCGCGCGAGCTGGCGGCGCGCAAGGCGGCGTGGCACGGGACGGTGGTGCTGATTGGGCAGCCATCGGAGGAGACCATCGACGGGGCGCGCGCCATGCTGGCCGACCGCCTCTACGAGCGGTTCGGGCGCCCGGACTTTATTCTGGCCGAGCACGACAACTCGGGTTACGCTGCCGGCTCCATCGCGCTGAAGGGCGGCCCGCTCAACGCAAGCTCGACGAGCATTGATGTGACGATGCGCGGTGTGGGCGCGCACGGCTCGCAGCCGCAGCGCAGCAAGGATCCCATTGTGATGGCGGCGGAGTTTGTGCTGCTGGCGCAGACCATCGTGGCCCGGCAGGTGGATCCACAGCAGCCCGCGGTGCTGACTGTCGGCACCATCCACGGTGGACAGAAGCGCAACATCATCAGTGAAGAAGTGACGATGGCGCTGACGCTGCGCACGTACTCTGACAAGGTCCGCGACCAGATCATTGAAGCCGTGCGGCGAACCGCGGAAGGGGTAGCCGTTGCTTACAACGTGCCGCAGGACCGCATGCCCGTTGTTACGGTGAGCAAGACGGAGATTGCGCCCGTCAATTCGAACGACCCCGCGCTTGCCGAGCGAGTGCGCGCCGCCGCAGCTGCGCAGCTTGGCGCCGATCACGTGGAAACAACGGAGGCCAGCATGGGCTCTGAGGATGTGGGCGTCTTTCAGCTGGGCGGGAAGATTCCGGGCGTGATGTTCTGGCTGGGCGCGGCGAATCCCGAGAAGCTGACGCACGCCAAAGAGATGGGCGTGCCGTTGCCGGCCATGCACTCGCCGCTGTTTGCGCCGGAGTACGCGCCAACCATCAACACCGGGGTGACGGCGATGACCGCCATGGCGCTGGACCTGCTGAAGTAGGCAGGAGCCGCGCAGGCTCCCGCCGGGCTACTTTGCCGGGTCGACGAGGGCCTGGTAGACCGTGGCGCGGCTGAGGTACTGGAGGTTGATGCTGTTGGGGCCCGCGCCCATGCGCTGGATCATGCCGACAAAGACCACGTCGTTGGTGGGGTCGATCCAGAACCAGGTTCCGGCGGCGCCATCCCAGAAGAAGGTCCCCTTGCCCTCGGGCAGGTTGGCCTGGGGCGGGTCGAAGACGACGGCGCAGTTGTATCCATAGCCGAAGCCGGGGCGCATGACCTGATAACCGATGCCGAACTGGCCGGTGAGCAGCTCGGGAGGCAGATGGTTGGCGCTCATGAGGCGGACGGTCGCCGGAGCAAGGATGCGCTTGCCGTCGAGCTGGCCGTTGTTGCCGAGCATCTGGGCGAAGCGGTAGTAGTCCTCGGCGGTGGAGACCATGCCGCCGCCGCCGGAGGGCATGGTGGGCTCGCCGGCGTAGTCGCTGGCCCCGATGGCGCCAGAGGGCTGGCTGGTGAGCGCGCCGGTCTTGGGGTCAACCCAGTAGTTGGTGGCGAAGCGGCCGCGCTTTTCGGCGGGGACATAGAAGCCCGCGTCTTTCATGCCCAGGGGGGTGTAGATGTTGTCGCGCATGAACTGGGGCAGGGATTTGCCGGAGAGCCTTTCGACAATGTAGCCCTGAATGTCCATGGAGACGCTGTAGTGCCACTCCTTGCCGGGCTGGTAGAGGAGGGGGATGCCGGCCAGCCTGTCAATGGCCTCCTGCAGGTTGCGTGCGCCGAAGACCTTCTTTTCGCGGTAGACGGCATCGACCGGGGTGTCGCCAAAGATGCCGTAGGTGAACCCCGCCGTGTGGGTCATGAGCTCGCGCATGGTGGGCGCGTGATCGGGGTCGACGAGGAGCATCTTGCCGTCGGGGTCGAGGCCCTTGAAGACCTTGAGGTGGGCGAACTCAGGGATGTATTTGGCGATGGGGTCGGAGGGGAGCCACTTGCCTTGCTCATAGAGCAGCATCATGGCGACGGCGGTGACCGGCTTGGTCATGGAGTAGTCGCGGAAGATGGTGTCTTTGGTCATGGGCGCGCCGGAGGCCATGTCGCGCTGGCCGTAGGTGCGGTAGTCGACGACCTTGCCGTGGCGGGCAAGGATGGTGACAACGCCCGAGACTTCCTTGTCGGCGACGGCCTTTTGCATGAGGGCGTGAAGGTTCTCAAGGCGCGCGGAGGAGAAGCCGACGGACTCAGGCTTGACCGGGGTGAGGTCGAGGGCGTGGCGGGCGGCAGGGGGCGCGGCGGGGGCCTGCTGGGCCATGAGCGGCGCGGCGACGAGGGCGAGCGAGAGGGCGGCGAGGGCAAGGCCCCGGACGGCAGCGCAGCGAACGATCTTCATGCGGTTTCTCCGGTGCGGCGCGGAGAACGCGCCACACCTCAGTAGATGAGTTTGAGAGAGAGCTGAATCTGGCGTGAGTTGCCGGCGGTCTTGCTGATCTCGCCGAAGCCGGAGCCGGTGACGATGTTGGCTGGCAGGCCCATGGTGACGATGTTGAAGAGGTTGAAGAACTCGGAGCGGAACTGGAGGGCCACGAGTTCAGCACCGCTCTTGCGGCGGCCAAAGGGCGTGTCCTTGATAAGGGCGAAGTCGAAGTTGTAGAAGGCGGGGCCGCGGAAGCTGTTGCGGCCGAGGGTGCCGAAGCGGCCCTGGTTGGGACCGGTGCCGTCCGGGACGTGGATGGGAATGGTGAAGAAGTTGGCGCCGTTGTTCGACCCGGCGCCGAAGTAGTCCTGGCGGTCCTTGCGGGCGGTGGAGAGACTGGGCCGGGCCTTGAGGTCGGGGCGGTCAACGCCGTTGGAGCCCGCGCCGGTCTGCTGGATGCCGGAGAAGACGGTAAAGGGCGAGCCGGAGCTGAGGCTGGAGATGCTCAGGAGTTCCCAGCCGTCGGTGACCTTTTTGCTGATGGGATGGAGGAAGCCGGCGTCCTGGAGGTGCAGGTCCTGGGCCAGGCTGAGGCCAAAGCCGTGCTTCACGTCGAACGAGGAGGGGCCCTTTTCGGGGTGATTGTCGTAGGGGTTCTGGGAGAAGCCGGAGGAGACGGCTCCGGTGGAGCCGGTGCCGCCGAGGACGAGGCTGGTGTCGTCAATGGACTTGCCCCAGGTGTAGCTGGCCTGGATGCCGGGGCCGCCATGGCCGACGGTGCCCGAGAGCGAGGTCTGCAGGGCGTGATAGCTGGAGTGGGAGTTGGCGATGATGACGTTCTCCACGCCGAAGCCGCCAATGACGTTGCCCGCCGCGTCGAACTGGGTGTGCGGGGCAAAGGCCGGGGTAGCGCCGGGGTAGGCGTTGGGGAAGCTGTAGCGCGGGAGCTTGACGCCGGCGGTTCCCACATAACCGGCATCGGCGGTGAGATTGCCGAACTTGCGCTCCAGGCCGACGGTCCAGGCGTACAGGCTGGCGTTGTTAAAGGAGAGGTCGATGCCGCTGAGGTTGAGGGCGCTGACGACCTGGCCGGCGGTGAGAGCCGCCATGTCCTTCTCGTAGCGGTCCACATCCATGATGGTGTTGGCGGGGATGGCCTTGGCGGGCCCGGCGAGGATGTCAACGCCGGCCGGGGTGTAGGCCTTGGGAAGCTGCGCCGGGGTGAGCTTGAAGCCATAGGGGATGGGCGCGTTGGAGGCCGAGAGCAGGCGCGGATAGACGGCAAACGGCGTGGAGCCGGTGAGGAAGTTGTCTTGCCAGATGTTGGGCGGGATGACCATGACGCTGCCGCCGGCGTGGGCCGAGAGCTTGGAGGTGGCTTGCCAGGTGGCCTGCAGGCGGGGCTCCCAGCCGTTCCAACTGGTCTGGTAGCCGGGCTGGGGGTTCACGACAAACTGCTGCACGCCGTTGATGGTGCGGAAGCTGGAGGTGCGGTGGGCGCGCTCGGTGAGGGGCTGATAGAGGTCCCAGCGGACGCCGTAGTCGAGGGTGAGGCGGGGATTGAGCTTCCAGGTGTCCTGCAGGTAGAAGCTGTAATTGTTGCGGCTGATGGCGGCGGGGCCCATGTGTTCGCCGGAGGAGATGTTGGGGGGGGCGATGCCGACGGTGTAAAGGAACGGGCTGCCGGAGAGGAAGCCGGAGAGCGTATCGGGCAAGGGGTCGCCAATGGCGATGTTGTGCTTGCCGCTGGCCGACTGGATGGCCTCTGTGGCATAGGCCGCGCCGCCGCCAAAGTCGTATTCGCCGTTGGGGCTGACGCCAAAGTAGGTGGTGTCGCGGTTGATGCGGGCCTCGAAGCCGGCCTTCCATGCGTGGTGTTCCGTGGTGTAGGCGATTGACTGGCGTCCCTGGAAGAGGTTGCCGTAGGCCTGCATCACGGAGCCGGCCGCGGTGTTGAAGGGCTGGAAGAGGCCGTCGGCGAACTTGACGGCGGGGTCAGTGTGGTTGCTGGTGGGGAATCCGGGGGTGGAGCGGGTGATGCTGAAGAGGGACTCGAGGGTGAGGCGGGGCGAGACCGTGCGGGTGTAGACGCCGACCACGTTGCGCTGGCGGTCAAAATACTCCACGCCGAAGGTGGGGTCGATGGCGGTCTGGTCGGGGTTGGTGGTGGGACCGGTCAGGTTGTCGAGGTTGAAGCGGGCCAGGAACTGGTCCTTGGACGAGAACTTGTGGTCCAGCCGCAACGAGAACTGGTTGGCGACCGTGGCCACCTTGGAAGCCGTGGCATAGGTGTTGGCGCCAAAGGACCCGGTGGGCAGGTTGGGCTTGGGATAGCGGGCGAGAATGGCGGCGATGCCCGCGTCGACGGGCACGGCGAGGATGTCCACGCTCTTGTCGGGATAGGTGACCGTGTCGTAGACGATGGAGCTGCCGGCCGTGGGGCGCTGGTCAAGACTGGGGACGGGCATGACCTGGGTGGTGCCGAGCACCTGGCGGAAGCCCTGGTACTGGGTGAAGTAGAAGGTCCGCTTGCGGCCGTCGTAGAGGTGGGGGATGTAAATGGGTCCGCCGTTGGTGAAGCCGAACTCGTTGCGCCGGAAGGGGGGGATGCGGCCGGGGTAGGCGGGGGTGGGGTGGTCAAAGTAGTTGCGCGCGTCAAAGGCCGAGTTGCGGACGAACTCGAAGACCGAGCCGTGGAAGCCGATGGCGCCGGAGCGGGTGTGGATGTTGGTGAACCCGGCCGCGCCGTGGCCGATTTCGGCGGGCATCCAGCCGGAGCTGGAGTCGATGCCCTCGACGGCATCCACGTTGAAGTTGGAGAAGGTGGCGCCGCCCATCTCGGGGTCGCTGATGTCGGCGCCGTCCATGGCAAAGGTGGCTTCCACGCCGCGCTGGCCGTTGATGGCGAACTGGGCGGTGAAGTTGGTGGCTCCGTTGGAGTCGGTCATGGTGCCGGCGGCGAGCAGCAGCAGGGTGCTGAAGTCGCGCTTGTTGAGGGGCAGTTCGCTGACGGCCTGGCTGGAGAGCTCTTCGCCGCCGGTTGCCGCCGGGGCCTTGAGAGCGGCAACGGTCAACTCGCCGTGGGCCGAGAGGGTGAGGGCCACCGGAGGCGCGCCGGGGGCGAGCTCAATGGGCTGGGCGTAGTTGAGAGCGTTGCCGCTGGCCTCCACGGTGAGCTTGTACTGGCCGGGGGGCAGGGGAGCGAGCTTGAACTGGCCATCGGCGGCGGTCACGGCCTCAGCCTGTGCGGCGGCGGCGGCCAGCCTGACCTTGGCGGCGGCGAGGGGCGCGCCGGCCGCGTTGCGCACCACTCCCTGCCAGGCAGCGGACTGCGCAGGCTGCTGTGCGCGGGCGTTTGGCAGGCAGAGAAGGAGAGCTGCAAGCGCCAGAATCCAAATGCTTTTGAGCCCAATTGCTGCTTTCAGACCGACTTGCTCTGGGGGGAGATTCCGCGGAGTTTTCAATAGAGGATGGCCTTTGATCCGTAAGGTGCGCGCAAGCGGGAGATGAGGAAATGAAATCGGTTTCATCCCCGCCGCATTCGTGAGGATTATACCGCCCAGGTGGCACTAAATGGGTTTTCTGCCCCGGCGTCCGATCAGAGCAGATGCACGAACCTTATCCCGGAAAAGAGTTCGCTGGTTTGCGCCGTCCCTCCGGGACTCCGGGTGAATTCCGCTCTCGTCAACCCCACGCTGAAGCGCGGAGCTAACGACCACTGCGCCTGCGGCGCGGGAGCAGGCGCGAATTGGTCTCCGGTGCGGTGGAAGGCTGGAGCCGGGCTGGTCAACAGCCCGGAATCCTACGATTGCGCTGCGTGGTTCCGGGCGGCCGGGTTGCATGGAGCGGCCGGCTTCTACACTAGGGTTGTTAGACCGATGTTTGCCGAAGATCAAAAGCAGATTCTTCGCTCACCACCCCCAAGCTGAAAAGCGCTTGGGGCCCCGTTCACTCAGAATGACAGCTCATGTTTTGTCAGGAATTCTGGACTCAGGACACCAGGGGAGCCTATGCCGGACGCCGCCTCGACCGCCGAAACCATTGTTGCCATCTCGACCCCGCCGGGCCGGGGGGGGATCGGCATTGTGCGCCTGAGCGGGCCGGAGGCGGCCTCGATTGCGGCCGGCCTGGTCCGGCTGCGACAGCCGCTGGAGCATGGGCGGGCGCGGCTGGCGGAGGTGCTGGACGGGCCGGAAGAGGACGCGCCCGCGACGCGCATCGACGAGGCGATCGTCACGTATTTTGCCGCGCCGCACTCCTACACGGCCGACGACCTGGTGGAGATTGCCGCGCACGGCTCGCCGGTGGTGCTGGAGCTGCTGTTGCAGCGGGCGCTGGGGCTGGGTGCGCGGCTGGCCGAGCCGGGGGAGTTTACGGAGCGGGCTTTCTTGTCTGGCCGGCTGGACCTGACGCAGGCCGAGGCGGTGCGCGACCTGATTGAGGCGCAGACCCTGACGCAGGCGCGGCAGGCGGCGAGCCAGATGGGCGGCGCGCTGAGCCGCCGGGTGCAGCCGGTAAAACACGGCCTGCTGGAACTGGTGGCGCTGCTGGAAGCGGGGATGAACTTTGCCGAGGACGACGTGGCGGTGACGCCGGCAGACGAGATTGACCGCAGGATTGCGGAGCTGCAGCCGCCGCTGGAGGCGCTGGAGGCCTCGTTTGCGCGGGGGCGCATTGTGCACGACGGGCTGACCCTGGCCATTGTGGGCCGGCCCAACGCAGGGAAGAGCTCGCTGTTTAACCGGTTGGTGGAGCGCGAGCGGGCCATTGTGACGGCCACTCCGGGCACCACGCGGGACACAGTCAGCGAGCGCATCTCGCTGGATGGAATCCCGCTTGAGCTGGTGGATACGGCGGGGCTGCGCGAGGCGGCGGAAGAGGCCGAGCAGTTGGGCATTGCCCGCAGCCGGGAGGCGCTGGCCGACGCGGCGCTGGTGGTGGTGGTGCTGGACGCCACCGAGGCGCTGAACGACGAGGAGCGACGCCTGCTGGCCGCTGTCGAGGGGCGTCCGGCCCTGGTGGCGTTGAACAAGTGCGACCTGGCCGCCGTGGGCGCCGCGCCGCCGGACTGCCTGGGGATTGCGGTGCTGCCGACCTCGGCGCTGACCGGGGAGGGAATTCCGGCCCTGCGGCAGCGGATTCTGGCGCTGGCCACGGGCGGGGCTGCCGCGGAGCCGGGGATGCTGACCAGCCTGCGGCATCAGCAGGCGATTGCCACGGCCCTGAGCGCCCTGGGCGACGCGGCGGGGGCCAATGCGGCCTCGATTCCGCACGAGATGATCCTGCTGGACCTCTACCGGGCGCTGTGGGCACTGGATTCGCTGACCGGGCAGACGACCTCGGACGACATTCTGCACCTGATCTTCAGCCGGTTTTGCATCGGGAAGTAGGCCGGCGGAGAATAGTCGTTGCAACGAATATCTCCTTCGCGCATCGAAAGAATGCAAGACAAATGGAGGTAGTCAATGTCGCTTCGCGCAGTGAAACAAATCTTTGAAACCACGCCAACCCTGGAGGGCGCCGGAGTCCGGCTGCAGCGCGCCTTCGGCTTTGGCAAGACCGCCGAGTTTGACCCGTTCCTGCTGCTGGACGACTTCCGCAGCGACAACCCGGCCGATTATGTGGCCGGCTTCCCCTGGCATCCCCACCGGGGCATTGAGACCATCACCTATGTGCTGGCGGGCGAGGTGGCGCACGGCGACAGCCTGGGCAACAAGGGCCGCATGACAGCCGGCGATGTGCAATGGATGACCGCGGGCAGCGGGATTCTGCACCAGGAGATGCCCAAAGGCGACGCGCAAGGGCGGATGCACGGCTTCCAGCTATGGGCCAACCTGCCCGCGGCGCTCAAGATGACGGACCCTCGCTACCAGGACATTCCTTCGAGCGCCATTCCGGAGGTGACGGAAGACGATGGAACCCGCGCGCGGGTCATCTGCGGCGAGTTCTGGGGCCAGCGGGGACCGGTGGAGGGTGTGGCGGCGGACCCGCGCTACGTGGACATTTCGGTGCCGCCAGGGAAGCGGAAGCGCATCCAGGTGGAGACGGCGCGGAACGCCTTTGCGTATGTCTTTGCCGGGGCGGGGAGATTCCGCGACGCGTCGGACCCCAGGGCGGTGCTGACCGAGTCAGGAGCGGACCCGAACGCCGCGCCGGTTTACGACGCAAGGAATCACTCGCTGGTGCTGTTTGACCGCGGCGACGAAATCGTGGTGCAGGCCGGAGACGAGGGGATTCGCTTTCTGCTGGTCTCAGGCAAGCCGCTGGAGGAGCCGGTGGCGTGGCGCGGGCCCATCGTGATGAACACCCAGGAAGAGCTGCGGCAGGCGATGGCGGAGCTGCATACAGGCGCGTTTATCAAGCACCGGTAAGTCCGGGGCTGGACAGGCTGCGGAAAAGCTCGATTCGGGCCTGCCTTGTAGCAAGAGCACGGCCGGGTGCCCTCTGGGCGCCGGGCCGCAAATGCAACAAAACAAACGACGGGCTTTACGGGCAGCGGACAAACTCCATACAAGCCCAGGAAGTGTCAGGGCACGACTTAAGTCGTGCCGTAAGGCCAATCAAATCAACAGGGCTTTAGCCCTTGTGGGCGTGCTTCTCAGGCTCTCTGCTCAAGGACAGGCCCTTTTCCGCAGCCCCTGGAACCCACCCAGGCGGGTGGGTTTACACCTCGACCGGCAGCTCCGCGGAGAGGATGTTCATGGGCGTGAGGCCGCGCTGGCGCAGGGCGCGGAGGCTGAGGGAGTCGTGGCGCTTGGCCAGTCGGCGGCCGTTGTGGTCGACCACCAGGCGGCAATGGAACCAGGCCGGCTCTCTCAGCCCCAGGGCGCGGTAGAGGAGAATCTGCCGGGCGGTGGACTTGAGCAGGTCCGCGCCGCGCACCACCTCGGTGATGCCCATGGCGGTGTCGTCCGCGACACAGGCGAGCTGGTAGCTGGGGCTGCCGTCGCGCCGCCAGACAACGAAGTCGCCGAAGTCGCGGCCTGCCACAAAGCGCTGCGGACCCAGGTTGAGATCCACAAACTCCACCGCTTCTCCGTCGCGAACGCGGAAGCGCCAGTTAACCGCGCCGGGGGAGTCGAGCTCCTCGGAGGTGGGGCCGGGCAACTGCGGGCTGCTGCCCTGAAGATGGCGGCATGTGCCGGGATAGACGGGCTCGTCGTCGAGCAGGTCGAGCTTGCCGTTGGGCTGGGGGCCGGCGCCCTCCGCCAGGGATGTTTCGTGAGGGGCGCTGAGGGCGGCTTCCAGGTCCTTGCGCGAGCAGCGGCAGGGAAAGAGAAAGCCCCCGCGGAGCAGCCTGCGCCATGCCGCCAGATAGCTGGCGCGGCGCTTGCTCTGGACGTAGGGCGCGTGGGGTCCGCCGCGGTCCGGGCCTTCCTGCCAGCGGATGCCGAGCCAGCGCAGGTCTTCCATGGCGGCGTCGGCGTAGAGCTGGCGGCTGCGGTCGGGGTCCAGGTCTTCCATCCGCAGGATGAGCGCCCCGCCGGCGGCGCGTGTGCGCTGCCAGGCGGTCCAGAAGGTGCGCGCGTGGCCCACGTGCAGAAACCCAGTAGGCGAGGGCGCGATGCGGCCGCGATAAGTGGATGTCGGAGCTGGCGGCAGGCTGGCCATCGTCAGACCAAGTCTAGCCAGCCGCCGGTTTGGCGCATATAGAGAGTTTGATTCCAGTGTTGAGTTTGGTTCACTGCCGCAGGCTGGCGGCGCTACTCGGAGTCGTCCTTGTCTTCGTCGCCGGAGTGGGAGTGATGCTCGTATTTGCCGATGCTTTGGTTGAGGTGATTGGGATCGACGGAGACCTGCACCACATTCATCTCGTGTCCATCGAGGTCCACGACAAAGAGGCCCATGCGCTCGCCCTCGGGATGCATGAAGATGAGCGTCTGCTGGTCGCCGGTGCGGCTTGTCTCGCGAATGATCCGCTCCCATCCGCTGCCGAGTTTCTGCTCGACCATGCGGTTGAGCTCTTCGCCGTCCACCTGGGCATGGAAGTCCTCGAACTCCGCAATGTGCAGGCCCGCGACGCCATCATTCGTGGCCTTGCGGGAGATGAAACTGATGAGCCCCATGAAGGGAATGCGCGAGGCGCGCACGTGGTAGCGGGTCTCGATGGACTGCACCACGCCGTCAAACCCTCCGCCGCCGGCCAGCACCGCAGCCGGGACAATCAACGCCGCCATCACAACGGGAGTGATCCAGAGCCGTCTCATCACTTCTCCCCCTTGTCGCCCTTGGAGCCCTTATCGCCTTTGTCCCCTTTGGTGTTCTTCTCAATGTCGCCCAGCGCGCCCAGGCCGCCAATGCCCTTGAGCTTGCCCAGGTCTTCCATGCGCACCGGGCCGAGGATCAGCACAATGGTCAACTCCTTCGGCTCGGCAGACAGAACGAACATCCCATGCGCCTCGCCGTTGACCAGCTTGACCATCACGTCGGTGGTCTCGCCGGATTTGCGGTCGCGTTCGCGCACCAGCGGCGACCACTCGCTGGTTTCAAAGTACTGGCGCAGCTTCTCGATCTCCTCTTTTGAATACTCGCCTTCCTTGTCGAACTCGTAGGAGCGCACATAGATGCCGTCGAGGCCCTCGATAAGGTGGCGCGTGGCCTCTTCATCCTTGTCTTTGCCGTTCATGAACTTGGCGGCGAAGCCGAGCATGTTTTTGCCCAGGGTGACTTCTGTCACGTTGGAGGCGCGCGCCGCCAGATCCTTCTCGACCTGCGGCGGCAGGGGCAGGGGTGCGGTCTGGCTCAGCGCCGGCAGGGCCAGAGCGGCGGCGGTCAGGACCATAAACAACAATCGTTTCTTCATGGGGAAACTCTCCTTACTGCTGTGCGCGCCCGTGGGACGCGAGTTGTTGATTCATCCGGTTGAGCGCGTGCCCGGTAATGCGCAGCGCGACAAGCACCTGAGCGCGGGCGGCCTCGCCCCTGCGCCGTTCTTCCCTTGCGCGCCAGGTCCATTGACCGGCCCCGGCGAGCACGGCCGCCAGAGCCAGGGAAGCTGCCAGCCGTTGCCAGGCAACGGCGTGGCTCTGGGCCGGCTGGGCGCGGCGGCGCTCCATGAGCCTGCGCTTGAGGCTGGGCGGCGCCGGCCTGCGCTCAAGCGCCTGGCGCAACTCCTGTTCAAACTCGTCCATCGAGTGTGGTTCCATGGGTACGATCCTTTGCTCTCACAAACTCTTTCAAATGGCTCTCCGCCTTGGCGCGGAGCAGCTTGAGCCCTCGCTGCAGGTGACTCTTGACGGTGGCCAGGGGCGTGGCCAGCGTGGAGGCAATCTCCTCGGGCGTGAGGTCCTCCTGGTAGCGAAGAACCAGCGCCGCCCGCTGCGGCTCGGGAAGCGTGGCCAGCAGATGCTCCAGCCGTGCGCCCAGGGGCGATGCGCGCTCCGCCACCGGGACGCCGTGATGCTCTTCCACCTCCACCCAGAGGTCAAAGCGCCGCACCCTGCGCCGCCGGAGCGCATCGGCCGAGCGGTTGATGGCCACCCGGCGCAGCCAGAAGCAGGCGTGGTCCGGGGATTCGATCCTGTTCAAGTGGCGGTCCATTTCCAGAAACACATCCTGCGCAATCTCTTCGGCCAGTCCGCGGTCGCCGGTCATCCGCAAGGCGAGGGAAAAGACCATCGCCTGATGCTGGTCCACGAGTTGTTCAAAATCCGGTTGCCAATCGTGGGCCATGGGCTTCGCTTCTACTCTCTAATCCGCAGGAACGCGGAGGCGGGGATGCAGAGAGTACGCGATGGAGCGAAAAAAGTTCGAGCGGGGGTTCGGCGGGACCGGCAGGAATCACAATCCTGAGCAGATTGGAGGCACGTGTGCGTTCCCAGGTCCCGGTCAACCAGCTATCTGGGGACCCTGGGAAACCGCCGCCGCCGCCACACGCCCTATCCGCAACCGTTATCATCAAAGCGGAAGCTTCCGCTTCCACAAGGAGAGGACCCCTGGTGCCAGTCACTGCAAATCGTCTTTGGCGGCAATTGCCCAATGAGACCCGCGTCGCCGTCTGTCAGATTTTTTGGGCCGAGGCCAAGGGCGCGGAGAAGCAGATCCTCATCGCCTCCATCGCAAAGGCAAAGAGCCTGCGTGAAGTCTTTGTCCGCAAGAGCCCGACCGAGCGCCTTGTCCAATGGACGGCCGCAACCCTGTCCCTGCCGGACCCCATCGTGGACGACCTGCTCAAGAAATATCTTCTCCGCGAGCATCGCGCCGTGATCGTCAGCTTCCTTGACCTGCTCCATATTCCCCATGCCGAGGGAATGATCGAGGAGAGCTTTGACGCCAACACCCTGACCAATGAAGGTGTGCAGGAGGCTGCCCGCGCCTTGCTCGCCTTGGCCGATCCCGCAGGCTCTGAACTCTACCTGAAGTACCTCGTGCTCCAAGGCGGACCCTGGGCCGGGATTGAAGAGATCCTGCCTGCCGGAGAGTAGGGCCTGTCAACACTACCCGGACGGTTGCAGTGGGGAAATTTCGCAGGTCGAGAAAATCAAGCGCGCCGCGTGCCCCGGTCTCTCGCAATGGGAAACCAGGGAAGCCGCAGCCGTGGAGATCTACCGGTTGACCAGTTCTTCCGCAGCCTCGGGCACAGGGGCAACGGCCGCCCCGCGGCGCCCCGCGCGTTCCTTGCGCAGCGCCTTGAAGGCCCGGTAGACAAACGACCCCAGGTACCAGCCGTCGATGTACTGGTAGGGCGTCTCCCCCGTTGTGTAGTGGCCGCAGGGCAGCACCCGCGCTTCAAAATTGAGCCCCGCCTCGCGGAACGACTTCACCACCATCAACGAGTACTCCTTGGGGAAGGTGAGGTCATACTCGGCGTAGACCACCAGCACCCGCTTCTGTGGCCCGCCCGCCTCGGCTGAGGCGATCTTGTCGTAGTAGCTGCACGGGCTGATGGACGACCAGAGCGCCCGCAGCCGGTCCTGCGTCAGGCCCGCCTCTTCCAGCCCGGCGCGCACGTGCCGCGTGCTCTGCCCCGCCCACGCCACATCGCCAAAAGCCGTCGAAGCATGGTTAAAGGCATTCACCTTGATGCGCGCATCGTGAGTGGACGCCAGAAAGGTGTAGCAGGAGCCCAAACTCGTGCCCAGCACGCCAAAGTCCTGGTAGCCCTGCTCCTCCAGCCAGTCGATGCAGCAGCGGATGTCTACCACCGCCTGCCGGCAGGCCGAAAGCGTCCGCCCGATGTTCGCGCTCACCGCGTAGTCGGACCGCTCCAGCTCCACCGGCCGCCGGATGTCGTGATAGGGCTTGGAGAGCCGCAGCGCCGAGATGCCCATCCGGTTGAAGATCGCGCACAGCGCGTTATGGCTGAAGGCGTCGGCGTTCCACTGCGGCAGCACCACAATGGCCTGGCGTGGCCGGTTGGGATCCTTGTGCTCCGGCGCCGGATACCACCGCGCGTTCACCAGGTCGTTCTGCGGATACGGGGTGCGCTCGGGCGAGGTAAACCGCAGGTACTGCGCCTTGGGAATCTTGCCCTCGGCGGCCTGCTGCTTCAGCGCCGCGTCCCGGGCCAGCGTCTCTGGACGCACATTGGTGGGATAGAGCTCCGGGTGCCGCTCCTCCAGCCGGAAGTCCGTGGGCCGCGCATAGCCGAAGAACTGGTCGCTGTGCCGGATCAGCAGCTCGTTGATGCGGACCATCGCCGCTTCTGCTTGAGCCGGGTCGCGCACCTGCTCCGGGGTGGGCACCGCCGCCGCAAAACCATGCGCCTCAAGAAAAGGCTCGATCCACTCAAAGCCCCACTCCAGCGGCCGCACCACGCGGTTCTGGTCGCGCATGGTCAGCCGCGTCTCCCACTCATACATCCAGCGTGAATATCTGTCCTTGAACATGAGGTCAGTTCAAGTTTACCAGCGGGGCCGCCGCACAGGAGTCCCTGTAAGACTCCACAAGAGACTCACCACCGTCATCAGCGAGATGATTCCCAGCGAAATGACACAGTACAAGCACCACACCTCAAGGACGTATTTCTCAATCCGGGTCAGGTAGAGGGAGAACCCAAGCGCCACCAGGCAAAACGCCAGCAGCGCCTTCCTCCGGCCCGCCAGGGCCAGTACGGCCAGCACCACGTAGCCGGCGATCCCCAGGGCCGCCACCGGCACCCCAGCAATCACCGCGTAGGGGCTGTGGTTCACTACCCCGCAGTCCCACTTCTCGTTGATGGAGCAGGGCTGGGTGTCGGTCGAGTAGTGTACGTGAAGCGCCAGCGCGGAGACCACCACGCCGGCCAGGGCCAGAACTGCGATCAAATAACGCATATTGAGTCAGATGCTAGCAGAGCCATGGCCGGGTAACATTGACCTATGTCAGCCAGCTCTGGGACCGCGCGGCGCGTCGCCTTCTTCGGAGGCAGCTTTGACCCGCCTCACCTCGGCCACCTGGCCGTGGCGCGCGCTGCCCTCTCCGCTCTGGCCCTCGATACGGTCCTGTTTGCCCCCGTCGGCGCCCAGCCGCTCAAGCCCGCCGGCTCCACTGCAACGTTCGACCACCGCCTGGCCATGACCCGCCTCGCCATCGCCGGCGACCCCGGCCTCAGCCTCTCCCTCGCTGATGCCCCCCGGCCCGCAGGAGAGCCCAATTACACCCTTGACACGCTGCTCGCCCTCCGCGGCGAACTGCCCCCCGGCAGCACTCTCTTCTGCCTCATGGGGGCAGACTCCTTTGCCAGCCTCCGCCGCTGGCATCGGGCCGCGGACATCCCCTTCGCTGCGCCGCTCATCGTCGCCTCCCGCCCCGGCGAGCTCCTCGACGACCTCGTCTCCGCGCTGCCCGAGGGACTTTCCATCTCGCCCGAATCCAACCCAGCCTCAGCCCCGGCGGCCATCGAACTTCGCTGCTTCCTTCTCACCAATGGCTCCGGCGATCAGGCCCCCTTCTTCCTCCTCCCCGGCCTTGAAATCGAGATCAGCGCCTCTCAGATCCGCGACCAGGTGCGCGCCACCGGCGCCCTCCCCGCCCGCCCCGCTCTCCTCCCCGACGCCGTTTCCGCCTACATCCGCGCCCACGGGCTCTATGGCTCACTTGCCCCTGTCAAATGAAAGGGCTAGCATGAAACTCGGAGAACTATCGCAAAGCATGGCAACCGTTGATCAGCACCACCAGCAGACGCGCATTCTGGTACAGGCCGCAGCCGCAGCCTGTGAAGACAAGAAAGGCGTTGACACCCGCATTCTCGAGCTCGACCCCATCGACTCCGGCCTGTCGGATTTCTTCCTCATCACCTCAGCCACCAACGACCGCCAGTGCATGGCCATCGCCGACGAGATTGAGCACCGCCTCAAGAAGGAGTTCGGGGTCTTCCCCAACTCCGTCGAGGGCCGCCGCCAGGGCGAGTGGATTCTGCTCGACTACGTGGACTTTGTGGTGCACGTCTTCCTTGAGGAGCGCCGCGCCTTCTATGACATCGAGCGCCTGCGCAAGTCTGCCCGGCCGCTGACCCCGGCCGAGCTGGACGCCGAGCTCAAGGCCGACCTGGCCAAAAAGACCCTGGCCACCCGCAAAAAGGCCACGGCAAAGACTGCCGCACCGGCTAAACCCGCCACAAAGGCCGCGAAGAAGGCCGCCGTCAAGGCTCCCGCCAAGAAGGCACCCGCAAAGAAGTCCCCTGCCAAAAAGGCGCCGGCAAAGGCTCCAGCAAAAAAGGTGGCAACCAAAAGAGCAGCCTCTATCAAGCCTGCTGCAAAGAAAGCGGCTAAGAAGGCCCCGGCAAAGACGCCGCGGTCAAAGACGCCTGCCGCCAAAAAGTCATGAGTCCACGTTCAGCGTAGCGCATGAACACAAAGGGCGCCCCCGAGGGGACGCCCTTTGTTTTCGTGCACGCCTGGGCTTAGAAGTTGATCTTCAAGCCATATTCCAGAACCCGCGCCGTCCCTTGGCCAAAGACGCCTGAGCCGTTACCCACACGCAGGGAGTTGCGGCTGAACTGATCCCCGTCGCTGTATCCGCTGTCGGTACCGTTGGCCGTGCCTGACTGCTGGAAGTTGGCAAGGTTGCCGCCTACCGTGCCGTAGTTCGACATATTGAACAGGTTGAATGCGCTGAAGCTTGGCTCCACCGAGAAGCTGTCGCCCAGCCTGGCCCACTTGACCTGCCGGGCCAGCGTCAAGTCAAAGATGCGCAGGCTCCCGTTGCCCACGTTGGCTGCCGGAGGTCCGGCAATCGTGGGCGTAGTGGCGCCGAGCGCCACCAGTTGGGCCGTCGTGAAGAGCCCGCTGGCAACCAGTGCCTGTCCCGCCGGAGTGAGGCGGCCGGCCGCGGTCGAGTTGTAGTTGGCAACCACCCTGGCAAGATCGCTCGGCTTCACTGACCGCATGAAGGCGCCCGTCTTGTATCCGGGAAGAATGTCCCCGGTTGTGCCGTCACCGGTGAAGTCGGAGTGGAAGATCTCGCCCGTCGAGTTGCCGAGCGTATCCAGAGCCAGCGTGGTGGGCAGGGCCGAGTAATAGTGGCCGATGATGCTGGTGGTGAAGCCACCAATCCACTCGAACGATCCGCCGTAGGAAAGCTGATGGGTGCGATCCTCGCCCGTTGGCCCGGCAAAGGCCAGCGGATTGTTGTTATCGGTAATGACCGGCGTGAAATTCTGGTCAGCGCCGCCCGTGCCGATGAACTGGGACCATGTGTAAGACACCTCAAAGTTCGACCCCTTGAGACCGGGAAGCGGAACCCGCGCGCTCTGCCGCAGATTGGTCTGCAGGCCGTTGTATACCGAGCGGCCCTGCGGAAGGTTGTACTCCATCGCGCCGAACAGCGGGTTCTTGCCGGCAAAAGCGGCGCCCGTATCCGGGGTATAGCCGAATGCCGCCGCAGGGTTGCTGCTCAGATACGCGTTGCCCGAGTCCAGGCCGTTGCCCGCGAAATCAGAAATCGTGGCTCCGTTGGCAATGGCCTCGTCGATCGAGTTCGCCTCAAACGATGTCAGCGTTGCATTGATGGCATTCGTCGCTGCCTTCAGGTTCAGGAGGTTCGCGTCGCCAACGTGGTTCTTGTCGATTGGCTGCTGAAAGTGCTCGCCCACGTTGCGGATGTAGTCCCCCGTGAAGATGCCACCCTTCCACAGTTCGCGCTGCACGCCGATGTTGATTTGGATCGAACGCGCGGTGCGGAAATTCGGCGCATAGAGAATCACCCCATTCGCATTGAAACCAGAGGCCAGCGAATAGGCGATGTAGGTGGGATTCGTGCTCGCGCCCACCGTCTTTGTGTTCGATTGATAGAGCTTTTGCAGGGCCGCGAAGTAGGGTGCGGACTCGCTGATCGGAAGACCCCAGAGCGAAGCCAGCGTCTTGCCGTTGATCGAATTGATCACGGTTCCGTCGGGCAGGGTAAAGCTGGATGTGTGGCCCGGAACGTAGGCGCTGCTGAAGAACAGCCCCTTTTGCAACCGGCCGGGGCGATCCCAAAGCACATTGTTGAAAATGTTGTTCTCGTAGTAGAGCCCCAGGCCGCCGCGGATCACCGTCTTGCCGTCGCCCTTCAAGTCATAAGCAAAGCCGGCCTTGGGCCCCCAGTTGTCATTGGGTTGCCGGACCTTCGCGCCCAGGCCCGGCTCGAGCGCGTCCAGCAGGTTGCCTGACGTGCAGGGCGAGGAAGCGCCCCAGTTGGCCACCGCATCCGCGCAGGGAACCGGCGCCATGTCCGCGTCGCTGCGCCCGGTGTCACGAGAGTAGCGGATGCCGTAATTGACCGTCAGCCGCGGCTTCACCTTCCAGGTGTCTCCAAAATAGACGCCCGCGCGCCAATCGTCCTGGCCGCCCGCCGGATAACCGAAGCCCTTCTTTTCCGTGTTGAAGCCCTGCCCATTGCCCATCACAATGTAGGAGGCCGAGTACGCCGCGGGGTTGTTCTTGTCGGCTGGATTGCCGCTCACCGGTCCGGCTGCGTAGTTTCCGCGGACTTCCGGCGCAAAGCCGAAGAAACTGGCAAACCCGCCGCCAAGAATCCGGTTGAAGCTGACCCCGAAGTTGAACACATGCGCCCTGGCGGTGAGCCCGCCGTCATAGCGGATCTGCTTGTCTGATTGGTACGTCTGCTGGGGAGCCAGCAGGTTTGGTCCCGTGATCAGCCCATGGATATCCAGAAATACACCCGGCGCCAGGTTGGGAACGCCCGACCCGGTCTCATCCGCAATCTGGTTATGGAACTTCAGGTAGCTTACCCGCAGGCTGTGCGTCAGCCTGCCGGTCATGAAGTCCGTGCCGCCCGCAATCGCCGGCGTGTTGTCCTTGTTTCCGTAGCGCGCGTAGCCATAGCCGTAGGTGGCGTCGTCCAGGTTGTCTTCGTAGGCGATGCGGCCAAAGAAATGCATCCCTTTGGGGCCGGTGTAGTCCGCCCGGCTCACGTAGTAGTTGTCACGGAATGGGGATGTGTACCCACCGTTATAGTTCGTGAAGGGCGCCAGCTCAGAGACCGCGTTGAAGGCGTCCTGCTTCACGCGCTCAGCGCTTCCGAAAAGGAAGAGCTTGTCCTTCAGAATCGGACCGCCCAGCCTGCCCCCCATCTGGTTGCGCTGGAATGGATAATTCGTCGCATCCGGCCCTGCTGCCGCACCGGCCCGCTGGTCACGGAATAGCCCGAAGCCCTGTCCGTGGATCTTGTTCGTGCCCGAGCGCGTACTCACCGTCACCGCGCCGGAACTGGTCAGTTCGTTCGATATGTCAAGCGAAGACCGGCTCATCTGAAACTCTTCGATCGAGCCCTGGCTCACGTTCAGCGTCGTGGTGCCTACTGTTTCATCCGAAATGTCCTGTCCGTCCAGCAGGATGCGCGCCGTGCGTCCGTTCACGCCGTTGAACGAGACCGAAGAGTAGCCCGCTTTGGTCGGATCGAACGTTTCGCCGCTCTGCAGTTGCACACCCGGTTCCAGTTGTGAAAGGTCGAGGAAGTTGCGCCCGCTGATGGGAAGGTTGTCGATTTGCTGTTCCGTCAGCACACCCTGCACGGTGGATTGAACCGTATTCACCTGAAGGGATTCGGTGCTAACGACGACTTCTTCTGTCGCCGCTCCCAATTTCAGCCTCAGATCCCCGTTGGTCGTCGTACCGATCTGTACCGTCACCGTTGTCGTGAGCTTGGCAAACCCCGCATCGGTCACCGAGACGAAATACTGGCCCGGCACCAGGGAGGCTGCGCTGTAAAACCCCGACGAGTCCGTCACAAGGGCCTTCTTCGCCCCCGTTCCCACGTTCGTGATTGTGACCGCCGCCCCCGGAAGAATCGCTCCCTTCGGGTCGGTAATTGTTCCCTGGATCGCACCCGCTGCAGTCGATGACTGGCTGGATGCTGTCCTTTGCATCATCGGGGTAACAATCATGAGCGACAACGTGACGCCTAGTGCAAGGTTCGATCCGCAGAATCGGAAAAGTCGCATCGAGATCTCCTCAATTCAAGTGAATCGGAAGGCTCATTGGAGGAGTCTCCACGATCCCGGCAGGTTTTGGGGGCGTACCGGCGGCAAATTGCCGGGACGCGGTTGAGTTCAACAAGAGAAATTCATTAAGAAAGCAATTGGAGCGTTCCATCGTTTGCCGAGGCTTTCAACACCGTTCAGTGCCTGCCGGGGCGAGATGATTGAATAGCGTCACTGCAATCGAGGGTCCATACCCGAGGCGAGACTAAAGTGCTTTAATTTCCTAACAAAATGGACGCGTTAGCCCGGGCAATTTGAGCAATGTTGACCGAGAGTTCTATGAAAAACAGTAGGATATTTAGGCGCTCTTCCAAAAATGGTTTTCCTCTCGATTCCTGTATCTCGTGATCTGTCTCTCCAACTGCGACACCCCATGCTTCCCTGCGCTATCCTCCAACCATGAACCTGACCCTGGCCCACATCGGGCCACGCTTTCCCCCCAGGGACGAGTTCGAGGCTCTCACCGCCGTCTACCTCGGCCGCTGCGCTCCGTTTGCCCGCTGCCGCTCCGATGCCTTCCGCTCCGAGGAGTCCTTCTTCGAGTGGCTTGAAAAGCAGCACGGCCGCACCCCCGCCGTCGCCGTCCTCCTCGACAGCCGCGGCCGCTCCATGACCTCCGAAGCCTTTGCCGCCTGGCTGGGGGCACGTCGGGGCGACGGATCGCAGCACATCGTCTTTGCCATCGGCCCCGCCAGCGGCTGGTCAAAGGAAGGCCGCGAGCGCGCCGCCCTGCTGCTCTCTCTCGGACCCATGACCCTCGCCCACGCCCTTGCCCGCCTGGTCCTCGCCGAACAGGTTTACCGGGCATTTACAATTCTCTCTGGCCATCCTTATCACTCAGGCCACTGAAAGCTGACCCCTGATCTCTGATCCCTGACCCCTGCATATGACCGACTCCCGACGCGGACTCATCCTCATCAATACCGGCCCCGGCAAGGGCAAGACCACTGCCGCCATGGGCACGGCCCTGCGCGCCGTCGGCAACGGCATGCGTGTTCTCATGCTCCAGTTCCTCAAGGGTTCGTGGCACTATGGCGAGCTCGACGCGGTGCAGTCGTTTGGCGAAAACTTCATCATGAAGCAGATGGGCCGCGGCTTCGTCAAAGTCGGCGGCGCGGAGACCGACCCCGAGGACATCCGGATGGTGGAAGCCGCCTGGGCCGAGGCCCGCGAGGCAATCGAGTCCGGCGACTGGGACATGGTCGTGCTCGACGAAATCAATTACGCCATCGGCTACGGCATGCTCGACCCCGCCGTGGTGGCTGAAACCCTGCGCACCCGCCCCGAGATGGTGCACGTCATCCTCACCGGACGCAACGCCCATCCCCTCCTCGTAGAGCTGGCCGACACCGTCACCGAAATGCGCGAGGTCAAACATGCCTATCAGAAGGGCATCCTCGCCCAGCGCGGCATAGAATACTGAGGGCGGCCGCTTTTCCGGAAGTCAGTTCACTGGCACCGGATGCCCGCTAAAAAAAGAGAGAGCAAGAATGTCCTGGTTCAAGCGAGAGAACGGCGAATACGAGTCCGGCGCCACGAGCGGTGCTGCCGACAACAGCCCTGAAGCCGAGGAGCGGCGTGTTCGCACCGAAGGCCTCTGGATCAAGTGCGTAGGCTGCCGCGCCATCATCTGGAAGGCCGACCTCGAGGCCAACCTCAACGTCTGTCCCAAGTGCCAGCACCACTTCAAGATCGGCGCCCGCCGCCGACTCGACCTGCTGCTCGACCCCGGCTACGAACTCATGGACAGCGGCCTCCGCTCCACTGACCCGCTCAACTTCACTGACATCAAGTCCTACAAGTCCCGCCTCAAGAAGGCCCAGGAACAGACCGGCCTCAACGACGCCATCCTCAGCGCCCAGGGCATGCTCGGCCATCACGCCGTCATTGCCTGCGCCATGGAATACGCCTTCATCGGCGGTTCCATGGGCGCCGTCGTCGGCGAGACCATCGCCCGCGCCATCGACCGCGCCCGCCTGGCCCGCAAGCCCCTCGTCATCGTCGCCGCCTCGGGCGGGGCGCGCATGATGGAGGGCGTGGTCAGCCTCATGCAACTGGCCAAGATCGGCACCGCCCTCGCCCAGCTTGACGACGCCAAAGTCCCCTACATCTGCGTTCTCACCGACCCCACCACCGGCGGCATCACCGCCAGCTTCGCCATGCTCGGCGACCTCAACATCGGCGAGCCCGGCGCACTCATCGGCTTCGCCGGTCCCCGCGTCATCGAGCAGACCATCCGCCAAAAGCTCCCCGAGGGCTTCCAGCGCTCCGAGTTCCTTCTGGAAAAAGGCTTCCTCGACGCTGTCGTGCACCGCCGCGACATCAAGGCCTACCTCATCCGCGCATTTGACTTCATGCAAGCCTGAGCGGGCTCAATGCAACCCGGAGCACCCCGAATGGGTTTCCTCTGTCGGCCCGCCTCACACTACTGAAATCAATAGAGATACATAAAATCATATTTTTGGCCGCTTTTGCTACATAAAACTGAGGTTTTGGTCTCGTTTTCCACCTGCCTAGCCTACCCCTTCCCTGCTCAATTGAACGCTATTGTGTTTAGAATCATTGGATTTTGCGCGGAAAGCCGCTCCGCGCGCCGAATGGTCAGGAAATTGCTCTGTAAAGAGAATGGTAATCCCGCCCAAAAGCTATTTCTCCGTCTACCCAGACGAACTTTGGGTGTTTGGGTTGTAGGTTCTCCAACGCAGTTTGCCCTAATAGACCAAAAGCGGTTCAACTTTTTCAACCTTTCGGAAGGAACAGACGCATGATCCCTAAAACAAAGCATTTGCAGGCGCTGGTACTCGGCGCGTTGATGAGTGCGGGTCTGGTTGCCGTTACCCTCGCTCCGCCCTCTGCCATCGCGCAAGCCGATCTCGGCTCCATCAGCGGCACCGTCACGGACGCCAGTGGCGCGGTCATTGCCAAAGCCAGCATCACGCTGACCAACACCGCCACCGGCGCGGTCCGCACCTCCGTCACCAACTCCACCGGCGGCTACTCGGTCAGTCAGTTGCTGCCTGGCACATACACCGTCAGCATCACCGCGAACGGTTTCGCCAGCGCAAGTCAGGCTTTGTCGGTTACCGTGGGCTCGCAGAACTCCTTCAACGCCCGCCTCGCGGTCGCCGGCGGAAAGACTGAAGTCACAGTCTCCGCCGACAACTTCGCCGGCATCCAGTTGGAAAAGCCTGAAGTCTCCGCCGTCATTGAGACCGAGCAGATTCAGAGCCTGCCCACTTCCGATCGCAATCCGTACAACCTGGTCGCCTTCTCCGGCAACCTGTCGGCCGATCCCACCGCTTCGGCGCGCGGCGTTGGCTTCAACATCTCCGGCTCCCGCAACACCTCGGTGGATATTCTTCTCGATGGCGCGGAAAACACTGACCTTTATGCCGTCGGCATCGGTCAGACAGTCCCCATGGACGCCACTTCCGAAATCCGCATCGTCACCTCGAACTCCGGCGCCGAGTACGGCCGCGGATCTGGCGCGGTCAACGTCTCCACCAAGTCCGGCACCAATGGACTCCACGGCTCCGGCTACGAGTACAACCGTATCTCCACGCTTGCATCGGACGGCTTCAGCAACAACGCCCTCCATGCGGCGTACGGCACCGATCCCAAGCCCCGCTACACGCACAACCAGTTCGGCTACTCCCTGGGCGGGCCGATCAAGAAGGATAAGCTCTTCTTCTTCTCCTCCACCGAGTGGACCCGCATCCGCAGCGCGCAGAACGTCGTTGCCACAGTACCGACCTCTGGCCTTATCGGTCTCGCTGCTCAGAACATGCAGGACTACTTCACCGCCTACGGCAAGCTGGCACACCCCATCAACAGCACAGAGTTCACTGGCGCTGATATTCAGAACCAGGGCCTGTGGACAGGCGATATCGACACCATCGCCCTGGCTGAGAAGCAGCTTGATCCGAATACCGTTTTGAACGGCGACTGCGCGGATCCGCAGATTGCAACCGCCGCCATTTGCACAACCAAGCTCTTCGGCCAGTCCATCTACCAGGTCGCGGCCGACTCGGGCGGCGGCACCCCGGTCAACCAGTGGATCAGCTTCAACCGCTCTGACTGGACGATTAACCAGACCACTTCGATGTTTGCGCGTTACATCCAGCAGTCGACCGTCTACCCCAGCGGCTCCGCCAACAACAGCCCCTATGACGGCTACAACACTGGTTCATCTCAGTTCAACCACAGCCTCGAGCTCTCTTTGAGCAAGGCCTTCTCGCCCACCCTGGCCTCGGCCACCAAAGTGCTCGGCTCCCGCTTGAACAACTCCCAGCCGCTGGGCACCAAGCCGGTCAGCCCCACTCTCTACGTCAACTCCGGATCAACACAGCCCCTCGGCAACGGCGTCATCAACTTCCCTGGATACTCTCAGACCTCACCGGGTAATGCCATCCCCTTCGGCGGACCGCAGAACTCCATCGAGGTCGGCGAAGACCTGGCCTGGAGCAAGGGAAAGCACCAGTTCACCTTTGGCGGCGAGTTCCTTTACACCAAGGACAATCGCGTCTTCGGCGCTTATGAGAATGCGATCGACGCCCTGGTTCAGAGTGGTTCTGACGGCGCGCTCGTCAACTTTGTCGCTGGTGGCATGGGCTACCTCAACGTGGCCATCAACCCCAACGGAGTCTTCCCCTGCTACAAGAACGCAGCCGGTCAATACCAGGTCAACACGGGCTGCGAGATTCAACTGCCTGCCACATCGCCCAACTTCTCCCGCTCCAACCGGTATCAGGACGGCGCGGCGTATGCGAGCGACTCATGGAAGGTCAACTCTCAGTTGACCCTGAACCTGGGCCTCCGCTGGGAGATTTATGGCCCGCAGCACTCGCAGAAGGCAGAGTACGACGCCAACTTCTTCCCCGATTACACCCAGACCAACCCCTGGGACCAGGTCCGCAGCGGCAAGGTGCTTACCCGCAAAGATGCGCCCGGCGGCAAGCTCTGGAACCTCAACAAGAAGCAGTTTGGCCCCAAGGTCGGCTTCGCATTTGACCCGTTCGGCAACGGAAAGACCAGCATCCGCGGCGGCTTCGGCATCAACTACGAGCGCAACTTCAACAACGTGACCTTCAACGTCATTCAGAACCCGCCGAACTATGCTGTCGTGGCCTTCACCAGCGTCGACAATGGCGGAGAGACGATTCCGGTCAGCACCAACAACTTCTCCACCTTCGGCACCGGCACCGGACTCAAGTACCTGCCCAACGTCACCCTGCGCGCCGTAGATCCAAAGATCAAGCCGGCCTATGCCGAGAACTGGAGCCTCTCCGTCGAGCGCCAGTTCGCGAACACCACTGCCAGCCTCTCCTATGTCGGCACGCGCGGCATCCACAACTACTCCATCGCCAACGTCAACCGTTCCTTTGATGGCGGCGTCTACCTCGGCGACGCGCGCGCGGTCAACCGCAACAACTACCAGTACGGCAGCATCAACTGGCGCGGCGCGGACGGCGACAGCTACTACCACGGCGCCACCGCTGAAGTCCGCAGCTCCGACCTGCTGCACACCGGCCTCAACATCCGCGCCGACTACACCTGGTCCCGCTCCACTGACAACAACAGCTCCACCTTCGGTGACTCCGGCAACGTGGCCGGCGGCGGCCTGGTGCTCGGCTACCTCGATCCGTGGATGAAGAACCTCGATCACGGGCCATCGGATTTCGACGTAACCCATCGCGTCGCTTCCGCTATCGTGTGGAACGTGCCCTTCGCCAAGACCACCACCGGCTTGCTCAAGACGCTTGCCGACAACTGGACCCTCTCCACCACATTCAACGCCCAGACCGGAACCCCCTTTACCGAGTTCGATGGTTCCCATCACGCTACGGTGTACCCGCGCGCCAGCTTCGTCAACAAGCCCTCGCGCAAGCGCACCGGCAACATGACTGCCCTGAGCATTGCGGATTGGGGTCCGAATACCTACTCGTACATCCACCTGCCGGATTACTCCAGCGCCAACTACCGCACACAGACGAACCCGCTCACCGGTTATACCGACACGCCGGAGTGCTCGGGAATCCACGGCGCGGACTGCCACCTGGTTGCCGGCATGGACGGCCGCAATTCCTTCCGCGGACCTGGAAACTGGGGACAGAATCTCGGCGTCGTCAAGGACATCAAGTTCCACGACCGCTATGACATCCAGTTGAAGGGTGAGTTCATCAACCTCTACAACCATGCCAACACCTACCTCAACCTGGGCGGTTACAACGACGTCAGCTTCGTCACAGACGTCTTTGCATACAAGTCCGGCAACCGCAACACTGAGCTCTCTGTGCACCTCTCCTTCTAGGAAACGGGCACGGATACCCCAAGGGCCGCGGCTACACGCCGCGGCCCTTGTTTTTTGCCGCCCCTCCCCTCGGATGCCCCCCGCGCCGAAATGCCGTAGACTGTTGCCCTTGGGAAGAACCCAGAGGACAACACAATGCAAAGCGGTATCGTCTCCGCCCGCGTGGCCTGCGCCATGCTCCTTGCTGTAGCTTCCGCAATCCAGGCACAGAGCTCCAAGCCGGCGTTCAGCTCCATCGCGCCCATCGCCTTTGACACTGCCGGCCCGGTGCTGCGCGCCCATGCCGAGCCTGAAAAGCCCTTCACTGTCGCCGGGGAGCGCGGCGTCCTCGTCGGCCAGCAGGATGGGTCCTTCGAGGCATGGCTGCTGCCCGTCAAGCTCCTTTCGCATCTCACCATCGAGGCCGAGGTCGAGGGCTACACCGTGCCCATCGACGTCAACCGCCAGGCCGCCGCCATCGAGGTCCGCCCCGACCGCACCATCCTCACCTACGCCCACATCGGCTTCACCGTCCGCCAGATCATGTTCTCCCCCGCCGAGGGGGTGCCGGGCACCGGGCCAGTCGTCCTCTTCGAGTTCGATTGCGTCCACCCCACCAGCTTCACCTTCCGCTTTACCCCCGAGCTGCGCTGGATGTGGCCGGAGCGCAACGAGGGCGTCCCCGGCGCCGAGTGGGTCGCCGGGGTCCCCGCCGGCGGGTCTTTGCCGGTGGGGCAGGGCTACTACGTCCTCCACGCCGACTACCCCGACCTCGCCGGCGCCGTCACCATCCCCGGCGCAACCCCCGGCATCCTCGCACCCTATCAGGAGCGCCCCCAGGTCCACCCTGTCGAGCTCCACCTGCGCATCGACCCGGCCCGCGACCGCGGCCGCCTCTTCCCGCTCCTCATGGCCGTCGGAACCACCCCCGCCACGGCCTCGACCGCGGCCCTCGGCGACTCGCTCGCTCAACTGAACTCCGGCATCGCAGCGTCCTACCAGGCGCATGCCGACGGATGGAATAAGCTGCTGGCCAGCTCGGTCTCCATCGAGACTCCCGACAAGGCGCTCAACGAGGCCTTCCAATGGGCCGTCGTCTCCATCGAGCAGCTCAGGACCCAGGTCCAGGGGACCGGCGAAAAGGCCCTTGTGGCCGGCTACTACGCCTCCGGCGACTCCGCCCGCCCCGGCTTCGGCTGGTTCTTTGGCCGCGACGCACTCTACACCCTCTACGCCGTCAACGGCTTCGGCGACTTCTCCCTCACCCGCTCCGAGCTCGAGTTCCTCATCCACCGCCAGCGCGCCGACGGCAAAATCATGCACGAGTACTCGCAGACCGCCGCCGCCATCGACTGGCAGGCCTTCCCCTACATGTACGCCGCCGCGGACGCCACGCCCCTCTTTCTGCTCGCCGTGGCCGACTACGTCCGCTCCAGCGGCGACACCGCCTTCCTCGTCTCCCACCGCGACGCCGTCGAGAAGGCGTGGGCCTTCGAGACTGACCCCGCCCACGACACGGACCACGACGGCATCTACGACAACAGCCAGGGCACCGGCTGGGTGGAGAGCTGGCCCGGCGCCATGCCCCACCAGGAGGTCTATTTGGCTCTCCTCGACCAGCAGGCCTCCGGCGCCATGGCGGAGATGGAGGCCCTCCTCCAGGCCCCGGACAAGGCCGCCGGCGCGCAGAAGCGTGCCGACACCCTCGCCAGAACCATCGAGACCGAGTACTACGACGCGGAGAAGGGCTGCTACGCCTTCAGCCGAAACGCCGATGGCGCGCTTGACCGCGCCACCACCGTCTACCCCGCCCTCGCCTGGTGGAGCGGGAAGCCCGTCCTGGCGCATCCCGAGGCCTGCCTGCGGCAACTGGCGGCGCACACCCTCCAAACAGATTGGGGCCTCCGCGATGTCTCCACGGACGAGAAGTTCTATGACGGCATGAGCTACCACCAGGGCTCTGTCTGGCCCCTCTTCACCGGCTGGGCCGCCCTCGCCGAGTACCGCGGCAACCAACCCCTCGCCGGCTACCAGATGCTGATGGAGAACGCGAATCTCACCAAGGCCCAGGACCTGGGCGCCGTCACCGAACTGCTCTCCGGCGATTTCAACGTCCCCTTCGGCCGCAGCACCAGCCACCAGCTCTGGTCCTCCGCCATGGTCATCACCCCCACCCTCCGCGGCCTCTTCGGCATCTCCATCGACGCCAAAAACAAGACGATTACCGCCAACCCGCATCTGCCGGCGAGCTGGGAGCATGCCGAGGTGATGAATCTCCTGCTTGGCGAGGGACGTTCAGATCTTCATTTCAGGCGCAATGGGGGCTCACTCGAGGTGTACCTGAGCCCGACCAACGGGGACGCATGGAAGTTGCGTAGCGACCTCAACGGCGCAACCGTTGGCCCTGTGGACCAGGAGGTTGCCAGGATGCTCCGAATCCCGGCACAAAAGGGTCTAGGTATCCCGCTTCCCATGCTCGAAGCAGACCTCTCGCAAGGCAATTTGAACCTGATTGAATCCGTAGCTGAGAAAGAGCCACTTGCGCCCGTCCTGGCGGGCGCCTCCACGCAGAAGTTCCGCATCCTTCAAGCGGAGAATGCCGACCGCAAACTCGTTCTCACGATTGAAGGCATCGCGGGCAGCGTCGGCAT
>CAINJJ010000006.1 GCA_903849645.1 uncultured Acidobacteriaceae bacterium | reverse complement strand
GTTTCCGGCGGCGACGTGATGCCCGTGGGTCCCGAGATCGCTATCGCGATCGTGGGTACCGTGTTGCAGCACGCCGCGGGCATGACACGTGCCTTGAAGCCGCGCCTTCCCGCCTGGGCCTGGCCGGCGGATGGCATTGAGTTCGACCTCGGCTTCGAGCCCGTGCCTCGCGAGACCCGCCTCCCCAAGACCAAGGCCTCTCGAATGGTATCACGGGAAGGGCGGGCTGGCGCCATGGACCGCAAGGCTCCTCGAGCTCCTCACAAAACGCCGATTGCCACCTCTTTCGCGGATTCCCATGCCGCTGGTCCTGCCTCCACCTATGCGATCTATCAAGCCGCGTCCAAATCCGCGGATATCTTCGATGTTGGCGAAAACTTGGCCGACAGTGATACGATTACATGCTTCTCGTTCCAGCGCTGGGATGTGGACAACATGTCGGATCCCAGTTTGTTCCGAGTCCGGTTCGCTGGTTTCCGCTCTTCGCCGCACAACTTTGACACTGGTCTTTTCGGCGTGCACCCTTCAGAAGCCTTGGTTATGGATCCGCAGCAGCGCCTGCTGCTTGAATATGCACATAAGGCATTTTCTGGCGGCGAATTTACGAGCTCGGTTCCTAAGGGGGTTTTCATCGGGGGTTCTAATGGAGACTACTCATACTTCGTTGATGTTGCTAATGCGGGCGGCAACACGTATGCCGCGACAGGGTACCTGAGCAGCAGCGTCTTTTCAGGCCGGATTGCCTATACCTTTGGATTCCAGGGCCCAACAATGACGGTCGAGACGGCTTGCTCATCTGCGTTGGTCGGCATGCACCTCGCCTGGCGTTCTCTGCGGAACTCAGATTGCGGGTCCGCCGCGGTTGGCGCTTGTGCCCTCATATTGACGCCGTCGGTTCACCTTAAGTTCAGCGCCGCGGGCATGCTTTCGAGCGAGGGGCGATGCAAGGCCCTCGATGCTGCGGCTGACGGCTATGTTCGTGCCGAGGAGGTTGCGATGCTCGGCCTTTGCCCCTTCGACCCGCAGCAGTCGAAGGCGCTGGCAGCTGTCGTGGGCACCATGGTGAATCAGGACGGTCGGTCAAGCAGCCTGACCGCGCCCAATGGCCCTGCGCAGCAGGCCGTCATCCGGAGCAGCCTGGCCATCAGTAATTTGGCTGCCGACGCCATCGCCGCGTTGGGGATGCATGGGACAGGGACAGCCCTGGGCGACCCCATTGAAATGGGCGGCATCGCTGCGGTTTTCAGGACACCCAACCGAGGGAATAGGCAGGCAGCCCAACGCTCCCTCGGCCCCGCGCCTTTGACGCTTACGGCGTCCAAATCCCGAATGGGTCACAGCGAGCTGTCAGCCGGCATGGTGAGTGGCCCCGGTGTATATTTTTCGGGTTTCGATTGCTTATGTGCGAGCCGTCGCGGAGTGGAGCGCACTTACTGAAAGCCTTTCCTCCGTGTTCATCATTCGAATCGCAGATCGCCCTTTCGTATGCCGCAACTATGATGAGCAGCGGCTCCGCGCCTCCGATCCTGCACCTGCGGACGATGAACCCGTATGTGGCCGCTGTTGTTGGCCCGTCTCGACCGTTGTCCTCCGCATCCCC
>CAINJJ010000005.1 GCA_903849645.1 uncultured Acidobacteriaceae bacterium | reverse complement strand
GCTTTGCCTGCTGGCCTTCCTGTGCCTCAGCATGAACGCCCTCCGCCTCTCCGTGCGGGACGTGGCCTTCGGCATCGCCCTGGGATTCGGCATGATGTCGACCAACGACTTTGTGATTGCGACCTTCATCGGACACACGGCGTCACTCACCAGCGTGCTCCAGCTCGTCTACCAGGCGCTGATTCTTGCCGCCTTGGGCGTCTGGACCGCCTACTTCGCCGTGCCGGAGCCGGCCCGCCAGCCCATCGTAATGGCCGCCAACTCCGCCATCTACCGGTGGAATGAGATCGCCTCAGCCCTCGGCCACACCGGCACGCAGGTCGCCGTGCAGCAGCCCGCCAACGCCTTCTTCCTCACCGATGTGGAGAAGGTGGTCGACCGGGTGCTCAACCGCAGCCTCAAGAGCAGCGAGTCCAAGTCCTAGCTATCACCGCGTAAAAACAAAGGCCGCAACCATCGCTGGTTGCGGCCTTTTTCTGTCTGCGGCAAACGCCAAAAGAGGCCGCCGGCTGAGCCGTGGCCTCTTGGGGATAAAGTGCTGCTGTAGCTACTCGGCGACCAGCGGCTCGATGGCCGCAAACCGCCCATGGTTGCCGCGGTCAATGAACTTCACGTGGCCCGTGACCTTGGCATAGAGCGTGTCGTCGCAGCCGCGGCCCACGTTCAGGCCCGGCTTGATGCGGGTCCCGCGCTGGCGCATGATGATCGAGCCGCCCGTGACCAGTTCGCCGCCAAAGGCCTTTACGCCCAGGCGCTGTGCATTGGAATCCCGTCCGTTTGTGGAGCTGCCTCCACCCTTCTTATGTGCCATGACTCAATCTCCCTCTTCGTCCCGCTTACTGGGCGGCGGTATAGGTCACGCCGTCGGCCTCAATGGCCTTGATGCGCACCTCGGTAAAGTTCTGCCTGTGTCCCTGGAGCTTCTTGTACTGCTTCTTGCGCTTCAGGTGGAAGACCAGGATCTTCTCTCCGCGGCCCTCGCCCAGCACTTCGGCGGTGACTTTGGCGGTGGCCGGTTTGGCCACGGTTCCCGGCTCACCCGAGACCGCCAGCACGTCGCTGAACTCGACCGTCTGGTCCTCGGATGCAATGCTCTCGATCTTCACCACATCGCCTGGGGCGACACGGTACTGCTTACCACCGGTGCGAATCACCGCGTACATAAAACCTCCAGCGCGGCTCCGGCTCGCCGGGGCGCTCACGCATTCCAAAAAATAGCTCGGGCGGAAAACTTCCGCGCCGTGGTACGCTCAAGCCCAAAAATCTTCGGGCGAACGTCTGGCTCCACGACGACAGGCAGGAATCGCCAAACTAGAGTAGTGTACCGGGTCTGGGGCCTCAGGTCAACGGAAACCGGCTCTTGCCGGACGGCCGAGCCCTCAACTCCGCGCCGGAACCACGTAAAACAGGATTCCGAAGTAGTGCGCCACGCTCCCCGCCAGCACAAATACGTGCCATGCGGCGTGAAAGTAGCGCCGCCGGTCCAGCGCAAAAAACACGATGCCCAGCGTATACGCCGCCCCGCCCGCCGCCAGCCACATCACCCCCGGCCAGCCCAGCGCGTGCACCAGCGGCCGCACCGCCACCACCACAAACCATCCCTGGAACAGGTAAACCAGCGCCGAGGCCACCTCAAACCGGCCCACGGCAAAGCTCTTGAAGATCACCCCTGCCACCGCCAGCGTCCACACCACGCCAAACAGTGTCCAGCCGACAGGCCCTCGCAGCGTCACCAGCGTATAAGGCGTATAGGTCCCGGCAATCAGCAGGTAGATGGCGGCATGGTCCAGCACCTGAAAGACGTGCCGCGCCCGCGTCCGCACCAGCGAGTGGTAAAGGGTGGAACAGAGATAGACCAGGATCAGCGTCCCCGCAAAGACGGAGCAACTGGCCACCACCCAGGCCGAGGCCCGCCCCGAACCTCGAATTGCGGCGGCAATCAGGTACACCGCCCCCACAATCGCCAGCGCCGCGCCCACGCCATGCGTGATGGCATTGGCCAGAATGTCGCCCAGCTTGTATTGGCTCTCCACGGCACCGATGATAGACTGCCGCCCCGTTGCCATTCCGTGATGCAGCGCCCGCCCCGGCAGGCGTACTCTACTTTAGTTCGCGATACGAGGCACCCATCCGATGACGTCTCAAGACTCCGCAATCGCCGTCCTCTTCCTCCAGCACTCCCGCCACACGCTGGCCGACCAGTGCTGGCCCCGGCTCCGCGCGGCGGTCGAGCCGCTCCTGCCCCATCAGATCTGGTGGCGGCCCAACCCGGCCTCGAACAGCATCGGCAACCTGCTGCTCCACCTCAACGGAAACGTCCGCCAGTGGCTCGTTGACGCCTTTAGCCAGCGCCAGGACCAGCGCGACCGCCCCGCCGAGTTCAGCGCCACCGGCCAGCTCTCCGCCGAGGCGCTGCTTGCCAGTCTTGGCGCCACCATTGAGGAAGCCTCCGCCGTCCTGTCCCGGCTCACCCCCGGTGAACTCGCCGCCAGTTACTCCATTCAGGGCTACCCGGCGCTTAGCGGACTCGAGGCCGTCTACCATGTCGTCGAGCACTTCTCCATGCACTACGGGCAGATCCTCTACATCGCCAAGACCCTCACCGCCGCGGACCTGGGCTTCTACAGCGAACTGAACCGCAGCGGCAGAGCCGACTGACCCCATCTCGCCTCCGAGTGATTTGGATCACACTATACGGCGGCTTCCGCGCGGTATAACGTAGTTGCCATGTGTCTAGCCATTCCAGGTAAGGTCGAAGAAATCCTCATCGAAGGCGATCTCCGCATCGGCCGCGTCAACTTCGGCGGCATCATCAAGCGGGTCTGCCTCGACTATGTCCCCGAGGTCGAGGTCGGCGACTACACCATCGTCCACGTCGGCTTTGCCCTCTCCAAAATCGACCAGGAGACCGCCGAGAAGACCCTCGCCGTCTTCCGCCAGATGGGCATGCTGGAGGAGGAACTGGCCACCGAAGAAGAGGCCTTTGCGCGCGCTGCCCTGGCCCCCCAGTCCTCTTGCCCGGACGGGAGCTGCGGCGGCCGATGAAGTACCTTACCGAGTTCCGCAACGGCGAAGTGGCCCAGCGCATGGCCCGCGAGATCCACCAGACCGCCACGCGCCCCTGGAAGATCATGGAGGTCTGCGGCGGCCAGACCCACTCCATCATCCGCAACGGCATCGACCAGATGCTGCCCGCCGGTATCGAGATGATCCACGGCCCCGGCTGCCCGGTCTGCGTCACTCCCCTGGAACTCATCGACAAGGCCCTGGCCATCGCCGCGCAGCCCGACGTGATCTTCTGCTCCTTCGGCGACATGCTCCGCGTTCCCGGCACCGAGGGCGACCTCTTCCAGGTCAAAGGCGCGGGCGGCGACGTGCGTGTTGTCTACTCCCCTCTGGACGCCGTGGAACTGGCCGCGAAAAATCCCGCCAAACAGGTCGTTTTCTTCGGCGTGGGCTTTGAGACCACCGCCCCGGCCAACGCCATGAGCGTCCACGTCGCCCGGCGGCGCGGCCTCACCAACTACTCGCTGCTGGTTTCGCACGTGCTGGTTCCGCCGGCCATCGAGGCCATCCTGCAGTCGCCGGGCAACCAGGTGCAGGGATTCCTGCTCGCCGGCCACGTCTGCTCCGTGATGGGCTACTGGGAGTACCCGCGCCTGGCGGAGCAGTTTGGCATTCCCCTCGTCGTCACCGGCTTTGAACCGCTCGACCTGCTGGAGGGCATCCGCCGGGTCATCGTTCAACTGGAGTCCGGCCGCCACGAGGTCGAGAACGCCTACGAGCGCATCGTCAGCTTCGAGGGCAATCGCGCCGCGCAAAAGCTGCTGGCCGAGGTCTTTGAGGTCACCGACCGCGCCTGGCGCGGCATCGGCGTCATCCCCAAGAGCGGCTGGCGGCTCTCCGAGGCCTATCGCGCCTTCGACGCCGAGGAGCGCTTTCACATATCCGGCATCCACACCGAGGAGTCGCCCCTCTGCCGCGCCGGCGACGTGCTGCGGGGAGCCATCAAGCCAGCCGAGTGCTCGGCCTTCGGCAAGGAGTGCACCCCGCGCCACCCGCTCGGCGCCACCATGGTCTCCAGCGAGGGCGCCTGCGCGGCCTACTTCAACTACGGGCGGTTCATTTCCGCCGAGGACCTTGCCAGCGCCGGCTCGGGTCTTGCCGGTCCAGCTATCTCAGGAGCAGCCAATGGCTGAGTACCTCCCCGCGGCCCCCACCAACGCGCTCCACGCGACCCCCGATTTCTCCAACTGGAGCTGCCCGCTGCCTCTTGTCGGCTACCCCACCATCGTGATGGGCCACGGCGGCGGCGGCAAACTGGGCAACGAACTGGTCGAGCACCTCTTCCTGCCTGCCTTTCGCAATCCCGCTCTGGAGAATCTGGGCGATGCCGCCGTGCTCGACCTCGGCGGCGGCCGCATCGCCATGAGCACGGACTCCTTCGTCGTCCAGCCGCTGTTTTTCCCCGGCGGTTCGATTGGCGAACTGGCGGTCAACGGCACCGTCAACGATCTGGCCGTCTCCGGCGCGGAGCCCAGGTTCCTGAGCGCCAGCTTCATCCTGGAAGAGGGCTTTCCGCTTGCGCAGCTTGCCGCCATTGTGTCCGACATGGCCAAGGCTGCCGCCATTGCGGGCGTACAGATTGTCACCGGCGACACCAAGGTCGTTGAGCGCGGCCACGGCGACGGCATCTACATCAACACCGCGGGCGTGGGCCTCATCCGACCTGGAATCTCAGTGAGTCCGCTGCATGCAATGCCCGGCGATGCGGTTATCGTCTCCGGCACCATCGGCGACCACGGCATGGCCATCATGAGCGTTCGCGAAGGGCTGGAGTTCGAGAGCCAGATCCGGTCCGATTGCGCCGCCCTGAATGGGCTGATCGCCGAAGTGCTCGATGTCGCGGGCCCCGCCATCCACGCCATGCGCGACCCCACCCGCGGCGGGCTGGCCTCTACGCTGAACGAGATTGCCAACTCCTCCGGCGTTGGCGTCGCAATCGACGAGCCAAGCCTTCCCGTGCGGCGCGAGGTGCAGTCTGCCTGCGAACTCCTCGGTCTCGACCCCGTCTATGTGGCCAACGAGGGCAAGGTGGTCTTCTTTGTCGCCCCGGATGCCGCCGAACAGGTGCTGGCCGTGCTCCACGCCCACCCTCTGGGCCGCAATGCCGCCCAGATCGGCCGCGTGACCGCCGAACACAAACGGATGCTGGTGGCCCGCACCGCCATGGGCGCCAACCGCGTCATCCCCACGCAGATCGGCGAGCAGCTCCCCCGCATCTGCTGAGGTTTGGCAGCGTCGGCCCGCGGCGCGCGGCGCCCGTGCCGGCCTCCCATTTTGCCTCGTTTCAATACACCTCCAAGTACTTTGGTTTCTTCAATAAAGAGAAATTGCGCGCATCGCCGTCAAGTACCAAAGCCATTCGTCCTACATTAGAAAAAGCTAAAGATTGAGGCCTGCACTCCGACTCCAACTCAATCGCCCGGAGATCCCAACTTGCGCCCCACACCCTGGCTTCTCGCCGCGGCGGCCACGCTCGCGGCTGCGCCCCTGTGCGCCTTCGCCCAATCCGCTTCCGGACCCATGCTGACACGCATCGACGACTCCCGCGTCGTGACCCTGGCCGGCAGCGTGCACCCTCTGGCGCGCCCGGAGTTCGACCAGGGCGCCGCTTCTCCCGAAACTCGCCTCGACCGCATGGTCCTGGTTCTTCAGGCGGCTCCCGCCCAGCAGGCTGCGCTCGACAAACTGGTCGAGGCCCAGCACAACCCGAACTCCCCCCAATTCCACCGCTGGCTGACCCCGGCCCAGTTCGGAGCCCGCTTTGGCGTCAGCGCCGGGGATCGCGCCCGGATCGCCGCCTGGCTCAGCAGCAAAGGCTTTGCCGTCGAACCCGCGCCCGAGGGTGGCCGCCTGCTGATCTTTTCCGGCGCTGCCGACCAGGTCGCCGCGGCCTTCCACACTCAGGTGCACCGTTACCTTGCCGGGGGCGTGGCCCACCTCGCCAACTCCCAGGACCCGCAGATTCCAGCCGCCCTGGCGCCCATCGTGGCCGGCGTCCTCTCCCTCCACGACTTCCGCCGCGCCCCGCAGACAGCCTCGCGCCGACCGGCCCCGGCGCCGCAAGCAGCCCCGCGCCCGCAGTGGAACCTCGGCGGCAGCCACTACCTCTTTCCCGCCGACTACGCCGCCATCTACAACCTCAACCCGCTCTATGCCGCCGGAACCACAGGCGCGGGCGCCTCCATCGCCATCGCCGGCCGCAGCAACCTCAACCTTGCCGATGTGGCCGCCTTCCGCGCCGCCGCCGGCTTGCCTGCCGCCGTCCCGGACGTGATCCTCACCGGGACCGACCCCGGACTTGTCCCCGTGGACCAGGACGAGGCCACGCTTGATGTGGAGTGGGCCGGAGCCGTGGCCCAGGGAGCGCACGTCAAGCTGGTCACTGCCCAGTCCACCGCCACCACCGACGGCATCGACCTGGCCGCCGCCGCCATCGTCAACCAGCGGCTCGCCCCCGTCGTCAGCGTCAGCTATTCCAGTTGCGAGCAGGCCATGGGCCCCGCCGAGCTGGCCTTCTACAACGGTCTATGGGAGCAGGCGGCCAGCCAGGGCATGAGCGTCCTTGTCTCCTCCGGCGACTCCGGCGCGGCGGGTTGCGCCGCCAGCCAGACCGCCGCCGCCGCCGATGCCGGGGTCAACGGCCTCTGCACTTCGCCCTGGGTCACCTGTGTCGGGGGCACCCAGTTCAACGAGGGCGGCAGCGACGCCACCTACTGGGACGCAGCCAACACTCCGGTGCAGGGCTCGGCCAGGGGCTACATCCCCGAGGTGGTCTGGAACGAAAGCGCTCTTCACGGCGGCAACGGCCTCTGGGCAAGCGGCGGCGGCTCCAGCCGTGTTTACAGCCAGCCCGCCTGGCAGCAGGGCGTTGCCGGCTCCGCCGCGGCCAACGGCATGAGGGCTGTACCCGACGTCTCCATGACCGCCGCCGCCCACGACGGCCTCGTCATCCACGAAAACGGCTCCGCTTGGATCGTCTCCGGCACCTCGGCCGCCGCGCCCGCCTTTGCCGGCCTCATGGCGCTGGTGGTCCAGGGGCAGGGCGGCGCGGGGCAGGGAAGCGCCAACCCTGGGCTCTATGCCCTGGCCGCCTCGTCGGCCTCGCCGTTTCACGCCATCCAGTCCGGGGACAACTCCGTCCCTGGCGTGCCCGGCTTCAGCGCCGGCGCGGGCCGGTACAACCTGGCCACGGGACTGGGTTCGGTGGATGCGGATCTCTTTGTGCAAGCCTGGGGCGCGCTGACCGCTCCTTCGCCCACCCTGGCCCTCGCCGCCCCTGCCGGTCCGCTGCGGGCCGCGCCGGGAGCCTCCGCCACGGTCGGCTTGAGCGTCGCCACGGGAGGACCTTTTGCCGGCGATGTGCAGTTCAGTGTGGGTAGCTTGCCCGCGGGCGTCACCGCGGTCTGGAGCGCCAATCCCGTCACGCCTCGGGCGGGCTCAGCCGCTGTCACGCTCACTCTCAAGGCCAGCCCCCAGGCGCAGCCGGGCGTTTCGGTGGTCACCATCAACGCCCGTGGAGACGGCCTGACCGCGACCGCGCAGCTCCAGTTCCAACTGGCCCCGGCCCGGCTGCGGCCCAGCGCCCCCAGGCTTCCTGACGCATCCACCCGCCGCTGGTAGAGCCAGGCTCAGTCCAGCTTTTCAAACGCCTTTTGCACCCGCTCCACCAGGGTGGCCGCCGGCTCCGCAAGACTCCTGCTCAGCTCCAGCACCGTGGCCGGCGGGGTGGGCAGCGCCTTGAGCGCGGCAGTTGTCTGCGCCCAGTCGATGGTGCCGTCGCCCGGCTCCAGATGCTCATCTTTGAGCCCATGATTGTCATGCGCGTGCACGGACACGATGCGCGTTGAAAACGAAGCAATCGCCTCCGGGATGCCCACCGTCATGTGCGCGTGTCCCAGGTCCAGGCACACCCCGATGGAGTTCAAATGGCCAACCTCGAGAATATGCATCAGCCGCTCTGGCCGGGTGGCCTCGCTGGCCAGGTTCTCCACCAGCAGACGCACCCCCAGCGGATGCGCGAACGCCCCCAGGTGCTCCAGCGCCGTCAGCCCATACTCGATCGTCCGCGGCGACCACTCGTCGCTCCGCTCGCCCAGGTGCACTACCAGCTTTGAAAACGGAATCGAATCCGCCGTCTCCAGCGCCCGCTTGATCTCGTCCATGGCGTCAATCCGCCGCGCCTTCTCCGGGTGCAACAGGTTCACCGCCGGCGCGCCCGCCCGCCCCATCTCCCGGTCGGGAAACAGCGGCGCATGCATCGACCAGGCCTGCAACTCATTGGACCGGAACCAGGCCGCCAGCTCCGCAACGTCTTCGCGGCTCGTGTAGTCGAAGTGCTGCCGGGCCGCAAAGATCTCCACCGCCTGCGCGCCGGTCCGGGCGGCCGTCTCCAGCACTCCGGGGTGCAGGCGCTGACTGAGAAAGAGATGGGTTGATAGCACGCGCAACGTGGTCAAGGTGTTCCCCCGCGCCGGTTTCAGCCAAATCAACCAACCGGCGATATAATGATTCTCGCATTTTGGCCATACCCTCCGGGCCGGCCGCTGTTGTCCGAGATGGTGCGGGCGCCGTCCCAGCGGAGCGCACCCCGAGTGCCGGGATAGCGCCGGGATCTTGCCGCCAGTTCGATGCGGCTTTCCATGATTTGAACCCCGTTGCCCCGAAAAGTGTTCAAAATTGCACAGCGGATTCCACCCAAATGATTGAGATTGGAGATGAATTCGGGCCAGCCGCACTCCTTGTTGAAAGTGCCAGCAAGGAGTGTGGCTTGAACCACACTAACGGTCCGAACCAGGACTGAATTGAGGACGGGCCATAGGGATAGCTGAGGTAAACGGCAGCGGATTTGACCTCGCGGAGTTTTTGGCGACCGCGGGGCTAGGGCGAAAGATCATTCAAGTCGAGCCCCGGCGGAATTTTTTTGCGCAGGGCGAACCGGCGGACTGCATCTTCTATCTGCAAACTGGCCGGGCAAAACTCACGGTCATCTCCAAATCGGGCAAAGAGGCCACGATTGCTCTCCTCGGTCCCGGCGACTTTGTCGGCGAGGAGTCCATGGCCGGCACCCCCAGTCTACGCATGGCTACCGCCACGGCCATTGTCCCCTGCACGGCGCTCAAAATCGAGCGAACCGAGATGATCCGCGCCATGCATCAGGAGTACGCCTTCTCGGATCTGTTTCTCAAGTTCCTTTTGGCTCGTTCCATGCGCACCCAGGCCGACCTGGTCGATCAGCTCTTCAACTCCAGCGAAAAGCGCCTGGCGCGCATCCTTCTCCTCATGGCCGAGTTTGGTCAGCCGGGCGAAGCCGAGCCCCTCATCCCCAAAATCTCCCAGGAGACGCTCGCGGAGATGGTGGGCACCACCCGCTCCCGCGTCAGCTTCTTCATGAACCGCTTTCGCAAGCTCGGCTTCATCACTTACAACGGCGGCATCCACGTCAAGAAGTCCCTGCTCAACGTCTTCCTCCACGACTGATCCGGCCGCGCTGGCGCGTTTTCGGCTTTGCCGTAGACTCGTGTGCCCCCATCCACTCCGCGCTTTTCAGCGGAACGGATGGGATGCCGGCAAATTTTGGCCCTGCACCATTCTGGAAAATGCACGAGATCCTTCGGCGCGGTCAGCGCACAATGCAAAGCCCCCGGCTTATTGCAGCTCGGGGGCTTTGCACGTGTAACCGCATTCCGGGAAAAGGGAATGAAATGATTCAGCAGGCTCGACCGGCGCTCTCTCCGCAGACTGCGCGTGGGCCCGGCGAGGTAGTTGGACCGGAAGACGGAACGTGCGGAACGGTGGGCAGTCCACAGTTTCTATCCCCATGGCATTGAAAGGGGAAGCCGCGGGCGATCTTACTTGAGCAACCGTACCGTCCCTGGCGGCGATTGACTGAGCAGTTTTGCTCATTCCTTGAAAAATTATCTCCGGGGCGCCCTTTCGGGCCTCCTGCTCAGCGCCCAGCCGGCCACTCCACACAATGCAAAGCCCCCGGCTTCTTGGAGCTCGGGGGCTTTGCACTTTTGACCGCATTCCGGGAAAGGGTACTGAAATGATGCAACAGGCTCGGACGGATCTCTCTCCGCAGACTTCGCGTGGGACCGGCGAGGCAGTGATTGCCGAGTTCGATTGTGCGGAACTGTGGACCATCCACAGCTTCTATCCCCATGACCTCTTGCCGCGAAGCATGGGCGACCGTACAACAGGGACGCTACCGCTCCTGGTAGCGATTGTCTGAGCAGTTTTGCACAATAGTTAAATAAAGTCCACCAAAGTTTTATTTCGTAAACATTTCCGGCCGCCCTTGGCTGCCGCTCAATAGCCCGCCGCTCTCCCGTAATGGCTGCGGTGGTCCTGCCCACCCTCCAGCTCGCCCGTCTTCGGATCAATCGCAATGCACTCCCCGTTGGACCAGTGGCCGTCCTTCAGGTCAACGGTATAACCCATCGCCCGCAACCCTTCCATGGCCTCGGCAGAAAACCCGGGTTCGAGATAAAGCGTGTCCGGCTGATACTGGTGATGGAACCGCGGCGCATCCACCGCCTGCTGGATGTTGAGCCCGCCCGCCGCTGAAAGAAAGATGTTGGCCACTGTGGTAATGATGCGCGCACCGCCCGGCGAGCCGATAACGTAGCGCAGCTTGCCGCCTTCCAGCACAATCGTCGGCGTCATCGAGCTGAGCGGGCGCTTTCCCGGCGCGATGGCGTTCGCAGGCCCTTGAATCAGCCCGTAGATGTTCGGCACACCCATCTTGGCCGCAAAGTCGTCCATCTCGTCGTTCAGCAGAAAGCCCAGCGGCCCCGCCGTGACCCGCGAGCCGAAGTCGTCATTCAGCGTGGTGGTCACCGCCACCGCGTTCCCCTCGCTGTCTACCACCGAATAGTGGGTGGTGTCGTGCGACTCGATCTTCTGCCCACCGGTTTTGGGCGCAGGAGGCAGGAACCCCTCCGGCCGCCGCAGAGCCGCGCTGGGGCTGGCCGCGTCCCCCGCGATGCTCCGCCGCCAGGCATCGGCGTACTTCTTTGAGGTGAGCTCCGCGGTCGGGATGTGGTTGTAGTCCGGGTCGCCCAGATAGTCTGACCGGTCCATGAACGCCCGCCGATAGGCCTCGGCGATCAAGTGAATCGAATCCGCCGTCCGGTCGCCCAGCTTTGCCAGGTCATAGCCCTCCAGGATGTTCAGAGCGCTCACCAGCACGATGCCCCCGGACGACGGCGGCGGCGCGCTGATGACCGTGAAGTCGTGGTAGGCGCCGACAATGGGCTTGCGCTCCACCACGTTGTACTGCGCCAGGTCTTCCAGCGTCAGCAGCCCCCCTCCCTTGCTCAGGAAGCTCACCAGTTCCTGCGCCATCTTGCCGTGGTAAAACTCGTCGGGGTCGGCGGCAATCCGCTCCAGTGTCCGCGCCAGCTCCGGCTGCCGCAGCGTCTCGCCTTCCTTGTAGAGCTGCCCGTTGCGCTGAAAGATCCGCTTCGAGTCCGGGAATTTGGCCAGGTCCGGGTCGGTCAGGTCCGAGGCCTCCTCGGCCGTCAGCCGAAACCCCTCCGCCGCCAGCTTGATGGCCGGAGCCATCACCCGCCGCAGCCCCAGCTTGCCGTATTTGCGCTCAGCCTGTGTCAAGCCGGCCACCGAGCCGGGCGTGGCGATGGAGCGGTAGCCCACCACGCTCGCTTCAGGAATCACCTCGCCCTTCGCGTCCTGATACATCGTCTCTGTGGCCTTCAGCGGCGCCTTCTCCCGGTAGTCGAGAAAGACGGTCTTGCCGTCATGGGTCCGCAGCAGCAGAAATCCGCCGCCCCCCAGGTTGCCCGCCACCGGATGCACCACGGCCAGCGCAAAACCCGTGGCCACCGCCGCATCCACCGCGTTGCCGCCCGCGCGCAGCACTTCCAGCCCCGCGTCCGAGGCCAGGTGATGCACGCTCACCACCATCCCGTGCCGCGCGCGCACCGGCTGCTCGTCCCGGTAAGGGAGAACGTCCATCGAGCCCTCCTGGGCGGCGGAGTGGGCTGGAATGAATGCCGCGGCGACCATCAAGGAAGCCAGGACGGGGAGGAAAGGCCGTCGAGTCATAAGCGTGGAGTCAGAATAACCTGCCGCGGCCCTGCCCGTGACCGCGCAGGTCCCCCTTTTCGGTCTGTTCAACCAAATCCGCCCGCGCGCGTCCATACTGGGCAGGGAGCCTGCAACCGCATAGCCCCAGGGCCGTCAAGACTGGCAGCCCCAGGCCCGGAGAACCTCATGACCTCACACTGGATGCGTTCCGCTGTCCTGCTCGTACTGGCCGCCGCCGGTCCCGCCGGGCTCTTTGCCCAGGCCAAGGCGGTCCGCTCCATCGAACGCACCGACGTCGCCGTCAGCATCTACGGCGCATTCGCTGAGTCCACCCGCGGCAACGGCGTCGCCCAGAGCCCTTCCAACGCGGCCGGCGGCCTGGTCGAGGTGCGCCACATCGTCAATCCGCTCGTGGGCTTTGAAGGCACCTACGCCTTCAACCACGCCGACCAGCACTACGCCTCCACCCTGGCCGCGGGCACATGCCCGGTCCCACCCCTGCCCTGCGGCTTCTCTCCGGTCACGGTTACGGCCCTGGCCCACGAAGTCACGGCCGATTGGGTCGCCTCGGTCAAGATCGCCAACCTTCGCCCCTTTGCTCTCGCCGGCGGCGGCCTGCTTTTTCACCTGCCCAGCAGCGGCCAGGCCAGCTCCGCCACCGCCACCAAGCCAGTCTTTGTCTACGGCGCCGGGCTGGACTGGGGCCTGCTTCCCCATATCGGCCTGCGCCTGCAATATCGCGGCAATCTTTACAAGGCGCCAGACCTGACCAGACTCTTCACCTCGACAGGAGCCTTCACCCAGACCGCCGAGCCCATGGCTGGGGTCTACCTGCGCTTCTGAGCGCATTCCGGGCGCCGGATGCCCCATCCCTTCGCCATCCTTTCGGCGAATGGGCGGGAAGGCACAACCCTCAATCACCCCGTTCGCAGGGGGCCCCATTGCGGGCCTCCCTTGCCACCCCGTCGTCCCATCGGGCTATCATTTTTTATGACCTTCCCCCCAGGCCGGTTTCTGACCGCTGCATTGCTTCTGGTCGCGGTCTCCGCGGCCACCCCGTCCGCCCCGGCCGCCCCGGCCGGCTCAGACACGCCGGTCCCGCCGAGCCTCACCAGTGCCCAGATTGTCGAGCAGATGCGCCTCCACAACGACGCCCGCACCCGCGCCCTCAAGCACTGGAAGGCCCTCCGCCACTACAAGGTCGAGTACCGGGGCTTCAATGCCGATGTGACCGCCGCCATGGAGGTCGAGGCCGAGTATGACCCCGATTCCGGCAAGACCTTCCGCATCGTCTCCCAGACCGGCTCGAAGTTCATCTGCGACAAGGTGATCAAGCGCGCCGTGGAGAGCGAACGGGAGGCGTCCCTCGACAAGGGCGCAACCGCCATCACCAGCGCCAATTACACCTTCCGCCTGGAAGGAACCGACACCTTCGCCGGCCGGCCGTCCTATGTTTTGAGTGTGGAGCCGATAGCCCCCAGCAAGTTCCTCTACCGGGGCAAGATCTGGGTCGATGCCGCCGACTTCGCGGTGGCCAAAATCGAGGCGCAGCCGGCCAAAAACCCGTCGTTCCTCATATCCCAGGCGCTCATCCACTACACCAGCGCCAAGACCGGCGACTTCTGGTTTCCGCAGTTCAATCGCAGCGAATCCAAGGTCCGCATCGGCGGCACGGCCGTGCTGACCATCGACTACGGCGCCTACCAGGTCTCCCCGATGACGCTCCCGCGTTAGGAAACCTCTGAATCAGTCGATGTTTTGACAGGGCACGACCTGGGTACCGGGGAAACCACTGGGTTGGGTCGGAGTCGCATGCCGATAACGCCAGTAAAATCAATGCGCATTACAGGCTGCCGAAAAACTCAACCCGGCCTTGCCTTGTAACAAGGGCACGGCTTTAGCCGGGCCGTAAATGCAACAAAATAAAAGACGGGCTTTAGCCCCTGAGGCATGCCTTTCGGGAATTTCGGGCAAGAGGATGCCTTTTGCCGCAGCTTATTTGGCCCCTGAGGAATGGCCGCCTCAAGAAGACAAAACTGGATCAGAGGTTCCCTGGATTGGTTCAGTCCGTAATCGGCAGCGTAGGCATCGCGCCCAGCTTCTGCGCTTCCAGCACCACCGCGTCCAGGTGCGAGAGCACCTCGTCCACGGTCATGGTGTAGATTTCGCGCCGCGAGTCGAAGCCTTCTTCCACCAGTTGCTTGAGGTAGCGCCCCGCCACCTGCGCGGCAATCTGGTCGGTAATCACCTTGCCGGAGCGCCTCTTCTGCTCCAGCCACGCGGTGTTGGGCAGGGCAATCCACATGGCCCGCCCGTTCACGTCGAAGCGAACGTCCACCGCGTCCGCATGGCGGGTGGCAATGGCCACAATCGTACCCTTCCAGCGGCAGTGCAGCTCCTCGCCGGTGAACCGTTCAGCGACATGAAAGTCTTCGTACATGCACCTAATCTATCCCCCCGGCTCACCCCGCGGCAAGCAGCACCATCGTGCGGCCGGCCGGCTGCTCAATTTGCCCGCGCCGCCGATGAACCTCAACAGGGAGCAGCCAACCATGCAAGTGTCCGTGGAAGTAACAGACGAGATGCGCCGCGAGGCGGAAGCCCGTGGCCTGCCCATCGTCGACTTTGTGGAGACCCTCGTGGCCAGGGGCCTTGAAACCCTCCGCGACCAAAGCCAGGTCAACAGCGCCATCGAGCGCATCCGCGCCCTGCGCTCCCCCGCTCCGCGCTAGACCCCACCCCGCATCCATCGCTAAGCTACAATGAAAGTTGGGCCAAGGCCAGAATTCCGTGCGCCCCGTGCGCACCAAGAGTAAGGAGCTTCAAACTTTATGGCGATTCCCGCCACGCAAATGCGCCCGGGCATGATCATCAAGCACAACGATCAGTTGCACCTGGTCTTCAAGGTCGAACACCGCACCCCCGGCAACCTGCGCGCCTTCATCCAGGCCAAGCTGCGCAACCTCCGCACCGGCGCCATGTTTGAGCACCGCTTCCGCTCCGCCGACGCCATTGAAAAGGTCATGGTCGACGAAATCTCCATGGATTTCCTCTACTCCGACGGAGACGACTACTACTTCATGAACCCGGTCGACTACGAGCAGACCGTTCTCAAGGGCTCCACGCTCGGCGACGCCGTCGAATACCTCACTCCGAACCTCCAGATCAAGGTCAGCTACCACGATGGCCAGGCGGTCGGCATCGACCTGCCCTCCGCCGTCGAGCTTACCGTCATCGAGACCGAGCCGGGCCTCAAGTCCGCCACCGCCTCCAGCGTGACCAAGCCCGCAAAGACGGAGACCGGCCTTGTTGTTCAGGTCCCCTCCTTCATCAACGAAGGCGAGAAGATCCGCGTTGACACCAGCGAAGGCGCCTACCTCAGCCGCGCGTAAGAAGCTGAATGTAAGATCATGAACCGAATCGACTTTCAGAAAATCGCGGAACTCCGCCTCCGGGAATCCAGGGCATTGCTCGCCGCTGAATTTCCGGATGGCGCATACTATCTTGCAGGGTATGCCGTTGAGTGCGCCCTAAAGGCTTGCATCGCCAAGCGAACTCGGGAGCATGATTTTCCTGAGAAGAGGTTGGTCAACGACAGCCACACACACGATCTGGACAAGCTGTTGCAATTGGCCAGGTTGAAGGACGAGTTGGATGTTGTGGCGCAAGCCGATCCGTCAATGCGGTCAATCCTTGAAACAGTTCAGGATTGGTCAGAGACAAGCCGGTACGAGAACAAATCCACTCAGGATGCAGTAGCGTTGCTCAAAGCGATTGAAGATCAGGAAGGAGGATTGCTTCCATGGATACGCCTACGCTGGTAAATTTCGACATCGAAAACGGGCAGAAAGTGATCGATGCGCTCGATACGGACGGCAAAACTCCAAACGTAGCTCTCTGGGCCAAGATTCCCGATTACGAGAGCTGGAGATTGGTGATCGCTTCCGACCGCCTCGACCAGTCGTCTTCGACTTTGGGGTATACGGAGATCAATCAGGCGTTGAACAAAGCGGGGTTCCCGCTGCACAGAAAGCCTACAATCTCTTTAAGGTCAATGGATAAGCCATTTATTCAGGCTCTGCGCAGTACGTTTGCTTCAGCGAGCGACACCTATGGTATGCGTCTCGGCGGCCAAATGTTTGGTGATAAATATCTAGAAGACGCATTCGTCTATCGAATCCGCTGACCACATTTGCATCTCCACTCCGACCTGAATCGGTCGACCCGAAGATGCGAAAAAGACACCTGAAACAAAAAACTGAAAAATCTCCCTTGCCCGCTCACGTCTTTTGTGTGCTACAGTCAGTAACACTATGGCGAGTAACACTCAATCAACCCACGACCCAGCGGAACTCGGAGAACTCGAGCGCTCCATCCTCACCATCGTCTGGCGCCTCGGCTCCGTTACCGCGGACCAGGTCCGCGAAGAGCTCGACCGCCCGCTCAAGGACTCCACCGTCCGCACCGTTCTCCGCCGCCTGGAAGAGAAGGGCTATCTCGCCCACACCGTAGACAACCGCACCTTTCTCTATCGCCCCGCGCAGTCCCGGCAGCGCGTCGCCGGACGCGCCGTCAAGCGCATCGTCGACTGGTTCTGCGACGGCTCGGTCGAGGCTCTGCTAGTGGGCATGGTGGATTCCAAGGTCCTCGACCAGGCCGAACTGCAGCGCCTGGCCGACCGCATCGCCGCCGCGCAGCAGGCCGCCCGAAGCCGCGCCGCAGACCCCGCAAAGGAGCAGAAGCCGTGATTCCTTCTCTGGTTGAAGCCGCCCTCCGCGCACTGCTTGTGGCCGCGGTTGTCTGGGCCGGACTGCGCTCGCTGCGCGTCACCAACGTGCTGGCGCAGAAGGCCGCCTGGGGCCTCGTCCTCTTCTCCGCCCTGCTGATGCCGCTCGCCATGCGCTCGCCGGCCCTTCTGCCGGGCCTGGCCCTGGTTCTGCCTGTGCACCTGGGTCAGAAAGCCACTCCCCCGGCTGCTGCTCCCGAACCCCTGGAATCAGTAGCGGAACCGTCGCCCCGGCCAGCTTCGATCCGGCTCCGTCGCCTTCCGGCGGTCGATGCCGCGCGGGGCGCCTCCCTCGGCCGCTTCCCCGCACCCTTCGTGGCCCACATCGCCGGTTCCGGCCCGGGGCTTCCCACCCCCTCCGCCGCACCCAACGCATCAACGACCCCGACATCGCGCAGCCTTTCCCTGGCAACCCTCGCCGCGTTGCTTTATCTGGCGCTCCTGACAGGCCTGATGGGTCGAATCGTCTACGCTCTTTGCGCCGCCGCCCGTCTCTGGCTGTGCGCCCAGCCGGTCGTCCCTGACTCCCTCCCCCACCCGTCCCGCGCGCTTGCTCAGGGTCTTCGCCTGCGGGCCAGTTCCTCCGTCGCCTCTCCCGTCACCATCGGTTCCGGCGTCCTTCTTCCCGCGAACTTCGCGAGCTGGGACTCTGAAAAGCTCCGCATCGTCCTGGCTCATGAACGCTCCCATGTGCGCCAGGGAGACTTCTACCTGCAACTGCTTGCCGAAATCCACGCCGCCGTCTTCTGGTTCAGCCCTCTGGGCTGGTGGCTCAAGCGCAAGCTCTCTGACTTGAGCGAGACCATCAGCGACCGCGCCGGCCTTGAAGCCGCGGCCAATGGTCCCTCCTATGCCCAGGTCCTGCTCGAATTCGCGGCCACCCCGCGCCCAACCCTTACAGGAGTTGCCATGGCTCGCTCCAACAATCTCTCCCGCCGCATCGAGCGGCTGCTCAACGAACCCAGCTTCCGGCTCGCCTTTGCCGGGGGCCGCCGCCGCGCCCTGCTCGCCGTCCTGCTCGTTCCCATCGCTCTCATCGCCGCCACATCCCTGGTCCGCGTGGAGGCAGCAGGGCAGTCCGCCCCGCCCGCCCTGGCGGCCCCACCGGCGCCTCAGGAGCCCGTCGCGCCTGTGGTTGCCCCAACCCCGGCAGCGCCTGCCCCAGAACCTGCGCCGGCCGTCCTCGCCGCCCCGCCCGCTCCGGGCGAGCCTGCACCGCCGCCTCCCCCGCCAAACCGCCGCGAGATCACCGTCATCGTCGACGGCTCTTCCTCCGCGCAGGAGGCGTACGAGACCCGCAGTGACAACCGCATCGTCATCCGCAAGGAAAAGAGGATCGTGGTCTCCGGCGCAGACGACAAAGGCAAGGGGAAGGGCAAGAGCTACAGCTACTCCTACAGCGACTCGCGCGACGGCGACTCCTTTGCCCTGATTACCGGCGACCACGACAACATGGTGATCACGGGAGACGGCATGGACGACACCTCGGGCTCGCTCGAGAAGGCGCGCCATGCCGCCCACGGCAACTTCCTCTGGTTCACGCGCAAGGGCAAGTCTTATGTTGTGGATGACCCCGCCACTGTGGCCCAGGTGCAGGGAACCTACGCAGCCATCGAACAGCTGGGCAGGCGTCAGGCTGAGTTGGGCAAGCAGCAGGAGGCGATGAGCAAAGGGCAGGAAGAAGTCGCCATCCCTACGCCCGACCTCTCCAAGGAGATGGCCGAGCTGAACAAGACCATGGCGCGGCTCCAGGCCAAGCTCGGCAAAACCATCACCCAGGATGAGCTTGGGGAGCTTCAGGCCAAGCTCGGCGACCTGCAAGGTCGCCTGGGCGAACTGGAAGGCGAACTCGGCGAAAAGGAAGGCCGTCTGGGCGGCCTGCAGGGCAAGCTCGGAGCTGAGCAGGGCCACCTCGGCGCCGAGCAGGAAAAGCTCGAAGCCGAGGCCGACCGCAAGGTCCGGTCCATCATCGACCAGAGCCTCGCAAACGGCAAAGCCCGCCCCGTCCGGTAGAGCGTTTTCGGTTCAGATGCAGACTCGTGTGCCCCACCCATTGCGCGTTCTTCAGCGCAATGGGTGGGATGCCGGCAAAGCAAGCGTCTACAAAGCTCTAAAAAAGCGCCCTAAAATCCCGCATCCGGCAACTGCACCGGCTTTGCCTCCAGCAGCGCCTCGATCGTCTTCAGCGCCTCCAGAACAGCCCCGCCCACCGGCGCATCCACCTGCACCACCGCCAGCGCCTTCACCGGCTTGGGCCCGCTGCGTTCGCGACCCAGGGCAAAGTTGGCAATGTTCACGCCCTGCTCGCCCAGAATCGACCCGATGCGTCCGATGACGCCCGGCACGTCCAGGTTCCGGCAGACCAGCAGGTTGCCTTCGAGCGGCGTCTCGATGTCGATGCCGTCAAACTCCAGCAGCCGCGGCTGTTCCCCGTGAATCACCGTCGCTGAGGCCCGGCTGGTGCCCGCCGCCGTATGCAACTCCACCGTCAGCACACTGGCAGCCCCTCCGCGATGGCTCTCCTGCTTCTCCTCGTGCACCCGAATGCCGCGCTCCTGCGCCACGGACGTGGCATTGATGCGGTTCACGTTCTCCGAGCCCTGCAGCAGCCCGGCAATGGCCGCGTTGCGCACCAGGTCCACCTTGGCGTCGGCCAGCATGCCGCCGTAGACCAGGTGAATGCTCTCGATGCCGCCCTTGCCCGCCTGCGCCAGAAACGCGCCCAGCCTGCCCGCCAGATCGATATAGGGGGCCAGCACCACATACTCCTCGTGGCTCAGCGAGGGCAGGTTCACCGCGTTCTGCACCACGCCCAGCTTCAGATAATCCCGCACCTGCCGCGCAATCTGGATGCCCACTGCCTCCTGCGCCTCGCCCGTCGAGCCGGCGATGTGCGGCGTCAGAATGACGTTGTCCAAACCAAAGTAGGGTGAATCCTTGGGCGGCTCCACCGTAAACACGTCCAGCGCCGCGCCTGCCACCTTGCCGCTCTTCAGGGCGTCCACCAGGGCCAGGTCGTCAATCAGCTCGCCGCGCGCGCAGTTCACAATCCGCACGCCCTTCTTCATCGCCGCAATCGTCTTCGCGTTGACCACCCCGGTCGTCTGCGGCGTCAGCCCTACATGCAGCGTCACGTAGTCGGCGCCCGCAAACAGCTCATCCAGGCTCACCAGCTTGATGCCTGCCTCGCGCGCCACCGCCGCCGACACGAACGGATCGCTCCCAATGATGTCGAGCCCAAAGCCGCGGGCACGCTTGGCCACTTCCAGTCCGATGCGCCCCAGTCCCAGAATGCCCAGCGTCTTGCCGCGCAGCTCCATGCCCTGCAGGCTCTTCTTCTCCCACTTGCCGGCATGCATGGTCGCGTTGGCCGCGGGCAGCTTGCGCGCCAGGGCCAGCATCAGCCCAATGGTCAACTCGGCAACCGCCACCGCGTTCGCGCCCGGCGTATTCATCACCACGATGCCGCGCCGCGTGGCCGCATCGGCGTCAATGTTATCCACGCCCACGCCCGCCCGGCCAATCACCCGCAGGTTGGGCGCATGCGCCATCAGCGCGTCATCCGCCTGCACCGCCGAACGAACCACCAGCGCATCGGCGTCCGCCAAAGCCGCCGGCAGCCCGTCAGGCAGTTGGTCGTGCGTCAGAACTTCCCATCCCGGCTCGGCCGCAAACACGGCCAGCGTTGCCGGAGAAACCTTCTCTGCCAAGACAATCTTCATTCGCTCTCCCTTGCCCTTCTGCGCGGGTTCGTACTCGTCAAAGCGGATCTTGTGCTTCTCGCACAGGATGTCGAACATCCGCACCACCGCGGCGTGCGGCTTGCCCTCGCCCTTTTCATACTTGGTGAGCGAGTTGGCATGAACCCCCAGCCGCTCGGCCATCTCGTACTGATAGAGATCGAGCTGCTTGCGTGCAATCAGCAGCTTTTCTCCAAAACTGAGTTCAGACATCGGTACCGCTCCTGGTGAACAGTGAACAGTGGACAGTGAACAGTGCCGGGTGCCCCAGATCCCGAACTTGGGACCTGGGAAACCACAATCCACAACCTGACAGCTTCAGGCCTTCGTCGCCTTCGCATAGACGTCCTGCGCCGCCGCCACCGCCTGCCCATACGTCACCGGCAGCCCCAGCACGTCCTTGGCAATGTGCTCCATCGCACCCAGAAACGCCACCGTGTCCAGATAGTCAAAGAAGCCCAGATGCGCCACGCGGAAGATCTTGCCCTGCATCGAGCCCTGCCCGTTGGCCGTGACCAGCGAGAACTTCGCCTTCAGCGCCTTCACCACCGCGCCGGAGTCCATCCCCTCCGGCACCGCCACCGCCGTGGCCGCCCCGGAGGGCGAGACCGGCGCAAACAGCCTGAAGCCCAGCGCCACCAGCCCGGCGCGTGTCGCCTTGGCATTCACCTGCGCGTTGTCGATCAGCGCGATGCGGCCCTTTTCCAGGTCCCCGCCCGCCTGCCCGGCAATATAGTCCAGCGCCGCGCCCAGTCCGGCCACCAGGGCCACGGCCGGCGTATAGGCGGTCTCGCCTTTGCCCTGGTTCTTGCGCTCCTTGCGCAGGTCAAAGTAGTAGCGGGCGTTCTTGGATGTCTCCATCGCCTTCCACGCCTTTTCGCTTACGCTCAGATAGGCCAGCCCCGGCGGAATCATCACCGCCTTCTGCGACCCGCCAATCACAACGTCCACGCCCCAGCCGTCCACGTCGATGGTCTGCGTTCCCAGGCCGGTAATGCCGTCCACCACCAGCAGCGTGTCCGTGCCCGCCAGCAACCTGGCCACGCCTTCCACATCGTGGCTCACCGCCGTCGAGGTCTCCGACGCCTGCATATAAACGGCCTTGTGCTCCGGCTTCAACGCCGCCTTCACCTCTGCCAGATCAAACGTCTGCCCATAGGGCTTCTCCACCACATCGACCACGCAGCCAAAAGCCTTGGTCAAATCCACCCAGCGCTCGCCAAACTTGCCCGCCGTCAGCACCAGCACCCGGTCGCCGGGCGAGGTGATGTTGGAGACGGAAGCCTCCATCGCGCCCGTCCCCGAGCAGGAGAGCAGCAGCACATCGTTCTGCGTGCCCACAAAGACCTTCAACTGCGCCAGCACCTTGAGGAAGAGGGCGCGAAACTCGGGCGTCCGGTGGTGAATGTCGGCCGCGGCCATGGCAAACTGCGCCGCGGGAAGAAGGGGAGTCGGACCGGGCGTAAAAAGGCGTGTCTTGCGGATCATGGTATCTCCTTTTTGGATCACCGGAGGCGGGGCCAGGTTCGACACCCGCTCCGTCCAGCAACAATCACAGAATACACAAAGTTGTGGAATATGTGAATCTGTTTCTGTGGAAATCCGCCACCGCCTCTGTCTCCGCCGCCTTCCTCATCGCAATATCAGTACAATTCTTCTTGAAGCGTTACCGCCCTTGACCGTGCAGGACCGGTCATCCCGACCGCCAGGCCATCCATCCAAACCGTTGATCCGTCAGGAAAAGAAAAAAATGAGCGAAGCAGGCGCACTCGAAGTTCTCGTCAATCAGCAGATCATCCTCGCCATGAAGGCCCACGACGGCGAGCGCACCACCACCCTCCGGCTCATCAAGAACGCCCTCAAGAACAAGGCCATCGAGAAGCGCGAGATGCTGACCCCCGCCGAGGAGCAGCAGGCGCTGGCCACCATGATCAAGCAGCGCCGCGACTCCATCGACCAGTTCACCAAAGGCAACCGCCCCGAACTGGCAGCGAAAGAAGCCTCCGAGATCGTGGTCATCGAGGAGTTCCTGCCCAAGGCGCTCGACGAAGCCGGCCTCATCACCCTCGTAGCCGAAGCCGTTGCCGAAGTCGCCGCCGCCAGTGGCAAAGCCCCCTCCCCCAAGGAGATGGGCGTCGTCATCAAGGCCGTCCAGGCCAAACTTCAGGCCGCCGGCATCCGCGCCGAGGGCCGCGCCGTCAGCGAACAGGTCAAGAAGGCGCTGGCCGGCTAGCGCGGCTCACAGCGGAACTCGCTCCTTCCCGTCATCCCCAACGCAAGGAGAGTCAATGATTTATTCGGCATTTAGGTCCAGGATTCTGCTGCTCCTTCTGCTCCTCCTCGCCGCCCCGCGCCTCTTCGCCCAGGGTCCGCCCTTCCAGACCGACGACCCCGTCCCCGTCGACCTGCACCACTACGAGTTCTATATCTTCGGCGGCCTTGACGGCACCCCGGTCGCTCTGGCCCCCACCGGCCCGGCCCTTGAATTCAACTGGGGCGCAGTGCCCAATCTGCAGCTCCACGCCATCCTGCCCCTCGGCGCCTCCGTGCCCCTCAACAATCCTGTCTACGCCCCCGCCGGCGCGGGCCCCATCACCTTCGGCCTCACCGACATGGAACTCGGCGCCAAGTGGGGCTTCCTCAAACAGACCCCCCACCGCCCCCAGATCGGCACCTTCCCCATGCTCGAACTACCCACGGGCGATGCCACAAAGGGCCTCGGCGTGGGCAAAACCTGGTACAAGCTCCCCCTCTGGATCGAAAGGGACTGGGGCAAATGGACCGCCGACGGCGGCGCGGGCTACCAGTTGGTCAAGCAGACGGGTCTCCGGAGCTTCCCCTACGGCGGCTTCCTGCTCAAGAAGGAGCTCAGCGAGAGCATCGAGCTGGCCGGGGAGCTCTTCGCCCACGGCCGCGAGGGCGTGGCCGCCGCCCAGACCGGCTCCTCCGCCATGATCGACCTCGGCGGCTACTATCACTTCAAAAACCCCGACCACCAACTGCTCTTCGCTTACGGCCACTCCGTCGCCGGCCAGACAGAGAACTACGCCTACCTCGGCCTCTACTGGACCTGGGGCAAGGGCGAAAAAAACCCCGCCGCCCCAGCCTCAGCCAAAGACGGCTTCGAATAAGTCTCTGCGGAAACCCATCCTCCCGCCGGCACTCCCTCAGCCCCTATTGCCGGGTGCCTATTCCCTATTGCCTGGCCTCTGGTCCCTCAGCCCTCAATTCACCTTCCTCAGCCACAAGTTCCGGAACGACACCCTGCACGGCACGCCCTCGATCTGCAGCCCGATCAGCCCTGAAACATTGTTCGACGAGGCCGGATCGTCGTCCACCAGCACCGCCATCAGTTGCCCGTTCAGGATGTGCGCAATCACCCCACCCCGCGCGATGATCGTGTACTGGTTCCACTCCCCGTCCCTGACAGACGCGCCCAGCCTGTCGCGGTCGCCGATCGTCCCCACCTGCCGCGGAAACTGCCCTGGCAGCGCCTGCACCACCTGCCCGCGCCAGGCCACAATGCCACGCGATGTGTTCTGCGAGTAGAGCTGTCCGCTCCACTGCTTCGCCAGGGGGAATACCGGGTACCAGAAGTCCGCCTGCGGCCCCACCATCATCCAGCGCGGGTCCAGCGGCGCCTCCCCCTTGCCGGCCACCCGTCCTGGCGGAATCCCCGTCGAGCTGCGGTACTGAATCCCGCTTCCGCCGCCCTTCTCCACCTTGATCTCAAGCTTCAGGTCAAAGTCGCGCGCCTCCGCCCCGTGGTAGACGATGAACGTGTTGCCCGCGTTCTTCTCCGCGGACGACTCGCCCACCAGCGCTCCATCCTCCACCCGCCAAACCCCCGGCATTCCGTCCCAACCGGCCAGCGTCTTGCCGTCAAAGATCGGGCTGAAGCCCGCATGGTCCGCAAAGTCGATCGCATCCGGCTCCACAAACACCCCGTTGCGCAACCCCACAATGTCCGGCTTCACCTTCTTCAGCGCCTCACGCTCCCCTGCCGTCGGGGTCTTCGGCGGCTCCTGCCCTTCCGCCAACGCCCACGCGCCCAGCGCCATCGCCACAACAATCGCCCTGCTCGCCCACTTTCGCTTCAAAGCCATGCCAATCCACCCTTCTCCCGCCGTACTGTCTTATCAGATTTGCGCGCCCCTTCGTCCGACCGACGCAAAAAATGCGCCGGAGCCGCTGTTTCCGGCCCCGGCGCATCTGTTGTTGCTTCCCCGCCGGCAGCTACCCAGCCGCCAGCTCATTGTTCTCAGTTCACTGTCTTCCGTTCACTGCACTCCGTTCACTGTCCACTGTTCACTGTCCACTGCTTCAGATCCCCTTGCCGTCGTCCAGATGCCGCGCCAGCAGCACCGGCGCGCCCGTCGTCGGGTCCTTGAGCAGCAGGCCCACCACACGCACCGTCGCTCCGTCGGTCAGGTCGCTCAGCTTGCCCCAGCCGTCGCGGTAGTCGGTCCCGCCGCCAATGTGCACGGTCACCTTCTGCGGAATCAGGACCCCGGCAAAGCCGGTAATCTGCAACTGGAACGTATCCTTGCCGGTGTTGATGCTGCCCGCCACCACCGTTCCATTGAAGCCCCACTGCCGCAGCACCACGCGCTTTACGGTCACTGCCTGCGCGTTGGCCGCTCCCGTCGCCGGGCCGCCAATCGACAGGCTTTGCCCCGCCACCAGCCCGCTCGGGTTAAACAGGAACTGCGCCATCCGGTTGTGCATCCAGCGGATGTCAAAGTCCTCCGTGCCCGCCAGGTTCACTTGCGCAATCTGTCCCAGGGTCAGTCCGGTATTGGCCGGCAGCACCCCGCGCACATACAGGTCAAAGCTCGTGGCCGCGCCCGTCCCCGGCTGCACATACGTAACCTGCCCGTTCGCCGTGAACCCGGTCGAGGACAGCAACTCCACCTCGTCGGCGTCCAGCGTCTCATCCGTCTTGTCCAGCACGCCGGCCACTTCCACAATGTTGCCCGCCGCCAGAGTGGCCAGGGTAGTCTTGCCGTCCCAGTCGGTCTGCGCGTTGGGAACCACCGTGAACTGCTCCCCGTGCGGCCCTTGCACCACGAACGAACCCGCGGTCGTGTCCACGCTCACCACCGCCGCGTCAAACTCGTCCACGTGCGCTTTGGCGTCCGCCGTGGTCACCGCGGTAATGGCCAGTGTCGGGGTCACCTGCCCGGTAATCTGCCCGGTGGCGTCCACCTGGATCGACTTGTCGAGCTTGAAGTCCACATTCAGGCCCACCGGAGCCGCCGCCGTGGCAATCACCAGCGGCGTGGCCAGCGGCACCGTCACTGTCGACTGCGTATAGGTTGCCGCCAGGGTCATGATCGTGGGCGCACCCGCGCCGGAGGTGTCCAGGTAGCCGATGGTTCCCGGCCCCAGCACCACCGAAATACTGGTATAGGTGCCCACCGGAACCGCCTTCATGTCCAGCAGCGTCTGCAAGCCATTGAAGCGGGCAAAGTCCACCGTCGGCGTGCCGGTCAGCAGAGGCGTGCTCGCCCCCGTGGCGTCCACCGCGTTGATGCCTTGCACCTGCACGGAAAACGAGGTCACGGCCGCCAGCGGCGCATCCGTCGCAATCACAAACGAAGAGCCCTTCGGCAGGTTCTGGTTGATCGGATTGATTCCATTGGATCCGTTGCAGCCGGTCTGCATCAATGCTGCTGCCGCCAGCACAAGAAGCCCGAGGGAATGGGGTCTGGCCTGAAATATGGGGGACATGGAGAATTCATCGCTTTCTGCGGATATCCGCGGCTGGTGTTGGGCTGGCGCGGAGTCGGCCCGTCCGGGGCTCTTCTCCTGCCGGCTGATCCGAGGCTAACGGGCATGCCGGAACACACGTATCCACGAGCCCGGCAGGCTCATCGTGTCCTCGGCAATCAATTGGGGGTAGTAGAGGTGCCAGGGCGAGGCGGCGTGCTCCAGCCTTTGCCTGAAGTTGCGTGCTGCGGCCGTCGACGTGCTTGGTATCTACTCTGGCCGCTGTGCACTTAGACGCACTTTGTGTCCCAGGGTTGCGGTCCGTGCCCAAAAAAAGATGAGCCCTCCCGACAAAGAGGCCCGCGCTTTTCATTCAGGGCGCGGGCCATCTCTAAGTTGCTGTCTCTAAAACACTTCTGCAGGCCCATCCGGCGGCGGAACATGCTTCAGCAGTCCCAGTTCCCCGGCCAGCCGCTCCAGCCGCGCCCTGGTCGCCGCCAAGGGAGGCACCAGCGGCAGCCGCACACTATCCGAGCAGCGCCCCATCAGGTTCAACACTGTCTTCACCGGGCTTGGGTTCGACTCCCAGAAGTTGGCCTCGAAGAGCTTGCCCCAGCGCCGCTCCAACTCCCGCGCCTCCACCCAGTTGTTGCGCAGCGCGGCGCGAATCATCCGCCCCACCTCCAGCGGCGCCTCATTGGCCGCCACGCTGATCAGTCCGTGCGCCCCCACGCCAATCGAAGCCAGCGCCAGGTTGTCGTCGCCGGAGAAGACCTTGAATCCCCGCGGCAGCAGGTGCACCAGTTGCGCAATCTGCGGCACCTTGCCGCTCGCCTCTTTGATCGCCTGAATGTTTGGCGCGGCCTCCGCCAGCCGCAGCACCGTCTCCGGCTCCAGGTTGGCCGCCGTCCGCCCCGGCACGTTATAGAGCGTCACCGGAATTGGGTCCAGCTCCCGGGCCAGAGCCAGAAAATGCTGGAACTGCCCCTCCTGCGTCGGCTTGTTGTAGTAGGGATTGGCCGAGAGCACCGCGTCCACGCCGCGTATCTGCTTGAGCAGGCGTGCGTTGTGCAGCAGCGTCCGGGTCGAGTTGTGGGTGCATCCGGCCCACACCGGCACCCGCCCGCCGGCCGCTTCCACCACAATCCGGACCGTGCGCAGCCACTCCTCGTCGTCCAGCGTGGCGGCCTCGCCCGTGGACCCGCAGGCCACCAGAAAGTCGATGCCCGCGTTGATCTGCCAGTTGACGAGCGCCCGCAGCGCCCCCTCGTCGATCGATCCATCCGCCTGAAATGGCGTAACGATTGCCGTGCCGCAGCCCGTGGTTTCCATCACTCGAAAGTATACCCAACGGCAGCGTCCACGCGGGCTGCCTCTGCTTGCTATCTGCCCTTGTCCGCCACCGCCAGCAGCGTCTGGAAATGGGGCGTCTCCGCCTCCCGGTGCACCACCGACGTCTGCACGTTGGCAAATCCGGCCCGCTCCAGCATCGCCTCCAGGTCCGGCTCGCTGAAGCCCAGCCACTCATCGGCATACAGCTCGCGCGCCTCTTCAAACCTGTGCTGTTGCAGGTCCAGGATCACAATCCGCCCGCCGGCGCGCAAAATCCTTGCCGCCTCTTCGACCGCCCGCTCCGGGTGCAGCGCGTGGTGCAGCGACTGCGAAAAGAACACCAGGTCCACCGACCCGTCCTCCAGCGGCAGCTCTTCCATGTCGCCCTGGCGGAACTCCACGTTCTCGATTCCGGCCCGCTGCGCCGTCTCCCGGCCCACCTCAATCATCCGCGCCGAGCTGTCCACGGCAATCACCTTCTCCGCCCTCTGCGCCAGCAGCAGGGCAAACCCGCCCTCCCCGGCGCCCAGATCCGCAATCACCAACGGCGGCATCAGCCGCAAGAGCGCTTCCGCCAGCCCCTTCCACGACTTGCCCGGCACATAATCGCGCCCCAGCCGCCCCGCCACGGAGTCAAAGAAGCTGCGCATCTTGTCCTGCCGCTTCTTCACCACCCGCCGCATCGCGTCCCTGTCCCGGCCGGCCTCCGGCAACTCCTCGCGCGCCTCGCGCAGCATCCCGGCCACAAGGCCTTCGCCGCCGGCCAGCCGGTAGAGGTTGCTCTTGCCGGTTCGCCGGTCGGCCACCAGCCCCGCCTGCTTGAGCTGCGAGAGATGCGTCGAGATCGTGCTCTGCCCCATGCCCAGAATCTCCTGCAACTCCGCCACCGAAAGCTCCTCGGCCTCCAGCAGCAGCAAGAGCCGCAGCCGGTTGGGGTCGGCCGCCGCGCGCAGGATTTTGATGATTGACGCCATAGGGTTCCTTCTGGTACATATCAACATATCACGATGTGACGATAAAAGGAGAAATCGAATGGCTACCCCAACCCTCGAAATCGCAGCAAACGACTATCAGGTCGCCGACATGTCTCTGGCCGAATGGGGCCGCAAGGAACTCGACATCGCCGAGCACGAGATGCCCGGCCTCATGTCCATCCGCCGCAAGTACGCCGCCTCCAAGCCCCTGGCCGGCGTTCGCATCACCGGCTCGCTGCACATGACCATCCAGACCGCCGTGCTGATTGAGACCCTGGTCAGCCTCGGCGCGGAGGTCCGCTGGGCAAGCTGCAACATCTTCTCCACCCAGGACCACGCCGCCGCGGCCATCGCCGCCACGGGCGTTCCCGTCTTCGCCTGGAAGGGCGAGACCCTGGAAGAGTACTGGGAATGCACCTGGAAGGCGCTGGCCCACAAGGGCGGCCTCGGACCCGAACTCGTCGTCGACGACGGCGGCGACGTGACCCTGCTCATCCACAAGGGATATGAGCTGGAAAACGGCGACGGCTGGGTCGACACGCCCTCCGGCAGCCACGAAGAACAGGTCATCAAGAACCTGCTCAAGAAGGTCTACGCCGAGGACCCGCAGCACTGGCACAAGGTTGCCTCCGCCTGGCGCGGCGTCTCCGAAGAGACCACCACCGGCGTCCACCGGCTCTACAAGATGATGGAGCAAGGCAAGCTGCTGGTGCCCGCCATCAACGTCAACGACTCGGTCACCAAGTCCAAGTTTGACAATCTCTACGGCTGCCGCGAGTCGCTCGCCGACGGCATCAAGCGCGCCACGGACGTGATGGTGGCCGGCAAGGTCGCCGTCATCTGCGGCTACGGCGACGTGGGCAAGGGCTCTTCCCACTCCCTGCGCGGCATGGGCGCTCGTGTCATCGTCACGGAGATCGACCCCATCAACGCCCTGCAGGCCGCCATGGAAGGCTTTGAAGTCACCACCATCGAAGACACCCTGGGCCGCGGCGACATCTACGTCACCTGCACCGGCAACGTGGACATCATCACCCTCGAGCACATGAAGCGCATGAAGGACCAGGCCATTGTCTGCAACATCGGCCACTTCGACAACGAGATCCAGATGGACCTGCTCAACCAGGAGCCGGGTGTTGAAAAGCTCAACATCAAGCCCCAGGTCGACAAGTACACCTTCCCCGACGGCCATCAGATCTTCGTGCTCGCCGAAGGGCGCCTCGTCAATCTCGGCTGCGCCACCGGCCATCCCAGCTTTGTGATGAGCAACAGCTTCGCCAACCAGACCCTGGCGCAGATCGACCTCTGGGCCAACAAGGACACCTACAAGGTAGGCGTCTACGTGCTGCCCAAGAAGCTTGACGAAGAGGTCGCCCGGCTCCATCTGGAGAAGATCGGCGTCAAGCTCACCACCCTCACCCCCAAGCAGGCCGACTACCTCGGCGTCGCCCCGGAAGGCCCCTACAAGGCCGAAAACTACCGCTACTGATCTTCAGGTCAGCCCGCACAGCAAGCCCCGGCCATGGCCGGGGCTTGCTGTTTCTGACCCAGGATTCGGCGCATGGATACCGCAGGCCGCCGCATCCAAAATTACGAAAGGCTAATTCTCCGCCCTGCTATCCATCATGCTCGGCCGCCCAATGCCGATAGCTGGGACGTGAGCACAGAGACCTGTGTTCCCTGGGAGAGATCCATGCGTCTTCGCCTCATCGGCGCTCTGTTTGTCCTGGCCGTCCTCACCGGCCTTTCCGGTTGCGGCACCAGTTCCTCGCCTGATCAAAAGCCCGGCCCGGCGGTGGCCATCCACAGCTACCACGGCACGGCCTCGGTGGGCGACTTTCTCAACATCACCATCGACACAACCGCGCACACCCTCGCCTATGCCAACGTGTCCAACGGCGACACCGGAACCGTTCCCTACACGGTCAATGCCAACGGCAGTTATGCGCTCAACGACCCAAGCGGCAACCTGATCGCGGCTTATGAGGTGCCGGGCTATGCGCTGCTGATCGAGGCTGCCAAGGCCGGCCCCGACCACAATACCCCGGCGCTGATCACTGCTGTCGAGAGCGGACCGATCTCCATGAGCACCTTTGCCAACAACAGCTATAACTACCTGCAATTCCGCACCGCCTCCGGCGGGCTTGAGGTGGGTTCGGTCACCATTGGCGCCACCTCAGGGCAGAACTCCTCCTATTGGCCCTACGGCAATCTCAACCCCATGCAGAACAGCCCGTTCAACAACGGCACACTGGACTTCAGCGCCATGAAGGAAGACGCTTCCGGCACCTTCATCTCCGGCGCCGATGGGGGCAGCGGCAAGGACTATGTCTTTGGGACCGCCGGCGGATTCTTCATCGTTGACACTTCGAACGGCTCAATTCTCGGTCTCAAAAAGGCCGCTGCCAAGAACTTTGACCCCGCTGTCGCCGGCACTTACTCGGCCATCTACTACCAGAAGCTCAATGCCGCCACCGGCCAGGGCAACGTCGAGACCGGAACGCCCTCCCTTGGCCAGGCCACCATCGTCGTGACCGCCCAGGGCGATGTCACCGTCACGGATGCCCAGGGAAAAACCGTCACCCAGGCCACCCTCAAGCCGGTTGCCGATGCTACCTATCTCTACGGAAGCGCCGGCCAGTTGCAGGACCCCTGCAACGGCCTGTTTACCTTCCGCGTCACCACCGCCAACGCGCAGCAGGATGTGTTTGTCACCTTCATCAACAATGCCGTTGTCTTTGCCTCCTTCGGCGCGAACCTGCCCTGGGCGCCGGGAAGCAGCACCTATAGCTACCAGTACGGCGTCGGCCTGAAGTAGGCTCGCCGCCGCGCTTTGGCTTCCGCTCAGGGCGCGCTCGATTCCAGTGTTTCCCAGGTCTCCCCAAGAGGCCTGGGAAACACCACTGTCCACTGCCCACTCACAGCTCCCCTCCTTGCGCCTCTGCAACCCCCTTCAGGTACGATGGCCTCCAGGCTGCTTCCCCAAGTCGCGAGCCTTTTACCGGAGGGAACCACTGGATGCCGATTTACCTCGATGAAGACATGGTCGGCCAGGACCAGGCCGAGATCTGTTACCCCCACCTGCTTCTTTGCATGGGAGTCACCGTGCTCATGACCGACGGCACACTGGTCGGCGCGCACTTCACCACCCCCGGCACCGAGGCGGGTGTGATGGCGGAGATGGTGCGGCAGATTGCCGCTCATCCCGCCGCCATGCACGAACTTTATTGCGCCGCCGACCTCCCCGAGCACGTGGTCAAATTTGGCGGCATGAATGTCCAGGCCAAGGCGCACGCGCTCGGCTTCCATGGCACGGCCTACTCCTTCGATTCCTCCAACATCAAGCCCAAGGATGGAACCTTCGTCACGATCCGCTCCAACGGGCCTAACAATCGCTGCGGCATCTACTACAAGCGCGATGAAAAAGTGCAGCCGCTCTATGAGAAGGTGGGCCCGCCCCCGCAGGTCTCCAAGGTCTCCCCCTACAAGGGCACACAAATCGGCGTGCCCGCCAGCAAGACCGGGCTCTCCGCACCCGCCAACAAGCTCCACAAGGCGAACTTCCTGCTCCAGGTCAAGCGCTATACGATTCCCTGATCGAGAGCCTTTCACCCAAATCAGAGGCATCCTGGACCGAACGGCGGCACGAGAGCGCCTTGCTTCCGGGTCTTCTACCCCCCTTGGCTGGTTGCTTTGCGGATTGATGCCAGCATGACCTAGCCCCGCTTGCGGCCAAACAGGCGATGGTATATCTGCCACGCCGACCCATGCAGCAGGTGCGTCTGTTGCGCCTTCAGGGCGTTGTAAGAGCGCGTCACATAGCTGTCAAACTCTGGCGGCCAGCCGATGGTCGAGCGCCGCTCCGAGTAGTCGCCCTCGGCCCACTTTGACAGCACCGCCTTGTAGCCCACCACGTGCGTCACAAAATCCAGCAGACAGTGCGGCATCTGCTCCTCGACGATCAGGTAGGCCTTTTCGATAATGATCTTTTCCCGGATGTCGTTCAGCGGCATGAAGATGGTGGTCATCCACAGCACCCACTCCTTCATCTCGGAGTCCAGAATCGGCTCGCTTTGCGTCTTGCCCTGCTTTTTCAGGAGCGACCGGTAGGCGATGTTGCCCGCCTGCGAAGCCACATAGAGCGGCCCGTAAAACTCGTTGAGCCGCATGTTCACCAGCTTCAGCATGTCCGTCCGCCGCGCCAGCATCCGCGAACTCAAAAACGTGACCAGATAGCCGGCAAAGGCAAGAACGATGGTCAGCACAGCCGCGTTCTGAAGGGAGTTCGGCAGCAGCAGAGAGGTCGGGTCCATGGCGTTCAATTTTCCTTGCGGACGAGTATACGCGCCATCCCGGCCGCCGCAAGGTGACCGCCGCACAGGTCTTCAGCGCAGGGCCAGGGGCGTTGGCAGTTAACGGGTCGCGGCCCGCTTCTCCCAGTGCTCCTCGTGCCGGTCATCGTGGAAGACGGCTCCGGTCACGCGCCCCTGTGCGTCCCGCTCAAAGGTGAGCCGGCTGAGCGAAGAGCCGTTGGGATAAAAGAAGACCGCCGCGGACTCGGCCGCCAGTTCCACCGCATCGCCGAGCGGGCCTTTCTCCAGCAACTGGTCGCCCTGGCGGAAGATCGTCGCCGCCACCCGCCCGTTTACATCGCGATATTCTCCGCAAAAACCGTCCAGTTGCAGAGTCGCAAGCTTGAAGGCCGGCGGATGCAGCGGAATCACCAGCCGCTCGGAGGCCGGCTGGTCCAGGCGCACATCCCTGCGGTGCCCGAGCAGCCAGCGCGGCAGCTCCGGCTCGTCATAGGCCCGTGTCCAGCAGTCGTGTTTCAGGCCCTGGTAGACCCACAGGCGCTCCCGCCCCCCGGCGGCCTTCAGCGCGTCATACATCAGTTCGCTCTGGCGCGGCGCCACCACGTTGTCGTCGCTGCCGTGAAACATCCAGATGGGCAGGCGCCCCACGGCATGGGCATACTCGCCGGGCAGCGTCGAGCTCTCTTGCCAGCGCTCCGGGGCATAGCTCCAGAAGACGCCGGCGGCGGCAATGGCGACCGCGGCCCAGCGGTGGGGATGAAGCCGGGCCAGTTCCCATGCGCCATAGCCGCCCATCGACAGGCCGGTCAGATAGGTGCGGTCGGGGTCGGCGTGAAACTCGCGGCTCTCCTGGTCCAGCGCCGCCATGGCCATGGCCAGCACCTCCGGGTCGGTCCAGAAGTTGGCCAGCGGACACTGCGGCATCACGATGATGAAAGGCCAGCGCTCGGGGTGGTCGCGCACCGCCTGCGGCAGGCCGATCTGGGTTTGCCACATGCCCTCGGAGCCGCGTTCGCCGCGCCCGTGCAGGAACAGCAGAATCGGCCATTGCTTGCGGTCATCCCTGCGGAAGTTCTCAGGAAGGTAGACCTGAAAACGGTATTCGGCCCCATGCAACTCCAGGGTGCGGTTGAGAAAGCCCGTCTCCTGCTGCACCTCGGTGCGCTTTCCCCGCCCGCCCCCGCGAAAGGCTTGCGCACGGCTTCCCGTCAGGGCATGGCCCTGCGCCAGGGCAAGGCTCAGCCCAAGACCGGCGGCGAGGAATCGGAGAGCGCAGTGCATAGTGGGACCCCATTCAATATATCCGTTGGCGGGCGTGGCTGGAGTGGCCAGGGCTTCCCGGTTGTCCTTTCCGCTTTCCTGACGAATTTCTTACGACCCGGCGTGAAACAATTAATGAGACTGATCGCACGCGCCCATGAGCCCACTTGAACCCGGAGATATGCTGGACCACTACCGCATCGAGCAGACCGTTGCCCGCGGCGGAATGTCGGTCCTCTTCAAAGCCACGGACCTCCATGCCGGCCATGCCGTCGCCATCAAGGTGCCGCACGCGGAGATGGCGGCCGACCCCATTCTCGTGGAGCGGTTCAAGCGCGAAGAGGAGATCGGCCAGACGCTGGACCACCCCGGCGTGGTCAAGACCTACAACAGCGAGCAGCGCAGCCGCCTCTACATGGTCATTGAGTGGGTGGATGGGCGCCTGTTGCGCTCCATTCTCAACGAGGAGCGCAAGCTCCCCATCGACCGCGCGGTGCGCATTGCGCTCGCCGTCTGCGAGGCGCTCGACTCCATGCACAAGCATGGCGTGGTGCATCGCGACCTGAAGCCGGAAAACATCATGGTGGGCGAGGGCGACACCATCAAGCTCATCGACTTCGGCATCGCCATGAAAGAGGACGCGCGCCGCCTGACCTATGCCGGCACGTCTCCGCTGCTGGGCACGCCGGACTACATCTCGCCCGAACAGGTCAAAGGCCAGCGCGGCGACCAGCGCAGCGACATCTACGCCCTGGGCGCCATGCTCTATGAGATGCTGACCGGCGAGCCGCCCTTCACAGGTCCCAACCCTCTGGCGGTGATGAATGAGCGCCTGTTGAACGACCCCAAGCCGGTACGCAAGGTCAACAGCGCCATCTCTCCCGCGCTGGGCGAGATTCTGAGCAGGGCGCTGGAGAGGGAACCCCGTCACCGCTATCAGACGGCCAGCGAGATGAGTTGGGACCTGGAGCACCAGGAACTGGTGGGGGTGGAGCCGGAGGTCCAGCGGCCGCTGCTGGGTCTGAAAGGGCTGCCGGGCGGACGCAAGATGCTGCTGTATCTAAGCCTGGCGCTGGTGCCTCTGGTGCTGTTCGGGCTGATGCTGCTGCTGGCGCGGCGGTGAGGTGCGCGGCCCGAGGCCGCCACTCACCAGACTTGGCTCACTTAAGGACGACGGACGGCATGAGCTTCAAGTCGGCCAAGACCGCAATCTCATTGTTTTTCTGAACTCGCGGCAAAGGCTGACAGGTCCCACGTGTCTCTCCAATTCACGGTGAGCGTGTGCCTGGCCGCGTCGATTTCAATGGGCAGCCAGATGTGCGTGGCGCGCGTGAAGTCGGGAATGTCGGTGTCCGAGACCGCCCCGAAGCGGTCGGCCATGAAGATGAAGGCGTGCGGCTTTCCCTGAACGGGCAGCACAAAGGTGGTTTGCCCGTCGAAGGTGGTCTCTTCCCCTGGGCCGTGCGCAAACGGGCCTCGCGGCGTCCACGGCCCGTGGATGGAGGGGGAAGTGAAGGACTGATTGCGGTTCGGCGCCCAACCCGTGAGTTGGGATGTGAGCAGATAGTAGGTTCCGCGGTCCTTGAAAAGAGCCGGCGCCTCGCCCGTTGCGCCCTGCATCACTTCGACATGGCTCGCGCAGGTGGAACCCGCGCCAAGCTCATAGGCCAGGATGCGCGTGTGCGCCGTCAGCAGGAAGCTCTTGCCGTCGCCATCCGTGTACAGAGTCATGTCGAAACCGCGAATCCGCTCGGGGGCGTCGGATTTGGCCTGCTCCCAGACCCCGGCCCAAAGGCCCGCAGCGTTGGGCTTGCCGCACCAGCCGAGCTTGCCCATCCAGCGGAAGGGTCCCAGCGGCTGATCCGCCACGGCGTAGACCACGTCGCTGACCGATTCGAAGTCCGGAGCCGTGAGGGCCGCCATCAGGATGAACTTTCCCGTGGCGTGGTCCTTGATGACCTTGGGGCGGACGAGCAGATTGGCGGGCTGAAGCAAGCCGCCGGGCTTGTAGGTGATCTCTGTCAGTTGGGAGGGCGCGGGCTTCCAAGTGACCAGGTCCGTGGACGAGTAGACGGTGACGCCCAGGTTGAGGAGCCAGGCGAAGCTCTGGTGGGGCAGGGTATCGGGCGCGATGCGTGGGCCCCGGAAGTCCATGCCGTACCAGTAATAGACCCCGTTCTCAAACAGCAGCCCGCCCAGATGCGACTGCACAGGGTTGCCCGCCGTGTCAGGCCACGGGCGGCCCGGCGTGAACGAAGGCTGGGCCGCGGCGCTGGCGGTGAGCAGAATGGCGGAGAGCAACAGAAACAGGCAGAAGCGGGGGTGCTGCAGAGAGCGCATGGGCGGGGTCCTCACGGGGAACGCAATCCACCCTACACCGCCGGGCGCCCGGCCTCCCAGCCCTTCCGATGAAAAGACCGGAAGGCTGGGAGGAAGGCACGCAAGATTTCTAGCGGTAGGACTCGTCGCGATGGATGACGAACTCCGGATAAGCGCCGCCGCCCAGCTCATGCAGGTCCATCCCGATGCGTTCCCCGTCGGAGTCCGCGCGGAAGGGCAAGAAGCGATTCAGGAGCGCGAACAGGCCGTAGGTCAGAGGGAACACCAGGCCGAGCAGGGTGGCGATGCCGACCAGTTGGGCGACGAGTTGGCCCGCCTGCGGAGCGAAAAGGCCAGCGGCGATCAAGCCCCACAGACCGCCGGCGGCGTGAACGGTGATGGCGCCGGAGGGGTCGTCGATAGAGAGGGCCAGCTCAAGCACTTCCACCAGCAGTGGGGTGCCGATGCCCGCAATGAGTCCAACGAAGATCGCCTCTCCGGGCGAAACGATGCCCGCGCAGGCCGAGGAAGCCACCAGGCCGGCAAGCCAGCCATTGGCGCAGAGGCTGGCGTCGGGCTTGCCGAACCGGATGCGGGTGACGGCGAAGGTGGCCACCACGGCCGCCGAGGCGGAGAGCAGGGTATTGACGGCCGTCAGCGCGAGGGAGGCCGGAGTCCCATGCAGCCAGAGCACAGCGCCGGCCACATTCCAGGCCAGCCATCCAACCAGAGCCAGCAGGCAGCCGAAGACGACATAGACCGCATTGTGACCCGGCATGGCGGTGGCCAGGCCCTCGCGCGGGAACTTGCCCCGGCGGGGACCGGCGATCCAGATGACCGCGAGTGCGCTGAGGCCGCCCAGCAGGTGCACCGTGGCTGCCCCGCCCCCATCCGCAAAACCTGCGCCCAGGCCGAAGTTGACGCCCAGTTGCGCCAGCCAGCCCCCGGTCCATATCCAATGCGCGGTCAGGGGAAACAGAAAGGCAGCCAGCACCGCGGCGATGGCGCAGCCGGCGGTCATGCGCACGCGATCCGCTCCGGAGCCCCAGGGGATCAGTCCGAGCAGGGCCACCGAGAGGAACTGAAAGAGGAGGGCAAGCTGGGCCTGCGGCAGCGCGGATGCCAGGCCACCGAGCAGAAAGGGTGCCGCGCCAAGCCAGTTCCAGGGCTTGCCGGCCAGCAGAAATGTACGCCCCGCGCCACCCGCGGCGCCGGGAAGATTGCCGGTGAAGGCCGCGCCCACGATCCCAAACACAAGCACGGAGACGGCCAGAATGGCCAGGCTGCCCAGCAATGACTGGGCCGCCGAGCGGGAGCGTCCAAGGCCGGTGTTGATGAGCGCCACGCCGGCGATGGCCAGCGGCGCCAGCAGCAGCAGCACAAGAGTGAGGGCGAAGAGAGAATCCGGGAGGGGGGGAGGGGTCATGCCTGGTGTTCTCCCCTGGCTTCCATGTGGCCGCGAACCGCTACGGCGAGACCCATGGCTTCAACCGCCAGCCCGCACACAACAAAGGCAGCGCGCAGCCCTGGCGCGGGAAACAACAAGAGCGCGGCAATGGCGAGAAAGAATCCGGCTGGCATGACCAGCAATCCGGCGTACTTCATGGCCTTCCCTTTCCTGTATCTGCCCCGCGGCTGAGATGCGCCCGCTGGGGTCGTGGCGATGCAAACTGATAAACGGATACCCACCAGACCTATCGTCCACATTGCGGGATGAGTTGTGAAAGAGGGCAACCGGCGCTTACGTCTTTACGAATTCTAAAGCATCTGATGGTTACGATTGTTTTTGCGGGCGAGACGCGAGGCTGGTTTCCCCGCGGGTCAACGCACAATCATGAAAATGAAAGGGGGCCATGCCTCCTGGAGGCTTCCCCCATCATGAATCTCCTGAATCGGCTTGTGGGGCACCCTCTCGGCGCGTTCGTCACGCTCTCTCTCGCCGCGTTTCTTGAGGCGCACGGCGATTCGTTTTTCCAGCAGGGCATGCGCGGTTCGTCGGGTGTTGGACGAGTATGGCCGTTTGTCTTTGGTACTGTGGTGCTGGCGCTTTATGGGACGGTTGTCAACCTGCCGCAGTGGGATTTTGGCAAGCTGCTGGGCGTCTACGTGGTGCTTTTCTTCCTCATGGCCCAATTGCAGGCCAAGCTTCGCTTTGGCCAGTCGCCTACGCCGCCGATTTATGTGGGCGGGGCGCTGATTGTGGCCGGAGGGCTGGTAGTCGCCTTCTGGAAGGGGTAAATCGGCTCATTTTTTTGGAGTAGCCGGGTCCGGAAGGGCTGTGCTATTTTGTTCAGAATTACAATATCCCGGCATGTGGGTCGCCAGGGAAGCGGGTCCGCCGCACCAGGCGCATCAGTTATCACAAGCGTCTATCTTTTCAACGGATTAGATATGACAAACCGCGAAGATTTTTTTGCCGATTCAAGTGGAAAACCACCTCAAGGACCGCCCTCGACTGCTATATTGGGTTTTCGGGGTTCTCCACTCCGCTGATTTCTTTTGCCCAAGTTGAGAAATTGACCACAACCTGTGTGACCGCCGGCACAGCGCGCACATCCTAATCGAAACCGAACGCAGGGAAGCTTTCATGGCGCAGATATTTGACCGCAGCTCCAATGCTCTGGCTCGCATGAGCCTGGTATTGACGGGGCTGATCGTGATTGCCCTTGGGGTGACGCTGGACCAGTTGCAGCGCTCTCCCTGGGTTACGCGGCAGGGCCAGCGCCCGGACCAGCCGGTGCCTTTCAGCCACAAGCACCATGTGCAGGGCCTGGGTCTTCAGTGCCAGTACTGTCACGTAACCGTGGAGAAGTCGAGCTACGCTGGAATTCCGCCCACCAAGACGTGCATGAACTGCCACGCGCAGATCTGGACCAACGCGCAACTGCTGGAGCCGGTGCGGACAAGCTGGGCAACGGGCCAGTCGCTGACCTGGACCAAGGTGCACGACCTGCCCGACTACGTCTACTTCAGCCATGAGATTCACGTGAACAAGGGTCTGGGCTGCTCCACCTGCCACGGACGTGTGGACCAGATGCCGCTGATGTATGCGCAGAACACGCTGCAGATGGAGTGGTGCCTGGACTGCCACCGCAACCCGGCCAAGAATCTGCGGCCCACCACCGAGGTCTACAACATGGCCTGGGAGAAGCCGGCCGAGGATCGTCCGGTGTGGTGCTCCGTCGGGGATGAGAAGTCGGGTGTGCCGACGGCCCAGACGGTCAACTGCGTGACCAGGGAGCCGGCAGAAGGAGTTCAGGTAGCTTCGCTGGCCCCGACCGCGGCCCCTCTCAGCTCGTACAGGAAGTTCACCAGCCAGGATGAGCTGGGGCACTTCCTGCTGGACCACTACAAGATTCGCACTCCCAAGGACCTGGCCAGTTGCGAGGTCTGCCACCGATGAGCGGACATATGAACGGAAGCAAACAAGCTGCGGGGAACGCCGTGGATTACGAGAAGAGCAAGGCCGCCGCGCCGGAGACGGCGATGACCCTGGAAGCGGTGCGCGCGGAACTCAAGTCCGCCAAAGGCAAGCGCTACTGGCGGAGCGTGGATGAGCTGGCGGGGTCGCCGGAGTTTGAGGCGGCCGTCGAAAAGGAGTTTCCCGGTTCGGCGCAGGAGTGGGTAGATCCGGTATCGCGGCGCGGCTTCATGAAGCTGATGGGCGCCTCGATGGCGCTGGCTGGCCTGGCGGGCTGCACCAAGCAGCCGGACGAGCCAATCTATGCCTACGTCAAGCAGCCGGAAGATTTGATTCTGGGCAAGCCGATGTACTTTGCGACGGCCATGCCGTCGGCGACCGGCGCGCTGCCGCTGCTGGTCAAGACCGACCAGTTCCGGCCCATCAAGATTGACGGCAACCCGGAGCACCCCTACAACCTGGGATCTTCCGATGTGTTCGCGCAGGGCGCGCTGCTGGATCTTTATGATCCGGACCGCTCGCAACACGCGACCTATCGCGGCGAGAACCGCGAGTGGGCGGAGTTTGCCCAGGAACTTCGGAAGAAGGCAGCCGAGAGCAAAGACGGAACCGGCATCTATTTCCTGAGTTCCACCATCACCTCGCCAACGCTGGCGCGGCAGTGGAAGGCTGTGCAGGCGGCTTATCCCAAGGCGACGCTGGTGCAGTATGACCCGGCGATCGCGGGCACCTCGCTCGAAAAGGGTTTGAGCGTTCAGTATGCACTCGCAGACGCGGACGTGATCGTCTCGCTCGATGCGGATTTCCTCTCCGGCGCGGCGTATCCCGGATTCCACAAGCTGGTGCGGGAGTATGCGGACCGGCGCAAGAATCCCGAAAAGCTCAACCGGCTCTACTCGATCGATTCCACGCCGACGACGACTGGATTGAAGGCCGAGCATCGGCTGGGGCTGCGGGCCAGCGAGATTCCTGCTTTTGCCGCGGAGTTGGCAAAGGCTGTTGGGGTTGCGGGCGTTGAATCGCAGTCATACAACTGGACCGAAGAGCAGAAGAAGTTTCTTGCCGCCGTGGCCAAGGACCTGAAGGCGCATGCGGGCAAGAGCGTCGTGATTTCGGGATTGCATCAGGATGCATCGGTGGAAGCCCTCGCGGCAGCCATCAATAGCGCCCTGGGCAACGTGGGCAAGACGGCGCTTGTTTCAGCGGAACCAGTGAACCCACTGCCCGGCGATCAGGCTGCGGGCTTCAAGGCTCTGGTGGCTGATCTGAACGCGGGCAAGGTGGATTGGCTGGTGATTCTCAATGCCAATCCGATCTACTCGGCGCCTGCTGACCTGGATTTTGCTTCGGCCTTCAACAAGGCCAAGATCGTCGCCCACCTCGGTTCGCATTATGACGAGACCGGACACGAGGCGCACTGGCACATTCCCGCGGCGCACTTCCTGGAGTCGTGGTCGGATGCGCGTGCTTACGACGGAACGATTTCGATTGTGCAGCCGATGATTGATCCGCTGTATGGAGGCAAGTCGGCGCACCATGTCTTCCAGGCGCTGCTCAATGAGCCCGGCCTCAGCCCCTATGATGCGGTGCGCGAGACGTGGAAGCCGGTCATCAAGGGCGATTTTGAGACAGGCTGGCGCAAGGCTTTGCATCAGGGCTGGATCGATGAAACTGCCGTTGGCAAGGGTTCGGCCTCTGGCGCGGATGCGCAGAAGCTGACCAGCAAGGTTCCCGCGCCGTCGTCGAAGGATGCCATTGAAATCATCTTCCGCCCCGACCCGAGCATCTATGACGGACGCTGGTCCAATGTGGGCTGGCTGCAGGAGTTGCCCAAGCCGGTGACCAACCTGAGCTGGGACAATGCCGCGCTGGTCTCCGGTGCGACCCTGACCAAACTCGGCCTCGAAGAAGACGACATCGTCGAATTGACGGTGCAGGGGCGCAAGGTGAACGCGCCGGTGATCGTGGTTCCGGGACAACCCGACAACTCGGTGACTGTCTACCTCGGCTACGGGCGCTCGTTTGCGGGCCGCGTGGGCTCGGGGGCCGGATTCAATGCTTACCTTATCCGCACAACGGGAGCCCCTTTCTACGCGATCGGGTCACTGAAGAAGCTGGACGGCAAGTGGGGAGTGGCCATCACCAAGAGCCACTACCAGGATCACCGGTCCAAATTGTTTGGCGGGCAGGGCAGCGGCAACAACTCGCTTGAGGCCGACGAGGCCATCAGCGAGCGCGGCATCATTCGCTACGCGACGCTGGACGAGTTCAAGGCCAACCCCGGCTTTGCCAACGAGGGCCCGGGGCACGAGAAGACCGACAAGGACAATACCCTCTTCCCCAACTGGGATTACAAGGACAATGCCTGGGGCATGTCCATCGACATGAACAGTTGCACGGGTTGCAACGCCTGCATCGTGGGCTGTTATGCCGAGAACAACATTGCCGTGGTAGGCAAGCAGCAGGTGCGCATCGGCCGCAACTTGCAGTGGCTGCGTATTGACACCTACTTCGAAGGCGACCTCGCTGCGCCGCGGGCTCACTTCCAGCCCATGGCCTGCCAGCACTGCGAGAACGCTCCCTGTGAGCAGGTTTGCCCGGTGGGCGCCACGGTGCACACGCCGGAAGGCCTCAACACGATGGTCTACAACCGCTGCGTGGGCACGCGCTACTGCTCCAATAACTGCCCCTACAAGGTGCGCCGCTACAACTTCCTGCTCTACTCGGACTTTGAGACCGAGAGCCTGAAGCTGATGCGCAATCCGGATGTCTCAGTCCGCTCCCGCGGCGTGATGGAGAAGTGCAGCTACTGCGTGCAGCGCATCTCCGCGGCCAAGATCGAGGCCGACAAGGAAAACCGCCCCGTGCGCGACGGCGAGATCCAGACCGCATGCCAGCAGGCCTGCCCGGCCTCGGCCATCACCTTCGGCAACATCAACGACAAGGGCAGCCGGGTGGCCAGGCTGCAAGCCGATGAGCGCAGCTACCAGGTGCTCGCCGATCTCAATACGCGTCCGCGGACCAAGTATGTCGCCGCGGTATTAAACCCGAACTCCGAACTTCAAGAAGCGCCGGTTGAGCACTCGCCGGCGAAGGGTTGAGAGTTACGATGGCAACCACGGACCTGAAACCAAAAGACCACGAGATCGATCCCGCCACCGGAGAATACCGGGTCATTGCGCCGGGGCAGACCTTCAAGTCGGTCACTGAAAAGATCGCGCGCATCGTGCTCACGCCACACACGCCTCTGGGCTGGTTTGCCCTGTTCGGCGTAGGCGGCGCGGTGGCGACCTTTCTGCTGGTGGCCCTCACATGGCTATTCCTCAAGGGCACCGGCATCTGGGCCATCTCGCAGCCCGTAGCCTGGGGCTTTGCGATCATCAACTTCGTCTGGTGGATCGGCATCGGCCACGCGGGCACGCTGATCTCGGCCATCCTGCTGCTCTTCAAGCAGAGCTGGCGCAACTCGATCAACCGCTTCGCCGAGGCCATGACCATCTTTGCGGTGGTCTGCGCCGGGCTGTTCCCGCTGATCCATATCGGCCGCCCCTGGCTTGGCTACTGGCTGCTGCCGTATCCGAACACGATGAATGTGTGGCCGCAGTTCCGCTCGCCGCTTCTGTGGGACGTCTTTGCGGTGTCAACCTACGCCACCATCTCGGTGGTCTTCTGGTACATCGGCATGGTGCCGGACTTCGGGACGATGCGCGACCGGGCCGACTCGAAGCTTGCGCAATATGTCTATGGGCTGGTTTCGCTTGGCTGGCGCGGCTCGGCGCGGCACTGGATGCGTTATGAGACGGCATCGCTGCTGCTGGCCGGGTTGGCCACGCCGCTGGTGCTCTCCGTGCACACGGTCATCAGCTTCGACTTCGCCGTGGCGGTGTTGCCGGGCTGGCACACCACCATCTTCCCGCCGTACTTTGTGGCGGGCGCCATCTACTCCGGTTTCGCCATGGTGCTCACGCTGGCCATTCCACTGCGCAAGTTCTATCACCTGGAAGGCCTGGTCACCGACCGCCACATCGACAACATGGGCAAGGTGATGCTGGCGACCGGGTTCATTGTGGCGTACGGGTACGGCATGGAAGTCTTCATGGCCTGGTACTCGGCCTCGCACTGGGAATCGTTCATGATGTGGAACCGCATGTTCGGGCCGATGGGCTGGTCTTACTGGGTGCTCATCACCTGCAACCTGGCGATTCCGCTGACCACGCTCTGGTCGCGCAAGCTGCGCACTTCGATACCGTATATGTTTTTCATCTCCATCGTGGTCAACACGGGTATGTGGTTTGAGCGCTTCGTCATTGTTGTGACCAGCCTCTATCGCGACTTCCTGCCCTCGTCGTGGGGCACCTACCGCGCCACCAAGTGGGACTACATGACCTACGTCGGCACCCTCGGACTGTTTACCGCGCTGTTTCTGCTCTTTGTGCGGTTCCTGCCCATGATTCCCATGTCTGAAATCCGCATGATGCTGCCTGGGGCGAAGATCACGCCCAAGAAGGTAGCGGAGGCTGGTGACTAATGCCCCCACGCGAAGGGACTTACGGCCTGCTGGCCGAATTCGATACGCCGAGCGATCTGGTGAGAGCCGCGCAGCAGGCGCGCCATGACGGATGGCGGCGCATGGACTGCTATACGCCCTATCCGGTGGAAGAAGCCGCGGAAGCGATCGGCTTTCATCGCAACAAGGTGCCGCTGCTTACGTTGATTGGCGGCCTGATGGGTGTGGCCGCGATGTTCTCGCTGGAGACCTGGGTCTCGACCCTGGCCTATCCGCTGAATATCGGCGGGCGGCCGACATACTCCTGGCCGGCCTTCATCATTCCCGCCTACGAGTGGACCATTCTCTTTGCGGGCCTGTCAGCGGCCTTTGGCATGCTTGCGTTGAACGGCTTGCCGACGCTCTATCACCCGCTGTTCAACGCGCCCAACTTCCGCGACGGCGCAACGACGGACAAGTTCTTCCTGTGCCTGGAGGCGCTGGATCCCAAGTTCGACCTGGTGGAATCAAAGAAGTATCTGGAAGGCCTTCAGCCGGTGTCAGTGGTGGAGGTGGAGTACTGATGCAAGCGAACCGCCTCAATCCGATTGTGCGCCTCGCCGGCCGTGCGGCCGTCGCGGTTTCACTGGGTTCTGTCCTGATGGTTGCCGGCTGCCGGCAAGACATGCAGGATCAGCCCAAGATCATCTCGCAGCGCGGCTCGGAGATGTTTGCCGATCATCGCGGCGCTCGTCCGCAGGTGGTGAACACCGTGGCTCGCGGGCAACTGCGCGAAGACAGCTACTTCTATACCGGCGTAATTCAGGGCGCGAACGGCTACCGCGAAGAGCAGAACCTGATGCCGTTTCCCGTCACTCTTGAAGTGCTGAAGCGCGGCCAGGAACGGTTCAACATCTACTGCACCCCGTGCCACTCCAGGGTGGGCAACGGATTGGGCGAGATTGTGGAGCGCGGCTACAAGCCGGCCGCCAATCTTCATGACCAGGTGCGGCTGGCGCAGCCGCTCTCCCACTACTACTACGTGATGACGCACGGCTACGGAGCCATGCCCGACTACTCCTCGCAATTGACGCCGGTCGACCGCTGGGCCGTGGCTGCCTACATTCGCGCGCTGCAGTTGAGCCAGTCGGCGAAACAGGAAGACGTTCCATCGGGCGAGCAACTGAAGAGCCTGAAGGAAGTTGCGGCCGAACAGCATCTGCCGGAGGGATTCGCCGAGCCGTGGGCTCTGCCTTCCACGGCGGTACAGGCGTACCCGCATGACGCAAAGCAGGGGACGCCCGCTCTGGCTCCGGCCAACCCGGCTGACCCTGCCATCAAGATTCCCGCAAGCAAACCGGCCCCCGCGGCCGCGAAGTAAGGACAGACGGAATGGCTCACGAGACGCACGCAAAAACACTCCCCGCCGATCTGAGCGCGCCGGCCTTTGTGGATGGCTGGAAGACGCGCGCCTTCGTCGTTGGAGCGGTCTTCTCGGTTCTCGCCGCCGGCCTGGCCGCCCTGGACCACTCCATCGATCACCTGCTGCGCGGCTGGCTGCTGGGATTGATGCTGACCTTCGGGTTTTCAGTGGGTGGATTGGCCTTGCTGATGGTGCAGTATCTATCCGGCGGCAAGTGGGGCCTGCTCCTCCGCCGTCCGCTGGAAGCGATGAGCCGCACGCTGCCGCTGGTCTTTGTCTACTGGGTTGTGATCGCGCTCTCGCTCAAGAAGCTTTACCTCTGGGCGCAGATCGACGACGCGGCCGCCGCCCTCAAGGCTGGCGTCATCAACGAGGTGCAGGCCCACGCCATCGAGTTCAAGCGCCCCATGCTCAACTCAACGGCCTTCATCGTGGTCAGCGTGATCTGCTTCGCCATCTGGGGCATCTACGCCTGGCGCCTCAATGTGCTGGGCCTCAAGCGCGACGCCGATTCCCCCGCCTCAACGCCGGTGTGGATCAAGCGCTTTGAAAACATCAGCGGCCACGGCGTGCTGGTCTACTCCATCACCATGACGGCCGCGGCCATCTACTGGGTCATGTCGCTTGACCCCACCTGGTACTCCTCGGTCTATGGCCTCCTGTTCCTGGTAGGACAGGCGTACTCGGTGCTGGCGCTTTCCATCATTGTCTCGATCTCGCTGTCCAAGGCGGAGCCGTTCAAGACCATCCTCCGCCAGACCGAGCAGCACGATCTGGGCAAGTTCACCTTTGCCTTTGTGATGCTCAACATCTACCTGGCCTTCTCGCAATTCCTCATCATCTGGTCGGGCAACCTGCCGGAAGAGATTCCCTGGTACCTTGACCGCTTCCGCGGCGGATGGGGCGTCATCATTACGCTGGACTTCATCTTCCACTGGCTGATCCCGTTCTCGCTTCTGCTCTCGCGCGACCTGAAGCGCAACAAGAAGCGCCTGATCCGGGTGTGCCAGTGGATGGTGTTCGCCAAAGCCTTCGACTTGTTCTGGCTGATCGAGCCGAACTTCAAGGACGCGGCGCGCAACCTGCACTTCAGTTGGGGAATACTTGAATATGTCGCGGTGCCGGTGGCGATGGTGGCCTTCTGGGTCGCTTACTTCTCGGCGCAGTTGAAGACGCGGCCATTGGTCCAAAGCAACGATCCGCATGTGGCGGAGATTCTGGAGCCTGAGCATGCCCACGCATAACCACCATGAAGCCGGCCATGAGCCGGAAGAGATCGACGCGTCCAAGGGATACGAAGCCACGGATGTCAAGGTCTCTGGCATTGTCATCTTTCTCATTGCGCTGGCTGTTCTGGTGGCAGTGGCGGGCGTGCTGGGCTATGGCATCGGCAAGGTTATCAACGCACGCATGTACAAAGAGGACGGTCCGCGCAACAAGTGGACGCAAACCGTGGATGTGCGGTCCCTCGGCAATCTGGCCGCGAATCCTGAACTGCAAAACAAGATGGCGGAGATGACGCAGCGGTTCCCCACGCCGCGGGTTCAGACCGATGACGGCAACCAGGATGTGGCGGACCTGCACGCGCGCGAGGACCTGCTGCTCGAGCACTACAGTTGGGCAGACGCGACACAGGGCAAGGTGAGGATTCCCATCGCACGGGCCATGGAGTTGGTGGCGCAGCGCGGCTTGCCGGTGGCGTCGGCTGTGGAACACGCGCCTGTCCTGACCGGAGACGAAAGGCCCAGGGTCGCGGTTCCGCTCACCAGCGGGTTTGCGCGCACCGGGTATGAACTGGATCAGGCCGCGGCGCAGAAGATTGAGGCAGCCCGCCCCGAGGCACACAAGTAGGCGGTTGCCGGTGCAACCCGCAGTAAGCAGTTGACCCGCCATAGAATGGAAGGCGGTTGAAGGATTCAAAAGGGAAGAAGGCAGGATGCAGAGCAAAGGCACAATCCGGGAGAGTTGGCGCAGCGTGGCCCTGGCAGCGGCAGCCATGGCGGGTCTGAGCTCGTTGCTCCTCTGCGCGCCCGCGCTTGGGCAGGTCTCACGATACGACGAAAAGCAGATGGCTCCGGTCAGCGACAAGCCGCCGGCGATTCTCAACGGAGTCGGCATCGCGCAGCATCTTGACCAGCAGTTGCCCCTGTCGCTCACGTTTACTGATGACCAGGGCAAGCAGGTTCAACTTGCCAGCTACTTCGGCAAGAAGCCCGCCATTCTGGCGCTGGTCTACTATCAGTGCCCCATGCTTTGCTCGGAAGAGTTGAACGGCCTGACAGGCGCCTTGCAGATGGTGACCTTCACACCGGGCAAGGACTTTAACGTCATTGTGATCAGCATCGACCCGACCGAGAACACCGTGATGGCCGCGGCCAAGAAGCACAGCTATCTGAAGCGTTACGGAAAGCCGGAGACGGCGCAGGGCTGGCACTTCATGACGGGGACGCAGGACAACATCGATGCGCTGACCAAGGCGGTGGGCTTCGGCTACGTGAAGATTCCCGGTCCCGATGGCCGACTGACTCAGTTTGCGCATGCCAGCTCGATCCAGATTGTGACGCCCGAGGGCAAGCTGGCGCAGTACTACATGGGCGTCGAGTACTCTCCCAAGGATCTGCGGTTGGGGCTGGTCGAGGCCTCGGCCAATCGCATCGGCTCTCCGGTCGACAACATTCTGACCTACTGCTACCACTACGACCCCAAGACCAACAAGCACTCGCTTATCATCGCGCGCGTGGTGCAGTTGGGGGGCTTACTGACGGTGGCCACACTGGGTGGCTTCATGCTTGTGATGTTCCGCAAGGACAGCCGGCACGATGACAAGCCGGGAACAGGAACAAAGGTGAACGGATAACGGAATGAACCACATCAGTCCAACACTCTGGCAGTTTCTCGTCAAATGGATGACGAACTTCGCGCTGTTTCCGCCGGAGGCGTCCAAGATTGCGCCTCAGATGGATGCGCTGTATTTCTTCATGGTGCTGGTGAGCCTGATCGGGCTGACGGTGGTGATCCTGCTGGTCACCAGCTTCTCGATCCTCTACAGCAAAGGGCGTCATCCGGTGGCCGAGCAGATTGAAGGCTCCACGCTGCTCGAGGCCACCTGGACCATCATTCCCTTGGGCCTGTTCCTGGTGATGTTCGTCTGGGGCGCGCTGATCTACTTCCGCGTCTTCACGCCGCCCGCGAACGCCATGAACATTTACGTGGTGGGCAAGCAGTGGATGTGGAAGGCAGAGCATCCGGGCGGCCAGCACGAGATCAACTCGCTCCACGTGCCCACGGGGCGCGCGGTGCAGCTTACCCTGATCTCGCAAGACGTGTTTCACAGCTTCTCCATTCCCGCGTTTCGCGTGAAGCGGGAAGCCATTCCCGGCCGCTACACCACGGTATGGTTTGAGGCCACAACCCCTGGAACCTATCACCTGTTCTGCACGCAGTATTGCGGCACGGAGCACTCGCACATGATCGGCGACATCGTGGTGCTGACGCCGGAGGACTACAAGAAGTGGCTGGCTGAGTCAACCAGCGGCGCTTCGCTGGCGCAGAACGGTGAACGGCTCTTCGCAAGCCTCAGTTGCTCCGCCTGCCACAACACGCGGCCCGATGCGCGCGGCCCGTCGCTGGCCAACGTCTACGGGGCCAAGCTGCCGCTCTCCAGCGGAGGCACGGTCACGGCAGACGATGCCTATCTGCGCGAGGCCATTCTCAATCCATCGCAGCACATCACCCAGGGATATGCGCCCATCATGCCCACCTACCAGGGCCAGCTCAGTGAAGAGGGCGTCATCGCGCTGGTTGAATACATCAAGAATCTCAACTCCGACTACCGGATCCAGCAAACTCTGAATACCACGGAACTGCTGCCGGAGAGCGAAGGCAAGGCTCCGGCCGCGACGCAGACGCCGGCAGCCAAGGGTTCCGCCTCACAAGGAATGGTGAAGCAATGAGCACGAACACGATCATCAGTCTTCCCGATCAGTCGACGGCCAGAGTTCCCAAGGTGAACTATCTCTCCAAGGAGAATGGGATCCTGAGCTGGCTTCTGACAGGCGACCATAAACGTATCGCAATTCTGTATCTGATCTCGCTGAGTTTTTTCTTTTTCATCGGCGGCGCGCTGGCAGGATTGATTCGCCTGGAGCTGCTGACCCCACAGGCTGACCTGATGGCCACGGACACCTATAACAAGGTGTTCACCATGCATGGCGTCATCATGATCTTCTTCTTCCTGGTGCCGTCCGTGCCTGCGACGCTGGGCAACTTCCTGATCCCGCTGATGATTGGAGCCAAGGATCTGGCGCTGCCCAAGATCAACTTGCTGAGCTGGTATCTCTACATGGCGGGCGGCATTCTTGCCCTCTACACCATGGTCACCGGCGGCGTGGATACAGGCTGGACGTTTACGACGCCGCTGTCGACGCACTACGTGAACACGAACGTGCTCACCACCGGGCTGGCCGCCTTCATCGCCGGCTTCAGCTCCATTTTTACAGGCCTCAACTTCATCGTCACCATCCACAAGATGCGCGCGCCGGGCATGACATGGTTCAAGCTTCCCCTGTTTGTGTGGGCGCACTACGCGGCCAGCGTGCTGATGGTGCTGGCGACTCCCGTGGTGGCCATCGCGATCGTTCTGGTGGCCCTGGAGCGCACCATCGGCATCGGCGTCTTCGACCCCACCAAGGGCGGCGACCCGCTGTTGTTCCAGCATCTGTTCTGGTTCTACTCGCACCCGGCGGTTTACATCATGATTCTGCCCGGCATGGGCGTCATCTCCGAGGTCATTTCGACCTTTAGCCGCAAGCGCGTCTTCGGCTATACGGCAGTGGCCTTCTCTTCAGTCGCCATCGCGGTCTTCGGCTTTTTCGTATGGGCCCATCACATGTTCATCATGGGCATATCGAACTACGCGGTGATCGTGTTCTCGCTGCTGACCATGCTCGTGGCGGTGCCCTCGGCCATCAAGATATTCAACTGGGCGTTTACGCTCTACAAGGGTTCCATCACGTTTGAAACCCCGATGCTGTATGCCTTCGGTTTCATGGGGCTGTTTACCATCGGCGGACTGACGGGCGTGTTTCTCGGCGTGTCGGGAACAGATATTCATCTGACCGAGACCTACTTCATCGTGGCGCACTTCCACTTTGTGATGGTGGGCGGCATGCTCATGGCCTTCCTCGCGGGCATCCATTTCTGGTGGCCCAAGATGACAGGCCGCATGTATCCGGAAAAGATCTCGCAGATGGCGGCGGTGGTGACGTTCATCGGCTTCAACTTCACCTTCTTTCCGCAGTTCATCCTGGGCACGCTCGGCATGCCGCGGCGCTATGCATCGTATCCGCCCGAGTTTCAGATTCTGAATGTGTTCTCGACGGCGGGCGCCAGCATTCTTGGCGTTGGCTACCTGCTCCCGGTGCTCTATCTTGTGTGGTCGCTCAAGTACGGCGCGGTGGCGGGAGACAATCCGTGGCAGGCCACAGGCCTTGAATGGCAGACACAGTCGCCTCCCCTGACGGAGAACTTCCTCAAGACGCCCATCATGGATCACGACGTCTACGACTACGAATGGCTCGAAGCGCAGAAGGAAAAGGAGGTGGCCAGTGCCGGATAGCCATGCGATTGCAGAGAGCGCCCACGAGACGGCTCACCAGGCCGGTCATGAGCACCCCTCCTACCTGCGCCATCACTTTGAGTCGGTCGAGCAGCAGGCCGACGCCACCAACTTTGCCATGTGGCTCTTCCTGCTGACGGAAGTCATGTTCTTCGGCGGGCTGTTTACCGCCTACCTGATCTATCGCAACTGGTATTACCCGGCGTTTGTTGCGGCGTCGCATCAGTTGAGCATTCCTCTGGGCGGATTCAACACGCTGCTGCTGATCACGTCGAGCTTCACCATGGCGATGGGCGTGTGGTGCGCGGAGATGAAGAAGAAGTCCGGGCTGGTGTTGTGCCTGGTGCTCACGCTCATCCTCGGCCTCGGGTTTCTTGGCGTCAAGACCATTGAGTACTCGGAGAAGTTTGAGAAGCACCATGTGCCCAGCTACCACTACAGCCTGAACTCGTTTCTCAATCCGGACTCCGACGAAGCGGCAAAAGCCTCGGGCGACAAGCCGATGGCGCTGGACATGGCGCGGCACACCGAGGTCTATTTCTCGCTCTACTTCGCCATGACGGGAATGCACGCACTGCACATGATCATCGGCATCGCCATTCTTGGCTTCATGATCTTCCGCGCGCAGGCAGGGGCTTACACATCGGGTCACGTCACGTTTGTGGAGAACTTCGGCCTCTATTGGCACTTTGTCGATATCGTCTGGATCTTCCTCTTCCCGCTGTTGTATCTGATCAGCAGGCATTGATCAGTGGACAGTGAGCAGTGGTCGGTGGTCAGCAAGCCTTGGGGAGCACAATTGGCAGTCAGCCGTGAGCGGCAAAAGGGACGAACAGGATGAGCGAAGAAGCGAAACACTCGGAACATGAACATCACATCGTGAGTCCCAAGGTCTACGGGGCCATTCTGGTGGCGCTGCTGGTGGGCACGGCGCTCACCGTGTGGGCTTCGTATGTGGACCTGGGCGTGCTGAACCCCATCATCGCGCTGGCCATCGCCTGCACCAAGGCCACGCTGGTTGTGCTGTTTTTCATGCATGTCAAGTACAGTTCCACGTTGACCAAACTGACAGTTTTCTGCGGCGTCTTTCTCTTCCTCACGCTCATCGGCATGACGCTGGCGGACTACATCAGCCGTGCCTGGGGGCAGTGGTAGGGCAGTTATCAGTGATCAGTGGACAGTGGTCACTGAATTGAAGCTGATCAAGAGTTGAGGGTGTTTTGGAGGGCCGCCCGGTGGGTGGCCCTTACTTGTTGGGTCGCAGGCGGCAAGTTAGTCCAAGGGTGGTCTACTCACTGCCAATTCACACAACCGGCTTTGCCTGTACTCTCGACAAGGGTAGGCTACGGAGCGACTCCAGGCCTCGGGTCTGCAACAATCTCATCATGGGCGATTCAGCAATCCCTGCGGGATTGAGCACACTTGCGCTACAACCGCGCGTAACAGTGCGTCGCGCCGGCGCGCCGCTCAAGGGCGGCCGCTGCGTCGTCTACTGGATGCAGCGGGCCATGCGCATCCTGGACAACCCTGCGCTGGACGTGGCAATCGAGGCGGGGAACCTGCTGGAGTTGCCGGTGGTGGTCTTCTTTTCGGTGATTCCCAACTATCCCAATGCGAACCTGCGGCACTACCACTTCCTGCAGCAGGGGCTGCGCGACGTGGCAGAAGATGCGGCGGAGCGCGGCGTGGGATTCGTGGTCCGCAGGCATCCGGACAACTCCATTGAAGCCTTTCTGGCCGAGGTGGAGGCGGCGCTGCTGATTGGGGACGAGAACCCCTGCCGGGAGCCGGAGCGATGGCGCAGGGTGCTGGCCACGCGGCTCAGGATTCCCTTCTGGACGGTGGATGCCGACGTGGTGGTCCCGTCCCAAGTCTTTAACCGGAGTTATGTGCTGCTGCATCACTTCCGCCCGCATCTCAGGGCGGAGTTGCCCAAGTACCTGGTTGCGACCCCGAAGGCCGATCTGCTCCAACCGTGGAAGCCGCGTAAGGGCCTGGCCGGCTTTTCTCTCGACCTCGACATCACAGCGGGATTTGCAAAGCTGGACCGCAGCGTTGGCCCTGTCGACAGTTTTACCGGCGGCACGCACGCAGCGCTCAAGCGCCTCGGCGAGTTCGTGCGCCTGGAGTTGCCCGATTATGACGAGCAGCGCAACCACCCGGAGGTGCGCGGGACGAGCCGCTTGTCGCCCTATCTGCATTTTGGAAACATCGGGCCGCTGACGGTCGCACTCGCTGTAAAGAAGGCCGAGACCGAAGGCAAGGCATCGGCAGCGGCCGCCGACCGGTTTCTGGAGCAGGTGATCGGGTGGCGGGAACTGGCGGTGCTGTTTGTGCGCCATGAGCCCAACTACGACAACTGGGAGTGCGCCGCGCCCTGGGCGCGCAAGTCGCTTCTGGAGCACGCCGGCGATCCACGTCCGCACCGCTACACGCTCAAGCAACTGGAGGGCGCCGAGACAGCCGATGAACTTTGGAACGCGGCGCAGCGGGAGATGGTCACCACCGGCTTGATGCACAACTACATGCGCATGTACTGGGCCAAGAAGATTCTGGAGTGGGCGCCGGAGCCGGCCACGGCCTTTGAATGGGCTGTCACGCTGAACGACCGCTACGAACTCGATGGGCGCGACCCGAACGGCTATGCGGGGATCGCATGGGCCATTGTGGGGCGGCACGACCGCCCATGGTTCAACCGTCCCGTCTTCGGGCTGGTGCGCACCATGATGGCGGGGTCCACGGCGAAAAAGTTCGATGCGGCGCGGTATATCCGGCAGAACGCCCCCTCGGCGGACCCAGGCCTCTTCTGATTGAGGCGGGCCGGAGCAAAGCCGAAAGCGCACCAACGGCCGGCGCAACCCTTCCTTTTCTGGTCTATAATCCAACTCAAATTCAATCCCGGAATCTGCGTGTTTCGCGTGTCGCAATTCTCCTGGGTTTCGCGCCAATCCCCACGATGGAAGACAGAGGGAAGCCGAAATCGCTCCACGGATGCGTGTGAACACTTGCGCTATTGCGCGGCTCTACGGCACGCTTGCCCCTCGAGGCAGGCTCGGGAGAGCTCTGGCCGCCGGGGGCCTCTACCGCACTGTCTGGGCTCTTCGATTCACTCCCTCCATCGCGCTGGCCCTGGCTTTGGTGGCGCCGGTAGTTTGCGAGTCTCAACTCCCCGCAGCATTCCCCGGCGCAACGGCAGCGCCCCTTCCGCCGGGGGTCGTGCAGGCGCAGCGGTTTCTGGCCCGGCGGAGTTGGACGCAGGGCGGGCACGGCCTGCGATCAAGCGCTACCGGCCTCCCTGCGCGGACTCGCCCAGTCCTTCCGTACGCGCAGTCCCAGGGAGTCGGCACCTGGCAACCGCTCGGCCCAACAGCGGTGCAGTCGGCAAACTTCGGGCTGGTCACCGGCCGCGTCTCGGCCCTGGCGCTTGACCCGGCAGACGGCACCGGCAACCGGCTCTATGTGGGCACGACGGGCGGCGGCGTGTGGCGGTCGCAGAATGCCGGCACGGCCTCAACGGGAGCGATCAGCTTTGCGCCCCTCACCGACAATCTGGCCGCCCTGAGCAATGTGCAGGACGGCTCCATCAGCATTGGAGCGCTGACGGTGCAGCCGGGGGGCACCGGGGTTGTGCTGGCCGGCACGGGCGACCCCAACGACGCGCTCGACTCCTACTACGGCGCGGGAGTTCTGCGCTCGACGGACGGCGGCAACAGCTGGAGCCTCATCTCCAAGACCGCCGACAAGATATGGAGCTTTGACGGGGAGGGCTTTGCCGGCTTTGCCTGGAGCACGCTGAACCAGCAACTCGTGGTGGCGGCGGTTTCGCAGGCCTATGAAGGGTCGCTGGTCAACGCCGTTTGGCCCAACGCAAGCTACCGGGGACTCTACTACTCGACCGACTCGGGGGCTACCTGGTCGCTGGCGCGCATCAGCGACGGCTCGGGCCCGGACGTGCAGGGCCCTCTGGCCGCCACTGCGCAGCCGGATGGCAATGCCGCCACCTCTGTTGTCTGGAACCCGGTGCGGCATCTGTTTGTGGCGGCAGTGCGCTATCACGGCTATTACCAGTCCAGTGACGGCGCGACCTGGACCCGGCTCTCGGCCCAGCCGGGAGCCGGGCTGACCGCGCAGGCTTGTCCAACTAATCCAGGCAGCACGGGGTCCCCAGGCTGCCCCATCTTTCGCGGCGTGCTTGCGGTGAACCCCATGACGGGCGATACCTTTGCCTGGTCCGTGGATGCCGCCAACCAGGATCAAGGATTGTGGCAGGACCAGTGCCAGGTGGCCGCGGGCGTATGCACCACGCCAACGATCAGCTTTGCGCGGCAGTGGACTACGGCGGCGCTGGAGAGCAATTCATCCCTGGGCGCATTCACGATTCAGAACGGCGACTACAACCTGGCCCTTGCTGCCGTGCCCTCTGGGCAAGACACCCTGCTGCTGGCCGGCGCGAACGACCTGTGGAAGTGCAGCCTGGCGATGGGATGCACATGGCGCAACACCACCAATGCCGGCAGTTGCATGAGCGCGCAAGTGGCCCCTTACCAGCACGCGCTGGCGTGGAATGCCGCCAATCCGCTGGAGATCTTCGCAGGCAACGACAGCGGGCTTTGGCGGTCGACGGATGCAATCGGGGAGACTGGATCTGTGTGCGACCCCGGCGACGCCGCCCACTTTCAGAATCTCAACGGGGCTTTGGGGTCTCTGGCGGAGGTGGAGAGCCTTTCGCAACTCGGTTCCACGCCTTACACCATGATGGCTGGGCTGGGGGCAAATGGAACGGCGGGCGTGAAGGGCGGAACGGCGGCGACGGCCGTCTGGCCGGCGATTCTGGGCGGGGAGGGCGGCCCGGTGGCCATCGACCCGGCCAACAACTCCAATTGGTACGTCAACAACCAGGCAGGCGTTTCGATTCACGCATGCACGCAGCAGGCGCCCTGCACTCCCGCGGCCTTCGGAACCAGCCCGGTGGTCAATGACAGCGACGTGGGCGGAGACGGACTCACCATGACCGCGCCCGCGCCCTTTCTGGTGGATGCGGTGGATTCGGCGCAACTGCTGATTGGCACCTGCAGGGTGTGGCGCGGGCGCGCCGACGGCGTGAACTGGACAGGCGCCAACGCCATCAGCCCCATCCTGGACCGGGCGACAGGCAACACGTCCTGCAACGGCAATGCCCTCATCCGCTCCATGGCGGCGCTGGCGCTTCCTTCCGGCCAGGAGGTGCTCTATGTGGGGATGTACGGGAGCGCCAACGGCGGCGCCACGCTGCCGGGGCACGTGCTCAGCGCGGTCTTCAATCCGGCGAGCGCCAACGCCCCGGCGTGGCAGGACCTGAGCTTGAACCCCGTCAGCAACGACACCAGGGGCATGAATGCCTTTGGCTTCGATGTCTCCAGCGTCACCATCGACGCCCACGACCCGACGGGCAACACTGTATACGTGACGGTCGCCGCCGTTCCCAGCCTGCCCCGGCCGGTGCAGCCCATCTACCGCTCGACAGACGGGGGGGCTCACTGGGCCGCCGTCACTTCCAACCTGCCGGCCGCTCCTGCCAACAGCCTCAGCATCGACCCGCAGGATGCGAACACGGTCTATGTGGCCACGGACCTGGGGGTCTATGTCACGCGCCAGATAGCCTCCTGCGTCAGCGCGCCCACCAACTGCTGGACCGCCATGGGAACCGGGCTGCCGGAGGCGCCGGTGGTCCAACTCAGCGCCAGCCCCGCCACCGCCTCGGCCCACGTTCTGGCCGCCGCCACCTATGGCCGCGGAGTCTGGATGATGCCCCTGCTGACCGCCGGAGCGACTCTCACCACGGCCACGGTCTCCCCGGCCTCGCTGACCTTTGGCAATCAGATGTTCGGAACCCAGAGCAGCGCCCAGGCCGTGACCGTAACCAACACCGGCACGACAGCGCTGATGCCCACCGGCCTTGCCATGAGCGGGGACTTTATCGAGACCGACAACTGCCTGAACCAGGTTGTTCTCCCAGGGGCCGCCTGCACCATCCAGGTGAGCTTTGCCCCAACGCAAGTTGGCAGCCGGTCCGGTTCTGTCACCATCAGCGCCAACGTGAGCGGCGGAACCCTTACAGTAAGTTTGAACGGCGCCGGCACGCCTTCCGGCGCCGTCACGCTGAGTCCGGCCTCGCTGAGTTTTGGCTCGGTGCTCACGGGCTCCACTTCAGGGGCTCTCCCAATAACGGCGGCCAACAGCGGGTCGACTCCGGCCGCAATCACCAGCGTGGTGGTCACGGCGCCATTCGTCCTTGCCGGCAACGTTTGCGGCAACACGCTGAATGCCTTGAGCGCCTGCCAGTTGACGGTAAAATTCGCGCCTACCCAGAACGGGCCCGCCACCGGCACGCTGACCATGATGGACGCCGCGGGGACGCAGACCGTGCAACTGAGCGGCACTGGAGCAACGGCAGCCACGGATGCCCTCTCACCCACCTCGCTGGTCTTCCCCTCCACCCCGGCGGGTCAACTATCGGCCTCCCAAGGTGTCACGCTGACCAACAACGGCGACCTGCCGCTCAATTCCATTGCTGTTTCAGTCACCGGCTCGTTTCAAGCCACAAACGGCTGCGGCGCAACGCTCGCCGGTCACGGCAGTTGCGCCATCGGCGTCTTTTTCGCCCCCGCTCAACCGGGAAGCTTCACCGGGATACTGACGGTCACTGACGCCCTGCAAGCGCAGACTGTGGCCCTCTCGGGCACGGCGGTCCAGCCGCCTGCGCTTGGCGTGAGCCAGACCGCCCTCACCTTTGCGCCGCAACCCGTAGGCCAGGCAAGCGCGCCTCTCAGCCTCACCGTGAGCAACACGGGCGGAGCGCCGCTGGCAGGCGTGGGCTTCCAGATCACCGGCCTCTCGGCCGCCAGCTTCGCCACCGGCACAACAACCTGCGGCGCGACGCTCGCGGCGGGGAGCAGTTGCACAGTCCAGGTCACGTTTACGCCGGTTGCCGCTGGTGGCGCATCGGCGGCGCTTGTGGTGTCGTCCTCTGCCACTGGGGTGGCTCCCCTGACCGTGGCCCTGACCGGGACCGGGCTGGCATTGGCTGGACTCAGCGTGGCCCCGGCTCAACTGGCCTTTCCATTTGTCGCCCCTGGGCAAAGCAGCACTGCGCAGACCGTGACGGTCACCAATACGGGCGCTGCGACGGTCAACACGCTTACCTACGCCGCAACCGCGCCTTTCAGCCTGGCGCAGGGCGCCTGCGGGTCAACTCTGGCCGGCGGGGCAAGCTGCACGGTAGGCGTTGTCTTCTCGCCCAATGTGCTTGGAAACTTCACCGGCGCACTGACCATCGCCTCGCCTGGTCTGGCATCTCCGGCAGTGGTCCCGCTCAGCGGCACGGGCGCATTGCCCGGCACGGTGCAGGTGTCGCCCAGCCTCATCAACTTTCCTGAGACAGGAGTCGGCTTGCTGAGCACTCCGGTTGTTTTCACCGTCACCAATCCCAGCGGCAGCACGGCCCTCGGCAACTTCACTCTCACCGCCTCCACCGGCTACAAGCTGGTCAACAACAACTGCCCCGCAACGCTCGGCGCGCTCGCCAGTTGCACCGCCGCGGTCGAATTTGCCCCCTCAACCGCGGGACCCCAGAGCGGCGCCCTGACCGTGGGCAGCACCCTGCTGGCTTCCGGCGCGTCCGTGCCTTTGCAGGGCATGGGGTTTGACTTCACTGTCGTCCCCTCCGGACCGGCAAGCGCCACCGTCGCCAACGGGCAAACCGCCAGCTTCAAGCTGGTTCTTACGCCCCTGCTGGGGTCCGATGGAGCCTTCACATTCAAGTGCAGTGGGCTCCCTTCCTACTCGGCCTGCACCTTCAACCCGCCGAGCCTGGCAGTGAGCGCCAATGCAACCGGACTTGTGGCAGTGCAGATCGCCACCGGGCTCTCCACCAACACAGCCGCTTCCCGGCGGCCCTTCCCGTGGCGCGCTCTGCCCGCGGCCTGCGGATTGTTGCTGCTGCCACTGGCGCTGGTGCGCGGACGCCGGATTCTGCTGGCCGCTCTGGGCCTTGTGTTGCTTGTCGGCGGCGTCTCCAGTTGCGCATCGGCGGGCGGCGACCTTTCAGGAGGCATTCATGGCCTGGGGCCGGGAATCACCCCGCCTGGGACCTACCAGGTCACAGTGACGGCGCTCTCAGACGGGGTGGCCCACACCGCCACACTTACCCTCACCGTGGATTGACCACAGCCGCACTCCGCGGGGAAACGGGGAGCGGCTATACTTTACCTTCGGGAGCGCCCACGGGAGCCCCCGCAACCGATGCCGTGGCCGAAACGGCGCAAGGGGTAAAGCCGGGAATGAGCGCAAGAGTGAGTGTGGAAGAAGTGGAACGCGTGGCCGAGTTGGCCCACCTGGAGTTGACGCCTCAGGAGAGCGGCGCGATGCTCGGCGATCTGAACGCCATTCTGGACTATGTGGCCGAGTTGAATGAGCTGGATACCACCGGCGTGGAGCCCCTGGCGCAGGTGAACGAACTGGTGGACGCCGCGGGCCAGGGCGCGCTGCGCGCCGATCTGCGGCTGCCCTCGCTCGACAGGGCCACCGTGATGGCGCAGGCTCCCGAGACCGACCAGGCATTCTTCAAGGTGCCCAAGGTGATCGAGCGCTAGCCCGGCGCGCGCTCGTGCAGAAGATTGAAGCAGGAACAGGCCAGAGAGGAATTCTCGATTGTCCAGCGAATCCAAGACCGTGGAAAGCTACGTTGCAAAGCCCAGGACCCTGGCGGATCTCCGCGCCGGAATCACCGCGGGGACGACGAAAGCCGCCGACCTGGCGGCGAGCTACTACGACCGCATTGCAGAGGTGAATCCCCGGCTCAATGTGTACCTGAGCCTGACCAGGGAGCGTGCGCTGGCCCAGGCGGCCAGGGTGGACGAAACCGCCGCCAAGGGCGATCCCCTGCCGCCGCTCGCGGGCATCCCGGTGGGCATCAAGGATGTGCTGGTGATGGAGGGCGCTCCCGCCACGGCGGGGTCAAGGATATTGGAGGGCTACAGGCCTCCCTATGACGCCACCGCCGTTGCCCGGCTTGAGGCGGCAGGCGCGGTTCTGCTGGGCAAGGTCAACTGCGACGAGTTCGCCATGGGCTCTTCCAACGAGAACTCCGCTTACGGGCCGGTGCGTAATCCGGTGGACACGGAGCGGGTTCCCGGCGGCTCCAGCGGCGGCTCCGCGGCGGCGGTGGCGGCCAACATGGCTGTGGCCACGCTGGGCACTGACACCGGCGGCTCCATTCGCCAGCCGGCGAGCTTCTGCGGCGTGGTGGGCGTGCTGCCGACCTATGGCCGCGTCTCGCGCTACGGGCTGATCGCCTTCGCATCCTCGCTTGATCGGGTAGGACCCTTCGCGGCCAACGTGCGCGACGCGGCCACCCTGCTGGGCGTCATCGCCGGCCTCGACCCCAGGGACGCCACCAGCTCATCGGCTCCTGTGCCCGACTATGCCGCCGAAAGCGACAAGCCGGTCGAAGGCCTGCGCATCGGCATTCCGGCTGAGTACTTTGCCGACGGTCTCGATTCCGAGGTCCGCGCCGCCATCGAGCGGGGTATCGCCGCGCTGCAGGCGGCCGGATGCACCTTGAAGCCCATCTCGCTGCCCCTCACAAAGTACGCCGTTCCGGTGTACTACCTGGTGGCCACGGCCGAGGCCAGCGCCAACCTTGCCCGCTTTGACGGCGTGCGCTACGGCTATCGCTCGCCATCCTCCGACACGCTCTCGGCCATGTATAGCAACTCCCGCGACGAGGGCTTCGGAGCTGAGGTCAAGCGCCGCATCATGCTGGGGACGTATGCCTTGAGCGCGGGCTACTACGATGCCTACTACCTGAAGGCGCAGCAGGTCAGGCGGCTGCTGGCCGAGGAGTACCTGCGCGCGTTCGCCGATGTGGATGCGATTGTGACCCCGACCGCGCCCACGCCCGCATTCAAGCTGGGCGAAAAAACCGGCGATCCGCTGGCCATGTACCTGGCCGACATTTACACGGTGACGGCGAGCCTGGCGGGCATCTGCGGCGTCACGGTGCCCAGCGGCACAACGGCCGCGGGCCTGCCCGTGGGCATGCAGGTGCTGGCCGCGCATCTCAACGAGTCGGCGGCCTTTCGCGTGGCGCGGGCGGTGGAGGCCGCCAAGCTTTAGGAGCTCGAAAAAGGGCAACGCGGCAATCGTCAAAGTGGCTTCGCAAGACCGGGAGCAGGGACGGCAAGATCCTGCCAAAAAAAGTTCGAGTTTTGATTCGCATGAAGCACCTGACCACGTGAAGAGCGCGTCTCTTCCGTCTTTCCTTCCAGATTTGCGCCAATATCTCAGGAGAAGACATCATGAGATTCGGCGGAAGAATTGCACTTCTCGTTTTGCTGTCAGCGGTTGCATTTGCTTGGGCGGCGCAGGCTGCTCCGCGCAAGGCGCACCTGGTGGTTCTGGGCGCGGCAAGGCGGGTTCACTACTCCAAGGCCGGCGATCCTGCAGGCGCTTCCCCGGCCGAGCAGGAACTCAGAATTCGCGGCCTGCTTGTGGATGGGGCACTCAAAGAGTGGACCACGGGCGAAGCCCACGACGTGACCGACCGCAGCTTTGTGGTGCGGCGGGTCATCAAACTGAACGACGCCCTGCCGGGGGAAAAGCCGGCCGCCGCGGACAAGGGCGATCACTGGGTCTGGCAGCGTGGGCCGTGGCTTCTGGTTGATCGCGTCACGGGGCGCATCGCGGCCCTCAAACTGCCGGACTATGATCCGGGAGTCAGCCAGGTGAGCTGGTTTCGCGACTACGCCGCCTATTGCGGCGTGACACCCAGCGGCAAGAGCCTTTACGCGGTGGTGGCCCAGGTAGCGGCGCGCAAGGCGGTGCTTCGAAAGAAGCTCACGGCTCTGGATGCCAGGAGCTCTGATGGAGACCCGGCCTGCGGCCAGCCGGAGTGGCAGCGCGAGCCGCTGCGAATTACCTTTCACCCCGCGGGAAGCGATGCGGTCAGCTACGAGATCGTCCCCGGCTCCGCGGTACTGGTGGAGGATGGCGGGGATGAAACCGACACGCCAGCCACGGAAGTCAAGCCAAAGTAGCGAGCCGGCAAATTCGGGAAGGGCCTATGGAATCACTCGACGAGCTTTTGCGAAGGGCCGAAGACGCGCACGGTCACCTCTGCGCAGGGCAGATTCTCGGCGTGCGCATGGCCCTGGTGGGACTTGCCCGCCTGGGGATCGAGGACCCGCGCGGCGCAGACCGCAAGCGCCTGGTGACTTACGTCGAGATTGACCGCTGCGCCACGGACGCTATCGGCCTCGTGACCGGCTGCCGCCTGGGCAAGCGCACTCTCAAATTTCGCGACTGGGGCAAGATGGCGGCAACCTTTGTCGATCTGGCCTCCGGGCATGGCGTGCGGGTGGTGGCGCTGGAGAACTCCCGCGCCCTCGCCGACCAGCGGTTCCCGCACATCGAAAGCAAGGGACAGCGGCAGATGCTGGCCTACCGCGAACTCTCCGACGCAGAGCTATTCCGCGAACAGTGGGTGCGGGTCGTCGTGGATGCCGCCGAGCTGCCGGGTTGCAAGAGCGAGCGCTTCCTGTGCCCTCGCTGCGGGGAGGGTGTGAACTTCGGGCGGTTCACTGAGGTTGCGGGCGAACGGCTCTGCCTGAGCTGCGCGCGCCCGGAGACACGCTACTGGGAGCCGGAAGACACTCCCGGCTGACGTGCGCGGCGGCATGAGCTTTCCCATGCCCCAGGCGGACAAGCCGGCTCCCGGTAGAGTTACCTGACTCAATATCTCTGCTTGACGGTCTCGATATAACTCCGCCAGATGCCCGCCAGCTCCGACCATTGATCCGCGGACGGGCTCTCCTGTGTCGATTCAGTCTTCGTGATGAAGTAGAGCGCCGGAATGCCAATCGACGGCTGCGCCTGCATGTAGCTCCACCAATCCCTCAGAGTGGTGGAGGAGGCGTTGTCCGTGTCAACCAGGGGCCAGCCGGATATGTTGGCGATGCGGGCGCGGAGGCGCATCATGTCAGGAACATTGCGGGTCGCGTACCAGATGTCGTTCAGGCGGGTCAGGTCGCTCGACTCCCTGAAAAGAGCGTTGACGGTCTGGGTCTCGACCATGGCCTCGGGTTTAGCCTTGTGGGCCTCGCTCCACAGAATCCACTGGAACCGGCGCACAAACTCGATGCCGGTGTAGGGGCCGGTGAGGGGCAGGCCGGGCACGGCGGGCGCGCCCACCCAATCCTCCTTGAAACCATCCACGCCCACGTCTTCCACCAGGTGGCGAATGCGCGGCCGCAGGTAGGCTTCGTATTCAGGTTTGCCCACGTCGGCGGTGACGCACTTGCCCTGCGCCTTCACGCAGAGCGCTTCCGGCAAGCCGTCGGTCTCAGCCAGCGGAACCCAAAGCAGCACGTGGCGGCCCTTGGCGTGTTGCGCCGCTACAAAGCCCTTCATGTCGGGCCATTTCCTCTCGTCCACCTCAAAGGTTCCATAGCCCTGCTGCCACTTGTCGTCAATCACGATGGTCCCGAAGGGCAGGCCGCGCTGTTCGAGCGTCGCAATCCACTTTTCGTAGTTGGCCTGGGTCGCCGCCGAATTCGGCGCCTGGCCAAAGGGCGTTGTCTCCACCGTCTGCTCGGCCCAGCCGCAGAAAACGGGAAGATGGTGCCAGAGCACGTCTTTGGTAGCCGGCTGTGTTGAGAAGCCGCTTCGGTCCAGCCAGCCCGTGTAGCTCGCCAGCGCGTCGAGCGGGTCGAAGGCAAACGTGAAGGCCAGCACGGGCGAGGCAAACTCCCCGTTGATCGCACGGTAGCCCTGGTAGTCGACAAAGAAGGCGGCTCCGGCATAGCGGGAGCCGGTGTACTCCAGGGCAGGGAACTGGTAGTCGCCGGGCTTTGCGCCAATGCCGACGCCGGTCCAGGTCTTGTCCAGGTGGAAGGCGAGAAACAGCGGCGGCGGGGCAAACAGGCCTGTCATGCGCTCGGGACGGAAGTCCTGGTCCGAGTCCGGCGTCCGCCCTACGCTGAAGCCCAGAATCTGAGGCATCGCGATGTTGAACTCAAACTGGTTGGCGTGGTTGGGGTTGGGCGCGAAGTAGCGGTCCGCATAGAGGGCCGTCTCCCAGTTGTGCCCCTCGGTGGCGCCGTTATCCCAGCGATTGGAGACGCCGTTGGAGAGAAAGTAGCTGCGCCCCAGCTTGCCGTGTCCCGTGGCAAACTGCTGAAACTCGATGCGGTCGGGATAGAAATGCCATTGGAACCGCCGGTTGGTCCACAGGGAACTGGTTGCGGTGGCGTCGAGCACAAAAGCGCCGTCGGCTGCCCGCTTGAGAGTGCTTTCGATGGCCGAGAGCTTCTCCTGCTGGGTGTCGGACCCGAGTCCCGCCACCACGGGCACCACAAAAACCGCTTGATGGTCACGCTCGATGCGCAGGCGCGGCGGCGTGCCTGCTTCCACCCGTACCGAATACTGCGGCATGTCGATGGAGCGGATGGTCTCCGGTGACTGTGCGGAGGAGGAAAGCGGAGCGGCAACCAGCAGCAGGGCAGGCAGAGAGCGGCGGACGAAGGCAAGCATCAAAGGGTCTCCGCAGAGAGCCTAAGGGCCGGGGTCGGTCGCTGTCTATCGGATCAGCTGGATTCGGCTCTCCAACTGAAATCCTGACTCCGGCCGGGACGCGCGCGCCCTGATCCTCAGCTTCGGCCAGGCTTCGAGCACAAGATGCCAAAGTGCCCAGAAAAGGAAGGCCTCGGCCAGGCCAAGTGGAATCAGCAGCAGGAAGCGCGGATCAAGGTTGATCATGGCGTTGTCTCCATGGGCGCCTGCCGTTCCTGGGGACCTTTTCCGTGGTTTCCAGGGCCGGCAGGCTCGTCCTTTTCAGGAGACTCCCGCGCCGGTAAGGATGGGGTTGCCAAGCCGTAAGGGCTTTATAAACGGGAAACAGCGGGTCCGGCGGCGTGGACTCGCCGCGCAATGTGGCTGGAAACAGGCCGTCCGCCTTGACACGCAACAGGCCGCGCGTATCTTATCTTGCTAGGCATTCTTTTGGAATCCGGTGGAAGTGTGCGCGCAAAGTGCGCGTGGGCTTGGGCAGAAGATTCTGACAAGAGGGCTGTGTCGAACAGGAAGCAGACGGCGGTTGGGTCTCAGGCAGGTGTGCGGCGAGGGACTGAAGTTCAGTCCGGTGCGGGCAGCAGCCGGGGTCTCTTTCCACTCCCTGGGCCGGACGGTATCGGCGGCCAGGAACATTCCCGGAGACAAATTTTCTTGAGGGGCCCGGCAAAGAGCCGGGTGCGCCTGTGCCCGGTAGGCAGCGGAAGAACGCGGCCAGGGCGAGCAAAGGATGAACGTGGCAACGAGTTTTGCAGTGCTGGTACTGATGCAGGCAGCCGGTGGCGGAAGCAGCCTCCCGATGCTCTTGCCGCTTCTCTTGATTCCGGTCCTCTATCTGGTCATGATTCGTCCGCAGCAGAAGCGTCAGAAGCAGTGGCAGGGGATGCTGGCCGCCATCAAGGCCGGCGATCGCGTGACCACCGCGGGCGGCATTCGCGGCATTATCCTTTCCATCAAAGACGACGTCATCATCATCCGCGTGGCTCCGGACAACCTCAAGCTGGAGATTGCCAAGAACTCGATTGCCTCGGTAACAACGCAGGATGGCGCCTCGGGCTCCTAAGCCGGTTTTGCGGCCGGAGAAGTTTTTGAAACAATGAGTTTTGCACAGGTTTTTAGCGCCTTTTGAAGTAGAGAAACGGGACGATGAAGAAGAATCTCAACGGAAAAATTGCCCTGATTGTCGCGATCCTGGTGGTTTTCGTCTACGGCATTATCGGGGTGCCTTCGGGCGTAACCGGCAAGGCCATGACGGAAGCTCTCACCAAGCGCATTCACCTTGGACTGGATCTGCGCGGCGGCGCCCACCTGATTTTGCAGGTGGTTGTGGCTGAAGCGGTCAGCGCCGAAACGGATAACACCGTGGGGCGCATCCAGCAGGACCTCAAAACGGCCAAGCTGAGCTTTTCGCAGGCTTACAAGCCAGACCCCGCCAACAAGCCGGAAGTCATCCGGGTAGAAGGCACCACGCCCGGCAAGGCCAGTGACGTGCGTTCCGCGCTCGACGCCAAGTATTCCAACGAATACGACGTGTCTGGCGGCGGAGCCGACAACGCCTTCACGCTCACCATGCGTCCCCCGGTCGTCGCGGCCCTTGAAAAGAAGACCGTGCAGCAGGCCATCGAGACCATCCGCGATCGCGTGGACACGCTCGGTGTGAGCGAGCCGGTGATTCAGGAGTACGGCCTGGGCGCCAACCAGATTCTGGTGGAGCTGCCCGGCATCGACGATCTCGACCGCGTCAAGGGCATCATTCAGTCCACCGCCCGGCTTGAGATTCACGCCGTGGCTGGTGGCCCTTACAAGGACGATCAGGAAGCCCTCGGCAGCCTGGGCGGCGCACTGCCCCCGGATGAGGCCGTCGTTCACGGCTCCGGCACAGTGGGGACCGGCTCCGACTCCGACAGTGTGTATGTGCTGCGCCGCGCCTACGTGGTGGGCGGCAGCGATTTCCGCTCTGCCGATCCGGGTACGGACCAGAACGGGCGGCGCAATGTCCGCTTCACCCTGACCAACGAAGCCGGCGACAAGTTCTACGACTACACCAGCAAGAATGTGGGCCAGAGCATGGCCGTGGTGATGGGCGGCCGGGTGCGCGAAGTGGCCACGATTCAGAGCGCCATCCGCGACTCGGGCGAGATCACCGGCAGCTTTACCCCGGAAGAAGTCGAAGTGCTGTCGAAGATGCTGCGCACCGGCGCCTTGCCGGCCTCGCTCAACTATCTTGAAGACCGCACGGTGGGCGCCTCCCTCGGAGCCGATTCCATCAAGCAGGGCGTCACGGCAGCCGTTGTCGGCGTGCTCGTGGTCATGGCCTTCATGCTGGTTTACTACAAAGGCTCGGGCATCAACGCCAACCTGGCGCTGTTTCTCAACCTGGTCATCCTGCTGGGCTTCATGGGATTCTCAGGGGCCACGCTCACCTTGCCCGGCATCGCCGGCGTCATCTTGACCATAGGCATGGGCGTGGACTCAAACGTGCTGATCTTCGAGCGAATCCGCGAAGAGGTGCGCGCCGGAAAGGCGCCCTCGGCGGCAGTCGATCAGGGATTTGCGCATGCCTGGGTCACCATCGTCGACACGCACGTGACCACCATCGTTTCGGCGGCCATACTGTTCGTCTTTGGTTCAGGCCCTGTGAAGGGCTTTGCAGTCACCCTGACCTTCGGTCTGGCGGCCAACCTGTTCACGGCGGTCTATGTCTCGCGGGTCATCTTTGATGCCCACCTGAACAAGATGAAGCCCGGCGAATTGGTGTCCATCTAGGTCACGGCCAGCATTCTGCCCGCAGGGCAGTGGGAAAACAGAAGAGCGCTGGAGCCTCAAGGGGTTCCAGCCTCCCAGGAAGCGGAGAGAACCAGTGGAATTGTTTCGTGGCGTAAATGTGGACTGGCTGGGAAAGAAGTGGTACTTCCTCGGCTTTTCATTGATCTTCAGCATTGCCGGCATCATCTCGATGGGCGTGCATTGGGCGCAAATCGGCAGCCCCGTTCCGCTTGGCGTGGACTTCCGCGGCGGCACGCAGGTCCAGGTGCAGTTCCAGCAGGCGCCTGACACCAACCAGATTCGCCAGGCGATGGATGCGGCGGGGATTCGCGACGCCCGCATTCAGAGCTACGATGAGTCCAAGAACAACGAGGCCCTCATCAGCCTGCCGGAGCAGCACGACGAGACCTCTCTCGACTCCGGCCGCCAGCAGATCGTCGACGCTCTCCATGCGCACTACGGCAACCCGTTCACCGTGCGCAACGTCCAGGTGGTCGGGCCTACGGTCGGCAAGCAGCTCGAGAAGCAGGCCGGTCTTGCCACGCTCTACTCCATGCTGGGGATGCTCGTCTATCTCTGGTTCCGCTTCCAGTTGATCTATGGCGTGGCCGCTGTGGTGGCCTGCTTCCATGACACGCTGATTACCGTGGGCGCCTTCGCTCTGACGGGCCAGGAGATCAGCCTGACGGTCATTGCGGCCATCCTGACGCTGGTTGGCTACTCCATGAACGACACCATCGTCGTCTTCGACCGCATTCGGGAAAACCTGCGCCTGAGCCGCCGGGAGTCGCTGGCGGACGTGGTCAATCGAAGCATCAACCAGACCCTTAGCCGAACCGTTTTGACCTCGGGGCTCACCTTCCTGACCGTGCTTTCGCTCTACGTTTTTGGTGGCCAGGTCCTGCGGGGCTTTTCATTTGCGCTGGTTGTGGGTATTCTCATCGGGACGTACTCCTCCATCGCGGTGGCAGCGCCCATGCTGGTAGCCTGGCAGCAGTGGCGCGGCAGCAAAGGCGCGGTCGTGGCCCTTCCGGCCGCGAAAAGACCCAGGGTCTAAAAAGGAAATTCGGCGTTCTTTTCGTTCTTGCTCCGTCAACGCTTGGCATGGGAAGCGCAGTTCTGATATAGGTGGAACACGCTTCTGTGGTACCGTTTTGAAGCCGGGAACATTTAGGGCTTCTCCGGTGTCTAAATAGAGGTAAGCAAACACCCGATTCGAGGCTGGCTATGTTTGAAGATTCCACGTTTGAATCCGCGAACAGGATCAAGAGCAAGAGCAAATATTGGATGGTGGTGACCTTTATCACCAATGGCTCGATCCTGCTCCTGTTGATCCTGATTCCGCTGATCTATCCCGAGGCGCTGCCCAAGGCTGCCATGCAGATGGCGCTGGTTGCACCGCCGCCGCCGCCACCGCCTCCGCCGCCACCGCCGCCGCCAGAGACCGTCCATGTGGTACAGGTGAAGTCCGAGATGATGAACAATCAGCTCACCGCGCCTACCCGCATTCCGCACGACATCAAGATGGTGGCCGAGAAGGAAGCGCCTCCGGCCTCCTTCGGCGTTGCCGGATCTGACTTCGGCGGCAGCTCGAACGGCATGATGGGCAGCATCTTCGGCGACACCGGCAAGCCCAAGGTCAAGGCTGAAGCTCCCAAGAAGGTCAACATCTCGGCCGGCGTGGCCGTGGGCATGCTCTTGCAGAAGACGCAGCCCATCTACCCGCCCATCGCCAAAGCCGCCCGCGTCTCCGGGACCGTGGTCCTTCAGGCCACCATCTCCAAGACCGGCGCGATTGAGAATCTTCGTGTCGTCAGCGGTCCCGCCATGTTGCAGCAGGCGGCGCTCGATGCCGTGAAGTCCTGGCGTTACCGGCCCTACCTGCTTAACAACGATCCGGTTGAAGTGGAGACCACGGTCAACGTGATCTTCACCCTGGGCGGATAAGGATTCCCTTGGCTCTTTCTGCACCATTCGGAAAGAGCCTCACTTTTGACCTGAATGCGAATCGCACCTTGAATCGCATTCCCAGCACCCCAGGGCACTCGTAGTCCAAAAGAAAACTCCTTAGGAGGAACGATTCAGTGATTCTCGCTCAGCTCACGCATTTCGCTTCGCACGCAGCCGCCAATCTGGCATTCATTTTCGATGGTGAAGAGCAGACAGCCGGCTTTAGCCCCATGGAACTGTGGGACCACATGGGATGGGCGGTGCGCGCAATCGCCATCACCCTTTTCATCGAGTCAATCTGGTCGCTCGCTGTGATGATCGACCGCTATCTGTACTTCTCGGCAGCCCGCAAGCAGTCCCGCGAGTTCGCCCCGAAGGTTGCCGGCGCGCTGAAGGACAGCAAGCTGGAAGAGGCGATCAAGATCGCCGACCGCAACAAGAAGTCGCACCTGGCTGAGGTTGTCACCGCCGGCCTGCAGGAGTTCCGCTCCTCGGGTGGCGCACCGACCGAAGAGACCATCGCCAGCTCCGAGCGCGCACTGGAACGGGCCGAGGCCATCGTCCATGCCAAGCTGAAGAGGGGCCTGAGCGTTCTGGCCACCATCGGCGCAACCGCTCCCTTCGTCGGCCTTCTCGGCACCGTCATCGGCATTCTGCACGCGTTCCAGCAGATCGCCACGCAGAAGACCTCGGGCATCGGCGCAGTCGCCGGCGGCATCTCGGAAGCTCTGGTTACCACCGCTTTCGGCCTGCTCGTCGCCATCCCCGCCGTTATGACCTTCAACTACTTCACCGGCCGTGTAGAGTCCTTTGACGTCGAAATGGACAACTCGTCGAGCGAACTGGTCGACTACTTCATCAAGCAGAGCCACAAGCGCTAAGCGAAGCGGCTATCGGCTCGAGCGAGAAGCTGTGGAGGGCGGGGGAGACGAAATCTCTCTCTCGCCCGCCGGTTTCAACCCCGCGCCCACCAGGTGGTTAGCTAGAAAACCGGAAGCCATCCGGTATGAAAATCATGCAACGGAGCCCTCACAATGGGAATCGCGGTTCGCAACGAAGGCAGTAACGTCAACTCCAATATCAATGTCACGCCCATGGTGGATGTGATGCTGGTGCTGCTGATCATCTTCATGGTCATCACCCCGATGCTGCAGAACAAGGTGCAGATCGACATGGCCAAGGTCGAAAACCCGACCAACATGCCGGATGCCGACAAGGAAGACGCCATTGTCGTCGCAATCACCCGCGACGGCGGTGTATTCCTCGGGCAGAACAAGACGGCCGTTGGCGAATTGGGCACCCAGGTTCGTGAGAAACTCGCGGACAAGCCTGGCAAGACCATCTACATCCGCGCCGATGCCCGCGCGCAGTACCGGGCGGTCGAAGATGCTATCGACGCCGTGCGTACCTCCGGGGTTGAAGATGTGGGCTTGCTGACCCAGAAGAAGGAAGGCAATCTCGCAGGCGGCCAGTAACCCGCCCTTGCACGGTCTCTTTAACGATTTTGAGGAAGCGAGGAGTTTTTAGCCATGTCAATGACAACTGGTGGAGGCGGGGGAGGCTACTCGTCAGACATCAATGTTACCCCGATGATCGACATCCTTCTGGTGTTGCTGATTATCTTCATGGTCATCGTCCCGGTTGTTCCCAAGGGTCTGGATGCCATGGTGCCGCAGCCGCCAAAGGATAAAAAGCAGCAGGAGCCCACGGATCGCACCATCGTTGTCCAGGTGTTGCACGTCCCCGGCGGGGCGCCGCAGTACAAGATCAACGAAACTCCCTACGCCAAGCAGGACCTGCTCCCCAAGCTGACTGAAATCTACGCCAACCGGGCCGAGCGGATCATGTTTGTCAAGGGTGACGACGATCTGAACTTTGCTTATGTTGCCGAAGTCATCGATATGGGCCGCGCCGCAAACGTGGATCACATCGGTCTCATGACGCCCAAGATTCTGGCTGGCCAATAGGCACGGTCTTCCAAAGGCTCCGCTCTGTTCAGAGCCCCTGCGGAGAGCCGGCCCACTGGCTGGTCATGGCAGGGCTGTTCAGGTCCAGAAGCATGTTCAGGTTGGCATCCACGGACAACAGGGTTTCTCAGATTGCCCTCGAGACTTTGGCTCGCCGACTCCGTCCGGAAGCGGTTTGTCCGGCCGGAAAACAGGAGTACAATTTTTTTATCCTGGTTTCGGTTACTCCCGTCCGCGGCCAGCAACAATCGAGATTCCAGGCGCGCGAAAGTTAGGCTCGACCTGAAGGAGAAGGATACGAACATGAATGGACCCGCACGTATTACGGCGCTCGCGGTTGCCTTGGCCGGCATGGTGCTTTCCATGAGCGGGTGCAACCGCCTCGCAGCCCGTGACCAGTTGAACAAGGGAGTGGATGCCTACAAGAGCGCCCGGTATGAAGAGGCGATCGGGCACTTCCAGAAGGCCACGCAACTTGATCCGAGCCTGCCCATGGCCAAGAGCTATCTTGCCACCGCGCTCGCGCAAAATGTTGTCCCGGGACTCGACACTCCTGACAATCTCAAGACTGCCGACCAGGCAATCGAGATATTCAAGGATGTTCTCGCCAAGGACCCCTCGGATGTGAACAGCCTCAAGCAGATCGCTGGCATCGAGTTCAGCATCAAGAAGCTCGATGAGGCCAAGAGCTGGCAGAAGAAGGTTCTGGCCGCTGATCCAAAGGACCCTGAGGCGGCTTACACAGTGGGAGTGATCGACTGGACCCAGGCCCATGAAAACACTCTGAAGGCCCTGCAGACCGCTGGCATCAACGATGACGGCGAAGGCAATGCCAAGGCCCCCAAGAAGGTCATGGAGCCGCTGAAGGAGCAGAACGGGGCGCTGGTTGAAGAAGGGCTTCAGTATCTGACCCAGGCAGTGGCCAACCGTGCCAACTACGATGACGCCATGGCGTATCTCAACCTCATCTACCGCCGCAAGGCGGACGTGGATTGGGGCAATGAGGCCGCGCGCAAGGAAGACATCGCAAAGGCCGAAGAATGGCGCACCAAGGCGATGGGCACACGCAAGGCCAACGAAGAGAAGAAGAACGCCGGGCCGGGCGGAATCACCATGGATTCGAGCGGCAACCTGAAGTAGGTTCAACTCCAGTCTTTGCATCGGGAACGGCCTCCGCGTCTGCGGGGGCCGTTTCTGCGTTAAGTCCCTTCCAGCAGCTCGCCATGAGGTTCATTCGCATGAAATTTTCTCAGCCGCTTACCAACTTCCGCCTTCCTCTCTTCGCCGCTGTTGTTCTCGCGATGTCTGCCCTTCCAGCCCAAGGCCAGGCAGTGGTCGGCGAGTTTCCCCACCCTTCACGGTTGGAAGTGACGCCCACGCCGGCCGGCTTTGCAGCCCGCAATGATCGCGAGCAGCTCGAAGTGACGGTGTGTGGAGATTCGGTGGTTCACATCGTTGCGCGCCCAGTTGGAACTGCGCCTTCAAGCGCTTCCCGCCCCTGGATGCTGGAGGCCACCGTAGCGTGCCCCGGAGCCCCCTTCAAGCTCAGCCAGGACGGCGACCTTCACGTCGCAACCACGGCAGCCATGAGCATCGCCCTTTCGGCCAGGGACGGCAACCTGAGCTTCAAAACACCCAGTGGTGAGACGATACTTCACGAGAACTCCAGTCTCCCGCGCACGTACGATGCCTCGCCCGGCCAGCCGGAAGGCACCTTCAACCTGGAAGATCGATTCTCCCTGGACGCAGTGGAGGCCATTTACGGCCTTGGGCAGCACCAGAGCGGGGTTTTCAACTACCGCGGCACCACGGTCGAGTTGGGACAGCAGAATACCGATGTCGCGATTCCCCTGCTCCTTTCGAGCCGGGGCTATGGGATTCTTTGGAACACGGCCTCGTTCACCTACGTGGACAACCGTTTCCCGCTTGAGCTGACTTTTCAGTCGCTTGCCGGGGACGCCATCGATTACTACGTCCTGGTCGGCCCAGGGATGGACCGCATCATCCACGAATACCGCTCGCTGACGGGTCATGCGCCCCTCTTTCCGCAGTGGGCCTATGGCCTTTTTCAGTCCAAGGACCGCTACTCCACCCAGCCTGAAATCCTCGACATCGCCGCGCAATACCGCGCGCGGCACATCCCCCTGGACGCAATCGTGCAGGACTGGTTCTGGTGGAAGCATGGAGGCGAGGGCGACCCGGAGTTCAATGAGGGCTACACTGACATTCCCGCGGAACTCAAGACACTCCACGACGAACACATCCACGCCATGATCTCCGTCTGGGGCCTCATGGACACCGACTCCAGGAGCTACAAGGATCTGGCGGCTCGCGGCTTCGAGATTCCTGGCACTCACGTCTATGACCCCACCAACCCCGCCGCACGCGATCTCTTCTGGGACCGCCTTCCAGGCAAGCTCTTCGCGCAGGGCTGGGACGCCTTCTGGCTCGATAGCGCTGAGCCGGAGGAGTACTGGCCCCATGTGGGAGACGCGATCCTGCGCCACAAGCAACTGCACATCGGCAGCGGCCTGGAATACACCAACATCTTCCCCTTTGCCCACACGGGCGGCGTGCAGGAGCACTGGAAGCAGGCCAACCCCGAGAAGCGGGTCTTTCTGCTGACTCGCTCGGCCTTCCTGGGGCAGCAGCGCAACGGCGCCACGGTCTGGTCCGGCGATGTCTACAGCACCTGGTGGGCCTTGCGCCATCAGGTCGCCGCCGGGCTCAACTTCGCCCTCTCGGGCTACCCCTACTGGACCACCGACATTGGCGGCTACCATCAGCCCTTTGACGGCGCCGCCAACCAGCCAGCCTATCAGGAGCTTTACGCGCGCTGGTTTGAGTACGGTGCCTTTTGCCCGGTATTCCGCACCCACGGCCACCGCGACCACAATGAGCTATGGACCTACGACAAGGTCTTTCCGTCCCTGTTGGCCTTTGACCGGCTGCGCTACCGCCTCCTGCCCTATGTCTACTCCATGGCATGGAAGGTGACCAGCGACGATTACACCATCCAGCGCCCGCTGGTCATGGACTTCAGGGAAGACAAGGCAACCTGGGAGATCGGCGACGAGTTTCTCTTTGGGTCGTCAATCCTGGTAAGCCCGGTAACCCAGGAGCACGCCACCGAGCGCAGCGTCTACCTGCCCTCCGGCGCGTCCTGGTATGACTTCTGGACAGGGGAACAGACGGCGGGCGGCTCCAGAATCGTAGCCGTCGCACCCCTCGACAGGATTCCGCTTCACGTGCCGGCCGGGTCCATTCTGCCGCTCGGGCCGGTAGTGGAATATGCCGGCCAGGCCACCGACCCCATCGAGCTGCGCATCTATCCTGGGGCGAATGGAGACTTCAGCCTCTACGAGGACGAAGGCGACAGCTATCGCTACGAACAGGGCAATCACTCCATCCTTCCCATTCACTGGGAAGACGGCACACGGACCCTCACCATCGGAACCCGCGCGGGCAGCTACCGCAACATGAAGCCCGGCCACACGTTCAATGTGGTGGTTGTCAAAGCGAATCACGGCGTGGGCCCTGACGCTACCGCGGCGCCCGATCAGGTCATTCAATACCAGGGTGAAAAGATAACGGCCAGGCTCTGAGGCCTGGCCGTTGCAAAGCAGAAAGCAAACCGCGGCCTACTGCGCGCCCTGCTTGAGAATCTCGTCGGCAAAGTAGTTGTGTACTTTGGCCTCGTCGTGCAGCATTTCGTTGTAGGCGTTCTTGAGCAACTGCGCGTGTCCCTCGCGCAGTCCCTGGCGGATTGCCTGCTGCACACGGGGATCGTTGAGTTCGCGCTGCCCGGCCGGTTCCCGCGCAATCAGCTTGTAGATGGCGTAGCCCACTGCGCGCCGTCCCGGCCCGTTGCCGTCAAACACAGGCAGAACGTCCGTAATCTCGCCCGGCTTCAGCTTGCCGATGGCGTTGTAGACCTCCTGGTCGCCATGCATCTGCGACTCGGGAACAAAGCCCATGTCGCCCCCGTTCGAGGCGGAGTTCATCTCAGAAAAGTTGCTGGCCACAGCCCCGAAATCCTCGCCACTCTCAAGCCGGTTATGCAGGGTCTGAATCTTCTTGCGCGCATCGGCGTCGCCCGCGGCCTTGTTGTTCTGCAGATTTCCCGCCTGCGCGGAAGCCATGCTGGTCACCCCAATCTGCGCCAGGTGATACTGCGGCTCAATCAGGTTAAACTCCGCCTTGTGCGCCGCGTAGTAGGTGCCGATCTCCGAGTCCGTGATGTTGATCTTGGACTCGATCTCCTTGTTGAGCAGCTTGGTCTTGGTGAGCGACCGGCGCAGGTCCCGTTTCAGGTCGTCCACCGTCAGGTTGCGCTGCTTCAGCTTCTGGTCCCACTCCTCCTGCGTAAACGGCGCCTTCATCTCCGTCAGCTTCGCGTTCACGTCCTCATCGCTTGCGGCCAGGTTGAGCTTGGTGGCGCGCTGCTGGATGATCTCGTCCTCGATCATCTGCCGCAGAATATTGAGCCGTACGATATTCGCCTGCTCGGGAGAAGGCTCCTGCGGGTTGTCTCCCAGGTTCGCCTTGTAGTACTTTTCCAGGTCGGACCGGAGAATCTCCTTGCCGTTCACGGTGGCCATGACGTCTGGCGAAAGCGAATGCTTGCAGCCGCTGAGGCCCGTCAACAGGACACCGCCAAGGGCAATCAGAACGACAAAACGAAGGGGCGTGCGAGAAAAAGCATCGACTTGCAACCTGATATCTCCTGTGGGAGCCCGAAAGCCCCGGCAATCAAGGATAAATCCTCCGCGCGGCGGACGACACGCCATTTCGCCACGTCCGCCGCCCCGGAGCTGTCATCCGGGCCGGGCGGGCGCAGGCTAAATGCCTACTTGGTGGCGGGTGGAGCCTCAGCGCCGGCCGCGGGGGGCTCAACCCCGGCCGCGCGCAAGGCCCGGTCAATCACCAGCCAGAGTTGCGCCTCCGGCAGCGCGCCGCCAATCCGCTCGCCTTCCACAAACAGAGCCGGAGTGCCTTCCACTCCCAGCGACTCTGCCTCCTTGGCCGACGCCTTCACCTGCGACTCATCCTGCTTTGCAAGACAGGCGTCGAGTTTGGCGGCGTCGAGTTTGGCGACCGTACCTTCCTGGCGGGCGATGCGGTCGAGAGCCGCAAAGCTCTTGGCCGCGTTCCGATCTTCCCCGTTCACTTCCTGCCCATGGGAGTGCACATAGTCCACAAACGACCAATAGACCTCGGAGTTCTGCTGGGCCAGGCAGTTGGCGTCCACGGCTGCGCGCATGGCCCAGGGATGAATCTCCTCAAGAGGATCATCCTTGTACACCACCCGCACTTTGTCCTTGTAGTGCTCCAGCGTGGAAGGGAACAGCGTCTGGTGCATCCGCGCGCAGTAGGGGCACTCCAGGTCGTCGTAGCTGATGACCGTTACCTTGGCGGCGGGGTTGCCGCGCACCGGGCGTCCGGCAAGATCGATGGCGAAGACCGGATCCTTGGTCAGGCTAAAGGTCTCCAGCCGCGCCAGCGTCTTGCTGTCTGCGGAGATGAGAAACTCAATGACCTGCTTTCTCGCGCCCTGCGAGATGGTCACCGGCAAGGCATCGTAGCCCGGAGTGGTGCTCGGCTTGCGCGCGCCGATGGAGACTTCCACATCCTGGGGAATGTTGAACTTGGAGCGAACCATGACCTCGATATGCCGATTCAGCATCGGATCCGTCGTTCCCTGCGGCGGGTTTTGGGCCTTGCAGCCCACGGCCAGGCTCAAAGCGAGAAGGCCGGCAAATACGTGAATACGCGACAAAGGGTAATTCCTCTCAGCCAAGAATACCGCAGCAGGACGTGTCCGGGTTGCTGGGATGCAGGCTCATGATGCTATGAAATGGACGCTTGAGGGCGAAAAAGGCACCCCGGCCCTTCACGGAAGGGAGGCCGGCCTAATAAGCAGGCGGCAGGTTGGGATCCCGGAAGACCGAGTTGGACCGCCGAATGTCGCCCACGGAGCCGAAGTTGGCCAGGGTGAAGCTGTAGAGCCACTGCGTCTCGTCCCGCACCGAACCAAGCTGGAAGCGCCGGTAGCCCAGGCTGAAGCCGCAGCAGTTCCAGTTGTAAATTGCCTGGATTCCCGCGTATTGCAGCGCGCCATGGACAAAATCGTAGCCCCCGTTGGCGGCCAGGTTAAATCCCGCGCCGGAGGGCCTGCCGATGGAGAGAAAGGGCTGCAATTGCTGGCTCTGTATCAGCGAAGCCGAGCCGCCCATCTCGTCCACCGCATTCAGGAGCGCATGGCCCAGGCCCACGGTCGTCCTGCCCCAACTGTATCCGGCGTAGAGGTTGTCGGCGCCCAGGCGGCCCGCGCGCGCGTCATAGTCCAGGTCCCACTCAATGCGCAGGTTGTCAATGGCTTCAAAGCGCAGCCGCGAGGTAATGGGGCCCAGGTTGCGTGGAGTGGTCAGGAAGGCGATGCCGCTCAGGTCAAGAGTGGCGTCAAAGACGTTGCGGCGCTTGGGGATGAGCGCGCCGCCAAAGTGAGGGTCGAGAAAGACCTTCTGGGCAATCTGCCAACTGGCCCACTCCTTGGGATGGGTTGCACAGTCAGCCGCATCCGCGGAACCGTCGGAAGCGCAGGCCCTGGGCTGCGCCGGACGCAGATAGAAGCGCTGCGTCAGCGAGTAGCCGACTTCGTTGGTGTTGGTGGCAATGTCGGTGGTGTCGATCAGCAGAACGTTGCGCGCCTGGTCTCCAATGCCGTCCACAAAGCGGTAGGTGAACTCCGGCTCAATTACGTGGCGCAGTACGCGGTTCCATCGCTCCATCCTGAAATCCCGCTCAAGCGCCGGCGGCCGCACGTCCACAGAGGCCTCCACGTCAAATCGATCCAGCGGCTCATGGCTCACCGCGGGTGTGCCATTGTTGGCCCCGGTCAGATCCGGATTCTGGCTGCCGGAGTAGAACGTGTCGCGCAGGGCAGCCTCCGGAACAAAGCTCCAGCCGCCGCCGTGCATGGGCAGAGAGAGGTGCGGGTAAAGGTCGACGCGGCCCACGTTGCGGGCGTGGAAGCCCGGCTCGGCGCGCCCCAGGTAGCCTGCGGACGACCCCAGCCCCCAGTAGGCCTGCGAGCTGCCCAGGGGGCGGTCCAGCACGTCAAATCGAAGCCCCGGCAGGTGCAGGATGCGCGCTTCGTCCCCGGCGGCGGAGCCGGCAAAGGTCTGAAAGCGCTCCAAGGACCCGGAGGGAACAACGCCATGGTGGGCATGGGTCACCGAGATCCGGCTCTGCACCTCGGAACTCACCGCCTGCGTGTAGTTGTCGTTGAAGACCAGCCTGTAGATATAACTCGACAGAAACTCCACGTTGCCCGCTACACGGGTCTCCGCCGACAGGTCCTTGCGCCCAATCGCCACCAGGTCCACTCCCCCCTGGTCGGCCGTCTCCGTCGAGCGGTCAAGCAGCGCATTCCAGCGCACGGTCAGGTGGTCCAGGCCCGATCCCCTGTAGCGAAAGTCGCCGTTGGGGGCAAAGCCGCGCTTGCTGTAGTACTCCGAGCCGATCACCATGTCCATGCTGCGGTTGATCACCACATAGACCTGTTCTCCCAGGATCAGGCCCTTGATGGTGGAGTTGCTCAGCACCGGCGTCAGCAGCCCGCTCTCCCGGCCTGTCTCGTCCACGGGATGGCGCAGGTAGGGCAGGTAGAAGATCGGAATGCCAAAAAACTTGAACACCGAGTTCGAGGTGGACGCCACCCCCTTGTCGAGTGAAATGGCGCGGGAGATCACCTGCCAGTCCGGCTTGGGCAGCCGGCAATTCGTCATCGTCCCATCCACAATCCGATAGCTTCCCTCACCGGTCTGCAGCAGCACCCGCCCTGAAAACATGAACGGGTTGGGAGTCGAGTAAACCTGAATCTTCCCGCTGCGCCGGATGCCGAGCGATCCGTTCACGTTGAAAAAGCGCGCCGTGTGCATATTGAGCCGCATCTCGCCGCGCTCGGCCTCAATCCACACATCGCTCGGGCCCCCCGCCACCTGCAGGTGCCCTTCGGCTTCCAACTCCGTGCTTGACTGATGAAAGGTCACCTTGTCGGCGCGAAAAATGTAGTCGCGATAATGGACCACCACTTCCCCCGAGAGCACCCAGGTATCCCCGGCCCGGCTCTGGCTTTTGGCCTCCCACTCGACGGGAATGCCGCCGGCAGGAACGGCCTCCGGCTGCGCGACCGGCAGAATCTCCTGCCCTGGGTCCTCCGGCAACGCGGGGGGGGGTGCCGCATTGGTCAACGTCTGCCCCTGAACTAACAGGTGACAGAGGGCTAGCAGCGTGATAAACAAAAAGTTGCGAGGACGCATCCCAGGGACCAAGGTCAGCATAGCAAAAGCAGGCTATGTTCCATGGGACGCGCGCCAAGCAGCTCTGGCAGCAGGCAAAAGTCGGATGTTTTTCTCCCGCACCGGGTTCTAACATCCGGACGATGCCTGACGTATGCGCGACCTCCACCACCTCTTGAGATGAATGTCCGGCAACCTGCATCGATTGAGGCTTCCGGAACTGAACAGCCGCCTTCCACCCGAAGCTGGGTTCTGGCAGCCTCTGAAGGGAACTGGAGCCTTGAGCACATCGTTGAGCCAACCGAACCCCGCCCAATCCTGGAAGCAGGAAGTCAACCGCAAGATTGCCGCGCACCGGTGCCGTCAGGGTCACCCGGAAGCCCCGCCCGCGGCAGTGTCGGCCACGCAGCCCTCCGGCAGCCGCGCCGCGGAGGCCGCGGCCAGGGTGGCGGCCCGCTATGCCAAGGCTCCCACCTATAGCGAGATGCAGGCCGCGGAAGCGCTCGCCGCCCTGCGCACCGCACAGGTTGCCACCCAGGCTGCGCTTGAGGCGCAGGTTGCCGCCAAGGCCGCCATGGACGGACTCGCAGCCGCCTCCGCAGCCGCCTTCCTTTGGGATGAGGAGACGCCGCAGGCCTTTGCCGCAGAACAAGGCCACGCGCGTCTGCCAGAGGTGGAGTTTCAGCCTGTCGAGTTCGCTCCCCCCCCTACTCACACAGACTCTGAGCCCGAGCATTACCAGGTCCGGTGGGATGCGGAACTGCCCGCCCGCCCCACTCTGGCCGAAGCAGCCCGCACACACCGTCATGTGGAGCAGGCGTTCGTTGAACCTGTGCAGGAGGGCTGGGACGACCTGCCGGCCCAAAGTGCAGTGCTTTTCCAGGAGAGCCTTGAGCCGGTTGAGGCAGTTCAGGCCATCCACGCCAACCTCATCGAGTTTCCCCGCGAACTGGTTGCGCCACGCAAGGCCCGTCCCCGCCTCGTTGAGGAACCCCACGCCGCCGTGGAGCGCGAGCGGCAGTTGAGCATCTTTGAAGTGGACCCCGGCGTCCTGCGGATAGAGCCGGAGATGGCCAGCATCGCCGCCGCGCCGGCCTTCCCCGCGCCGCAGGAGCCGGTCTGGTCGGCCATCGAACTCGACGCGCAGCCGGTCCCGGACCCAGTCGTGCTCGAAGCGGCCGCCGTGGCGCCTGAGCTGGAACTGGCCTCCTTCGTGCGCCGCTTGCTGGCCAACGTGGTGGATGCCGCGCTCGTGACCGGATGCACCTTAGCAGCCACCTCCGCCGCCCTTGCCAGCATGGAGAACCTGCCCACCCTGAAGACGCTGGAAATCGGCGCCGGCGCTGCCTGGCTGCTCATCGCAGGGCTCTATGCCGCCCTGTTTTCAACCTTCGCGGAGGCCACTCCCGGCATGGGATATGCCCGCCTCACGCTCAGCACCTTCAAGGGACAAGCGGCCGGAAGGGCCAGGCGATGGGGCCGACTCGGGGCCTCGCTTCTCTCCATCCTGCCGGTGGGAATTGGCCTCGCCTGGTCTCTCTTTGACGAGCAGCACCTGAGCTGGCACGACCGGCTCTCCAAAACCTACCTCCGCAAGCGGTAAGGAACCGCTGAACAAGTCATCGTTTTGAAAGGGCACGACTTCAGTCGTGCCGATAAAGCCGGCAAAATGAATGGGCTTTAGCCCCTGAGGGAAGTCTAACCCAGGGAAACATGACTAAATCAGTGGTTCTCTGATCAACCGCTTCCCTGGTCTGACCGGCCCACCCTGACTTTCCGGGACCGCATTGCCGGATGCCCTAATCTGGCATATGCTCATGTATATGCCCTGAAGCGGGAGGAACAGAATGCAGCGGACCGCCAAGATCTTCATGAATAACCGGAGCCAGGCCGTCCGGATACCGAAGGAGTTTCAGTTCACCACCTCCGAAGTCTTCATCCGGAGACAAGGGGATGAGCTGATCCTCTCCGCGCGCCCTGCGGACTGGTCCGCTTATCTGGCTTCGGGCCCTGTTGCCTCACAGGAGTTCATGGAAGAGGTTGAGGATCTTCCCGTCCAGGAGCGATCGCTCTGATGGCAGGCTTCATGCTCGACACAGACATTTCGTCCTACATCATGAAGCGCTCCCATAGTGAAGTGCTGCGTCGCCTTCAAGCGGTGCCGATTGAGGACGTTTCCATCTCCGCCATCACGGAGTTGGAGCTTGCCTTTGGGGTTGAGGTGTCGCCACGCAGGCAAAAGGATCAGGCTGCGCTCCATGAGTACCTGCGCCATGTCCGAGTGCTGGACTATCCCGGCAAGGCAGCCAGGGACTATGCGCAGATTCGAGCCGAGCTCAAGGCGAGCGGAACCATGATTGGCGCCAATGACCTGCTGATCGCCGCTCATGCGCGCTCCGAGGGATTGGTTCTGGTGACCAACAACACCCGTGAGTTCGGACGCGTTTCTGGTCTCAAGATCGAAAACTGGGCGACGTAGAACACTCGATCGGGGACTCGCAGCGCAGACCCGCGGAAGATCAAGCACGCCCTATCCCGCCAAAGCCCCCAGCGCCGCCACGCCCGCGCCCAGCAGGGCTGTCTCGTCGTCGTCGGGCAGCACCTCGAGCGAGTAACTCTGCAGCGGGCTCATCTTGACCATGGTCTCCAGATGGCTGCGCAGCAGCGGCAGTTCCAGAAAGCCCGCGTTGTGCCCGGTGAAGTAGAAGCGCCCCGGTCCGGCCAGGTGGATGAAGGAAGCTGTTCCGGCGGCCAGGGCGCGGTGCCAGAGCTCGACAAATTCGCGGCAGCGGGCATCGCCCTGGCGCGCGTTGGCAAAGACCTCCTCCGGCTCCATGTCCAGGAACCGCAGGCGCATGGCGCGATAGCCCATGATGCCTTCCAGATGGCCGACCCCGCCGCAGCCGCAGAAACGCTCCCTTGGGTCGAGCGTGACCGTGATATGCCCGCCCTCCCAGACGCCTTCCACATAGGGCCAGCGTCCATAGCCAATGCCGTTGCCGATGGTCCAGACGCGCGTGAGCCGGTCGAGCTGCCCGCGCGTGGCGGCCACTCCGGCAGCAATCGCGTCAGCGTCGTTGGCGGCATGAACCGGCGCCGCGATGCCGCGCTGAGAGAGCGCTCTGGCCAGTTCTTCGGCCAGCCGCAAGCCCTTGATCTGGGTCAGGTTCGGCGAGTCCTCCACCACCCCACCCCGCACAATGCCCGGCACGGCCACTCCAATGGCATCCACGGGCCCCTTGCCGTCTCCGGCGAGGGTTGCAATCTGCGTGGCCAGCAACTCCACCAGCTCGCTGGCGGGGATGGCGGAGAGGGCGTCCAGGGTGTCCGAGTCTTCCGGATGCCGCAGCGGCTTGCCCGTGAGCCTGTTGTCTTCCAGCCTTCCCGCAACAATGTGTTCGGTCAGGACGACGCCGATGGCGGTTGTCATTGAAGCCCTCCTTGGAACGGGGAGACCAGACTCCCCATCAACCCGCCTGGTAACGGTTGAGGCGTCCCAGCCCGTTGAAGGCGGCAACCTTGTAGCACTCCGCCAGCGTGGGGTAGTTGAACACGGTGTCGATGAAGTAGTCCATTGTGCCGCCCAGCGTCATCACAGCCTGGCCAATGTGCACCAGCTCCGTGGCGCCCTCGCCGATGATGTGCACGCCCAGCACCTTGCGCGTGTCGCGGTGGAAGAGCAGCTTCAGCCGCCCCGTCGTGTCGCCGCGAATCTGCCCCCGCGCGGTCTCGCGATAGTAGGCCATGCCCACTTCGTAGGGTACGTCCTCGCCCGTGAGCTGCTCTTCGGTCTTGCCAATGAAGCTGATCTCGGGAATGGTGTAGATGCCGTAGGGATAAAAGCTCGGGTTGGAGGTGGCGGCATGGTCGTCAAAGGCGCGCGCCGCGGCAATGCGGCCCTGTTCCATTGAGACCGAGGCCAGCGATGGAAAGCCAACCACGTCGCCCACCGCATAAATGTGATCCACCTTGGTCTTGTAGTGCTCATCCACGGGAATGCGTCCGCGGCTGTCGGCTTCCAGCCCGGCTGCGGCCAGGTTCAGGTCGTCCACCGCACCCTGGCGGCCCACTGCAAACAGCAGCGCGTCACCGGAGACCCGCTTCTTGCTCTCCAGGTTGGCCACCACGGTCCCCAGGGCCAGCTCTTCCACGCTCTCCACCTCTTCGCCCAGCCGCAGGGTCACGCGGCTGTCGCGCAGGTGGTAGCTCAGGGCCTCGATAATCTCCTGGTCGGCAAACTCGAGCAGCCGGTTGCGCTTTTCGATGATCGTCACCCGCACGCCCAGGATGGCGAACATGCAGGCGTACTCCACGCCAATCACGCCCCCGCCCACCACGATGAGCGAGCGCGGCAGCTCCGGCAGGTCCAGTATCTGGTCGCTGTTCACAATGGTGCGCCCGTTCACGGGCACCTTGGGCGAGGAGGCCGGCTTGGTGCCGACGGCGATGATGATCCGCTCCGATTCAAGCGTCGTGTCGCCCTGCGGTCCCTCCACGCGGACCTGGTGCGGCCCGGCGAAGCGGGCGATCCCGTGCACGACGTCAATGCCGTTGCGCGAAAGCTGCGCCTCGGTCACATCCACCTCGGTCTTGATCACGGCCTGAACGCGAAAGGCAAGGTCGGCCATGGTGATCTTTTCCTTCACCCGGTAGTTCATCCCATAAACCGACTTGTAGTTGTAGCCGGAGAGATGAAGCACCGCCTCGCGCATGGTCTTGGACGGAATGGTGCCGGTGTTGATGCACACGCCTCCGACCATGGTGCGGGCCTCCACCACGGCCACGCGCTTGCGCATCTTGGATGCGGCCACGGCGGCCCGCTGGCCCGAAGGCCCCGAGCCAATGACGATCAGGTCGTAGTTGACGGCGCTCATGCGAGTCTTTCCCCCGGAGGTCGTATTCGGTCCTGACCGCGCCGCATCCCAAGCCTGGGAACGGCGATGGCCCTCAATCGGAGGCTACCATAGCTTCCGGCGCATTCTGGGCAGGGAGCCGTTGCGGTTTTCGGCGGACAACAAAAAAACTGCCGGAGCGAACTCCGGCAGTGGAGGCAAAGTGAGGCGGCGGCCGTTTGCCCCCGCGGCGAGCCAAGGCCGCGGGAGCGCAGATCAGGGGTTGGCCGCCGCCAGCTTGGGCGGGCTTAGAACTGAGTTGCCCGCAGGGAAGTCTGTGCAACCGGCTGGCTCTTGGTGCTGAACCGCTTGCCGGATTGCATCCCGCCATCCAGCCGGAACTTGCGAATCATGCCGTCCAGATCGCTGGCCAGCGAGGCCAGGTTTTTGAGGGCCTCGACCGCCTCTTCGGCGCCCTGCGCGTTCTCCGTCGCCAGTTGCGAAATCTGGCCGGCATTCTCCGAGATTTCGCTCGACGCTGCCGTCTGCTCGGTGGCCGCCGTGGCAATCAGATGAATCTGGTGCTCCACCTGCCGTGAGGACTCGATGATGGCCTCCAGGCTCTGCCGCGCGTGCGCGGTCTCGCCCATGCCCGTCTCTACAGCGGAGCGGCTGTCCTGCATCACGTGCAGAGTCTCGCGCGTCTCTTCCTGGATGCTGCGGATCGTGCCGGCGATCTCCTCGGTCGCCCCCTTGGTCCTTTCGGCCAGGCGGCGCACTTCGCCGGCAACCACCGCAAACCCGCGCCCGTGCTCCCCGGCCCGTGCCGCTTCAATCGCCGCGTTGAGCGCCAGCAGGTTCGTCTGTTCGCTGATCTCCTGGATCACGCTGACCACTTTTCCAATCTCTTCGGAGCGATGGGCCAGCGAGGTCATCTTGGCCTCCACTGAACTGGTTGCGGCGGCAATCTTTTCCATCGTGATCGCGGCGGCCTGCATCACCGCGCCCCCCTGGTTGGCGACCTCGGCCGATTCCCGGCTTGACCCTGCCGCGCTCTCCGCGTTGTGGCTGATCTCGCCAATGGTCGCCGTCATCTCCTGCGCCGCCGCGGCAATCTGGTTGGTCTTGCTCGACTGCGTGTGGGCGTTGCCCGCGGTTTGCACCGAGCGCGCGCTGATCTCGGTGGTGGCGGCAGAGAGCGTCTCCGCGCCCTGGGCCACCGACTGCAGCACCGAGCGCATCGAGCCCACGCTTGTGTTGAGCGCCGTCGTCATGCGGCCAATCTCGTCCGTGCCGGACTCGTCCACATGAACCGTCAGGTCCTTCTCCGCAACTCGCTCCAGCGCGGCGGTCGCGGCCTGCAGCGGCGGCGCGATGAGCCGGGTGAGCACCAGGCCAACAAACCCGCAGAGCAGCACAATGAGCAAGGTGGCGCCCGTGTTCACCCAGGTGGCGCGGCTGCTGGATTGCGCCATGAAGTTCGCCTCGTCCATGCCGGTCCTGGCATTGAAATCGAGAGAGTCACTAATCGAGCCAAGGCCCGCGTTGAACTCGGCCAGCACGGCATCCGAGGAGATCAGGTCCAGCGCATCCCCCGTCTTGCCGGCAGTCAGCAGCGCCAGCGCCCGATTGCTGGCGTCCATATATTGGCCAAAGTTGGTCGTGGCCTTTTGATAGAGATCGCGCTCTTCCGATGTATCGAACATCGTCCCATAGGTCTTCATGGAAGACTGATAGCTTTCGATGGACTTCAGCCGCTTTGCCCCGTGGTCCGCGGTGCAGGCCGCCGTCTGGCAGAGCAGCAGCTCAAGGTCCTCCCGGCGGATGGTGTTGGCCGAGCCGCGAACCTGCGACAGCAGAATCACCGACGGAAACGAATCCGTGTCAATATCCGCGGAACGCGACGCGATGGCCCGGAACGTAACTGTGGAGTAGACCCCCAACACGATGCAGAGGCTGCAGACAATGCCAAACGCAACGGCGAACTTGCGTGCGATGGGAAGGTTGCGAAATGCGGACATAGCGAAGATTTCCTTTCTCGATGCGGGGAGGCCCGTCACTCCATCGCTGCCCACCCCGCTGGCCTGTTGCCGCGGCTGCGCTGGAGCCCCCGGACACTTCCGTCATCGGCAGCAGAGATGAAAACTTGAAGATTCCCGGTGTGCTTCGCTCCTTCTCAGACCCGCTCCCAACGGCCCGCCCGCTGGCCCCCTGGAACACCGGTCATTGAGCCACTCAGAACTGAAAAACCCCTAACTCCCGCCCCATGGAACAGGCCGGGCGGAGTTACTTCGGTCCTGTGCTCCCGCTAACTCTCTGCGCCAAATCATGAAGGAAATCTAATGTCTGCCGAAAACCTCTCTGGGCGCGCTTCCACCGCCCACGCCCTTTCTGGGTTGCCGCTTCCGCAGGCACCGGCTCCGGGCCGCCGCCCAAAGAAGATCCGGCCTTCCGGTAAGGGCTGATTGAGGCAGTCCCATGAGAGCAAAACGATGGGCCGTGATATTGGCGGCTATGGCGATCTCCACCCTGCTTTTTGAACGCTGTGCAATTGCCCAGGCGCAGGCGCCGCCGGAAATGGCCATGCTCTCCCGCGAAGCAGTTGCCCCTTCCTTCGTCCCCGGCCCTGCCGCTGTGTCTGCCGTCGAGCCAGGGCCGGCGGCCCAAAAAGTCGATCCTTGCAACGATGGCGAGGTGGTGGCCAGCCCTTCGCGGCCCATGTGGGACGGTGGCGCGGTCGCCACCCCCTGCGGCAACCTTGAGACCGACTACGGCTGGCAGTACCAGCCCATGGGGATGGGCGTTCACCAGCAGATCCTCGCGTCCAGCATGCGCTATGGCCTGAACCCCAGAACCGAGTTGCGCTGGGGAATCGTGAACCAGATCGCGCAGCGCGGCGGCGGGGTTCAGCCCCTGAAGGGAATCGGCGACCAGTGCCTCAGCACGACCTACCGGTTTCTGGACCAGGGCAGGTGGAGGCCGGCGATGGCTTTCTCGTACGGAATGAAGATTCCCACTGCAAATCCCGCCAAAGGGTTTGGCTCAGGCTTCTTCGATCACCAATTCGTGCTGCTGGTCAGCCGCGACCTGGGCAAAAGTCACATCGACTTCAACACCGTCGGGATGCTGGCCGGCGGCCCGCACGGGGGCGAGGGCGCGGCACAGTTTGGGATGGCTCTTTCCCGGCCCGCCAGCCGCAGGCTGACTCTGATTCTGGAGAGTTGCGGCGGGCCCCAACCGGGCACCTCCAACCGCTTTGGCGCGGCGCTGGCCGGGGCCACCTATAACCTGCGGCCCAACCTCGTACTGGACGCGGCGTACTCACGGCAGTACACCGCCGGCGCTCCCCGGCAAATGGTGCTGGCGGGCATCACCTGGGCCAGACGGGTGCGCTTTGGCCCGCGGCCGCCAAACGCAACCATCGCCCGCCTGCTGGGGCGTTGAGAAGACATCCCGAATCCACGCCACGCTCGGCTCGCGCTTGCCGTCCTCCCGGTAAATCGATAATCTTGGGCCGTCCCCGCCCACTTCTGCCAGGCGGGCTGAATCGAGGCGCCCATGTTCCGCTCGCTGTCAAACACCCCCTGCCGGTTTGCCCTTTTGATCCCCATTCTCCTGCTTGGAACCGCAGCAGCGCGTCCGTGGGCGCAGGCTCCAGCCCCCGCCCCGCCCCCTCCCCCCCGCTTCACGCCCACGGCCGAGCAGTTGGCCATCATGGCGGCCACTGAAAAGGACCACCAGCGCATGATGGATCTGTTGGGCATCAAGGAACTCCGCCGGGGCGCGGATGGCGACGCAAAGTCTCCCAACGCAGCCAACTACGACGAGTCGAAGGCCGACCTCTACCCGAATCTGCCCGACCCGCTCAAGTTCAATGACGGCAAGCCCGTGACTTCGGCCCAAATGTGGTGGACCAGGCGTCGGCCGGAGATTGTCGAACTGTTCGACCGCGAGATTGTGGGCCGCGTCCCCGCCAACCTGCCCAAAGTTACCTGGGAGGTGGTCAGCGTCACCCGCGAGACCAACGGCGGCGTGCCGGTGGTGACCAAGCAGCTCAAGGGACACGCGGACAACTCGGATTTTCCTGCCATCAAGGTGGAGATCGACCTGACCCTGACCACCCCTGCGAACGCGAAGGGACCCGTGCCGGTGATCATGGAGTTCGGCTTCAGCAGGGAGTTCATGGAGATGCTGGCGAAGCGGTTTCCGCAGTTTGCCCCCAAGCCTGGGGACGGCCCGACCTGGCAGCAACAGGTGCTGGCCAGGGGCTGGGGCTATGCCGAACTGATCCCTACCAGCTACCAGGCTGACAACGGCGCCGGGCTCACCGAAGGCATCATCGGCCTCATGAACAAGGGGCAGCCGCGCAAGCCCGACGACTGGGGCACTCTGCGCGCCTGGGCCTGGGGCGCCAGCCGGGCCATCGACTACTTTGAGACCGACAAGGACGTGGACGCCAGGCAGGTCGGCCTCGAGGGCCACTCCCGCTACGGCAAGGCGACCCTCGTCACCATGGCCTATGAGCCCCGCCTGGCTGTGGCCTACGTCAGCTCCTCCGGCGAGGGCGGCGCGAAGCTTTATCGGCACGTCTTCGGCGAACAGTTGGCCAACGTCGCCGCCTCCAGCGAGTACCACTGGATGGCCGGCAACTTCCTCCGCTACGCCGGCCCGCTGACCCCCGGCGACCTGCCCGTGGATAACCACGAGCTCATCGCCCTCTGCGCGCCGCGCCCCGTTTTCGTCTCCGGCGGGGCCACCGATGGCGACGGCTGGGTGGACGCCAAAGGAATGTTTCTGGCCGCCGCCGCCGCCGGGCCAGTCTATCGGCTCCAGGGCAAGCGCGACATGGGGACCACGGTCTTTCCGCCCATCGAAACGCCTTTGATCGACGGCGAGATCGCCTTCCGCCAACACGCCGGCGGACACACGCCGGGCCCCAACTGGCCCACTTTCCTCAACTTCGCCGCCCGCTATCTCCACGGCCCTGGGGCCGCTCCCGACACCCCTGCACCGCCCCCGGTGCACCTCACCGCCGAACAGGACCACCGCCGGCTCCTCGACCTGCTCGGCATCAAGCAACTCCGCCCCGCGGGCAGCAGCGATATGCGCGCCCCCGATGCCGCAAATTTCGATGAAGCCAGGGCCAATGTCTATCCCCATCTGCCGGACCCCCTCGTGCTCAAGAACGGCGAGCCCGTCGCCTCGGCGCAGATCTGGTGGGACATGCGCCGTCCCGAGATTGTCGAAGACTATGACCGCGAGATCCTCGGCCGGGCGCCCGCCAACCTGCCCAAAGTCACCTGGGAGGTGGTCAGCTCCGCCGCCGACAAGGTGGGTGATTTCCCGGTGGTCTCCAAGCGGCTCGCCGGCCGTGTGGACAACGCGTCTTATCCGCAGTTGGCCGTCAACATCGACCTGCTGCTCGTCACCCCCGCCCATGCCCCCGGCCCTGTTCCCGTCATCATGGAGCTGGCCTTCAGCAAGGAGTTCCTGCAGGCCATCACCAAATCCATACCGGAGATGATTCCCGGAGGTCCGGGCAACCGCGGGGTTCCCTGGGAGGAGCAGGTGCTGGCCAAAGGCTGGGGCTACGCGGTTCTGCTGCCCACCAGCTTTCAGGCGGATGACGGCTCAGGCTTGACCGAGGGCATCATCGGCCTCATGAGCAAGGGCCAGCCGCGCGGCCTTGAAGACTGGGGCGCCATCAAGGCCTGGGCGTGGGGCGCCAGCCGCGCCCTGGACTACTTCGAGACCGACAAGGACATCGATGCCCGCCAGGTGGGTCTTGAGGGCCACTCCCGCTTTGGCAAGACGGCCCTGGTGGCCATGGCCTGGGATCCGCGCTTTGCCATTGTCTACAGCAGCTCTTCGGGCGAAGGCGGCGCCAAGCTCTACCGCCACATCTTCGGCGAGCCCCTGTCGCACGTGGCCGACAAGGAGCTCTACCACTGGATGGACGGCAATTTTCTCAAATACGGGGGCCCGTTGACGCCCGGCGACCTGCCCGTGGACAACCATGAGTTGATTGCCCTCTGCGCCCCGCGGCCGGTTTTTGTGGGAGCGGGCGCGAGCACCGGCGACGGGTATGCAAACCCCGGCGGAGATGCATGGGCAGATGCGCGGGGGATGTTTCTGGCCGAGGTGGCCGCGGGACCGGTCTACCGGCTGCTGGGCAGGCAGGGCCTCGCCAGCGACGAGTACCCGCCCACCGACACCGCGCTCATCACGGGCGACCTGGGCTTCCGGCAGCACACCTTCGGGCACACGCCTGCGCCCAACTGGCCCACATTCCTTGAGTTTGCCGGCCGCTACCTCCACGCGCCCCCCGCGAAGTAGGTCAGAGCGGCTTCGTCATCACGATGCAGTGGCACGCGGCGGCGTCCCTGAGAGTGCGCGCCATGCGGAACTCCTCCGTGCCGGTCTCGACGTACCCGTAGCGCCGGTAGATGCGCGGCAACTCGGGCCGCAGGTTCAGTACGCTGATGTCCACCGCCACACAGCCCAGGGCGCGAAACCGATCCTCGGCCGCCGCGGCCAGTCGGCGGGCAAGCCCCGTGCCCTGATGCACAGGATCGACGGCCAGCATCCCCAGATAGCCCCGGTCGCCGCGCAGCTCCGTGTAAACGCAGCCCAGAAACTGCCCTGAACCGCCCTCCGCCAAGAGGATGCTGCCCTTCTCCATCATCGCGGCCAGCCGCGGCTCGTCCGTGCGCTTGCCTTCGAGAAAAGTCTCGATCGCAAAGGCCGCATTGATCAGAGGAATGAGCGCGGCACGGTCGGCGGGCGCGGCCAGGCGGAAGCGAAGCGCTGCGAGGTAGAGAGCGGCGGAGACGGTCATGGGCAGCAGTGCCTTGTGGCCCATTTTCGCATGGACCAGAGAAGGTTCGGAACCCGCCCGCGAGCGGACCTCGCCTGGCAACTGCCCGTCATGGCCCCGTATTCGATTGACCAGATGATCCGCACCCTTTGAGTACACATTGACATCAAGTGGACCCCGGTCCGCGTCTGGAGAGAGGCCGCCACCTCGCAAGCCGTCGCCCTGGCTCAGTCCCCAGCCGCGCTGCGGGGAACGATTCCCATAACAGCACATCTTGGGCAAGCGGACGTGCAATTCCATTCGGCGGAACAGGTTGTACGCTACGATGAATCCTATGAGCGTGGCGAAGACTGAACCCGGCGATTTGGCGTTGGATTATATCCATGCCAGTGTGGGCAAGGCGCTGATCCTTCATGCCGATTGCATTGAATGGCTTGGCCGAATTCCTGCCGGCTCGATCCACGGAATTGTCACAGACCCACCTTACGGCGTGAAGGAATACCAATTCGACCAAATTGAGAAGCGGGCGAATGGAAACGGGGGCATTTGGCGTATTCCCCCTTCATTCGACGGTTCGGTTCGCCAGCCTCTTCCTCGATTCACCGCACTAAACGAGAAAGAGAGAAGGCAACTCTCTCGTTTCTTCACAGAATGGGCAAAGGTCGCTTTGCACGCACTTGTGCCTGGTGGGCACATCATTCTGGCTTCCAACTCCTTCCTTGCCCAGTTGGTCTACTCGGCTTTGGTAGAGGGAGGACTTGAGTTCAGAGGACAGGTCATCAGAATTGTCCGCACCCTGAGAGGAGGAGATCGCCCGAAGAATGCCGAGGAGGAATTTCCCGGTGTTTGCTCGCTCCCTCGTGGCGCCTACGAGCCATGGGGCATTTTTCGAAAACCCCTGCCAGTTGGAATGACGGTGAGTGACTGCCTTCGCCGGTTCGGTACAGGAGGCCTTCGACGTTTGCCCGAAGGTTTGCCCTTTTCCGACATCCTCGACTATGGGCGGACACCGAAAGCTGAGCGGGAGATCGCTCCACATCCAAGTCTGAAGCCTCAGGCACTCTTGCGGGAACTGGTTTGGACGATTCTGCCACTGGGAGAGGGCGTGATCTGCGATCCATTTATGGGGTCAGGATCAACTGTGGCTGCCGCTGAGGCTATCGGATACCGATGTATAGGGATTGAGAAATACGAGACTTTCTATCAGATGGCTTCCCGTGCCATCAATCCGTTGTCGCAAGTGCCTGTAGACCGGGATCAGATCGACCTCGAGTTTGACTGTGACGGGGGCGCTTTGTAAATCCAGTTCTTTGCCATTTTCTCGAAGCCTGACGGCAGAACTGTTGCCGTGATTGTTCGTCGGCTTGTCTGGCTCCGCCCTGCAAACTTCCAGTCGCATTTTTCAATCAAAGCGCCGTATACCGCCAGGAAACGGAACCGGACCATTCCATTTGCCTTGATTGCATCGGAGGGGCGACCCCCTTCAAACACAAAGACCATAAGCCAAACATCTTCTGGGTTATGACCCTGCCAACCCTTCAAATAGCGAGAAGCCTTTACCTCGATTCCGTCCGATCCTACATGCTGCGCCGCATTCCTTGGGTATTTGCAGGCTGGCAATAAATCAGGGTGGCCATTGTGGTACGCGTTCTTTGCAATGGTTGGGCAGTGCTTTGGGAGATTGCTTGTGATGAACTCTCCAACCATGCTGCTGAAGTTAGCAGGCATGAGCATGTCTTCCAACCGGGCCATGTCCTTTCGCACCAACTCCGTATCCACGGTCCGCAGGAATTCAGTGAAATCCACCATCGCATGGAAGATATTGGCTACTGAGACCCCAAAGGGAATATCTGCTCCAGCGTTGAAATGGTCAAGAGACGGACGCTCCGGAACACAAAAGTTCAGATCCGGCTCCCTTTCTTCCATGATTTCCCCTACTTCTTGAGTCCAGAATTTGTATGGACCAAGAATGCCCTTCAAAAACCAAGGAATCAAGGGCAAAGCGCAGAGGGTACCCAACACTCCAACACACCATGTAGGAGGGCCCCGGCACCGCGTAAAATTCCTGCATGAACCTCGACGCGATCCAGGCCGCTCTCCGCGAGGCCGGCCACGACGGCTGGCTCTTCTACGACCATCACCACCGCGACCCCATCGCCGAACGCATCCTCGGCCTTGACCCCAAAGCCCACATCACCCGCCGCTGGTACTACTACATCCCCGCCAGCGGCGAGCCCCGCCGCCTGGTGCATCGCATCGAGCAGGGCCGCCTCGACTCCCTGCCCGGGCTCAAGGTGCAGTACTCAAGCTGGCAGGAACTGGCCGCCGCCCTGGAGGCCATGCTGGACGGCGCGCACCGCATCGCCATGCAATACTCGCCCAATAACGCCATCATGTACGTCTCCATGGTCGACGCCGGCACCGTCGAGTTTCTTCGCGGTCTCGGCAAGCAAATCGTCAGCTCGGCTGACCTGGTCAGCCAGTTTGAGGCCGTTCTCACCGCCGAACAGGTCGCCACCCACGCCGTGGCCCAGGTTGCCATCGACCGTATCCTCGCCGAAGGCTGGCGCGAGATGGCGGCCCGGCTCCGCCCCCCCTCCGGCGGCGCCGGCAGCCTCAGCGAGTTCGACCACGTCCAGTGGCTCAGCGAAGCCATGCGCCGCGAGGGCCTCATCTGGCAGGACGGCCCCAACGTCAGCGCCAACGCCAACAGCTCTGACTCGCACTACGAGCCCACCGCCGAGCATTCGGCGCCCATCCGCGAGGGCGACTTCATCCTCATCGACATCTGGGCCAAGACCGCCCAGCCCGGCAGCATCTATTACGACATCACCTGGACCGGCGTCGTGGGCCGCGAGCCCTCCGAGCGCGAGCAGCACGTCTTTGACACCGTCCTCGGCGCCCGCGACGCCGCCATTGCCGCCGTCCAGTCCGCCTTCGCCGCCGGCCGCTCCATCTGCGGCTTTGAGGCCGATGACGCCGCCCGCGCCGTCATCCGCGACGCCGGCTTCGCCCAATACTTTACCCACCGCACCGGACACAACATCGCCTGGGATCTGCACGGCTCCGGCGCGCATCTCGACAACCTGGAAACCCACGACGAGCGCCGCCTGCTGCCCAACACCTGCTTCTCCGTCGAGCCCGGCATCTACCTACCCGAGTTCGGCGTGCGCAGCGAAATCGACATGCTCACCGCTCCCGGCAAAGCCTGGGTCACTGGCGCAATCCAGCGTGAGCTGGTCAGGATCTAGGGACGAGGGGCTGAGGATATGGACGGCCCAACGGAAGCCCCTACACGCGTCATCCGCGTCGATCACCACGTCTTGCTCCCATAGCGAGGCTTCTGACTACTGCCCACTGTCCACTGTCCCAGTGCGGTATAGTCAAAAAGGAATGGCAACTGAAGAAATCAAGAACGCCGCTGCGGGTCAGGGCCCGCAACAGGGGTTTGTCTATCTTCCCCTGATTGCCGGCTGGCTGATACCCGGCGCGGGGCATTTCCTGCTGCGCAAGTGGGGACGCGGAGCACTGCTGGCAGCCTCCATCCTGGGCATGTTCGCCATGGGCGTCGCCATGCAGGGCAAGATATACTCCAGCGCCCACGACATTCTTGACATCCTCGGCCTGGTCGGCGACCTCGGCAACGGGCTGCTTTACATCGTCAGCCGCGTTCTCGGCCTCGGCGCGGATCAGGTCCAGGTCACCGTCGGCGACTACGGCACCCGCTTCATCGTCGTGGCCGGGCTGCTCAACGTCATTGCCGCCGTGGACGCGCACAATCTGCGCACCGGGAGGAAGGCGTGACACACTTCGGCGCGGTTCTCCTCTTTGCCCTCTTCGCCTCTGTGGTCTTCGGCATCACCCAGCGCGACACGCCCCGGCGCATGATCCGCTATGGCGCCTACTGCTTCATCCTCTTTGTCGGATCGGCGATCGTGCTCAGCTGGCTCATGTACCTCATCGCCCGCTAGCCAATTCCTGCTTCAGCCGCCTCAGCCAAGCGGGCTTCGCTGCCAAACCGCAGCGTCAAAGACATGTGTGCATTCGTAGCCTTCCGCCTCATATAGATCGATAGCCTTCGCGTTGGCCTCTGTCACGGTGAGCGAAACCTCCGTCAGGCCCTGGCGCAGAAAACTCGCCGCGGACTGGTTGAGCAGCATCCGCGCCAGTCCTCGCCGGCGATACTCCGGATGCACACAAATCTGCGTGATGTGGCCGCTCTCCGGACTCACCCGCGAGCCCAGAATCAGCCCTACCAGCTCCCGGGTGGTCCGCTCCACCACCACAAACGACGCCTGCGGCGAAAACGTGCCGCAGCCCGCGTAGCGCACAATATTCTGCAGAAAACGCAGCGAGCCGTGCACTGAGTGGTACTGGTCGTTGATCACTCCATCCGGATGGCTCCGGTAGGCCTCGCAGATCAGCCGTCCCGCCGGGTTCAGGTCTTCGTCCCGCCAGCCGCGCAGCTCCAGCGCAGAGGGCAGGCTCACCCGTGGCGCGCTCCAGAATCCGCGCAGGGCCCGCACCATGAAGAATCTCCGATAGATATGAAATCCCGCATCGCGGAAGCTTGCCGCGTGCGACCCCGCAGGATGCAGCAGCAACTGCGACTCCACCCGCTCTATGTGCGGAGTGTTCACCAGCAACTCAACAAGATGCCGCAGCAGCGTCGCTTCAATCTCGTGAGCCGAACCCGTGCCCGGCTCCCCGGCAGCCAGCGCAAACACGTCTCCAACCACGGCCTTTGATTCCTCGTAGACACAGAAGACGTAGCCCGTCACCTGCCCCGACTCCAGGGCCGCGTAACCTGGCAGCATGTGGCTGTCGAGATACTGCATCAGCAGCTTGGCGGAGCCGCGATAGTCCCAGTGCAGGCGCTCTCTCCACACTGCCCCCTCGGCCTCCAGCACAGGGCGCAGCAAGGGCGCCGCAAAGTGCCGCAGGTCAAGGATCTCGTAGGAAACGCCCGACGCCATGGTTCTCCCCCGCGATGGTCTTCCGGCTGCTGGTTAGACGCCGGACACAGCCCATCTTACCTATCCCGCCTCGTTCTCCGCGGAAAGCTCCCACAGGCCAACTGTGCCATGAGTCGCGGCCAAGTGCAAACCGGGGTAAGCTTTATCTCTCTTAGCGGCTCCCCACCATGTAGACCACCAGTCCCTGCTCGGGCCAGGTGAACAACTGCTCGTAGGGCCTGCCCGCCAGGTACTCCTCCAGCGCCTCCGGCGTGTGCAGGTCCACCCCGCCGCGCCCGGCCACCCGCATCACCAGCACGTGCTGTCCATCCGGCACGCCGCTCTCCTCGTAGTTCACCACCTCGTGATTGCGATAGAAGGCCAGCCCGTATTCCATATCGCGGCGCACCCGGAACACGGCTACCGTCTCATCGGGCGGCACCAGCGTCTCCAGTTGCTGCGCCAGCGGGCGCGCCGAATAGGCCCGGTCCAGCAGGTGAATCACCCGCTTGGTCGGCTCAATGGCAGGAATTCCAAGAAAAGGCCCAGTCCCATAGAGGAAGATCACCAGCACAATCAGAACCGCCGAGGTCACCAGCCGCAAACGGGCGACTCCAAATCCCTTCACCACCACCAGGATCAGCAGTACCGCTCCCGCCGAGGCCACCGCCGCCACCACGAGCGCCGGGGCCGGGGGCATCTCCGCGCCATGCACCACAAACCAGGGCAGCAGCATGGCGAACATCGTCATCACGCCCGATAGCAGGGCATGGCCCAGCAGTACCCAGCGGTTCAGCCCGGCTTGCCTGCGCCGGAAAAGATAGTCCCCGGTCAGAATCGTGATCGGAGGAATTGAAGGCAAAATGTACCCCGGAAGCTTGGACCGCGAGAAGGAGAAGAAGATGATCGGAATCAGGGCCCACAGCACCAGGAACTCAGGAAATGCATCGCCGGGACGCCCAGGGCAGAACTTCCAGGCGCTCTTTCCGCGCGAACGCCACTCCGCCACAGAGGTCTGAATCCCGTCTGCCAGCGCCCGAATCGCCACCACCGTCCAGGGCATTACCGCCAGCACCACCACCACCAGGTAGTACCAGAATGGCTGCTGATGCTGATACCGGTTGGTCGCGAATCGCTCCAGGTTGTGCTCCAGAAAGAACTCGCGGAAGAACGTCGGGTTCTGGTGCTGCACCGCGACAAACCACGGCAGCACGATGGCAAAGTAAAGCAGCACCCCCGGCCACCAGAACGACCGCCACAGAATCGACCACTCCCGCCGCAGGGCGGCAAAAGCCGTCACAATCACAATGGCCAGAAACGGCGCCACCGGGCCCTTGGCCAAAGTCGCCACGCCGGTAAAAAAGTAGATGTCGAAGAGCCAGAACTTGGAGTCCGTCTCGTACCACGCATACCAGCCCAGCAGCCCGATGGCCAGCGGCGCAGCCATCTGCATGTCCGTGGAGGCCCCGCGCGCAAACCCGATAATGCCCGCGCACGCCACCGTGATCAGCGCCGCGTCCAGGTGCCCCCCGCGGCGGAATCGTCGCATGTGCAGGTAGATCAGCGCCACCATGATCAAGGCGAAACTGGCCGAGGGCAGCCGCGCGCTCCAGTCGTGCACTCCGAACTCCTGGAACACGAACATCGCCCTCCAGTAGTAAAGGGCGGGTTTTTCCAGCCAGGGATGCCCGTAGAGATACGGCGTAACGCAGGCGCTCAGCTTGCCTTTCAGCGTGTGTGCGGAGTCAAACCGGTCCAGCATCTCGTGGGCGATCTGCGCATAGCGCGGCTCGTCCGCGCCCACCAGTCCCATGCCGTCTCCCCCCAGCAGCGGGGTCTGTCCATAGAGAAGAAAGAAGAGAGCCATGCCCAGAAAGACAGCGGCTTCGCACACCGTTGCCCCGCCAGGCAGCCGGCTGCGCCAGCCTTTCCGGGGTTCCGGGACAGATGGTTCCTGAAGAGTCTCCACTTGCAGCGCTTCTCCCACTCACAGGCTCGGCTCGGATCGCCTCGCCTCGCGCACAATCTCCTGCGGAACCAGCCAGGGCAATTGGGGGGAGCCAGCCGGTGTCCGCTCTTGTCCACGCTTCAAAAACGGCGTGGAAACCGCCACGCGCTTCAACAGGGTCAAGGCTAACAGATGAAAGTGAAACCTCGGTTGCCTTTCCGGCGATTCCCGTGCCGGTTTGGGCTACTTGGCGGGAGTTTCCCCGCCTTCAGCCGGCACAGCCTCCGCGGCAGGCGCCGGGGCAGGCTCCGGGACAGGCTCCAGCGGGGTCTTCTTCCGCTTCCGCTGCCGGTCCATTAGCTCCACAATCCGCGCCTGGAACCTCCCCGAGCGGTCCGCCAAAAAGCTCAGCTCCGGCACATGGCGCACTCCCATGCACTCCTTCAACTCATAGCGAATATAGCCCTTGGCCGCTTCCAGCCCGGCAATCGTCTCTTCTTCCGCCTTGGCAATATCCTTCACCGCGCTGTCCACGGCAATGTACACGCGCGCCGACTTGGCGCCGGGGTTCAGAATGACCTCCGTCACATAGCAAAACGCGATCCGCGGATCCGAGAGCTGGCCCTCGATCATGATGCCAATCTCCTCCCGCAGCGTCTCCGCAACCCTGTCCTGATGATGTTTCCGCGCTCTGTGCTCGGGCATGATCCCTCCTCGTCCGGGTCAACAACTGAGCATAGCAGAGACACAACCCGCCCTCCCGCGGCCGGCTGGCTGCCCTGCGTAACCCTTTTTGCATCAAGTGATTTCCCTTGAAGGGCCTAACTCTCCAGATACTCCCAAAAGGAGTCCGCCAGCTCCGCTCCCAGCTCATTGCACATGCGCCGGGCCGCCCGCTCCACCTCTTCCATCAACCCGTGCAGGTAATCGCGCGAGCGCGAAATCCCCACCACCCCGATGGTCGCCGACTGCCACGTCACCGCCTCGTCCATCTCCGCCACCGAGATGTTGAACCCCTGCCGAAGCTGGTCCTTCAGCGAACGCACCACCTGCCGCCGGTCCTTCAGCGACTGCGCGTACTCGATCCGCAACTCAAGCGTCAGTTGGGCCACCGCCATGCCGCCCCCCTTCAAAACCAAGCCAGTCTAATACCAGAGTTGTACTTGTTGCGGATTGCCCGGAGCCGGGCCTGAAGGCCCTGAGGGTCAGGCGGATTTTCAGGAGGCTGAAGAGGCTGCGAAAAAACGCCAATCATTTGAGCAGGAAGCCTGTAAGGCACGTCCCCAGGGGCTAAAGCCCTGTTGATTATATGGCACTTATGGCACGACTGAAGTCATGCCCTGACACTTCGTGCCTTCCCCAACAAGCTTTTCCAAAGCCTGTGAAGCCCCCTTTTCCCTCCGGCAGGACGAACTGCAACTGTAGTCCTTAGCCCAATCCCGGCAGAGCACCACGATCCCGGCGGACCCGGCCACAACGCCCATCCCCGCGCGCCTCAAGAGCGCGGGCCAGCCGAAGGCGACTGGCCCCACCGCAGGTGGCGCGGGCCAGCCGAAGGCAGTTGGCCCCACCGCAGGTGGCGCGGGCCAGCCGAAGGCAGTTGGCCCCACCGCAGGTGGCGCGGGTCAGCCGAAGGCAGTTGGCCCCACCGCAGGTGGCGCGGGTCACGCGAAGCCGCTGGCCCGACCGCATGTGGTTAGACCATGGCCTCGCGGCCCATCGGTTCAAACGTCAGTTGGTTGGACGTGCGGTCCACGCCGATGCGCACATGCGCCCCGTGCAGCACCTCGCCGTTCAGAATCTTGATGGCCAGCGGGTCCTGAATCATCCGTTGCAGGGCCCTCTTCAGCGGCCGCGCCCCATACGCCGCATCCGAGCCTGCCGCCAAAATCAGTTGCCGCGCCGGTTCCGTCAGCTCCAGCGAGATCTGCCGCGCCTCCAGCAGCTTGCGCACGTCGTTCAGCCGCATATCCAGAATCTGGCTCATCTGCGCCGTGCCCAGGGAGCGGAAGATCACCATGTCGTCCACCCGGTTCAAGAACTCCGGCCGGAAGTGCTCGCGCAGCACGCGCATCACGCTCTCCCGCGCCATGTCGTAGTCGTGCTCGCTCTTGAGCGCGTCGCCCAGCAGCAGTTGCGCCCCCAGGTTCGACGTCATGATCAGCACCGTGTTCTTGAAGTCCACGGTGCGGCCCTTGGCATCGGTAAGGCGCCCATCGTCCATCACCTGCAGCAGGATGTTGAACACATCCGGGTGCGCTTTCTCAATCTCGTCAAACAGGATCACGCAGTAGGGCCGCCGCCGCACCGTCTCCGTCAACTGCCCGCCCTCGTCGTAGCCCACATACCCAGGCGGCGCGCCAATCAGCCGCGCCACGGCGTGCTTCTCCATGTACTCGCTCATGTCGATGCGCACCATGGCCTGCTCGTCGTCGAATAGAAACTCCGCCAGGGCCCGCGCCGTCTCCGTCTTGCCCACGCCCGTCGGTCCCAGGAAGATGAAGCTCCCGATTGGCCGCCTTGGGTCACTCAGCCCCGCCCGCGAGCGGCGAATCGCGTTGGCCACCACGGTCAGCGCCGCATCCTGGCCCACCACGCGCTCCCGCAGACGGTCCTCCATCTGCACCAGCTTCTTCACCTCGCCCTCCAGCATCCGCGACACGGGAATCCCCGTCCACTTGCTCACAATGCCGGCGATGTCTTCCTCGTCCACCTCTTCCTTCAGCATTCGCGGCGCGCCGGCGTTGCCGTCCTGCAGCGCATCCAGCTTCTTCAGCTCGGCTTCCATCTTCGGCAGCTCGCCATATTGAATCTGGGCCGCCCGCTCGAGCATTCCCTTGCGTGTCTGCTCCTCGGCCTCAAAGCGCAGCGCCTCCATCCTCTTCTTGAGATCGCTGATGCGTGTAATCGCGTCCCGCTCCATCGTCCAGCGCGAACGCAGGGTCGTGATCTTCTCTTTTAGCGTGCCCAACTCGCGCTCCACCACATCGCGGCGCGCCAGGCTGTTCGTGTCTGTCTCGCGCTTCAGCGCCGCCCGCTCAATCTCCAGGCTCGTGGCCTCGCGCTCCAACTGGTCAATCTCCGTCGGCACGCTGCCAATCTGTATCGCCAGCGAAGCCGCCGCCTCATCCACCAGATCGATGGCCTTGTCCGGCAGGAAGCGGTCACTGATATATCGATGCGACAGGGTTGCCGCCGCCACAATGGCCGCGTCCTTGATGCGCACGTTGTGGTGCGCCTCATAGCGGTCCTTCAGCCCGCGCAAGATCGCGATCGTGTCCTCCACGTTGGGCTCGCCCACGTAGACAATCTGAAAACGCCGCTCCAGCGCCGCGTCCTTCTCGATGTACTTGCGGTACTCATTCAGCGTGGTCGCCCCAATGGCCCGCAGCTCTCCGCGCGCCAGCGCCGGCTTCAGCATATTGCTGGCGTCAATGGCACCCTCCGCCGCGCCCGCGCCCACCAGCGTGTGCAACTCATCGATAAAGAGCACAATCTCGCCGTTCGAGTCCTCGATCTCCTTCAGCACCGCCTTCAGCCGGTCCTCGAACTCGCCGCGGTATTTAGCGCCCGCCAGCATCGAGCCCAGGTCCAGCGAGATGACCCGCTTGTCCTTCAAACTCTCCGGCACGTCTCCGGATACAATCCGCCGCGCCAGCCCTTCCACAATGGCCGTCTTGCCCACTCCCGGCTCGCCAATCAGCACCGGGTTGTTCTTGGTGCGCCGGCTCAGCACCTGAATCACCCGCCGGATCTCCTCGTCGCGCCCGATCACCGGGTCCAGCTTGCCCCGCCGCGCCAGTTCGGTCAGGTCCTTGGCATACTTCTCCAGCGCCTGAAACTTCCCCTCCGGATTCTGATCCACCACCCGCTGCGTCCCGCGCACCGCCGTCAGCGCCTTCAGGATCGCTTCGTGCGTTGCGCCCACCGCCGCCAGCGCCTCCCGCGCTGCGTCGCCCTTGCCGTGCGCCGCACCCAGCAGCAAGTGCTCTGTCGAAACGTACTCGTCCTTGAAGTTCTGCGCCTCGCGAAAGGCCTGGTCAAATACCTTGCTGAGAGCCTGCCCCACGCCCGGCTGCGCCGCCGCCCCCGCCACCCGCGGCAGCTTCTGCTCAATCTGCAGCAGCTCATGCGTCAGCCGCTCCGTGGGCACGCCAATCTTCTCCAGCACCGCGGGAATCACGCCTTCCCGGTCCTCCACCAGCGCCAGCAGCAGATGCACCGGCTGCAACTCCGGATTTCCCAGTTCCGCCGCCCGCGCCTGCGCCTGCTCCATGGCCTGCTGCGACTTCACCGTCAACTTGTCCCATCGAATCGCCATCGTCTTTCGCTCCCTGCTTCCCGACCTCGGCGTTACCCGCCGCTTCCACCGTCCAGCCTACTCCCGGCTCCGCCCCACCTGTGCCCAAAAAAGACCGCCGGGAGGCACACCCCGATCCGTGCCCCCCGGCAGCTCAAAACGCCAGTCGCAGCCTCAGAGCGGGGACCTCAAAGCCAAGGCCCGGCCGCAGCAAGCTGACCACTGTCCACTGCTCACTGACCACTGGCTTTAACGCACGCCGGCCAGCTCCCGCTCTTCCACCCGCTCGCCGCCGCCCACGTTCACCCTGATCTGCCTGGGCTGCGCCTCCGGCTTCTTCTTCAGCTCCAGCTTCAGCACCCCGGCCGTGTAGCTGGCGCCCACGTTCTCCGTGTCCACCGTCGAGGGCAGCGTAAACGCCCGGTAGAAGCTGCCGTAGCGCCGCTCGATCCGGTGGAAGTTCTCCTCCTTCTCCTCCTTCTCCAGCTTGCGCTCGCCCTTGACCGTCAGCGTGTGGTTCTCCACCCGCACGTCCAGGTCCTTCTCCTCCATGCCCGGCACCTCCAGCTTCAAAGTGACCTTTTGCGCGTCCTCATAGATATCGACCGCCGGCACAAAGCTGGCTGTCGTCAACGGATCGTTGCCCTCATTGAAGTCGCGAAAGAGCGAGTTCACGCGGTTCTGCAGCGCCACAACTTCCCGGAACGGGTCCCAACGAGTGATTGCCATACGAGTTTCCTCCTGACATGTATTTTGATTTGGGGGCCAGGATATGAGTCCGAGCCGCTCAACAAATCTGATAACAATATAGCACAAAACGATTCATAAAATATGCGTGCATTACACTCATATTTTGCGAAAAATATATCTTCTGAAATTTCAATGAGTTGCCAGGCGCCCCTGGGTCCCTTGCATTGGGGAAAATCGCAAAACCACAGCCGCGGTGCCCAGGGAGCTCCTGGCAAAGAGCTTGAAACCCTCCGAGGCGACGCACCGACCGTCGCCAGCCTGGTCTCTGGCCATTGCATTTTTTCAAGACTCTTTGCCGACCATGAACCGCTCCTGGGGCGCAGTCGCACCTTGGTTCATTCCTGGGCGCACAGGCGCCCCACATTCCACGGGGCGCTCCCGTGACTCCATTGCCCAGAGGATCCCGCGGCCAACTTAGCGGGAGCGGGAGTCGATAGCGGTGTATCCGCATATCTTATTGAAAATAATGTAGTTTAGGACAAGAATAGTGAGGGGAGGCGCGGATGAATTCCGATCCTGCCGCGAGCCGAAAGCCCCGCACCCGCCCTCAGGAGCGGCTAAAGTGCTGCGAGGGCCTCCGCCTGGGTGGGGAAGAGTCCGGCGTATTTGGTGATGCCGACCATGGTGAAGACCTTGGTGAAGTGAGCGGAGAGGCCGAAGGCGTAGACCTTCTGGGCGGAGTTGGAGGCCTCGATGAGCATCTGGATGACGAGGGCGATGCCGCTGGAGTTGATGTAGTCGACCTTGGTGAAGTCGAGGAGGATGATTTTGGCGGTGTCCTTGTTGAGCGCCTGATAGGTGCCGAGGACGGCTTCCTTGGAGGTGCTGGCGATGTCGCCTTCGAAGCGCAGCACGGTAACGGGATGGCCTGCGGGGGAAGCAAGCTGTTCAACGCGAGCCTTGGTGTCGGTTTGCACGATGGATGATCTCCGGGATGAAGGTGAGTTATTCGGGTTCTTTATCGAGACGGATGACGAGGCGGACGTAGCTGCTTTTTCCGTTCACGCCCGTTACCCATTCGGCCTCGTCGACGAGGGCCTGGATGAGAAACATGCCCATGCCGCGGGGGTCCTCTTCGCCGTGCATCTTGCGGTCCATGTCGGGCTTGCGGGGCAGTCCTTTCATGCCCTTGCCGTCGTCAATGACCTTGACTTCGAGCTGGTCGGCGTCGGCGGAGAGCACCACGCCGACGGAGAGCCCCTCGTTGAGCCGGTTGCCGTGTTCGATGGCGTTGATGCAGGCCTCGGCCACGGCGGTCTTGAGGTCTTCCACGCGGTCTTCGCGGAAGCCCATGAGCTTGGCCACGGCGGCGGCGGTGCTCATGGCCACCTTTTCATAGCCGAGCCTCGAGGGCAGGCGAACCTCCACACTGGTGGGCTTGAGCGCGTTCATACCGGCATCTCCGTGGAGTCGATCCCGCGGCACAGCGCCAGTGCAGTCATGTCGTCTCCTTGCGGGCCCCCTTCAGAGAAACGCTCGATGGCTGCCCACAATGCATCGAGAATAACATCGGCTTTGGCCGCCGGGCACTTGGAAAACTCGTCCATCAGCCGCTCGGAGCCAAATTCCTCATCCCCTTGGAAGACTTCCGTCAGCCCGTCGGTATAGAAGAGCAGCCGCGTCCCCGGTGTAAACACGTGACTCTCGGAAGAGTAGCGCATGCCGGGGAGAAGGCCGAGGGGGGTGCCGGCTGCCTCCAGCAGGCGGGGCGGGAGGCCGGGCTGGAGAAGGAAGCCGGGATTGTGGCCCGCGTTGACGACGACGAGCTCACCGGTCTCCGGCTGGAGGCGGAGGAAGATGGCGGTGAGATAGCGGCGGCGGGCCTCTTCTCCCTCGGCCCAGTGGTGCTGGTTCATGCGCGTGGCCAGCTCTTCCAGGGGCATGCCGGTGACGGCCATGGCGCGGAAGGCGGAGCGGAAGCTGGTGGCCCAGATGGCGGAGGCGAGGCCCTTGCCGGCCACATCGGCGACCGCCATGAGGATGCTGCCGTCGGGCAGCACAACGATGTCGAGATAGTCGCCGCCCACTTCGTAGCAGGTGACGGAGCGGAAGGCCAGCGAGTAGCCGGGGATGACGGGCAGCTTCTGCGGCAGGAGCGAACGCTGAATGGCGCGGGCGGCGTCCAGATCCTGCTGGACGCGGGCAAACTCGACGTTGCGCTTGTGGTTGCGGGCGTTCTCCAGCGCCACGGCGGCCTGCAGGGCGAGGCCCTCAATGAAATCGGCTTCGTAGAGGGTGAGTTCGCGGCCGTCGGGTGGGGCGACGACGAGGTCTTCCATGCGGCGGCCTTCGCGGTCGTCGAGAGGGTAGCTGGGCAGGGCGGAGGCGTCGGCGGGCAGCTCATCGCCGTAGGCCAGCCCGGCGGCGGGGAAGGCGGCGCCGGCCATCTCGAGTTCGCGGACCACGATGCGGAGCACCTGCTCCAGGACTTCCTCTTCGCGGATGGTGGAGTGGACCTGGCGGGAGGCCTCAAGGAGGGCCTGGAGGCGGGCCACCTGCTGCTGGAGGTCGATGGTTTCGCCATTGCCGGGGAGCTGGATACCCGCTGCCATTTTTAGAGTGTCTCCTGTGGAAATCACTCTAACATGGGGGCGGCGGGGCTGGCGCTGGGGCGCCGAAGGCGCGGGGCAGGGAGCTATTGCCAAGGCAGGAAGGCAGGCGGCCCAGTCAAATGGCCGCAATGCGCAGATCACTCGAGATGGTTCTGTGCCCCGCGTTCATGGCGTCCTTTGCGATGAGCGGGGGGCCCTCATCCTCGAATTCATTCCACGTTTGCCATTGGCTGTGGGCGTCTATCCATTCCGCATCCTCAGTAGGTGTGAAAGCAGAACCGTTGGCCTTCTCCCAGGCGCACTCATTCCGGCAATTGATTTCCCCGCTGGAACGCCGTCCTTTGCGATTCGATCTCTACCGCACCCTTCGCCCCTGCTGCGTCATGCCGGAAGCTCAACCACGGCCAGTCTTCGGGCTTGGCTACCAGGCCACCCATCACCGCTACTCCGAAGCGGCTCACGATGACAGCTGCATTCCTGGCGGTGTCGAGTTGGAGGCTCTCTGGAGAAGACTGCTGCGGAGGATGCTGAGGCGGGGAAAAGCAACAACAGAAAAGCAACCGCAGATCCTTCGCTGCGGCTCAGGATGACAAGTCTTAACCGGAGCGGTGAGAGGCCCTGCGGGAATGGGGGGTACATTCCCGCAAGGGGCTCTGGGTGGGTTTTACCCCTCGAGGGCAGCGCCGAGGAGTTGTTTGAGGGCGCGCACGTATTCGGTGAGGGCCTGGCGGCCGGGGTTGGTGATGCGGTAGAGGGTCTGGGGCTTGCGCTGGACAAATTGCTTTTCGACAGCGACGTAGCCGGCTTCTTCCAGCTTGAGCAGTTGCGCGCCGAGGTTGCCGTCAGTGGAGCCGGTTTTGGCGCGGAGCCAGGTGAATTCGGCCTCCTCGACGCTGGAGAGCAGCGAGAGCAGGGCGAGGCGGAGCTTGCCGTGGATGACGGGATTCAACTCCGGCAGCTCAGGCATGGAGGGCGCCCTGTCCTGCGGCGCTGGCGCGGGCCTGGCGGGCTTCGCGGACCATGCCATAGATGCCGAAGACGATCTGGCAGAAGAAGATGGCGGCCAGGAAGGCGATGGTGGTAAGGGTTCCGGAGCCAAAGCAGGCCGCAACGGCCGCTACCCACCAGACCACGGCGCTGGCGAACTGCATCTTCCAGCGAAGGATGAGGGCCGAGGTGGCGTTGGTCATGCCCAGCAGGGCGCCGATGATGGCGACGAAGAGGTGGAAGTCATACCGGCCGGAGATGCCGAGCGAGAGGAGCAGGGTGAACAGGGAGACGCCGAGGGCGATCCAGACGGCGCTGATGGCGCGGCTGACGGTGGTTTCAGCGGTGTTGCGGCCCTTGCGGCCGATGAGGATGCCCATGAGGACGCTGGCGGCGACCATGGTGACGGGCCAGGCGAGGTTGCTATGGCCCCATGTGCTCCAGGCGATGGCTACATAGTAGGCCACGCCCCAGAGGACAAAGGTCCATCCCCAGCTCTCGGTGGAGCGCCGGCCTTCGGCGATCATGGTTTCGATGAGGGTGAGTCGTTCGTTGAGGTCCTGGTGCTGGGTGTTGGGGATCATGTTGGGCTCCTTGGGTGCTCTGGTAGATCCAGAGTTGTCTCTGTTAAGGAGTACTCTATTTTATAGAGTAATGGTTGTCAAGCGGAATTTTGAGGGAATTTTGGAGTGGGGTGGGATGGGGCAGGTGGCCCAATCAAAAGGCCGTAATGAGCTGTTCACAAGATATGGGTGGGTCGCGGTAAGGATTCTGCCGTCTCTGTGCTGCTCTTCACAGCTTCTGAGCGGGCCGCCTGCCAAGTTTGCACGCCGGCGCCATGGTGGCTTCAAGTTATCGGAAATCGTTGGTCGGGGCGGAGAGATTCGAACTCCCGACCCTCTGCTCCCAAAGCAGATGCGCTACCAGGCTGCGCCACGCCCCGACACTCCCCTGATTGTAACGCGAATTTGGCTCCTGCTGGCCCCTCTAAACCTCTTACCGGCTCGCAATCCAGGCGAGCAACCAGACTGCCAGCGCCAGAGGAATCGCGAAGATCAACCCCAGCCCCGCCGCCAGCAGCATCAGGAATCCCCAATCCCGCCAACCATGGCGTCGCGGCTCTCCCAGGTGCCGCTTCAGCAGCAGGTAATTGCGCCGGTTCGGCTTCCAGGCAATGTCGAAGATGTCGCCGAGCACGGGAATCGAACCCACGAGCACACCGATGCCCAGGTTCGCCGCCATCCGCGCCAGGGTTACATACGGGGCTCCGCGCACCCATGCCGCCAAAGGGATGGCCGCCGACAGCACGCCGGCCACCACGTCTCCCAACCCCGGAACCAGCCCGATGAGTCCGTCCAGCCCAAAACGGATGCCCGTTCCGGGGATGACAAAGGCCTCATCCAGCAGAATTTCCAGCCCGTGCAGCGTCCGGTCCCGGAACAGCCACGCGCCACGATTCCATCTGTCTTGGGCCTGCGGCTCTCCAATTGGGGCGGAGGATTTTCCGGGTTGCTGCGGCTTGGCGGCAGGGCGGGGCATGAGCGCTTTCCCCATTGTGGGCCCCTCATTTCAGTCCAATTCGATGCTACAATCGTAAAGGAATATGGCGGCTATAGTTCAGGGGCAGAACGCCTGTCTGTGGCACAGGATGTCGTGGGTTCGATCCCCACTAGCCGCCCCAATCCATATCGCCATTATTTAGTTGGGTTTATCGATCATCCGGGTCGCCGAGACCGTTCAGCTCATCCCCAACAAGCAGGATCCGGCAAAGACGATTGAGCCATCGCGTTCAGGCGGAGTCGAAAATCGCCCTGGGTTTGGTCGATGAGTTCCTGGCCAATGCAGCCCTGGTTTTGCGGTGTTCCCGGCAGGCTGATAGAGTTCGAGTGTTCCCTGCTGGAATCACCTTCAGTCCATTCAAGATGCGAATTCTGAGCGCTCCAGACGGCTTCGCAGCATCCCAATGATCTTCTTCGAGCCTGGAGTCCAGGCTCGTCTTAAGGCGCCTTCATGTCATCCGTGGATTTTGTCGCACCCGGCGCGGCGCCTCACTTGCGTCGCACGTTGAACCTTTGGAACCTGATCGTCTACGGCATCATTCTGATCCAGCCGATTGCGCCCATGGGCATCTATGGCGGCATTGCCAACAAGGCGCACGGGCACGTGGTCACCACGCTGCTTATCGCCATGTTTGCCATGATGTTCACCGCTCTGAGCTACGGCAAGATGGCGCGCGCCTATCCCAGCGCCGGTTCCGCGTATACCTATGTCGGTAGCGAGCTGAACCCTTTTCTCGGTTACCTGACAGGGTGGAGCATGGTGATGGACTACCTGCTCAATCCGCTGATCTGCATCATCCTTTGCAGTGACCTTTCGCAGAACATTGTTCCGGAGATTCCGCACCTGCTGTGGGCGATCTTTTATGCGGCGCTCTTCACGCTCCTGAACCTGCGCGGCGTCAAGACCTCGGCCACGGTCAACAACTGGATGGTGGCCGGAATGTCGGTTGTGGTCGCCGTGTTTCTGTTTGTCGCGGTCCGTTATGTTCTGGGAATGGGGCCAAAGCTTCCTGGGTTTTACACGCGACCGTTCTTTGATTCAGCAACCTTTCACAGCACCTGGGTCTTTCAAGGAACCTCGCTTGCGGTCCTCACTTATATAGGCTTTGATGGCATCTCCACGCTCTCTGAAGAGGTGGAGAACCCGCGGCGCAACATCCTGCTCGCCACCGTGCTGGTTTGTCTCTTTATCGGCCTGCTGAGCGCCGTTGAGGTTTACCTGGCGCAGTTGATCGCTCCCTGGACCGCACCGCTGCTGAAGCCCGACACGGCTTATGTGGATGTGGCCGGCAAAGTGGGCGGCCTGCGCATGTTCCACCTTTTGAATCTGACCTTGCTGGTGGCCAACATTGGCTCAGGCATGGGAACGCAGATGGGCGCCGCCCGGCTGCTGTATGGCATGGGCCGCGGCAACGCGCTGCCCAGATCCTTCTTTGGCAAGGTGGATGCCCGCAGCGGCGTGCCGGCCAATAACGTACTCCTCATTGGAGCTCTGGCGCTTGGCGGCAGCTTCCTGATGAGTTATGAAATGGGCGCTGAGCTTCTCAACTTCGGGGCCTTCATCGCCTTCATGGGCGTCAATCTGGCTGCCTTCGTCCGCTACTTCCTGCGTGAGGGAGACAGAAACCTTTCCAGCGTGATCTTCAACCTGATCTGCCCCTGGGCGGGCTTCATCATCTGCGCCTTCATCTGGTGGAATCTGGCTCCTGTCACCAAGATATTTGGCGCACTGTGGCTTGCGGCGGGTGTGGCTTATGGTGCGGTCAGAACCAGGGGCTTCCGCAAGGAGCTGGTGAGCTTCGATGTCCCCCCCGATGCGGCCTGAGCAGCCAAATATCCCCAATGGCGGCCGCGGGAAGTGCTCTGTGCAGACCATGGCCGCTTTGCTGGCCTGTGGTAACCTTTCCCTTGCAAGTTGCAATCGGCAAGGCTGTGGAGAGCGTTCTTTCGTGCCACCCGCGCCATTGACCCCTCGCCGCTGCCATCCAACCCTCGCGTCTTCCGAGTCTTCGTGATCCCTCCCGTTCAGGAAAATGCCGTGTCTCCCCAGGCGGCCATCGGGCTGCCCGAGGGGTTCCCGCCGTTTGTGCCCCGCCGCGGCCTCTCCAATGGCCACCTGCAGACCATCGTTGGCAACTACCTGCCGCGGCCACCGCTGGGCCTGAACAGCGACCCTGAAATTGTGGTGGTTGATCCCGCTGACGGCAGCCGCGTCCTCTGCCAATGCCACTGGCAGCCCGAACCGGTTCGCGCTGCCCGCCTTACCCTGGTTCTCGTCCATGGACTGGAAGGTTCCGCCGACTCCCAGTACATCCTTGGCGTCACCGCCCGCGCCTGGGCCGCGGGATTCAACATTGTCCGCATGAACATGCGCAATTGCGGCGACACCGATGGCCTTACCCCCACTCTCTACCACTCCGGCCTCTCCGGCGACGTGGCCGCGGTGGTCCGCCATTTTGCGGCGCGCTTCGGGCTACAGCGGGTTGCCCTGGTGGGCTACTCCATGGGTGGGAACCTGGTGCTCAAGATGGCCGGCGAATGGGGCAGCGGCGCACCGCTGGCCGCCGTCGCGGCGGTCTGCCCGGCCATGGATCTCGCCGCCGGCTCCGACGCCCTCCACCTGCCCATCAATCGCCTCTACGAACTGCGCTTCCTGCATCGGCTCATGGTGCGCTATCGCCGCAAAGCGAAGCTCTTTCCCTCCATCTACCAGCTCAAGGGCCTCGGCCCCATCCGCTCCCTGCGCGACTTCGACGACCGCATCGTCGCGCGCTACCTCGACTTCCGCAGTGCCGCCGACTACTACGACCGCGCCGCCGCGGCCCGTGTCCTTGACACCATCGCCGTTCCCACTCTCATCCTTCACGCGCAGGACGACCCCTTCATCCGCCTCACGGCGCCCACCCGCGCCAAACTCCTCGCCAACCCCCACATCCGCTTTGTCGAAACCACCCATGGCGGCCACTGCGCCTACCTCTCCCGCGACCCCGGCGACGATATCCACTGGGCCGAAGCCACTGTTATCCGCTATCTTCTCCAAGAGGCAGGCCAGAGCCATGGAAGCTGATTGGGAGTTCGAAGTGGGCGGGGGCGCCCCCGTCATCGAGGCCGTCTGGCCCGGTTTTGTTGACCTGCGCCTCGACCCCGAGTGCATTCATCAAATTCCCGAGGCCGTAGCCTTTGCCCCCCTCGCATCCCTGCTGCTGGCTCTGAACGGGCCAGACTCCCCCCTCTGGACCGCCAAGTGCGACCTCTGGCAGCCCGAGGCCGGCGAGACCGTAAGTCCGCCTCCTCCGGCCCCCCCAGGAGAAGTCCGCCGCACCGCCCTCGCCTGCTACGTTGACCTGCTCCCCCGCCAGGGCCGGGTCTTCCTCAAGTCTGAGGAAGCTGGCGCCCTTTGCACCGCCTGGGTGGACCGCCTCGCCGGGATTCCAATCCCCGGCTGCCGCGTGGACCTTGTCATTCGCATGGCCATCGCCGGCACCCTCGAGGGTTTCGCTGTCACCGCCTACCTCAGCGCGGAGGGAAGGGAAGTGGCGCACGAGGAGTCCGCCGCCGCTACCGCTCTCGCTGCCGCCCTCGCTGCCTTCGCACAGACGATTCCCGCCCTGGAAGCTCCCCAGAGACCCGCTTCGACGCTACAATGAATACGCGTGGGCGAGTAGCTCAATTGGATAGAGCACCGGCCTTCTAAGCCGGGGGTTGTGGGTTCGATCCCCGCCTCGCCTACCACATGGAATCAATTAAATATGCTCTTCGTTGGCTTCTCGATCCTGCTTTTGGCGAATCCTTGGGAGCCAATTTGAATTCCCGCCACATCAAGGCGCGCCACAGTTACTCGCCTGACAGCGTTGCGGTCGTCCCTGCACCGTGCCTTCATCTTCTGTCCCAAGCAGGTTTGCCGGTACGCCTTCGATGAAGGCCGCAGCCCGTGCATCCTTGGCTGCTTGCAGAGTGCCCGCTCGATCAAGGCTCTGGAATGATCCGCGTATCAGTGTGAAACAGGTGGTAGTCCGAGTAGCGGTGGCTCTCTTCCGCCAGTCCCCCGCCCTGGTCGCTGGCGATCGACACCTCGCTTGGCAGCCAGAACACCGCATCAAACCCATGAATCGGCACCGACCGGAAGGCTACCTCGGTCGTCATCTGCCGCAGGTGCAACTCCGGAAGCGGCGTCAGCAGGTCCGTGCGCAGGCGCACAATGTCGAAGCTTCCCCGGTCCACCCACAGGACCCCCTGGTAATAGAACGGCGCCACCTTGCCCTCCGACTGAAACAGCGCCGGATTTCTTACCCTGGCCGGGTCCTGGGCAAACGCGACGGCCCACGTCTTTCTTCCGTCCTTCTCCTGCTGCCCCAGCAGCCGGAACCGGAAATCCTCCTGGTTGGCCGCCGAGAAAAACAGCCACTGGTAGGCGAATCCATACCCGCGCGGCGCCGTGAACTGCCCAGCCCCATCTGCCGAATGGCCCTTGGCGTCCGTGCGCAGTTCCTCGATGGTGGTGTTGCCGTCCGCACCGTGGTGGCTCAGAATCAGGTACTTGAACTCCCGGCTCCACGGCTGCAGATTGGCCAGCCCGCCGGCCGCTGCCGCGTCCCGCTTGCCCTGAAAGTGAAAGATCTCTTCCTTTGAAACCAGGTTGGGCAGCCTCGGCAGCACGGCGGCGATGGTCTTGGCCACTCCGGCCAGAATCTCCGGCAGCGCCTCCTGGCCCGCCTCGGGCCGTAGCCCCTTCAGAGCCGGAACCACCTCCCGAATCCGCTCCGGCGGCGCGGTCAGATAATTGATCGACTCCGCCGCATCCGGGCCCAGGGTCTGCGTATGCGGGGCGGCCGCCAGCCGGCCCAGATCCATCTGCGGCGCGGCCGGCAGCGCCATGGACGCGGCAAAAGCGATCCCCGCTGCGCTCAGTTTGAGATTCATGGCCGCTCCCGATTCTTCATTTTCTGGCCTTGGGCGCAAAATACCCTTCCCGCGCCTGCACTTTTACGCCGCTCCGGGCCACTTCTACTTTGAGCGCGTGATACGTGCCGTTCTGCTTCACCCCGTCGAGAGAAAGTTCCAGAACGTAGCGGTACTCCGGCCCCGCCGCCAGATCCTTGAGCCCCGCGCCCAGATCATTGCCGTTGCGGAAGAAGCTGCCCCCGGTCCCCGCGGCAAGCTGCGCCAGGCCCTCTTCGCTATCCCGCATGGCCTCCAGGTGGCTTCCGGCGGCCCCGCCGGTGATGTTGCTGTAGACCGAGCCTGCCGTGGACTGTCCCGCGCCTATGTTTCCCGCTGAAAGCCCGCGTGCGTCCAGCGCGCTGATGGTCACGCCCGCCCCCGCGGCCAGATCCAGAATGCCCGACTCCAGCGCCATGGCCTCGCCGGAACCTGTCAGAAACCCCGGCGAAACCAGCACCAGCGTCCGCTGCCCCGGCAGCTTGCTCAGCGTGTGCACCACGTCCCGGACATATCCCAGCGTGGCGCGCGCATCCTGGTCGCCGGCCAGCAGCGCCTGGTTGGCCGCCGTGCGGACCAGTTGCTCCACGTAGCCGATGTTCCCTTTCGAACTCATGTGCGCGCAGTTGGCCGCCCGTTCTATCTGCGCGTCCCATTCCGGCTTGCTGTGCCGGTTGATCAGCGCGTCGGCCGTCGCGTAGTCGATGTCCGGGCACTGTCCGGCATCGTGCTGCGCGCCCTGTTGCGGCTTGAGCTTGGCCAGGCCCGCCAGCAGCGCCGCCCGGTCGTGCGTCATGCCGGAGTTGACCCCGGTGAAAGAAAGCACCACCGCCCGGTCCCCATCGGCCAGCGGTTGCTCCAGCAGCTTGGCCCCCGCAGCCTTGGCTCGGTCCATCTCTCCGGGACCCAGGTGCCGGTCGTCGAACAGGAACACGATGTACCGCGTAGCGGCTGATTGGTTCGCGGGTTGCGCCACGGTTCCTGCCGGCCCAGCCGCGGCCGACTCCCCCGCGCTCTGTGCCGCTTCGCTCTTCTCCACCGAGAGCGCCACAATCTTGCGCGGCTTGCCCTCGTCCAGGACCTTGAAATCCTCCTGCTTCAGGTCGCCCACCGCACGGCCTTGCGCGTCGCGCACCACCACCGGCACCAGGAGCGAATTCACGTCCACATGCACCGTGATCTCGCGCGAACCCTCCTGAGAAAGGCCCGCGGGCGCACCGGAAATTGAGAAACACAGGCAACAAAGCGCGGCCACCGGCCCGGCAAGAGTCTTCATACGATTGCGCCCATTCTACGCTCCACGTTCCCGCCCCAGTTCCTTTGCACCTGGTCCCTCGTCCCTAAGTCCCTCGTCCCTCCTCCCTGACCCCAGACCCCCGATCCCTGTAGAATGGAACCATGCCATTTGAGAGCGTGAACAAGGTCGCGGAGGCCGATTTCCCCACCCGCTGGGGCGCCTTCCGCATCCTGGGCTTTGAGGGGCATCTGGCCGCGCCCCGTGCCTGCGACCCATCGGCGGCCTGCCAATCTCAGGAGATTGAAGGACTTGTAGCGCTGGTGATGGGTGACATCCATGCCGCCCCGCCGGTCGTCCGCATCCACTCCCAGTGCCTCACCGGCGATGTCTTCGGCTCGCTGCGCTGCGACTGCCGCCTCCAGCTTGAGCTGGCTCTCGGCCGCATCGCCGAGGAGGGCGCGGGCATCCTGCTCTATGAGCAGCAGGAGGGCCGCGGCATCGGCATCATGGCCAAGCTCAAGGCCTATGAACTCCAGGACCATGGCCTCGACACCGTCGAAGCCAATGTGGAGCTAGGCTTTGCCGCCGACTGCCGGGCGTATGAACTGCCCGCCGAAGTGCTCAAGCTGCTGGGCGTCCATCAGGTCCGCCTTATTACCAACAACCCGGAGAAGGTGGCCGCCCTGGAGTCAGCGGGCATCGAGGTCACCGAGCGCGTCTCCGCCGAAGTGGAGCCCCAGGACTCCTTCGCCGGCTACGTCCGCACCAAGCAGGAAAAGATGGGCCATATCGTGGACGCTCTGGTGACCGAGGAGCAGGCGAGCTAGGCTCGGAGCGCCCTCACGACCTTTGCCGTGGTCACCACCTGCCCCACATGCCGCTGGGTGTGGTCGGCCACATGGATCAGCGCCCCGCCTATCGAGGTGGGCAACTGCTTCCGCCCCACGCCGCGAAAGGTGTCGAAGTTGGCCTTGGCCAGCACTCGCACCCGCTCGCCCGCATCGCTGAACGACGCCTCGACCTCTGCCAGCAGCTCAGCCAGCGTCTCGGGCTCCGCAGGTCCGGCCAGTTCCGCTTTCAGCGCCGCCAACTGGTCCGCCGAGAGCGCCTTGCCTTCCGCATAGCTCAGAATCCGGTCCACCGAGCGGGCGATATGGCGCAGATGAAAGGCGATCGACGGCAGGTCAAGAGGTTTCGCGTGCACCTCGCCGTCGGTTAGCGCTTCGGTCCACCTGGCCAGGTCATCGAGAGCCAGGTCCAGCGCATGCAGCACGGCCCGGCCCACCGCCGGCACATCGGCATAGGTTCCGCGCAGCCACGGCTCAACATAGGGAACACCGGGGGCAGGAGTACTCATGGGGAAGTCCTCGCATTTGAAGATGTTGTTTTGAATCGGGCGCCGTCGCGGCCCTCCGGCTACCCCGCGCTTTTTACCCGCACCACCGTGATCTTGGCAAATCCCTCTTCAAACAGCGGCGCCTTGAGCTTTTCCGCCATCTTGCGCATCACGTCTTCGCTCACCGAGCGCTCGCGCTTGGCGTTCCGCTCCAGGCAAACCTCCAGCGGCACATCGAAAAACACCGCCTGCACCTCGTAGCCGAAGCTCTTGGCCATCTTGATCCACTGGCGCCGCTCGTGCGTCGAGAGATTGGTCGCGTCCACGTAGTTCATGGGCATTTTGGCGATCAGCCGCGCACGCAGCAGCGAACGCAGGGTGGAAAACACCAGCCCCTGGTAGCGCTGCTCCTCCACATCGTCAAAGAGAATGTTGCGCAGCAGGTCGCTTGAGAGCGGCGTAATGCCCCGGCGTCCAAACCAGGTCGTCTTGCCCGACCCCGGCAGGCCGATGGCCAGCACCACGTAGCCCTTGGGGTCCAGCGGGGACCGCTCCTGCTCCTCCGGCTCCGGGTGGGAAAACTCGGGCTGTGTCTCCAGTTCCAGCCGTCCGCCCGGCTGCGGTTCGCCCCAATCCTGACGCGCGGGGCGCTCTGGCCGTGGCGCCCGTTGCACCGGCGCCGCGGACTGCGGCTGCAATGGGCGTTGCGCGGTTGGCCTGGGCGCGGGTGGGAGCGCCTTGACGGGCGCCTCATCCGGATAAAAGGGCACCAGGGGGCGCGGTTGATTCGACGGGAGTTCCTGGCCAATCTTGCCGGTGGATTCGGAGGTGTTCGGTGCGCGTTTCGAGCGTCTTCTCATGCCGCCTTCAACAGTACTATGGTGATACCGGGATACCATACTTGCAGGCAGCCCCGCAACGGGTGTGCACGCCGTCACATACCATCGTGTACCTGGAAAGGCACACTGGCGGTGGAAGGGATTCCGCTCATTTCGCTTGTTCGCCGCGTTTTGAGTCCGTCCCCGCTTTTGAGAGTGTTACGATCATGAGTTTGGTGGAATTGCCCGCTGGAGCGATCCAAGCCGCCGAATAACGCAAGATCAAACCACAGCGTCACCCATTTACCAAGGAGAAGACACACATGGCAGTTAAGGTTGGTATCAACGGCTTCGGCCGCATTGGCCGCAACGTTTTTCGCGCCGCTCTTGGCAATCCTGACATTGAGTTCGTTGCCGTCAACGACTTGACCAGTCCGGCAACGCTGGCGCACTTGCTGAAGTACGACTCGATCCTCGGGAACCTGAAGAACGACGTCGTCGCCGGCGACGACTTCATCTCCGTCGATGGCAAGAAGATCAAGGTTTATGCCGAGCGCGACCCCGCCAAGCTCAACTGGGCTGAAGTCGGCGCGCAGATCGTCGTCGAGTCCACCGGCTTCTTTACCGACGCCAACAAGGCCAAGGCTCACCTGGGCGAGACCGTCAAGAAGGTCATCATCTCCGCCCCCGCTACCAACGAAGACGCCACCCTGGTGCTCGGCGTGAACGAAGGCACCTACGACCCCGCCAAGCACAACGTGATCTCGAACGCCAGCTGCACCACCAACTGCCTGGCCCCCGTGGTCAAGGTCCTGCTTGCCCACTGCGGCATCGTCAGCGGCATCATGACCACCATCCACTCCTACACCAACGACCAGGTCATCCTGGACACGCCGCACAAGGACCTGCGCCGCGCCCGCGCCGCCGCTCTCTCCATGATCCCCAGCTCCACAGGCGCCGCCAAGGCCCTCAAGCTGGTCATCCCCGAGACCTCCGGCAAGCTCGACGGCTTCGCCATCCGCGTGCCCACACCCAACGTCTCCATCGTTGACCTGACCTTCATCAGCGAAAAGACGACTGACGCCAAGGCCGTGAACGCCGCCCTCAAGGCCGCCTCTGAAGGCGAGCTCAAGGGCATCCTCGGCTACGACGAAAACCTGCTGGTCAGCTCCGACTTCAAGGGCAACCCGCTCTCCTCCATCGTGGACGCTCCCCTGACCAAGGTGGTCGGCAACAGCGTCAAGGTGCTGAGCTGGTATGACAACGAGTGGGGCTACTCCAGCCGCGTCGTTGACCTGATCGGCTTCCTGGTCAAGAAGGGCCTGTAAGCAACAAGGGATCAGGGGTCAGGGATCAGGGGTCAGTCTTTCGCTCCCTGCTCCCTGCTCCCTGATCTCTGACCCCTGAAAAACCCCATGCGCACAAACATCCCCGGCACCTCTCCCTACGAGCCCATCATCGGCTTCTCCCGCGCTGTTCGCGTGGGCAACTCAGTCCACCTCTCCGGGACCGGCCCTGTGGGCGCGGACGACCTGGACGCTGCCGGACAGACCCGCCGCGTCTTCGCCATCGCCGCCGAGACCCTGGCCAAGGCCGGCGCGACCTTTGAAGACGTAGTCCGCACCCGCATCTACCTCGCCCATGTCGAGGATTGGGAGGCGGTTGGCCGCGTCCACGGCGAGTTCTTCGGCGTCATCCGCCCCGCCGCCACCATGGTCGGCGCCACGCTCCTCAATCCCGCCTGGCGCGTCGAGATCGAGATGGACGCCGTCCTTCCAGACCCAGCCCCCTAGTCCCTAGTCCCTCGTCCCTAGCCCCTCAGAAAGGTCTTCGAACCATGGCAAAGCTCTCCATTCGCGACATCGATCTGGCCAACAAGCGCGTCTTCATCCGCGTCGATTTCAACGTGCCTCTCACCGAGGACGGGTCCACCATCACAGACGACACGCGCATCGTGGCCACGCTGCCCACCATCGTCTACGCGCTCAAGCACAAGGCCAAGGTCATCCTGGCCTCGCACCTCGGCCGTCCCAAGGGCAAGCCGAATCCCAAGTACTCCCTCCGCCCGGTTGTGGACCGGCTCCGCCAGCTCCTCGACAAGGAGATTGGCGAGAGCGTCAACGTGGCCTTTGCCCCCGATTGCATCGGCGACGTGGCCGCGGAGCTGGCCCGCCAGCTTGAGTCCGGCCAGGTGCTGCTGCTGGAGAACCTCCGCTACCACGCCGAAGAGGAAGCCAACGACCCCGCCTTCTCCAAGGCTCTCGCCTCGCTGGCTGATGTGTACGTCAACGACGCCTTCGGTTCGGCTCACCGCGCCCATGCCTCCACGGAAGGCATCACCCACTTCCTCACTCCCGCCGTGGCCGGCCTGCTGATGGAAAAGGAGATTACCTACCTCGGCAAGGCCCTGGAAGCCCCCGAAAAGCCCTTCGTCGCTATCATCGGCGGCTCCAAGATCTCCGGCAAGATCGATGTCATCTCCAACCTCCTCGACAAGGTCGATACGCTGGTGATCGTGGGCGGCATGGCTTACACCTTCCAGCGCGCGATCGGCGTTACTACCGGCAAGAGCCTGGTGGAAGAAGACAAGATCGACATGGCCAAAGCCGCCATCGACAAGGCCAAGGCCAAGGGCGTCAACCTGTTGCTGCCGGTCGACAACGTTCTCGCCGACAACTTCGCTCCCGACGCCAATACCCAGCCCTGGGACACCAGCGTCAACTTCCCCGCCGACTGGCAGGGTCTCGACATCGGCCCCAAGTCCATCGCGGCCATTGAACAGGTCGTCTCCACCGCCCGTACCATCGTGTGGAATGGCCCCGCCGGCGTCTTCGAGTTCCCGCGATTCGCCGTGGGCACCAACGCCATCGCCCACGCCGTGGCCGCCAACAAGGCAGCCATCTCCATCATCGGCGGCGGCGACTCGGTCAGCGCCATCAACAAGACCGGCCTGGCCGACCAGATCACCCACATCAGCACCGGCGGCGGCGCCAGCCTTGAATTCCTCGAAGGCAAGAAGCTGCCCGGCGTGGAAGCGCTGACGGACAAGTAGGCACCTGCGGTGCGGCAAGCGCTCGCTTTTTGCCCGCAAGCGCTTGGCCACCGTTCCAAGGGGCAAATATAGGCCAAATCGCGGTGCCCGGAGCCCTACTTCCAAGCTCCGGGAGTCTGACGCATGAACGGAGATTCCCTGTTTCAGAAAACCGGCTTCCCGGTACAACGTTGATGTGGATATCACGTTCGACCCAAGAAACAGCGAGCGAAATCGATTTGCAAAGTCCAACCCCTGAGTTGATCGACGACGAAAGCCCGGAATGGACAGAAGAGGACTTCGCCAAAGCGGTTCCATTCTCAGGTCCGCCTGTCGAAATGGAGAAACTGCTCTCCTCACAAACGCAGGAGATAGAAGCGAATGCCCCTCGGTCCTCCCGCAAGCCTGCGGCTTGAAAGGGAGGCGCGCAAATATGGCAAACCCAGAACCATGGACGAATGACGAAGGCGATGTTCGCGAGTTGACGGCAGCGGACTTTGATCGAATTGTCCCCCGCTCCGCCCAGCCAGCCGCCTGATTTGCCCCGCCCATCGGTGTTTGTGTGTTTATCCGCCTATGCGTATAATGGACTCGGAGCCTCTTATGTCCACATCCACCACCCGCTGGAATCTCGTTGTCTCCTCGAATACCGATACCGCTTTGCGCCAATTCCTCGCTTCTGAAAACGGGGGCAAAAAGGGCGATCTTTCCCGCTTTGTCGAGGAAGCAGTGAAAGAACGCATCTACGACCTGACGGCTCAGGCCATCAAGCAGCAGAATGCATCGCGAACTCCGGAAGAGATTGACAGTATCGTCGAGGAAGCGCTGGCCTGGGCGCGGCGGCAATAATGCTGGTCGTACTCGACACCAATGTACTCTTCAGCGCGATCCTCTCCTCAAGCGGGCCGCCTGCCCAGATCCATCAGGCTTGGCGCCAAAAGCGATTCGAACTTGCCACCTGTGTGGCTCAGATCGAGGAGATTCGGAAGGCAAGCCGGTATCCTCGATTCCGCGCCGCTTTACAGCCGTATCGATTTGGCATTCTGATCAACAACTTGAACCGTGCGAGGGTGTGGACTCGGCCACTCCCCAGCCTCCACGTCGCCGACGATCCCGACGATAGCTTCCTGCTCAACCTTGCAGCGGCCGTGAAGGCACACTACCTCGTTACAGGTGACAGGCGATCCCACATTCTCGAACTTCGAAACGTCGGAGAGACGAGGATCCTGACAGCACGTGATTTCAGTGAACAGGTTCTTCAACTCTGAACATCTCCCATCTGTCGGGTTGCCAAGCCAATTCAGCAGTCGAAAGAATCAAGCACTCCAGCAGGAGCTAGAGAATGGCCTACTACACGCGCGTCCTCTCCAAAGACGAAGAATTCCCCACCCTCGAGGAACTTGCGGACTTGCTCGCCTCCAACCACTCCGGCTTCAAGCTCTCGGTCGAAGAAGGCACGGAGGAGGAGTGGGAGACGCTGCTGCTCTCAAGCACCGACGAGGTCGAGGTGGCCCTGCTGGAGCGCAACCCGGTCTTTGACGGATCGACCGGGCAGGACGAGATTGCCGACTTCCTGGAAGACCTGCAGGACGCCAAACCCGAGACAGGCGCCGCATGGCTGGAGGAGTTCCTCGGCGACGTCAAAACCATCTACGCCTTCCAGCACCTGCAGGGCGCCGACCTTGAAGACGGCGGAAGCGCCCTCCATGCCCTGCGCTCGGCACTCTGGGAGCGCGGCGACGCCATCATCCAGGCGGACGGGGAGGGTTTTACCAACGAGGAAGGCTTTCACATCGTCTGGCAGTTTTCCGACTCCGTCTCTGGCCCGTGGAACATGGGCATCCTGCAGGATGACGTCTGGCACCACTTCACCATGGACCTGGGCGACCCCGACCATCGCGAGGCCTTTCTCGCTGGGGAGGTGCCGCCTGACCTGACAGCCACCCTTGCGGGCGGGCCAAGGGAGTAGCGTCATCTTCCCTACTCGGCCCGGCGTTCCACCCCGTGTGCCGGTCGTCACCCCAGGCTCTCTCGTTCATCCGCTAAAATCACCCTGAGGAGTTATCGAAAAATGGCCCGTAAAGCACTGATTGCCGCCAACTGGAAGATGTTCAAGACGCCCGCCGAAGCCAAGGCTTTTGTTGATGCCTTCTTGCCCCTCGTTGCCGGACACACCCGCGACGAGATCGCCCTGTTTCCCTCCCCGGTCCTGCTGCCCACGGTGATTGAAGCCGCCAAGGGGTCCAATGTCGCCGTCGGCGCGCAGAACATCCACTTTGCCGAGGAGGGCGCCTTCACCGGCGAGACCTCGCTGAACCAGCTCCAGGCCGTGGGCGGAACGCACACCCTGATCGGCCACTCCGAGCGCCGCCAGTACTTTGCCGAGACGGACGAGATCGTCAACAAGAAGCTCCATGCTGCCCTGAAGCACGGCGTCGTGCCCGTTGTCTGTGTGGGCGAAGTGCTGGCCGAGCGCGAGGCCGGCAAGACCGCGGACGTGCTCAAGACCCAGATCACCGGCGCCCTGGCGGGCATTACCGCTGAAGCCGCCGCGCCCATCGTCATCGCCTATGAGCCTGTCTGGGCCATCGGCACGGGCAAAACCGCCACGCCCGAGATGGCCGTCGACGCGCACAAGATCATCCGTGCCGAAGTCGCCAAGCTGCTGGGAGCGGAGGTAGCCGCGGCCGTTCGCATCCTCTACGGCGGCAGCGTCAAGCCCGACAACGCCAACGCCCTCATCGGCGAGGAAGAGATTGACGGCGCCCTCGTGGGCGGCGCCAGCCTCAAGCCCGACTCCTTCGCGGCCATCGTCAAGTACTAAGGCAACAACCCTGTCCCTCAGGCGGGTGCACCCGACCTCCAGCGCGAGGTCGTTTGCATCCGCCTTTGCTTTTGCGCAAATTCCCCGACGCAGGTCTCAGGCATACTCCAGTCTGAGCTTGCCCCAAGGAGGGGCGGACGCATGAGATTGGCGCGCATTGCTGTCCTTGGAATCCTTGCCTTGATGGCGTCTCTGGCCGCCTACGCAAAGAACACTCCCTACGCGATGCACCCCGGAAAGACGCACAAGCTGCACTTTGGCCGGTCGCATAACAAGCCCTTCGCCTTCAGCGGCAGGTACTCCAAGCCGCGCATGAAGAAGTACCATCCCTCAAAATATCGCTAAACGTGCGGCAGGTTCCGCATTGTGCTCCAAAAGAGGGAGTTACGATGCGATCGAGGCTGGGAAGAAAATGGGCGAGCCCGGCGGCCTAACAACTCCTTTAGCTTCGCGTCTGACAGGCAAGAGGCAGGACTGGAAGCCATTCGGTTTTCCCGCGCATCCGGCGCTGGCATGCGAGACCGAATTGCTCGCTCCCCTCTGAGACTGGAATCGAAACCCGCATGAATGCATGGAAGTTTGCCCTCATCGTACTGTTGCTTGCCGTTCCATGCGCTCTGGCGCAAACCCACCCCGCGCGCAATTTCCAGAAGTCCGAGATCGCCGTATATGGCGGGTATTCGGTGGTGACGACGAACTTCCATAGCTATCTGGACGCCTCGGGACCGGCGGAGAGCGGCTGGAACGCCGGCGTGGAGGTGGGGGTTACGAGGCATATTGCAGTTGCCGGGGATTTCTCCCAGTACTTCTACATGGAGTCGGCGAGCGGCAAGCAGCACACGGTGGTCGGCATGGCGGGTCCGCGGGTCTATCTGCCTGTGCCGAAGAAGTGGTTGATTCACCCCTTCGCGGATTTTCTGGTGGGCGGCGCGCATATCGGCCTGAGCGGCAACGCCAACTCGCAGCCCTTCAGCAAGGACTCGGTGCTGGCCTGGTCGCCCAACGCCGGGGTGGATCTCCGGGTGACGAAACACGTCTCGCTGCGCGCGACGGCCGGTTACCTGCACACCCCGTTTGTCACCTTTGACAGCGAGATCCAGCGAGGCTCGCCGGCGGGGCGGCCGCGTGTCGCGGTGGGAATCGTGTACCGGTTCTAAGGCTGCGGGGGTCCACCGACCCGGGCTACGGACCCTGAGCGGTTGTTTACGGCTTGCGCGAATAATGAAAGACGGTGGCCGGGAGTTCCTTGCCCTGGTCCTCATAGGCCCATGCCTCATCGTGATGATTGGCGTCGATGAAGGTGATGACGAGGCCGACCATGTGCCCGTCGCCGGGGCCGATGTTGGTTCCATCCTTGAAGCGAAAGGCGATCTGGTTGGGCGCGGGGGCGGGGACCATCTCCATCCGCGGCTGGTTGTGCGCGGCGCAGTAGTGCGTCGCCATGAGCGCCGGGCCGTCGGGGTGGAACATGGTCGCCATCTCGTACGGCGTGTCTTTGCCGATGATGTGCATGATGGCCGAGCCGCCGCCGGTCATGCGAACTTCGAGTGAGGCTCCCTCGGCTTTGCCGCCCTCTTGCACGGATCCCTGCCACTGGCCCACGAGGGAGCGGAGCTGCTGCCACTCCGGCGAGCCGGGGGCGGCGGCGTGCTTGATCTCGGCGCGCTTGTCTGCCATGGGCGGCGAGGCGGGTTGCTGCGCGAGCGCGGCGGCGGGGGAAAGGGCGAGCGCGCAGAGGGCGAGGGTGAGGATTCTGGGATTCATGGGACCTCCGGGGATTATTTTGCGGGGTGGAGCGGGCGGAGTCAACAGGCCTTTGGCGCCGTATGGCGTGTCGTTTGCGGAGGCGGATCGGAACTCACGGGTGTATTGACAAAAATGTATTACACTTGAACCGTGATCGATACGCTGTTTGAGTGGGATGCCGCGAAGAACATCGCGAACCAACGCAAACATGGCGTGAGCTTCGAGGAAGCCGCCCAAGTCTTCCGCGACCCGCTCTACCTTTCGTGGAGCGATCGCGTCCAGGATGGAGGGGAGCGCTGGCAGGCCTGCGGCAGAGTCGGGGGTCTGGTGCTTCTGCTGGTGGCGCACACCATCCGGGAAGAACTCGATGATGGAGCCGAAATCAACGTTGTACGCATCATCTCCGCCAGAAGGGCAGAACCCAAGGAAAGGCGACGCTATGAAAAGGAAAACTGTTAGATACACGCTGGAAACCTTGCCGCCGCTGACCGAGGCGCAACGCGCCAGCTTGAAGGCTCTTTCGGCGCGGCCCGCGCGCGAGATCGATACCAGCGAGATTCCTGTGCTGACGGACGCGGAATGGGCAAAGACCAAGCGAGTGCGCGGCCAGCTTTATCGTCCAGTCAAACAGGTGGTCACGGCGCGCCTCGATGGGGATGTTCTGGAGTGGCTGAAGTCGCACGGCAGGGGCTATCAATCGCGCATGAACGCAATCCTGCGGCGGGAGATGCTGTCGTCGATGAAGTGAAGCTGGCGTTTGGTGACATCAGTTGGGTTCGGGAAGCGGAAGCTGTAGCCGGGAATCAGATGGCCGCGGTGATTTGTGTCTTCGCCCATCGGGCGTACAATTCATCGGGATCGGAGTGTTCAGTGAAAATTCCAGAAACCCTGCTGGAAGTGCTGAAGAAGGACGGCGTTGTCGCCATCGCCACCCTGGGCCCGGATGGGCCGCACATGGTGAATACCTGGAACAGCTATATACGGGTCTCGGAGGACGGGCGCTTGCTGATCCCGGCCGGCTACTTTCACAGGACCGAGGCCAATATTGCGGTCAACAACCAGGTTCTGGTGACCCTGGGCAGCAGCAAGGTGCAAGGACTCAATGGTCCGGGGACCGGCTTTCTGATCAAGGGGACAGCTGCATTTCTCACGGATGGGCCGGAGTACGACGCCTTGAAAGCCAGGTTTGGATGGGCGCGCGCGGTTTTTTCGATCACGGTTGATTCCGCGACGCAGACGCTATAGAGCCGGGGCGGGAAGGCCGCATGTCCTCTGAAGGACCTCGCTTTCCCAGGTCTGAAAGTCCAGACCTGGGGCACCCAGCTTTGTGGCGGGGCAGATGTGGGCCACACGTCCCAGATGGAATTTTCTACTTCAGCGGGTCGGCCGGAAGGGTCCAGCCTTCCTTCTCGCCCTTGTTCTGCTCCTTGAGCCAGTCGAGCAGGGGTTGGAAGTACTCGATGATGGCGGAGGCGTCGGCTTTGTCGGTGCCGGTCATGGCTTTGAGGGCTTCGGGCCAGGGCTTGCTGCGGCCCAGTTCCAGCATGGCGTTCAACTTCGCGCCGGCTTCCTTTGAGCCGTAGACCGAGCAGCGGTTCAGGGGCCCCTTGTAACCGGCAGCCTGGCACATGGCGCGGTAGAACTGGAACTGGTAGACGCGGGCCAGGAAGTAACGCATGTAAGGGACGTTGCCGGGGATGTGGTATTTGGCGCCGGGGTCAAAGTCGGCCTCAGAGCGCGCGATGGGCGGGGCGACGCCCTGGTATTTTTCGCGCAAGGCCCACCAGGCGCTGTTGTAGTGGTCCGGGGTGACCTGGCCGGAGTAGACCTGCCAGCGCCACTTGTCGATGAGCAGGCCGAAGGGCAGGAAGGCAATCTTGTCGAGCGCGGTATGGAGGAGCAGGGGAATGTCGGCGCTGGCCGGGGGCACGGCGTCGATGAGGCCCAGCTTCTTGAGGTAGTCGGGGGTGACGTTGAGGGCGATGGCGTCGCCGATGGCCTCATGGAAGCCGTCGTTTGCGCCGTCGCGGAAGAAGGTGGGCTGGTTGCGGTAGGCCATCTGGTAGTAGTTGTGGCCCAGTTCGTGATGGACGGTGACAAAGTCGTCGGTGGTGGGCTGGAAGCAGGCCTTGATGCGGACGTCGCGGAGGTTGTCGATGTCCCAGGCGCTGGCGTGGCAGACGACGTCGCGGTCGCGGGGATGGGAGAGCATGGAGCGCTGCCAGAAGGTGTCAGGAAGGGCGTCAAAGCCGAGGGACTTGTAGAAGCCCTCGCCATAGCGGACCAGTTGGGCGGAGCTGGTGTTGCGGGCCTTGAGAATGGCGCCGAGGTCATAGGGCAGGGGGCCGGAGGGCGGGGCGACCACGTCGTAGATGTTGCCCCACTCCTGCGCCCAGGGATTGCCGAGAAGGTGGCTGGGGATCATGCCGTCGGGACGGCGGGCGGCGTCGCCGTACCTCAAGATCAGCTTGTGGCGGACGTATGTGTGGAGTTCGCGATAGAGGGGCTCGACCTGGGTCCAGAGGCGCTCGATCTCGGCCTGGAACTCGTCGGGAGTCATGTCGTATTGGGAGCGCCAGAGGGCCCCGGTGTCGGCAAAGCCGAGTTCGCGTGCGCCGATGTTGCTGAGTTCGGCGAGGCGGGCGTAGCCGGGGCGCATGGGCACACCCACGGCGTGCCAGCCGGCCCAGAGCGTGGCCAGCTCTTTGGGGTCGCGGCTGTGGGCCATCTTGACGCCGATTTCGTCGATGCCGAGGCAGTGGTCTTTGTCTGCGTCCGGGCAGTACTTTCCGCGGCCATAGGCGGCGTCGAGTTCCGCGGCCTTTTGGGTGGTTTCGGCGCGGAGGGCGGGGTCGGCCGGGGCGGGCAGGCCGATGCCGAGCTTGAGGAGCAGGAGCTTGCGGGCGGCGTCAGGGGGCAGGGGGAGGCCGTCAAAGCGGCTGGACTCGCCGATGAGCTCGGTCTGGCGGGCGATGAGGCGGTCGTTGGCCTCGGCGAGCAGGGCGACGGTGTCGTCGGTGATGTAGGTCTCTTCAACCCAGGAGGCGCGGGCGGCGGTGATGCCGATGGCGTTGAGTTCCTTCTCCGCGCTGTCGATAAAGGCGAGCGCGTCGGCAACAGTGGGTTTGGCCGGGGCGGGCGCCTGGGCATGGGCGGAGGAGGCAAACGACAGCAGGCCTGCAAGGACGAACAGGGGCAGAGCGGTGAGACGAATGCGTTTAGTCATGGCAAGGGAAATGTAGCTCATTTGCTTCTTTGGAAGCAAAGCCAGGCGGCAGGGAAATCCCATTGGCAACGCTTGCTCCCTCATGGATGAGACGCCGGCATTCCGAAGTTCCGCAAGGTCATGGTTGTGAATTTCTTTTTGGGCGAATGTAGAATTGTGAGCCGCGTCACTTGAAAGCAAAGTGGGCGAGCGGAAGATGTTCATACCCAAAGGCAAATTACTTCACGGGGCGGATGGCGGAGTGAGGAAAGGGCCCATTGACACGATCAACTAAAAGCAGCTTTTCCCGCGCCGCCACGGATTCCAGCAAGGCCACCGAAGAGGCACTGCGCGCCAGCGAGGCCCGCTACCGCGCCGCGTTTGAGACCAGCCAGGACGGCATGGTCATCTTCTGCCTTGAAGACAACATCAGCCTCGAAGTGAACCCCGCGCTGTCCCGCATTACCGGTTGGTCGCGGGAGGAGCTTGTGGGCCACACCGCGTGGGACCTGGACCTCATCGTGGATGCGGAAGAGTTCACCGCAAACCGGGAGCAGCTTTTCAGGGACGGCTCAATACTGAACTTTGAAATGAGGATGCGGCGCAAGGGAGGGGAGATCATCTGGTCCGTCTGGTCCGCCTTGCTGCTTGAGGTCGACGGGGTGCGGCGCGGCATGCTGGTCATCCGCGATATCTCAGCCGAGCGCAAGGCGGAGCAGGCCCGCCGCGGGGTAGAGGAGCGCTACCGGGCCGCCTTCCAGACCAGCTTCGACGGCATCGCCCTGCTTGCGCTCGACCCTGAGACCCTGGACGGCGTATATATCGACGCCAACGAACGCGCCATGGAGATCTCCAGCCTGACGCGGGAGGAGTTCTTCGGCCGGTCTCCGCTCGAAATCGGCCTGTGGAGCGATCGGAGCGCGCTGGAAGAGCGCGCCGCGGTGCTGCGCCGCGACGGACGATTCCAGGATGTCGAGGAGTGCTTCCGCCGCAGGGATGGCGAACTGCGCTGGCTTCTTACCTCCGGCGCCATCCTCGAGATCGAAGGCCGCCTCTGCCTCCTGGTCACATTCCGGGACATCACCGAGGCTCGCCTGGCCGCCGAGGCCCTGCGCGCCAGCGAAGCCCGCTACCGCTCCGCCTTTGAGACCAGCCAGGACGGCATCGCCATCCTCCGCCACTGCGACCGAACCTACCTCGACGTCAACGCCGCATTTCTCCGCATTACCGGCTGGGACCGCGACGACCTCATCGCCCACTCCACCCATGGCCACAGCCTGTTCACTCAGGACTCGAAGAGGTTGGAACTTCGCGAGGCCCTCGCCCGGCAGGGCCATTACGAAGCGGGCCCGCTTGAGATGAAGGGCAAAGGCGGGATGACTTTCTGGGGCTCAATCTCCGCCTCCTTGATGGAGATTGACGGTGTCAGTTGCACTCATTTCACCTTGCGCGATGTCACCGCCGAGCACACATCCGAACAGGCGCGCCGCGCCAGCGAGGCGCGCTACCGCACGGCCTTCGAGACCAGCCAGGACGCAATCGCCATATTCAATCAGCAGGACCATACCCTGCTCGACGTCAACGAGAAGTTCACCCGCACCTTTGGCTGGGCGCGCGATGAGGTCCTTGGCCGCACCACTCTCGAAGTCAACCTGGATGTCAGCCAGGCCGACAGGGGGAGAGTTCTGGAAGAACTTGCCCGCGAGAGCGTTGTCGGCGACACACTGATACCGCTGTGCCGGAAGAGCGGCGAGATATTCTGGGCCGTTGTCTCCGGCGCCCGCATGGACATCGACGGCGTTCCCTGCTCCTACATCACCGTCCGCGACGTGACCGAGCAGCGCCGCGCCGAAGAGGAAAGGCAGGCCAGCGAGGCCCGCTATCGCGCCGCCTTCGAGACCAGCTTTGACGCCATCGCGATCACGGACATGGAGACAGAGACCCTCATTGAAGCCAACGACCAGTTTCTCAGGATGCACGGCTTTACCCGCGATCAAGTCATCGGGCGCCAAACCTCAGAACTGGCTCTCTGGGCCGACCTACCCAGCAATCAAGCTCTCCGCGAACTGCTGCTTCGAGGCGGCAAGGTGAAGGAGCAGACAGTTCAGCTTCGCCGCAGCAACGGGGAACTGTTCTGGGGCGCTCTCTCCGCTTCGCAGGTTGAGATCAACGGACGGCTTTGTTCGATGGCCATGGTGAGCGACATTACTGAACAGCGCCATGCCGAGGAGAGCCTCAAAGCCAGCGAAGCCCGTTATCGCACCATCTTCCAGACCAGTCACGACCCCATCTCCATCGTCCGCGCGCGCGATGGCATCTTCCTCGATGTGAGTCAGGTCTACCTGGAAACCACTGGCTGGAGCCGCGAGGAGGTGATTGGGCACACCACGGCCGAGATCGGCATCTGGGGCGATCGCAAGGTGCGCGACAAGGTTATTTCGCTCCTCGACGCGGGGGAGCCGGTGATCAATTTCCAGGCGCAGTTCAACAAGAAGAACGGCGAGAGCTTATGGGGCATGATCACTTGCAGCCGGTTTGAGATGGAAGGCGAGACCTGTACGTTGTCCGTCATTCGCGATCTCACCGAGGCCCGCCGGGCTGAAGCCGAAATCCGCAACCTCTCCTACTTCGATCCCTTGACCGGCCTGGCCAACCGCCGCCAGCTCTACGAGCGCCTGAGGGAGAGCCTGGAACTGGCCGAGGCCACCGGCCACTACCTGGGCCTGTTCTGCATCGACATCGACAATTTCCAGACCGCGAACAACGCCTTTGGCCACGCCAGCGGGGACCTCATCCTTCGCATCGTCTCCCAGCGTATCGGGGACTGCGTCCGCTCCACTGACCTCGTCGCCCGCGCCGGCAGCGACGAATTCTTCGTCCTTCTGGACCACCTGGACACAAACCGTGAAGCCGCCGCGGAGCAGATACGCATGATCGCCGAAAAAATCATGACTCTGGTCGCCTTGCCGTGCCGGCTGGATGCCCGTGAATACAGTTGCACCTGCTCGATCGGCATCACCCTCACGGGAACGAAGCTTTGCACCATCGGCGAACTCCTGTAGCAGTCCGATCTGGCCATGCACCAGGCCAAACAGGCCGGCCGCAACACCTTCCGATTCTTTTCGCCCGATTTGCAGGAGGCGGTGAGCGCCCGCGCCTCGCTGGAAGAAGATCTCCGCCAGGCTGTCCGCGATTCCAGTTTCACGCTCCATTACCAGCCCCAGGTCGAGCGCGGCCGCATGACCGGCGTGGAAGCGCTCGTGCGCTGGGAGCACCCCCTTCTCGGCCTGCAATTTCCGGAGAAGTTCATCGCGCTGGCCGAGCAGACCCGGCTGATCCTCCCGCTTGGCGACTGGGTTTTGCGCTCCGCGTGCGCGCAACTGGCCGCCTGGTCCTCGCGCCATCCCAACAGCCGCTTGTCCGTCGCCGTCAACGTCAGCGCGTTGCAACTGAGTCAGGAAAACTTTGTCGAATCTGTTCTCGATGCAGTCCAGGCCACCGGCGCCAATCCCCGCTACCTCAAGCTTGAACTCACGGAGTCCGTTCTTGCGGGAAACGTGGAGGACGCCATCGCCAAGATGAAGGCCCTTCGCGATCATGGCGTCACGTTCTCCATTGACGACTTCGGGACCGGCTATTCCTCGCTCGCGTACCTGCGCCAGCTCCCCATCGGACAGCTCAAGATCGACCATTCCTTCGTCAAGGACATCCTGACTGACCCCGGCAGCGCAGCCATCGCCCAGACCATCATCTCCCTGAGCCGCGCCCTTGATGTTCCGGTCATCGCCGAGGGCGTGGAAACCGAAGAGCAGCGCGGCATGCTCGCCGGGTTGGGCTGCTACGCCTACCAGGGCTACCTCTTCGGCCGTCCCGTCCCGCCCGAAGAGATTGACAAGCGTCTCGCACAGTGAGTGCGCGGGCGTCCACTTGGTCACGCCAGCCAGTGGCGCGGCGGCCGGCGCGGACGGCTGTTGGATTGGTTTTGCCCCAGGAGCCGGGTGCCCGCCCGTCCCCCTGCCCGGTTCGTTACACTAGATTTACGAACCCTGCCGCTCGGCATTCGCATCCAAGAGAGGCGAACTTTTTCGAGAGACAAGCCCTTCGTTGAGAGTCGAATACCCTTGATGGCGTCCAATTCATTGAAAAATAGCTCGATTCACGGCTTCGCCTGCGCCCTCGCGCTGGGCCTTGCGGTGCTGGCTCCCGGCTTTGCGGCCGCGCAATCCGGCTCGCCGTTCCAGGGCAGCGTGGCCTCCGGAGAGGTTTCGGCGCAGCCCGTCGCTCTTTCACTCGACGAGGCGGTGCAGCGCGGGCTCAAGACCAACCTGGGCATCCTGCTGAGCGGCACGCAGACCGCCGCGGCCAGAGGCCAGCAGTTGAGCCAGCTCCAGTTGCTTCTGCCGTCGGTCGACTTCAGCGCCAGGGAGACCGTGATGCAGGCGGACCTGGCGGCGCAGGGATTGCGGATTCCTGGGTTTCCCACGATCATCGGCCCCTTTGGCTACACCGACCTGCGGGCTTCGCTGAAGTGGTCGCTGGTGGACGTGGCTTCGCTGCGCAACTATCTGGCCTCGCGGCACAACTTTGCGGCGGCACAGCTCTCGGCGCAGGACGCGCGGGAACTGGTGATCCTGACAGTGGGCAACGCCTATCTGCTGGTGCTGGCGGACGAGACCCGCATCCAGAGCGTGGAGGCGCAGGTGGCCACGGCCAAGGTTTCGCTGGACCAGGCTTCGGCCAGACACCAGGCGGGAACAGCTCCGCTGCTGGACGAGCTGCGCGCGCGGGTGGATTCGCAATCGCTCGAGCAGCAGTTGATTGTGGCCAGGAATGCATTTGAGAAAGACAAGCTGGCGCTTGCCCGGACCATCGGGCTGCCGCTGGGGCAGAGCTTCACGCTAACCGACAAGGCCCCTTTTGCGGTGTTTGACCAGCTCGATGTGGATGCCGCCATTCACCAGGCGCATCTGAATCGCAAGGATCTGGCGGCCCTGGTGGAACAGGCCAAGGCAACGCAGGAGCAGCGCAAGGCGGCGACCGCCGAGCGGCTGCCGACCATCAAGGCCGACGCCGACTACGGCGATATCGGCGTGAATGTGCGTCATTCTCACGGCACGGTGGACGCCACAGGCACATTGAGCGTACCGCTCTTCAAGGAGTTCGAACTGCGCGGCGACGCGCAGGTGGCGCAGGCGCAACTCGACACAAAGCAGGCGCAGCTCAGCGACATGAACGCGCAGGTGGATGCCGATGTGCGCGACGCCCTGCTTGACATTGCCTCCGCGCAGAAGCAGGTGGAAGTGGCCCGCTCGTCGGTTGAACTGGCCGGCGAGGCCCTGAGCGAGGCCCAGCAACGCTACGCCAACGGCGTGAGCGACAACCTGGCGGTGAGCCAGGCTGAACAGTCGGTGGCGCAGGCCAACGACCAATACGTCGCCAGCCTCTACCGGCACAACGTGGCCAAGCTGAGCCTGGCGCGTGCGCTGGGAGCCGGCGAGAACTACAAGATTTATTTGGGAGGAAAGTAACCGTGGCGGATTCAAACCCTACACCCGCTTCAACCGAGCAAGGCGCCCGCGCCGAAGTTGACACCGAAACAGCGCAGCCGCCTTCCCGCCGCAAGGGGATTCTCGTGGTCGTGGTCGTGCTGCTGGTGCTGGTGGCCGTTGGCCTCTGGTGGCGCTCCACGTTTACTGAAGACACCGATGACGCGCAGATCAACGGGCACCTGATCCAGGTGAGCTCGCGCATTGCCGGACAGGTGAGCAAGGTGGATGTGGACGAGAACCAGGTGATCAAGGCGGGCGACGTGATCGCCGAGCTTGACCCCACGGACTTCAAGATCGCTGTGGAGAACGCCGAGGCGGCTCTGGCCAGCGCCCAGGCCAATGCGGCGGCGGCGAATGTGGCCGTGCCGATTGCCACGGTCAACTCCGGCAGCAACCTTCGCTCGGCAGGCGCCGACGTGAGCGGTTCGCACGCGGGGGTGGAACAGGCCCAGCAGCAGCTTGAGGCGGCCCATGCGCGCGTGGCGCAGGCTCAGGCCAACCTGACCAAGGCCCAGGCGGATCTGGAGCGCTACAAGCCGCTGGTGGAGAAGGACGTCATCAGCAAGCAGCAGTTTGATGCCGCGGTGGCCGCCGCGGACGGGGCCAAAGCCGCCCTTGCGGACGCACGGGCCAGCGAGCAGGCCGCGGTGGACGGCGTGAAGGTGGCCCACGAGCACGAATCACAGGCCCAGGCGCTCTTGCAGTATGCCCAGACCGGACCGCAGCAGGTGGTGGCGCAGTCAGCCAGGGCACGCCAGGCTCTGGCCCAGGTGGCGCAGGCCCAGGCCCAACTTGACCAGGCCAAGCAGAACCTGATCTACACCCGCATTGTGGCGCCCGTGGCCGGAATCGTCACGCGCAAGAGCGTGGAGATCAACCAGAACGTGGCCGTGGGCCAGAACCTGCTGACGCTGGTTTCGCTTGATGGCCTCTGGGTGACGGCCAACTTCAAGGAGACCCAGCTCAAGCGCATGGCTCCCGGCCAGAATGTGGATATTGATGTTGACTCCACGGGCAAGACCTATCACGGCAAGATTACGCAGATTGGCGGCGCAACCGGGTCGGTTCTATCCCTGTTCCCCCCTGAGAACGCTACCGGCAACTACGTCAAGGTGGTGCAGCGCGTACCGGTGCGCATCGACTTCACGGATATCGCCGGCGAAGACGCGAGCCACTCGCTGCGGCCAGGCCTTTCCGTGGAACCCAAGGTCAAGATCAAGTAGCGCATTCGGGATGGAACGTGCTCAGAGCCCCCAGCCTGCATCAGGCCGGGGGCTTTTTCCCTGGGGGCCGCTTTGCCGATAGCTGCCGTTTAGCGGTGCTGGGCTTCGAACGCGGAAGAGTGCAACACTGCCCATGCTCATGGAGATAAAGTCGTCAAGCCTCTTCCCCAGGCAATCGACAGCGATACGGCAGCTCTACTCGCGCACTTCGGCCACATTCCACAGGCGAATGGAGCGGTCGGCGCTGCCCGAGGCGATGACCGAGCCAAAGGGACTGAAGGCGATCGAGAGCACCGCGGCGGAGTGCCCGCGCAGGGAGCGCAGCATCTCTCCCGTCGCTCCATCCCATAGCTTGACTGTGTTGTCGGCGCCTCCGGAGGCCACCATGCGGCTGTCGCCGCTGAAGGCTACGCAGTAGACCGCGCCCGTGTGCCTGGCCAGGGTATGTTGCTGAGCCCCGCTTGCCGCATCCCACAGCATGATGGTCCCGTCATCACTGGCGGAGGCCAGGGTGCGGCCGTCCGGGCTGAAAGCGACCGAGTTGACGGCGCCCGTGTGCTCTCTCAGGGTGCGAACCAGCCGGCCGCTGCCCGCATCCCAAAGCCGAATGGTCTGGTCCGCACTGGCTGAGGCCACCAGGCGTCCATCCCGGCTGAACGCGACTGAAAGCACGGGACCGGTATGGCCGTTCATGGTCCGCACGGCCTGGCCGCTGGTGACGTCCCAGAGTTTGACGCTCAGGTCGAGACTGCCCGACGCGAGGGTGTGCCCATCGGGACTGAAGGCAACCGATCCGGCCAGATCCGTGTGGCCCTGCATGGTCACCAGAATGGCCCCGCTGCTCACGTCCCAAAGCTTGATGCTGTTGTCGCCGGTCCCGGCCGCGACCGTGCTGCCGTCGGGACTGACGGCGAGCGATTCGAACTCGTCGCGCAGGTTGCTCAGCGGCTTTCCGTCCCGCACATTCCAGAACTGAACGGTCTTGTCCCGGCTGCCCGACGCCAGGGTGAGGCTATTGGGGCTGAATGCCACGGCGAAGACCGCATCGGTGTGACCGTCGAGGCTGCGGGAGGGCACTGGCGGCACAAGGATCCGCTGCACAAGCAGGGCTGCCGCCACAACGCCCACAATGGACCAGAACCAGACCCGCTTGGAAAAGCGCCTGAATCCTGTTTTGCCACTGGGCGGGATGCCGCCCTTGCCTCGTTCCGGATTCTGGGTCCAGCGCACCGGGGGCGCAAGGTTTGCGGCGGCTTCCGTGGCAGGTTCGCCAGGAGGGGTCTGTTGCAGGGGCTCAAGGGAAGCATCAATGGGCAATGGCTCTGGATGGCTCCATCCTGCCGGAGGGTCGATCGGATCAGGTTCGCGCGCCGGTTCCGGCGATGGAACCTGTTGCTGAGTTGCGGCCAGCACGGATTTAGCCGGCGGGGCCGGCAAGTCCGTCATACCCGCCGCATCGTGAAAAACACCGTCCAGGAGTCCCAGGAACTCGGCGACATCTTTTGGCCGGTCATTGCGGTCTTTGGCCAGCAGACGCAGAACCAGCCCGTCCAGGCCTTTCCACTCCGCCAGTTCCGGGCGCACATGGCTCGGAGGCCGGGGAGCGGCGTGGATGTGCTTCTCCGACCATCCCTGGTTGTCCCCGGCTGCAAAGGGATTCTGCCCTGTCAGCATCTCAAACAGAACACCGCCCAGCGCATAAAGGTCTGTGCGCCCGTCCAGTTCCGACGATGGGGCGCCCAGCCATTGCTCAGGCGCGGCAAAGACCGGAGTCAGCATCGACATGCCGACCTGGGTGCGCCGGTGGTTCTCCTTGGTGGCGACAATGCCGAAGTCGGCGATCTTGGGAATCCAGCTTTCCCCTTCGCGGCCCATCAGGATGTTCTCCGGCTTGATGTCGCGATGAACCATGCCCAGGGCATGGGCCGCGCCAAGGCCCTCGGCGATGCCGCGCGTGATCTGGAGAGCCAGGGCCACATCGAACGGCTTGGGCGCCTGGCGGAGAAAGCTCAACAGGTCAGGCCCGTCCACAAACTCCATGGAATAAAAGAGCGTTCCATCCTCGGCCGGCTCCACATTGCCCGCATGAACGACATTCCTGTGGCGTATCTGCCGGAGCGTGCGCACCTCACGCAGAAAACTATCCGTCAGCTCCTGATCCTGACTCAGTTGCGGGGAGAGGAACTTGAGCACCTGGGGCTCACCGAGCAGGGTCTGCTCCGCGAGGTAAACCGCGCCCATCCCTCCCTGGCCCAGTTTACGGGTGATCCTGTAGGTGTTGCGGACCAGCATTCCCGGCTGCAGGTCGGAAATCTCACTCAGCGGCCCGCCGTGGATGGGGCAGGCCGCGAGATTGTCGGGATAGCCAGTTTGGCACTGCTGGCAGAGTCTCATCGGTTTGCCGTCGCCTGTCCCATGGATTCACTCAACAAGTCCATCGTTGTGCCAACACACTCCGCAACGCCGTGGCGCCCATGCGCCTGAACCGGCGCAGCCGGAGACCGGTTCCCTTTTCAACCTGTGCGCCGCTGGGTTGAGGAAGTGCAGGAGCATCCACCCGAACCGGATCGGCGACTCACTGAAACATATCAGATGGAGATCATTGTGCCAGCCTCGATTGAACCTCGCAATGCGGCTGCGGCGGGGATCACATTTCACTCAGCGCAGGCTGGGATCAGCCTCAAACCGGGAGGCAAAGCTGCGTCTCCAGCCCCACATCCGCAATCTGCTCGCCTTCACTCCGTATAGACTGGTTTGAGCGCAGCCATGAAGGATTCGATCCAGGTTTCGAAGGAGAACTACCTCAAGGCCATTCTGGAAGCAGAAGCCGAAGGGCACCTGGTCATTCCCGCCATGCTGGCTCATTGGCTTGAGGTCTCCGCGCCCGCGGTCACCATGGCCCTCAAGCGGCTCAAGCGGGACGGTTTTGTCGAGGTGGGCGCCGACGGCATTGTGCGCCTCACCGCCTCCGGCAGCGAAACCGCCTACCGCACGGCGTTGCGCCACCATCTGATTGAACGCATGCTGAGCGAGGTCTTCGGCATGGAGTGGTACGAGATCCATGAGGAGGCGGAGCGGCTGGAACACGCCGTTTCCCCCGCCTTCGAAGCCAAACTCCGGGAGAAACTGGGCGAGGGCGGGGCCTGCCCCCATGGCAACTCCGTGCTGCCCGAGAGCCCTGCCCTACGCAAACTGCGCGGTGAGTCGCCGCTCTCTGAAGCGCTCGAAGGGGGCTCGTATACCGTTGTCAGCCTCCAGGAGCGCGACCCCAAGCTCCTGCTCTTTCTGCACCGAATGGGCATTGGGCCCGGTCAGCGGCTCCGCGTCATCAGCCAGAATTATGATCAAACCGTTTCGATTGAGCTAGCTGCGGGACGATCCATCCTTGGCCGCCCGGCCGCCGAGGCCGTCTGGCTCATCCCGGATACCGCATAGTAAGCAAAAGTAAAGATTTTCATTAACCATAATTAACAAGCTGTGCCATACTGTGGCTGAGTGGGGCAAACGCTCCCCGCGCATCCATGGCCACTGAATCCGTCCTCAAGACCGATGCCGTCGAGCCTTCCCTGCCGGAGGTCAATTCCAGCGTTCGCATCTCCGTCTCGCCCTTCTACTGGCGGCGGCTGCTGGGTTTTCTCGGCCCCGGCTTTCTCATCTCCGTCGGCTATATGGACCCCGGCAACTGGGCCACGGACATCGCGGGCGGTTCACGCTTCGGCTATACGCTGCTGTTTGTCATCATGGCCTCAAACCTGGTGGCCATCCTGCTGCAGAGCCTCTCGCTCAAGGTGGGAGTGGCCACCGAGCGCGACCTGGCGCAGCTTTGCCATGAGAGCTTTGGCCCCCGCATCAGCTTTGTGCTGTGGCTGGGTGCGGAGGTGGCCATCGCCGCCTGCGACATGGCTGAGGTCATCGGCTCGGCCATCGCGTTGGAACTGCTGTTCCACATTCCGCTGCTCTATGGCGTGTTGATCACCGGGCTGGATGTGCTGCTGATTCTGCTGCTGCAGCGCTGGGGCTTTCGCTATATCGAGGCGCTGGTCATTGCCCTCATCGGCACCATTCTGGCTCTCTTTGGCGTGCAGATGTTCCTCTCCCGCCCGGACTTCTGGCCGGCGCTGCACGACCTGCTTGTCCCGTCCCCCTCCATCGTCACCAATCCCGACATGCTCTACATCGCCATCGGGATGCTGGGGGCAACGGTGATGCCCCACAACCTCTATCTGCACTCCTCGATTGTGCAGAGCCGCCGCTACAAGCGCACGCCGGAAGGCAAGCGGGAAGCCATCCGCATGGCCAACATCGACTCCGGACTGGCGTTGACCCTGGCGCTCTTCGTCAACGCCGCCATCCTCATGGTCGCCGCCGCCGTCTTCCACCGCAGTGGACACTTTGAGGTCGCGGCCATTCAGGACGCCTACAAGCTGCTGAGCCCGCTGGTCGGCGCTGCCGGAGCCAGCACCCTGTTTGCCATCGCCCTGCTCGCCTCCGGCCAGAACTCCTCCATCACCGGCACCCTGGCTGGCCAGGTGGTCATGGAGGGCTTCATCCACCTCAAGGTCTCTCCCTGGCTGCGCCGCCTGATCACGCGCTCCATCGCCATCATTCCCACCATCATTGTGGTGGCGGTGACCGGGGAGCAGGGAACGGAGAGGCTGCTAATTCTGAGCCAGGTGATTCTGTCGCTGCAACTGAGCTTCGCCGTGGTTCCGCTGGTGCTGTTTGCGGGCAACCGGCGCAAGATGGGCGAGTTTGTGAACGGGCGCTGGCTGCAGGGGCTTTCGTGGCTGGTGGCGGCGCTGATTGCGGGCTTGAACGGGTGGTTTCTGCTGTTGATGCTCAAGTAATGGGAGGCGCGGAGACTGCCGTCGCCGCGCCCACGGTCTTCAACTTGCGATGACCTGCCGAAGCAGGACTACTCCGACCAGACAGCAAGTACGTTTCCCACGCCATCGGCAAAGTGGAAGCGCCGCCCGCCGGGAAACTCGAAGGTGGGCACCACGATGCTGCCGCCCGCGGCCACGACTGCGTCCTCGGTGGCCTTGAGGTCGGCGGAGTAAAGCACGATGAGCGGCGCGGACTTGCCTGCCGGACCGGCATCGCTCTTGGCAAAGCCGCCGTCCACGCCTGCGCCGGCAAAGCTGATGTAGTCCGGACCCCAGTCCTTGAAAGTCCAGCCGAAGACCGTGCCATAGAACGCTTTGGTGCGCTCAATGTCAGTGGTTGAAAACTCGATGTAGGTGATCTTGTTTTGCAGTGCCGGATTGCTCATGGCTCTTCTCCCTTGGCGTTATGCTCGTTGGAGTGGCGGGAAGCGAGGTGCGGATGCGAGTCAATCAGACTGGGCGCAGGCACACCCTTCCCGGTGTGCTTCTGAAGCGCCCCCATCCGCAATCCCTCAGAAGCCGGAGAGAGCAGGTAGAGCCCGCTGATTGACGTGCGGCGCGGACTGCCGAGGTACGAGAAAAACGTAGCAGAGCGCCAGGGCCGATGCAACTGGAAAATGGGTGGTGGGGAGTTGGTTCCGAATCGGAGGCGATACGCCAACAATCCGGATCCGACCCATGTACCGCAATCCCAACGCCCAGTCATCCTGAGCCGCAGCGAAGGATCTGCGGTTGCCCTGGAAGTTACGAGAAGCAACCGCAGATGTTTCGCTGCGCTCAACATGACGACGCCGTGGGGATGGTGTTTGATCGAGGTTGAATCACCGCCTGCCCGGAAGTTTCTCGTTGGGCGCTGGCCGCTGAGGTGCCGCGGGAAAGATTCCCAAGGAACCCGCCACGATTCCGCCCAGGAGGGCTCCCGGTGTCCGCTATCTTTTCGATTTGGGGATTCGGCCGATGCGCGGGTCATGGCGCAGGAGCAGATCGCAGGCGTGAAGCGCCTCCCTCTCGAAGCTGGGGCTGTCACTCGGGATCAGAAGCCAATGGCTGATCTTGCCTCCCAGGAGTTCGATGGAACGGATGGAAGGGAATTCGCGGCGAAGCGCTGGATCGTTGGGGTTCGTGCTTTCAGAAAGAACAAGCCAAACGCCGTTGTCCACGGGAGATTCGGCATGATCGCGGAGCATGCAAACGATCCTGCGGCCCAGGTAGACGGAGAAACCGGAAAACATGCGCCGCACCTCGGGGCTCAGGGGCATAAGCGCCTCCACGACGAACGCGTGCGGAGCTTTCTGCTTCGGTTTGGGAGGACGAGGCATCGTTTTCTCTTCTCTCGAAACAATCCACCCACGGAAACTCTGATCGAGTCATGTTCCCCTGGGATGGACTTCCCTCAGGGGCTGAAGCCCGTCTTTTTCCTTGTTGCATCTGCGGCCCGGCTAAAGCCGTGCCCTTGTTACAAAGCAAGACCGAGGCGAGTTTTTCCGCAGCCTGTGAAGCCCGTACCCTTCACAAATAGCTGAGGTCCTTCCCCTTCACAAATAGCTGAGGTCCTTACCCTTCACAAATGGCCGCTCCGAAGGGTATGTCAACAAAGTTCTAAAGGATGTACCGGCTCAGGTCCTGGTCGCGGACGATGGAGGCGACCATGAGCTTGACGTACTCGGCGGAGATGAGGAAGACCTTCTCCGGGCCGGAGGCGGTCATGCGCTCCTCATAGGGCAGGGGCTTGGAGGACTCATTCTTGATGGCTTCGGCGAGCGCGGCCTGGGCTTCCGGGTCGGGGGCGCGGCGGGCCACATCGGGCGCCAGAAAGCTTACATCCTCCAGCACCCGCTCCATGATGGTGTGCAGGCGGCGCGCGCCAATGTTCTCAGTGGACTCGTTGACCTTGAAGGCAAACTCCGCCATCTCGCGCAGGCCCTCGGGAGAGAACTCGAGGCGAACGCCTTCGGTCTCCAGCAGGGCCGAGTATTGCTTGGTGAGCGAGGCCTTGGGCTCGGTGAGGATGCGCAGGAAGTCATCGACGGTGAGCGATTGCAACTCGACGCGGATGGGAAAGCGGCCCTGGAGCTCGGGAATGAGGTCGCTGGGCTTGGAGACGTGGAACGCGCCCGCGGCGATGAAGAGGATGTGGTCGGTGCGCACCATGCCGTAGCGGGTGTTGACCGTGGTGCCCTCAACAATGGGCAGGATGTCGCGCTGCACGCCTTCGCGGGAGACGTCGGGCCCGTGGCCGCCCTCGCGGCCGGCGATCTTGTCGATTTCGTCAAGGAAGATGATGCCGTTGGACTCCACACGCTCGGTGGCCGTGCGGTTCACCTGGTCCATGTCGATGAGCCGGCCCTCTTCCTCCTGCACCAGGTAGTCGAAGGCGTCCGCCACCTTCATCTTGCGCTTTTTGGAGCCGGCGCCAAAGATGTTGGGCAGCATGTCCTTGAGGTTCATCTCCATGTCTTCAAGGTTCTGGTTGCTGATGATGCCGAACTGCGGCGTGCCGCGGTCGCGGACATCGATCTCGACCTGGCGGTCGTCGAGCTTGCCCTCGCGGAACTGCTGGCGCATCTTTTCGCGGGTGCGCTGGTGGCTGTCAGAGCCGGGCAGGGTGAGCTGGCCCTCCTGGCCGGGGGGCGGCGCGGGCGGAGGCGGCAGGAGCACGTCGAGAAGCCGTTCCTCGGCGTTCATCTCCGCCTTGTCTTCCACCTCTTCCAGTCGCTCCTCGCGCACCATGTCGATGGCGATCTCCACCAGGTCGCGGATCATGGATTCGACATCGCGGCCAACGTAGCCCACCTCGGTAAACTTGGAGGCCTCGACCTTGAGAAAGGGCGAGCCGGTCAGCTTGGCCAGGCGGCGGGCGATCTCGGTCTTTCCCACGCCCGTGGGCCCAATCATGATGATGTTCTTGGGCATGATGTCGTCGGCGAGGTCGGGAGGGAGCTTCTGGCGGCGCTGGCGGTTGCGCAGGGCAATGGCCACGGCGCGCTTGGCTGCCTTCTGGCCCACGACGTGTTTGTCGAGCTCGGCGACGATCTCGCGCGGCGTCAACTCGTCGAGCGAGACGTCCTGTTCTTCAGCGGATGCGGGGAGGTAGATGGCCATTTTGTCAGCCTCTATTCTCTCAGGCTTTGCCGCCGAGCGCGAGGCCAAGGCTGAAACGATCCGCGGTATCGAGCGGTGCAGAGAATCAGGGCTTACTGTCAGACCTGGCCTGTGGGTGGAGCGAGCACTTCGAGCCTGGGAAAATAGGTTCGGTAGCGAGTTGCATCACGCGTGAGCAGAGCCAGGCCCTTGATTGCCGCATGAGCCCCGATATAGAGGTCGGGTAAAGGCGCTGTTCGCCGGCCACCGGCCCGGCGATAGGCCAGGAAGCACTTGCCGGCCAGAAAACCAGCCTCCCACGGCAGCGAAGCCCGTTCGTAGAGATGCAGCGGCAGCGCGGCATCCAGAGTTTCAATCGTCTGGTAGCTGACTGAAACCTCGGAGTAGATGATGGGATTGATGACCAAACCCGCGTACTCGGCGCACTCGGCCAGCGCCTGACTCGACCATGGCTCCCATACCGGATCTCCGGAGGCGATGTCGATCAGCACGTTGCTGTCCACCAGAACTCCGGTGCAGTGGGCGATTCGCGCCGGAAGGCCGGCCAGAACGGGCTTCATTGCTCTGGCCCGCCGCCCCTGGTCAGCGCCATGATCTCGTCGGTGGTCATTCGGGTGTCCGCGGTGCCCCGTAGTGCCTGAAGCACGGCTTCGCCCCTAGCGCTCCGCCTTCCGATTCGCTGGGACTTTCGTATACGGGCGCAGCCCTCCGCCACGTCGAACTCGACCTCCGTATGGGGCAAAAGCCCCAACTGATGGCGAATCTCCTGGGGGATGGTGACTTGGCCCTTGCTGGTGATCTGCATCGGTATTACTCCTACCGGTAAGAATAAGAGCATTTGAGCCGGCGCGCAATGCGCCCCGGAGACAATCGTTGAAACCGCGATCCGGAGATCAAAAACCTTGGACCTCCGGCCTCCCAAATCTATTCACTTGATAACAATGTGTGCAGGATGCCTGCGTGTCTGACTCTCTGCTTCTCTAATTCCAGCTTGATATTTTCAGAGTTTCGATCCACATTCCAAAGAGCCGTAATGAAACCACCACCCATTGTTTGGGTACTGCCCGCTGCAGCCCGCGCCTTTGATCTGGATTAGCCAGATGTGGCCATTCTTCACGGCAAGCAGATCGGCATGGGCTGCCACGCCTTCAAGATTCAGGTCTCGAACCGAAAAGCCCTGTGCCTCCAGTTCGTTGGCAATCATCCGCTTGGCAATTCACCCGGTAGTCCCCTTGCGAATCTTCCCTTCGTCCATGTGGCCCCCGGAGCGAGCCGCTAGCCTTTCAACTCCTCAATGGTGACGTGGTCGTTGGTGTAGATGCAGATGTCGCCGGCGATCTTCATGGCCTTTTCGGCGATCTCGCGGGCGCTCATGTCGGTGTTTTCCAGCAGGGCGCGGGCGGCGGCGGTGGCGTAGCTTCCGCCGGAGCCGATGGCTGCCAGGGGCTCGTCGGGGTCGATGACGTCGCCGGAGCCTGAGATGAGGAAGGTCTGTCCCTGGTCTGCGACCACCAGCAGCGCCTCCAGGTTGCGCAGCATCTTGTCGGTGCGCCAGTCCTTGGCCAGCTCGACGGCGGCGCGGTTCAGGTTGCCGGCGTACTGCTCCAGCTTGGACTCGAAGCGGGCGAAGAGCGAGAAGGCGTCCGCGGTGGAGCCGGCGAACCCGGCGAGGATCTTGTCCTGGTAGAGGCGGCGGATCTTTTTTGCGGAGTGCTTGAGCACGTGGTCGCCGAGGGTGACCTGCCCGTCCGCGGCCATCACCACCTGGCCGTTGCGCCGAACGCAGATGACCGTGGTCGAGCGGATTCGGGAACGGCGTGCCGCAACGGAATTTTTGTCAGAACCCAAGAAAAACCTCCGGAAACGGGGCTTCCGGCAGGCCGGAACTCCTTCAAAGATGCACTCACAAGTATATCGCAGCAGGAAAGCGCGGTTGCTGCGCCGAAGCGCTCAATTCAGCCGCAAGTCAGGCGCTATATCGGCGGTTTGCGGCTGCGGTATCCTCTAAGCGGGGCCTCCTGGGGGGAGTCCCTCCCCCACATGAACGCTCTCACCGCCAATACCTGGGAAACCGCTGCCAGTATCACGCTCATCGCCGTCCTGGGATCAGTTGCCCTGTGGCTGCTGCTGCACCGGCGCAGGAGCGAAGAGGAGAGGGAGCGCGCGCGCCGGCAGTTTCTTGCGCGCTCAGGCCGCCTGGTGGACGGCATGCTGCTGGACGTGATCGAGCTGGAGGTGGGCGCAGGCCGCACTCTGACGCTGCTGGTCTATAACTACCGCATCAGCGGGGTCGCCTATGAGTGTTCGCAGGACATTACGGCCATGGGCGGCGTGGTTGATCCAGCGCAGGTCCGTGCCGGTTTTCCCTGCTCGGTGCGCTATCAACCCGGAAGCCCGCAGAACAGCATTGTGATCGCCGAGGAGTGGACCGGGTTGCGCGAGGGTTTGCCGGTGCTCTTCTATGACGACCGCGACGCGGTGCAGTTGGGCCACCTGCGGCCTGGCCGGGGCTGATATCCAACGTCGCTGCGATGGCGTCGCAAAGTCGGGCTTTGGTTAGAACCTTGCCCGGAAGCGCAATTGGAAAGCCCCGCCGCCCCATTTACACTTTGTCTATGCACGTCCACGCCGCGCCTTCTTCCCCCGGTGCAAGCAGGACCAAATCCGTTCTTGCTTTCTCGCTGGTGGCCACGCTTGCCTACGTGGTGGTGACCTTTGTGGCGGGACTGCGCGCGCACTCGCTGGCGCTGCTGTCGGAGGCCGGGCACAACGTATCGGACTTTCTGGCCCTGCTGCTGAGTTTTGCGGCGGTGTACTTCCAGTCGCGCCCGGCGGACCAGGCGCGCACCTTTGGCTATCAGCGGGCGGGTGTGCTGGCGGCCTTTGTTAACGCCTCCACGCTTGTCGTCATCGCCATCTGGATCGGCATCGAGGCCGTTCACCGGCTCTCCGCGCCGGTCACGGTGCAGCCGCGCCTGATGATGATTGTGGCGGCGGCCGGCGTGGCCATGAACGGGTTGATTGCGGCCCTGCTGTGGGGGGTGGCGCGGGACGTCAACCTGCGCTCGGCGTTTCTTCACATGGCCGGCGACACGCTCTCGACAGCGGCGGTGATTGCCGGCGGCGTCGGCATCCTGCTGACGGGACAGAACTGGATCGACCCTGCGCTCTCGCTGCTCATTGCCGCCTTGATTCTCTGGTCGAGCATCGGCATAGTTCGCGAGACCCTGAACATTCTGCTCGAAGGCACGCCGCGGGGCGTCTCGCTGCCTGAGATTCGCCAGGGCATGGAGGAGATCGAGGGCGTGATCAACGTCCATGATCTCCACATCTGGAGCCTCGGCTCCAGCTCCCGCGCGCTGGCCTGCCATGTGACCATCGCCGATATTCCGCCGTCGGAGAGCGCCTGCATTCTGCTCAAGCTCAACCACGTGCTCAAGGATCACTTTCACATCAGCCACACCACCATCCAGTTTGAACACTCCGGCTGCCAGCAGCTTGATGGCTGCGTTGTTCCGCTGGAAGAGATGGCCGGAAGCCACAGTCACAGCCATCACGGCCATTCGCACTAGTCTGCTTTGAGGAGGTCACTCTCTTGTCCTGTTTCCGCGCTACCGTTGCCGCCTTGTGTCTCGCGTTCCTGCCCGCAGCCCAAACCCTCTGCTCGGCGCAGAAACAAGCCGAGCCGCCGACTCTCGAGATTCCCGCGGACAAGCCCCTGCTGACGCCCGCGCAGTTTCTGGCGGTCACGGGAGAGTTCACGAACCCCGCTGATCCGGAGTTCAAGATGAGCTTCTACGAGAAGGAGGGCAAGTTCTTTCTTGAATCGGAGCGCGGGGTTCCGGCGGAACTCAAGGTCATCACGCCGGTGGATTTCACCTTTCCGCGCACCAAGATAACGGTTCACTTCACCCTTGATGGCTCCGGGCTGGCGCAGAGCGCCACCGTCTCCAATGAGCCGGATGCCGTCTACCGGCGGACTGGCTCGGCGGTGCACCATGTCTTCCACGACTATGAGCGGACCGAAGCCATGATCCCCATGCGGGACGGCGTCAAGCTCCACACTTACATTCTGAAGCCCGCGGACATCACCACGCCGCTGCCTTTTCTTGTGCAGCGGACGCCGTATGGCGTGGAGGGAACCAGCCGGGCATCGTTCTTTGGGAGCCGCCCCGAACTGGCGCGCGACGGCTACATCTACGTGGCGCAGGATATTCGCGGACGCTACAAGAGCGAGGGCGAGTTTGCGATGAGCCGCCCGCTCGCCGACCACAAGGACCCCAAGGCGGTCGACGAGAGCACCGACACTTATGACACAGTTGCCTGGCTGCTGGCCAACGTCAAGGGCAACAACGGAAGGGCGGGGTTTGTGGGCACCAGCTATCCTGGCTTTCTGGCCATCATGGCCGGCATCGACCCCCACCCGGCGGTCAAAGCCATCTCGCCCCAGGCGCCCATGATCGACGTGTGGATGGGCGACGACTTCTTCCATAACGGAGCCTTTCGCCAGACCTATGGCTACGACTACGTGCTGGGCATGGAGTCCAACAAGGAGCAGGGCAACGTCGACTACGGCAAGGACAAGGACGGCAAGCCGCGCGACGGATTCGACTACTTTCTGGAGCGCGGCAGCTTTGCCGAGGACGTGAAAAAGTCCGGCTCGCCCCTGCTTCCCACCTGGAAGCTCTTCCTGGAGCATCCCAGCTACGACAACGTTTGGCGCTCGCGCGGCGTTGAGAACTACCTGAACACAGTGGCCGTGCCGACGCTCTCAGTGGGCGGCACCTATGACCAGGAAGATATGTGGGGGCCGCAGATTGAGTACTCCACGCTGGAGCCGCACGACGCCAGCCACCAGAACTATCTTGTGCTTGGCCCCTGGCGTCACGGCTCGTGGGCCTCGTCGTCGCGCCGGCTGGGCAATCTTGACTACACCGTGGCCCCCGGCAAGGACTTTCGCGCCCAGATTGAGACCCGGTTCTTCGCCCACTTCCTGAAGGATGAGCCGGGCAGCAATACGTCAGGATTTGACCTGGAAGACACGGCGAGTTTCCAGACCGGCTCCAACACCTGGAAGCGCTACGCTCACTTTCCGCCCAAGGAGTCGCAGCCCACGGGCATTCACCTGCTGGGAGACGGCAAACTGGCCTGGACTGATCCAACCGCGAAAGGATCGACCACCTACACCAGCGACCCGGCCAATCCGGTTCCCTTCCGACCACGTCCCATCCAGCCCACCTACGGCGAGGGGTCGCAGTGGTTCAACTGGCTCACGGAAGACCAGCGCTTCCTCGCCGACCGCAAGGACATCGCGACCTGGAAGCTGCCCGTTCTGAAGAAGGACCTGGTCGTTACCGGAGAAGTGATGGCCGATGTCTTTGCATCGACCACCGGCACTGACAACGACCTGGTGGTGAAGCTGATCGACCAGTACCCTGACAACGACCCGGACCCCAAGATGCGCGGCTACCAGTTGATGACCAATGCCGAGATCTTCCGCGGCCGCTATCTGGAGAGCTTCGAAAAGGCAACGCCGCTTCGCTCCGGCTCCATCCGCGAGTACAAGTTCTCACTGCACGATGTGGACCATGTCTTCAAGGCCGGGCACACGGTCGTGGTTCAGGCGCAGAGCAGCTGGTTTCCGCTCTACGACCGCAATCCGCAGACCTTTGTGCCCAACATCATGACCGCGAAGCCCGAGGACTACAAACCGGCCGCCATCACCATCTACTCTGAGCCGGACCATGACTCGACGGTGCAACTGCCACTGATGAATGCCTGCGACCACATCGAGTGCTTTTGAGCAGGACGGCGAACCGGGAATGAGTCAGTGTTTTGCCGCCGCGGAAGGCGCGTGGCGCGCAAAACGGTGGATGTAGTCGACGAGCTTTTGTATCTTTTCGGCGTCGAGTTTGCCGCCGAAGGCCGGCATGGCGTTTTTCCCGGCGCGAATGGTCTGCGCAAGAGCGGCAGAGGGCTTTGACTGGACCTCGGCGCTGCGCAGATCTTTGGCGTGGAGCCGCTTGCCCAGCGCCGAGCCGGAGCCATCGTCGCCATGGCAGGTGGCGCAATCGGTCTTGAATATGGACCCCGGCGAATCAGCGCCGCTTTGGCCTTGTGCTTTGACCAAAGGAACCGCCGCCGCAATCAAGAGAGCCGCCGCAAACGCTCTTCTGCGTTGCCCGCTCACTGTGAACCTTCGAACCTGCTTGATCATCCTTGCTCCGTTCATCTTTTCCATTGTTGAAGGTCCGTGTTCGCCCCTTCGGCCGCGGTCATCTTTCGCAGCCTAAAGGCCAGGCACAGGCGGGCATCCGTTGAACTCGGTCAGAAATGAGTTGCCCTCGTAGCCCAGATACTTGATCCCGATCTTGCTGGTGAAGAAGCCGTCCGCCGTGAGGTTGCGCAGCAGGGCAAAGAAATCCACTGCATGGCTCAGCGTCTTGTCCGCCGCGGCGTTGCTGCGATAGGCAATCAGGTCCAGGATCTCTTTCTGCTGATGCGGGGCGCACTCCAGGTAGGCGCTTGTGTAGCGGTCCAGGCAGAGTGCGTCGAGGCCCATCAGGCCGCCTCCCAGCTTCAACTGATAGTCCGCATTCTCGCTGGTGAGCAGATCGATGAACTCGGGGGCGCCCGCCTCAATGGCGCCGCCTGACTCCGCATCAGCGGGCAGGATGGTCTCGCAGAGCACCCGCAGTGTTTTGTACTGGTGCGGCGAAAAGAACTTCGGCACGTAACCGCCAGGCTTTGCGGCGGCTCGCTCGGCGGTGATCATTGCGTGGACATGCTCGGCGGCCTGCATGGGAATGACGCGCAACACCGAGCCCACAACGGCCCCCATGCTCAGCGACTTCAAGATATTGCGGCGCGATACCGGATCTGCCTTCATGTTCGGCATTAGAGATCCCCTTTCTTCGCCTGATCCAACAGGTACTCGGACGTTCTCCACGAGAGCGCCATGATGCTCAGCGTCGGGTTCTTGTCGGGGTTGCTCACAAACGGAGCGGCGTCGGCCACAAACAGATTCCTGACATCGTGCGCCTGGCAATTGCTGTTCAAAACCGAGGTCTTCGGGTCGTTGCCCATGCGGACTGTGCCCAACTCGTGGATGATGGCGCCGCCCTCCGAGATGCCGCCATTGTTTGGGTGACGCCGCCCATGGCCAAGCACCGTGCCGCCGGCTTCCTCGACGATGGAGCGGAAAGTCTCCTGCATATCGGAGGCCATCTTGATCTCGTTCTCCCCCCACTGCCAATGGAAGCGGAGCACGGGAATGCCCCAGCGATCCACGACATTGGGATCGAGTTCGCAGTAGCTGTTCTCGTTGGGGATCATCTCGCCCCGGCCGCTGAAGCCAATCGCCGTGCCATAGGAGCTGCGGCACTTCTGCTTGAGGCCAGCGCCGTATCCCTCGTGTTCGGAGCACACGCCATCGAAACCAGCTACGCCGGGCATGCCGCGGCCGCCGCCAAACTCGATATGGTAGCCGCGCAGGAAGTCGTTCTTCTGGCCGAAGCGCCACCAGGGCATATACATGTGCGCTCCGCCGGCGCCGTCGTGGTTGTGCGCGGGCATCCGCTCCAGTTGCGGAAAGTAGCCCGCCAGGTCGCTGCCCACCGAATCGGTGAGATAGCGGCCCACAACGCCGGACGAGTTGGCCAGCCCGTCAGGAAAGAGCGACGAACGGGAGTTGAGCAGAAGGCGAGCTGATTCGCAGGCGCTGGCCGCCACCACAAAGGCTTTGGCATAGACTCGCTGCTCGGTCTTCGACCGCTTGTCGATGTAGGAGACCGCTTCCGCCTTGCCATCCTTGCCAACCACGATCTCGCGGGCCATGGCGTTGGCGATCATGGTGAGGCGGCCCGTGGCCGCCGCCGGGGGAATCATTACCTGGCTGGAGCTGAAGTTCGAGGCCGTCATGCAGCCGCGCCCGCACTGCGAGCAATAGTGGCAGGCGGGGCGGCCATTCAGGGGCTGGGTCAGAATTGCCAGCCGGGACGGAATGCAGGTGATGTTGAGCTTGTCGCAGGCCTTCTTGATGATGGTCTCGGTGCAGCGCGGCCGGGGCGGCGGCTGGAAGATGCCGTCGGGAGAGTTGGGGACGTTCTCTTTCGACCCAAAGACCCCAATGAACGACTCCACCTTGTCGTAATAGGGCGCCAACTCCTCGTAGGTGATGGGCCAGTCATCGCCCATGCCATCCCGCGAGCGCGCCTTGAAGTCCCCCTCACCGAAGCGCAGCGCGATGCGGCCCCAATGGTTGGTCCGGCCACCTTCAATGCGGGAGCGAAACCAGCGGAAGGACGAACCAGGGGCATTCGTATAGGGCTCCCCATCAATCTCCCAGAACCCGTTGGGCGCCATGAACTCGTCGTTCAGCTCCGTGCGGCTGACGGCTCCGATGCCCGCGCCCCGATGGGGAAGGTCATAGGGCCAGAGATGCTCTTTGAAATCCTTTTCAGGATTGAGCCGGGGGCCAGCCTCCAGCATCACCACGTTGAGCCCGCCCTCGGTGAGCACCTTGGCGGCTGTTCCGCCTCCGGCGCCCGACCCGATGATGCAGACGTCATAGATCTTCTTAGGCGGGTTCACTTGCGGCATTCTTGATCTCCATCCAAAGCGAGGAATTTGCTGTTCGGCGATCACGGGGAAAGGCTGTGAGCGCACTCAGGACCTCCAGGAACTGCTTCGGGGCAATCCAAAGGGATCGAGAACGGCAGCCTGTCAGTCCGGAGAGAATATATCTCCAACTGCGGGGCAAGCAATTGCTTCCGCATCCTGTGGCCGAAGACTGCGGGACGGAGCGGGTTATTGGAAGGCGAGGGGCTTCCAGAGGCCGTTCTGTTTGAGGGCGAGCTGGATGGGGCGGGGCGGGCCATTGGAGGGCACGGTGACCTCGACCCAGAGCTCCTGACCTGTCCCACTCAAGCTGGGCGCGGTGTGTTCGGGGATGTAGAAGTCCACGGGCTGGACGAGACGCAGGGCATCGCAGGCGGAGCCGGGGAGCGCCTGAACCATGACGCCCCTGGAGCGCAGGTCAGCCTCGGGGATGCGGATGGCGCGGAGCTGATTGGAGTCGACCTTGAGGTTGGCGCGGAATTGAACGGGCTGCTCGGCAGCCACGGAGAAGCCGTTGGGCGCGGTGGTGCCGTCGATGTTGCGTGGGAACTGCGCCTGCCTGGCGGAGGGAAGCGTGCTGTGGCAGCCGTCGACCGTGAGTTGCAGTCTGAGATAGCGGCCGCGCATCAGCAACTCCGGGTCAACCACGGCGGCGCGGGTCCAGACGCGGGGCGAGGCAAGGCGCTGGTAGAAGTATTTGCCGGCGATGGAGCAGACGAGCAGCAACTGGATGGCGAGCAGGACGAGAGAGGTGCCGGAGAGGGCTTTCCTGATCATGGCTACCATGCCTCCCTGGGTTGCGCGCCGGGGTGGTCCATGCGGGCGATGAGATTGCGGCGGGTCTTTTCGAGAGCCCATCCGCCGGCGAGGAAGAGGACGCCGATGCCGATGAGGCCGAGGGAGCGGCCGACCTTGTCAAAGATGCTGGAGAAGTAAAACCAGGCGACCGTAAGGGCAAACCACACCATGCTCAGATTGACCAGCGCGTGGGAGCCGCGGCGCACGCCCCACCAGAGCAGGAAAAGCGTGAAGGCGGCGACCAGGAGCTGGGCGGCCAGGTGGGTCCAGTTGGAGTATCCAGCGACAAACGGAAGCAGCGCGGCAAAGGCGATGGAGACCGCAACCGGGATGAAGCTGCGGATGGGCCGGAAGATGCTCAGGCCAAGGGGCATGGCGGCGGTGGCGGCCCAGATCAGGGCGCGTGCGCCGAGCGACAGGGTGGACGGATGGCGGAAGTTGAGTTCGTCCCAGTCCAGCACCATGGCCCCGACGGCGATGGCCCCGGCGATGGCGGAGACGGCAAAGAGGATGCCGCCAACGGCCCTGCGGCGCGTGCCGAGGAAGAGGGTGAGATAGAGGACGGCCCAGACGGCGAGAAAGCGGCCAATAAAGGCAGGCGAGCCGGCATGGTCTTCGACGGCGAAGGCGATCTCGGAGAGCATCCACGCGGGGAAGAGGAGGAAGGTGAGGGTCTGCTGGGCTTCGTCGCCGAGCAGCGCCCACCCGGCCAGGGCGGCAATGGCCCAGAGCAGGATGGCGGTCGGCCAATGTTCCTGGAGGTTGAAGATCTGGCCGACGAGGGCGATAGACGCTCCGGCGGAGACGGTGCCGACCGCATGGAACGCGATGGAGAGCCCAAGGAAACGGGCGCGGGTGGCGGCGCCGGCGAGATGGAAGACCGAGAGCAGCAGAACCACAAGGCCGAAGCGCGAGCCGGGGCCGAGCTGATCCCAATGGGCGGAGACGAAGAGGACCACGCCGCAGGCCAGCAGGAGCGCGCCGAGGATAAGGGCGACCATGCCCTGCCAGCCCACGCGCTGCGACTGCTGCAGGGAGGGGGCGTCCTGCGCGGACTCCCACGCGCGGATGCGGCGGGCTGCCTCCGGTTCGAGGACGCCTGCCGACTGCCAGCGATTTAGCAGCGATTCAATGTCGGGCATATCTGTTGGCCAACAGTAAAGCACATCCGGGCGGGAAGCAGGCGGAAATTCGTGCCTATATCATCGGGGAATATGCGGTTTGAGATTGTCACCATCTTTCCGGAGTTCTTTGCCGGGTTTCTGGAGAACGGGGTTTTGCGCCGGGCGCTGGCCGAAGGGCTGGTGGAGGTGGGCGTGCACGACCTGCGCGCCTCTACCCACGACCGCCACCGGACCGTGGACGACCGCCCCTTTGGCGGGGGTGAAGGCATGGTGCTGAAGCCGGAGCCGCTGGCGGAGGCGCTGGGGTCGCTGGGGATCGGGCTGAAGGCGGAGGGCCGTGAGGCGGGAACGCGGGTGATTCTGCTGTCGGCGCAGGGGCGGCGGTTTAACCAGGCGATGGCCCGGGAGATGGCGCGGCTGGAGCGGGTTGTTTTCATCTGCGGGCGCTATGAGGGTGTGGACGAGCGCATCAACGAACTCTACTGCGACATGGAGCTCTCGATTGGCGACTATGTGCTGAGCGGCGGCGAGTTGGCGGCGGCGGTGGTGGTGGACGCGGCCATGCGGCTGGTGCCGGGGGTGCTGGGCAACGAGGCTTCCAGCGAGTTCGAGAGCTTTGGCGTGGCCGATGCGGAGATCGAGACGGATGTGGAGGGCGTTCCCCGCTCGCAGCACGGGGCCGGGGGGCTGCTGGACTATCCGCACTACACGCGACCGGCGGAGTTTGGCGGGCTGCGGACGCCGGAGGTGCTGCTGAACGGCGACCATCGCGAGATCCGGCGGTGGCGGCGGGAGCAGCAGTTGCGCAAGACGCTGGCCAACCGGCCCGACCTGCTGGAAGGTGCTGCGCTCAGCAAAGAGGACCGCAAACTGCTGGAGGCCATCCGTGAGGAGCCGGTCTAGAAGGGCTTTACAGGTGGTGGCTGGTCCGGTCCGGTCTGGCCGGCGGCGATGGCGGCGACGTAGAAGTTCTCGCCGCGCGCGGGGCTGCCGGAGAGGCGGCGCAGCATGGCCAATTGGCCGGTATGGGTCAGCGCGTCGGCCACCGGGCCTTGCAGCAGCCTTTCGACGGGCGCGTGCAGCGGCGCTTCAGAGGCAAGATACCCGTCGAAGGCCTCAAGCGCAGAGAAGAACCGCTTCTGCTCCTCAGGCCAGGCCAGGGGGGTGGAGTTGTGCCATCGCTGGCTGCCTGCGGCGATACTGAGCGCCCAATCGAAGAGGTCGCCCATGTGGGCCAGGATCTGTGCGGGAGGCCGCCCGCAGCCGGCAAAGACCGCGAAGTCATCGCCGGCGCCATCAAGGGCGCGGGTGGCGCGATAGGCCAGGGTGGCCAGGGCATGGCGCAGCAGTGCGCGTTTCTCGTCCATGGGTGGAACTATAGCGCAGGGAGAGCGGAATCGGACAGGAAGAAGCGGCTGGATTAGGCACGGAAAGCGGTTCTCTGATAAACTGAAAATTCTGAGTTCAGAACCAGGAAAAACTATGTCCATTCATCCCGTAATGCAGCGTCTGGCCGACAAACTCCAGCGCACCGATCTCCCCGTGTTTGTCCCCGGCGACCAGATTCGCGTCCAAGTAAAGATCAAGGAAGGCGACAAGGAGCGCTTGCAGGCGTTCGAAGGTCTGGTGATCGCCATCAACAAGGGGCCGCAGGGCACCTTTACCGTGCGCAAGATGAGCTTTGGCCAGGGCGTCGAGCGTATCTTCCCGTTCAACTCCAAGGTCATTGAGAAGATCGAGAAGATTCGCAGCTACAAGGTGCGCCGCGCCAAGCTGTTCTACATCCGCGGACTGCGTGGCAAGGCCGCCCGTCTGAAGGAAGTGGATCGCGTAGTCGCCAAGGCGTAAGCCTGTTTGAGTTTTACCAGAACACAGCCCCGGCTCCGGCCGGGGTTTTGTTTTGGGCGGGTGGGCAGGCGGCTCTGCCCTACCGGAGGGCGGCTTTGAGGAGCGGTTCGAGGTCGCGGGCCGCGCCGCAGCCGTGCCAGAGGATGCGGCCGGCGGGGTCGAGAAGCACCACGCAGGGGGCTTTGTCGGAGCTGACGCCGAAGAAGGCGTGCCACAGGGGTTCGTCCTGGGTGAGGACGATGGCGGCGTCCTGCTGGGCGGGGGAGAGGCCCTTGCGCATGGCGCCCTTGATGAGGCCGCGGATGAAGCCGGGGGCCTGCTCCAGCATGACAACCTGGTAGACCGAAGCCTGGGCGAGCGCGGGGTCGGCGCGGAGGGCTCTCATCCATTCGTCGCAGGCGGGGCCGGCATCCTTGCTGAATCCGGCGACGAGCACGGCGGCGCGGCCTCGGACCGCATTGGCGAGGACGACGGCCTTGCCGCTGAGGGATTCACCGGCGGTGGAGGGCAGGGACTGGGAAGCGGCGCCGGGAACGGCAGCCGCAGCCAGAGCCAATGCCGTTATGAACAAAAGTTGACGCAAGGGGTGAGCCCTCCTGGTTGCCATGATTTCAGTTGCGATGATTTCACACGAAGGGTCCG
>CAINJJ010000004.1 GCA_903849645.1 uncultured Acidobacteriaceae bacterium | reverse complement strand
ATTGCCGAGGCTGCCTTCAGACCACTGCAGAATGGCCTGGGCCTGCGCCTGCCCATTGGCGTCCCACGCGGGAGACTCCAGGATGTAGGCCGCCATGGTGTCGGCGTTGATTTCCGTGTCGGAGTAGTTGCTCACATCCTCAAAAAACGGACCCCAGGCATTGGTCACCAGGGGATATTTCTTGAGCCATGCAGTGACCAGCGTGGCGGCGCGGCGGTACGAGCCGACGCGGCCCTGTTTCAACGCGGCAAGACCGCTGAAGAGCCGCAGCGCGGGGCTCCAGTTGGTGGTGTAGGAGGCGATGTAGAGCTTGCCGTCCTGCTGGCTCTGTGAGATTTTTCCGGTGAACGCGTTGACCCGGAACGGCCATGGCGAGTTGTCCGCATTGCCGGGCACGACTTTGCCGGCGAGGGTATCGGCAATGGCGATGGCTGCATGCAGGTAGCGCGGGTTGCCGGTCATCTTGTAGAGCATGAGCAGCTCAGCGCCGAAGCTGCCTGCCTTGTCGGGCTGGAGAAATCCCTTGCCGGCGCGCATGTCTCCGTCATACTGGCCGGACTCGACGTTGGTGTTGTAAGGGAACGGCAGGTTGGGCCACAGGCTGGTTGGGCTGGACATGCCGTGGTCGAGCCAGTAGTTGGCGATGAGGACCATGTTGGCCTGGACAGCGGGATCGCCAAGGTAGCCGTAGAGCAGATTCCACGAGTCGAGCGCCATGTCGATCTGGTCGCCGCCCAGTCCCCGGGGATCGTCCCGATCGGCTTTCCAGACCTGGTGCTGCAGATAATAGGGAACGCCATCGGGGCACGTGCGCATGTGAATCCAGAAGTTCCAGACCAGGCGAATGTTGTGGTCGTAGGCTTGCGCGGGGTCGTCGCTGTACCAGGGAACGATGCCGCCGCCCGCGTCCACGCGGACGTCGTGATAGACGATGTGGCGCTCATTGACGGGATACTGCTGCCGCTCCTGAGCCAGGCAGAGGGCGCTCAGCGCGACGAACGCGCACAGCATGACGGCAAGCCGGGCTGAGCGGGAAAGACTCCGCGGACGAACTACGGCGGCGCAACTCAAATGCCTGCGATTGGTCATGGAAACTCCAATGCTCCGCGCGAGACGCGACGACGCCCGGATAGAATTCAATGCTGCGCGGCGTGGCGCGCTGCGAACCGGCCATGGTATTGATTGCGACATGCAGTGGTCAACAACCACTCGGCGGCGGACCGGAAGTATGAGAAGATCGCTCGATACCGGTATTCTGCCGTTCAATCCCCTGCGAAAAGGAAAAAACTAATGCCTGAACAGAACGCCGCGAGCCTGCTGACCCTGGACGTGGAACAGAAAGGCACGACTGCCGTTGTGCGCTGCCACGGAAGACTTGTGACGGGCGTGAACGACAAGCTCTACGCCCGCATTCACGAACTGATTCCGAACCACATGCGCATTGTGTTGGACCTGACGGACCTGACCCACATGGACAGCACCGGGCTGGGCACGCTGGTGCGGCTGCTGGTTTCAGCCAAGTCGAAGGGCTGCT
>CAINJJ010000003.1 GCA_903849645.1 uncultured Acidobacteriaceae bacterium | reverse complement strand
GTCCATGCAGCCCACCGAGGGCATGGTCCGCGGGCAGATCGTGACTGATACCGGCAAGCCCATCAATGTGCCTGTGGGCCCCGAGACCCTGGGCCGCATCATCAACGTCGTGGGCGAGCCCGTGGACGAGCGCGGTCCCATCGGCCACAAGATGACCCTGCCCATCCACCGCGAGGCCCCCAAGTACGAGGACCTGAACACCTCCTCCGAGATGTTCGAGACGGGCATCAAGGTCATCGACCTCCTGGAACCCTACGCCAAGGGCGGCAAGACGGGCCTCTTCGGCGGCGCCGGCGTGGGCAAGACCGTCGTCATCATGGAACTCATCAACAACGTCGCCAAAAACCACGGCGGCTTCTCGGTCTTCGCCGGCGTTGGCGAGCGCACCCGCGAGGGCAACGACCTCTGGGTCGAGATGACCGAGTCCGGCGTCATCAAGCCCGGCCAGTTCGCCGAGTCCAAGTGCGCCCTGGTCTACGGCCAGATGACCGAGCCGCCAGGAGCACGTCTCCGCGTGGCCCTAAGCGCGCTTACCGTCGCCGAGTACTTCCGCGACGTCGAGGGCTCTGACACGCTTTTGTTCATCGACAACATCTTCCGCTTCACCCAGGCCGGCTCCGAGGTCTCCACCCTGCTCGGCCGCATGCCTTCCGCCGTCGGCTACCAGCCCAACCTGGCCACGGAAATGGGCGAGCTCCAGGAGCGCATCACCTCCACCAGCAAGGGCTCCGTCACCTCCGTCCAGGCCGTCTACGTGCCCGCCGACGATCTGACCGACCCCGCGCCCGCCACCACCTTTGCCCACCTGGACGCCACCACCGTGCTCAGCCGTCCGCTTTCCGAGCTTGGCATCTACCCCGCCGTCGATCCCCTCGCCTCCACCTCGCGCATCCTCTCCGCGCGCATCGTGGGCCAGGAGCACTACGACGTGGCCCAGGGCGTCAAGCGCATCCTGCAGCGCTACAAGGACCTCCAGGACATCATCGCCATCCTGGGCATCGACGAGCTCTCCGAAGAGGACAAGCTCACTGTCGCCCGCGCCCGCAAGGTGCAGAAGTTCCTCTCCCAGCCCTTCCATGTCGCCGAACAGTTCACCGGCATCCATGGCGCCTACGTCAAGATTGCCGACACCGTCCGCAGCTTCAAGGGCATCATCGAAGGCAAGTACGACGACATCCCCGAGCAGGCCTTCTACATGAAAGGCTCCATCGAGGAAGTGCTCGAAACCGCCGAAAAGCTCAAGGCGAGCGTGTAACGCCAGGGTGCAGTGGACAGTGAACAGGGATCAGTAAAGGCGCTCCTCCCCTAACGGGAACCTCCCGCCCACTGCCCACTGCCCACTGGCCACTGTTCACTGTTCACTGAAAGGAGCCCATGGCAGACGAGACAAATCAACTCCGCGTACGGCTGGTCACCCCCGAGCGCACCCTCTTCGAGCACCCGGCCACGGCCGTCGAGCTTCCAGCGAAGAACGGGTACATGGAGGTGCTCTACGGCCATGCGCCCCTGGTGGCGGAACTCGGCGCCGGCGACGTCACCCTTCATGGCGGCCCCGACGGCGACGAGAAGTACAACGTCAGTTGGGGCTTCGTCGAGGTGCTTCCCGACCGCGTCACCATCCTCGCCGCCGACGCCCTCAAGCCTGGCGAAATCAACGCCCCCCGCGCCCAGGAGCAACTGGACCGCGGCCAGAAGATGTGGAAGGATGCCGGCGACAGCGAAGAGGCCTACACCCGCGCCCTTCACGTCATCGCCGAGGCAGAAGCCAAGCTGGCCACGGCCGCTGAAAAGCACTAACTTCCCTCCATCGCCCCATTCAACGCAGCAAGGCCCCGCTCCTCAAAGCGGGGCCTTTCTGCGTTTGCCGTCAACCCGATGCCTTCTCCTTCGGCCTGAATCCCACTCAGTGGCTGTCGCCGTCGTGTTCCACGTCCTGCGACGCCTGCGAGGCCTGCTGCCCGGCCGCGCTGATCGTCACCGTGTCGGGCGCGGTAGCCCGGCTGAGAGTGGATGCCGTTGCGGCCGCTGCGGCCATCACCGCCGGGGGAGGCGAGCTGGAAACTGATGCCTGGCTGACATATCCATATCCGGAGAGTGCGCTCAACATCGGGGGCGGTCCTCCTTGAACCGTACCTCCCTCATCGGCTGCAATCACAAGGCCCGGTGACGGCCGGCACACCCGCCCATGCGGCAGTTCCCAAACCGGACCTCGATTCCCAAAGTGAAGAGCGAAAAAGGCCCCTCCTCGTTCACCGAAGCAGGGCCTTTCCCTTTCACTGCAGCTTCCCGGACTACTGCATCAGGATCCACGAGCTGATCTTGCCCAGAGCCGCCGGCGACATGGTCTCCTCGATCTCCGCATACTCCGCCGGAGCGCCCGTCTTGGCCGTCTGGAAGAGATGGTTCAGCCCCGGCAACTCATCGGCTTCCACGTGCTTGTTGCCGCCCTCTTCAAGTGCCTTGCGCACCGCAGGCAGGTTCAGCTTGGCCGGAACCTGCTTATCCTTCTCTCCGTTCAGGGCCAGCACCGGGCAGGAGACCTTGCGCAGCGTCACGGCCGGGTCATAGTTCATGAAGTAGCGAAACCAGGGCGAGGTCAGCGCCCGGATCTGCGGGTTGATCTGTGCAATCGGCACATTGCCCGCCAGTTCGTCGCGCAGGTCCTTCTCCAGTTGCTCGTTGTCTGTGTCCTTGGCCACAATCGCCAGCAGCTTCTTCTCCCGCTCGGTGCTCTTGGCCACCTCTTCGGCGTCCATCCCGTTGGCTTCAGCGGCCAGCCGGGTCTGCTCGATCACCACCTGGTCGCCGGGCAGGCCGTTGGCGGCCAGCAGCACAATGTAGGCCACATCCTTGCTGGTCGAGGCCACCAGCGGCGCCACCAGGCCGCCCTCGCTGTGCCCCACCAGACCGATCAGCTTGCCGTCCACCTCCGGCCGGCCCTTCAGAAACTCCACCCCAACCGCCGCATCCGCGGCAAAGTCCGCCGTCGTCGCCGTGGCATATTCGCCCGTCGATTTGCCGATGCCCCGCTTGTCGGCCCGCAGCACCACAATGCCCTTGCGCGTCAGGTAGTCGGAGAGAACCAGGAACGGCTTGTGTCCCAGCAGCGTCTCGTCGCGGTCGCGCGGACCCGAACCGGCAATCAGCAGCACCGCCGGAAACGGCCCCTTGCCCGCGGGGATTGTCAGCGTCCCGGCCAGCGTCGCCCCTGCCGCCGTGTTGGTAAAGGTCACTTCCTCTTCCTTGTAGGGATAAGGCTTCACCGGGTTTTGCGGCCTGTGCCGCTCCAGTTGCGCGGAGTCCGTCACCCTTTTCAAAACCAGGTGCTCGGGGTCCTGCCCCTGCTTGAAAATGCCCTCGATCGACAGCAGATCCGCGGCGATATCGCCCAGGAACGTCGCGCCGATGGACTTGAACTCCAGCGCCAGCTGCTTGCCGTTGCGGATCACCCGCGTCGCCGGAATCACCGCCGCATTCTGGTCAGAGCTCTCCAGCGACACCTTCAGCCCATCCTGAGTATTCACGATGCGGATGGTCAGGTGCAGTTGCGCCGCGCCCAGATTCAGCGGGCCCGCCCACTTGCCGTCGATGTCCGAAGATCCCACTGGAACCGCCGCGTCCTGCCGGACCACGCGCTTGAAGTCCAGGGCCAGCGGGCTGCCCTGCGTCCACGTGCCGGTGATCACGGTCGCCTGCGGGTTGAGGACGCCCTCATACGATGCCTCCGGCTTATCCAGCTTCAGGCTCAGCTTGCCGTCCTGGAAGCCAATCGTCGAGATCGGAATGCCCATCGAGTGCTGATCGATGCTGTCGATGGTGGCCGAGAGAACACCCTCCGGGGAGGCGGTGATGTGCACCACCAGCCGCAGCGTCGTGGTCCCTGTCACCAGGTTTCCCTGCCAGTCTCCCGCAACCTGCCCCTGCGCCCAGGCCAGGGGCGCAACCGCCGCCAAAGCCAGAGCCATCCAAACCAAACTGCGCAAAATCCTGTTCTTCATCGTTCTCCTCTTCGGGTCCCAGGGAGCGCAGTCCACCGTGCGGCCAGCCGCCGGCTTCCTGTCTGCTTCCCATGGCTTGCGGAAGACGTACGTAAACTTCGGGGACGCGAGTCTCTCTCCAGAATAGACTGTTCTCCGATGCACTTGGCAACGGCCTTGCCCTGAAATGGCATGACTCCATTTTCGGAGGTCAAATCCCGGCTTCGCCCTTCGTCGAGCACGCCCTTACCAGACGGTGCGGGGATAGTGGCGCGCTATCTCTTCATCGGCCGAAATCAGCCAGGCAAATCCATTCGCCTTGGCGTTGGCGACGATCAGGCGGTCAAACGGGTCGCGCGTCCACTTCTCGTTCAGCGCCGCGCCGGCGACTGCCGCGAACGGCAGTTCGCACACACGCAGCCCCACCTCGTGCGCCACCTTCATCTGAATATCCAGGGCCGGCAGCTTGATCCGCTTGACTTCGTGAAGATACTCCAGTTCCAGCAGAACCATCGGCGAAATCAGCAGGTCCGCCGCTTCCAGCAGCCGGGCGACCCTGGGACTGATGTCGTCCAGGCTGCCCTGCGCCAGCCACACCAGCGCCTGCGTGTCCAGGTACGCAATCATGATCCAGCGCCTGACTTCCCCGATGAAGCATCCATGCCGGGCGCAGGGCCAAAATCGCGCTCCCAGTCGGCCTCCCAGCTTCGTCTCATCTCGTCCAGCAGCGCGGCTTCCTCCGCTCCCCCGCCACTCAGAACCTGCATCGGCGCTATCCGGCTCAGGCGCGTGGTTGGCTGACCCTCCGGGACGATTCTGAGCCGCCGCCCCCGGTGCGTCACCCAAACCTCTTCCCCATCCAGCGCCCGGCTGGTCAAGGCGAAAATCTCCTTGCGAAACTGCGTAATCGGCACTTCCATGAGGGAATGTTACCACAACGTACGCTTAAATATGTACGTCATGTACACTCGGCATCCAAACACCCCCTGTGCAACCAACCCGCCCAAAGCCTACAATGGGTTACGAAATGACCAGCAACAACGAAAAGACCTTCGAAGTCGCCTGCCCCGATTGCGGTGCCATGCTCAAGATCGATGCCGCTACCGGCCTGCTGGTGAGCCATACCCCTGCGCCCCGCAAGCGCATGTTCGAGGACCTCGAAACCGCCGCCAAAGCCATGCGCGAGCAGGACGAGCGCAAGGAGTCCATCTTCCGCCAGTCCATCGACGCGGAGAAAAACAAGGCGGATCTGCTGGAAAAGAAGTTCGCCGAGGCTCTCCGCAAGGCCAAGGACGCCCCCGAAGGCAAGCCACTCCGCGACTTCGACCTCGACTGAACCAATCCAGAGAACAAGGTTCCGCTCCCCGCCCCGGCGGCTCCGGAACAGAAGGAGAGTTTATGGTGGTTGTTCCCCTTTCCAAGCCCGTCAACTCTGGCGTCAACCGCGCCGCGGACCAGAGTGAATCCCCCAGTTGGACCGGATATGCCGCCGGAGCCGCGCTCGTAGCCGGCGGCCTGCTGCTCATGAGCGGCCGGCGTCGCGCGGGCGTTGTGGCCGCCTCGGCCGGCACGGCCCTGGCCCTGCTCGACCAGAAACAGGCCCTGCTCACCATCTGGAGCGCCCTGCCCGGCTTCATCGATCAGGTGCAGCAGATCATCGGCAAGGTCGAAGGCGCTGTGGAAGAAATCGACGCCAAACGCCAGACCCTCGACCGCATCCTGGCCCGCTAGGGCCTGCTCACGCTACCCGGCCGCTAGATTCCCAACTGCTTGCGGCCGGCCTCGCTGATGCGGTGGGCTGTCCACTTTGGCTCCCACACCAGCGCCACATCCACCTTGCTGATGTCAGGAATCCCCGCCAGGCGATTGTTCACCTGCTCGAAGATGAGTCCGCTGGCCGGGCACTGCGGGGTCGTCAGGGTCATCGTCACCTGCACCCACTGCCGCGGCCACGCCGGCGTCGAATCCGGGTCTGGCCCCGTCGCCACCGAGTAAATCAGCCCCAGATCCACCAGGTTCAGTTTGACCTCCGGGTCAAAGCAGTCCCGCAGCGCGGTGTAGATGTCCTCTTCGCTCAGCATGGCTTAGTTTTTCCGCTCCACCAGGTAGCGCGCCACGGCCTTCAGCCCGTCCGCCCGGCTTCCATACGGTTCGAGCGCCGCAAACGCCTCTTCAATCAGCCGCGCCGCGTCCCGTTCGCTCTGCTCAATGCCAAAAACTGCCGGCCAGGTCGCCTTTTCCGTCGCCAGGTCCTTGCCTGCCGTCTTGCCCAGGGTCGCCGAGTCCGCCGTCATGTCCAGCACGTCGTCCGCAATCTGGAAGGCCAGCCCCGCCTTGCGCCCAAACGTGTCCAGCCGGGCCACATCCTCCGCGCTCGCCCCGGCGTACACGCCCCCCGCCACCACGCTCACCCGGATCAGCGCCCCCGTCTTGGCCCGGTGAATCGCTTCCACCAGCTCCGCCGTCGGCTTTTGATGCTCGCTCTCGATGTCCAGGACCTGGCCGCCAATCATCCCCTCCACCGTGCCCACGGCGTTGGCGATCAGCCCAATGATCTGCACTGTCGCGGCAGGCGGCGCATCCAGCCCGGCCAGCACTTCAAAAGCCCGCGTCTGCAGCGCATCCCCGGCCAGAATCGCGATCGCCTCGCCAAAGGCCACATGGCAGGTCGGCTTGCCCCGCCGCAGGTCGTCGTTGTCCAGCGCGGGCAGGTCGTCGTGGATCAGCGAGTAGGTGTGCAGCATCTCCAGCGCCGCGCCCAGCCGCTCAATCCCCGCCGGCAGCGCCCCGGCAAGGGTGATGCCCGCCTGCATGGCCAGCACCGGCCGCAGCCGCTTGCCCCCGGCAAACGTCGAGTGCCGCATGGCCCCATGAATCGAGGCCGGCACGGTCCCCAGCGCGGGAATCAACTCTTCCAGCGCCTGGTCGGTCAGCGCCGCGCCCTCTTGAATCAGTGATTTCACGTCAACTTTCATCGCTTCTCATGATAAACCGGGCCGCAGCAGCCTCCGCTCCACCCACCACAGTCCTGTCCCCAGCAGCAGGGCCCATCCGCTCGCCCAGCGCCCCGCCAGCACGTCCGGCATCGTCGTCCAGTCCGCCCGCAGGTCCACCATCCCCTGCGGCACAGGTACGGCTATCAGGCCGTCTTTCCGGACGGGCAACCCCGTGACCTCTGCTCCATTCACCGTCACCCGCCAGGCCGGATAGCTTCGCAGCCGCAAGACCAGGTACCCGGCATGCGCAGTCGTGGCCCCAATCCGCAGGTGCTCCGGCCGCGCCGCCCAAACCTTGGGATAGGCCCCAAACACCGCATCGCAGCTTCCCTGCCCCGGCTCCCACTCCGGCGCGGTGCTCTCCGGGCCTGTTCCCAGCCTCGTCAACGGGTCCCGCACCAGGCAGGCCGCCGGCAACCCAACCGGCACCAGCGTGTTGTCCGCACCCGGAGGGGCGTACTCGTCGGTTCCCTCAAACCCCTGCCCCGACTCAAAGACCTGCAGCATCGGGTATACCGCGTCTTCCTCATCGCAGCCCTGAAAAAAAAGCAGCCCCGCCACCGCCGGCGCCGCCATGCCCGCCGCCACGCAGCCGACCACCAGCGCCACCCGCAGCCAGCGCCGCAGCGGCCAGAGCTCCCCCAAAGCGGCCGCCACAGCAATCCCCAGCGGGGCCTCCACCGCCACCAGCCACCGCCACGGAAACTGCAAAAACCGCAGCCGCGGCAGCGCATCCCACACCGCCAGCGACACCGGCAGTTGCATCACCAGCACGGTGGCAGGGATCAGCGCCATCACCAACCACCACCCCCGCGGCACACGCCGGGTCTCTACCTGCTGCCGCCCGCGCAGCCACACCACCAGCCCCCCGCCCAGCGCCAGCGCAATCATGCTCACCGCCAGCACCGACACCCGCGTCAGCTCTACATCGTGCAAATCCAGCGACAGGTCGAGGTGCCGCGCAAACAGCCAACTGTTTTCGATCCGCTCTCCGGGGTCATCCACCGCCTGGCGTATATTCACCCAGTTCTGTTCCACCGCCGCCGGAACCAGGTAGACGGCCGCCAGGCCCAGCCCCAGAGCCGCCGCCATCGCAGCCCGCGCCACCGGGGCCCACGAGCGGCGCACCGCCGCCAGCGCCAGGGCCACCGCGGCCAGCAGGTAGCAGCTCATCACGCCCAGCGGCGCATTGGAGAGCCACGCCCCCGCCACCACCAGCGCCAGCGGCGCCGTGGAGCCGTCCAGCGCGCGTCGCCACGTCGAAGCCCCCGCCTCCCGCTCCCGCAAAATCAACAGCAGCAGCAGTGGAATCCAGAAGCCCCCCGCCAGCTCCCCAAACGCCGACCGCTCATAGGCCGTGAAGAGCGCATAGCCCGACAGGAGCGCCGCGCACCCCGCCACGGTAGCAGCGCCCCCAGGCAGCGCCAGCCGCGCCAGAGCGCGTGTCGCCAGTCCCGCAGCCGCCAGCAACAAAAATGTCAGCGCGCCCGCCACCGCCGTCCACGGCAGCACCAGCCCCAGCCCCGCGCCCAGCATCCAGGTTAGCGGCGGATAGAAGACAAACCGCGGCTCGCCTGCCCCAAAGTTCGGGCTCGACGCCCAATGCGGGTAGACAATCCCCTCGCGCCAGCTCCGCACACAGTCCAGCCAGGAAACCAGGTGAAAGTCGAAGTCGTGTCCGCACGAAGTCCCCCGCAGCACCTGCGGAGCCGTCGCCACAGCCGCCGCCAGCAAAATCCATCCAGGGCCGACAAATCTCCCCCAGCCCCAGGTCCCTGGTCCCTCGCCCCTGGTTCCTGGTCCCTCGTCCCTCGTCCCTCGTCCCTGTTTTTTCATGGCGCCAAACGCAGCGTATGCCGCGTCTGCGCCCCCACCGCCGCCGGCGTAAAGGGAAGCGCAAAGGTCGTCCCGCCGTAGTAGGCGTCCCACTGATCGCGAAAATACGCGCTATACGGGTTCCCGCTCTCGCCCAGCACAATATTCTCCGTCGACCCGTCCACGTCGCTCCAGTCCATCGTGAACCGCTGCGAAGGCCCAAAGGCCCGTCCCACCTGCTTCACCGTCGTCGTGTCGCCGCTCAGAGGCTGCGCGCCGGTCCCGGCCACTGTGCCCACTACAGGCAAAAACGCCGCCAGCGGATGCTCGATGTCCACCACGTGCCAGCTTCCATAGGCCCATCCGGTCACATCCGTCGGCGCCTTGCCCGCCTCCATCGCCTTGCGCACCGCGTCTGTCAGCAGCGCGTCCCAGTTCTTGTAGGCCGCGGGAAGCCACTGCGCGTTCGCGTGCATCACAATCTCTTCCTCGGCAAAGTTCGACTCCGACCAGCGGTACTCCCCGGCGTCCTTGCCCAGCTTTGGCTCCAGAATCAGCGGCCACAGCGCGCGCCGCGTCTCGGTCACAATCGACGCCGCGGCCGAGTCCGCGGTCAGCTTCCCATCCCAGCTCCGCATCAGGTCCGCCGCCTTCTTCAGCCGCGCGTCCACTCCCGGCGTGTGGTCAATGGCGTAGGCAAACCGCTGCCCCAGCTCCTGGTCCACCTCGCTGTAAACGTCCGTCTGCACCGCCAGCATGTCCGCCCGCCCCAGCCCGTCCCGCCCTTGCAGCATCTTGTAAATCCGCTCAGCCCGGTACGGCTCAACCCACTCCAAAGCCAGCGGGTAGGGCGACTTTTCGGTCGTCACCCGCGAGTTGGCCGTCGCCAGAAGCCCCGACGGCGGATCAAATGCATTCGGCATCTGGTCAAAGGGAATGTAGCCTTGCCCCTCGTAGTGCTCGTTCAACGCGTCACGAGAGAGAGGCTTGCCCCACGGTCCGCCCAGGTGCGTCGGCACCTTGCCCACCGCGTGATAGCCAATATGCCCCTGGTCGTCGGAGTAAACCACGTTCTGCGTCGGCCAGCACCACTTGCCCAGCGCCGCTGAAAACTCCCCCCAGTTGCCGGCTGTATTCATCTCCCAGAGCGGCAGCGCGTTCAGCGTCGTGTCATAGAGCGTCCACTTCAGCGCAATCGCCCGCTTCTCCTTCGTAAACAGCGGATTCAGCAGCGGCCCGTGGTCGGTGCTCTCCACCTCCAGCACCACATCCTTGCCGCCGCGCACCTTGATCACCTCATGGTCCACCGTCAGCGCATGCCAGGCCGCGTCGTTCCCCTCGTAGTTGCCCTTCCCGTCCAGCTTCTCGATGTACAGGTCCTGCACATCCGCATACAGCGCCGTGAATCCCCACGCCACGTGCTCGTTGTGCCCCGCAATCACAAACGGCATCCCCGGCAGCGTCACGCCCGCCGCGTGATACCCCGGCGCGCTCAGGTCGGCCATGAACCAGATATTCGGCTCCGTCAGCCCCAGGTGCATATCGTTTGAGAGCAGCGGCTTGCCGCTCGCCGTGTGCTTGCCCGCAATTACCCAGTTGTTCGACCCCGGCGTGCACCCCGCGCAGGCGGGCAATCCCATCGCCTCCCGCAGCGCCGCCGTGTCCTCGCCACTGGTCGAAACTCCCGCCCCATCGCCAGGGTTGGATTGGTAAGCATGAGCTTCAGGCTGGGCGTGATAACTGGACCCACTCACCTGGGCGCGATAACTGGACCCACTCCCCTGGGCGTGATAACTGGACCCACTCACCTGGGCGTGATAACTGGACCCACTCACCTGGGCGTGGGAAGCCGGAATCTCACAGGCTGCCGAAGAAAGGCTCGAAGTGTCAGGGCACGACTTCAGTCGTGCCGCAAGCCGCCCAAAATAACCGGGGGCTTCAGCCCCTGAGGTCAACCGGTCCAAAGGCCGCGCCTGCTCCAGCCCCGCATGGCTCCGGTCGTCCTCCTCGTCGTCCGCGCTCGGCGGCTGCAACTCCGGATGCGGCTGGCTCAGATCCAACAGTTCCCCGGTCGGCGGATGGTCCCGCCACGACCCCACCGGATACAGGTCCGCCTCCAGCTTGGGGTCGTTCAACAGCCCCGCAATCCGCTCCCGGCTCAGCTTCACATCCCAGTGCGTGTCCAGCATCTGCACCATCATCATGCCGATGGAGAGCGAGTCCACCCCGGCCCACGCCTGCGGCCGGTAGCCCAGCAGCTTGAACTCCGGCGGCAGCGTATCCCCATGTTGCGCGATAAAGAGGTTGACCCCGCGCGCATAGGCGTCCAGCCGCGCCCGGTCCACCGCCGAGAGGTTGGCATAGATGCGCCGCGCCGTCAGCCGGAACTGCAACACCCGCTGCGCCGTGTCGTGCTTGATCAGCGACGAGCCCAGCACCTCCGCCAGTTCCCCGTTGGCGTTGCGGCGGAAGGCGTCCATCTGCCACAGCCGGTCCTGCGCCGTCACGTACCCCTGCGCCACCCACAGGTCTTCCTGGCTTGCCGCCTCAATGTGCGGCACCCCGTGCCCGTCGCGCCGCACGGTCACCGGGGCCGACAGCCCCGCCACGCGCAGTTCTCCGTCCAGCACCGGCAGCGCGGCCTTGGCCGCCGCGCGCAGCCACAGCACGCCCGCTCCCGCGGCCACCACCACCGCGGCCAGCAGGCCGGCAACGGTCCACAGCACAATCCGCAGAGCCTTGCGCTTGCGGCCAGGCACAAACTTCTTACGACGAACGGGCGCTTGAGTTAGAGATTCGGTGTCAGGCATGGGTCTCCCACAGGATAACCCCGCCGCCGCGCACCCCCCGCTATCCGGCCAGTTGAGGAGCGGCTGCCGCGGGCTGCCTCCGCCCATAAAGCGCAAGCAGCGCCGCCAGCAGCAGCACAATGATCCCAAGCACCAGCAAACTGCCCTCCGGCCCGTCCGCTCCGCCGCTCCACAGCACATTGCCCGCCGGCGCGGCCGTCAGCAGGTGTCCCGTGGCCACATTGCCGCTGTCCGCCGTGCCATAGAAATACGTCTCCGCCCAGTCCCACGCCGCGTGGCAGCCAATGGCCCACCACGCCGACCCCGTCACCCGGATGCTCACCACAAACACAAACCCGATGGCCGCCGCGGCAAAGATGCCAATCCAGTTTTCCCCGTTGTTGCCCGTGTGAATGAACCCGAACAGCGTGGAGGTGACCCACGCCGCCTGCCAGAACCCCGCGCTCTCCGCCTTCTTCAGGTGCAGCCATACGCACGGAACGAGCCCCAGCGCCACCACCGCATACACGCCCCAGATGCCGTTGCCCTTGGCTCGCAGTACCAGGTCCAGCGTCACCGCCGCCTCAATCCCCAGCGCCCACCAGAGGTTGATGCCCCGCGTCAAGGTGAACTGCAGATAGCAGCGGAACATCCCTTCCTCAAAGCAGCCCACCAGCAGGAACGCGCAGCCCCAGGTCACGCCAAAGGTCAGAATCGCCCCGCCTGACAGCGCCACCGGCCCAAAATGCAGCCACCCGCCCCACGCCAGCGCGCCAATCAGCGCCGACAGAGCCACAAACCCCGCCGCCAGTCCTGAAAGGAAATGCGCCACCGGCCGCGGGCCCGTCAGGTTAAACGCCAGCAGGCTCCTCCGATGCTCAATCAGCGCCACCATCGCCGCCGCCCCCGCCAGGCCAAGGAATGGAACCGCTTCCCCGAAGAGCGTCGAACTCGCCGTAAACCCGCTCTTTTTGCCCACCAGGTGCAGCGCATAAAAGATCACGCCAACCAGCGACATGCAGAGAAAGAACAGCACCAGGAACAGCAGAACCGACCATCCGGCGCGCAATCCCCCTTCGCCCTTGAACACCCACGACAACCCCCGCGCGGCCACAGCCTCTGCGGTGATTGCCGCGTCCTCCCCCTCGGCTGCGGCAAGCGAAAGATATTCCGCCGGCTTCACTTCCGGCACAACGGGCTCAACTTCCGGCTCCATGGAGCCTCCTTCAAAAAAATCGACTTCACTGGCTTGAATTCTTCTGATGGAAAGATACCCTACCGGATGTTTCTTTGGGCAATCGCCCCCTCAGAAATACCGCGGCCCCTTCCGTGCGCCATGGCAGATCCCCAGCACCTCCGCGGCGTCCGCGGAGACCCGGCAGACGACGTGAGGGGTGCGGGGAACAACTGACTCAGCCACTCCGGCGGAAGAACGGCTCTGGTTTCTTACCGCGCCCGCGGGTGGGTCCGGTCATACACCACCGTGAGCTGCGCCGTCGTGAGTTGCGTATAGCGCTGCGTCGTTGACAGGCGCTCATGCCCCAGCAGTTCCTGGATGGCGCGCAGATCCGCGCCTTCTTCCAGCAGGTGCGTCCCAAAGGCGTGGCGCAGGGTATGCGGATGCACCTCCGCCGACAGCCCCCGCAGCACCGCGATGCGCTTCACAATCCGGCCCACGCTGCGCGTTGTGAGCCGCGCCTCGCCGCCCGGCTTGTCCAGGCCGCGCAACTGGAGGTTCACAAAGAGTGCGGGCGTCGTCCGGCCCTGCCCCTCGCCCGCCGCCGCCAGCAGCGCGGACCGCTCCGCCAGGTAGCTCCGCAGCGCCAGCGCCGCCGCATCCCCCAGCGGAACATAACGCTGCTTCTGCCCCTTGCCGCGCACCAGGATCGCCTCGTTGGCCCAGTGAATGTCTTCGAGGTTGAGCCCCGTCAGCTCCGCGTTGCGCACGCCGCAGCCATAGAGCAGCTCCAGAATCGCGGTGTCCCGCGCCGGCCAGCTCGCCGCATCCTCACCCACCGACTCCACCACGCGGTTCATCTGCTCGATGGAGGGCACCCGCGGCAGGTGCTTCGGCAGCCGCGGCGTGGCCACCAGCGAGGCCGCGTTCTGCTCCAGATGCCCTGCCCGGGCCAGCCATTTGAACCAGCCTCGAATCGCCGCCAGCGCCCGCGCCGCCGATGCCTTCTGCAATCCCCGGTCATAGAGCGTCCCCAGGTAAGCGCGAATGTGCGTGTGCTCTATCTGCTCCACTCTCTGCTCCGGCCCGTACTGCTCGCTCACCCAGGCGGCAAACCCGTGCAGCTCTCGCTGATAGGCGCGCAGCGTATGCGCCGATGCGCCCCGCTCGTTGGCCAGCACACGCAGGTAGTCGTCCACCAACCCATCCAGCGAGGTCTCGTTTGGGGCAGCCGTCAGGCTCAATGGCTCTCCTCGGGAGGCGTAGAGGCCGTCACCAGTCTCAACCCGCCACGGCTGCCGGTCTTGGCCTGCGTGGGCGCCCCCTCCGCCGGGCCAAATTGCCGCCGGGCCCGCGGATGATGCGCTCGCACCACCGCCTTCAGGCGTCCCAGCGCCAGGTGCGTATACACCTGCGTGGTCGAAATGTCGGCATGGCCCAGCAGCAGTTGCACGCTGCGCAGGTCCGCCCCGTGCTCCACCATGTGCGTCGCGCAACTGTGCCGCAGCCGGTGCGGGCTCGCCGTGCTGTCGGCCGTCTTTACCAGGTGCCACACCCACTGGCGCGTCAAGGGCATCCCCCGAATCGAAAGAAAAAGCCGGGTCGCATCCTGCTGCGCGCCCCCGCGCTTCTTTGCCGAGCTGATGCGCGCCAGGTGCGGCCGTCCTTCGCGCAGGTAGGTCTCCAGGGCCTCCAGCGCCGTTCGACCCAGCGGCACAATCCGTTCCTTGTCGCCTTTGCCGCGCACCTGGGCCCGGCCCAGGTCCAGGGCCAGGTCGCTGGTCCCCAGCGCCGTCACCTCTGAGACCCGCAGCCCACCCGCATAGAGCAGTTCAAGAATCGCCCGGTCCCGCAGAGCCGTGGCCCGCGCCTGCGGATGCTCCGCCGACCGCTCGGCACGCTCCAGCATCGCCGCAACCTCCACCTCCGCCAGTGACTTGGGCAGCACCTTCCAGGCCTTGGGCGACTCGATATTGAGGGTTGGGTCGTGGTGGATGCGCCGGTCCAGCAGGAGCCACTTGTAGAAGCCCCGCAGGCAGCTCAGCTTGCGCGCCGACGAGCGCGAATCAATGCCGTGATGCCGCAGGTGTTCAAGAAAGGCCGAAACGTCTTCCTGGGTGGCCGTCAGCAGCACCCCGTGCCGGCTCTCAATGAACTCGGCAAAGATCTTCAGGTCGCTGTCATAGGCCTCGCAGGTCAGGGGCCGCAGCCCCTTCTCCACGCGCAGGTACGCCTGGTAGTCCTTCAATAGCGGCAGGTTGCGGGCCGTCTCCACACTCCCGATTATCGGCGCGCCAGGGGTTCCCCGGCCCGGTCGCGTGGTCGTGCCGAACCTCGTTCATCATGGACTCAACTTCGACAACAGCGGCTGCTCATCGACCGTCCAGCAGCTCCCGGATCCTGGCTTCCATGGCTTTCAGGTCGCTCTCGCCCTGGAATCTGGCCCGCACCTGCCCGTCCCGGCCAATCAGGTAGGTCACCGGCAGCCCGAAGACGCCTCCATAGAGCGTGCCCAGCTCCGCGTCGCCCATCACCACCGGATAGTCCACGCCCAGCTTGCGGCACACGCGCCGCGTCCCCGCCGCTTCCTCATCCATGGATACGCCAACCACCCGCAGCCCCGCCGCGCCGTACTGGTGTTGCCAGGCGGCAAACCGCGGCATCTCCAACTGGCAGGGAGCGCACCACGAGGCCCAGAAGTTCAGCAGCACCACCTTGCCCCGGTAGGCGGCCAAATCCACGTGCCTTCCGCTCAGGTCGTCGCGCACAAAAGCCGGCGCCGGCTTGTTCAGCAGCGGGTCTTCCGGCGGCATGGCCGCGCCCGGCTTTCCCGCCGCCAGCAGCAGCCCCAGCAGCAGCGCTGCCCATGCCCGGCGCACAGTCCTACTTGCCATGCTCCACCGGATAGCCCTTCGCCACCCAATCATCGCCAAAGTTGCTGGCCAGGTAGAGCGCCTTCACATGGGTGAATCCCAGATCGTGCAGTTGCTTGTAAGCCGGACCCATATTGGGGCAGCGCGTCCAGGGGCAGCAGCCGCAGTAGAGCACAATCGCCGCGTCCTTCTTCGTCGTAGCCACGATGCTCTTGAGCAGTTGCAGCCCCGCGGCCTGCGAACCCGGCCCCGCAAACACCGACCCCGCGATATGCCCTTCGCCAAAAAAGATCTTCGACCCCACCTGGAAGATCACCGGCTTTGCCGCTCCGCCGGCCTGAATCAGCCCGGCCAACGCCTCCGGCTGCACCTGCGCCGACTCCGGAATCGACAGCGCGCTCTCCGAGCCGGCCGCTGCGGAAAACTGTCCCAGCCCGCGCCTTGCTTCGCTCGCCAGCGCCGCCGCGCCCAGCCCCGCCATCCCAACCACCCGCATAAACCGTCTGCGCTCCATTCGATCTTCTCCATTCGGCTTCAAATTGCTCTCGGTCACATATAGCAGCGCCCGCCACCCCAGCGCAAACCCCGGCCGCCCCGCTCCTGCCGTTCCCAGAATCTGCCTCCATCCTCCAAACTCGTGCCAATCCGCGGCCCAGGTTCATCCTGTGACACTGTTCTCCAAACCTTTACGTGCAAAAACATGCCCAGTTGGGGGAGAATAGGAAAAAGAGTATGTGTGAGTATGATTGAGGATCGTTTGACACCGACACAGATTGAAATCCCCAAGTGGACCGCCCCAGAGCTCGAACGGCTGGTTCTCGAAAACAAACCCCGCGTCGCCGTCTTTGACTGCGATGGAACCATCTGGAGCGGCGACTCCGGCTACGGCTTCATGGTCTGGTCGCTCGAGCAGGGACTGGTCTCCCGCCCCATCAGCGATGGCATTGACACCCGCTACCGCGCCTATCTCGCCGGCAAGGTCAGCGAACTCGACATCTGCGGCGAAATGGTGCAGATCTATGCAGGCCTGCGTGAGAAGGAACTCCGCTCCGCCGCCGCCCTCTATTTCGAGGAGTTCGTCCGCCCCCGCATCTTCCCTGAGATCGCCGCCCTGCTTGAAACCCTGCGCAAGGCCGAGGTTGAACTCTGGGCCGTCAGCTCCACCAACAAATGGGTGGTTACCGAGGGCGTGCGCTCCTTTGGCATTCCCGAGGAGCGTGTGCTGGCCGCCGAGGTGCGCGTCACCGCCGGACTCATCTCCAGCGAGATTCTCGACGTGCCTACCGATGAAGGCAAGGCCATCGCCCTCAAGCGGGCCGGCCTCGAGCGTCCCGACGCCGTATTCGGCAACTCCATCCACGACCTCGCCATGCTGCAGATTGCGCGCAACGCTTACCCCGTCAACCCCTCTCCGGCGCTGCTGGCCGCGGCCGCCAAGAACGGCTGGGGCTACTTCCGTCCCCAGGCCGCCGAGGGCATTCATTCAGGCGTCGCGGGAGAGTAATTCCGCCTCCGCAAACGGCAAGACCGCTTTGATCACACCACACCCAGGGATGCCCGCTTCGGCTTGCATCCCTTTTGGTGCGTTTACAATCGAAGCGTGGAAGACAGCCAGTCAACTTCCAGTCCCCGCCCTGCCGGACCCGCGTTGCGATTCGTGGCAGCGGCTCTCATCGTCCGCGGCGGCGAGGTGCTCATCTGCCAGCGCCGTCCCGACCAGCCCATGGCCCTGCAGTGGGAGTTTCCCGGCGGCAAGATCGAAGCCGGCGAGACCCCCGAACAGGCCCTGGCCCGCGAACTCGACGAGGAGCTCGGCATCAAGGCCACCATCGGCCCCCGCATCATCCGCATCCGCCATAACTACCGGCATGGCGGCGCCGTCGACCTGCAGTTCTTCGCCGTCCACGAGTTTTCCGGTGAGCTGGAAAACCGCATCTTCCAGCAGTTCCGCTGGACTCGTCTCGAAGACCTGCCCGAGTACGACTTCCTCGCCGCCGACCGGGGCCTGATCCGCGACCTGGCGGCGGGCAAGCTGCTCTGACCTACCAGCCCATCTGGTCCATCCGCTTCAAGATCACACTGCTGTAGTTGTTCATGCGCTCGGGCCGCCGCTTCAGCGGAGCCGGCAGGATCGCAGCCAGCCGTGCCGCCTCTTCCCGGCTTGCATTCCGTGCCCCGGTCCGGTACCAGGCTCGGCAGGCCGGCTCGGCGCCATAGACGCCGGGACCCCACTCGACCACGTTCAGGTAGATCTCCAGAATCCGCTGCTTGCCCAGGACCAGCTCCGCAACCGGCACCAGGGTGAACTCCCCCGCCTTGCGCACAAACGAGCCGCCGGTGCCAAAAAAGAGGTTTTTGACCAGTTGCTGGGTCAGGGTGGAGGCGCCGCGCGTGCGCTCGCCTTCCATATCCTCCCTGGCCGCGATCTCGAGCTCCTGCCAATCGAACCCGTGGTGCTGGTAAAAGCGCGTGTCCTCGGCGGCGATCACGGCATGCTGAAAGTCGGGCGAGATCTGGCTGAGCGGCACGAAGGTGGATCGTTCGTGGTACGGCTTGCCGTGAATCCAGGCCTGCATGCGGCGCTCGATGTGCAGTGCGGTGGTCGGCGGGTCAATCCAGCGCGCGGCCACCAGCAGCAGCGCGGCAAGCGACCAGAGAGCCAGCACGACGAGGGCAGCCCATTGAACGATGGACCGCAGACGGCCCTTGCGCGGCGGCTTCCCTGGCGGCAGGGTGGGTGGCGTGATGGGCGTTGTTGTCACGATTCAGGATAACGGCCGAGCCCGTGCTGCGTGTTTTGGACTCTCAATGCCCCGGCATCATGCCCCACAGCATCACCATCGTCATCCCGATGACGATGATGCTGGTGCCCCAGGCGATCACGTTCCACAGCCGCGAGTTCTTGTACTTGCCCATGAGGTCGCTGCGGTTGATCAGCAGCAGCATCAGGATGATGACCACCGGCAGCAGCACGCCGTTCAGCACCTGCGACAAGATCGCGACGTTGATCAGTTGCGCGTCCGGCAGCAGCAGCACCGTGGCCGACCCGCCCACAATCAGCGCCGTATAGAGCCAGTAGAAGACCGGTGCTTCCTTGAACCGCTTGTCCACGCCCGACTCGAGACCCAGGCCCTCGCAAACGGTATACGAAGTCGAAAGAGGCAGAATCGAGGCCGCAAACAGCGATGCGTTGAACAGGCCGAAGGCAAACAGGAGGAACGCGTAGTCGCCAGCCAGCGGGCGCATCGCTTCCGCCGCGTCCGAGGCCACCTGGATGGCCCCCATCCCATGCACATAGAGCGTCGCCGCACAGGCCACCACAATGAACCACGCCACAATGTCCGTGAAGAAGCTGCCGATGATCACATCCAGCCGCGAGGCCGCGTAGTCCTTCACGCGAATCCCCTTCTCCACAATCGACGACTGCAGGTAGAACTGCATCCACGGGGCAATCGTGGTGCCCACCACGCCAATGGCCGTGTAGATATAGGCCTTGTCGCTCCACACCGAGCGCGCCGGCAGCTTGACCGTAGCCAGCAGGGCGTCGTGCCAGCTCGGCTGCGACAACACCCCGGCAAAGATATAGGCGATATAGACCACCGAGGCGATCAGGAAGATCTTTTCCGTGCTCTTGTAGCTGCCCTTCACCACCATGTACCAGACCAGCGCCGCGCACAGCGGCACGCTGATGAACTTGGAGACATGAAACAGATGCAGCGAGCCGGCGATACCAATGAACTCCGTCACCACATTGGTGTAGTTCACCACCACCAGCAGGATCATGAGCACAAACGTCAGCCGCAGCCCAAACTCCTCGCGGATGAGGTCGCTGAGCCCCTTGCCCGTCACCACGCCCATGCGGGCGCACATCTCCTGCACCACGATCAAGGCAATGGTGATGGGAAGCATGGTCCACAGCAGCGAGTAGCCAAACTGCGCGCCTGCCTGCGAGTAGGTAAGGATCCCGCCGGAGTCGTTATCCACGTTGGCGGTAATGAATCCGGGGCCGAGTACGGCCAGGAACAGAAGTATCCGGATTCGCCAACGCTTGCCCATAACCGCGGGTTCCTAAGGAGGAGTCATCGATGTTTCCTCACTGACCATAACAGGCTGGAGGGGGGTGCGGGAAACCCTGCGAACGCCCGAGGGAATGGTTGCCTCCAGACATTTCTTTTCCCACTTTTGGCTCTTCCGCCAAGTCCCAGAGGCCGTAAAGGCTCACTGCCATCCTTACAAAATACCGATCAGCAGTTGCCGTTATTAAGTTACCCTGGTACATTGGTACACATGACGAACACAGACTCCAAACCCGCCCCTATCCTGGTCGAGCGCGTCCAAACCGGCGTCCGCATCGAAAAGCGGATGCTGAAGGTGCTCAAGGCCTTCGCTGAACTCAAAGACATCACCCTCGGCGACCTGCTGGAGGGCATCGTGCTCCACGCCTTCGACAACAAGACACCATTCTCGCCGGAGTCCCTCCGGGAGATTGAAAAGCTCCGTGAAATCTACGGCATGACCCTCACCGCTGCCGACAGCCACAACTTTGTCGAGCAGTAGCCTGCCGGCGGGGTTGTGCCGCCTGCCCGGCGGACTGCCCCGCTTGACAGCCCCCGGCAAACCAGTCTACAACACGCTTTCATCCATCGCTGCTCCGGAGGAGACCCCCTATGCATTCTGCCAAGCCCACATCCCTGCCTGAACGCCGCAAATTGCTGGGCGGCCTGGCCTCCGTCGCCGGTGTCTCCGCAGCCGGACTCCTGGGCTTCACCGCCTCCGCGGCATCGGGAGCCACAAAGACCCCCGTCGCCGAGCCGCCTCACCCCGCCGAGCCCGCCGTCCCGGAAGAGCTGCTCGCCCAGGCGCGGCTGCGCGACTACAAGACCCGCCGCTCCTCAAGCTGGGACCGCTCCGGCGGCAACAGCGACGCTGTTCCAGTGGAGCCCGGCCACGCCGCCACCATCCTGGAAGCCACTGGCGCCGGGGTCGTCACCCATCTCTGGTTCACCATCAACTCTCCCGACCCCATGCACCTCAAAAACCTGGTCCTGCGCGCCTGGTGGGACGGTGAGTCCTCTCCCTCCATCGAAGTGCCCATCGGCGACTTTTTTGGCCTCTGCCTTGGCGAATACTTCGTTTACCAGTCGGAGCTTACCGCCGTTGCCCCCGTGCAGGCGCTCAACGCCTACTTCCAGATGCCCTTTGCCTCTGCCGCGCGCATCACCGTCACCAACGAGGGAAAGGTCAAGACCGACAGCCTCTACTTTGCGGCGGACTATGTCACCCTCCCCGCCCTGCCCCCCAACATTGCCCGCTTCCACGCTCAGTATCGCCAGCAGGCCCCCTGCAAGGGCTGGACCGACAAATGGGAAAACAACTGGGACGCGCCCGTGGGCGACGCCAAAAACCTCTCCGGCGAGGGCAACTACACCTTTCTTGAAGCCACCGGGCGCGGCCACTTTGTGGGCGTAACCCACGGCGTGCTGCAAAACCAGGGCGGCTGGTTCGGCGAAGGCGACGACATGATCTTCATCGACGGCGACACCCAGCCCACCATCAACGGCACCGGCACGGAGGACTACTACAACGGCGCGTGGGACTTTCACGGCCAGCCCTTCGCCAACCAGCGCCAGGGCGCGCCCTTGATTGTGGATGCCGAACGCATCGGCGGCCGCTACTGCCTCTACCGCTGGCACGTCGAGAGCCCCATCACCTTTGAAAAGTCCATCCGCGTGACCATGGAGCACGGCCACGCCAACCATCGCTCCGACAACTTCTACACCACGGCCTACTGGTACCAGACCGAGCCCCACGCCGAGTTCCCCGCCCTGCCCGCGCCCGCCGCCCGCGTGCCCCGGCTCTTTCGCGAGGGAGGTCCCGGCGCCGCCCCGGTCCCCACAGGCGAATAAGCCAGCACCCGGCAGCCAGCCGCCTCTCTTGCACTGGGAGAAGCAACGCGCTATAGTCATTTCACAGTTTCCATGAGCCAGACTTATCTCATCTCCTCCACCTGTTGTTGTAGCCGCGAGTTCTCGTGTGCTGCCGGCAATGCGGTGTGTTCCCTTATCTCCGCCTAGCCCCTAAAGCACCTTTCGAGATCTCTTGCGGCCCACGATCCTGATCGTGGGCCGTTTTGCATCTCGGCGTCTTTTCGTCTTGAAAACTTCCTTTCCAACATCTGACCGTGGTCAAAAGCACCAGGATCACCGAACGCCTCCATGCCCAACTGCGCGCCGAGCTGTTCAATGTCTTCAACCACGCCAACCTCGGCAACCCCACTTTTCTGGGCGCGAACCTGCTGATTCCCGCCGGTCCCGGCGCCAACTTCACGCTTCCCATCTCATCGACCAACGGCCAGCAATTCGGCCTGCCCGGCATCGGACCGGGTGAGCCATTCAACGCCCAGCTCGCTCTCAAGCTGATCTTCTAAGATGCTTTCAACGCTCTTGCCAACCGACCCACCTACCCAACCCCATGAGGAACGGAACGACATGACACTCTTACCCATCGCAACAGCCCGGCGCGCAGCAGGCCGCGCCGCCAGCGCACGGACGGTACTCGCAGCCCTTCTCGCCCTGGGTTGCGGGTTCGCCGCGGCCCAGAGCCCGGCCCCCTCCAGCGCGCCCGCGCCCAACGCCGCCGCCCAGGGCACGGAACTCCCCGTCCACCGGATTCCCAACCTCGGCCCCGGCGCGGAGTTCTACTTCTCCCCCGATGGCACGCACATCATCGGCAACGCCAAGCGCGACGGCGACTCCAGTTACCACGTCTACACCCTCGCGATCGACGGCACCGACATTCGCCGCATCAACGACAAGGGCGACGACGCCTGCTCCTTCTACTTCCCCGACGGCAAGCGCATCATCTGGACCTCCTCCAGAGATCACCCCGAGCTGGACAAGAACAACTACTCCGACCCCAGCGCCTACCCGCAGGGCGCCGAGCTTTACACCTCCAACCTGGACGGCACCGACGTCAAGCGCCTCACCAACAACTCCGTCTACGACGCCGAGGTCTCGGTCGCGCCCAACGGCAAGTGGATCCTCTTCGGCAGCCAGCGCTCCGGAAAGATGGAGCTGTGGAAGATGAACCCCGACGGCTCCAATCCCGTGCAGATCACCCACTTGGATGGATGGGAGCCCGGCGGCTCCTTTGTCTTCGCCGACGGCAAGACCATCATCTTCCGCGCCTGGCGCTCGGAGGACGCCAAGGCCGGAAAGAAGGGCCTGCCCATGACCCTCTACACCATCCAGTCCGACGGCACAGGACTCCGCGCCCTCACCCACGACGACGGCACCAACTGGTCTCCCTTCCCCGCTCCCGACGGACATCACTACGTCTTCGTCAAGGTCCTGCCGCCCCACAACTACGAGATCTTCCTCGGCGACCTCAACAGCGATGAGCAGGTCCGCCTCACCTATAACGACGCCTTTGACGGCTACCCGTCCATCTCGCCCGACGGCCATTGGCTCGTCTTCACCTCTACCCGCGACTCCACCCCTGGATCCCACTCCACCGGCGTCTTCCTCCAGGACATCTCCAGCCTCCACCTCGGCCCCCGCTAGCCGCGTTTGCCTCCAACGCCAGGGCCGCACACCCCAGCGGCCCGGCATTTGAGAACAAAGACGGATGGGTCAGTTTCTCGGACCGGCGAACCGAGGGGGGGGGGCAGGGGGCTTTATCAGGATGCGGAAAAACTCGATGGGGGAGGGCACGACTTCAGTCGTGGCGTAAGTACCATATAAGCAATAGAGCTTAACATGCTGCGGAAAGACTCGATGGGGAAGGCATGAAGCATCAGGGCACGACTTCAGTCGTGGCGCAAGTACCATATAAGCAACAGAGCTATACAGGCTGCGGAAAAGCTCGATGGGGAAGGCACGAAGTGTCAGGGCACGACTTCAGTCGTGCCATAAAGCTAATCAAATCAAGAGGGCTTCAGCCCCTGGGGTGTGCTTTTCAAGCTTCCTCCCCAAGGACAGGCCTTTTTCCGCAGCCTGTTCATCTCCCTGACCTCTTGAAGCTGTTCTTCAGATCTCCCAGCGCAGCAGGCAAGCGCCCACGGAGAAGCCGGCGCCCACGGCCGCCAGCAGCACCAGGTCGCCCTTCTTCAGCTTGCCCTCTTCGATGGCCGTCTCCATCGCCAGCGGAATCGTTCCCGCCGAGGTGTTGCCGTACTTTTCGATGTTGATGATCACCCGCTCCGGGTCCATGCCCAGCCGGTCGGCGGTGGCGGTGATGATGCGCTTGTTGGCCTGGTGAGGAATGAAGCAGCCCAGATCCGCGCCGGTGATTCCGTTCCGCTCCAGCACCTTCCCGGTCGCTTCGGCCATCTTGCGCACCGCGAACTTGTAGACCGCCGGACCATCCTGGAAGATGTAGTGCATCTTCTTGTCCACGGTCTCGTGGCTTGAGGGGTTAAGGCTGCCGCCGCCCTTCAGGTTCAGTGAAACGCCGCCGGACCCGTCCACCTCGTGCACAAAGTCGATGAAGCCGACCTCGCCCTCTTCCGCCGGCTCAATCAGCACCGCGCCCGCGCCGTCGCCAAACAGCACACAGGTCGTGCGATCGGTGTAGTCTGTCATGCGCGTGTTGGCGTCCGCGCCAATCACCAGGACCTTCTTGTGCGCGCCGCTCTCCACCAGCTTGACGCCCGCCTGCAGCGCAAACACAAACCCCGAGCAGCCGGCCGAAACATCAAATCCCCAAGCGCCCTTGGCGCCAATCTTGTCCTGCACCAGGCAGGCCGTGGCCGGGAACATCATGTCCGGCGTCACCGTGCCCACAATGACGACCTCAACCTCGGTAGCCTCGATGCCGCGCGCCGTCAGGCACTTCTTCGCTGCCTCGACGCACATGTCGCTGGTGCCCTTGCCTGCCGCCAGCTTGTGCCGCTCGCGAATGCCGGTCCGCTCCAGAATCCACTGGTCGTTGGTCTCGACCATCTTTTCCAGGTCTTTGTTGGTGATCACTTCAGGAGGGACATAGGTGCCGAGGGCTGTAATCTTGGCGCGGGTGCCCACAATGGGGCGAACGGTAAGGCTCAATGCATTTCTCCTTGCGAAGGGCAGCCAGCCGGTCTCTGCATCCGTGATCCCTGACCCCTGATCCCTGATCCCGTAATAAAAAGCGCCGGGTATCCCACTGCACACGCACTAGCCCGTTACCGTTGCTTCCTTCCGGACCTGGCGGGGTTGGCGGGATTACGTCGCGTAGGACCCGGCACTGGTTGATTTTACCACCTGCGGGCAGCCCGATTGTCCCAAGGCGGCGGAAATGAACCCCTCTGCTGCACCACGCGCAATTCGCTTCCCCGGTACAATCAAGGTGTGAGCAAAACTTCCCCAACCGCGCCCCCGACCGTGGGCTTTATCTCCCTGGGCTGCCCCAAAAACCTCGTTGACTCCGAAGTGATGATGGGCCTGCTCGACCGCGCCGGCGCGCGCCTGACCTCGCACCCGGAAGAGGCCGAAATCCTGGTCGTCAACACCTGCAGCTTCATTGACACGGCCAAGCAGGAGTCCATCGACACCATCCTCGAGATGGCCCGCCACAAGACCTCCGGCGCGGCGCGGAAACTCATCGTCGCCGGCTGCCTGGTGGAGCGCTACCGCGACGAGATCCGCAAAAGCATCCCTGAAGTCGATGCCGTGGTCGGCACTGGCGAGTTGGAGGCCATTCTTGAAGCCGCCGGCCTCGCCGCCCCCTCCCCCGCCGCCTCGCCCTTTAACATCCTCACCGGCGCAGCGGCCGCCGAGGTGCGTCCCGGCCAGGAATCCCTCGCCGCCACCCACAAGGCCACCGAGAGCCGCCCCGAAGGCGACCTCCGTGAGCAGCAGGGCCGCTTCCGCCGCGACGACTGGTTGGGCGCAACCCACCTGCTGCCCACCTACCTCTACGACGAAACCGTTCCACGGTTCCTGACCACCCCAAAATCATCGGCATACATCAAGATCGCCGAGGGCTGCGACCACCCCTGCACCTTCTGCGTCATCCCCAACCTGCGCGGCAAGTTCCGCTCCCGCCGCTTCGAGTCCGTGGTAACTGAGGCCCGGCAGCTCGTGGCCCGCGGCGTCGGCGAGATCACCCTCATCGGCCAGGACACCACCTGCTACGGCGAAGACCTCGGCCTCAAGGATGGCCTCGCCACCCTGCTCGACGCCCTGGCCGGCATCGAGGGCCTGCGCTGGCTCCGCTTCCTCTACGCCTACCCCAATCGCATCACCGGCAAACTCCTTGACACCATCGCCAAGCACGACAATATCTGCAAATATCTCGACGTGCCGCTCCAGCACGCCTCGCCCGGTGTGCTCAAGCGCATGAAGCGCGGCGGAGGCGCTGAGATCTTCCTCAAGACCCTGGAAAAAGTCCGCTCCGCCGTCCCCGGCATCGCCCTCCGCACCAGCTTCATCGTCGGCTTCCCCGGAGAGTCGCTTCGCGATTTTGAGCTTCTCCAGGAGTTCATCGGCGAGGCAAGATTTGACTGGCTCGGCGTCTTCAACTACTCCGACGAAGAGGGCTCCGCCGCCTTCCCCCTCGACGCCAAGGTCCCCAAACGCACCATCGAGGCCCGCAAGCGCAAGCTGATGAAGCTGCAGCAGTCCATCTCCAAGCGCGCCAAGCAGCAGTGGGTGGGCCGAGAGGTGGTTCTGCTGGCCGAGGGTGAAAGCGAAGAGACCCCGCTCCTCTGGGAGGCCCGCACCCAGTTCCACGCCCCCGAAATCGACGGCAAGGTTTACATTAACGACTTCGGCTCTCTGGACGCCCTCGAACCCGGCCGCTTCTACCGGGCCGAAATCACCGAGGCCCACGAGTACGACGTGGTGGCGCGGGTCGTCTCCGGCCCCTTGTAGGCGGCGGCCAGTTCCGTCCATCCCGCAAAGCATCCGAACCCAATCACCAACAAAGCGACTCCATGAACCAAGCGATTGAACCCGCCGAAATCCAGGATCTGCGGCAGTCGGACGTGCAGGCCATGCTGCCGCTCAACAATGCCCACGCGGCTGAGACCTCGCATCTCGAAGAAGCGTCGTTGCGGTCCTTGCTGGCCATCTGCGCCTATGCCCGAGGAGTCGATAGCGGGCGCACCGCCCTCCTGCTCGCGCTCGATCAGGACGCCCCTTACGTCAACCCCAACTTCCAGTGGTTCAAAGACCGTCGCCGCTCCTTCCTCTACATCGACCGCATCATCGTTGCCCCCGCCGCGCGCGGCCAGGGCATCGCGGCCAGGCTCTATCGGGATCTCTTTGCCTGGGCCATCCAGGCCGGCCATCGTAGCGTGGTCTGCGAGATCAACGCAGCTCCGCCCAACCCGGCCTCCGATGCCTTCCATCAGTCGATGGGCTTTGCAGTCATCGGCGAGGCGGCCATCCACAACGGAGCCAAGACCGTTCGCTACTTCGAGAAACTGCTGCCCTGACGGCCAGTTGCCGCAGGGCGCTTTGTAACGTCTGAAATCCAGTCTCCAGCGATCCGGCCTGAATGCGCCCCAAGTCCCACCTTGTACCATGTTCATGGACCGCCCCGCAGGCGGCATTTCGCTCCCATGGCCACCAAGAAAAAATCCGCAAAGCTCCTTCGCTGCCCCACCTGCGCTCAACTGGTGCAGTTCTCTGACGAAGACTTCCCCTTCTGCAGCGACCGTTGCCGCAAGATCGACCTCGGCAAGTGGGCCTCCGGCGTCTACAAGATCAGCTCCCCCATCCTCGACCCCGATGTCCTGGAAGACCTCGGCGGCATGGGCGGAGATCGAGGCTCGAACGATGAGTAACTCCGCTCCAGTGACCGAGCCCGCTACCCGCAAAACCCGCTGGGCCTGGACCATCGCCACCTTCTTCGGCGCCGGCCTCGGCAAGCCCGGCCCCGGCACGTGGGGTTCGGTGGCCGCGGTGCTGCTCTGGGCCGCCTTTGCCTGGGGCCTGCAGCCCGCTCCGCAAACCCTCCTTCTGGCCCTGATTGCCGGAATCGCCCTCACCCTGCTCCTCGGCATCCCCGCCGCCACCCGCGTGGCCCGCGAGTCCGGCCGCAAGGACCCGCAGTGCGTCGTCATCGACGAGGTCGCCGGCCAGTGGATCACCCTGCTCGGCAGCCGCGCCGACTGGCGTCACGCCCTGCTCGCCCTGCTTCTCTTTCGAATTTTTGACATCACCAAACCCTTCCCGGTTCGCCAGCTTGAAAGCCTGCCCGAGGGCTGGGGCATCGTTCTCGATGATGTGGCCGCGGGCCTGTATGCTTTGGGTGTAGCTTGGTTGCTGCACCACTGGATCTGATATGCCTCGCGCCAGCACACATTCCGCCGCAGAAACGCTTCCCCGTCCGCGCATCGATGACGTTGTTCCCGCGGCCGCACTGCCTTTTGGTGAAGTCGAGCTGATCGGCCAGAATCTCGGCGCACAACGCTCGACCCTGCCTACCGCCTCGGTCGATGGCGAACCGGCGCACGTGCTCATGAGCCGCCCTGGCCGCCTGGCCCTGCGGGTTCCAGAAGAGGCTTCCACCGGACTCGTCGAGGTCCGCACCGCTGCCGGGGCCAGCAACTCCGCCCCCCTGCGCGTCGCCCGGCAGCTCTCCGACGGCCTTCACCCCGTCACCAGTCCCGCCGTCAGCCGCTCGGGCATGATCTACGCCACCATCTCCGGCCCCCGCGGCAAGGAGACGCCCGTCTCCATCGTCCGCGTCAGCCCCGACGGCCGCGGCACGCCCTTCGTCACCGGCATCCTCAACGCCACCGGGCTCGCGTTCAACCCCGAGGGCGACCTTTTTGTCACATCGCGCGCCGAGGGCACTGTCTATCGCGTCGATGCGGCGGGCGACTTTACCGTCTATGCAGAAGGCATGGGCGTGGCCACCGGCGCCGCCTTTGACGCCCAGGGCAACCTCTTTGTCGGCGACCGCAGCGGCACCATCTTCAAGATCGACCCCCAGCGCCGCATCTTCGTCTACGCCACCCTGGAGCCAAGCGTCGCCGCCTACCACCTGGCCGTGGACACCGCAGGCACCCTCTACGTCTCCGGCCCCATGCTCTCCTCCAACGACGCCATCTGGGCCATCGACCCCAACGGCAGCGCCCGCGCCTGGTATCGCGGGCTGGGCCGCCCCCAGGGCCTTGCCCTCTCCCGCGAGGGCGACGTCTACGTGGCTGCCTGCCTCCACGGGCAGCGCGGCCTGGTCCGCATCTCGCCGCAGGGCGAGGCCGCGCTTGTCTTGGCAGGGGCCAACATCGTCGGCGTGGCCTTCTCTCCGCTCGGCTCCACCATCCTGGCCACCAACGAAGCCGTTTATGATGTGGACTTGGGAGTCGAAGGCCTCACACTCTTCTAGCTTTGAGTTAGTAGCTCAGGCTTAGGGCTTTTTCGATTCGCATCCCCGCGCCATGGCCCGGCCGCATCGCCACGTCCTGGCCAGACTGGAAGCTGAAAGCTGCCCTTATGAAATCTGAGATCATCGCTGTCGGTTCCGAGATGCTCACCCCGTTCCGGCAGGACACAAACTCCCTCTATCTCACGGAAAAGCTCAACGAGCTCGGAGTCACCGTCGCCTTCAAGACCATCGTCGGCGACCGCCGCAAAGACCTTGTCGGCGCCATCCGCGTCGCCCTCGGCCGGGCCGACATCCTGGTCCTCATGGGCGGTCTAGGCCCCACGGAAGACGACCTCACCCGCGAGGCGGTGGCGGAAGCCCTCTCGCTCACCCTCCGCCGCGACGCCGCCCAGGTGGCCGCCCTTCACGCACGCGCCGCCGCCTGGCGCATCCCCATGCCCCAGAACAACCTCAAGCAGGCCGACGTGCTCGAAGGCGCCATCGTGCTGTCCAACCCCAACGGCAGCGCCCCCGGCCAATGGCTCGACACCACCTACTCCGGCTACCGCAAGCTCATCATGCTGGTCCCAGGGCCGCCCAATGAGTGCCGCCCCCTCTTCGACGCCGAGTGCACCCCGCGCCTGCGCTCCCTGCTGCCCGCCCGCTTCATCGCCAAGCGCACCCTGCGCGCCGCCATGATTCCCGAGTCCCAGGCCGACAAGCTTCTGGCCCCCATCTACACCCAGTACCACGACGTAGAAACCACCATCCTGGCCCACGCCGGAGACATCCAGCTCACCCTGCTCTGCACCAAGGCCAGTCTTGAGGCGGCGCAGCACCGCGTCGACGAGCTGGCCGGACGCATGGAGGAGGCCCTTGAAGACTGGCTCTACTCCACCGACGGCGAGCCCCTTGAGCAGATCGTCCTCTACTATCTCGGCCTGCGCCAAGCCACCCTCGCCGTGGCTGAAAGCTGCACCGGCGGCATGGTCGCCGGCCGCATTACGGCTGTACCAGGCAGCTCCCGCTCGTTCCTCGGCGGGGCCATTGTCTACTCCGACCCACTCAAGACCTCATTCGCCAACGTCCCGCCCGAGTTGATCGCCCAGCATGGCGCGGTCTCCCACGAGGTCGCCGAAGCTCTCGCCAAGGGAATCCGCCAACGCACCGGCGCCACCCTCGGCCTCGGGGTCACCGGCATTGCCGGCCCCACTGGCGGCACCGAGACCAAGCCCGTCGGCCTGGTCTACATTGCCCTCTCCGACGGGCAAAAAACCGAGGTCCTCGAGAAGACCTTCCGCGGCGACCGCGACCGCGTCCGCCAATGGGCCACCCAACAGGCCCTCGACCTCATCCGCCGCCGCCTTCGCTAGCGCGCCCGCCCCCCTGATCGTGGTTCCTGTTTTGAAAGGGCGCGACTTCAGAGGTGCCGATAAAGCCCGCAAAACTCACTGGACTCTATCTCCTGAGAAAAGTCCATCCCAGGAATGCGTGACTCGATCCGTTGTTCTCTCAATTGGATAACTCTGCTTAACCGCCCATTTGCTCCCGGCAGACATGCGCGATATATCTCCGGCTAACTCAGGCCTTGCGGCCTGTGTCGGTTCTGAGTCGCGCTTGCTTCACCCTGCGAGGCAGACCCGCCATCCGGTGCGCATAGGCAGTCGCGCTGAATTGTTCTCAAACTCGCTGCCGGCGAGAGCTGCTTTGACCAGCAATATGTGACCCCCGTCACACGCAATTCTTACCCTCGATGAAAAGATGAGCGCTAGGGCCAACCGTCCGTCCTTTTATTCGTAAGTCTCATCTTCCGCTTTCATCCCCGGAGGCCCACTGTGAAGCTTGACCCCGCGGCGTTTGTTGCCGACCCGGAACTTATCAAGGCGCTCGAAAAGAGTTCCACGTCAATCACCTGCGGCGGAGACCGCGTCCTGTTTCACCAGGGCGACGACCCCGCCGGACTTTATATCCTCGACAAAGGCGAAGCCACGCTCACCATGGACACCCCTGGCGGCGCGCCCGTCATGTCCATTCAGGCCGAGGCCGGTTCGCTGCTCGGCCTCCCCGGCCTCATCGGCAACCAGCCCTACACCCTCACGGCCATTGCCCGCGACGGCGCTCAGGTCAGCTACGTCAGCCGCGATCAGTTCACCGGCCTCATGCAGGCCGACCCCATGCTCTCGCTCCGAATCCTCCAGGTTCTGGCTGCTGAAGTCCGTTCCGCGCGCCGCGCCCTGTCTGACCTCTGAGCGGCACATGGCCCAGCGCTTCAGAGCCGGGCCATGCACCGAACTCCCGCGCCCAGTGACGCCTTCCACCTGCTAAACTCAATCGTTATGCTTGTTGCCAGCCTGCTCATCGTGGCGCTCTCCTACCTGCTCGGGTCCATCCCCTCCGGATACCTGCTGGTCCGCATCTTCCGCAAACAGGACATCCGCTCGGTCGGCAGCGGCAACATCGGCGCCACCAACGTCCTCCGCTCCGGCGGCAAGGGCCTGGGCGCGGCCACCTTCATCATCGACATGCTCAAGGGCTCCATCGCCGTCTGGGTGGGCGCGCTAGTCTGGGCAGGCGTGGTTCTGGTCGGCCACGTTGCCCCCGCCACCTCCATGCGCAACTTCGAGGCCCTCGCCGCCCTCTTCGCCGTCCTCGGCCACATGTTCCCTGTCTGGCTCGGCTTCAAAGGCGGCAAGGGCGTCGCCACCGGCTTTGGCGTGTTTCTTGTCGCTGCTCCCTGGGCCGCCCTGGCGGCCATCTCCGTCTTCGCCGTGGTGCTGGCCCTCAGCCGCTATGTTTCGCTGGCCTCGATTCTGGGCGCGGCCAGCTTCCCGCTGTTCGCCTGGATCACCGTGCAGGGCGACCGCCCGCCCTTTTTTATCGCCGTGCAGATCGCCGTCGCGCTGCTCATCCTCGTCAAGCACCACCAGAACATCCGCCGACTGCTTGCCGGAACCGAATCCCGCTTTGGAGCAAAGAAGCCCACATGAGCCGCATCATCGTACTCGGATCAGGCGCCTGGGGAACCGCCATCGCCCTGTCGCTCCATCGCCGCGGCGGTCACCAGATCTCCCTCTGGGCTCACAGCCCCCAGGCCGCCCAGGAGATTATCGACGCCGGCGAAAACACCCTCTTCCTCCCCGGCTTCCCCCTGCCCGCCGAGATCACCGTCACCGGTGACAACGCGGCCGTGGCCGGCGCGGAGATCGTGGTCTCCGTCGTCCCTTCCGAGTTCCTTCGCGCCACCCTGGCCCGCCTCCGGCCGCATCTCCACGCCGGCCAGATTGTGGTCAGCGCCACCAAGGGGGTTGAAGACCGCACCTACCTCCGCATGTCCCAGGTCATCGCCGCCAGCCTCGCGGAGGCCGGTCTCCACCTGCCCGTGGGCGCATTCAGCGGCCCCAGCTTTGCCCTGGAGGTGGCCCAGGGCCAGCCCACTGCGGTCACCGTGGCATTTGACGACCCGGCCATCGCGGCCCGCATCCGGCAGGAGTTCTCGTCCGAGACCCTTCGCCTCTACACCTCCACCGACCTTATCGGCGTGGAACTCGGCGGCGCCCTCAAGAACGTCATCGCCATCGCCGCCGGCGTGGCCGCGGGCGTGGGCCTCGGGTACAACTCGGCCGCTGGTCTGATCACCCGCGGCATTGCAGAAATCACGCGCCTCGCCGTTGCCTGCGGCGGCCAGCGCGACACTCTGGCCGGGCTCTCCGGCGTTGGCGACCTGGTGCTCACCTGCACGGGCTCGCTCAGCCGCAACCGCACCGTGGGACGCGAGCTGGGCCAGGGACGCAAACTCCCTGACATCCTTGCCGGACTGGGCGGCAAAGTGGCCGAGGGCGTTCTCACCACCCGCGCCGCGCTTGGCCTGGCACGCCAGCACGGCATCGAGATGCCCATCACCGAGCAGATGGAGCTGATCCTCGATGAAGGCAAGGACCCCCGCGAAGCCATCAAGGACCTCATGCTCCGCCCCGGCAAAGACGAGCAGTAGACCCCCTCCAGCCAGTCGCGGCGCCTTGCCCCCGGCCCGCCTGCCGCGGGTCTTCGTAAAGAATCGCCCCGCTCCCGTTCGTCCTGTTTCTCTTCCAAAAATTGTGCGTCTATCCCAATGGGCGCACCCCGGAGAGCGGGATTGACCAACCTTCTCCGGCGGCCCGCCCAATGCTGTTGTCAGGGATTTCTTTCCCTCAATCGTTGACCGTCACATTTCGTCCACCGAAGCCACCCCCAGCTCAGGAGGATCCCATGCACGGTGACATCTCCTTGGACAAAGCGCTCATCGGCGCCCTGCTCTTGGCCATCGGGCTGATCATTGCCCTGGCCGCTTACCTTGACTTCCGCGCTCCCAGATCCATTCCCTCTGAATTGGGCTCGTCCCCTCCACAGGAATCGGGCTTGGAGCAGGACCGCGCGCAACTGCTCCAACGTTGAGGTTGCTCCGTGCATCTGAAGTGCGGCTTGCGCTTGCCGCGCGGAGCCTGGGAGGCGCCGCTTTGAGCGGCCCGCCATAAAGCGGCCATTCGCGCAGCCCGCAAAGGGCGATCCGCCGAAGCACTCCAGAACCCAATCCAATCAGCGCGAAATGCCGGCTGGAAATCTTCATGTGTTCCTTATGCTCCAAGCCCTACGATCTTCTTGCAACCCAGCAAAGGGCTTCCGCAAAAGGAGATTCATGACGAAGTACAAATTCGAATACATCTGGCTTGACGGCAAGAAGCCTGTGCCCGAACTGCGTGGCAAGACCCTGCTCAAGTCGTTTGAGGCACCGCCCACGCTCGCCGATATCCCCAAGTGGGGCTTTGATGGCAGCTCCACCATGCAGGCCGAGGGCAAGAGCTCCGACTGCGTGCTGAAGCCGGTGGCGCTTTATCCCGACGCGAGCCGCAAGGACGCCTACATCGTGCTCAGCGAAGTCATGCACGCCGATGGCACGCCGCACTCCACCAACGCCCGCGCCACCATCATCGACGACCCCGACCTCTGGGTTGGTCTCGAGCAGGAGTACTTCCTCTACCAGGACGGCCGTCCCCTCGGCTTCCCCAAGGATGGCCAGCCCAACATTCCACAGGGCCCCTACTATTGCGGCGTTGGATACAAGTACATGGGCAGCCTGGCCCGCAAGATCGTCGAAGAGCACCTCGAGCTCTGTCTTGCCGCCGGCATCAACCACGAAGGCATCAACGCCGAGGTCGCCAAGGGCCAGTGGGAGTTCCAGATCTTTGCCAAAGGCTCCGCCAAGGCAGCCGACGACACCTGGACCGCCCGCTACCTGATGATGCGCCTGTGCGAGAAGTACGAAGTGGACGTGGTGCTGCACTGCAAGCCCATCAGGGGCGACTGGAACGGCTCCGGCATGCACTGCAACTTCTCCACCAAGTACATTCGCGAAGTGGGCGGCCAGCCCTACTTCGAGTCCCTCATGAAGGCCTTCGCGGAGAACGTGCCCGAGCACATCGCCGTCTATGGCCCGGACAACCACCTGCGCCTCACGGGTCTGCACGAGACCCAGGCGATTGACAAGTTCAGCTTTGGCCTCTCTGACCGGGGCGCCTCCATCCGCATGCCCGTCAACTTCATCAAGGATGGCTACAAGGGCTATCTGGAAGATCGCCGCCCCAACTCCGAAGGCGACCCCTACCAGATCGTCTCCCGCATCCTCAAGACCATCAACACGGTTCCAAAGCCGTAAACCAGCCTGCGGTCCAATGCGTTTCCCGGACCGCGGATACCAGCAGAAGAGAGCGGCGCAGGCCTCAACGGCTGCGCCGCTCTTTTTGTTCTTGAATGTCGTCTGCAGCCCCTCAGCGAAATCCCCCCACCACCCGCCATGAAGACGCGGTACCATCTTTCCAGACTGACACCTTTCCACGGAGAACTGCTCCCATGACCGATCAACTTGCCGGCAGGCTCAGATGGGAGCGCACCGGCCTCGGTATTCGCGTCGACATCCCCGCCAAATCCGGCTGGGGCGTGCTTTTCATGGGCTTCTGGCTCGCGGCCTGGGGTTTTGGCGGCTGGAAGGCCATCTCCAGTGCCCTCTCCACAAAGCCCGACAACTTTCTCTATGTTTGGCTTCTTTTCTGGGCTGTCGCGCTGGTCTTCGTCTCGATGACGATTATCTGGAGCCTTGCCGGAAAGACGACGCTCACGCTTGATAGCGGCAACCTCGACCTCACCCGCAGCGTTGCCGGCTTCGCCTTCTCGCGCCGTTCCTTCCGCACCAGCGACGTGCGCAATCTGCGCTTCCAGCCGGCAAGCGGAGCGGGCCGCTCGCGCCGCGAGAGCCAACTCTGCTTTGAGGCCGCGGACAAGACCATCCGCTTCGCCTCCGGAATCCGCGACGCCGAGGCCTTCGCCCTCATCGACAGGATGCTGGAGGTCTACGCCTTTCCCAAGGAGCGCGCCCTCGAATACATTGACCTGTCGCGCTAGGCCTTTGTCTTCACCTTTGGCTTGCCCAGCGGATCGTTATCCCTGTCCGTCACTTCCGCCAGCGCCGCCAGTTTCCCGGCAATCTCCGCATTCAGCGCCCCTTCCGGCGTACGCCAGCTCCAGTTGCCGGAGGGAACGGCCGGCGTGTTCAGGCGTGCCTCGGAGCCCAACTCCAGCAGATCCTGCGCGGGAAAGATCGCCAGCTCCGCCACGCTGGCCTCGGTGGCCCGGATCAGCGGCCACACCGGGCGATTGGCAACCGGCCCCACATACGCCTCGACCGCCGCTCGCGTCGCAGGATTCGTCGTCCGCCACCAGCCCATCGTCGTGTCATTGTCGTGCGTGCCGGTATAGGCCACCGTCTCCGGCGTAAACAGGTGGGGCAGATGCATGTGCGACTCCCAGCCATCGAAGCCGAACTGCAGCACCTTCATGCCCGGCAGGCCCATCTCGATGCGCAGCGCATCCACCTCCGGGGTGATCACGCCCAGGTCCTCGGCAACCAGCGGCAGGGGCCCCAGCGCCGCCTCCAGCGCGCGAAACAGCTCCAGCCCCGGCGCCTTCACCCACTCGCCATGGATGGCCGTCTCCTCGTCCGCGGGGATGGCCCAGTAGGCCTCGAAGCCCCGGAAGTGGTCCAGGCGCACAATGTCGTAGAGCTGGCAGGCGCGGCGGATCCGGTCGATCCACCAGGCGAATCCCTGCTCCGCGAGCACGTCCCAGCGATAGAGCGGGTTGCCCCAGCGCTGGCCGGTCGGCGAAAAATAGTCCGGCGGCACGCCGGCAATGCGCACCGGCTCCAGTTCCTCGTTGAGTTCAAACAGGTCTGGGTGCACCCAAACGTCGGCCGAATCCATGTTGACGAAGATGGCCACGTCGCCCAGGACCCGGATGCCCTTCTGCGCCGCCGCCGCGCGCAGGTTCGTCCATTGTTTTGAAAAGGCGAACTGCAGCACCTGCTCCCGCGCCAGCGCACGGCCGCTCGCTAGAGCCGCCTGCGCCAGGGCCTCCGGCTCACGCCGCCGCAGCGCCTCGGGCCACGCCGTCCATGCCCCGGTGTTGAACTTGCGGCGCAGCTCCGCATAGAGCGCGTAATCCGTTAGCCAGCTCTCTTCCACCCGGCAAAACGTCTCGAACTCTGCCCACTGCCTGGCCATCGCCGGGTCGTGCGGCGCCCGATCCAGAAAGTTCCCCGCCGCCTCGTGCAGCAGCGGCAGCTTGTACCGCTCCACGGCGTCAAAGTCCACGTTCCCGCCGCGTCCCGCCAGGCCGCCAATGCGCTCCCCGTCGATCCAGCCCCAGTCGGAAAGGTACTCCAGGCTGATCAGGTAGGGGTTCCCCGCGAACGCCGACGACCCCGCATAAGGCGAGTTGCCATAGCCCGTGGGGCAAAGCGGCAAAACCTGCCAGACATGCTGCCGCGCGCGGCCCAGAAAGCCCACAAACTCGTGAGCGGCCGGTCCCAGATCGCCAATCCCCCCATACGACGGCAGCGAACTCAGATGTAGAAGGACTCCGGATGAACGTTCAAAATGCATGACTGTATTATCTCCGCCATCGCAACAAGCGGTGGTTCCAACAGTACAAACTCAGGTTGCCAGTGTGAAAAAAGCCCGCATCCCCTTTCGGGAGTGCGGGCTTCTCTGCCGCTCTTTGCTTCCAGATTGCTTAGGTCGCCGGAACTTCCTCGCTCTTGGCTTTGGCGTTCATCAGGATGCGCTTCTGCTTCTTGTAGTCGTCCAGAATCGAGTTCAGGAACACGTTGAACGCCTCCGAACGGCGCTGCTCCAGAATCTGGTCGCGGGTCTGGTCAAAGCTCTTCAAAATCTCCTCCGGAGAAGGCTCCTGCTTGTCCACGATCTTGGCCACCACGCCCGTCCGCTGCGCATTGATGGGACCGCTCAGGTCGCCCACCTTCATGTCCAGCAGTTGGGGAGCGATCTGGCCCACCTGGCCGAAGTCCGGAACCTGGCCGCTCGCGCCCACCAGATCACTGGTTTTCACGGTCGCGCCCAGTTCCTTCGCCGCCTTGGCCAGATCGTTCAGAGACCTGGCCTTGTCTGCCAGCTCCTTGGTCTTCTGGTTCAGCAGAATCGGCAACTGCTCGTCGCGGTAGTCCTCGGCAATCTTCGTCTTGTACTCGTCAAAGTTCGGCGCATGCGCCGCGGCAACTCCCGTCACCTGGAAGATCGCATAGCCTTCGCCGGTGGGCGCAAACTGCGCCGGATCGCCCTGCTTGGACTGGAACGCCTTCCCAATCACCGCCGATGAATCGGGCAGCGCCGAGATCACGCCCTGCGAGCCCACCAGCGGAGTCGTGACCACCTCAAGGTGGTGCGCCGCCGCCGTCTTCTGCAGGCCGTCCTTGATGGCCTCGGAGGTCAGGTTGCGCGCAAAGCTCTCTTCCGCCTGCGCCGCCTTCTGGCGAATGATTGTGGCCTGAATGGTCGGGAGCACTTCGTTGATCGCCTGCGCGTGCGCCGTCTGCCGCTCCTCCACCTGCACAATGTGATAGCCAAACTGCGACTTCACGATCTTGGTTTCGCCGATCTTCTGGTTGAAGATGGCGGTGTCAAACTCCGGCACCATGGTGCCGCGCTTGGCAAAGCCCAGCTCGCCGCCCGACTCCTTGCTCCCTGGGTCGTCGGAGTTCTTCTTGGCCAGATCGGCAAAGTTGCCGCCGGCCTGAATCTGCTTGAGGATGCCCTCGGCCTTGGCCTTGGCCGCGGCGTCCGCCTTGGCGTCCGCGCCCGCCTCCAGCTTAATGAGAATGTGCTTCGAACGAGCCTGGTCGGGCACCTGGTACTCGGACTGGTGCGCGGTAAAGTACTGCTGAATCTCCTGCTGGCTCACCTGCGGCAACCCGCCCGGCAGCTCATTGGGCGTGAAGGCGAAATAGGTGATCTGGCGCTGCTCGGGAACCGCCGAGGCATACCGCGCCGCGTTCCGCTTGAAGAAGTTCGCCAGGTCGCCGTCCGAGGGATTGATCGTCTTGCGCAGCTCGTCCGAAGCGATCACCGCGTAGTCGAACTTGACCTTGATGTTTTGCTTGCGATAGCTGTCGCGCACTTCCTGGTCGCCCACGGAAACGCCGGCGGTGATCAGCGCCTGCAGCCGCCTGACCAGGATGTCCTGCTTCACTTCCTGCTCAAACTCCGACACCGACAGGTTGAACTGCGCGGCCACGAAAGCGGCGTAGCGGTCCGAACCGATGTACTGCCCGTTCGGGAACAGGTATTCGCCAAACTGGCCCTTGTGCAGGAACGCGGCCACATCGTCATCCGTGGCGCGAATGCCGAGCTTCTCCGCCTCTGACAGCAGAATCTGCTGCCGCACCAGTTGCGACCCCGCCTGCTGTTCAAAGTAGTTCACAATGAACGGCGAATCGGGCAGCTTTTGCCGCTGCATCTGTTGCCGCGCAAGCTGGCTCACCCGCTGCTGGCTCACTACGTCGCCCGAAGACAAAAAGCGGCTGTACCAGTGGGGATAGATCGTGGCATAGGTGTCGGCGGCGGTGGAGCCCTGGCCGGTCAGACCGGGAATCAGGTAAACCACCATGGACACGGAAGCGGCGCCGATAATGACCACAAGCAGCGCCTTGGTGATGCGATTGTCAGTTTGCAGGAAACGGATCATGGATGGACTTGAACCTTCAACTCTCTGTGCGCAGGCCGATTGTTTGCCCCTTTCAGCTTGACATAAAGCTTCTCTGGGACTTCTGGCGGACGGCGCAATTCTCGCTCGATGCGATTCTCTAGCATTATAGACGAGCAGGGACCGCCCTGGCGCTCATCCATACCAACCTTGCCCGCGCCTTTCCACCGGCTGTTTGCCGCCAAAATCAAGCGGGCGCCGCATCCTGAGCGGCGCCCGCATTCCCCCGACTGCCCTTCAACTCTTTAACGCCAGGAGTAGTACCCGCCCATCATGACGTAGGGCCGGTAATACACAGGCGGGTAGCCGTACGGATACCCGGCATAGTAGGGCCTTCCATAGGCCGGATAGCCGCGCCGGTAAAGGCTTGGACCGCCCTGGTAAAGCCCCTGCGCCAGCCGGTTTGCCTCCTGCTGGTTCACCGGGGTTAACGTCACCGGCGCCGTCAGGTGGAAATCAAGCCGCGCCTCGGCGGGAATCCAGACCCCTGGCCCGGACGAAGCCGCCGAAGCAGCCGTGCCTGCGCCCGCGCCTGCCGCCGCGCCAATCGCTGCTCCCGGCCCCCGACCCACCGCGCCGCCGATGAGCGCGCCCAGAATCGCTCCGCCAAAGGCGTTGCCCACCGTCTGCCCGGTCTTGCTGGGTCCTTTCACCTTGAACTGGTCGGTTTCCAGCGTGTAGCTCTGCCCGCCCAGGTCCAGTGAAGTCAGCATGAGAGCAAGCTCCGGACTGCCGGAAAGCTCACCTGCCTTCTTCGATTCCGTTACCACCCCATGCACCGTTGCGCCTCGCGGAATCGCCAGTACCCCGCCGAAGGCCACATCCTGGATCACCGTGAACTGCACTCCAGTCCCGTTCGAGGCTCGCTTGCTGCTCACCGGCTCCGTGGTCCGCACCTGCAACACCGTCCCCTGCGGAATGGTCACCGGGCCGGATGGCTCCTGATAAGCGCTCTGCGGAGGCCGCATCGGCTGATACCCAGGCCGCGGCGGCGGCGGATAGCCGGGCTGCTGCGCATAGGGCGGCTGCTGTGGAGAGCCAGGCTGTTGCGGGTAGCCCTGCGGTTGCTGCTGCAAGCCGCCCTGAGGCTGATCGGGCGCTGCCATGGAGCCGTCCGGGCTCTGCGGCGCTGCCTGCGGAGCCACGGCATCCTCCGGCATGTTCTCGCTCATGGGCTGGGCGTCCGTCCCCGCTTCATTTTGCGCTTCCTGCGGGTTGCCCACCTTCAGGTGGTTGTTCACCCTGGTCACGCCGGCAACGCGTCCGGCGATTGCCTCCGCCAGCTCGCTTGAGGCCTCGCTGGCCACGGTCCCGGAGAGCGTAACCTCGCTCTGAATCGTCGCCGCTGTGATCATGTCGTTCTTGAGCGCCTTCGAGGCGTCGAGGGCATGCACCACGTCCATCTCGATCTGGCCGTCGGTGCGGACTCCCGCACCCTGCCCCGCGCCCGCGCCTGACTGCTGAGCCAGGGCAATCACGCCGCAAACCATTGCCGCTCCCGCCCATGCCAGAGCCTGGCAAAAGATCTTCTTGACCATTGGCCGATCCATCGTTGCGTTTCTCCTCTGCCGGAATTCCCGCTTCCGGCTCCACATCGTTTAGACGAGGAGCCATGGAAGCCGTCATGGGTGGGAACCCGGACCGCGAAGAAAAGTTCCGCACAGCGCTGAGGGGACCGCCTGTTCTATGCCAGTGCTTGGTCCACAGCCGCGGCCAGAGACTTCAGCCCGGCGGCCACATCCGAGCCCAGGTGAACCCGCAAGGTCCGCCTGCCGCGCGCCTCCAGCACCGCCAGGTCGCCCGCCGCCTGCGCGTCAATCACCACGCCAAAGCTCAGCTTCTGCTCCGGAATGGCCACATCCACCGCGTGGTCCGCCGTGATCTGCAGGAACACGCCGGTATTGGGGCCACCCTTGTAGTCCTGGCCTGTCGAGTGCAGGAAGCGCGGCCCAAAGCCCAGGCACGTCGCCACCCGTTTGGCGTCCCGCACCCTGTGCCGCAATCCCTGAATCACCGCCTCATGCTCGGCGAACATGGGCAGATAGGCCAGCGCCGCAAAGTAGTCCCCGGCGTGAATCTGGCTGAGATGCGCCCGCAACAGCCCCACCAGCGTCTCGGCCGGGGCGGCAGCCTTCAGCTTCTCCGCATAGGCCTCGGTCGCATAGATCTTCACGCCCGCGTCCACCAGGATCGGCTCCCGCGTGGGCAGTGTGCCCGTCTCCTCATAGGCCGCGGTCAATGCCCGCGTCTCAATCTTGGCCGACTCCACGTCGGGCTGGTTGAAGGGGTTGATGCCCATCACCGCGCCGGCCACAGACGTCGCCACCTCCCAGGTAAAGAACTGCCCGAATATCTCGTAGAGGTCGGCAATCTCAATCCACACCACCGGGTGGCCCGCCGCCTCGATAGCCGCAACCTTGGCGTCCTGGCTCGCGTCCGCCGTCCCCGCGTAGCGGATGTAGGCGAAGATGCGATCAGCCCCGTAGACCTCCGGCGCGGCGATCCTCTCGCGGTCCACCGGCGTGATCCCCTTGCCCAGCTTGCCCGTCGATTCGGCGATCAACTGCTCCATCCACGCGCCCAGGTCGTAGATCTCCGGGGAAGTGAAGATGGTGATCTTGTCCCGTCCGGCGTTGGCGGCCGTGCCCATCAGCAGGCCCAGTTGCACCGCCAGATTCTCGTCCAGCCCCAGCTTGGCCGCCGCCACGGCCTTCGCCGCCTCGGCCAGCAGCTTGCCTGTATCCAGGCCGGCCGCCGTGGCTGTCACGACACCAAAGTTCGACAGCGCCGAGAACCGCCCGCCGATCCTGGGGTCGCCATAAAAGATATGCCGGAAGCCGTCGGCCCTGGCCACCTGCTCCATCTTGGAGCCGGGGTCGGTGATCGCCACAAAATGGGTGCCCGCCTTGCCGGCGCCCACGGCCGCCTGCATCTCGGTAAAGAAGTACTGCTTCAGCACGTTCGGCTCCAGCGTCGAGCCGGACTTGCTGGCCACGATGACCAGCGTCTCCGCCAGGTTGACCTTGTCGCGAGCCGCCTTCACCTGCGCCGGGTCGGTGGAATCCACAATGTGCAGGGCGGGAAAGCCCGCCTGCTGGCCAAAGGTCACCGCCAGCACCTCCGGACAAAGGCTTGAGCCGCCCATCCCCAGCAGCAGCAGGGACTTGAAGCCGGTTGCCTTCACGTCGGAGGCCAGGGCGGCATGGGCCGCCAGTTCCTTTTGCTCCCGCTCGACAATATCCGTCCAGCCCAGCCAGTTCTCCTCGCCGTCGCGGGTCCAGAGGCCGGGGTCCTTCTGCCAGAAACGCTCGATCTTATGGTTTGTTTGCCAGTCGGCGGCGGCCGCGTTCACGGCGTCGCGAAGTTCTGCGGGAACTGCGATTCGAATGCTCATATCGTCCTTGATTGTCCATCAAAACCCTGATTTGGGAAACAGGCCGCCGTCACAGACAAGTGCGGGTCTCCTCAAAACAGGCAGGTTAGGCTCCGCCAAAAAAGAAAAAGCCCCCGGCGCAACAGCGCGGGAGGCCTTGGAAACAAATCCGTTCAATCAAGCGCCCTGAGCCGGCAGCCGGTCCCGGTAGCGCAGCATCATGGGCGCCAGGTGGCGCGCCTCCCAGTAGCGGGGCGCATAGCGCCTGGGGTCGGAGATGGTCCTCAGCAGCCAGCCAATCCCCCACTCATCCGCCCACTCCGGAATCCGCACCTGGTCGCCGGAGAGAAATGCAATGGCCGCGCCGATGCAGTGAATGGCCGGACGATAGCTCAGGTTCTGCTTCAGATAGAGGCCGAGCCGTTCCTGGGTTCCCCCGCCGATTCCCAGAACAATGTGCCGCGGCTTGCGCTCCTCCAGCCGCCGCAACAGTTCCGCGTCTGCAATGACACGTCCGTACATCGGAGCCAGGTAGACAGCCTCGTCCACTGGCTCGATCCCCTGCAGGCGCAGCCAGGCCACATTCCGCGCCGCCGATGCCGGCGTCGGCATCACCCAAAAGGTGGCCTCCGGCTCCCGGAACTCGGGAAACTTGATCAGCGCCCGCAGATACTTGAGCCCGGAAAGCTTGGGAATCTTATGCTGATCGATCAGGTTCCAAAGCACCACCATCAGCGCGCTGTCGGCGATGGCAAAATCCGCGCCCAGCAGCGCCTCGCGGTAGGGCGCGTCGTGAGCCAGATTCTTGAGCGCGGGCGCGGCCGGCACCACCACCAGCCCCCCATCCCGCGCAACCTGCAGGATGGCCTGCAGCGCGCTGCCCACGAAGAAGCGGATCCCGAGAATCTGCTGAAAGCGAACTCCCTTGTCCATTGCTTCTCCTGGGCGCAACGCTCGCTGTTTTGGATCTTGCCGGAACTGCGCTCGACCCGCCGATCAGACAACCTGCCGTGAGCTTCCCGTAGGCGGAAAGCCGGCCATGTCTCAGATCATGATGAGTTGCCATGGCTTTCCAGCCTTTTCGCTGCTTAAAGCCAGGTCGCCAGAGCAACCTTACCGCGAAGCCTCCCCGGCAAACATCTGCTGCTCGATCCACGCCAGGGTCTTTTCCATCCCGTCGCGCAGGCGGATGGAAGGCTCCCACCCCAGCAGTTTCTCAATCAGCGTGTTGTCGCTGTTGCGGCCGTTCACGCCCTTGGGAGCGCTCAGGTTATAGTTGCGCTTCAACTTTATCCCCGCAATATCCTCCGCCATGTCCACCAGTTGGTTGATGGTCACCAGCTCGCTGGAGCCAAGGTTGATGGGCTCCAGAATATCGCTCTCGAAGATGTCGGTTATGCCCTTGGTGCAGTCATCGATGTACATGAAGCTGCGCGTCTGGTGCCCGTCGCCCCAGATCTCGATCTCATGCAAGCCGGAGTGTTTGGCCTCCAGCACCTTGCGGCTGATGGCGGCCGGGGCCTTCTCGCGCCCCCCGTTCCAGGTGCCCAGCGGGCCATACACGTTGTGAAAACGCGCCACCCGCGTCTCCAGGCCAAAGTCCTCGCGGAAATGCCGGCACATGCGCTCGCTGAACAGCTTCTCCCACCCATAGCCGTCTTCAGGCATTCCAGGGTAGGCGTCCTCTTCCTTGAGGGCCACAACCTCGTGCATCTTCTGCTTGTCGGCGTTGTAGACACACGCCGAAGAGGAGTAGAAGAACCTCTGCACGCCCGCCTTCCGCGCAGCCATGAGCATGTGTGTGTTGGTCAGAACGCTCAGCATGCACAGGGCCTTGTTGTTCTCGATGAATCCCATGCCGCCCATGTCGGCCGCCAGTTGAAACACCCCGTCCATGCCCTCGGCCGCCTCGACGCACGACTCGCGAAGCTGGAGATCAAGCACCCGGTTGTCCGCGGCGGAGTGCTTCTGGTGCCACTCCTCAAACGGCTTGATGTCCACAACTCTTACACTCGCTGCGCCCTTCGCGAACAGCGTGTTCACCAGGTGGCCGCCAATAAAGCCGCCCCCTCCGCATACCAGAAGCCTTGCATTCTCGATCTTCATTTTCCGGGACTCCCATAAGCCTTGAATCAGAGAGATTCAAGCATCCAGTTGGGTCAATTGACCAAATTCGACGAAACACCTGAATCCGCCGGATGGCGTATCGAGGATGCCGCCAGGGGACATGTTTCGCCGCCATCCCCTCAAGTATTCCATAAACGGCCAAACCCGAGCACACGCGGACTTGACAGGCAGCCTGCGAGGGAATCGTGAGCGATTTACACCCTTTTCGCTGCCCAAAATTGAACGCCTTCTCTCCGATTGCTCTCATTTTCAGAGAAATACGGCGCCCTTTCGATGGGACACGCCGTCAGATTTCCCCTGCCTCAACGCAAATGAAACGCGTTGAAGCGATAAACCGCGCCCACCGTAACGCCCTGAGGATTTAGAGCGGAGCGGCCAAAGAGATGAGGCCATTGCTGATACTCATACTCGCCCCTCACCCAGAGACTGCCCACCGCGTGATAGTCAATTCCTCCCCCGTAAGCCGTCACCGTGCGCGTGTCGTGGGTATAAGGGTGGGGTTGAACCACTCCGCTCGGAAGACCGAAGTATATGCCTCCAAAACTCATCGTGTACTTGGCATAGGGGTGGAACTTGCGGAAGTGGGGCCAGGCGTAAATCACTCCGCCGCCCGCGGTCTCTTCGCGCAGGTTCGACGGCTGCGACGAAGACCGGTTCAAGGTAATGTCGCGCGCTTCCATTTCCATGCCAATGCCACGCAACGGCCCTGGAACAAAACCCGGAAAATAGTCGGCCCATAATGTGCCTCCCAGCATCCGCCCTTTCCCAAAATCCACGTCGTAATCAGAAATCCCCACGCCGATGGCCAACGGGCCCGAACCGCCTCCGCCGTTGCGCGTCGCCGAGTGAACCGACTGTCCGGAGACAGCCGCCGCTCCAATCCCTAAAACAACTGACAGAAATAAACCGATGAAAACACTCAGCCTCATGCCATGTCTCCTCAGGAATGCACTACAACAACCCTCTACCCTAACAGCCTTTTTTTCAAATCCATAAAAGCCGACTCCGGCACTCCGCCAGGGTAGGCCTCAAATGGGCGTTCAAATCAGAACAACTCGTCCAGCCGGTTCCAGAAATGAACTAGAGCTGCTAACAAAGAGACTCCCCGGCCTCCACATCGATAGCCGCAATAAACCCGGCCAGCACCGCCGCCCGTTCGGCGGCCAACTCCTTCGACCTTTCCAGGAGCACACAGCCAGGCAACTGCTCCACCGCCCGGCGCAGCACCGGCAGCACCGCGGAGAAGGTTGCGAAGCGGGTATCCTGCCCGACCTTGGCCAGCGCCCGCAAGGCCCCTATCGCGCCCAGTTGCTCCAGAATATCCGCATCCCGCAGCAGCACCGCCTCTATCTGCACCGGCTCATCCTTGGCCTGATGCGTCCGGATTGCCTCCGCGACCCCATCCAGCTTGTCCGCTGGGAAGCCCCACGCCACCAGCAGTTCCCGGCTCCGCGCAACGGTATAAGGCACATGATCCCAGCGCGCCAGCGCCTCCGGGTCTTCCGGCCTGTGCCCGATGAAGACGCCAAGGTCGTGCATCCACGCCGCCGCAAACAGGACTTCGTCGTCATACGCCAGCCCCTCGCCCAGACGCGTCGCCAGGGCATAGAGCCGCGGCTGATGGCCAAACTTATCCACCGGCCTGGCCGCGCCACGGATATAGTCCACAACCGAACCTCTCCACCCGCTCTCGCTCATCTCCACTCCCCACCGCCCCCGGCTTGTGAAGCGCGGCGCGGGCGGCGCCCTTCATTCTCAGCGAGAATACCCTTTCCGGGGTTCCCGCCAACAGAGATGGCCGGCTCGGACGGTTCATCCAGCCCTGCGCATCCAGTTCCGGGCCCGCTCCCACTGTCGGTTCGAGATAAAGTTTGCCCCATCCCCCCTGCACCGGATAGCCTGTGAGGAGCGGGTTCCGGGCCATCGCGAACGATGGGTGAGTCTCCAGGAAACCGGGCAAGACCGGAAAAACGATCTTCCGCCTTCACAGCCAGGGCCGCTCCGGATTCAGCGCGCCGACTGAATGCCTTACCGGCAGGAACCTTCCCGCCGCAGGCCGCGGGAAGCCGCCAAGGAGTCAGCACCAGCACATGGCAAACCCAGTCTCAATCTGCATCATCGGCTCTGGATATGTGGGCCTTGTGGCCGCCGTCTGCTTTGCCGAGATGGGCCATCAGGTCACCTGCGTTGACAACGACGAAGCCAAGGTGCGCCTCCTCCGCGAAGGCGGGGTGCCGATTTACGAGGAACATCTCCCCGAACTGCTTGTGCGGCACGGGGGCAAGGGGGTCGTTTTCACGACCGACCTATCCGAAGCGGTCAAGCGCAGCGAGGCCATCTTCATCGCCGTCGGCACCCCGCAGGGCGACACCGGCGCGGCCGACCTCTCCTTCGTTGAAGCCGTCGTCTCCGAGATCGCGCGCGCCGTGAACGGCTACAAGGTCATCGTTGAGAAGAGCACGGTCCCGGTCTACACCAATGAATGGATCCACCGCGTGATGCACCGCCATGGCGTGGACCCCCAAGGTTTCGACGTGGTCTCCAATCCGGAGTTCCTGCGCGAAGGCACCGCCGTCATGGACTTTCTCCACCCCGACCGAATCGTCGTGGGCGCAAACACCGAACGAGCGGCCCAGGTCCTCCGCCGCATCTATGAGCCGCTCACCGGCGGCAGTTACTATGCCCAGCCCCTTGCACTCCAGGGCATGTGCACCCCCGCCGCCCCGGCCAGGCTCCTGGTCACCTCCGCGCAAAGCTCCGAAATTATCAAGCACGCATCGAATGCATTTCTCGCCCTCAAGATCTCCTTCATCAACGCCGTGGCCAACCTGGCCGAGGCGGTCGATGCGGACATTGAAGACATTGCCGCCGGCATGGGCATGGACAACCGCATCGGCCCCCGCTTCCTCAGGGCGGGCCTCGGCTACGGCGGGTCCTGCTTCCCCAAGGATGTGGCCGCCTTTCACTGGGTGGCGCAGCAGCAGGGCGTCGATTTCCAGCTTCTGAACGAAGTCCGCAAGATCAATGAGACCCAGAAGGAAGTGTTCTTCAACAAGGTGCGCGCCGCGCTCTGGACCCTGCGCGGCAAGCGTCTTGCCGCCTTGGGGCTGGCCTTCAAGGGAGATACCGACGACATTCGGGAGTCCCCCGCCATCGACGTCATCCGCAAGCTCATCGATGCCGGCGCCTCCGTATCGGCCTATGATCCGGCAGCCATGGAGCGAGCCCAGGCGGTCCTGCCGACTTCGGAAAAGATGAGCTATGCTTCCGGCATCTACGAGGCCGCAAAGGACGCCGATGCCGTCCTCATCCTCACCGACTGGAAGGCCTTCGCCACCCTCGACCTCGTGCGGCTCAATCAGCTGGTCCGCTTCCCCATCGTGATTGACGGTCGCAATCTTTACAAGCCGCAGGTCATGCTAGATCACGGCTTCACTTATGTCAGCGTGGGAAGGCCGGCCAGCTACCAGGCGCAGCAGGGAAAGCCGCGCAAGATGATTTTTTAGTCACCGGCATTGTTTGTCTCCACCTCCCGGTTGCAGACCGCGGCCGGCCACATCCACTCTAGTTCTCGGGGCAAAAACTCTTGACCATGCGCGTACTTGTCACCGGCGCCGCCGGCTTTCTCGGCTCCCACCTTACAGACCGGCTTCTGGCCGAGGACTGCACGGTCCTTGGCGTCGACAACCTCTGCACCGGCGACCTCGAAAATCTGGCTCATCTTGCCTCCGAGCCGCGCTTCCGCTTTGAAGAGCGGGACATCTGCACGCCGTTTGACCCCGGACCGGTGGATTACGTCTTCAACCTGGCCTCCCCGGCCAGCCCGCCGGAGTATCTTCGCCTGGCCATCGAAACCCTGCGCGTCGGCTCCGTGGGCGTAGAAAACACCCTGGAAATTGCCCAGAAATACAATGCCGGGTTCCTCCACGCCTCCACTTCGGAGTGCTATGGCGACCCCCTCGAGCATCCCCAGACCGAGACTTATTGGGGCAACGTTAATCCCGTCGGTCTCCGCTCTGTCTATGACGAGGCCAAGCGCTACGCCGAGGCTCTCGTGATGGCCTACCATCGCACACGCGGAGTCAACACCCACCTCGTCCGCATCTTCAACACCTACGGCCCCCGCCTCCACCCCAGCGACGGCCGCGTCATCTCCAACTTCATCATGCAGGCCCTGCACGGCGAGCCTCTCACCGTCTACGGTGACGGCAATCAGACCCGCAGCTTCTGCTATGTGGACGACCTCATCGAGGGCATTGTGCGCCTTTCGCGATCGAGCGAACACATGCCGGTCAACATCGGCAACCCCAACGAATTCACCATCCTGGAGTGCGCGCAGGCTATCCTCGATGCCACCGGGTCCAGCAGCGAACTCCGCTTCGAACCCCTGCCCCAGGACGACCCAACGCGCCGCTGCCCGGATATCACCAGGGCACGCACACTGCTCGGCTGGGAACCCCGCATCCCTCTGAGTGAAGGACTGCGGCGGTCGCTTGAATTCTTCAAATCCAGGACCGGTGCTGGCGTCTGACCTTTCGGATCTCGCGCTCCCGGAGACCAGGACCAATTTCCTCAGAAACCAGGGAGCCTTTCACCGGCGTTTTCCGTCCATCCAAATAGGTAGGCTGGCAGTCCGCCACTGTTGCACATACGCTCGCTCTGCGAGAGCGGGAACGCGTATTGAACTTCCTCCTCCCTTTGCGAAGCATGCAACGACTATGATTCGGGAACCCGTTGAAGCGGGATGGAGCAAGATGCGAAAGCTGATTGTGCTGGGATTGGTCACAGCGCTGACAATGACCGCTGCGGCCGCCCGGCGAAACACCGTCGCGCAGTTGGAGCAGTCCCTTGTTGCAGACTCGGCGGCACACAAGGCTGACGCCGAGATCGCTCACAGGCTGGGAGATCTCGCTCTGTCGGAGCGGCTGACCGACCCGACCCTGAATCGCTTGGCCGCACGGGTTCCGCTCGGACCGCGCACCGCGCTGGCTCTCAAGCTGCTCGCCGACCAGTCCGCCTTTCTTGACCCGCCGGCCATTGAACTGCCCGCCACCGCCTTTCCCGATGCCGCGACCCAGCAGCGCCTTCTCGATGCGGCTCGCGGCTACGTCGCGCAGTCCCTGCCCCGCCTGCCCAACTTCTTCGCCTCCCGCACCACTACCCGGTTTGACGACTCCCCGCAGGTGCTGGCAAGAGGCGACTGGCCGGTGCGCGCCGGACTCCATCCCGTCGGCTCCGCCACCCGCGAGATCACCTTCCGCGACGGCAAGGAAGTGCAGGACACGGAGGCCGCCTCTGCCGCGGCCCCCGCGCAGAAAGCACAGCAGGAACTCGGCCTCCACACCTGGGGCGAGTTCGGTCCCGCCATGTCCGTCGTGCTGACCGATGCCGCCCACGGTTCCGTCAGCTTTCACCACTGGGAGCAGAGCGCCGCGGGGCTCGCGGCCGTCTACCGCTACTCCGTCCCCCGCGCCGCCTCCCACTATGCCGTGAGCTACTGCTGCCTCAGCGACGCCCCGATCGCCATCCAGCATCAGGCTGGCGGCCGGCGCGACATGACCGTTCCGGTCTCCAACCTGCCCGGCGCCAATTTGAAGCCTTACACCGAAACTCCCGGCTACCACGGCTCGCTCTCCATCGACCCCGCCACCGGAGCGATCCTGCGCATTACCCTGGAGGCCGAGTTGAGCAGCGGCGACCCGCTCCTCCGCGCTGCCACCGTGGTCGAATATGGCCACGTCCCTATCGGCGACCGCATCTGCACCTGTCCCGTCCGCAGTCTCGCCTTCTCCATGGAAGAAACCCAGGGCGCCGCCTCCGCAGCGGGACCCGGCGGCCCCATCGCCTCCAACACCGCCGTCGACCGTGCCTGGGGCGGCGGTCTCGTTGCCCATGCCAGCAGCCCTGTCCTGCTGATCAACGAAACCACCTTTACCCGCTATCACCGCCTCGGCTCCACCGTCCGCATAGTCGCCGACGCCGCGGATGCCCCTCCGCCCGCGCCCTCCGACGAACCCGCCGCACCGGCTCCCGAGACGGCCGCCGCAACCGCCCAGCCCAACCCGCCTCCAGCCGCGGAAACAGCCTCCGCTGTTCCTCCGCCCGGCCCGCCGCCCGCGCCCGTCGCGCCCCCGGCGCCCGCCCAGCCCGTCATTCCAGAGATCAGCCTTACCGCCGCCAAGGGCGTTCCCGACCAGCCGGCCAGCCTTCCTCAAGCGCCGGAGGGCAGCTACTCCTTCAAGCTGAGCTCCCGGCTTGTGGATGTGGGTGTGGTGGCCTATGACAAGAAGAACCACCCCGTCCAGGACCTCAAGGCTGAGGACTTCGAGGTGTATGACAACGGCCGCCGCCAGGAGATTCGCTTCTTCTCCCGGTTCGCCTCTGCCTCAGCCGCCGCCCCCCTCCCCACCCCCACGGAACAAATCTTCTCCAATCGCCCCGCACCCCTTCCCGAGGGCTCGGCGGCCGCGCCGCCCTCCGAGTCCGGTTCCACCATCCTGCTTATCGACGAGAGCCACATCGCCTGGGGCGATCTCACCTGGACCCGCCAGCAGATGCTCAAGTTCCTCACATCCCTGGCCCCCGGCGAGCGCGTCGGCCTCTACACCATCACCCGCACCGGCTTCCGCGTCCTGGTGGAGATCACCACCGACCATCCGGCCCTCATCGCGGTCCTTCAAAAGTGGATGCCCTCGGCGCAATCGGCCTCTCAGGCCGGCGACGAAGAAAGGCGTAACCGCCAGCAGTTTGACACCGTCCACTCCGTAGCCGATCTCAACTCGGTCAACGGCAACCAGATTGACGTTCCAGACACCGAAACCACCGTGGACCCCATGCTCCGCTCGGAGGGCTCGAACCCTGCCCGCTCCTCGCTGCTCGTGCTTGTCGGGGTCGCGCGCCACCTCTCCGCCATCGCCGGCCACAAGAACCTGGTCTGGGTCTCCACTGACAACGTCTTCGCCGACTGGGAAAATCAGGCCGTGGCCATCGACAAGAGCCCCAGGATGATCGGCTCCTTTGCCCGGCGCGTCCAGGAGGCCATGAACGACGCCCATGTGGCCGTCTTCCCCATGGACGTCTCCCAGCTTGAGAGCGCGGCCATTACCGCCGACGTCCGCACCCGCAACGTTGAGCTCAACCAGGCAGCCCAGGACACCGCCAGCCTCAACGGCGGCGCCGTGGGCCGCAACATGGGCCCCGGCCGCATCACGGCCCAGATGCAGCAGGACATGCACCCCATCCAGGGCCCCATCCGCGAGGTCGCCGACGCCACGGGAGGCCGCGTCATCCGCCGTTCCGGCGACCTGGCCGCCCAGCTCTCCGGCGTGGTTGACGACGGCCGGGCCACCTGCCTCCTGAGCTTCTCTCCCCAGGGTCCCGCTGACGACCAGTACCACGCCATCACTGTCAAGCTGGCAAAGCGCGGCGGCGTCTCTCTCCGCTACCGCACCGGCTATCTCTACCAGAAGGAGCCCGCCACCCTCCGGGAGCGCTTCCAGCAGGCGGTCTGGCTGCCCACGGACGCGGGCGAAATCGCCGTCTCCGCCACCGGCGCGGCCATGAATCCCGGCGCCAACCTGAAGATTTCCATCGCCGCCTCCGACCTGAGCCTTGAGCAGCAGGCAGGCCGCTGGACCGACAAGCTCGACATCTTCTTCATCCAGCGCGACGACGAGGGCCTCCACGCCCAGGTCGAGGGCCAGACTCTCGGCCTCCGCCTCAAGTCCTCCACCTATCAGAACCTCCTCCCCACCGGCGTCCCCTTCGACCACTTCGTCCAGTTGAAGCCGGGCATGGCCTCCCTCCGTGTCCTGGTGGTGGATGAAAACTCCGGCCGCATGGGCTCCGTCACTCTCCCCTTCCCGGCGCTGGGAGGGAAACCTTGAGATTTATCGCTTTATCTCCGCACCATCACAGCCAGGAGCGCGGTGAAATCGTTACAATCGCTCCGCTCCTAATCTTCGGAGGAATGAACGCATGAAACGGTTTGGTTGGATTCTCGTAGTTCTGATGGCGGTGGCTCCCGCCTGGGCCGCCAAGAAAGTCACCGTGCAGCAGCTCAAGGACATGCTCTCGTCCATGCACACGGCCAAGAAGACCGATGCCGAGGTCTCCACCGAGCTCAAGCAAATTGAGCTCACTGAGGAGCTGACCCGCGGCACCATGAACTCGCTGGTCGAGTTCGTCCCTGGCCCGCTTTCCACCGAGCAGGTCTATGTGCTTGAGGCCCGCAGCGCCGCACTGGCGCCGCCGGCAGCCGACCTGCCCACCACCCCGGCGCCGGACGCCGCGGCGCAAAAGGCCTTGCTGGACAAGGCAACCGATTACGCATCCAAGACCTACGCCCAGTTGCCCCATCTCTCCGCCACCAAGACCACCATCCGCTTCCAGGACAACATCGAGGCCGTCGCCGCCAGTTCCGGCATGGAATCCAGCGCCAAGGAGATGAGAAGCGACTCCTCCCTGGTCACGGCCAGCCAGTTTGTTCACTACATCAACTCCACGGAGTCCCCGGTCGACTCCCAGAACGGAGCCGAAAAGCTCTCCACCGCCAAGGACAAGACTCCTTGGGGCCAGAACGGCCAAACTGCCCTTCAGGGCCAGGGTCCAGTGCTCAGCACCGTCGTTTCGGAAGCGCAGGCCACAGGCAAGTTGGCATGGCTGCGCTGGGAAAACATCAACGGCAAGCCCGCCGGCGTCTTTTCCTTCGCCGTCGACAAGAAAAAGTCCCATTACGCGGTGAACTACTGCTGCTTCCCCGACGTCGACCAGACCGGCTCGGTCCGCTTCTCGGGAGCTAACGGCGCCGGCCAGCCCGGCGGCTCTCCAGGCGCTTCCGGCGGCGCCAAGGGCAATCTCCAGACTGTGACCAGTTGGCATAACTACAAGGCCACGGTGCCCTACCACGGCGAGATCTTCATCGACCCGGACACGGGCATCATCGTCCGCCTTGTCACCATCGCCGAGTTCAAAAACTCCGATGTCGTTCACCAGGAGGATCAGCGCATCGACTACGGCCCCGTCGTTGTCGATGGAAAGCCACTGGTCGTCCCCGTCAAGAGCGTCATCAACACCGAAGTGGTGCCCAACGGCGACTCCGGCGCCGGCAAGTACTCCACCCGCCACACCCTCTTCACCGCCGAGTACAAGGACTACGCGGCCGCAAAATAACCGCTGAACCGCATGACGGCGCGGCGGCTCCAACGAGCCGCCGCGCATCGGCCACCTTGACCGCGGCGGCCCCATCAGAACCAGCGAGCCGCCGCCTTCAACCGGCCGAGCGCATTTCTTAACGCACTGCAGGCGCCAAAGGGCCCACCATCATGAAACCGCTTCTCATTCTTGCTCTCATCCTTTCCACGACTCCCGCATGGGCCGCCAAGAAGTCCACCGTTGAAGAACTCCGGCAGACCCTCGCCTCCCTCCGCGAAGCCCACAAAACCGACGCCGAGGTGGCCACGCGCCTCAAGGAAGTCGAACTGGGCGAAGAGCTGACCGAAGCCGCCATGAACAGCATGGCGCCGCTCATTCCCGGCCCCCTCGCCACCGAGCAGATGTACGTCCTGGAAGGCCGCAGCTCCATCCTGCCGCCGGCTCCGGCCGACCTGCCCGCCACTCCTGTCCCTGACGTGGCCGGCCAGAAGGCCATCCTCGCCAAAGCGATCGATTTCGTCACCAAGACCTATATGCAGAACCCCCGCCTCGCCGCCTCCCGCGTCACCACCCGCTTTCAGGACGGCGTCGAAGGCATCCGCACCAACTCCGGCATGACTTCCAACATGCCCAACAACGAGCGCCTCTGGTCCACCCCCAGCACCTTCATGCGCGCCCTCGGAACCCATACCGAGCAGATCATGAGCGAAAAGGGACTCGACGTCACTCCGCCCGTCAAGCAGAAGACACCCTGGGGCCAGAACGGCCAGGTCTCCGAAGGCGGCCCCGGCCCCGTGCTCAGCGTCATCCTGCAGGAAGCCGCGGCGGCCGGCAAGCTCAACTGGCTCCGCTGGCAGTTGATCAACGGCAAGCCGGCAGCCGTCTTCGCCTTCGCCATCGACAAGAAGAAGTCCCACTACGAAGTCAACTACTGCTGCTTCCCCATCACCGAAGACGCCGGCCGCATGGGTTACGAAGGAACCACACCCAACTTCCAGACTGGCACCTCCTGGAAGCCCTTCAAGACCATCGCCGCCTACCACGGGCTCTTCTTCATCGACCCCGAGACCGGAACCATCCTCCGCGTCGTCACCCAGGCCGAACTCAAGCCCACCGACTTTGTCCACCAGGAAGACATGCGCATCGACTACGCCCCGGTCCCCGTCGGCGGCAAGACCTATGTCCTGCCGGTCCGGAGCTTCACCTTCACCGAGGTCGTGCCCAACGGCGACAACTACGCCGCACGGTACTCCGTCCGCCATACCCTGTTCAACGTCACCTACAAGGACTACCAGCCCGCCGCGAATAAATAGCGGCTCGGCCGGCGCCCCTGCGGCCCGCGGGCCTCATCCCGCCACGCCCAGGGGCCGGACGTAGTCCACTGCCCACTGTCGACTGTTCTATCCTCGATTCATGCCGCACTCCGTCCTCTTCGACCACATGTTCCAGTTGCCGCTTCCGTTTCTTGAGAAGCTGCTCCGCCCGGTCATCGTCTACCTGGTCCTGGTTCTGCTGCTGCGCCTCTTTGGCAAGCGCGAACTGGCCCAGCTCAACCCCTTTGACCTGGTCGTCCTTCTCTCGCTCTCCAACACCGTCCAGAACGCCATCATCGGCGAGGACAATTCGGTGACCGGCGGCGTCATCGGCGCATTCAGCCTGCTGGCCATCAACTGGCTGGTGGTGCGCGTCCTCTTCCGCTCCAGGCGCCTCACCCGCGCCATTGAGGGCCGGGCCGCAGTCCTGATACACAACGGCCAGGTCGACCTCAAGGCCCTCCGGCGCGAATCTCTCACCCGCGAAGAGCTGCTGGACGTGATTCACCGCCAGGGCTTTGAGAACTTCCACCAGGTGCACAAGTGCGAGCTCGAACCCAACGGCACCTTCTATGTGGAGGCCTTCGAACCCTCGGGCGCGGACAAGCAGCACACCGAGTTGCTCGCCCGCCTCGACGCCCTCTCCCGCGAAGTAGCGGCGCTCCGCGGACCGGAACTCAAGCCGGAAACCCGGTAAAACTCGAACCAGAAGAGTAAACATTTCCCTTGCGGATATATCCGTTTCGGATATATATTCCAGCCATGGCAACTGGAACCTCGCCCGTCTCTCCGCTCTCCCCCGCCGTCTTCGCCATCTTGCTCTCCCTGGCCGAGGGCCAGAACTCCTCCGCGGCCGGTTCTGCCGCATGGGGCGGCAAGCACGGCTACGCCATCATGAAAGACGCCCGCGAACCCCAGGGCGGCGCCGTCCGCCTCGGCCCCGGCACCCTCTATGGCTCGCTCGACCGCATGATGCGCGACGGCCTGGTCGAGGAGTCTGGCCTCTCTGACGACGAGCGCCGCCGCTACTACCGCCTCACCGGTCTCGGCCAGGCCGCGCTCGCCGCCGAGCTCGCCCGCCTTGACGCCGCCGTCGCCTCCGCCCGCGCGCTCGGCCTGCTGCCGAATGGAGGCCGCGCATGACCCCCTCCTCCGCCCGCTTGCTGCGCCTTTACTCGCTCGCCCTCCGCCTCTACCCCGAGCCCTTTCGCGACGCCTACGCTCCGGCCATGGTCCAGACCCTCCGCGACGCCCTTCAGGAACGCTCCATCTCCCGCCGCTCGCTCATCGCCCTCGTCCTCCGCGACCTCGCCGTCTCGCTCACCAGGGAGCACCTTGCCATGATGCGTCAATCCTTCGCTCGCCCCGCTCTCGTCTACAACGCGCTGGTCCTCGCCGCCCTCGCCACCGGATTGGCTCTGGCCCTGAACGTCATCCCCCAGCAGGTTCTGCGCCAGGGCGCCAACGATCCCCAGATCGCGATGGCCACCGACCTCGTCGCCGTCCTTGAGAAGGGCGGCCTCGACCAGAGTGCCCTGGCTGCCATCGCCGGAGGCGCCGCAAAGGTCGACATCGCCCGCAGCCTCACGCCCTTTGTCATCGTCTACGACGAACAGGGACGCCCGCTCGCCTCCCAGGCGGAGCTCAACGGACAGACGCCCGTTCCGCCGCCTGGTGTTTTTGACAGTGTTCGCCGCAGGGGCGAAGCGCGCATCAGTTGGCAGCCGGTCCTCGGCCGCGAGCACGGAGTCCGCATCGCCGCCGTCCTCCAGAGGGTGCACGGCGCCACCCCCGGCTTTGTCCTCGCCGGGCGCAACATGCGTGAGGTCGAGGCACGCGAGGCCCAGGTTGGCCAGCTCGCCGGACTCACCTGGATCGGCATGATGGGTGTGATTCTGCTCGGCACCGCGGCCTTCGCGTGGTACACGCGGCGGAAGACGGTCTAGCTCACCTCAACAGGCATCCTTCAGCGACGAATCAACTCGATGGACACATCCAGATTGCACTGGCTCCAAAGCCGCTCAGCGGTCCATGCGGTTGCCTGATTGCTTTTGGCCAGCGCCAGGCACGATCGATCTCCGAGTGAAAGCGCGCGACTGAAATTTGAGTAGGTAGCCGCAGCTTCTGCGTCGCTCCTGGCAAACGGAACCAGTTCGACGCCGCTCAGGACCGCCGCAAGGCGCTCTCCCGAGAGATTCAGCTTCTCGCGTTGCATTCTGGTCAGAACTTCGCACCAGTTGACGGAGCTGATGAAAACTTCAACTCCGGAGCCCAACTCCAGCTCGTCCAGCAGCGCATCCACGCGTTCGCTGCCCGGCTCGTTGAGGATCAATGCCAGAACGGCCGAGGCGTCCAAGACGGCCCTACTCACGCCCGGCTTCCTCTCGCCGCTCGACTAGAAACTCGTCAAGCAATCCTGCCAAGCTGCCACGCTGCCGGATGATGTCCTCCCGGATGCTCTCCAGTGCCATCTTTCTGCTCAGAATGCGGATCGCGCCCTGATCGTTGCTGATCGTCAGGCGATCACCGGCCTTTAGCCCGAGTTCCTTCCGCATTGCCGCGGGAAGGACAATCCTGCCACTTTCTCCGAGAACTACCGTTTCCGTCATCATCTGCCACCCTGGAGTAATTATGGCACTTTTTTCTATCTACGCCACACAATGAAGGCTATTCCCACTCGATCGTCCCCGGCGGCTTTGACGTAATGTCGTACACCACCCGGTTGATGCCCCGGACCTCATTCACAATCCGGCTGGAGATGCTCTTCAGCACCTCATAGGGCAGAGGCGTCCAGTCCGCGGTCATGCCGTCCTCCGACTGCACCGCCCGCACCGCGCAGGTGTAGGCATAGGTCCGCTGGTCGCCCATCACGCCCACGCTCATCACTGGCAGAAGAACCGCAAAGCTCTGCCATATCTGGTTGTAGAGCCCCGCCGCCCTGATCTCCGCCACTACAATCTCGTCGGCCTCCTGCAGCAGCGCCACCCGCTCCGGGGTCACTTCGCCCAGGATGCGCACCGCCAGCCCCGGTCCGGGGAACGGTTGCCGGCCCAGCACGTCGTCTGGCATCCCCATGTCGCGGCCAATGCGCCGGACCTCGTCCTTGAACAGGTCCCGCAGCGGCTCAATCAGCTTCAGCTTCATGTGTTCCGGCAGCCCGCCCACGTTGTGATGGCTCTTGATGGTCTGGCTCGGCCCCTTTACGCTCGACGACTCGATCACGTCCGGATAGAGCGTCCCCTGCACCAGCCAGTCCACCCCCCCGGTCTCCTTGGCGATTCGCGCAGCCTCGTCGTCAAACACCGCGATGAACTCCGCCCCAATGCGCTTGCGCTTGGTCTCCGGGTCGGTCACCCCCGCCAGTTTGCTCAGGAACCGCTCGCTGGCGTCCACGGCCACAATGTTCAGCCCCAGCTTGTCGCGCAGGTTCTTCTGCACACTCTCGAACTCGTTCTTGCGCAGCACTCCGTTGTTCACAAAGATGCAGGTCAGTTGGCTGCCGATGGCCTTGTGCACCAGCACCGCCGCCACGGACGAATCCACCCCGCCGGACAGCCCGCAGATCACGTGCCCTGCCCCCACCTGCGCACGAATCGCGCTCACCGTGCTCTCGATGAAGTGCGCCGGCGTCCAGTCGCCCGCCGCGCCGCAGATGTTGAAGACAAAATTCCGGATCAGTTGCGGTCCCAGCGGCGTGTGGTGCACCTCGGGGTGAAACTGCACCGCCCAGATGCGCCGCTCCTCGTTGGCAATGCCCGCCAGCGCGTTCGAGGTGACGGCCGTGCGGTGAAATCCCGCCGGCAGCTCCTGGGCCTCGTCCCCGTGGCTCATCCACACCTGGATCTTCGCCGGCAGCCCCGCAAACAGCGCCGTCGCCCCGTCCTCGATCGTCACTTCCGCGTGCCCGTACTCGCGCAGCGGCGCAGACAGCACCTTGCCGCCCAGGTGATGCACGATAAAGTGCAGCCCATAGCAGATGCCGAGCGTTGGCACGCCCAGTTCCAGCAGCCGCGGGTCCGCCGCCGGTGCATCCGCGTCATAGACCGACGATGGACCGCCCGAGAGGATCACTCCCAACGGCTTCAATGCCTGAATCTCAGTGAGGGGCGCCGTACAGGGCAGCACAACGGAAAAAACATTGAGTTCGCGAATGCGCCGTGCGATCAGTTGCGTGTATTGCGAACCAAAATCGAGAATGACGATCGTCTGGGTGTCCACGTTTCAGTTTGGCAGGCCCATGGGCGGGATGTAAAGAACCTCCGCCCGCCCGGCCAACGCGCAAACCGTCCCGTTTCGCCTCAGTCCTGGTTCTTGAGCAGCCAGTAGTGGAACCCGTCCACAATCGCCATCAGCGCCGCCTGGTTCAGATCGCTGCTCACGCCCGCCGTCGTCCACGGCTCGTGCCCGTCCGCGTGGAAGCTCACCGTCACCCGCACATGCGCCGCCGTGTCGTGCGCCGACACGTCAATGGCCGTCACGCTGAACCGCCCCAGGTGCATCTCGGCAATCACCGGGTACCACTTCTCCAGCTCCTGCCGCATGGCTTTGGTCAGCGCGTCCACCGGACCCGCACCCTCTGCCCGGGTCGTCTTCACCGCCGCATCGCCGACGGACAGCAGCATCGACGCCTGCACATACCGGTTCCGCGTCTCGTCTGACTCGTCAATCACCCGCCAGCTCTTGATGTTGAAGCGATTGCGCAGCGTCCCCAGCACCTTCATGCATGCCACCCGGAACGACACTTCGCTGGACGTAAAGCCGCCGCCCTCGATCATCGCCTGGTTGGCCTCGATGAACGCCTGCGCCTGGCTGGAATCCAGCGCAACGCCCAGCGTCTCTGAAAGGAGAATGATGTTCGCCTTCCCCGATTGCCCGTTGACGCCAATCACCGGGTTCGCGCCCACCTTCGCCGGGTCGCACCACAGGTAGGCGCCGGGATTCTTCCGCTCGCTGCTCCCGTGCATCCCTGCCCAGGTGCCAAACGCCCCCGTGCCCACAATCGGCGCTCCGTGCGGCACTTCCAGCCCAAACGCCGCATAGGCCGAGTGCGCCAGGCTGGTCAGCCCGCTCAGGCTCTCCGCCGGCACAAACTCCGCCTCGCCCCGCAGTTGCATGCTGCCCACCACGGTGGTCAGGTTCACGTTGCCGCAGCGCTCCCCGGTGCCCAGCACCGTGCCCTGCACCTGCACCGCTCCCGCCGCAACGGCCGCCCGCGTATTGGCCACGCCCAGCCCGCGGTCCGTGTGCCCGTGGAAGCCGAAGCTCCCCGCGGCAAACTCCCTCCGCAGGCTCGTGAACACGTCGCCCACTTCCTCCGGGCTCGCGCCGCCCGTCGTGTCGCAGACCACCAGCCGGCTCACCCGCTGAGCCACACATTGCGCCGCCACCTCAAGAAAATACGCCCGCGTGCGCTTGGCCGCGTCTGCGTCGCTGGGCTCGCCATTCTCCCGCCGCCCGCACCACGCATCCATCGCGTGTTCCAGGTCGACTATCACTTCCAGGCCCTTGTCCTGCAGGTAGGCAACCGTCTCATAGGCCATCAGCAGGTTCTCTTCCGGCGTGGTCTCCAGCGACCGCATCACGTCCAGCAATCTGGACTTGAGCACGATCACCGCCACAGGCACACGCTCCCTGTGGCCCACAATGAACTGCACGTCGGGCCAGTCAGCCACCTTCATGCCCCGCCCGCGCGACCGGCCAAACAGGGCCAGCTTCATCGCCCCGGTATCCGCGCCCTCCAGACCGGTCGTCAGGTCGCCCACAAACTGGTTGGCCCCCGCGAATCCGATCTCCGCATAGCGCACCCCGAAGGCCGACATGCGCTGCAAAAGGCTCACCGCGTTGGGTACTGAAATCTCGAGGTTCGGCTGCTGCATCCCATCCCGCAGGCTGGTGTCAAACAGCTCCACTTTTCTGGCGTTGCTTTCCTTCATCGTTTCCCGACCTGCCGCATGAAAATGCCCGCCGGAACGCATCCTGCTTCCGTCGGGCGCGTGAAATCCCATCATATCCCGTGCGCGGCCGGCCATGGCTCCCGGCCGCCGCGCGTCCCTTGTTACGCCCTACCGTCCGGCGGCGCCCTCGTTCTTGTAGACCACGCCCGCCTTCATCACAAACGGCACATTCTGCAGCACCCGCACATCGTCCAGCGGATTCTTCCCCACCGCAATGATGTCCGCCCACTTGCCCGGCTCCAGGCTGCCCGTCTTCGCGCTCCATCCCATCAGGTCGGCCGCGTTTACCGTCGCCGTCTGCAGCGCCGTCAGCGGAGCCATCCCCAGCTGATTCACATAGACGTCCAGTTCGTGCGCGTTCAGCCCGTGCGGATACACCGCCGCGTCCGTGCCCAGCGCAATCTTCACCCCCGCCAGCATCGCCCGCTTGATGTTCCCCTTGGCCACCGCGCTCACGTCCACCATCTTCTGGTGATAGAAGGGCGGCAGGCTGCCCTTCTCGATAATCCAGTCCTCCAGGTAAAGCGTCGGCACCAGGTAGGTCCCGTCCCTCTTCATCTCCGCGATGCCCGCCTCGTCGATGTAGCTGCCGTGATCGATCGAGTCCACCCCTGCCATGCTGGCCCACAGAATCCCCTGCGCCCCATGCGCGTGCGCCGCCACCCTGCGCCCCAGCCGGTGCGCGTCCGCCACAATGGCCCGCATCTCCTCCAGCGTGTACTGCGAGGCCTGTGGATCGTCGCCCTTGGAGAGCACCCCGCCCGTGGCGCAGATCTTGATCAGGTCCGCACCGTACTTGATGTTCTGCCGCACCTTCTGCTGCACCACCGCAATGCCGTCGGCCACGCCGTCACCCACCAGGTGATACTGCGCGGGCAGCAGGTTGTCGTCGCAATGCCCACCGGTAATCCCCAGCGCCGGCCCGCTCACCTGCATGTGCGGGCCATCCACCTGCCCACTGTTGATGGCGTCGCGCAGGTCCACGTCCGTAAAGCCGCCCGCGCCCACGTTGCGCACCGAGGTGAACCCGGCCAGCAGCGTGGTCCGCGCATTCACCACGCCCGTAATGGCCTCCTTCGCGTCCGTCATCGTCAGCTCGTGATACGGATCGAAGTTGGTGTCCATGGTCAGGTGCGTATGCACGTCGATCAGCCCCGGCAGCACGGTCATTGCGCCCAGGTCCACCACCGTGTCCCCTGCCTGCGCCTTCACCTGCGCGCTCGGCCCGATGGACTCGATCGTTTCGCCCGCCACCACAATTGTCACGTTGTCGCTCAGCTTGCCGGTCTTCACATCCAGCAGGTGCCCGGCCCGCACCAGCGTGCGTTTCGCTGCTGCCTTCGGCGCCGGCTGGGCCCACAATCCAACCGCACATCCCGCCGCAAGCACTGCCACGGCAACACTTTGCCACTTGAGCATTTCCTGTCCTCCGTTGATGGGGAAACCGCTAGCGGAGTGTAGCAAATCCGGCCCCGCGCGGTCCCTTGCACCGGTCAAGTGCAGCAAAACAGCGCGCACCGCCTGTCCATCCCCTTGCGTGATAGGCTTTTCAGCAACGCAGCCCGCACATTTTTGGCTGTTCCAAACTCGATCCTGGCCCTGCTCCTCGCGCCCACGGCGCCCCTGGACCCGGCCGGTTGACCCACCCAATACGAGGAAATTCGATGAACTGTGTTCGCCTTGCCTCCATCCTGCTGATCGCGGCTGGAACCGCCTATGCGCAGGCTCCCGCGGCGCCTGACGCCGCCAAGCCCGCCCCGCCCGCCGCCATCAAGAGCTTTGACCTCTCGGCCATCGACAAGACCGCCGACCCCTGCAGCGATTTCTATCAGTACGCCTGCGGCAACTGGGTCAAGAACAATCCCATTCCCGGCGACCAGGTCCGCTGGGCCCGCTCCTTCTCCCTGCTCGGCGAGCGCAACCGCTACCTGCTCTGGCAGGAGCTCGACGCCGCCGCCGCCAAGCCCACCAATCCGCTGGAAAAGCAGTACGGCGACTACTTTGCCGCCTGCATGAACACCGCCCTGGTGGAGCAGAAGGGCCTCAAGCCCCTCGAAGCCGCCTTCAAGCGCATCGACGCACTCAAGGACGCGAAAGCCCTCGGCGCGCTCATGGGCGACCTGGAATCGACCGGCAGTCCCGCGCCCCTCTTCAACTTTGGCGTCAGCCAGGACGACAAGGACTCCACCAAGCAGATCGCCGGCGTCTTCCAGGGCGGCATCTCGCTCCCTGACCGCGACTACTACATCGTCGACAGCGCCCGCTTCAAGACCATCCGCCAGCAGTACACCGAGCACCTGACCAAAATGTTCACCCTGGCCGGCGATTCCCCCGAGCAGTCGGCGAAGGAAGCCGCGGCCGTCCTCGAGATTGAAACCGCTCTCGCCCAGGCCTCCACCAGCCGCACCGACCTCCGCGAGCCGGAAAACCGCTACCACATCTATACCGTGGCCGACTTCCAGAAGCTCACCCCCGACCTCGACTACTCCATCTACTTCAAGGACGTGAAGGTGGGCCACTTTGACACCCTCAACGTCGCCACTCCCAACTTCTTCAAGGCCGTGAACGACCTGATTGCCAAGGAGCCTGTGGACGCCTGGAAGGCTTACTTCCGCTGGCACACCCTCCACGCCTCGGCCACCAACCTCCCCAAGGCCTTCTTTGACGAGAACTTCGCCTTCTTCGGCAAGACCCTCGCCGGCCAAAAGGAACCCACCCCCCGGTGGAAGCAGTGCACCAGCATGACCGACCGCGCGCTCGGCGAGGCCGTGGGCCAGGGCTGGGTCAAGCAGAACTTCCCGCCGGCCGCCAAGGACAGCATGGACAAGCTCGTCGCCGCCCTGGAGAAGTCCCTCGGCGACGACATCAAGGACCTCCCCTGGATGTCCGACGCCACCAAGAAGGCTGCCGCTGAAAAGCTCGCCCTCATCCGCAACAAGATCGGCTACCCGGAGAAATGGCGCGACTACTCCGCCCTCAAGGTCGATCGCAACGACCTGCTCGGCAACCTCCATCGCAACGCCGTCTTCGCGCTCGACTGGAACCTCGGCCACCTCGGCAAGCCCGTGGACGAAAAGGAATGGGGCATGACGCCGCCCACGGTCAACGCCTACTATGACCCGTCCTTCAACGACATCAACTTCCCCGCCGGCATCCTGCAGCCGCCCTTCTTCGACTTCACCATCGACCCCGCCGTCAACTTCGGCGGCATCGGCGTGGTCATCGGTCACGAAATGACCCATGGCTTTGACGATGAGGGCTCCAAGTACGATGGCCAGGGCAACCTCCGCGAGTGGCAGACGCCCGCCGACCGCAAGGCCTTCACCGAGCGCACCAAGTGCGTCGCCGACGAGTACAGCGGCTTTGAGGCTGCCCCCGCCAAGGGCGACACCCCGGCCCAGATGCTCAAGGGTGAACTGACCCTGGGCGAGAACACCGCCGACAACGGCGGCCTCCGTATCGCCTACCTGGCCCTCCTGGACACGCTCGCCGCCCAGGGCAAGGCCATCAGCGACAAGATCGACGGCTACACCGAGGCCCAGCGCTACTTCCTCGGCTTCGCCCAGGTATGGTGCCAGAACCAGACCGAGCAGTCCGCCCGCCAGGCCGCCCTCACTGACCCCCACTCCCCCGGCCGCTGGCGCGTCAACGGCTCCGTGCAGAACTTTGACGAGTTTGGCAAGGCCTTCGGCTGCACCAAGGGACAGCCCATGTTCCCCGCCACCTCCTGCCGCGTCTGGTAGTCCGCTCCGGTCAACCGGCGGGCAAGGCTCTCCTGAGTCTTGCCCGCCCCCTCCAGCCCACCTTCGCCCCCCCGCGTTGACCTTTGACGCCTCTCTCGCGTCCAAACCCCATCCGCGCCTGAGATCTGGATTCCATCGTTCCAGGGGCGCCAGGTCGTCTCGCATGGGGTGAGACGGCCACGGAAAACGCAGCGTTTTCCCAACTCTCCGTGCGAAACTAGGCACAACACGCCCTTGGCTTTTACAATGCAACAGGGACCTGTCCCAACCCAGCTCTGCTGTGGAACGAACAAACTTGGCGGCGCACGCCGGACCAGGATGAAGGAATCGCATGAAGTTCATGAAATTCGGCAAGGCACTTCTGATGAGCGCCCTCTCCGCCGGCGTTATTCTCAGCGTTACCTCTTGTGTTCAGAGTTATTCGGTCGGCTTCTTGTATGTCACCGGCACCGTTACCGCCTCGACCTCTGGCAAAGGCATCATCTCCGGTTTCAAGATTGACCACAACACCGGCAAGCTCTCCAACATCAACGGTCTTCCCGTTTCCTCCGGCGGAGCCAACCCGGTCCGCGCCGTCCTGCTCAATGGCAGCCGTTTCCTCTATGTCCTCAACCGCGGCGTAAACTCCACCGGCGGCTCCGTCTGCACCACCGCGGACCCCTGCCAGAACTCCAACATCACGCAGTTCGCGGTCGGCGGCAACGGCATCCTCACCGCCCAGGAAACCTTCTACACCCAGGGAATCAACCCCTTCCGGCTCATCTCCGACACCTCCGGCAACTACCTTTACGTGCTTGACCACGATTCGCCGTCCAACGCCGCCTGCGCCCTGGCGCTGGGCGCGTCGGCCACCACCTGCGGCGACATTACCGCCTTCCAGGTCAACCCCAACACGGGTCGCCTTCAGCTCGTCGTCAATGCCCAGGTCACTACGGCCAGCGGCGCTGCCTTGCCTTACTTCCCGGTCCCGGCCAATCCGATTGACGTCACCCTGGCCAGCGCCAGCCTGCTCACCCTCAGCGGCAGCCCGGCCACCGGCGACTCTGTCTTCCCGTACTCCTACAACGCCTCCAATGGGCAGTTGTCGATCAGCCAAAACAGCTCTCAGCCGTTGAACGCCTTCCATGCCACCGCCATCATTAACGGCGGCAGCTACATCTACGTCCTCGACAACGAGCCGATTACCGTCAACGGAACCACCTCTCCCAGCCAGATTCTGCCCTTCACCGTCAGCGGTGGCGCACTGCAGGCGCAGACCGGCGGAGCCGTGGCCGATGACCCCACGCTCTCCAATCCCATCGTTCTGCTCGTCGAGAACAAGGGAAAATGGGTCTACGTCGCCAACCAGGGCAACAACACCGATCCCAACAATGCCCAGAGCGGCATCGCCGGCTACACCATTGACCCGGCTTCGCACCAGTTGACCACGCAGGCTGGAGAACCCTACGGCTCGGGCGCAGGCCCCCAGTGTCTCGTCGAGGACCCCTCCAATCAGTTCGTCTACACGGCCAACTTCAACGACTCCACCGTCACAGGCCGGTCCATCGACCAGGTTTCCGGCGTGCTCAGAAGCTTGAGAGTGGCCAGCAGCTATACCCTCACCGGACCCGCCACCTGGTGCATCGTCGATGGGCGTACCAGCTAGCACCTTGCTCCAGGCTGTGATCTACCTGCAGTCTTCAAGAACGTAGCCGAACTCCGGGCCCACCCCCCTCAGGGCGCCCGGAGTTCGATTCCAAACAGGTTTTTCGGGCCGCGTCCTCAGGCCCGCTGACGAAAGATGCGCATGAAGTTCAACAAAACGAGCCAGCTCATGCTGGTCTCCGCCGCAAGCCTCCTGGCAGCCGGACTCATCACCGCTTGCGCCACCCTTACCGTGGATTTTGTCTACGTGGCCAGCTCCCGCGCCGCCGGCGCCAGCAACTACGGCGAGGTCGACGTCTTCGAGATCAACTCGGAGTCTGGGCACATGCGCCAGATTCCTACCTCGCCTTTCCCCTCCGGCGGTCGTAATCCAGTCGCCGAAGCCGTCTCCAAGAACTACAAGACACTCTTCGTCGTCAACCGCGACGACAACGCCATCGTCCAGTTCACCATCGGCAACGACGGCAAGATCTACCCCCAGAACACCACCAACACCGCCGGCATCTTCCCCATCGCCGTCTCGGTCAGCGGCTCCAGCTTGTTTGTTGTTGATACCTATCAGCCCCTGCCGACCTGCTCGGACGCCGCACCCTGCTCCGGCTCCATCGCCGTCTATCCAATTGCCTCCACAGGCCAGTTGGGCGCGGCCGTGGCCAACGGCAGCCGCAACTACTGGCCGCTCCTGCTGCCCGCCAATCCGGCGCACATCGTCATTCCCACCTCGGTGAATGTGCTGGCCTCCGGCGCTGCCGTCTACGTCGCCGCCTATGACTCAACGGTCGTCCCCCATGCCGGCTACGTCTTCGGCTTCTCGGTTGACTCCACCGGCGCGCTCAGTCCCCTCAACGGGGGCGTTCCCTTCGCCGCGGGCATTCAGCCGTCGGCCATCGCCAGCGACCCATCCAGCGCGTACGTCTATGTCACCGACTCCACCGCGGGCAAGGTTCTCGGCTACTCGATCGCCTCCGGGCTCCTGAGCCCCCTGGCCGGCAGCCCCTTTCCCGCCGGCGATCAGCCCTCGGCCATGGTCATCGATCCCTCCGGCAAATTTGCCTACGTCACCAACGCTCTCGACTCCACCATCAGCGCCTATGCCGTCGCCTCTGGAGTCCTCAGCCCGCTCGGCGCCACCTTCTCGACCGGATCGCAGCCTGTCGCCATCGGCATCGACCCCTCGGCCAAGCACTTCCTCTATACCGCAAACTTCCTGGGCAACAATGTCTCGGGCTTCGAGCTGAACACAACCACTGGCTCCCTGCTCACCACCCAGAACTCTCCGTTCACGGCCAACGCTCAACCGACGGCCGTAGCCGCTATCCCGCACGGCAGCGTTCCAAAGTAGTTGCGCAAGCAACACGCTGCCTCACATCCTGGCAATAGCCCGCATTGGTTCTTTCAGTTCCCGCGGGGCAACTCAACCAGTTCTCTTCGGGCTCATTTCCATGACCGCCCACGACGAAGGAAGCGCATGAAGTTCAGCAAATTGAGCCAGCTCTTTCTGGTCTCTTCCATCGGCCTTCTAGTGGCCACCCTCTTGACTGCCTGCCAGATCGTTACCATCGACTACGTCTTCATCGCCAGTTCGACAGCCGGAACCGGCGGCGACGGAAGCATCGACACCTATGCGGTCGACTCCGAGTCCGGCGCCTTGCGCAAGGGCCAGCCGGCAGTCTCCTCCACGGGCGTCAACCCGGTCGCACTGGCCGTCTCGCACGATTTCGCCAATCTCTACGTCGCCCACCAGGGAGACAACTCCGTCGTGCATTTCTCCATCTCGGCCAGCGGCGTCCTCTCCAAGAAGGACTCCGTCACCCTGGCCGCGGCTCCGGTGGCGCTTGCCATCAACGCCGCCAACAGTCAGCTTTATGTGGTTTCCGGAACCACCTCCGCCACGCTGTCTGTCTATCCCCTCTCCGCGGGCGCCATCGGCGCAGTGGCTGCCCAGCAGCCTCTCACCGTCCCCGGCTATGGCGGCGATGTGATCGTGCCCACCGCGGTCACAGTCCTGGCCAACAGCGCGGCCGTTTACGTCGGCGCCTATGACCAGTCGGCTTACAATCCGGGCGGAAGCACCACCAGCAACGCCAACCCCGGCTGGGTCTTCGGCTTTGCCACCGGCTCCGGCGGCGCTCTTACCGCAGCGGCCGGCAGCCCCTGGAAGGCAGGCGTCAAGCCCGCAGGCATCGTGGCCGACCCCACCAACCGCTTTGTCTACGTCACTGACTTTGCCTCCAACCAGCTCATCGGCTACAGCATCCAGAGCGGCAACATCCTCAACTTCCTCATCAACGGCCCCTTCCGCACCGGCGCCGAGCCCTCCGCCATCGTCATAGACCCTCGCGGCAAGTACATCTATCTGGCCAACACGCTTGACTCCAGCGTCTCGGCCTACACCATCGACCTCTCCACGGGCACCCCCTCGGCCTCTGTCAACCCGACCGGTTCGTCCACCAACACCACCGACACCCAGCCGGTTGGCATCGCGATTGACCCCGCCCTCGGCAGGTTCATCTATACAGCCAACTACCTGGGCAACTCCGCCTCCGGCTTCCGCCTCAACCCCGACAACGGCACCCTGCTCCTCACCCAGGCCACCCCCTACCCCACCGGCGCAAAGCCCTCCGCCATCGCCATGGTTCCCCACGGAAATCACTCCGTCCAGTCCGTCACCCCGTAGCCGCCGGCAAAGAACCCCTCCACACAAAAGCCCAGCCTTCCCGGCTGGGCTTTTCCATATCTACTGACTCAGTCCCTAGCGCCTAGTGCCTGTTGCCTAGTCCTAGTCCCTCGGTCCCTGCCTTCATCAATCCCTCCACACATCCATCCACCCCCGCAGAACCCTCTGCGCCGGCTTCTCCACCAGGTGCAGCGCCACCAGCGCCAGCCCAATCAGGATCAGATAGCTGATCCACGGATCAAACCGCGCCAGCCCCAGCTTTTCCAGAATGTGCGAGTCGTGGATGAGGTTCCACAGGTTGAAGTGCAGCAGGTAGAGGCAGTAGCTCGCCTCGCCCACAAACACCAGCGGCCGCCAGCTCAGAGCATAGGCCAGCGGGTTGTTGCCCGCCAGCCCCAGCACGATGCAGCCAAACAACGGCATCAGCAGCCCGTCGTGGACAATGGCATACGGCACCACCGGCCCCAGCACCAGCACGCCAAACGTGGCCGCAAACCCGCCCACGCCCAGCACCAGCCGCAGCCGGCTCGTCCGACCCACCATCTCGTCCAGGTTGGCCAGCATCACGCCGAAGACAAAGCTCGCCAGATGCGGCAGCGGCGTGTACTTGAGCACCTGCAGCCACGGACCCCAGCTCCAGCGGTCCGGATGCGCGATGCCGTCCGGGTTCAGCACCATGTAGAGCAGCCCAGGGACCATCCCCAGGCCCCACACCGCCGCCATCTTCAGCAGGTGCGGCTTCATCCGCGCTGGCTTCTTCGCCCGCGCCAGCCAGGGAAACAGGATGTAATAGACAGACTCAGCCGACATGGTCCACGCCGGCGTATTCAGAAACGTGGCCAGTTCCGGCACCCACCCCTGCAGCAGCAGCGGCGTCAGCGCCATCCCCGTCCAGAACATTGCGTGCGTGTGCGCGTGATACTCCGCGGGGACCATCTTCCAGCTCAGCAGCAGGCTCAGAAAATAGACGGGATAGAGCCGTGTGAACCGCGCCTCCCAGAACCGCGCCACGTCCAGCTCCCCGGCACGCGCCCGTCCGGCGTAGTTGTACGCCATCACAAACCCAGAGAGCAGGATAAAAAAGCTGACCGACGCAAACCCGGCGTTCACCACCGGCGCCAGCCAGCCAAACCAGTTTGGATTGGAGAAATGAAAGAAGACGATATTGATGGCCGCGAAGCAGCGCAGCCCCGTGAGTGCGTTCAACCGTGCTGGCTTGCGTATCTCCACTTCTTGTTTGACGTCTCCGCCTGCCAGCAGACTTACGCTCAAGCCAAACCCGACCCGGAATTCAGTCCCTCAGTCCCAGCTCCTACGCCGTGACCAGCGACCCGACCTTCTCCCCCAACACAACCCGCCGGATATTCCCCGGCTTGTTCATGTTGAAGATGATCATGGGCAGGTTGTTGTCCTTGCACAGGCTCACCGCGGTCAGGTCCATCACCTTCAGCCCTTGCCGCAGGATCTCCATGTAAGTGATCTCGTCGTACTTCACCGCGTCTTTCACCAGCACCGGGTCGGCGTTGTACACGCCCTCCACCTTCGTGGCTTTCAGCAGTACGTCGGCCTTGATCTCCATGGCCCGCAGGCTGGCCGCCGTGTCCGACGAGAAAAACGGATTCCCGATGCCCGCGGCAAAGATCACCACCCGGCCTTTTTCCAGATGCCGCACGGCCCGCCGCCGGATATACGGCTCCGCTACCTGGTTCATAAACACCGCGCTCATCACCCGGCACTGCACGCCGCGCTTCTCCAGCGCGTCCTGCATCGCAATGGCGTTGATGACCGTCGACAGCATGCCCATGTTGTCCGCGCTGACCCGGTCCATCTCCTTGGCCTGTGCGGCCACGCCGCGGAAGATGTTCCCGCCGCCCACCACAATGCCGATTTCAACACCGAGCGCGTGCACATCCACAATCTCGCCGGTAATCTCCGCAATCTTGTCGGCGTCCAGGCCAAAGCCCCTGGGACCGGCAAGCACCTCACCCGAAAGCTTGAGAACAATCCGCTTATACATGCCTCTCCGAGTATCGCATACGCGACAAAATCATGGCGGGGGCCGCAGATGAGGGGCCCGGCCAGTTTGCTCCGTCCCCAATGAGTGTCAATAGTTGTCGCTGCCAAAGCCCACAATCCGCGCCCTGTCCACCTTCGGCGGCTTTACCGGATTGTCAAACCACCCATCGATCGTCTGCGCAATCTTGTCCTTCAACGCTCCCGGCGCGCCGGTCACCCGCGCAAACCCCGTCTTCACGCTGTAGTTGGCGTCCACAACTCCCTTGGCGTTCGACATGCCCGGAACCTCCAGCCGCGACGAGTGAATCAGTTGCCTCGACTTGTCCAGCGCCTTCCCCACCCGGCCCACCAGCCGCTCCACGTCAAACATCCAGTTCACTGTCCCATAGTCGGCGACGGCAAAGTTGATGATCGTGCTGTGGTCCTGCACCACCAGGAAGTAGCAGCCCAGGATCGGGCTCACCTTGAAGATGTCCATGTTCAGCGCGCCCAGTCGCAGTTCCTCGTTGGCCGCCTGGCACTCCTTGTAGTCCCGCACATACTCGATGATGGTCTGGAAGATCTCCGCCAGCAGCTCCAGCAGCCCCACCACCGGCCCCGTCGCCGCCCCAAAGTCCGCAAACGAGCCCAGCAGCTTGCCGCCAAAGGCCGCCGTCTTCACGCTCGCCTTGGCGATGTCCGAGTTCATCTCCCGGTCCATCAGCTCAATCAGCGCATCGAATGCCGCCTCCGGGTCCTTGGGCGCAAACGCGTCGCGGCTGCCCTTCATGCTGGCCTTGTCGTATGCGTCTTTCACCACCCCCGCCCACCCAATCAGCGCCTTGCCCCCGCTTGAGATAGCGCCCACAAACGGCGCCAGCGACGTGGCAAAATGCTCCACGTTCCCCAGGTGCAGGGCGTTGAAGATGTGATTCGGGTCCAGCCCAGGGCAAAGCTGCTTGCAAAACTCGTTGACCTTGGCCCGGATGCCGTCGATGTTCTTCGTCATGTCGCTCTGCGAAGCCGCCAGCGCCGCCGCCCGGCCCCCATGCTGCAGCAGGTCCACGCCCTTCTTGATGTTCTTCCCCGCGTCGTACAGACTCTTCCCCGTTCCGGCTCCGCTCTGCAGCGCGCTGGCCCCGGTCTTGAACCGCTCCCACTTGCTCCCCGCGCCCTGCACCGCCCCCAGCACTGTCGTCGGCTTGAACTGCAGTTGCTTGCCGTCAAACATCTTCTGCAACGCCAGCGCCTGCGCCCGGCTGATAAACCGCATCGCCTCCAGCTCTTCCTCCGACAGCTTGCGCTTGTCCACGTCCAGCAGCGCCCGGTGGAGGTTCGTCACCGCGCCCTTCTGGTTGCGCACGCTCTTGCGCCAGTCCTGGCCCTTCTTGCTCTGCTCAAACCGCCACCGGTCCATCGCGGTCTTGAGCGCCTCCTTGTTCTGCGGGCTGCGCGCCTTGTCATAAATTCTCAGCGCCTCGTCGAGCTTCTTCAGAAACTCGCTCCGCGGGCTGGTCAGAGAGTAGGTGTCCTTCATCCACTGGTCAAAGGTGGGGATATCAGCCATGGTCTTTCGCTCCAGTCTTGCGCATCCTCCACAACCGGCACAGCCGTGGAAAATGGATTCAAAGTCAACCAATGCAACAGGCTTTGTCGCCAGCGATTATAGCGCCAGAGCCCACCGCTCAAACCGCTTTTCGTCAACCATTTCCCGTGCGCGCAAAAAGGCCCGGAACGTTTCCGCTCCGGGCCTTTTCAACCATCTTTCCGCCGCCTTGCTTACTCCGCCGCTGCTTCCACAATCTTGGTTGTCGCCACGGTCCACTCGGGCGCGCCTACCTTGAACCGCGCAAACCGGCGCACCGTGATGTTCTCGCCCAGCTTGCCCACCTTGGTCGCAATCAGCTCCTTGATGGTCACTGCCTGGTCCTTGATGAAGGGCTGCTCAATCAGGCAAACCTCCTCGTAGAACTTGGCCATCTTGCCGTCCACGATCTTCTCGATCACCGGCGCCGGCTTGCCCGTCGCGGCTGCCTGTGCACGGAAGATGTCCTTTTCGCGCGCCAGGTCCTCGGCGGTCACGTCCTCGGCCCGCACATAGCGCGGGTCGCTGGCCGCGATGTGCATCGAGATGTCCTTCAGCAGTTCCTGAAAGTCCTCGGTCCGCGCCACAAAATCGCTCTCGCAGTTCAGCTCAAGCAATACGCCGATCTTGCCGCCGGCGTGAATATAGGTGCCCACGGCGCCCTCATTCGTCGTACGCGCGGCCTTCTTCTGCGCCGAGGCCATGCCCCGCTTGCGCAGCACCACAAACGCGCCTTCGATGTCGCCCTTCGTCTCCTGCAGCGCTTTCAGGCAGTCGCCCATGGGCGCGCCGGACTTTTCGCGCAGTTCCTTTACCAGCTTGGCATCAATTTTTTCGCTCACTGTCATTCCTCTCCCCAATCTCTCAATTCCGCTTCTTCAAGTCCCGCCGCGCATCCGCCGCCCGGCACAAGAAAAGCGTGGCTCAATCTTCCGGCGCCACGCTCGTCTCATGTTACCCACGCTTGTGCGCAGAACAGATTAAAGAGCGCCGCCCTCGGCTGCCTCAGCCTCGTCCAGCGCCGCAACCGCCGCGGGCGCCTTGCGAATGCCGCCGCCCAGGGCCGCTTCCAGATCCACTTCTTCCGCGGGAGCCGCCTCGGCAGCCACAACCTCTTCGGCCACTGGCTCGGGAAGCACATCCTGGAACGCCTTGTCGCCCACCAGGTTCACGCCCTCGGCCGCCGAATCGGCAATCTTCGAGGTGAACAGGCGAATCGCGCGCAGCGCGTCGTCGTTGCCCGGAATCACGTAGTCAACGACCGTCGGGTCGCAGTTGGTGTCTACCACCGCCACCACCGGAATGCCCAGCTTGCGGGCTTCCTTCACGGCGATCGCCTCGTTGTTCGAGTCGACGATGAACAGCGCGTCCGGCAGACGCTTCATGTTCTTGATGCCGGCCAGGTTCGCCTGCAGGTGCTTCCGCTCCCGCTCCAGGCGAATCACTTCCTTCTTGGTCAGCAGTTCGTACCGGCCGTCCGTGGCCATCTCATCCAGTTCCTGAAGGCGCTTCACCGACTTCTGCACCGTCACCCAGTTGGTCAGCAATCCGCCGAGCCAGCGCTGGTTGATGTACGGCATTCCTGCCCGGTTGGCCTCTTCGGCCACCGCGTCCTGCGCCTGACGCTTGGTGCCGACGAACAGGATCGTCTTGCCGCCCGCGCACAGGTCAGTCACAAACTTCGACGCGTCCTTGAAAAGCTTCAGCGTCTTCTGCAGGTCGATGATGTAAATCCCGTTGCGCTCGCCAAAGATGTACTCCTTCATCTTCGGATTCCAGCGCTTCGTTTGATGCCCGAAGTGGACTCCAGCTTCGAGCAGCTCCTTCATTGTGATCGTGGCCAAAGGGCCTCCTTTTTTGAGTTGCATCCGGGCTGACCTTCGCCTTGCCCGGATTGAACCCGCTCGCGCGGGAATTGGTGAAAATCAGGGGCCAGAAATCAGGTTTCAGAGATCAGCACCACTCCGCCGCAACTGATCCCTGAAACCTGATCCCTGATCCCTGCAAGCGCGTTAGCGCTTGCTGAACTGGAACCGGGCGCGTGCGCCCTTCTGACCGTACTTCTTCCGTTCCTTCATCCGCGAGTCGCGCGTCAGCAGGCCTTCGGCCTTGAGCACCTTGCGCAGCTCGGGGTTGAACTCAACCAGTGCACGGGCAACACCCATCTTGACCGCGTCGGCCTGAGCCGACACGCCGCCGCTCTTCACCGTGGTCACCACGTCGAAGCTCGAAGCAAGCTCGGCCACCACCAGCGTGTGCTTGGCTGCCACGCGCTGCTGTTCGGTCACGAAGTACACTTCGAAGGGTTTGCCGTTGACCTTCCATTCGCCCGTGCCGGGACGCAGAAAGACACGCGCGATCGCTGACTTGCGCCGCCCCGTCCCGTAATACTGAACCAGATCTGCCATTCTCCGCTCTCTCTGCCGGAAACTCTCGATTCCGGCCAAAACCATTTTGAATCTTCACCGCTGTCGGCTGTCCCCGGTCAACTGATCACTGACCACTGACAACTGTCCACTGCCGTTACGCGATTTCCAGCGCCACGGGCTGCTGGGCCTCGTGGGGGTGCTTGTCGCCGCGATAAACCTTCAGCTTGGTCGCCATCTGACGGCCCATCTTGCTCTTCGGAAGCATGCCCTTGATCGCCTGCTCCAGAATCATCTCCGGCTTGCGCGTCAAGAGCCGGGTGAACGACTCCTCGCGCAATCCGCCGGGGAAGCCGGTGTAGCGGCGATAGAGCTTGCTCTGGGACTTCAGGCCGGTCAGCCGGACCTTCTCCGCGTTGATCACGATTACGTGGTCGCCCACATCGATGTACGGCACATACTGGGGATTCAACTTGCCGCTCAGAATATCCGCGGCCTTGGTCGCCAATCGCCCCAGCGTCTTGCCGCTGGCATCCACTACAAACCACTTGCGGTCAATATTCTTGCCGCTCGGAACAAAGGTACCCATTTCTCTCCTGCCCTCTCTAAACCCCTGCGCGGCCCCGATCTCGCTTCCCTCGCGGGTCGCACTCCATGCCGAACAGCCAATCCCGTCAAAAAAACAACAGCGCAAAACGCCTGTCCCCTCCGCTTTTCGCGCAAGGGACTCTTGCCACCCACGTCCAAACAATCCTGTTCGGGTGAGGATTACGCGAGCTGGCCCTGGCAAGGGCTCTGGTTTGGAAAGAAACCGGCCATCAGGCCCATTTCCCGCCTCCGGCAGCCTGTCCCGGCCTCACCCCTCAGGGCTTTGGCCAGACGAGTCCGGGTGAGCACACACAGACCCCAGGCGCAACACCGCGCAAGGACTCCAGGATACTCGATTTGACCCCCAGAGTCAACGAATCTAAGCCCGCCCGCCCCCATTCCTTCACACTCCTTCCCCCATCCGGGAGTAGAATTGCCCTTCCGCCCACACACCACCGCCAAACACGGGAGAAAGTCCATGCCCGAAGTCCTCATCCCCACCCCGCGCGGCCAGATGCCCGCCTGGTTCGCCCTGCCCGCCCGGCCCGGTCCCGCGCCCGCCGTCGTCGTGCTCCACGACATCTACGGCATGAGCGCCGACCACCGCGCCCAGGCCGATTGGCTCGCAGAAGCCGGCTTCCTGGCCCTCTCCCCCGACCTCTACTACCAGGGCGGCAAGCTCAGCTGCATCCGCGCCGTCCTCCGCGACCTCATCGCCCGCACCGGCCCTGCCTTTGACGACGTCGAGGCCTGCCGAGCGTGGCTCTTGGCCCAGCCCGGCTGCAGCGGCAGGGCCGGCGTCATCGGCTTCTGCATGGGCGGCGGTTTCGCCCTCCTGCTCGCCTCCGGCCACGGCTTCTCCGCCTCCAGCGTCAACTACGGCGGACCCCTGCCCAAAGACGTCGACGACTTCCTCCACGCCGCCTGCCCCCTCGTCGTCAGCTACGGCGGCCAGGCCCGCTGGGAGCGCGGCGTCGCGGCACAGTTGGAAGAGAAGCTCACCCGCGCTCTCATCCCCCACGACTGCAAGGAGTACTCCGACGCCGGCCACTCCTTCATGAACAACCACAAAATCGCCTTCCTCAAAGTCCTGCGGTGGACTGGCATCGGCTACAACGAAGCCGCCTGCCAGGACGCCCGCCGCCGCATCATCGCCTTCTTTCACACCCATCTCGAAAGCTGACCGCCCGTGACAAGCCCGCCCCAAGCCGCGCCCAACGCCCAGCCCCCTTCCTCCGACTGGACCGCCCTTTGCCGCATCGGCGGCATCGCCGCATACATCCTGATCCTCTACTCGCTCGCCACCATGGTCCAGATGGTCGTCCTCGGCGGCCCGCCCACCTCCGCGGCTCAGGCCTTCGCCCTCCTCCACCAGAACAAGGCGCTGGGCCTGCTCCGCCTCGACCTGCCTACAGTCTGCGCCATGCCGCTCTACTATCTGCTGTTTCTCGGCCTCTTTGCCGCTTTGCGGCAGGTCCACACGGCCCGTGCAACCCTCGCCACAGCCCTTGCGTTCGTCGGGATCACACTTGTCCTGGCCACGCCAACCGCCCTGTCTCTCGTGCCTCTCAGTGACCGCTATGCGGCCGCGGCCACCGACGCCTTGAGATCGCAGCTCCTCTCCGCCGGGGAAGCCCTCATGGCCGCCGACATCTGGCATGGCACAGGCGCCATCCTTGGCGGCGTGCTCCTTCAGTGCGGCGCCGTCCTCATCTGTCTTGTCATGTTGCGCGGCGGCGTATTCGGCAAGGCCACTGCCTGGCTCGGCATCGTCATGCACTCTCTTGACCTGGCCCACATCGTCAGCGGTCAGTTCGTGCCCGTGCTCGGCATCGTATTCATGGCCATCGCCGGACCGCTCTATCCTGTCTGGCTCTTCCTCGTCGGCCGCAGGCTGATGCGATTCGCGAAACGTCGAACCCCGGCAAATTTCCCCGATGCGAATTCCGCGATGTGAGAGAATGAGCTATGGCCAGTTTGCCTGACTTCGAAAGAAGTGCAATCTCCCCCAAAGCCCCGCTGCCGTCAGGTCTTGAGGCCATTGGCGACGACGAGCGATCAGGGCGAATGACCCAGGAGATGATGCGTTATCGTGTTCTGATCGCGCGCACCGTCGATGCCTTCGGCGATGAGATCAAGGCTTCCCTTTGGCTATCTCTACCCAATCACGATTTCGGCGGGAAAACGCCTCTTCAGGTGGCCCAGACCAACGGCTACGACCTTCAGGCGATTGAACCTGTCCTCATTCGAATCGAGCACGGAGTCGACTTTTGACTCCAGAGGACCAAGGTTTAGATCCCGATTTCCTGCTGACCCATCAGCCTTTGACACTGTACCGCCTTGCCAGAGCAAGATACGCTAATCTGTCAGGCATCGGCGCAGCGTTTGCGCCGGGACGCTGGAATCGCTATGGCGAGGAGGCAATTTACACCTCAACCGAAATGGCCGTACCCGTTCTTGAGCGACTAGCGCACACGTCAAAGGACCTGATCCCATCCAATCTTGCCATGATGAGGATTCAGGTTTCGGGAATATGGGAAGCCCATAGGAATGCGCTCATCGACCCAAATACCGGCGGTTGTCTCTGGTTTTACCGGTCCATCGCTGAAGCTAAGAAAGCTTTCCAAGGTCCTGGGCGGATGTTTGCAGTTGGAATCAACCCCTTCGCCGTGGCCATTCCCTCGGTAATCGTTCCAGTTTGGAATGTCGTTCTTTATCCACGAGGAATCGGATTCTGGCAGCATGTCTCCCTCGATAGCGTAGAGCCTTTTCAGTTCGATCCAAGGCTTTTTCCAGAAAACACTCCTGGCGAGGTAGCGAAAGAATAGCCCAAAAGTGAATGCACCCCACCGTAGTGAAGACGATGAGGTGCAGGTTCCTGGCTTCTGCTGCGTCAACAGCGTTTGCCCCACCGCAGGTGGTTACGCCGCCGACAACTCCGTCGACCGCACCCGGAACCGCTTCATCTGAATCGCCAGCACCCGCTCGATCTTGCGCAGGTCCCCGCGCTCTGAAGGCCCGGCAAAGGTCGAGGCCACGCCGTGCGCCGAGGCCCGGCCCGTCCGGCCCACCCGGTGGACGAAGTCTTCCGCCACCTTGGGCATGTCGAAGTTGATCACGTGCGCCACGTTGGCCACGTCAATGCCGCGCGCCGCCACGTCGGTCGCCACCAGAACCCGGTGCCGTCCTTCGGAGAAGCTCCGCAAAGCCGCGTTGCGCTGCGCCTGCGAACGGTCGCCGTGAATCTGCGTCGCCGACCAGCCGCTCTTCGAGAGCCGCCGCGTCACGCGGTCCGCGCCGTGCTTGGTCCGCACAAACACGAGGAAGCTCCCGGTCTCCGCGCCCAGCAGGTGCTCAAGCAGCTCCTGCTTCTTGTCCGGGTCCACCTCAAACGTGCGCAGCTCCACGTTCTCGGCCGGCTTCAGCACCGAGCCAATCTCGATCCGCGCCGGGTTGTTCAGATACTTCCGCGCCACTTCCTTCACCGCGCCTTCCAGCGTGGCGGAGTAGCACAGCGTCTGGCGCTCGGCCGGCAGGGTGGCCGCAATGCGCGCAATGGCCGGCTGAAAGCCCATGTCCAGCATGCGGTCCACTTCGTCCAGAACCAGCATCTTCACTGTGTCCAGCCGCACCAGCTTGCGCTTGATGTAGTCTTCCAGCCGTCCCGGCGTGGCCACAATCAGCTTGGCCCCGCGGCGAATGGACTCCAGTTGCGAGCGCTCCGCCAGCCCGCCCACCACCAGCGCAACCGTCTGCGCCTGGCTCGAACGGATGGTCATGAACGCCTTCTCCACCTGCATCGCCAGCTCGCGCGTGGGCAGCAGGATCAGGGCTTGCGCCCCCTTGGTCTCGTTCTTCTGCATCATCTCCACAATGGGGATGAGGAAGCCGAGCGTCTTGCCCGTGCCCGTCTGCGCCGTGGCCAGCACATCCCGGCCTTCCAGCGCCGGGGGAATGCAGCCGGCCTGCACCGGGGTGGGTACTTCAAACTTGTTTGCGTTGAGCCGCGCCATCAGAGCGGCCGAAAGAGAAAACTCAGAAAACTGTGTCGTCAAAATAGTGACATTCCTGTGAGGTTCCGAGAGCCTCATTTTCCGTGAGGCCTGCAAGCGGAACCGGACCGGGAGACGCGCGCGCAAATCCTCTCTGGGCGCGAGCCTGCTTCTCAAAATATGCGTAGGGGAGAACCGAAAGTCGTTCTAAAGACTGGCCGCCAGTCATTCAAGGGGAGAATGCCCGAGGCCCGGAGCTGCCACACGCTACTGGTACGCCGTCCGGCACATTGCCGTCTGGCACCACGGCCGCCAGCGCGCCAGTCCAAATCAAGGAGGCTCTTCGCTGCGCACCCTCGTGATCCGCTTCCGGATCCAGGGCAAAACCTCCACTTGTGGAGATCCGCGTGGTTACGCTGTAGGGGCTTGGGGAAATCTGTGCAAGGCTGAATTGCCTTTTGCAAGGCAAACCGCCGCTCACGGCCAAATCACTGAGCGCAAATTCAGTGTACCACGGTTTCGCCTTTCCCTCGCCATCGGCGTCCTTTGACCAGGGCGACCAGGTGAATCCTGCTCACGCGCCCAACTGATTCCCGCTTCCAGCGCGCCATAGGCGCAATGTCCCTTAGCCCCGCGCTTCAGCGTGGGGAACAGGGCCACCAAATGACCTCGAGTCCCGTAGGGATGCTACAAGGCCCCATTGTTCTGCATTCTCCCGCCGCAAGCATGCAAAAACCCCAGCGCCTATACTGGACCCAGTCCCGAGCGTCCCAGGCCATGCGACCAGAACTAGCCGAAGCCATCTCCCTCCTCCGCCGCGACACGCCTGAAGCCGTCGAACAGGCTATCGGCCTACTGCAGAACACGGTCTACTCCTTCAGCATGAAGGTCTGCGGCCATCCCGAGGACGCCGAAGACACCATGCAGGAGGTCCTCTACCGCTCCCTCAGCCACCTCGCCAAAATCCAGGACCCCCAGGCCCTCGCAGTCTGGCTTTATACGGTCACACGCAACCGCTGCTGGCGCATGAGGCGCAAGAGCGCGCATGGTCCGAAGCAGACCCTCTCGCTCGATGAGCTCATGCCCGACGCCGCCGAACTGGGCCGCCTGCTCGCCGATGCCGCCGGGACCCCTGAAGCCAACGTGCTTCACGCCGAGCAGCATGAACTGCTCCAGCGCGCGGTGCTTCAGATTCCCGCCCGCATGCGCATCGTCCTCGTCCTCCACGACATGGAAGACCTCACCACCGAGCAGGTGGCCCAGGTCCTCGACCTACAGCCCGGCACCGTCCGCGTCCGCCTCCACCGCGCACGCCTCCAGGTCCGCCAGGAGATGAGCCGACTGCTCGCCGGCGAGGCAGCTTCCGAGGCCCAGGACGCCTCCCTCCAGCCGTCTGCCTCGCCCGCGCGCTCCAAACGCCCCACCCAGCGCCCCGCCCAGTGCCGCGACCTCTTCGCCAACCTCTCCGACTACATCGACGGCCGCGTCCAGCCGGTCCCCTGCGAGCAGATGCGCAACCACATCGAGGCCTGCCCCGCCTGCGTCGCCTTCCTCCGCGACCTGCGCGCAGCCATCGACCGCTGCCGCTCCCTCCAGGTGCCCTGCGACGCCGCCGTCGCCCCCCGCCTCCGCGTCCTCCTCACCCGCGAATACCTGCGCATGATCGGCCTGGCCCCCGAGAATGTCGCCTGAGAAATGTAACGAATCCGCACCGCCGTGTATTTGTTCCCGTGAAAGGCGAAAAACCCCAATGGAAGTCACCGTCACCCACCTCGATCAAGTCCGTTTCAGCATCCAGTCAAGGACCCACACCATCCTCTGCGACCAGCCCGCGGAAAGCGGCGGCGGCGACTCCGGCATGACGCCCCCCGAGCTGATGCTGGCCTCGCTCGGCTCCTGCGCCGCCTTCTATGCCGTGCAATACCTCAAGACCCGCAACCTCGCCGAGACCGGCGTCGAGGTGAAAGTCACTGCTGAAAAACTCCGCCAGCCCGCGCGCCTTGGCAACTTCCACATCGCAGTCGCCTGCCCCGTCGCCCTCACCCCGGAGCAGCACGACGGCCTCATGCGCTCCGTCCACCACTGCCTCATTCACAACACGCTGCTCGCGCCCCCGGATATCTCCATCGAGCTGGCCGTACCCGAACTCGCCGCAGCCGCTCTCTGACCCTTTGCGGCCAGCCGGGCAGCGGCTTTGGAAACTCTCAGCCGCAATTTCATCAGGGGGTTTGCCGGGGCGGGGTCCAGTCTGTAGGATGATGGGGAATTCAAGGGACCCCACACCATGCGACCGAATCTCAACCTGATGAAGGCGACCCTGACGGGCGCTTTGGGCGGCCTGCTCTTCGGCTTTGACACCGTGGTCATCTCCGGCGCCATCGACGCCCTGGTCAAGCTCTACAACCTGAGCCCCCAGGCCAAGGGCTTCACCGTCGCCATTGGCCTGGTCGGCACCGTCATCGGGGCGCTCTCGGCGGGCATCGTCGGCCAGAAGCTCGGCAGCCGCGAGACCCTACGCCTCACCGCCGTCCTCTATGTCGTCTCCGCCCTCGGCTGCGGCCTTGCCTGGAACTGGGACGCTTTCCTGGTCTTCCGCTTCATCGGCGGCCTCGGCATCGGCGCCTCCTCCGTCCTCGGCCCCGTCTACATTGCTGAACTGGCCCCCGCAAAGTGGCGCGGCCGTCTCGTCGGCGCATTCCAGTTCAACGTCGTCTTCGGCATCCTCGTCGCTTATACCTCCAACTACTTCATCCGCCTCCTCCATCTCGGCGCGGCCGAGTGGCGCTGGCAGGTCGGTGTCGCAGCCCTCCCCGCCGTAGCCTTTCTCGTCCTCCTCTTCGGCATCCCCCGCAGCCCCCGCTGGTCCGCCTCCAAAGAGCGCATCGACGAGGCCCTCGCCGTCCTGCGCATGATGGGCGAAGCCAACCCCGAAGCCGAACTCGCAGATATCCGCGCCGCCCTCTCTGAGGAACACGCCACCGCCCACGAGCCCGTCTTCCGCTGGAAGTACCGCTTCCCCCTCTTCCTTGCCATCTCCCTCGGCGCCTTCAACCAGTTGGCCGGCATCAATGCCATCCTTTATTACCTCAACGACATCTTCCAGGCCGCCGGCTTCAGCCAGGTCTCCGGCGACCAGCAGGCCATCGCCATCGGCGCCACCAACCTCCTGTTCACCATGATCGGCATGACCTTCATCGACAGGATTGGCCGCAAAACCCTGCTGCTCATCGGCGCCGCCGGCACCGCCGCCTGCCTTGCCGGCGTCGCGTGGATTTACAGCTCCAACTCGCATCAGGCCTCGCTCGTCTGGTTCCTCGTCACCTACATCGCCTTCTTCGCCCTCTCTCAGGGCGCGGTCATCTGGGTCTACATCGGCGAGATTTTTCCCAACGCGGTTCGCTCCAAGGGCCAGGGCGTTGGCGCTGCCAGCCACTGGTTCATGAATGCGGCCATCGCCATGGCCTTCCCCATCGCCGTCCACAACCTGAGCCAAGCTACACCGTTCGTATTCTTCTCCGTCATGACCGGTGTCCAGTTCCTCGTCGTCCTCCTGGTCTTTCCCGAGACCAAGGGCCAGACGCTGGAAGCCCTGCAACGCAGGCTGGTGCCCTCGGAGTAGTCCTGGGGCGCCTTCCCCAATGCTTTGCGGCCGCTTCTGCCCTGTCCAAACCCCGGTTCTCTGATCTGAGAATTTTTCGCCGCTGCGCTCTGCCGATAACATGCAGCCTTGGTCGCATACTTGTTCTATAGATCCTTCATGAGCCCCAAGCCACCGGAGATCCGGCAGTCAACGCCCCTAACTTTTTTGTTTAGAAGATTCTGCGGGGAACTCATTTAGAATGAATATTCTAGCGCGGACCTACCCAGCATCTTATTGAAAACAGATATTTTATGTACAGAATATGGAGGGGAGGATCCAGATCGATTCTGGAATTGAGTCCGATCCCTCCGCCAGCGTCAAGCGCATCCCACCCGCCCGAGCTCCTCTCAGGTGGGCCTGCAACTCAGGAAGACCACGTTGCCCGGCTGCCCCGGCCGCTCGAAGTGAAGCCCATATCCGCCGAAATGCCCCGCACGCATTGCAGCAGGTGATTCGCAATCGAGGGCAACTTCTGCGCCGTCACCCGGAACGAAGGACCGGACACGCTCACCGCCGCCACCGGAAGCCTTTGCGCATCAAGCACCGGCACCGCGATGCACCGCAGGCCTTCCTCGAGCTCTTCATCGTCCACGGCGTACCCTCGACGCCGCGTCTTCTCGATCTCCGCGCGGAGCGCCTCTGGAGTGGCAATCGTGCGGTGGGTAAATCGCTCAAACCGCGTCTTGCGAAGCACTTCGGCGATCCGTTCTTCTGGAAGGAACGCCAGAATCGCCTTGCCCACGGATGTGCAGTGAACGGGGTTGCTTGCCCCGATCCGGGTAATCATTCGCACAGACCGGGCCGGCTCAATCTTGTCGATATAGATCACGTGCGCGCCCTCAAGGATGCAGAGGTGCGCCGTCTCTTCAGTCTCGGCCACCAGTTTCCGAAGGTGGGACTGGGCGCGCTCCCGCAGATCATATTGCTCAATGGCGCGATTGCCAAAGTCGAACAGGCGCAGCCCCAGCCTAAACTTTCCGTTGCTTGTCCGCTCCACCATGCGGTGCCGCTCAAGAACCATCAGGAACCGGTGGGCCGTGCTCTTGTGCAACTCCAGAGACGAGGCCACCTGGGCCAGGCCCAGCGGCGTATCGCTCTCCCCAAGCAAATCAAGCACGGCAAACGCCCGATCAAGAGCTTGCACTTTGTAGGTTCCGTGAGGAGCAGTATCTCGCATGGTGGTTTTCCATTCCTACATATGATAGACAATCTTCCCACAATGTGACAAGGTGCGTCAAGAGGCAAGATAAATGCTTGGTGCTACTGTCAAGGGTGCCTGTGGGCCGCAAGCAACGAAGGTCAAGCTGAAGCGAATCGAAATCAAGGATTTGGGTCGAAGCGGGGCGCGCATCTCGATCACAAATTACCGCCAAAAATGAAGAAGCCCCCCGCCGCGGGTTCAGCCGCGGCGGGGGGCTCCAGGTTAAGTGCTGGTTACGGCGTCACGTAGGTGTAGTTCACGCTCTGCCATGCGCCATTGATGTAGGAACGCAGCCGGACATAGATCGTCCCGGTTGTGCCTGCAGGAATCGTGATGGAGGTTGAAGTTGTGGTCACGTAGGCACCGTTGTAAATGTTGCTGGAGCCTGAGGCACCCGTTCCAACGAGCAGTTGGTACTGGTTGACACCGCTACCCGCACTCCATGCGAAGGTCAAAGTGCCAGCGATGTGCGTGCCTACTACCGGAGGGTTGGTAAGTGTAGCCGGAGCCGCAGTTCCTGCCACGCGATAGGTGTAGGCATTGCTCTGCCACGCGCCGTTGATATACGAGCGGAGCGTGACATAGATGGTTCCACCTGCCAACCTGGAGGGAATCGTGACCGACTGTGCAGTGGTGGTGACATAAGCACCGTTGTAGATGTCCGATGTCCCGGCCACTACGCTACCAACCAACAATTGATACAGGGTTACGCCTGTGCCTGTGTTCCAGGTGAAGGCAACTGGGCTGGTTACGGTGGCCCCATTGGTTGCCGGGAACGTCATTGCCGCAGGTACTGGTGCACCGGCCTCAATAAACGTGTAGTCCCTGGTAACCCATGCGCCGAAGGAGTAGGTCCGCAACCGGACATACACCGTTCCGCCGCCCAGTGGGATGTTTGGAACAGTCGCGGAGAGCGCCGTTACATACGCTCCGCTGTAGAGGTTGGAGGAGCCTACACCTGTGGTTCCAACCTGGAGCTGATACAACTCGCCGGTGGCGCCGCCGCCGTTGTTCCATGTGAAGGTTTGGCTTGTGCCCAACAGAGTGGCGCCATTCGGAATAGGAGCCGTCAGTTGTGCCGCCGCATACACGGTGAAGGTGCCCGTGTTGTAGGTGATGACATATTTGCCAAGTACACCTGCCGGAGCAAGCGTGGCGCTGATGGTGTAAGTGCCGGGTGTCTCACCCGCAACGCGGCTGTATGTAGCAGTCACGCCGTCCGCAGGCTGGAAGCCGGTCAGTGTACCTGTGAGCGCAGGATCAGCCGCGCCCCAGAGCTTGCTGGCTGCAGTCGGCGTCACCGAAGCAATGTACTGGCCAAAGCCGGTAACCGCAACGTTGAGCGTCGGGTTCGCGGGATCGTTGGAGACGATGGAAAGATTCGCCGCCAGCGCTCCACCAGCCTGAGGTGTGAAGGTTGCGTTGATGGTGCAGCTTGCGCCGCTTGCCAGGGTCACACCGCAGCTCTGGCCAGAGACCGCAAAGCTGGTCGGGTTGGTTCCCGTAAAGCCGATGCTGGTCAGGTTAGCTGCAACAAGACCGATATTGGTCAGGGTTACCGACTGGGCTGCGCTGGTCGTCAGATAGGTCTGATTTCCAAACGTCAGGCTGGCCGGGCTGACCTGCAGGACAGGAGGTGCGATGACTGTGGTCTGGTAGACCCAAGGGGAGACCAGGTCAGGCAACGCAGCAACGCCGATGATCGGATTCCAGTAGTCGGCATCCTTCTTGTGCGAGCGAACCCGGAAGTAGCGGGTCTTCCCACCGTTGGGAATGTTCACACTGGTGACCGTCGTGTTATAGCCGGCTTTGGCGGGGATTTCCGTGGTAGTTGCGATGGTGGCGAAGTTGGCAGTCGCAGAGCCTTGCAGCGTGAAGCCTGCTTCACTCAGGGACGTATCGGTGAAGGTGATCCGATTGCCGTTGATGGTGCCAGTGTTGACCACGTTGAGCGGAGCTTGCGGCGCAACCTGGAAGACTTCTTCGCGCATCATGTCGTTCTCTTCATGTCCGAGAATGTGGCAGTGCCACACGTACTCCCAGCCCATGGCCTGAACGGTGTTGAGCTGCGTGGCAGCGTTGTTGAGCGGGTTGAAGGCGCTCATGTCGGGATCGACAACGCCCGCCGGCTTGGTCACGTCCAGCAGGCGAACGCTGTCCGGCACGGGGAAGGGCAGGTTCATCGACACCGGGCGCAGGGCCACAAAGTCGATTTCCAGCGGATTCATGCGGACCGTGTCTTTCCATCCATACTCGATGGGCAGCGGCGGCCGGTTGGTTCCATCCCAGCCGTAACGGTTGAGGACCTGAACGTTCTCAAGGTGGAAGTGGATTGCGTGGCTGTCCACGCCGTTGTGGATGACCATCCAGATCTGGCTGCCGTCGCCGGCGGTGCCGATCTGCGCGGAGGTCAGGCCCTTGGAGTCATACACATCTTCTGTGAACGGATCCACATAGCCCAGAGGAATGGTGGTCTGCGTGTTGAAGTTGGTCAGCGGAAGTTCCGTGCCCAGCGTGGCGTTCATTCTGCCGTAGTCGAGCTCGAAGAGTTCCTGGATGGTCTTGAACAGCAGCGGAATGGTAACCGGCGCAGCCGCACCGATCGGAGTGAAGGTGACGCTCTGATCCTGCAGCGCGGGATAGATGCCCTTGAAGGTCTTGCCGTTGCCATAGAGAGCCGAGAACTGGGGCTCAGGCACGATCGGCGGGGGCTGGCTGGCCTTGAAGGCCAGAGGAATGGCGGCCTTGAGGGCGGCCACGTTCAGAGCGGTCCCGGTGCCCGCGGCAACATGCACCTGCATGATGGTGCGAGTATTGGGGCCGAAGCCGGCAAGCGTGGTGGGTGCGCCGCCGAAGCCGGACTGATCCGGATCGCCGGTGTAGTAGTCATAGCGCGAGTCAAACGCCGGATTCGGCGCGGGAGCATCGTTGTAGAGGATCAGCGTCTTGCCGGCGAACGGCGAGAAGTCGACAACCACATCGGCGCGCTCCGCAGGCATCAGTTCGAGGCCTACCGAAGAGGTGTTGGTCACGGTAACGCTGCGACGGTTGTACTCATAGTTCGTCGGGGCGGGAGGAATGGAGGCAACCGCGGCCAGGAAGCCGCCTTCGTTGCCGATTACCTGCCACCAGGGACCAGCGGACGCTGGATCGGGTACGCCGCCGTCGCGGCCGTCTGTCGGCCAGTAGGATGGGAACCCGGCTGTGGGAGCCGCGGGCACCATGCCGACTTCCGTGTCAGGTGCGATGCCGGCCACTGTAGGCGTGGGGCAAGGAATTGCAGTCGCGCTGGGAGTATAGAAGCCGTTGCCGCAAGCCAGCCACCAGGAAAGGGCGATGGTGCGGTCGTTGCCCACGCTCAGGATGCGGAAGCGATAGGGCTGGGGCTGCAGGGTCACTGTGGGATATGCGGTGCCGTTGATGACAGGCGTATCCACAAAGGCTTCAGGCGTCAGCGAGGCGATGGAACCTACACCGAGGGCCGTATTGCCCGCCAGGTCCTTGGCTTCGCCAGGATTCATCGGAGTCGGCGTTCCAGGGCAAACCTGGTTCGGATCGTAGGCAGAGGGGCAGGCAATCGGGCCGCGCACAAGGTACTGGTTGGTAAAGACCGGCCAGAACCATGCAGCGTAATCCCAACGTCCCATGGGGTTTGCGCCGGACTGTCCCGGATCGCTCGGCCACTGGTTGGGCATGTAAACGTGGGGATACCAGAAACTGCCGTAGGCGCCCCAGAGGTTGGAGTCCCACGTCGGGTCCTGCTGCGAAAGGCTGTTGATATAAGCGAACGCAGCCGCGCCGCCGTCGCCGGTGGGGTCAGTGATGGTCACGACAGGAGCGGCCGTGCAACCAGAGCCGTTGGTCAGCAGGGTGATCCCGGTGACCGCGCCAAAGATGAACTGGCCGAAGGGGTCAGTGGTGGTGCCTACGGTGGCTGTCGCCGTCGGCTCTGTGGTGCAACCGCCGGTGAAGCTGACTACCGGGGCCGTGTAGCCGGAGCCCGGAGAGAGAACCGGAACGCTGTAAACGTTGGTAAAGGCAAAGTTCTGGGGTACAAACGTCTTGTCCTGGATCACGAGAGGAATCTGCGCCGCGGGAATGACCTTGGCGAGGCCGGGGTTGATGCCGGTCACGTTGGTGCCGTTCACGAGGTCAGCTTCGTAGGTGTCCTGCAGCAGGTAGCCGGCCGCTTCGCCCACATACACGTTCAGGCGGGTGGTGCCGTACGCGTGATCGTGATAGAACATCAGGCGCGCGCTCTGCTGGTTGGTGTAGTAGAAGGTGAGGGCGCCATGGCCCGGATCGTTGGTGGCGTCCGCGGGAAGCTGGGCGGCCGTTCCACCAGAGCAGTTTGCAACCACGGTCGCGGAGCACTGGGGAATCACAGTGCCGTTGGCGTGGAAGAACATGTCAGGCACAAACGAGACGCTCGCGCCGCGCTGGTAGGGAGTGTTGTTCCAATCGACCGCGGGAATCGTCCACTGGTGGGGCGTTCCATCGCTGATCCATGGGGTCGCGCCGCCATGAAGGTGAACTGTGGCGCGATTGTCAAGGTAAGGAGCTGCGCCGAGGGCCAGGCCAAGGCCAGAACCCATGACCGTCTTGTCCGTGGGGATGAAGAGGTTGCCGCCTGAAGCAACGGCGGGCAGGTTGTTGATGAACTTCACGCGCACCGCGCGGCCCGACTGAGCAATGATCAGCGGTCCGAGGTAGTGGGGCGTCGCCGTGCCACCGTTTGTCTGCACGTAGCCGCGGATCCTGGTCACGGGCAGATCCTTGTGCATCTTCTCGGTCCAGTCCACCAGCGAAATCTCGTAGTAGTCGGTGCCGGGGAAGGTGGTGGTGTCAGGAACGGCGATCGGAATGAACTGGCCGAGGTCGTTGGCGCCGGCGGCCGTCAAGCCAGGGAGACCGTCAACGAACTTGCGGATGCCGCAATAGTTGGGGGCCGAGCAGTTGACCGTATCAGCCACGTTGGGGAGTGGGCTGTTCGCGTAGTTGGGGTAGATGCCGCTGAAGTACAGCTGAGCAGGGGTCAACGCCGTGCCAGGAGCGCCGGGAATGCCGGCGATGGTGTTGGCATGGACGCCAAGCCCGGAGACATGGGCTGCTTCCGCGGAACGGCGAAGAGCCGCCTTGGCGGCCGAGAGCTTGCGCTGCGCGTTGGTCGTGCCACGCATCCGCGGCATCGTGTTCAGGCCGGCAGCAGCGTTGGCGCCGGTTGTTGTTCCAGCACTCGCGCTGGCCTTGGTTTCGGGGTTCGCTGTGACCTGTGCTGCTGCTCCCTGGACGCAACCGAGGTAGGCAACTGCAAAGAACAGCAAGATCAAGCATCGACCTAAACGTGATGAGGCGATGAACGGGCGAATGTCGATCATACGCGTTCCTTCCTTCATTTTGACCAAGCGGTCGTGTGAGCGCCGCGTGGAATCCTGTTGTGCTGAAACTTTGGTGAACTTACGCCAAGAAACGGTACAGTGTCAAGGCGAAATGCGTGATCGCTATCACACAAGTGTCATCCTGTCGTTGCGGCATTAAGGATTCCTCATTGTTGCACGGTTCTTGAGAAAAGTGACCTAAAACTAAAGTTCCGACTGTAACCGGGAAGTTGGTTACTGGCGACTGTCACAGGTTGACGTGACAAGAACTAGGCCGTCTGTGATATATATCACTACATCAAATTCAAGTTCATCCCCCGCCTGCCGATGAGGAGATTCGTACCTCCGTGCCGCACTCCATGAGACCCAATCTCCATTTCAGATCCTGCTCCCTGGCTCGCGCGCACTACCGCCCCAGCTTAACCCCATTCCTTCCATCGCAAACAGTGCCGCCCTCCATCCCGCAAATCCCTGGGCGCATCGGCCCTGCGCGCCCCTGTTCCCGAGTGGCGCTGGTACACAATCGCTCATTTCCAGATCTCAAACCACAGAAAGCACACAATCGTCTTGCTGCCCCTGGGGGCATTCACAGGCATTCCGCCATCGGCTTTGGGGGGGCAAGGTTGTGACCTGATGAAATAGTTTGCCCTGCGTTGCGCTCCGGCAGCCCTTGTCGAGTCCCTTTCCCCCCCCTGTGCGCATTCATGGAACCTTGGCAATATGGAGGGCCTCACAACCCCTTTCCATCTCACGCAACCGAATTAGCCTCAGTCCGTAACGTTGCACACCGGTCAGGCCTCCTTTTTCGTCAGTGGAGTACAGCCCACGCCTGGTGAGACAATCGAATTCCTGGAGTCTTTCTGATGAAGCGAACCCCCATCGTGGTCCTTTCCATCGCTGCTGTTCTCTGCCTGGGTTTTGTGGCTGGCCGGTTCACGGGCCGCCGCTCCGCTGACTCACAGACCTCCGGCCGGCGCATCCTTTATTGGGTAGATCCCATGCATCCCGCCTACCGCTCCCAGAAGCCCGGCATCGCTCCGGACTGCGGCATGGCCCTGGAGCCGGTGTATGAGGGGGACGTCACCGCCGTCTCTGCCCCCTTGCAGCCCGGCGCGGTCGCCCTCAGCGCTGAGCGCCAGCAGCTCATCGGCATTCGTGTGGCGCCCGCCTCAAAAAGCACCGGCGCCCGGATGGTCCGTACGACGGGACGTGTCGTGGCCGACGAAAATCATCTATATAAGGTCACGGCCGGGTTTGACGGATGGGTGCAGACCCTCAATGACAACCCCGCCGGAACCCTGGTCAAGAAAAACCAGGTTCTGGCCAGCCTCTATGGCCCAGACATTCGCACCGCCGAGGTCAACTACATCGGCTTCCTGGGCAGCGTCGAGCGCTTGATGGTTTCCATGGCGCCCGGCGATCAGAACCAGAAGTCGATTGAAGAGTCCGGCCGCGTGAACACCGAGCAGCTTCGACTTCTTGGCATGGGTGAAGACCAGATCAAGGACATTGGCAAGACCCATCGTGTGACCAGCTCTCTTGAACTTGTCGCTCCCGGCGATGGGCTTGTACTGTTTCGCGGCATCTCCTCCCGCCAGCAGTTTCAAAAGGGCGCGGAGCTTTACCGCATCGCCGACCTCAGCAAGGTGTGGATTGTGGCGGATATCCATGGCGAAGAAGGCGCCCTCCGCCCCGGCACGCATGTCAAGGTCCACGTGCCCGAGGTGGGCAAGACCATCCAGGCCACTGTGAGCACCGCCACCCCTCTGTTCGACGACGCCTCACGCACCCTCAAGCTCCGCCTGGAGGCCGACAACCCCGGTCTCCTGCTGCGCCCCGACATGTTCGTCGATGTCGAGTTTGAGGCCAGTGTTCCCGCGGGCTTATCCGTTCCCGCCGATGCCGTTCTGGACAGCGGCCTGCACAAGATCGTTTATGTCGAAAGTGCGGACGGCGTCTTCGAGCCCCGGCCCATTCAAATTGCCGCGGCCTACGGCGACCGCGTCACCATCGCCAGCGGCATCACGGAAGGCGACCGCATCGTCGTTGCCGGCAACTTCCTGCTCGACTCCGAGAGCCGCATGAGAGCCGCGCCGCAGTCTGCCGCGGCCGCACCCGCAGCGGCGCCGCCGATGCCGCCCATGGCCCACGCCAACATGCATCCCGCGCCCACCATGGACGCCATGCCCGCCAAGAGCATGAAGTCCAAAGCCATGCCGACCGAGCCGCAAGCGGCTGCCATGGAGGCTGACGTTGTCGACCCCGTCTGCGGCATGTCCTTGAAGCCCTCCGAGGTCAAATACACCGAGACTTACCAGGGCAAGGCCATTCATCTCTGCTCTGACTCCTGCCGCACCAAGTTCCTCGCCGACCCCGCCCGCTTTGCAGGCGAAAAGGCTGCAAGCACCGCGATGACTCCAGACCAGGCGGCTCCTCACCATGATTAAGAAGCTGATCGACTTCTCCGTTCGCAGCAAGTACCTGGTCTTCGTCCTCGTCGCCGCCGGCTGCGCATGGGGCCTGTGGTCCATGCGCCACATGGCCACAGACGCCATGCCCGACCTTGGCGATACCCAGGTCATCGTCTTCTCCCGCTGGGACCGCAGCCCGGACATCATTGAAGATCAGGTCACCAATCCAATTGTCACCGCCCTCACCGGCGCGCCACGCGTCAAAAGCGTGCGCGGCATCTCGGACTTCGGCTACTCCTACGTCTACGTCATCTTTGATGAAGGAACAGACCTTTACTGGGCGCGCTCGCGCACCCTTGAATATCTCTCCGCGGTGACGGCGCGACTTCCGGAAGGTGTAAGGACCGAGATGGGGCCCGACGCCTCCGGACTCGGCTGGATCATGCAGTACGTCCTGGTGGACGACTCCGGCCAGCACAGCCTCGCCGAACTGCGCTCTTATCAGGACTGGTATCTCAAGTCCTATCTCAAGAAGGTTCCCGGCGTGGCTGAGATCGCCACTGTCGGCGGCTTCGTGCAGCAGTACCAGGTCAACGTTGATCCCGACCGCCTGCGCGCTTACGGCATTCCCATCTCCAAGGTCGCCGAGGCCGTACGGGCTACGAATCAGGAGACGGGCGCGCGCCTGCTCGAGTCCGGCGGCGCCGAATACATGATTCGGGGCCAAGGCTACGTTCGGTCCACTGCCGATCTCGAAGAGACCGTGCTCGCCTCTCAAAACGGATCGCCCATTCGCATCAAGGATGTTGGCCAGGTGGTTCTGGGGCCCGACATCCGCCGCGGCGCGGGCGATCTCGACGGACGCGGCGAGGCCGTCTCCGGCATCGTCGTCATGCGCCAGGGAAGCAACGCGCTTGATGTGATCGAAGCGGTCAAGGCGCGCCTCAAGGAGATCCAGCCTGGCATGCCCAGGGGCGTGCGTGTGGTGCCCATCTATGACCGCTCCGATCTGATCCACCGCTCCATCTCCAACGCGCGCAACACTCTCATCGAGGTCATCGTCACGGTCGTTATCGTGATCCTGATCTTCCTCTGGCACTTCCCCAGCGCCGTCATCCCTGTCGTCACCATCCCGGTCGCCGTGCTGCTGGCCTTCATCCCCCTCTACTATCTCGGCGTCAGCATCAACATCCTCTCTCTCGCGGGCATCGCCCTGGCTTGCGGTGAACTGGTCGACGCGGCCATCGTGGTCGTCGAGCAGACCTACAAGAAGCTTGAGATTCATGAGCGAAGCGGTATCCCCTTCTCCTATGAGGAGGTGATCCTTGAAGCGGTTCGCGAGGTGGCCGGACCCACCTTCTTCGCTCTGCTTGTCATCGCCGTAGCCTTCCTCCCCGTTCTCGTTCTTGAAGGCCAGGAGGGCAAGCTCTTCCGTCCGCTCGTCTACGCCAAGAGCTTTGCACTGCTCGCGGCCGCTATCCTGGCATTGACCCTCGACCCCGCGCTGCGCCTGCTGCTGGTGCGCCGGGCCGCACACTCCGAGGACGATCCGAACCCCATCAAGAAGCTCCGCAACTGGCTGCTCGGCGGCTCCATCCGTCACGAGGAGCAGCATCCCATCACCGGTCCGCTCATGCGCCTTTACGACCCCATCGTGCGCTGGACGCTCCGCTTCAAATGGCAGGTTGTGGCCGGGGCAACCGTGGTCGTTCTCCTCACCATCCCCATCGCCCTGCGCATCGGCTCCGAACTCATGCCGCGGATTGAAGAGGGCTCGCTCCTCTATATGCCCAGCACCATGCCCGGCATCTCCATCGCCGAGTCGCAAAAGCTGCTGCAGGTCACCGACAGCATTCTCACCACATTCCCTGAGGTCGAGCATGTTCTTGGCAAGGCTGGCCGCGCCGACTCCGCCACCGACCCCGCGCCACTCTCCATGCTGGAAACGGTCATCGTGCTCAAGCCGCAGTCCGAGTGGCGCAAGCGCACGGTCTGGTACTCCTCCTGGGCGCCCGATTGGACTCTTCCCCTGCTTCGCCACATCACCTCGGATCGCATCTCTGAAGAAGAGCTGGTCTCGGAGATGAACACAGCTCTCACCGTGCCCGGCGTCTCCAACTCCTGGACGATGCCGATTCGCGGCCGCATCGAGATGCTCACAACCGGAATCCGCACGCCTGTGGGCCTGAAGATTCAGGGCTCCGACCTCAACCAGATTCAGCAGATTGGCCGCGATGTCGAAGGCATTCTCGCATCCGTCCCCGGCACCCGCTCCGTCTTCGCCGAGCGCACGGCTGAGGGCTACTTCCTCGATGTCGATTGGAACCGTCCTGCCCTCGCGCAATATGGCCTCTCCATTCAGGAAGCGCAGGAGGCCCTCTCCACCGCGGTGGGCGGCGAAAACGTCAGCACCGTGATCGACGGCCGCGCGCGCTATCCCATCAACGTCCGCTACATGCGCGACTTCCGCTCTGACCTTGACGCACTGGGCCGCGTCCTCATTCCCGTCTCCGGCGAAAAGCAGATTCCTCTTTCTGTTCTGGCCACGTTGCGCACCCTTACGGGGCCGGCCATGATCCGCGATGAGGACGGCGTCCTCACCGGCTATGTCTTTGTTGACACCATCGGCAGCGCCACCGGCGACTACGTCGAGCAGGCGCGCAAGGTGCTCGATGCAAAACTCAAGCTCCCTTCCGGTTACGTTGTCTCCTGGAGCGGCCAGTACGAGTCAGCCCAGCGCGTCCGCCAGCGCTTGATGGTCGTGGTGCCAGTCACCATCGCCATCATCCTTCTGTTGCTCTACCTCAACACAAAATCCGCCATCAAGACACTCATCGTCACGCTAGCGGTTCCATTCTCGGCCGTGGGCGCCATCTGGCTCGTCTACCTGCTCGGCTACAACATGACCATCGCCGTCTGGGTCGGCATCATCGCCCTGCTCGGCATTGATGCCGAGACCGGCGTCTTCATGCTGCTCTACCTCGACCTGGCCTATGAGAAGGCCCGCCAGGCCAAGGGCGAACTTACCCGCGCCGACCTCGTTGAAGCGATTGTGGAAGGCGCGGCCAAGCGTCTCCGCCCCAAGTTCATGACCTTCGCCGTCATGAGCATCGGGCTTGCGCCCATCCTCTGGTCCACCGGGACCGGCTCGGCTATCCTCAAGCGCATCGCCGCTCCCATGGTGGGCGGCATTGTTACCTCGTTCATTTTGGAGCTCCTCGTTTATCCCGCCATCTATGCCATCTGGCGCGAGCGCTCTCTGCATCCGGAGCCTGAATTGGAGCTTGTTGCGGAAGCCTCATAGACCCGGATGCTGCTCAATCCAATGCGAATGAGTACTTGGGCCGTGCCCTTCCGGCATGGCCCAAGTGTCCGCGTGCCGCCCCGCTTATCGAGTCCGAGCGCGCTTCCAACCTCGAAAAAATCACCTGCCTCCCCCGCCCGCTCCGCAAGGAAGTTCAACCGGGAGGCCGTTTTTTCGATATATTAAAGACTCAGCCTGGTCCCTAACGCATCGGGCCTGCTCCGCCAGGTCCCTTCATGTAGGACAAGGCGATTTCCTCCAGCGGAATCGCACACTAGCTGTGTATTCCGGCTTGGAACTGCACTCTGCACGGAAAATTTTCATCGAGAAGGTTGCCATGCAAACATTGGATACTCGTCTTCGCATTCCTCAGTCGCAAGGGCTCTATCATTCCCGGAATGAGCACGATGCCTGCGGTATGGGTCTGGTCGCCAGCATCCGTGGCGAAAAGAGCCACGACATCATCCGCAAGGGGCTTGAGGTGCTCATCAACCTCACCCATCGCGGCGCGGCGGGTTGCGATCCGGAGACGGGCGACGGCGCCGGCATCCTGATTCAGATTCCCCATGTCTTCTTCGCCCGCGAATGTGGCGAACTGGGCATGAGGCTCCCCGAGCCCGGCGCTTACGGCGTCGCCATGTGTTTCCTTCCCGTGGACAAGCACAGCCGGCTCCAGTGCGAAGGCGTCTTTGAGCGCATCGCCCAGCAGGAGGGCCTCACCGTCATCGGCTGGCGCGACACGCCCGTCAACGGAATCGCTATCGGCCGCGAAGCCCGCGCCTCCCAGCCTTACATTGAGCAGTTGTTCCTCGGCCGCCCCGATGGCCTTGACGAAGACGGGTTCGAGCGTCTTCTCTATCGCGTCCGCCGGCGCACCGAAAATGAGATGGCCGCCTCCGACATCGAGGGCAAGGACGACTTTTACATTCCCTCGCTTTCCTGTCGCACCATCGTCTACAAGGGGCTGATGCTGGCCCCGCAGATTGAGAAGTTCTACTTCGAGCTCGCCAATCCCCTCGTCACCAGCGCTCTTTGCCTCGTCCACCAGCGCTTCTCCACCAACACCTTCCCCAGTTGGAAACTCGCGCACCCTTATCGCTACGTGGCGCACAACGGCGAAATCAACACCGTCCGCGGCAACGTGAGCTGGATGAACGCGCGCCAGTCCGTTCTTGAGAGCCCGCTCTATCAGGGCAAGATCGACAGTCTCTATCCCATCATCGTCCCCGGCGGCAGCGACTCGGCTTCGCTCGACAACGCCGTCGAGTTCCTTTATCAGTCAGGCCGCTCGCTGCCTCACGTCATGGCCATGCTCATCCCCGAGGCCTGGGCCGGCAATCCGGACATGGACGAAGACAAGCGCGCCTTCTACGAGTACCACGCATCCCTGATGGAGCCGTGGGACGGCCCGGCGGCCATTGCTTTCACCGACGGCAAGGTGGTTGGCGCCACGCTTGACCGCAACGGCCTGCGCCCCGGCCGCTACGTCGTCACCAAGGACGATCTCGTCGTATTGGCCTCTGAAGCCGGCGTGCTCGACGTGCCCGCCAAGGATGTGCGCAAGAAGGGCCGCCTGCAGCCAGGCCGCATGTTCCTTGTCGACACCGTGCAGAAGCGCATCATCTCTGACAGTGAAATCAAGAAGCAGCTTGCCGCCCGCCAGCCCTACGCCACCTGGCTCCAGGAGCAGCAGGTCACGCTCGACCACCTCCCCGAGCCGTCGCGCGTCATCGCCTCCAACCCCGAGACGCTGCTGCGCCGCCAGCGGGCCTACGGCTACAGCGAAGAGGATCTCAAGGTTCTCCTCGGACCCATGGGCGCCAAGGGAGAAGAGCCTATCGGCTCCATGGGCACCGACGTGCCGCTCGCCTGTCTCTCTGACCGTCCGCAGCCGCTCTTCAACTACTTCAAGCAGCTCTTTGCTCAGGTCACCAATCCGCCCATCGACCCCATCCGCGAAGAGATGGTCATGTCGCTCATCAGCTACATCGGCACCGAGCGCAACATTCTGGACGAGGCGCCTGACAACTGTCACACTCTCAAGCTGCCGCATCCCATCCTCACCAATCGCGACCTGGAAAAGCTGCGCCGCGTCTCCTCCGGCGACCTGCTGGCCACCACGCTCCCGGCGCTCTTCCGCGCAGCCGATGGCGAGGCCGGCCTGCATCGTTCGCTGCAGGACCTGAGCGACCGCGCCGCGCACGCCGTGGAGTCCGGCTACACGCTGCTTATCCTCTCTGACCGCGGCGTTGACCCCACCTACGCGCCTATCCCCAGCCTGCTCGCGATGGCCGCGGTGCACAACCGCCTTGTCCGCGAGAAGACCCGCACCCAGGTGGCCCTCATCATCGAGAGCGGCGAGCCGCGCGAGGTGATGCACTTCGCCCTCCTCATCGGTTACGGCGCCAGCGCCATCAATCCCTATCTCGCCATCGAGACGCTCCACGACCTCAAGCGCCGCGGACTGCTGCCCCACAGCGTCACCGCTCCCCACGCCGAGAAGAACTTCATCAAGGCCATCAACAAGGGCCTCCTCAAGACCTTCTCCAAGATGGGCATCAGCACCCTGCAAAGCTATCGCGGCGCGCAGGTCTTTGAGGCCGTGGGACTCAACCAGGCCCTCATTGACGCCTACTTTTCCGGTACCGCCTCGCGCATCGAGGGCGTCGGTCTCGACGTGCTGGCCCGCGAGGCCCAGATCAAGCACGCCTACGCTTATCAACCGCTCACCGAGTCTGAGACTGAACTCGTCGTCGGCGGCCAGTATCAATATCGCGAAGGCGGCGAATACCACCTCCTCAATCCGGCCACCATCAGCAAGCTGCAGCACGCCGTGCGGGCCAACAATCCGACCACCTTCCAGGAATACACCGACCTGCTCGACGATCAGAACCGCCATCTCTGCACCCTGCGCGGACTGCTCAAGCTCAAGTACGCTGACCAGCCCATCTCCATCGACGAAGTCGAGCCGGCCAAGGAGATTGTCAAGCGCTTCACCACCGGCGCCATGAGTTACGGTTCCATCAGCAAGGAAGCGCACGAGACCCTGGCCATCGCCATGAACCGCCTCGGCGGCATGTCCAACACCGGCGAAGGCGGCGAGGACGAAGAGCGCTTTACCCGCGACGCCAATGGCGACCTTCGCCGCAGCGCCGTCAAGCAGGTCGCCAGTGGGCGCTTCGGCGTGACCGCCAACTACCTGGTCAACGCCGACGAGTTGCAGATCAAGATGGCCCAGGGCGCCAAGCCCGGCGAGGGCGGCCAGTTGCCCGGCCACAAGGTGGATGAAGTCATCGCCAAGACCCGCCACTCCATCCCCGGCGTCGGCCTTATCTCCCCGCCGCCGCACCATGACATCTACTCCATTGAAGATCTCGCGCAACTGATCTACGACCTCAAGAACGTCAATCCCCAGGCCCGCATCGCCGTCAAGCTTGTCTCTGAAGCCGGCGTCGGTACGGTGGCGGCAGGCGTCGCCAAGGCCCATGCCGACGTGGTGCTCATCTCCGGCGACAACGGCGGCACAGGCGCTTCCCCGCTCAGCTCCATCAAGCATGCCGGACTCCCCTGGGAACTCGGACTCGCCGAGACCCAGCAGGTTCTGCTTCTCAACGACCTGCGCGGACGCATCAAGGTCCAGACCGACGGCAAGCTCCAGACCGGCCGCGATGTCGTCATCGCCGCTCTGCTCGGCGCAGAGGAGTTCGGCTTTGCCACCACGCCGCTCATCACCATGGGCTGCATCATGATGCGCAAGTGCCACCTCAACACGTGTTCGGTCGGCATCGCCACTCAGGACCCCGTCCTGCGCGCCCGCTTCAAGGGCACGCCCGAGCACGTGGTCAACTTCTTCTTCTTCCTCGCTGAGCAGATTCGCCAGCACATGGCCAAGCTTGGCTTCCGCACCGTCAATGAGATGGTCGGCCGCGTCGACAAGATCGACGCCTCGGTCGCCGATACCCACTGGAAGGCCAAGGGCATCGACCTCTCCTCCATCCTCTACATTCCCACCGTCCCCTCGCGCGTGGCCCGCCGCAAGGTTGAGGACCAGGACCACGGACTCGACACGGCGCTCGATCACGCGCTGATCCAGAAGGCCGGCCCGGCGCTCGAATCCAAGACGCATGTCACCGGGTCCTTCGCCATCCGCAATGTGCACCGCACCGTCGGCGCCATGCTGGGCGGCCAGATCGCCCGCCGTTACGGCTCAGCCGGCCTGCCCGACGGCACCATCCACTTCAAGTTCTCCGGCTCCGCCGGTCAGAGCTTCGGAGCGTTCGTTCCCAACGGCGTCACCCTCGAACTCGAAGGCGACTCCAACGACTATGTCGGCAAGGGCCTCTCCGGCGGGCGCATCATCGCCTACCCGCCCAAGACCTCCAGCTTCCTGCCCGAGGAAAGCATTCTGGTCGGCAACGTGGTCCTCTACGGCGCAACAAGCGGCGAAGCCTTCCTCAACGGCATCGCCGGCGAGCGCTTCGCCGTCCGCAACTCCGGCGCCACCGCTGTTGTTGAAGGAGTGGGCGATCACGGCTGCGAATACATGACCAACGGCACGGTTGTCGTTATCGGAAAAACAGGACGCAACTTTGCCGCCGGCATGAGCGGTGGGCGCGCCTTCGTTTACGACGATCGCGGCGACTTTGCCGCACGCCGCTGCAACAAGGCAAGCGTCGATCTGGAACCGCTCGAGACCGCGGCCGACGTGGCTGAGGTCCGCGCGCTCCTCGAGCGCCATCGCGACCTCACCGGCAGCCCCCGCGCCGCATGGATCCTGGAACACTGGGCCGATGCGCAACCCTGCTTCATCAAGGTCTTCCCCCACGAGTACAAGCGCGTTCTTGGCGTTCCGCGCGCTGAATCGGTCTACGTATCCCCGATATCTTCGTCGCCTCTGGTGGCGGCAGCAGAGGTGCAGCATGGGTAAGGTCACTGGCTTTCTTGAAATCGAGCGCGAACAACCCTCCCGCCGCAAGGTCGATGTCCGGCTCCAGGACTGGTTTGAAATCTACGAGCCATTCCCCGAGGAGAAGCAGCGTGAGCAGGGCGCCCGCTGCATGGACTGCGGCGTGCCCTTCTGCCACACCGGCTGTCCTGTCAACAACCTCATCCCCGACTGGAATGACCTGGTCTACACCGGCCGCTGGGAGGCCGCCATCCGCCGCCTCCACGCCACCAACAACTTCCCCGAGTTCACCGGCCGCATCTGCCCCGCCCCCTGCGAGGCGGCATGCGTCCTTGGCATTGATCAGCCGGCCGTCTCCATCAAGCTCATCGAGCGCTCCGTTGTCGAGCGCGCATGGGACGAAGGCTGGATCCGTCCCGAGCCCCCCGAGACCAACACCGGCAAGCGCGTAGCCGTTGTCGGCAGCGGCCCCTCGGGGCTTGCCGCCGCCCAGCAACTGCGCCGTGCCGGCCACTCCGTCACCGTCTATGAAAAGAACGACCGCATCGGCGGCCTCATGCGTTACGGAATCCCCAACTTCAAGCTGGAAAAGCACGTTCTCGATCGCCGAATCCAGCAGTTGCGCGATGAAGGCATCACCTTTGTCACCAACGCCCATGTCGGCGTCAACATCCCTGTTGACGCCCTCACCTCCCACTACGACGCCATCCTGCTCTGCGGAGGCGCCGAGCATCCCCGCGACCTCAACATTCCCGGCCGTGAGCTAAAGGGCGTCCACTACGCCATGGAGTTCCTGCCTCAGCAGAATCGCCGCTGCGAAGGCGACACCGTGGACCCCTCGATCGCCATCAGCGCGGAGGGCAAGCGCGTGGTCATCATCGGCGGCGGCGACACCGGCGCAGACTGCCTCGGCACCAGCCTCCGCCAGGGCGCGAAGAGCGTGCACCAGTTCGAGATCATGCCCAAGCCCCCCGCCCAGCGCGCCGCCTCCACCCCCTGGCCGCTCTGGCCCCTTCAGTTGCGCACCGAGACATCCCATGAAGAGGGCGGCATCCGCGACTGGAGCATCAACTCTGTCAACTTCACAGGCGACGACCAGGGCCGCGTCAAGTTTCTGAACGCCCTTCGCGTTGGCCCGCCGCCCAAGTTCGAGCCCGTCGCCGGCTCCGAATTCACTCTTGAGGTGGACCTGGTGCTTCTCGCCATGGGCTTCCTTGGCCCCGTCAAGGGCGGCATGATCGAGCAGCTCGGCGTAGCCCTCGACAACCGCGGCAACGTGGCCACCAACGGCGAATACCAGACCTCTGTCGAGAACATCTTCGCCGCCGGTGATATGCGCCGTGGGCAGTCGCTCGTGGTCTGGGCCATCTCCGAGGGTCGCAAAGCCGCCGCCGCCGTAGACCGCTACCTGGCCACGGTCACTGAGCCGCTGCCCCAGCGGCATCGCATCCTCGCATAACCCCGCCAGACAGCATTGGACCTTCAGGACACGATATCCATCGTGTCCTGAGGGCCAGCCTCTCCCACGAACGCAGGGAACGCTCTTCACGCATCATCCTGCCAGCAAGAGCTACACTGCACCGGCCTTCAGCGGGCCATCCCGGACGCCACTTCGGCCCTTCCCTTCGCATGCCCATTTTGCACCCCGCCAAAGCTCCGGTATGATGAGGGTGGCTTGGAGCCTAGGCAGTTCTACTCTCTCTCATGCTCTGTCCCGCTTGCGGTTCCTCGGATGTTCGGCTCTCAAGAAGGCGCCTCTGGAAGGATTTCTTCCAGCGCCTGCGCAGGCGGATTCCCTTCCGCTGCCATCGCTGCCGCACGCGCTTCTTCGCACCCGCGTCCGCGGCGTCCGCCAAGCCGCCCTCGGCAGGCGGGACTGAGAGCACCTCCCGCCGTAGTAGTTCCCGATCAGGCAGATAGCGACCAGGAGCCGCGGCGCCGCGCACTGATCAAACTCCTCAAATGATCTGCTTGATTTCTTGGTCATCATAGCCAATGGCGCCGATGTCCATGCCAAAACGAATCACGGATGGACCGCGTTCGGTTTGGCGAACAATCATCCTGACGTGTCGCTTTTGTAGATGCTGGCGGGGGCTAAACCGTAACTGTTGTCTTGAACCGATATCATGAATAATCTCCCGGACAAGCCGCTTGAGGCGCTGTACTCCAAGCTCTGGCCTGAGACATGTGGGTAAAATTCTCTACCCGTCATTTCCACCCGTGATTGGCCTCGCTACCACGTTTTGCGAGGTACCTAGAGGTACTTGTCGAACCTCTAAGTCGTTGATAGCAGGACTTCCATCGGCCCTGAAAGGGCAGGCCTCGGCGGCCCAATCCCGTCTCTGGCCACCACATTCCAAAGCACTTAGCGAAAAATAGATAGAATCTCTCACCCGCCATTCATCCGTGATTGGGCTTTTTGGGCTGATGTCAAGACGCTCAACTCCTGCCGGAGCCAGGCTTTGGCAAGCTTCAGGTCGCGATTCACGGTGGCGGACGAGATTTCCATTGCGGCAGCGGCCTCCTCGCAGTTCAGGCCTCCAAAGTAGGACAGTTCGATCAGCTTCGCTTTGCGGGCATCCTGCAGAGAGAGCCGTGATATTGCCTCGTCAAGCGCCAGAAAGTCGATGCTTCTGGGTCTTTGCAACAAGATCACATCGTCAAGCGATACTCTTTCTGCGCCGCTTCCGCGTTTCACCCTCAAGCTTGACCGCGCGTGATCGACCAGAATCCTTCGCATCGTGATGGCGGCAATGGCCATGAAATGCACGCGGTCTTCCCATGGAGTCTCGGCCGAGAGCAACTTCAGATATGCCTCATGGACAAGAGCCGTAGGGCTGAGCGTGTGTCCGGCATGTTCCTGGTGCATATAGCGGGAGGCGAGGGCGCGAAGCTGCTCGTAAACCAGGGGCATCAACTCGTCCATGGCATCTGGGTCGCCAGAATGCCATGCGCGCAACAGCCTGGTAATGTTCGAGGCCGGTTCCATTCGATCAACAGCCTTCCTTGGAGTTGCATGGTCAAGAAGCCTTTGCCGGTCCAGGATGTGCACTCAACCACTTTCTCTCCTCATCATACGAGCCATTTGCGGAGCCAAGCAGCGCACCACGATATCTTCCGAAAAGGCTGTTTGCCTCTTCGGTCCGGCCTTCGGACTTTAAGCAAATGGCAAGGCGGACGCCAACCTGAGCTGTCTGGGCCAGTGTGGGTCCATACGTCTGCTCGTCGATCAGCAGTGCATCGCGCAGCAAGGCGATGGCGTTGTCGAGTTTGTGGCCTTTATAGAGCGCCCAAGCCCAACCGGATTCGACTGCGGCGAGCCGAGGATTGCCGGGCGGAAGGATGCTGCGAAGCTTGGCCACTGACGCTGCGCCGAATTCCTGCGCCTCCTCAAGTTTCCCCTGGGCCGTGAGGGTTTCAAGCAATACCGCATCAAACTCGGCCAACTGGGGGTGCCCGTGAGGCCCATAGACTCTCTGCATGATGTCGACTGATTTGCGGCTCTCTTCGGCGGCCATGGGCAGATCCCCGGCCGCGAAATCCGCCATCGCCAGAAACATCCACGTCTTGCCCGTCTGCATATGGTCCGGTGGAAACAGCGCCAGCCTGGCTCTGAGTGCCGACTGAAACTCTTGCCGCGCCTCCGCCGTCCGGCCCTTCGCCAGCAAGGCCAGACCAAGGGAGTCTTCCGCAAACGTGGTCTCTCGATGACTAAGTCCGTATAACTTGAGATCCGTAGATTTGGCCTCGCTTGCCAGGGCCAGGGCCTCGTCGGCTTTGCCCCGGTTGAGAAGGATATAAGCAAGGCTGGACCGGGCGCCTGCCGTTACGGGATGCTGATCACCGTAAGCCTGGATGCGCAGCGCGAGGGCGTTGCGCATTTCCTGCTCGGATTCAGCGAACCTGCCCAGGCGATAGTGGAGCCAGCCCAGATAATTCCAGGCAAGCCCCAGGTCAGGAAGGTTCGGCGGAGACTGGGCCTGCTCGGCGGCGAGGAATTCACGATAGTAGGGCTCTGCGTCGAGTGCTTTCCCCTCGAGGTCGACGATGGTTCCAAGATCGCCAATCATCTCCAGAGTGCGGGCGTCATGGCGACCGACGAGGCGCGTGCTCAGCGCAAGAGCCTCGCGCTCAAACGCCTCCGCTTGCGGCATCTTGTCCTGTTCCCAGTAGTTCGAACTGATCTTCGAAAGACGGAGGGCAATACGCTCGTCCGACCCGCCAAAGGGGCTTCCGAAACGGCGGCGATAGGCCGCAAGCGCTTGCATGTTGAGCTGGATTGCCGAGTCGTAGTGGCTCAGGTCAGTTTCAACGTCCGCCAGCCGCGCCAGCGTATCCGACTCCGCGACATCATCCCGAGGCAGGCGCGCGAGCCGCAGCCGGAGGGATCGCTCAAGCATCTCCCTGGCCTTGTCGGAGGCCCCAAGTGTGTTGTAGATAGTCCCCATGCTATCCAGAAGGCGCACCTGTACAACCGGGTCCTGCTCGCCTGCCCTATCCAGATTTGCCGATCCCTTGTCGAGCAGTTCGCGGGCCGTGATCTTGTCGCCGCGGCCCTGCGCCGGATCGTTGGCCTCAAAGAGGCCGACCAGGAAATCCGTGGTCTCATTGGCAATGCGTGCCTGCTGCGCGGCACGGTGCGCGAGGATGGTCATTTCGGCGGCGAATGCCACCAACAGAAGCAAAATCAGCGCAATGGTCCCCACACCCAACCGATGGCGGCGAACAAACTTCGCGGCAAGATAGCGCCACGTGGGTGCATGCGCCAAGACCGCGTAGCCACCCAGATAGCGATCGAGATCATCTGCCAAGGCGCCGGCGGAAGCGTATCGCCGTGCGGGTTCCTTTTCAAGGGCATGGAGAAGAATGCGATCCAAGTCGGGATCTAAATCCGGCCTGGCCGGCTCGGCCTCGCAAATGGCCCGCTCCAGACTGCCGAAGGTCCCGGTAGTCAGGTGGATGGGATGCCTGCCTGTCAGCAAAACGTAGAGCAGGGCCCCGAGTTGGTAGACATCCGTGGCGGTGGTGATCGCCCCTCCTCGCACTTGCTCGGGGCTGGCGTAATCGGGGGTCATCAGCCGCATTGCGTCGATGGTGTGGGAGCCGGCGAGCGCGGAGTCGTCTGGGTCAAGAGCCTTGGCTATCCCGAAATCGAGTAACTTGGGAGATCCATCCTCAGCTACGAGGATGTTATCCGGCTTCAGGTCCCTGTGTACCACAAAGTGCCTGTGAGCAAAGTCGACCGCGTGCGCCACCAGGATCATCAGTTCGATTCTCTGCCGCCGGTCAAGCCCCTTTGTCGAGCAATATGCGTCGATGGGCTGGCCCGCCACAAACTCCATCACCACAAAGGGCATGCCTTCCGGGGTCGTGCCGCCGTCAATCAATCGCGCGATGTTGGGATGATCCAGGTTCGCCAGGATCTGGCGTTCGCGGACAAAGCGCTGGTGGAGATCGGGCGTAAACCACGTGAGCGCAGCTACCTTGATGGCAACTTCCTTTTGATACTCCTTGTCGTCGCGAATGGCCCTGAAGACAATCCCCATGCCACCGCGGCCCAGGATGCCCGTGACCCTGTAGTCGCCTAGGCGGCTGCCGATGACGGGGAGTTCCGATTGAATCGAAGATTCAATCGCTGCTGCCGCCGCCGACCCAACAACACCTCCCACCCTGGTATTGCCATCGAGTGAAGTCAGAAGGGAGTCGATGCGAAGCCTCAGGTCCGGAGCGCCTGCGCATTTCTCGTCGAGAAAGGCGCCGCGCGCCACGCCCTGGAGATCGGCAGCGGCGTCAAATATCTCCTGGAGGCGCGCCCAATCTTCCGGCGATATCAGGGTTCGCATGAAAGACAATCTAGCATGGCCGCTTCTACATTCGGCTGAGCGGGGACAAGGGACCATGTCCCAGATGTCCAAAGTCACCCCAATCTGCTCAACAAGGGGACAGCTTGTTGTAGAGGGCCAAAGCAGCCGCGGCGGGCTCTGGGTGAGCTCGCCGCGGTGGAGTGGTCCTGAAGAATGCTTAGTGGAGCGGAGCGAAAGCTGCGCCAACGGTCATCGGTCTGGAGATTTGGACGGTGTGGGGATTCACGGTGCCGCCAATCGAGTCGCCCGTGAACCCAGCGAAGTTGAATCCTGCAGCCGGGGTGGCTGTGAATGTTACCGCACTTCCCACCGGGTAGAATCCCTCTCCGATCGGACTGGTCGGGGAAACCGCCAAGGTCCCGTAGATGGTAGAAGTCAGAGACACCTGCAAATACTGGTTGAACTGAGCCTGAATCTGTCCGCCCTGTTGAGGGACGATGTAGACGCGGCGGGGATGGACATCTCCGTCTGACCAGTACTGGAAGACAGCTTCATGCCCAGGGGACTTGATCACTGGCCCCGCATCCAGCGTGTGAGTGCTGCCCGGCGCCCAATTGTAACTGTGGGGAGTTACAACCGCTACGCCATCAACCAATATCGACTGGCCGGGGACTTGTGATTCCACCACTACCTTCGGATCCGGTGCGAAATTGGCGTTCACCGTTAAAGGCAGGAATACCTGGAACGTTACGGGGTTTGACGGACTTGTAACCTGCCCCGTGAAGCCTGTGAAGTAGTAGCCGGCACTTGCCGTCGCGGTCACTGTTACGGGACTGCCTGCCAGGTAGAATCCGTTCGAATGCGCTGGTGTATAACTCAGCACCCCGTGAGCGGCCGGGGAAAGCGCCACGTAATAGAACTCCTTGAAATCTGCCACGATGTTTGAGTCGTTGCCGGGCACGGTGTACATGTCCGTGATGTTGGCTGCTCCATCCGACCAATGCTGAAAGATCCATTCAATGCCCGGAACCGTGACCTTGGGGAGTGTAGTCAAACTGTGCTGGCTGCCAACCTCCCACGAGAAAGTGTGGGGGGTTGTCACGCTGATTCCATCCACGCTTATCTGTTCGCCCGGCACAGTCGAACCCACCGTCACATTTGCCATCGGAATTGGCACGACGTGGATTTCAAGCAAGTAAGATTGGTCGACGTGTCCGCCTCCCTGTCCCTCGCCTACTTTGAAAGCCTGTTCGTAGGTGCCGGCCTGCAGTTTGACGCGGCCCCCGCTGTCGTATACCGCACCGGAGAAGTTGATTCTGATTGTCTTGGTGAAGGTATCTATGCCTGCAAAGTGTGCAAGCAGCGGCGCGGTTGACGGGTCGATCACCACCCTCAGGGGTCCGCCGACGCCGCCTGTGTATTGAAAGACAGGCGATTCCGCTGCGTACGGCTTTCCCTGTGTCAGCGTGACGACAAATGCTCCGGCAATTCCCGCGGGGAGTGAATCGGTGGAGGAAAGCTGCTGCGAAACAGGCTCAAGAGTCGGACTGTTCCGGGCGATGTAGTTGACCCACACTTGCTGGCCATTGGCCGCCTTCAGGAGATTCACATTTTCGAGCGCACTTTGAGGCGCCCAGAAGGTGCCGCCGGCCGCCTGGCAAGCCTTTGGGCCACCGGTCCATGGGCCGCTCGCTTGTGTGATCACCCAGGCATACTCCGCAGGGTTTGCCTGGTTTCCCGGATTCACTGCACAGGCGAATTTCAGAGCATCGCCGGCTGCAGCGGACCCCCAACGTCCGCTCGCTTTCATGAATGCCGGGCCGAGAAGCCCAAATTCTCCCTCATCCCAACTCCAGATGGCCGCCTCGCGCCGCCTGTCCTCACCGAACGTGTAGTTGAAGGACGCGATGCTGTAGTGTCCGCCAGCGCCCAGGTCCATGTCGAATCCGTTTGCCAAGGTCGGTGCGTACTTCCCCGCCAACAGGAAGTCGACGTTGATCAGTCCGAAACCGCAGTCGGCCGACGTTGCTACCTGATCTTCATTGAGCAGCCCCTTGCCTCCTTGAAACACGTTGTAGGTGCCGTCATCGATGGCGTTGCTCCCTGTGCGATCTTCACCGATATACGACCATTGATTGAAAGCCCGAGTCCGCACATCAAGACCGTCCTGATTTTCGCATGCGTCGAGTTTGTTCGTCGTTGCTCCCGTCCAGATGTTGACGCTGGTGGCATCGGAATAACCGTCGTTCACTACGTAGGACCAAGGGAAGCTGTAGTGAGGCGTCCCATTGTCGCTAAAGATGATCAGGCGCTTCCCCATGGCGCGCATCTGGCGCATTGTGGGCCAACCTTGAAGGGCCGGATCCCAGGAACCAGCGGAACGGGTCCCCGGCGGAGCAGGCGTAAGAATATAGCCGCCCTTGTCTTGCATGTTGACTTCAAGCGCTGCGTCAATTGCAGCCAAGTCTTGCGCCTGGGTGCGGTTCATGCGAAGAACCAGCACTTCGTCCGGGTGATTCTCGAGCCAGCTATGTACTTCATCGACGCCGTAGGCGAACAGGCGGCCGTAGCTGGTGACATCGCATTCTGCGGAGGTCAGGAGCAAACTGGACCCGCTCTGGTGGCACATGCGCAATTGAAAGTTGTCGCCGTGACGATTCTGGTCTTCGTAATGCGCATCGTAGCCGACCGGGTCCAGGCGAATCACTCGCGCGCCCGCATCCAGTTGGTCGGTCATGCTCCACTTCTGGTCGACGTTGAAATTGAAACCGAAGATGGCATCGTCGAAAGCTCCATCCTGGTAATTGGAAAACGAGTTGTGCGTGCCGAAGATCGTGATCCAATTCATCGCCTGGTCAGATTGAATTCCGAAGCGCTGCTGCTTCATGGCGAAGTCGATCCATGGCGTGTTCAAGCTGGTTCCAATGATGCTGCGTTTGCCCGTATTCCCAACGCTGCCGGGTTGCGGAAGGGCGCAGTTTCCATTCGCGTCTGGCGCCAGGGCCAGGTCGCATTGAACATGCGTGAAATAGTAGGGAGGGTAGAACTGAAGGGAAGCAATCCCAGTAGGCGCCTTTTGCATGTTATAGATCACACCGTAGGTTCCGGAGTCCGGTGTGCAAACTGGCTCTCCCATTCCACCACAATTGATCTGCCATTCAGGTTGGGCATTTGCCGTTGTTCCCCACAACGACAGAAACAAAACCGAGGCAATCCAAATCGCGTACTGCAGGAAGAGGCTTCGCTTGTGATTCCCTAAGGAGTCGGTCGATTTCGTGTTTTCATCACCGCCCTGCCGCTCGACGCCGCGGCTCATCCGCTTCCTTCCGGCCTGCGCATGCGTGCACAGCCATTTGAGGTTAAAAGCAGCCGAAAAGGACAATTTGTTCTGCCAGGACAATTGCTCGCGAATTCGTGACATTGGGTCTCCTTCGGCGGGTCCAATCGTTTCGATTTCCGCCTTCATTTCCTAATGCGACAGAACTGGCCGAACTCTATCATCTGGGAATTCAAAAGCGAATCGCTCATCCACCGGCGGTGACTCAGGCTATGCCAACATCGGGCTGTGAAAGGCTCTCTCCAGGGAATGTCGGTGGCATAAAAGTGCGCGGCAGGCGCCGAGGCAGTAAGTTCTCCTACCGAGGACAAATGTTCCATATCTCACTTTTGAGACCTGGGTGGGCTTGGACTCCAGAACGTGTCCATGCGTCCAGGCCCGTAGCTTGATCCGATCATCCCATGGCACTTGGGCCGCTGGTGCCTCGTTTGCGAGCCTTATCGAGGTAAGGCGAGTCGCACGAAATGCGATCCGTCATAAGAATCGATCTTGCTCAGAAGACCGGGTAGTTCAGACCCTTGGACACGAGCGAAATTCGTCGTGACTCGCTGTTTTAGAATGTCGGAAGGTCGAAACGCCGATGCTGGGTTTTGTTCGGCAAGCCCGAACGCGAGCGCGTACCGAAAGATCTGTTGAGTTGTCTGTAAGGCCCTTCGTGCTACATCCTTGGCACCCCGGTCTTCGATGGCAAGGATTACCTTTGCGATTTCCGGCGGTTTGATTTCTGCAATGGGTCGATCGCCTATACGACGCAGTATGTCGTCGTTGAGGCGATTCTCAGTGTTCATCACATGGCGCTCGACCTTTCCTGCCTTTCATTTGTTGAACCACTGCGCAGCCACGTCACGAAACGGGTTCAGAAGGTCACCCTTCGCCTCGGCCTCTGCCTTTCGTCTGGACTCAAACTCGCCGCTCTTCTCCGCTCTCCTCTCCGCCATGGGATCGGTTCCCTCATGCAACGCGGCACGGGCGGTCGCGTGCCTTGCACGTGCATGGGCCAGGCTGACCTCCGGGTAGCTTGCAAATGCCATCAGCCGGTATTCGCCCTGGAACCGGTATTTCCAACGCCAGAGTTTCGACCCGTTCGGCTGGACGAGGAGGAACAGGCCATAACCATCGGTAAGGCGATAGGGTTTGGCAACAGTCTGAGCCGACCTTATTTTCAGATCCGTGAGGGCCATGAAAAGCATCCTCTGGGGATACGGCCGTTCGCGCTCGCTCTGTATCCCCATTCAGTGGTTCGAAATGTGGGGATATGGCGGCCTAGCGTATCCCCATTTTCGTTCGGCTCTCATCGCACCACGATGGACGTCAGAAAACGAGTATCGTTCTTGTAATGATTGGTTTATGGCGGCGCAAGGGTGTACTGTCTTGGACTTTACTGAACTGCAATGAACCACTTTAGATTGATTTCTTGGTTGCCCACCAGGGATTCGAACCCCAATATGCTGCTCCAGAGGCAGCTGTCCTACCATTGAACGAGTGGGCAACAAACTGAAACGGGCCTGTTTTCGACCCATCGGCTTGAGCCACGGCAGGCGCCGTACTCAAAAGCCAACTTCACCATCATAAGGTGGATTCCCCGCCCCGGTCAAACCTGGCGTGCCGGATACAACCTCAATCCAGTCGGAGGAAAGGGTGGCTCTGCGGATCAGGCTGCTTGAACAACTTTGGGCAGCCTGACCATCCGCACAATGCACAGATTCCTAGAACTTGAACACCACGCCGATGGTGGCGCGGGCATTCCAGCGCTCATGAGCCGAGTATCCCTGGTGATTGGGATCCTCAACAAACGAAGAGGCGATGTTGTCGCCTGCTGCCCGAATGGAGAAGCGCGGGTTCAGCTTGTAGTCCAGACCGCCGCCAGCGCCGCCGGCAAACGAGATATTGGGCACCGCGCTCACACCGCCCGTATGGGCTCCGCCCAGCAGTGCATGCACAAAGAGGTCCGTCTTGCCGTACAGATTGGCATGGAGCACAGGCCCGGCCAGGAACAGATCCACGGTCGGCTTGCCAGGGTTGCCCGTCGCGATCGGGAACTGGTAGTAGGCTCCGTCCGCGGTGACGCCAAAGTACTTGCCGAAGAAGCGCGACACGGACCCGTTGACGCCCTGCAGGCCATAGCGCGACTGGTTCACCTGGTTGATGCTGGTATAGCCGTAGCCCGCAAAGACCTCGTATTTGTAGGTGGGCTCAGCCCGTTCCGCGGGGGCAGCACCACGATCATGGGCAATCTGGCTGGTTGCCGCCAAGGGCATGAATCCGGCCGAAACCAGGGCCAGTACTGAAAGCAGAAACTTACTCTTCAATTTGGGACTCTCCTCAAAAACCCTGCTGTGGCCTGGCCGCCATCCCAGGGGCCTTACCCCCTCCAAGCTGCCGCCTTCACCTGATTGCTGTACATTCCTAGACTATCCTCTTCCCCCCACTTCCATGAAGCCCGCGGGCTGGAACTCTCCATTCTCCGAGCTAGCGCGGCTGCACCGGAACCGGTTCGGCCAGGCGCAGCGTCTTGCCGGTGGCCTCCGTCACGGTCACAGCAATCCCTCTGGCCAGATAGCGCGCCATGACGTCCGCGCGCGCCCAGTCCAGGGTCCACCCGTCTTCAATGGCCACGACCGTGTACTGACCCGGCCCCACATCGCGGAGAGAAAAACTCCCGTCGGAGTCGGACTGGTCGCGCCGCGCCAGCGCCGCAAAGGCCGCGGAATCCTTGGGCGCCAGCAGCACCATCACGCCCGGCACTCCCTTGCCTGCCCTGCGTGCGAATCCCTCGACCCTGGTGTCTCCCAGGTTCAGGTTGGCTACAACCTGGAGCGGACGGTCGCGCACCACGAGCCTGTTGCCCGTCCGGGTGCGGGTGCCCACTGTTACGGCACTCACCGGCAGTGTTCTGCCACCGCTCGTCACCCAAAGTTCCCATGCGCCCTGCGGAACCGCGGCAAAGCTGAACGCCCCGCCGGGGCAGGCAGTCTGGAGCGCCGATTGGGCGTGATTGCCGTCGGCGGGGATCAGCAGGGCGGTCCCGCCATCCGATGCCGCCGGCCCCATGCGGATGGAACCGGAGACCGAAACGGCCGGGCTCCCGAGGCCAGGGTCCACACGCTGGCTGGCCGCCAGGTCCAATTGCGCCACGCGGGGTGGGTCGCCCTGGGCCAGTTCGTAGCGTCCCGGCGCGACGCCGTTGAACTCGACCGTGCCGGTCCGCAGCGCGTCAAGGAATCCCATGCTCTGCGCCGAGACCTGGACGCCGAAGATTGTCTGGCGGAGCTCCGCGCGGGCCACCGAGCCGTCGGCCCTGGGCGGAGTTTCGACCGTGAGATGCAGGGCCGGGACCGCGTGCACGTTGATGTTGGCCTGCTCGCGCCGCCCCTCGGCCAGCACGATGCGCGTGGCCGAGTCCTCTTCCGTGGTGGAGTCAAAGAACGTGACCGGGTAGGCCACGTCGAGCGCGGCGCCGCCGGGCCGCTGGCGCGCCTCCGCGGACGAGCGGTTGAGCGCCCACCATGGCTCCGCCACCACGGCAACCAGGTACTCGCCCGCAGCCAGGTCGTCAAACTCGTAAGCCCCGGTGTCGTCGGTGGAGGAGGTGCCGGCCGACAACATACGCCCGGCCAGGCCGTGTCCGTGCTCCCTGGGCCGTTGAAAGAGCATCACCCGGGCTCCTTCGACCGGGTCGCCGCCATCACCCGCGACCACGCCATAAAGCACCGAACCAGGAACCAGCCGAAAGACAAGCCCCCCGGTCTCCTCGCCCTCTCCGGTCACAATGGCCGAGCTGTACTCCTCGTGTTCGTCGTAAAAGGCGGTGCGAAAGCCGCGTTTGGAGGCCGTCAACTGGAACTTGCCCGCTCCCAGTCCCGTGAAGACGAACTGCCCCTCGCCGTCGCTTTCCACGGAGGCCACGGTGTGGCTGTCGCTCTCTGCCAGCAGCGCCACGGACGCCCGCCTGACCGGCTCGCCTGTGGCTGCGTTGACCATCCTGCCGGCGATGCGATATTTGCCTGGTCCAGCGGTTTGACCCGACGCCAGCACGTTCGCCGCCGCCAGAACTCCCATCGCGAGCCACTTTCCCAGCATTCCAATGCGCACAATCATCGCGACGGAACCTCCAGCACCAGTTCGGTGGAGGCTCCCGGCGACAGGGTCACCGCCTGGCCCGGCGTGGCGAGCGCCGCCAGAGCCGCCGGGTTGCGATATTCCAGCCGGACGGGCCGGTTGAAGGTATAGACGTGGTAGCTGCCAGGCGTGAGCCCGTCCATGGCCAGCGACGCTCCCGAGGACGGATGCACCGACATGGGTGGAATGTCCACGGTGGTGTCGAAGTCCGGAACCACGTAAACCGTGTAAAAGGGCTCGTCCCCCGGCAGAAATGTGGCCAGCGCCCGCGGAAGCTCCAGTTCCAGCCGCGCGCAGTCGTCGCGCAACACCACCTCCATGGGCGGCGAGGTGGTCATGAGGCCCAGGTTGAGCGGCTCACGGGCCACATTCACGGGCCCGGCTGCAAACGAGTCCACGCAGAAGGCGCGGTCGTTGACCTGGGTGCTGATCCAGCGCGCTCCCAGGCTGGGGATATTGAGGGACAGAAGATCCTGGCCTGCCTCCTCAGACGTCTCATCAATCGAGCTGTCGTCGAGCGCAGGATCTCCTGCCGCAGTGGCGGTCACCGATACGAGGCTCTGCAGGCCACGGCTCAGGGCCGCGCTCTCCTGCGCGGTGGCCAGCGCGGTGCGATTGAGCCGCAGGTGGATGGGCCGCTGCATGAGCGGGGCAAGCGGAATGCGCAACCCGCTCACGGCATGGCCCTCCATGGAGAACTCCGCGTAACCCACGAGGAGGGACTGGTTTCGGGATTTCATCCGAGCAGCCGATTGCCCTGACCTGGCTTCGGGTTCGTCCACCACCACCCCCACCAGCAGGGTATAAGCCCCGTCAGGAAGGCTGGCCTGAAAGGTGCGGCTCTCGGTGTCGAAGCCAAAGCTGTAAGGCAGCGGACGTCCGGCGGCATCCAGCACCTTGGCAATGGAAAAGCTGCCAAATATGCCTTGCGCGGACTCCTTGCCGCCGAAGGTCCGGCCGCCGGGCAGGACCGCCGTGGCCGTGACCGGGTGGAAAGGCTCAAGCGCCAGGCGCAGGTTGGCCTCTGCGTCCTGCCCCCGCGTCAGGCGGATGCGTCCCGCCTCGGCAAAGCCGCGTGCCTCAGGAAAGTACACCGACGGATAGCCGTTGCGCTCCACCGACCCGGCCCCGGTTGCCGCAACCACTGTGACCGCCGGTTCGCTCTCCAACGCGGGCAGCGTTGCCACGGAATAATGGCCCGCCGAGAGTCCGGCAAAACGGTAAGCCCCCTGGGCGTTGGTTCGGGTGGTTGCGCTCTGGGCCCAGAGCGCCCTGCCGTTGCGCGTGACCTGCTTCAACAGAATGACCGTGATCTCACCCGCCGGGTCCCCGGTGGAGAGCTCGATATGCCCTTGTATGGCCGAGGAGGGAGAGAGGGCAAAAGTCAGTTCCGGCATCCCCGGCGTCACCAGAACACTGTGGGCGGGGCCGTCGGACTGGTTGCCTATCTCCTCGGTTGCGTAGGAACGGTCGTGAAAGCCGGGCTTCTTCAGTTGAATGGTCTGTGGCCCGGAGGGGACCCCTTCCAGTTCAAACCGGCCCTCGCCATCGGTCAGCGCGCCGGTGGAGGCGTCGCCCTCAACGCGCACCAGCGCCCGCGGCAGCGGCTCGCCTGTGGCGGCGTTGCGCACCACCCCGTGCACCGTGGCCGGCACGCCCGCCATGGGCCGGGCCGCCAGGGCCTGGGACTGGTCTTCAGCGGGAATCGGCGGCTGGACCGGCTCCTGGCCTCCAGCAACCGGCTCCTGCGATTCGGATTCCACGGCTGACTGGCCCAGGACGGAGGCGGAGCAGGCCGCCAGCAGGGCGCAAAGCAGCGCAAACCGCCGCAGCGCAGGCCTGCGCAGTCTTTTGAGCTTGCCTGGGATTGTCGATGGGGCCACTCTTCATTGTGACGGTTCAGGCGCGCGAATGGAATCCTTGCCCGGCAGGGAATCGCTCAGAAAAACACTCCGCCGACCCCAACCGTTCCCTACTGGCCGGTCGAGGCTGCCTTCAGGGTAAATAGCAGGCGGCTTCCCTGCCCCGGCGCGCTCTCGGCCCAGATGCGCCCGCCGTGCTGCTCCACGATGCTGCGGCACAACGCGAGGCCCAGTCCGGTGCCGCCCAGCGCCCGCGTATCAGAGGCGTCTCCCTGGTGAAAGCGGTCGAAGATCTTCTCCATCTTCTCGGGCTGAATCCCCCGTCCTTGATCTTCGACGCTGAAGCAGACCTCAGCGCCCGCCAGGCCTTCGCCGCCCGTCTGCGCCGCCAGCCGGATCATCGTATCCGGAGGAGAGAACTTGATCGCGTTGCCCACCAGCTCGTTGAGCACCTGCAGAATCCTGTCTTCATCGGCCAGAACCAGCACCGGCGGCGCGTCGATGCGAAAGGTGATGTGGGCCTGGGTTGCCGCCGTATGGGCCACATCGGCCGCCCGGCGCAGCAGGTCGCTGGCCGCGACAGGGCCCTGGTGCAAAGGCAGCTTGCCCCGCTCCACGCTGTCGAAGTCCAGGATGTCGTTGACCAGCCTGACCAGCCGGTCGCAGTTGCCGATGGCGATCTCGATCATCTGGCGCTGCTTCTCCGGCCGCTTGTCCAGCGTACCTGAGGAGATGAGCCCTAGCGAGGCGCGCAGCGAGGTCAGCGGGGTGCGCAACTCGTGGCTCACCGTCGAAATGAACTCATCCTTCATTTTTTCAAGGCGGCGCCGCTCCGACACATCCTGAAAGGCCACCACCATGCCCGAGATCTGCCCGTCTTCCAGCAGGGGGCTGGCACTGTACTCCACCGGGATCAAACCTCCGTCCCGCCGCCAAAAGACCTCGTCCCTCATGCGGATTGCTTCCCGCCGGCGCATGGCCTGCAAGATGGGACTGCTCGACCTCGAATAGGGCGTGCCGTCCCCGTGGCTGTGATGAATCAAATCATGCACCACCCGTCCGGTGAGTTCTTCCGGGGCGTACCCCAGCGCGCGTGCCGCCGCCTGGTTGATGAATGTGAGCTTTCCTTCAAGGTCGATGCCATAGATGCCGTCGCCCACGGACTCCAGAATGAGTTCGCGCTGCCGCATGGCGAGATGGAGCGCCTGTTCGGCCTCGTGCTGCTCGGTCACATCCATCCCGTGGTTGAGGATGAAGGGGCGCTCCCCCGGCAATTCCATCCGGCGGCTGCGAAAGGCGATGCGCCGGTAAACGCCGTCACTGCGCCGCAGGGGCAAAGCGCCCTGCCACTCTTCCCGGATCTCCAATGTGCGCAGGCAGTCCTGAAAGCCCGCCGCGCCGACCGAGTCCAGAAGCTCGGCGACACCTCTGCCGATGAGGTCCTCAGCCCGATAGCCCAGAGTCTCCGCCGTGAACGAGTTCAACGAGGTCAGCCGCCCCTCCATGGAACAGGTAAAGACAAACCCGAGCGAGTTCTCAACAACCTGGCGATAGCGCGTTTCGCTCGACAAGAGGGCCAGTTCCACCTGACGCTGGTCGGTCACGTCCTGGCCGCTGACAATGAGGTACTGAATCTCCCCTTCGGGCCCCTGGAGTGGGCGCAGCGTCCAACTGATGCGCCGGAGGAGCCCGCCGGCAATCCGCCAGGCTGTCTCGTGCGGGCCGGACACCTGTCCCGCCGAGGCCTCCCGCAGCTTGCCCGCCGCCCACGCCCGGTCGTCCGGTTCGATAACCGCCTCCACAAACGGCAAACCCACCACATCGCCCGGCCGCAGCCCCGTCATCTGCACACAGGGATCATTGAGCCGCACCATGCGGCCCGCCGTATCCAGCACCACCAGCAACGCCGGAATCGAGTCCAGGGTGGCCGCTACAAAGCAGCGCTCCATGGCCAGCGCGCGCTCGGTCCGCTGACGCGCCCGCTGCGCCTGTTCCTGCGCTTTCATGCGGTTGTAGAGTTCCAGGCGCGTCACCACCTGGCGGCCCAGAACCTCCAGGAGCGTCAAATGCTCCCGGCCGAACAGGTTGGGCTTCTCGGCCAGAACGGCCAGGGTACCCACAATCTGCTGTTGGTCGTTTACCAGCGGGGTGCCGGCGTAGGAGCGGCAGCGGCGTCCGCCGGGCACTTCAATCCCTTCAGGAGAAAACCGCGTGTCCGCGCTCGCGTCCCGCACCACCAGGGACTGTCCATCTTCCAGAATCCACCGGCAGGCGCTTGTCGAACGCGGCTGATCCAGTGCCGTGAAACCAAGCCGGGACTTGAACCAGAGGCGGCTTTCGTCCATCCAGCCGATGTAGGCGTAGTCCGCCGAGCTCAACACCGCGGCCAGCTCTGTCAACTCATCCAGCGCCGGGTCGGGATTGCGGTCAAAGACATCGAATTCAACCCGCGTTGCCATCCCTCTGGCGCTCCCCTCGGGATGCCTGCCGCGCCCTGGAGGCCAGAGGCGCAAACACCCATCCTCAGTATCGGGCAGAAACGCAAAACTGACTCTGGCACAAAGGGGGGATTGTCGCGATATGACTTACCACTTCGGTAACTTGCCGGTTTGGGAGGGCATGCAGATCGAATCGCTGGAATGAATGGGCGATGCAGGATGCGAACCGATGACCGCCATGCGGCTTATGGCGTGCTGGCGCCCTTGCGGCGGGTAAGCACGGAGGTGGTCTGGCGGCGGTCCTTCGAGGCGTGGTCAATCTGTTTCCAGAAGCCCACGAAATAGTCGATCGCGGAAATGGCCGAGACCACCGTTGCAAAGTAGATGGCGGCGATCGCGATCCACCGGACCGGCACAATCAGGAACCCGAAATGCCACTGGTCCCAGTGATGCGCCAGCAGTGCAGACACCACGCACACGATCTGAAGCACGGTCTTGAGCTTGCCCAGATCGCTGGCCTGGATGGTAAAGCCCTCGGACGAGGCGATGGAGCGCAGCCCGGAGACCATGAACTCCCGGCCGATGATGATGACCACCAGCCAGACCTTGACCACCTGCGGGTAATAAGCGACCAGCGCAATGAGCGCCCCGGTGACCATGATCTTGTCCGCGATGGGGTCAAGCAGCATGCCGATGGTGGTGATCTGCGAGCGTTTCCGCGCCAGATAGCCATCCAACCCGTCCGTGATGGAGGCCAGCACAAACAGTACCGATGCCAATACCTCCTGCTCGCCATGCGGTCCCTGCCACGGAAAGTGCGGCGAGAGAATCCACAGCAGCAGCGGGATCATGGCGATCCGGCTCATCGTGATGGAGTTGGGCAGATTCAAAGGGTTGGGCCATGCCGGATCGAGGGGCACCCGGCCTCAGTTCATTATTGCACCCTTCGCGATGCCGGAAGGAACCTCAACGCCGTTCGGCCGAGGGTCGGCGAATGAAGCGAACTGTCCGTCGAATCAAATTCAGCCAGGCAGAAAGGCATCCATCAGGGAATCCACCACGCCTTATCCTGTATTCTTCATGGAACAGGAGTGCAGAAGCATGGCAAGAAGCGTCAACAAAGTCACCCTTTTGGGCAATGTGGGCAAAGACCCTGAGATTCGCTCCACCCCCGGCGGCACCATGGTCGCCAACCTCACACTGGCCACCAGCGACCGGCAAAAGGACGCGCAGGGCAACTGGCAGGACCGCACCGAGTGGCACAACCTGGTCGCCTTTACCCGCACCGCGGAGATCGTTCGCGACTACGTGAAGAAGGGATCCAAGCTCTACATCGAGGGCAAGATCCAGACCCGGAGCTGGGACGACAAGGAGTCCGGGCAGAAGCGCTATCGGACCGAGATCCTTGTCAATGAACTGGTCCTGCTGTCGGGCCGCGAAGAAGGCTCAGGCGGCGCAGGCGGCTACAGCCGTCCGGCGGCAGCTTCCGGCAGCTCTTCGGCCAGCTTTGACCAGCGCCCGGCCGCCGCAGCCGGCCACGACGAATACGCCCAATCGGCCGAAATCTCCGACGACGACATCCCGTTCTAGCAAAAGCGACCGAGGGTTCGTCCAGCTCAACGCAAGAAAAGCCCTCCGCGCGGAGGGCTTTCTTGCGTTTCATTGTGCCTGACTCCCTGGGGCTCCTCTGAATCGGTCGATGTTTTGAAAAAGCGCGACTTCAGCGGTGCCGGTGAAGCCAGCAATATCCATAGGCACTACAGGCTGCGGAAAACTCCATAAATGCCATCGAAGTGTCAGGGCACGACTTCAGTCGTGCCGCAAGTGTCATATAACCAACAGGGCTTACGCCCCTGGGGTGTGCTTTTCGAGCTTCCGCCCCAGAGACAGGCCCTTTTTCCGCGGCCTGTTCAGCCTCAGAGGGAGGCCTGCCTCAGGCAAACATGACTAGAGCAGAGGGTCCCTACCGCGGCCGCAGGGACTTGATGGCCGCGGGAAGGTGCTCCTCGATGGACTTGGCCCTTTCGGCTGCGATGCCACCCAGATAGCTCGGCGCGGGAGTGGCCGCCAGCACCAGGGCCAGCGCAATCAGGGAGAAACAGAGGCCGGCGATTCCCGCCGAGAACATCATCCGATAGGTGTCCGCCACATCCAGCCCGAAGACATTGAAAGCGACGTGCTCCAGCGGCTTGATGTGCTTGAGTACCGCCAGTGCGAAGAGGAAGAAGAAGACCGCCAGCGAAGTGAGCACAGCCAGGGTCGCATCCAGGCTGCGATGAAACTTCTGCCTGGCCCGGCAGTGGGCGCAATCGGCAAAATGCTGCTCGTAGTCCTTGCGCATCTCCGGATAAATGCCGGAGATGTCATAACGCCAGCTTGCCAGGATGCCGCCTGCCACTCGGTCTGTGCATTGGGTTCTTGCCATAGAAAAACAACTCACTTTGCAAAGGACGTAGGTGACCGCCGTGGCCTTGAGCGGCTTACGCGCCGGCGAAAGATCAATGCCCGCCGGATCTTCCGGCGGCTGGGCCGGGATAGACAGCTCCGGCATACCGCCTTCTTGTGCCACGGCCTGACCATGGCTCTTCCCTTGCCCACCGGCTCCGGTTTCCCAGACAGCGCGATGGCCCTGCCTCTCCATTTTAGCCTAGATTAACTAGAAGTAAATAGAGGAAAGCGGCTCATGCTGCGCAGCCAGCATCAGCCGGTTGGCCAGCAGGCTGGCCCGGCCATTGAGCGCCCGCTCCGCTGCCACCCTGGCCAGTTCCGGCAGATTGTTGCTCTCCGAAAGATGCGCCAGGATGACATAGGCGGCCTGGCCGTCATAGCCGTCCTCGAGAAATCCGGCCGCCGCCTCGTTCGAGAGGTGCCCCACCCGCGACAGCACCCGCTGCTTGACCGACCAGGGATACGGGCCGTCGCGGAGCATCTCGAGGTCGTGGTTCGACTCCAGCAACAGCAGGTCTACCCCTTGCAGTTGCGCCTTCACGTTGGGCGGAATGTAGCCGAGGTCGGTGGCAAAGGCCATGCGAACCCCCTCCGCCTTGAAGACAAACCCGCAGGGATCCGCCGCGTCATGCGGAATGGTGAAGGGGCTGACGGCAATGTCACCAATCTCGAGCGGCTGTCCGGCCTGAAAGTACTCGACCCTGGGAAGCCAGGCGGGATCTTCCTTGCGCGAGGGCGGAATGGCTGGGTCCGCATCGGCCTCAAGCTCATCCGCTTGCGGCAGGCAGGCTTCGGGCTCCATCTCGTCCGGCTGGGCTTCCTCCTCGACTGCGGCATCGGCCTCGGCCTGCCGGGCCAGGGCCTGCGCGCGGCACTGCTCCAGCCACTGCGCGTAGCTCATCTGCCGCCGCGGGGAGAGCCAGCGCATCCAGGCGCGGTGCGTGCCTTCGGTGAAATAGACCGGGATGCCCAGCTTGCGCGCGGTCACCGCGACGCCGTTGACATGGTCGGAATGCTCGTGGGTGATGATGATGGCGTCGAGCGTCTCCGGCTCCTCGCCCATGAGCCTCATGCGACGAAAGAGTTCGCGGCAGCTCAGCCCCGCATCCACCAGGATGCGCGTTCGCCCGCCGGACACAACCGTGCTGTTGCCCTTGGATCCCGACGCCAGCACCGTGAAACGCACCATTTCCCGAGGATACAACCGGCGCCTGTTGAAGAACGCCCCCAAACGTTGATGAATTGGGAACCGCCCGGCACGGATTGCTTCAGATGGCTTATTCTCACGGTAAGGCCTGACCGGCCACTCACTTCCAGGACCCTGCCATGGCCATCCCATCCCGAATCGCGGCGCTGCTTCTCCTTGTCGCGGCTTTGCCCCTGTTTGCGGCCGACGAGCCGGCCAGCCCGGCCGCTGCCGGATGGGACCGCCAGGCCGCCGTGCGCTACCTCGACAGCCGCGAGGCCTGGTGGCAGACATGGGACCGCGCGCAAAAGGACCACGGCACCTTGTGTGTCTCCTGCCACACGCAGTTTCCGTACGCCCTGGCGCGGCCCACCCTGCGCTCCGCACTCGACGAGGCCGCGCCCGGGCCCCAGGAAGCGGCGATGCTCGCCAGCATCGAGAAGCGCGTCCGCGGCTGGAGCCAGATGGCCCCGTTTTACAGCGACGCCCTTTCCGGAGCAGGGAAGGAAGTCGAATCCCGCAACGCGGAGTCGGTTCTGAACGCCATTATCCTGTCCGGCTACGACGCAGGGCGACCGGCCCTGAGCGACACCGCGCGCCTTGCCTTCGACAATGCCTGGGCGCTGCAGTCCCGCACCGGCCCCGACGCGGGCGCCTGGGTCTGGCAGAACTTCGAGTACACCCCCTGGGAGTCGAAAGAGTCGCAATATCACTTTGCCGCGCTGATGGCCGTGGCCGTGGGCAAGGCGCCGGGAAGGTACCGCGACGACCCGAAGATCGATCCCAACCTCGCGGCTTTGCGGGGCTATTTGCGCAGCCATTACGAGGCCCAGCCGCTGTTGAACAAGATCGCGGCGCTGTGGGCTTCCAGGGACTTCCCAGGGGTGACTACGACTCAGCAGCGCGATGCCCTGCTGGGCTTGCTCTCTGCGCTGCAACGGCCTGACGGCGGCTGGAGCCTGGCCGATCTCGGAAACTGGGAGCGACGGGATAAGACGCCCCTTGAAACTCGCAGCGATGGCTACGCCACCGGGTTGATCGTCCTGGTGCTGGAGGAGACGGCCAGAAGCCCTCAGGCAGATTCACACGTCGCGCGTGGGCTGGCCTGGCTTCGCGGCAATCAGGACGCGGCCACCGGCGCTTGGCCCGCCTGGTCGCTGAACAAGAATCGTGATCCCAAGTCGGAGGTGGGGCAGTTCATGAGCGACGCCGCTACGGGGTATGCCGTGCTCGCCCTCGATGCCGGCCAAACGGGTCGCTAGACCGTCCCCGCCAGGCTGGCTGGAATTTCGATGGAGACCAGCGTTCCCCGCCCAGGGTTGCTGACCACGCTGAACTTGGCCTGGTTCCCGTAGAGAACTTCCAGCCGCTCGCGTACGTTCTTCATGCCGATGCCGGCGCCCACGCGGCGCAGCGCCGAGGCGGGCCGGTTGCCCATGCCCACGCCGTCGTCGGCCACCTCGATGAGGACCCGGTCCCCTTCCAGGCGGCTGCGCAGGGTAACGGTGCCGCCGTTGATGCGCGGCTCCAGTCCGTGCTTGATGCTGTTCTCAATGAGCGGCTGCAGCAGGATGCTGGGCACCAGCACTTCCAGGGTCCGGGGATCGATCTGCTTCTCCACGCGCAGCTTGTCGGCGCCAAAGCGCACCACCTCGATGTCGAGGTAGTCGTCGGTGAAGCGGAGTTCCTCGCGCAGCGGCACGGTGCTGTCGTGGTCCTTGAGCAGGCCGCGGAGAATGTTGGCCAGCTTGACCGTCATCTGCCGGGCCAGTTCCGGCTTCATCCGAACGAGCGAGGCGATGGAGTTGAGCGTATTGAACAGGAAGTGCGGGTTGATCTGGCGTTGCAGGGCGTCGAGGCGCGCCTCCAGCAGCAGGCGCTTCTGCTCTTCGAGCTTCATCTCGATGCGCAGCGCGTTCCACACCTTGAGCGCGATGCCCACCACCATGGGCGCGCACAGCCACACTGCCACCTGCAGCCCCGGCAGGCCTGTATTGAGCGCGAAGAGCCGCCCCGGATAGAGCCGCGCCAGCCACTCGCGGCAGATCTCAAGCACGGCGATGAGGAAGAGCATGAGGATCTGGCGGTCGATGCGGGGCTTGCGCAGATTGCGGCGGACCCAGCGGTAGAGGCTGAGGTCGATGAGCGGCGTGAACGACCAGATCTCTTCGGTCTCCACAAAGCGGCCCAGTGTGCCCGCGGCCAGCCCCAGCGCGGCGTTGAACGGCAGTGTGAGGTATTCGTGGTGAAAGATGGCGGGAACCGAGAGAGCAATGCCACCCAGCATGGCCCAGACCGGGCCAACCAGCAGACCCAGCAGAATCACGGTTTCAAAGGAGATGTCGGCGGCGAGAAAGTTGGGGACCCTGGTACGCACCCACACGCCGAGTGTGAGCGGCACCAGGAAGAAGGCCAGCATGGCGGCGGTTTGCCGGTGGCGGCGATGCTCGGCGAAGAGAAGCCGCTGAAAGGTGCGGGAGCGGGCCAGGGCGCTGGCCACGGCGGCGGCAACCCCCAGCTTCACCAGCAGCGTAATCAGGATCAGTTCGTTATCCGGCACGCCTTCACTCTACAGCGCCCGGCGCATTCAGCTCCACCAGGCCCGCGGGAAGCGCCATCTCCACCCTGCGGGCGTCGATGTCGATGTTGCGCAGGAAGCTTTTTGCGAAGGGAACCAGCACCTCGCCCGCGGCTCCGCGGACAACCAACAGGGCCACGGGGCCGGCGGCGCGGTCCACCTCTTCGATCTCGCCCACATGCACCGGCGCGGCTCCGGCCACATCGACCAGCAGGCAGCCGATGAGGTCGCCGACATAGACCTCGTCTTCATCGAGCGGAGCGCGTTCCGATTGCGGAATGGCGACAACCAGCCCTGCCAGGGTCTCCGCCGCGGAGATGGAGTCGACGCCGGCAAAGTGAAGCACGATGCCGCCCTTGTGGAGCCAGTGGGCCACGAGTTCCGCTTCACGCGGAGCAGCTGTGGCGCATACGCCATCGCTCAGCAGCCAGAGGCGGCGCCGTTCGGCAAATTTCTCAGGAAAGTCGGTCAGAATATCGGCGAAGACTTCGCCCTTGCGTCCCTGCGGGCGGCGAATGCGCGCCAGCCAGACCCATGGTTCCGCTGGATTCATTGCTGCCTCCGGCCATCACCGGCGGCTACCTCAGCCGGATCAGGCGCCGTCTTCTTCCAGAATGTCGAGGGTGTAGCGGTGATGGAGCTTCATGCTGACGGCGCCCAGGATGGTGCGCACGGAACGAGCCGTGCGACCCTGCTTGCCGATCACCTTGCCTACATCCTGCGGCGCTACGCGGAGCTTGAGCACCGTGTTGTCGTCACGGTCCACGCTCTCCACTTCAACGGCTGCTGGTTCATCCACCAGAGCCCGCGCAATCTCGCGGACCAGTTCTTCCACTTCGACCATATCGTTTTGGGTCATGCTCTTGCCCCTGACCGGATGCGTCCAAGAATTGGCAACCAACAATTGGAGACTAGAATCGGTGCGCGCATAGTATCAGCACACACCGTTTCGCGTCTGTGACATCTTTGAGCGGCTGGTTGCCTGGCGGCTGCTGGGCCGAGAAGCATACGGGCCGGCCTTCGCGTTGTGCGGCGAAGGAAGGCGGCGAGAAGCCATGGAGATCAGAGCCCGCTGACAGCAGCGGAGCAGCCGGCAAGGCAGATCAGGCTGCTACGGGAGCCGGCGCGGGGTTCTTGGTGACCAGCTTCTGAACGATGGGCGTGAACTGTGCGCCGACGCCGCGCCAGTAGGCGATGCGCTCGTGCTTGAGGTCCACGGTCGCGGGGTTGGTGCGCGGGTTGTAGGTGCCGACGACCTCGATGGAACGGCCATTGCGGGCGCGATCCTTCTCGATGACCACGATACGATAGTAGGGCTGCTTGCGGGCGCCAAAACGCGCCAAACGAATCATCACCACGGCGATACGGTTCCTTTCAAAATCCAGTGCTCTGTTGCTGTCTTGAGGGATCTTCCCGGCGGCGGCAGCTCGAAGGGAGCGCGCCCTGCCGAATCAGCGGCCAGACAGGAACGCCCAGCCTCGCCAGACACAACACCTAAGTATCGCCGAAAGTGGGCGGTTGAGGCAAATCGCGGCCTCCGGCGCGGGCGGCGAAGAGCAGCGCGTGGGCAATTTCCATCGTAACTGCTCTTATTTGCAATCCTTTAACTCACATTTGGACAAAAAGGCCGATTCAGCGAGGAAGCGAGGTGCTGAGGAGGGCTAGCGGGCGGGGAAGAGGAAGCGGAGCATGGGGCGGACGCGGTTGGCCCAGCTTGCTTCGTCGTGGGTGCCGCCGTGGACGCGCTCGAAGTGGAGGGTCTGGCCGGGGTTCCAGCCGTTGGCTTTGAGGCGGCGGTTGAGTTTTTCGGCGTCCTTGAGGGTGCGGTAGCCTTCGCCGTCGCCGACATCGAGCCAGAGTTTGGGGCGCTCCCATATCTGGGGGGCGCGTTCGTTGAGATAGCCGAGGATGCTCTTGTGGTTCCACCAGACGCTGGGGGAGAGGGCGGCGATCTTGCCGAAGACCTCAGCGTGGCGCAGGCCCATGAAGAGGGAGACGAGGGCGCCGAGAGAGGAGCCGCCGACGCCGGTGTGTTCGCGCTCGGGGCGGACGCGGTAATGGGTGGCGACCCAGGGCATGAGTTCGCGGGTGACCATGAGGCCGTACTCGTCGGCCTCGCCGCCGCCCATCTTCCAGTCGCGCTCCCAGGTGTACTCGGCGAGTCGGCGGTCGCCGGTGTTGTAGATGCCGACGATGACGAGGGGCTCGACCTCGCCGGCCTCGATGGCCTCGTCGGCGTGTTCGCGGACCTGCCAGGTGCGGCCGGGGACAAAGGAGGTGCGGCCGTCAAAGAGGTTCTGGCCGTCGTGGAGATAGAGGACGGGGTAGGTGCGCTCGGGATGGTGGTCGTAGCCGGGGGGCAGGTAGACGATCAGATCGCGGGGGTCGGGCAGGTAGAGGCTGGGGAAACCGCGGTGGAGGCGGAGGCGGGGGTGGGGGGTGTCGTCGTGGGCGGCCAGGAGGCCCTCGGGGGTCCTTGCCCAGGACCGTACTCCACGCGATGGTTCTTCGAGATTCAAGCCGTTCGTTCCTTCTTCAGTGGAGCACAGGCGGCATGAGGAATGGCTCATGAAAACTGCTGCCCGTGGCTGTTACAGTAACAAAAAGTGGCGGTTCTCCATAGCCCCCGAATGGGGGAGCGGGGATTTTGACGGCGGGTTGGCCTCGGTGACCGGGGTGAGGGTGGAGCGGGCCGTGGACTGTCCCTCAGGGGCTAAAGCCCATTGGTTTAATTGGCTTTATCGGCGCGACTAAAGTCGGGCCCTGACACTTCGATGGCATCGACGGAATTTTTCGGTTACTCGGAATCCCGTTGTTTCGTTTCAACCGAATTCCGGAACGGCTGAAGTTGTGCCTGCTGCAATATCTGAAGTTGCACCAATCTGACCGAGGAGCAAGGAAGCGATGGTTCGCGAATATCACAAGTGGCACTCTCCGCGGCTGGGCCGGGAGATGGAACTGCTGGTCTTTGGTCATGCCGGGTTGCCGGTGATTGTGTTTCCCACCTCGGGCGGGCGGTTCTTTGAGTTTGAGGACCGGCGGATGGTGGCGGCGCTGGGGGGCAAGATTGACGCCGGGCAACTGCAGCTCTTCTGCGTGGACTCGGTGGACATGGAGAGCTGGTATAACCGGGCGGTTTCGCCACGGTGGCGCATTGCGCGGCAGGTTCAGTACGACGACTACCTGATTCACGAGGTGGTTCCGCTGGTGCGGCAGAAGAACCAGGACCGGCACCTGGTGGCGCTGGGGTGCAGCTTTGGCGGCTACCACGCGGCGAATGTGGCGCTGCGGCATCCGGACGCGTTTTCGGGCTTTCTGTCGATGTCGGGGGCGTTTGACCTGTCGAACTTTCTGCATGGGTACTATGACCAGGACTGCTACTACAATCTGCCGACGCATTTTTTGCCGAACCTGGGGGACCCGTGGTTCTTTGACCGCTACCGGCAGAACACGTACATTCTGGCGACGGGGTGGGACGACCAGTGCCTGGGGCAGAACCAGAACCTGGACCGGGTGATGAGCTCCAAGGGGATTCCGCACAAGCTTTATATATGGGACAGCTACAACTCGCACGACTGGCCGACGTGGGAGCGGATGGTGCGGGAGTACCTGTGAGAGGCCCAAAGCGGGCTGCGGGAAAAGGGCTGTCCTTGAGCTTCAATTCACGCAAAGTGCGGCAGGGGCTAAACAGGCGGGGGAAAAGCTCGATTGGAAGGCTCGAAGTGTCAGGGCACGACTTCAGTCGTGCCGTAAGCGCCCTATAATCAACGGGGCTTTAGCCCCTGAGGGACGCTTTGCGGGAATTCCGGCCAATAGAGTGCCTTTTTTCGCAGCCTGGAAAGCCCGGCATCAATTCCGGCTTGCGGCCCGGCTGAAGCCGTGCCCTTTTTACAAGGCAGGGCCGGGTTGAGTATTTCCGAGGCCTGTGAAGCCCGTACCATTCAGTCTCTGGCTCGAATTGAGTTTTTCCGGAGCCTGCAAAGCCGGTTGGACGGCAGAAGCCCGGGAATCCCTCAATACGGTACGCGCAACCGGAGTGTGACAAATCGCACACTGATGAAAGAGCGCGCCGGGCGAAAATGAATTCGAATGGCCGGATTGCTGTCTGCTTTGCCGGCCGGGAGAGAGTTCAAATGAGCGATCTTGCGCCCCTGGCTGAATCCGTAGCCGTTGACCCATTGGTGGGTCACCCCGCCGACTTCCACGTGTTTCACCAGTTTCTGGAGCGCTGCAAGGGCCTGCCGGCGATTACGACGGCGGTTTGCTGGCCGCTGTCGGACGTGGCGCTGCGGGGCACGGTGGAAGCGGCGGAAGAGGGGCTGATCCAGCCGACGCTGATTGGCGACGAAGCGGAGATGAAGGCGCTGGCGGC
>CAINJJ010000002.1 GCA_903849645.1 uncultured Acidobacteriaceae bacterium | reverse complement strand
CTTAACAGCAGTAGTATCTAAACCCACACCTTTTGACACGGCCGGATCGGGGATATTCGGCCGTTTGTTTTGTGGTGTTTGGCGGGCAGGTTTTCGGACCCCTTTTGTCACACGGCAAAAGGGGGTCGGTTCAGGCCGTTTTGCCGAGGAAGTGATCCTGGGGCATTCTGAGGACACGCTGTACGGTGGCGGTGGACACTTTGTGGTCTTTCGCTATCTGGCGGAAACTCCGCCCGTTGGAGCGGTCTTGCCGGATGGCGGCATGGTCCAGTTCGAGCGGGGTACGTCCGATATGCCGGCCTTCAAGCCGGGCGCGCCGCATGCCGGCGCGCACCCGCTCGACGATCAGATTGCGTTCGAGTTCTGCGACGGCGCCAACGATGATGATGATGGCCCGGCCCAGCGGGCCACCAGTGTCGATATTCTCCCGGAAGCTGACGTATTCGACCTCCAGGTGACTGAGTTCATCCAGGACATCTAGAAAATGCTTTACCGACCTGGCGATTCGATCCGAAGCCCATACCAGAACGACATCGAACTGGCCGTGGCGGGCGTCAGCCATCATCTGATCGAGGCCCGGCCGTTTGGCCTTGGTGCCGGAGATCTTGTCCGTGTACTCATGGACGATCTCGAAGCCGCGCTGCGCCGCCATCTGGCGCAGGTCGAGAACCTGCGTCTGGGGGTTCTGATCGTAGGTGGAAACTCTCGTGTAGATCGCGGCGCGCTTCATGCGCGCCTGCTTTTCTTCGGCGTAGTGGCTCCGTACCTGGCGACGTAGTTCTGGATGAACTCCAATAGTACGGTTGTCATGTCGGTGCCCTGGGCCGCGGTTGTGGCTTTGAAGGCGTTGTGCAAGCTGACTTCGAGATTGACATTCACGCGTTTTACTCCGGTTCCTTGCTTTGGCTTGATTCGACTCACCTCCCCTCACTGGAGGTGAGCATATGTGATTGTGAGTACCGGCCGCCACTACCCCGGAAGGTCCGGGCCGGCGGCAACCGACCACGGCCCTTACATGACCTCCATCCGGGCCAGATGGAAGGACTGCTCTCTGGGTCGGCCGCCGGCCTCGCGGATCCTCTCGATGCAACTGCCCGGCAGCCGGCCCAAGAGTCGGCGCCGGACTGGAATGGGGTCGTCTTGTCTGCGAATTACTGTGAGTAAATACACATTGCTCCTTCTGAATGCTCCTGTCAAGTCAAGTCCAGGATGCGCTGATTGAAATACAGGATGAGTATGTACTCAGTGTTGGGATGATCCAAAGCTCCGGCACAACTCACTTGGAAAAGAAGTCGATTACCAGGGATCAAGACAGATTGACAGTTTCACCCGTCGTTACTACGAAAAGGAACTGGGAGCAGGTGTAGGACCATCCCCCTCCCTCAAGGAACACTTCGGCTATACCGAACCCTTTCGCCGCTTCGTGCAACACGAGACCTTCACGCCACAGGCAAACGAGATCCCCAACACCGCTGCTTCATGGCTCCCCGGAGATGACTACTACGTCAACTTCCATGAGGGTGATCCGTTCATCAAGGTCGACGAAGGCTATGCCCGGCTCCCCGGCGCCGGCTATGAGGCACTCCATCCGGAACTGAAAGACGTCAGCCCCGAAGACTACCCCGACATTCACCGGCTCGCCATCCTGGCAGACGTCGCTCCCTACTCCCGCGAGTACAACACCTACCGGCAGAAGATCGGACACCAGGCACAGGGAAATACTGAACTCGAAATCGAGTACGAGAAGATCCTGAGCCGGGTCAAGAAGACTCGGGAGTCTGTTATCAGGATGACTAGGTCTCTCCGTTCTGCTGGGCACAAAACCCCTCGCGCGCCCAGGCCGAAGGCAGCCACTCCCGCCTAACCGAGAGCAGGCTCCATGCGGCTGGATCGTACGCCTTCGCCATCAGTTTAGGTTCTACTTCCAGGGCGGCTGTCTCTCCGTCCTGCCGGGCCCCCCGCGCGTCCGGGCCAGTCTCAGCCGCTCTTGCACCCTCTGAGTCGTGCTCCCACCCGGTCCGGCACTGCCGTCAGCTTCGCCAGGCCAGGGTCCACAGCCAGAGAGCAGCGTCGCCGGTCACTGGGACCTGACGGCAGGATGAGTGGTGAGTGATTGGATGGACGCTTGGATCGATCAGCCCCGGACCGCCCGCTGGCTCTCCTTGACGGCGGCGGATTCGACGCATCGCTGGAAGCGTGACTCTCGCGTGCCTGCCTCGGAAGCTGCTCTTGTCGGTTCTGATGCATGCTTGAATCTGGCTCAGCAGGACCATCCGTTGGGCCAATCCAGATTGCCATCAAGGGTCATTCCATTCCGCTCTCTATGGCCGCGCGGGATTCGCCGCGGCCCCTTCGGCCGCTCCGGTTTACCCCAATGGACAGGCAAATGTTACTTTGGTTTGGCAAACTCAGAAAATCACCGAAATCACCCTTCCGTTTCACTGGCCCAAAACAGAGCGAAAGTGAGGGG
>CAINJJ010000001.1 GCA_903849645.1 uncultured Acidobacteriaceae bacterium | reverse complement strand
TTGCTATCGAGAGTGCCACTGTTTTGAAACAGCGTGGGCACAAAAATGGGCACAATGACCATTTTTCAGGGGATTTTATGCCCCTCTCGATTGCTCTAAGTTGTTGATTTTATTTGGTGGACGCGGTAGGAATCGAACCTACAACCTGTCGGTTAAGAGCCGAATGCTCTGCCAGTTGAGCTACGCGTCCATGTTTAGAAAAACCGTGCAGAGAAGAGCCACACGCACAGTCTGAGCGCACAGGAATACCCTGTCGCCACTTAGAAAATATAACACACTTTCAGGGGGTTCCCCAAACCAGGGGAGTGCGCCCAAACTGTCCGTGAAACGGCTCTAGAAGTTGAACGCGAGGCCGGCGCGGATACTGCGCTGCTCCTGCGCAAAGATCAGCAATGAGCCGTCGTTCAACAGGTAGGGGCGGTAGCCCTCCGCCAGCAGGTTGCGCACGTCCAGCAGAGCCTCAAACCCGCCCGTCCCATCCCTGCGTAGCCGGATGGGCTGGCGGATGTGGAGATTCAGATAGGGCTCGAGCGTGTCCACACCAAACGGCGCCACCTGGGTGACCGTGTCTTCCGGCTGCCACCTGTAGCTGGCGCGCCAGCGGGTCCCCGTGCCGTCCAGCGTGCCCGAGAGAGACAGGGAGTAGGTCTGCGCGCGCCTCGGGCGAACCGCGCCCATCAATTGGGTCAGATTGACAGGGCGGGCAACCGGTCCTGACGACGGCCCCGGCATGGCCGGCATCACCAGAGCATTGCCGTTTGCATAGCTCAGCCAGACATGGTTTCCGGCCGGCAACTGCCGGTCAAACGAAGCCGTCATGCCTGCCGAAGAGAATCCTGGGCCGGAAACCCGCATAAGCCCGCTGATGTGGTCCATTAAAACGGAGGCCGAGTCCGGGTCCCCTGCCGTAAAGCGGCTCAAGGCCTCCACCACCGGATTCTCCAATCGATCAGTGAAGACCGTGAACCCTATGCCTGAGCGGTCGGTGCGGCGTTCCCATCCAAGTTCCTGGTGCAGCCCGTGGGCGACAAGCAGTTTGCCTTTGCGCGCGGCCAGGCCAGGCAGCCATGCCCGCGCCTCCGTGTCGTCCGGTTGGGCAGTGCCGGGCAGGGATGTGGCCAACCTGTAACGCACCGTCGAGTTGCCGCTGCGCCAGCCAACCGTGGCAAATGGCAGCATCGCAGCCACCGTCTCCGGCGCAGTCCCGGCAAGGCGCGCCAATACCTGCTCGGAGCCAACCTCCGCCTCAAACTCATCGCCCAGCTCGATGTTTTCCCAGGTTCGAACCGCGGCCTCTTCCAGGCCGTTCGCGCCCGCGGCGTCGATCTCAGGGTGCAGCGCGACGGCCGCCACCGACTGCACAGAACCTGCAAATCCAAGGTCCTGGCGGAAGCCAAGCATGGACTCCATGCCGCCGTTCGTTCCGGGGTCAAAATCCACCCGCGCCAGCAGCTCGCGGCTGCTTGAGGGCGTGTCCTCCACCGTGGCGGAGATGCGCTCCCCGCTTTCTCCAAATGTCCCCTCCTGGCCGGTAGCCATCAGGCGGGCTTTGAGCTTTGGCGCTGCGTGCGACCCGTCCGATACCACCACCAGCGGGCCGTCCTCCAGCCAGCGCAACAGCGGCCGATTGGCTGCCGAACGCAGCGTCCAGGCCCAGTCGTCCTTTTCCGCGCCGGCCGAGCGAGGCTCCGTCGGAAGCCACTGCATCACTTCATAGAGCGTATTCAGGGTGAGGTTGACTACCGTGGCAGCGTGCACGCGCACATTTTCGCGCAGCGATGGCAGGTACGACGCGCCCATCGCCTTCACCGCATAGCGACCAGGAAATACCGAGCGGATACTGAAGCGGCCTGCGCTGTCCGTATAGACGCTGGCAATCACGCTCATGTCGGGCCGCAACAGCTCAACCTGCGCCCCGATCTGCGGCACGCCCGAGGAGTCGCGCACCAATCCCGTGACCGATCCTGAAGACACGCCATAGACCGGCGCGGCCCCCAGGGCAATCAGCACGGCGAACGAAGCGAGATGGAGCCTGCGCATCATCACATTCATGGGTGACCTGGCGGCGTCCCTGGCGATTCACTGCAATTCAAGCCCGCACAGGCTTCCGGATCTTGCGTCCGGTAGCCATGCTGTGCGGGATGCATACTATTCCACGACAAAAGGTACCGATTGCGCAATCTCTTGTTTTGAGATTCCGTCACTAATTTTGATCGTCACCTTGTATTTTCCTGGTTGAAGACCAGAGATCGGTAGAGTTTTCTCCACGGTCAACTGATCGCTGTGCGTTCCGAGATCATTGGCATCCAGTTGCTTCTCAAGAACCACCATGTTGGCCTTGGTGTCCGTAATTTGATAGGTCACCGTCGCATGGTTGCTCTTGGTCGCCTCATCGATGCCCAGGTTATAAACCTGCATCCAGAAGTTCAACTGCTGGCTGCGCTTGAAACTCGCCGGCGTGGCAGCATTTGCGCTCACACGCGGGCGAATGTAGGTGTTGCCAATCACGAAGTTGCCGCTGCCAATCGAGTGCGAATCCACGGCATTCATCTGGTCGGCCAGAATCAGCGTCGAGGTGGCGAGCTTTTCGTCGTGATACGTGGGCACGTCAAGACCGCGGCCATAGATGCCGATGTGATCCGGGTTGTTGACATCCTTTACCGCGATGTCCAAGCGATACAGGCCCGGCAGCAGCGGCAGAGCCTTCCAGTAGACTGACTGGCGATCCAGACTCTTCTCCAGCAACTCCGCCGGCTGCGTCACTTCCACCGTGTCTTCAAAGGTCTGCACGGTCTTGTGGGTCAGCGTCGTGACCTTGCCCAGAATATTCACCACGCCCCGCGCCACGCCGTTCTTGGTGATGAACGTGATATCGCGATTCTTCATCTGCAGGGTGACCGGCACCAGGACCGTATTCTCCGTCACCTTCACAAAGTCCGTACGCACATCAAACGGAAACACCGGGCCCGACAGCAGCTTGTGCTCGGAGATGAAGCTCTCCAGATCCTTGAACTTGATTGGCGGCGGCGCAAACACCTTGGCCGCCAGTTCGATGCGGTCAAACTGCTTGGATGACTGCGACTGCGAAAGGGGACCCGTGCCCAGCGTTTCAAAGCCGCCCTTGAAGCGGTCCGCCTTCTTGGCCTGGCCCATCTCTTCCCACTGCGTCGCGCCCATGCCAGGCACGTGCATCAGCGCGTCCTTTTCGCCGCGGTCGATGGTGAAGTGGAAGTCCCCGCACTGGCAGGTGTCTACAAATTCCAGATCGACGTTTTCGCCGATGCCCTCAATGTACCGGTAGTGCCAGGTCTCGAAGGGAAAGGTCGATGTCTCGCCGCCGCCTTCATCGATGGGGCGCTGATAACTGCCGCCCGAGGGGTGCGAGTCGATCGAGTCGGGCTTGCCAAACGAAATATAGATGTGCCCGCGGTCTGTCTTCCAGCCCGGCTTGCCGGCCGCGAAGTGCTCGTTTGCGTAGGCGATGCGCCGGTAGTGCTCCTCGCGGAACTCGTTGTCCGGCGAGTCCGGATTCGGATTGCGGCGCAGCCAGAAGTTCTCGATAAAGGCTTCGCGTTCTTCGTCGTTCGACAGGTTTTTGAACGCCCGCCGCTCTTCGTCCGAGATGATGTAGGTGGCGTCCTGCTCGAGCCACGTCTTGAAAGCGCCCTTGAGCTCCTGCCGGACTGCCTTCTGGGCGGCGAACTTCTCCTTGTCGGACCGTTCCCTCTTCAGGGGGTCGGGCTCCTGGCCGCCGGAGGGCTGGGCGGATGGGGTGTCAGGCTGCTGGGCGCGAAGCGCTGCGGCGGGGGTGAAAACCAGGCCGCAACTCAGTGCGACAAAAAGAAGACTCGTGCGGTTGAGCATCATTGCCTTGAAAACTCCTGCGAACCTTTATTCTACGGGTCCTGAAAGGGCTGGGCAAGGAACCGTGTGGAGTTGGCTGGCGGTTGGACGGCGCAGGACCTCCAATGTCACCTCCAACTCGGCCCCTTCCTCCATTTCTCAATTGGATTATGGATTTGAGACCAGACCGGCAACTCAGCCGTCAAAAAAACAGACGCGATTTCACCCTCGTCTTCTGGTTCGGTCCTTTCCTCGATGGGGCAGCTTGATCTGCTGGGAACAGCAGCTACCCCCGGGAGGCAAGTCTCTAAGAATCAGTAATTCAGCGCTCTTGATCCCGAAAGGCGGCCGCCAAGCCCTGGGTGAAGCGGCGCGGCAGGCATCTACCCGGAACGCGCGAGGGGGACTCAACCACCCGGACGCCGGCAAATCAGAAGACGGGTTCCACCGCGGTTGGGAACTCGAATGACAGCAATTGCGTACACTGAAATCGGAGACACCCGGAGCACGCACCTCACATGAAAAAGATCATTTTGATAGTTCTTGCCGTCGTGGCCGTTGCTGGACTTGTGGCCTTCTACGTCTACCACCAGCAGTCCGGCTACACCAAAGTGCTGACCGCCAAGATCGTGCGGCAGGACCTGGCCACCGTCGTCAGCGGCACCGGTCAGATCAAGCCCAAGACCTATGTCAACCTCGGTGCAACAGCCATGGGCCGGGTCACCCACCTCTTCGTAAAAGAAGGCGACATGGTCAAGAAGGGCCAGACCGTCGCCACCATCGAGCACGTGCAGCAGGAAGCCAATGTCGCCGGGCAGCAGGCCACCATCGCCGCCGCTAAAACCGACATCGCCTCTTACGTTGCCGCGGAAAAGACCGCCGAGGCCAATGTGGACCACGCCAAGGCCGACCTCGAACAAAAGCAGTCGGATTGGGATCGCGCCCAGGGCCTCTACAAGGACGGAATCCTGGCCAAGCAGGACTACGACGCCAAAAAAGCGGCCTATGACCTGGCGAAGGCCTCGGTCTCGCAGGCTACCGCCTCGCTCAACCAGGCAAAGGCGCAGACCGACTCGGCCCGCGGACATCTGGCAACCCAGGTCGCCAACCTGCGCTTCAACCAGGACCTGCTCGACCGCACCATCGCCATTGCGCCCTTTGACGGCATCGTGACCAACCAGCCCATTCGCGAGGGCGAGACCGTCGTTGAAGGCATTCAGAACACCGTCGGCTCCACCTTCATGACCATCGCCGACATGAGCGTGGTCACTGCCGAGGTCAAGGTCGATGAGACTGACATCGTCAACATCAAGATCGGCCAGCCGGCGGATGTAACCGTCGACGCGCTCCCCGGCAAGACCTTCAAGGGCCACGTAACCCTCGTCGGCGACCAGGCCATCCTCCGCTCCACCGGAATCGCCACCTCGCAGTCCACCACCGGCACCGAAGAAGCCAAGGACTTCAAGGTTGTGGTCACCCTCGACGCTCCCTCCGATGAGCTCCGCCCCGGCCTCAGCTCCACGGCCAAAATCACCACCGCCCGCAAGTCCAGCGTGGTCTCCCTGCCCATCCAGGCGCTCACCATGCATGACCCCGAGGCCGACAAGGTCAAGACCGGCGTGCAGGCAGCCAGCCCTGCCAAGTCCAACCCCGAGCAGGGCGTCTTTGTCGTGGACAAGGACGGCAGCGGCAAGCTCCGCGTCAAGTTCGTCAAGGTCACCACCGGCATCACCGGCGCTACAGACGTCGAAGTCCTTACCGGACTCACCGAAGGCCAGGAGATCGTCACCGGCCCCTTCAAGACCCTCCGCGCCCTCAAGGACAACGCTCTGGTCAAGCGCGATACCGTCAAACCCAACGCGCCCACGCCCAGCTCAGGCTCCTGATAGCGAACCCGAATCAGCCCAGGGGGCGCCTCGCTGCCGCGATGCGCCCCCCTCAACACCAGCACCCACCCGGTATACCGCCGCAGGCAAAGGAAAACAACCAGATGGCTTCGAACAGTGTCAGCACCGAGGAACTAGCGCCCGTGACCGCTCCGCCCACCGGCGACGTGATCATCGTTGAAGACCTTTGGCGCACCTATGACATGGGCCTGGAACAGCAGGTGCAGGCCCTGCGCGGCATTACGCTCAGCATCAAGCACAACGAATATGTAGCCATCATGGGCCCGTCCGGCTCCGGCAAGTCCACCCTGATGAACCTCATCGGGTGCCTCGACACGCCTTCAAAGGGCAAGTATTGGCTCAACGGCCAGCTCGTCAGCGAACTCGACGACGACCAGTTGGCCCGCATCCGCAACAAGGAGATCGGGTTTGTCTTCCAGACCTTCAACCTCCTCGCCCGCGCCACTGCGCTGCACAACGTCGAGCTGCCGCTCATCTACAACGGCACCCCCGCAGCCGCCCGCATCGCGCGGGCCAAGGAATCGCTCACCGATGTCGGCCTTGAGTCGCGCATGAGCCACAAGCCCAACGAGCTCTCCGGCGGCCAGCGCCAGCGCGTGGCCATCGCACGCGCCCTCGTCAACCGGCCCTCCATCATCCTGGCCGACGAGCCGACCGGCAACCTCGACTCCAAGACCGGCATCGAGATCATGGCGCTGTTTGACACCCTGCACGCCAACGGCAACACCATCGTCCTCGTCACCCACGAGCCCGACATCGCCGAATACGCCCATCGCGTCGTCCACATCCGCGACGGCCAGATCTTCTCCGACGAACCCTCCAAGCGCTTCCGCTAAACCACGGATGGCACGGGGCAACTCCCCGCCCCCGCACCCCCTTGAACCGGAAAGACACCCCGTCTTTCCGGTTCATGCTTTTTCCCGCCTCGCCGATAAACCCACTGTCGGCCCTTGGGTTAGCAACGGGCCCCGGAGGCTTGGCACCGTGAGACCCATGCAGAGCAGCGCTCATTACCAGCCCTCAGTCGCCGGACTCACTCTGATGGAGATGGACGCGGCGCCATCGGGCCAGCTGGCCGGGGTCAGCGCCGCCTGGCGCAAGCTCCTGATGCAGGCTGAAATGGCCGCCCCCTACGTCCAGGTTGCAGCCTTCGAGGGCGAACCCGGCGCCGGCAAGCACACCCTGGCCCGCTTCCTCTTCAGCCGCTCGCCCCTCGCCGCCTCCAGCTTCCAGCGCCGCGACGCCCGCGAGTGGCTCGTCACCGACGCCGACCCCGCCTCCATCGCCGGATGCACCTATCTCGACCGAGTCGACCTCCTCGCCCCGCCAGGACAGGGCCTCCTCCTCGGCGTTCTAAAAGCCCTTCAGGACCGCCCGCCGGGCCGCGCAGTCGTCCTTGCCTCCTCCCAAACCTCGCTGCGCCAGATGGCCGCGCAGGGCCTGCTCCTCCCTGACCTCGCCTTCCGCCTCACCGCCGTCCGCTTCGCCATTCCCCCGCTCCGCCAGCGCCGCGAAGACATCGCCGTCCTCGCCCAGACCCTCCTTGAACGCATCTGCGCCCGCTACCAGCACCGCCCCGTCCTCCTCGGCCCGGGCGCCCTCGCCCGCCTCCTCCAGCACCACTGGCCCGGCAACGTCCGCGAACTCGCCTCCGTACTTGAAACCGCCCTCCTTGAAGCCGTCAACGGCATCATCCGCCCCGACGACTTCTCCCTCCCCAGCGGCGTCGCCCCCGTCCCTGATACCCTCTCCCCCATCCGCGGAGACAGCCTCGCCCTCGACGACGTCATCCAGCACCACGTCCAATACGTCCTCGACCTCAACCGCGGCAACAAGCTCCGCGCCGCTCGCCAGCTTGGCATCTCCCGCTCCACCCTCTACCGCATCCTCGGCAACGAGAGCTTCGTCTAGACCTGACGGCGGCACGATGCCTCCGACCAATCGCGCCTCACAGAAACCCCGTCTGACTTGCGCATGCTCGGTAATCTAGACTCAACGGGAGGGTGACTTCACCCCCAGACTTCACCCGAAGGACTCACTCCGTTGAAAACCCTCCGCTTCCCCTCCCTGCTTCTCCCCGCGCTCCTCCTCGCCTCCCTCGCGCCCGCGCTCCGCGCCCAGGTCCCCACCGGCAACGTCACGCCCGGCGCCTCCGTGGAGGACCGCCGCAAGGCGCTGAACGCGCTTTTCACCGAATACTGGGAAGAGAACCTGGCCCGCAATCCCGAGTTCGCCTCCTCACTCGGCGACAAGCGCTACAACGACCGCATCGCCGACTACTCCGTCCGCGCCCAGAACGAGTGGCTGGCCCACGAGCAGAACTACCTGCTCCGCCTGGCCGCCATTGACCCCGCCGGGTTCACCGACCAGGAGAAGATCAGCCGCGACCTGCTGATGCGCGACTTCGCCATGGACCAGGAAGGCGCCGAGTTCAAGGAGTGGGAGATGCCCGTCAACCAGATGGGCGGCATCCACACCACTTATCCCCAGGTGGTGGCCCAGCTCAGCTTTACCAGCGTCAAGGACTACGACGACTGGATCGCCCGCCTCCACGCCATCCCCAAGGCCTTTGACCAGGTCACCACCAACATGTCCATCGGCATGGACGACCACCGCGTCCCGCCCAAATACCTGCTGCTCAAAGCCCTGGACCAGGCCAAAGGCCTGGCCACGCAGAAGCCCGAAGACTCCCCCCTCGCCCTGCCCCTCAAGAGCCCCCCCGCCTCCATCAAGCCCGCCGACCAGGAGCGCATCAGGACCGAGATGCTTGCCGCAATCGCCAAGGAGGTGCTCCCCGCCTACCTGCGCTTTGCCCGCTTCCTTGAGGTGACCTACATCCCCGCCGGCCGCGAACAGCCCGGCATCTCCGCCCTGCCTGACGGGGCCAAGTATTACCAGTTCCTCGTCCGCCAGACCACCACAACCGACCTCACCGCCGAGCAGATTCACCAGATCGGCCTGGACGAAGTCAAGCGCGACGAAGCCGAGATGCTGGCCATCGCCCAGAAGCTCGGCTTCAAGGACCTCAAGAGCTTTTACGTCAGCCTCAAGGCCAATCCCAAACTCCGTCCGGCCTCGGGCGAGGCTCTGCTCGACGCCTATCGCGGCTACCTCACCCCCATGACCGCCCAGTTGCCCCGCCTCTTCGGCCGCCTGCCCAAGGCCAAGTTCGAGGTTGCCGCCGTCCCCGACTACCTGGAAAAGACATCCGCCGCAGCCTACTACCAGGACGGCGCGCCCGACGGAAGCCGTCCAGGGCGCATCCGCGTCGACACATACAACGCCACCGAGCGCAACCTCTACGACGTTGAGTCCATCGCCTACCACGAAGGGCTACCCGGCCATCACCTGCAGATCTCCATCGCCCAGGAGCTGGAAGACGTTCCCACCTTCCGCAAATACGAGTTCTACACCGCCTACACCGAGGGCTGGGGCCTCTACTCCGAGCGCCTCGGCAAGGACATCGGCCTCTACCAGGACCCCTACTCTGACTTCGGCCGCATCGAGGGCGACATGTGGCGCGCCATCCGCCTTGTGGTCGATACCGGAGTACACTCCCAGCACTGGACCCGCCAGCAAATGGTCGATTTCTTCCACGACCACTCCAACATCGACGACACCAACGTGCAGGCCGAAGTGGACCGCTACATCGCCTGGCCCAGCCAGGCCCTGGCCTACAAAATCGGCCAGCTCAAGATCCTCGAACTCCGCGACCGCGCCAAGAAGGCCCTCGGCGACAAGTTCGACCTCCGCGCCTTCCACGACCAGGTCCTTGACGCCGGCGCTCTGCCGCTTGACGTATTGAGCAGCCGCATCGATGGGTGGATTGCCGCGCAAAAACCCACCGAGCAGAAGCCGAACGCACCGTAGGAGATCCCCCGTCGGCATCTGGGAGCCAATGACGCGCACGGCGGACCCTCTGCCAACGATGAGAAACCAGACGCTTTGGCGTATATCAGAAGCGCTCCAGGCTGCCTCGGCGCTCCTGTGTTCCCAGGCGCCCAAAGGGAGGGAGATGGAAAACAGGCCACTCACCCCCCGGTCCAGTTGGCAGACCCTAGCGGTGGCGCCGGTTGCGCTTCTTCCTTGCCCTGGAGAGCTTCACGCGCGCCAGCATCCAGGCTCCTTGAAGGCGTTCGCTCAGGCTCAACTCCTCAGGCTTATATTCGGCGAGCACGCGGTCCACGGAGGTGAACCGGGCGGCATGGAGCTTGAGAAATGCGCGGAGTTCCTCGACCTGGGTCTTGCGCGTGGAGTTGCTGTGGATGCAGATGGTCCATAGGCCGGATGGCTTGTCCAGCGGACCCCATAGCTGCTGAGGAATCCAGGTCATGCCCTGCCGCGTGAAGGGGCGGCGGGCAAACCCGTCCGACAGCACACCGATCCCCTCCTTGCGCAGGCAGCGCAGGGTGGCCGCATCAAAGCCGTGGCGGGGCGCCACCCAGATTTTGGGATCGAGTTCCTCGCGGCGCAGGATTTCGAGGCCAGCGCGAATCCAGCGGCGCTGCGTCTCCTCTGGGACTCCGGCAAACTCCGAGTCCGCGTGCAGGGGGACCAGGCTGTTACCAAAGCTGCTGCATATGTGGCGATAGCCATGGAGCGCGACGGTGGCTCCCGCCGCCTGAAGGGAGCGCATGGTCTGCCAGAAGGTCGGGTCTTCGGGGGCCAGATGGAGCTTGCGGTCCTGATTGTCGGGAATGACGCCGAGGATGGGGTGGATTCCGAACTCCTCAATCAGAGAAAGCAGCCGCTGCCAGCGTGTTTTGACGATGGTGGGGCAGAGGTCGTCAAAGCGGAGAAGGTACTGCGCCGGTTCGGGAATCATCGTTGGTCCGCCCCACTCTCCACGCTTGTCTCCACAACAACGCCCCGCTCACAGGCGCTGGCCGCTTCAGTTTGACTTGCTTCCGCCGGTTGATTGACGCAGCAGCCTGCGCGCCCAGAACCAGAGAAAGACAAAGGTGCTCACCGTCCAAAGCGAAGTGGCCAGCGCGATGCCCGCCACCCCCAACCAGCGCATCAGAACCAGGTTGAGAACGATGTCCAGCGCCAGGTTGATAACTCCACAATAAAGGATCAGGTCGGTGCGGCGCATTGCGACCAGGAACCGGTAGTAGACCCGGCTGGAGACAAAGAAGGGAATCTGCAGGGCGTACATGGCCAGAACCGGAGTGACGATGGCCGTGTCATGGGGCCCAAACGCGCCGTGCTGGAAGGTGAGCCGGATCAACTGGTGCGCGCCGGCGATGAGAATGGCGGCAATGGGGGCCGACACCAGCAAGGTGAGGCGCACCCATGTGCGAAGCGTATGGCGGCAGCCGGCCCAGTCGGCGAGGGCCACCATGCGCGAGAAATGAGGGACGACCGCGGACGAGATGGCGCCGGCCAGCAGGGTGGCGACGACGCTGACAAAACGGTTGGCGTAGGCCAGGGCGGAGACGCTGCCGGCCGGCAGCATGGCCGCCATGGACTGGTCCACCAGCAGTCCGCCAGAGGCCACGACGCCGCTGAGGAGCACAGGCCCGTACTGCCGGGCCACCTCGCGAGTAGCCTCCGTGGCGCCGTGCCAGAAGAGGCGCAGCTGGTAGCCGTGCGACTCCATCATCCAGGCCACGGCTCCGGCGTGGATGAGACAGCCGGCGAGTGTGGACCAGACCAAGGCCCAGATGCCCATGCGGGAGCCGAGAAGGGCCGCGCCCACCATCATGGTTGCGGGGATGGCAATCGGGGCAATGGCGGGGAGAGCAAAGCGGTCGAAGGTATTGAGGACGGCGGTGCAGTTGGTGGCGATGCCCGAGATCAGCACCATGGGCAGGAGAGCATAGAACAGCCTCTCCGCGAGGTCCAGCTTGGCGGGCGGAAAGTTGGACGCGACCAGCGGGAAGAAGCCGCGCGCGGCGAGCGCCATGAGAAGGGTTGCCATCCCAAGCAGGATGCAGACCCAGAGCATGGAACTCGACAGCAGTTGCTGCGCCCGCGCGTGCCCTTCGCGCTCCCGGACATGGATGAGCGTGGGCACCAGAGCCTGGTTCATGGACTCCGAGATGAGGTTGATGAGCAGATTGGGAATGAGCACGGCGGCGAGGAAGGCGTCCATGGCGTCCGAGCGCCCATAAACGCCGGCGACCACAAACTCCTTGCCGGTCGCGACCAGCTTGACGGCGATTCCAGCCGCGGTGACAATGGCCGCGGCGCGAAAGATGCGGCGGTTGACGCTGGCCCCACCGATGAGCTGCTCGATCTTTGCGCGGAGGTTCATGCAGGTCGAGTTTGGCCTGCCTGCCCATCCGGCTGCAAGGCCGCCTCGACCAGCGGCCCGGGCTGCTGGCCGCTGCCGGCAAGAGAAAAGCAGGCTGCCAGCTCTTCACGCTTCTCCGTCGCCAGGCGCCCTGCCAGGGCAATGATGGCCAGCAGCAGCCAGGTCGTGCGGTTCTCTTCCACGGACGCGGCGAATGAGGTGAGCGCCCAGACCAGCAGGGTGGTCGCCAACGCCCAGCGCAGGGACCCGGTGGTCTGCAAAACCGCACGGACGGCCGCGGCCAGGATTCCGCCGGCGAGAAGCAGGGCGCAGAGACCTCCGCAGACGAGGATGGAGAGGACCGTGTTGTGCGCCGTGTCAGTGGGCGCCAGGCCCGCCGCCTGCACAAACGACCCCGCGCCGCTGCCTAGAATCGGCGAGCGCATGAAGGCGTCCCACCCCACACCCCAGATATTCCATCGCTGGTTGAGATCGCCGCCCGCAAACTGCCCTGGGATGGTTGCCAGGCGCTCAAAGGTGCCCTTGGGAATGGTGAGCCAGAGAGCCAGGGACACCGCGGGAAGCGCCGCCACAGCACCAAACGCGGTTCGGGGATGCGAACGCCCAACCAGCAGCAGGCAGCCGGCGAAAGCCACAACGGCCGCCAGAAAGCCCTCGCGGGAGGCGGTCAGCACCACCGCGGCAAGACCCAGGGGCAGGTAGCCGCCCGCCAGCAGCTTTCCCAAGCTGTTCTTTTCGCTGGTCCAGAGCAAAGCGGCCAGCGGGAAGCCCAGGTCAAGGAAGCGGGCCGCGTCGTTGGGGTCCTGTCCGGAGGCCACAAATCGAATTTGCCCGGCGGCGATGGCCTCTGGAGAGGCGAAGTTGGCCAGGGTGAGGCAGGCGAGCACCCAGGACCCGGCCACATAGGCGCGTAGCAGCCAGCGCAGGTCGCCGGGCCCTTCGCCAAACTCCCACACCAGCCAGACGACCATCAGATCCTGAAAGTAGGCGCGGAGCTTGACCAGCGTCGCATCGGAGTCGACGGTCCAGAAACCTGTGCAGCACCACCACAGGTAGAAGGCAAGCACGAGCCATTGCATCCAGCCCGGCTTGCGGACGCACCCCGCCTGCAATACGGCGGGAATGGCGGCCAGCAGCACGGCGAGGCCAACAAGGCGGGCGCTGTTGCCGAGGGGCGGCCCGAGGTTGAGCGAGACATCCCAGGGCACGACAAAGGCAAACAGGAGCAGGGCCCCCCAGGCTGCGCGGCGCATCGGCTAAAACCTCTGCGAGTAGACCAGCCCGGCGTAGATGGTGACGCCCACGGCCGATTGAATGGCAGCCTCCAGGGTGCGGTTCCAGAGGTTTTTGGCCGTCGAGTCGGGCACGAAAAGGATGTCGCGGTCGTGGACGGGCTGGTCGGGCGACTGGCCGTGGAGCATCTTTTTCAGGTCCAGCGTGGTCAGCGTGCGGCCGCTCTTCTGTTCGCGGATGAGAAGAGCCTTGCCGGTGGCGGCGTTCTGCGCCGGCCCCCAGGCCAGCGCGAGCGCCTGCACCACGGTCAAGCCCTGCGCCGGATCCACGGGGAATCCACCTGGACGAACCACATCGCCAATGACATACACCAGGCCCGCACGGCTCACCTGCACAGTGTCGCCGGGGGTTAGCTCCGGGTTATGGTCGGACCCGGTATCGGTGCCGCCGGGGTCGAGGACCACCGGGTGGGGGGTCTTGGGGTCGTCGCGATGAAAGACATTGACCAGCCGCCCGGCGCTGGGGGCGAGGCCCGAGGCCGAAGAGATCAGGTCGAGCAGACGATGGTGGAGGGTGTAGGGATAGACCCCGGGGCGAGCCACCTCGCCCAGCACGCTGACATCCTGGCCGGAATAGGCAGTCACCAAAACGGACACCAGGGGATGCTTGAGCATGCCCCGCTCGACAAGCGCGGCCTCGATGGCGCGGGCGGCGCTCTGCTCATTCAAGCCGCCGAGGTTGACTTCATTGACCATGGGCAGCGTGACCGTGCCGGCGCTCGATACGCGCACCGAGGAATGGAACTCCGGGGTGTGGTATTCACTGACGTCGACAAAATCGCCGGGGCCGATGGGAGCGGGCATGGGGGCGGCCGATTGCGCTGTCGAGGCGGGCGGCTGGCTGGCCTGGCTGGGCGGCGCGGCGGCATCCCAGACCACCGGGGCATCTTTGGCGTTGGGGATGACCTTGGGCTGCTCGGAGAGGGGGATATGGGCAACTCCGGAGGGCAGTCCGGAGGTGGTGGGTGTGGGAGCCTGGCCGTGGCCCGTTGCGCCGGCCAGCATGGCCGCCAAAACAATCAATGCCGCCCGCGACGCGTGCCCACTCAATGACTCCCTCAACAGCGCACCCCCCACCCCCAGCCACAGGCCGACAAACAGCGTGATGCCCAGATAGACGGGCAGATCCGGAGCCACCGGCTTGACCGGATGGCGGGCATAGTCCACCACGGAGATGTTGGAAGCGCCGATGCCCGCGGTGAGGCCCGCTTCCTCCACCTTGCCTAGAACGCGCAGATACAACTCGTGGCTGGCGTTGGCCTCCGAGCGCATGACGGCGTACTCGGTTGCCGCCTCGTTGGCCTTCATCCCCTCGCCGGTTTGCGCTTCCAGGCTTTTGCGCACCTGCTGCTCCCGGTCGGCCGCGGTCTTCCAGGCGTTGCGAAAGCGCTCCAGCAGCCGGGCGTCCTCGGCCTTCAGTTGCCTGTCCAGGTCCCGCAACTGGCCGTCAATCTCGACGACGCGGGGAAAGTTGGGCCCGTGCTCGATGCTCAGGAGGGCCTGCTCCTGCTCCAGTTCGCTGTGGCGGGCGTGGATCTGCTGGAGAAGGGCTGTGGCAAACGTGCCGCCCTCTTCCTGAAGCCGCGCATCGGAGGCATTCACAAGCTCCGGATCGCCCTGCGCAGCGGAGCGGTACTCGGCCTCGCGCAGGATGCGATTGGTGGTGGCCGTGACCAGTTCCCTGCCGAGTTCGTCGATCTGGAGCAGCGCCGAAGAGTGGTCGGTCACACTCCGCGGGCCGCCGCTTGCCGAGTCCGGCGGGGCCAGGATGCCGTGCTCCCGCTGGAAGGCCGCGAGTTGGCTCTGGTCGCGATCCACGCGGGCCTTCAAGTCCTTGAGCTGGCCGGCCAGCCAATCGGAGGCCTGCCCCGTGGAGAAGCGCCGCGCCTCGCTGTCCTGCTGGCCGTAGACTCCGATAAGCGTGTTGACGACCCTGGCTGAGAGGGCGGCGTCCCGGCAGCGAAAGCGGATCTGAATGAGCAAGGTGCGGGGAACCGTTTGCACGCTCAGGCGCCGGGCAAATCGCTCCAGGAGGTACTCCTGGGCATCCGGAGCCGGCTTGTCGGGGGCGAAGCCGGGGAAGCGGCGGGCGAAGCTGCCCATGAACCCCGGCTCCTGATAAAGCTTGAGAGCGGTAATGACCTTCCACGCCAGTTGCTCGCTGCGGAAGACGTTGGCCAGGGTCTCCTGTTGTATCGGAGCAGACAGGATGGAGGCCGTCACCATGGACTCTGAAGCCTGGAGGCTCAGCGATGAGTCGGGTGAGGTGCGCAGGGCGACTTTGGCCGTGGCTTCGAATTGATTGGGGGCAATGAGGCAGTAGAAAAGGCAGGCCAGGAGCAATCCGCCCACCACGGACCCGACAAAGCGGCGGCGGCGGCGCAACACTGCCCAAAGCTCAGCCAGCGATGCGAAGGACCCGCGCGCGCTGGTTGCGTCCCTGGGCTGCCCTTCGGCCGGCTCGTGCGGAAGTCCATCTGCTCTCGGCAAGTGCAGGCATCCTCATTCCCACAAAGGTCTCCCGCAGAGGACTCACGGATGCAAAGCAAGAAAACTGCGCGGAAAATTATCGCAAGTTTCCTTCATTGAGGGGAATTCGTCAATAGAGACGGACGCAAAGAAAAGGAATGTCGCAAGATGACGCGTCGCAAGGAATGAATGCTAGCTTCCGCCACCAGCGCGGTACCACTCCACGGTGCGGCGCAGTCCTTCGCGGAAGTCCACCACCGGCGTGTAGCCAAGCAGTTCCCTGGCCAGGCCGATGTCCGCCAGCGAGTCGCGAATGTCGCCGGCGCGCTCGGGCACATAGGCCGGTCTGCCGCTGTATCCGGTCAGGTCGCAGAGGATGGCGAAGGTCTCATTGAGGGTGATTCTCATGCCGGTGGCCAGGTTCATCATCTGGCCCGCGACCTTCTCCGCAGGGGCCGACCCGGCCAGCAGGTTGGCATGGACCACGTTCTCGATAAAAGTGAAGTCGCGACTCTGTTCGCCGTCGCCATAGATGGTGGGCTGCTCCCCGGCCAGCATCTTGCGGCAGAAGATGGCCAGCACGCCAGAGTAGTGGGAGGTGGGGTCCTGGTAGGGGCCGAAGACGTTGAAGTAGCGCAAGACTACTGTCTCGAGCCCGTAGACGCGGGTGAACGCTCCCATGTAGTGCTCGCCGGCCAGCTTGGCCACGGCGTAGGGAGAGATGGGCCTGGGCAGCATGTCCTCGCGCTTGGGCAGGGTGGGGGTGTCGCCATAGGCCGAGGAGGAACCGGCATAGACCACGCGGCGCACTCCAGCCGCGCGGGCGGCCACCAGCACATTGAGCGTCGCGTCCACGCAGTTGACGTTGGTGCCCACGGGGTCTGCCACGGACCGCGGCACGGAGGCAAGGGCCGCCTCGTGATAGACCACCTCGACACCCTCGCACACCCGGGCGCAGACGGCTGGGTCAGCCAGGTCGCCCTCGACAAACTCCATCGCCTCCAGGCCCACAAGGTTGGAGCGCTTGCCGGTGATAAAGCTGTCCACCCCGCGTACGCTCTCACCGCGCGCCAGAAGCGCCGCCGCAATGGACCGGCCGATAAATCCCGCTGCTCCCGTTACCAGATATTTGGACAAGGCACTCTCCCCGGTTCTTTTGGATTCGACGGCAAGCTCAAATGCAAACTTCAAGAAGGATACTACCGGGGAATGTAGAATAGCTGGCGCGGCGTCACATGACGCGACTTTGCATGCGAACTACAATGGTGGACATGACCCCTGGGACCGAAAATCGCCTTGCTGAACTCAAGCACAAGATGGAAAGCCGCCAGGCCCGCATCGGGATCGTCGGCATGGGATATGTAGGGCTGCCTCTGGCGCTCCTGTTCAGCGAGCAGCGCTTTCAGGTGACCGGATTCGACATCGCCGCCGACAAGGTGGCCACCCTCAATGCGGGCGGCTCCTACATCGTCCGCATTTTGCCTGCCGAGATCCAGGAGGCGCAGCAGGCGGGCTTCCGCGCCACCGCCGACTACTCTGAAATTGACCAGATGGATGCGGTCATCATCTGCGTCCCCACGCCGCTGAACGAGTACCACGAGCCCGACCTGAGCTATGTCTCCGGCACCGTCGAGTCCATTGCTCCACACCTGCACGAGGGACAGCTCATCGTGCTGGAAAGCACCACCTACCCCGGCACAACGGAAGAGCTGGTGGTGCCCCTGCTCGAAGCCGGCAACCCTCTGGGCCTGAAGGTGGCCCGCACTCTGGAGCAGCCCGGCATCCACGTCGCCTTCTCTCCGGAACGCGAAGACCCCGGCAACGAAACGGTGGCGCGGCACGACATTCCCAAGGTGGTGGGCGGCTGCGGACCTGCCGCCTCGGAGCTCGCCGCGGCCCTCTACGGCTCCATCTTCCGCCGCGTCGTTCCCGTCAGCAGCCCCTCGGCCGCGGAGATGACCAAGCTGCTGGAGAACATCTACCGCTGCGTCAACATCGCCCTGGTCAACGAGCTCAAGCAGCTCTGCATGAGGATGGGAATCGACATTTTTGAGGTGATTGACGCGGCCAAGACCAAGCCCTTCGGCTTCCAGGCCTTTTATCCGGGGCCGGGGCTGGGCGGCCACTGCATCCCCATTGACCCCTTTTACCTCTCCTGGAAGGCCAAGCAGTTCGACTTCCGCACCCGCTTCATTGAACTGGCGGGCGAAGTGAACACGGCCATGCCTTACTTCGTCATCGAGCAGATCGCAGCAGGACTCAACGAGCACTCAAAGTCGCTCAAGGGCTCCCGCATCCTGGTCCTTGGCCTGGCCTACAAGCGGGACATTGACGACCTGCGCGAATCCCCTTCCCTGCCCATCCTGGAGATGCTGCGCGACAAGGGCGCGGAGGTATTTTACAACGACCCCTACTTTCCGACGGTGGGCCGGGGACGCCACTACGACCTGAACATGACCAACACGCCGCTCGACAACCTGGGCCAGTACGACGCGGTGATCATTGTGACCGACCACTCGGACTACGACTACAAGGCCATCGTGGAGCAGTCGCAGCTTGTGGTGGATACGCGCAACGCAACCAAGGGGATTCAGTCGGCGAAGATTGTGCGCTGCTGAGTTCTGCTGGTTCTCAGGCTGCTGAAAAAGGCTCGTCTTTTAGACGGTAGCCCGAAAAGGACAACCCAGGGGCTAAAGCCCTGTTGATTTGATTGGCTTGATCGGCACGACTGAAGTCGCGCCCTGACGCTTCGATGGCATTTGTGGAGTCATTCCGCAGCCTGTTCATCCCCGTCAGACCCTGGAGGACCCCATGTCCATCGACATGCACGGACTTTGCCCCCTTGTTCAGGTCTTCGACATGCCGACCTCTCTGCGCTTCTATCGGGATGTGCTGGGCTTCATCGTCTACCAGGCATCGCAGGAGCGCTCGCCGGACGACTGCGACTGGGTGTGGCTCAAGTCCAACGCCACCGACCTGATGCTCAACACTGCCTTCGAGTTCGACAGCCGGCCGGCGGCTCCGGACTCTGAGCGGCTGGCCGCCCACGACGACACCTGCCTGTTTATCGGCTGCCCGGACGTGGACCGGGCCTACGAGGTTTTGAGCGGGAAGGGGCTGAAGCTCAATCCGCCCAAGGTGGCCCCGTACGGGATGAAGCAGCTCTTTCTGCACGACCCGGACGGCTACAACATCTGCCTGCAGTGGCCGGCCTGATGTGCGCGCCCTCACGACAGCGGATGCGCTCATCCTGTAGAGTTGCTGCTTCCGGTTATGTTCGCCTTCCATCTCCAACTTGCTGAACCGCCCGCCTTCTCGCTGCTGGAGAAGGTTCTTGTCGCCGCCCTCACGCTGACGTCCGGTTCTCTTTTCTGGCGCCGGTTTCGCGTCGTGCTGGGCAAGATTCTGCAGTCGAAGAAGGACCCTGGATTCAGCATTTTTCCGCTTGGACGCCGGGTTGCCGACTTCCTGTGGGAGGTCGTCTTCCAGGTCAAGGTGATCCGGCAGCGGCCGCTGCCAGGGCTGGCCCATGCCGCGGTCTTCTGGGGCTTCTGCGCCTTTGCGCTGGTCACGCTGAATCACTTTGCCGTGGGCATGGGATTCGGTTTTCTGTCGCCCGAGGGGTGGTTTGGGCAGTTCTATTTTGACGTTGCGGCGGCCTTCGCCCTGGCCTGCGCCCTGGGCATCCTGGCGCTGTTTGTGCGCCGGTTTCTAGTGCGCCCAGGGTGGCTGGGCAAGAAGCTCTCCTACGAATCCGGATTCATCGCCTTCCTCATCTTTGTGCTGATGGCCACCTATCTGGCCGGATTCTTTGTGGCCGAGGCCGGCGCGGGGGCGCGCGCCCTGTGGTGGGCTCACACGCTGGCGCTGCTCACGTTTCTACCCATCATTCCCCACACCAAGCACCTGCACCTGGTGCTCAGCCCGGCCACCGTCTTCCTTTCGCGGGGGGGCTTCAGCGCCATTCCTCCACTGGCCGGAGATGAGGACTTTGGGCTGGTGAGCGGCCAGGACCTGACCCGCCTGGTAACCCTGCAGGCCTACAGTTGCGTGGAGTGCGGCCGCTGCACGGAGCACTGCCCGGCGGCCAACACCGGCAAGCTGCTCAACCCGAAAGAGGTGATCCTCAACCTGAGGAGCTACCTGAACGAGTTTGGCCCAGCGTCCGAGAAGCCGCTGGTTGAGAGCCTGGCCGCGCCAGAGGTGCCGTTCCAGTGCACCACCTGCGGGGCCTGCGAGTACCAGTGCCCGGTGGGCATTGAGCACCTGCCCATTCTGGTGGGGCTGCGGCGCGGCGCGGTGAACACGGGCGAGTGGGACGATGAATACGGGTCGAAGCTCTTCCTGGGGCTCGAACGCGGCAGCAATCCGCTGGGCATCCCCGCCGCCGAGCGCGACAAGTTCATCCAGAAGGCCGGACTGCCCTTCTTCGACGGCACACAGGAGTATTGCCTGTGGCTGGGCTGCATGGGCGCCTACGATCCCAAGGGCCGGGAGATTGTCACGGACCTGGCGCGGGTGCTGGACCACCTGGGAGTTACCTACGGGGTGCTGCGCAAGGAGAAGTGCACCGGCGACGCGGCCCGGCGCCTGGGCAATGACCTGGTTTTCCAGCAGCTTGCCGAGGCAAATCTCGAAGCCATGGCCCAGAGCGAGGTCAAGAAGGTGCTCTCCATCTGTCCCCACTGCGTGCGGACGATGCGGCAGGACTGGAAGGAGTTTGGCGCGCCGCCGGAGGCCGAGCATCACAGCGAGTTTCTGGCGCGGGTTGCGGACCGGCTGCCGAAACAGCCGAAGGAAGAGACGATCGTCTACCACGACCCCTGCTACCTGGGCCGTTATCGGGATGTTTACGAGGAGCCGCGCACGGTGGTTCGCGCCGCTGGCCAGCTAGTGGAGGCGCCGCGCAGCCACGAGCGCAGCTTCTGCTGCGGGGCGGGGGGCGGACTGGCCTTTCTGGGCGAAGAGACCGGGGAGCGCGTGAGCAAGGTGCGCACGGCTGAGCTGGTTGCCACTGGCGCCGCCACTATCGGCACGGCCTGCCCTTTCTGCAACTCCATGTTCCGCGATGCGCTGGCCGAACAGGGGGAGGGCGCGCCGCAGTTGCTGGACATTGCGCAGTTGACGGCGAGGGCGCTGCCCCAAAGCCCCGCCAGCTAAGATATACGGGAGAATTTCCTTATGAAGATCATCGTAGCCATCAAGCAAGTTCCCGAGCGCGACGCGCAGATACGCGTGGACGCCGCAGCCCACTGGATCGACGAGGTCGGCCTGCAATGGGCGCTCAACGAGTCCGACGCTTATGCGCTGGAAGAGGCGCTGCAACTGAAGGAGAAGCACGGCGGCGAGGTGATTGTGCTGACCGCCGGGCCGGAGCGGGTGGGTCCCACCATCCGCGAAGCTCTGGCCAAGGGCGCGGACCGGGCCATCCATGTGGATTGCGGGGACCTGGGCGCGCGGGACGCTTTGGGCGTGGCGCGGCTGCTGGCCGCGGCCGCCAGGCCGGAGGCGGCGGACCTGCTGCTCACTGGGCTGCAATCCGACGATCTGGGCCAGGGGCAGACGGGGGTGATTGTGGCGGAGCTGCTGGGGCTGCCGCATGCCACGCTCATCCTGCACGTGGAGAAGACCGATAACGGCCTCAGCGTGAAGCGGGAACTGGAGGAGGGCTGGTTCCAGCAGATCGAGCTGCCCACGCCGGCCGTGCTGACCGTTCAGTCCGGGGGCAGCAAGCTGCGCTACGCCACGCTGATGGGCATCAAGCGGGCCAAGATGAAGGAGGTGCGCACGGTGACCGCGGCCGAGCTGGGCGTGGACGCCGCGCCGGTTGCGGTGCTGGAGCGGGTGGCGCTGCCGCAGAAGCAGAAGTCCACGCAGATCCTCCCTGGCTCCCCCAAGGAAGCCGCGGCGGCACTGGTTGAAAAGCTCAAGTTTGAAGCGAGGGTCCTATGAGCGGCATCTGGGTCGTACTGGAAGAACGCGAAGGCCGCATTGGCCGCATCAGCCTGGAGGCCGTGGCCGCCGCGCAACTGCTTGGCGCGCAGACCGGCCAGCCGGTCAACGCCGCGGTGCTGGGCGCGCAAACCGGGGCGCTGGCCGCTGAAGCCGCCGCGCTGCCGCTGGCGCGGGTGGTACGCATCGAGCATGGCCTGCTCGGCGCCTATACCGCGGACGGATTTGTGCTGGCGCTCCAGCAGCTTATCGCCATGGAGAGCCCGACGCACCTGGTGTTTCCGCACACCTACCAGGTTCGCGACTACGCTCCGGCTCTGGCCGCGCGTCTGGGCCAGGTGCTGATCGGCGACGTAACCGCGATTGGCGAGGGCCCGGTCTTCACAAGGCAACTGATGCAGGGCCGGCTGGCCGGGGCGTATCGGCATGCGGGCGGCGGTCCGTGCTTTGTCTCCGTGCAGGCGGGGGCGTTCCGGGCGGATGGACTCGGCGCAGGGTCCGCGGAGGTCTCGCTGTTTACGCCGGCCATTGAGGCGACGCAGATTCGCACCCGGCCGGGGGAGCGCTTCCGGGCCTCGGCGCAGACGGTGGACCTGGGCTCCGCCCCCATGATTGTGAGCGTGGGCCGGGGCATCAAGGACGCCGCCAACCTGCCCATGGCGCAGGAGCTGGCCACCGCGCTCGGCGCGGAGCTGGCCGCCTCACGGCCCATCTGCGACGCCGGATGGCTGCCCATGGAGCGCCAGGTGGGCAGCTCGGGCCAGACCGTTTCACCCAAGCTGTATGTAGCCATCGGCATCTCGGGCGCCATTCAGCACCTGGTAGGCATCAAGGGATCGCAGTGCATTGTGGCCATCAACAAGGACCCGGACGCGCCCATCTTTGAGGCGGCCGACTACGGCATCGTGGGCGACCTGTTCGAGGTGGTGCCGGCGCTGACCGAGGCGGTGAAGGCGGGGAAGGGATAGGGACTAGGCAATAGGCAATAGGGACTAGGGGATAGGGGCGGGCGGCGGTGGTGGGTGGTTTGGGGGCTGGCGTGAATTTTTGAATCGGCGGCTTTCGGGGAGCGCGGAGTTGTGTCAGTATCGTTGATACTTGATGATTCCCCGGAGGTATCCAACATGGCACAGGTCACGGGCTTGGGAGGAGCGTTCATCAGGGCAACCGACCCTGCAGCGCTCTACAAGTGGTACGCGCAGCATCTCGGAATCAAGCTGCAGGAGGGGTACTTCGCCTTTCCAGCGGCCAGCCAGCGGGCGCAGATCACCGTGTCGTTTTTCAAGCGCACCTCGGACTATTTTCCGGTGACCCAGCCGGCCATGTTGAACTTTCAGGTGGACGACCTGGATGCGTTGCTGGCCTCTCTGATCGCCGCCGGAGTCGCGGTGGATGAGCACCGGGACGAGTACGATTTCGGCAAGTTCGGGTGGCTGACGGATCCCGAGGGCAACCGTGTCGAGCTATGGGAGCCGCGCTGAGGGCGTTGCCGGGAGGCTGCGTTTTCGGAGGCTTCGGGCCATGCCCGGCGTGGACCCGTGACTCGGATTGAGGGCGGCAGCGGAAGCTATTTTGGGGCTCGGTAACAGGCGAGTCTGGGCCTCTGGCAGTTGACCCATCCTTCGACCAGAAGCGGTCGAAGGATGGGTCAACTGCCAGATCGGTCATGCCCTCAGGAAGCGGCGGCGAAGTGCTCCCGCAGCGGCGATCAATCCAGAGCCAAACAGAAGCAGCGAACTCGGTTCGGGAACCGGGCTTGCTGCTGCGACTATTGCATCGCCAAGCTCCACGGGCGCTGGATAGTTGGCGCCGCCACCGACGACGGAGTATGAGAAGCTCTGCGACAGGTGCAGCGATACGAGCGTGCCGTTCGGCGTCTTGGCGAACGCCATTCCCAATGGATTTTCGAGGAAAAAGCTGTTGGGGATGGTGACTTCCACGTCGGTGACGCCGCCGTTCTGCGTGATTGTGTCAGCAACTCCGGTCCCGGTGATGGGGATGTTCGAGCCGCTTACGCCGGGAATGAATGCGTCGATTGAGTTCTGCCCGAATTCAAAACCGAGATTCGATCCCGTACCGAGCGTCGAGGCGATCGTATCGAAGTAAAGGTTGGCGAACGGCAGTGCCGTGGAATCTGTGGAAACAAGGCTGACCAGGAAGTTTGTTCCGTTATCGCTGGTCCTGATGGTGTAACCAACGTTTGCGGTTGTGCCCGGGTTTCCGAAGTTGCCGTTGGGCGCATTGGGGTCAGCGGCAATCGTCACGTTGCATGCCACCGCATTGCACACTGTGTCGGCGCGCGCTGAGAGAACGGAAATCGATGACGCCATGGTCAAGGCCAGGAATGCTGCAATGGAGGTCTTCATGTGGATGTCTCCTCGTAAGTCCGGCGACGGCCCGAGCGCTGCCGGTCAGCCCGGGTTCAGCCCCGAACAACCGGCGGTGCGAGTCGCCGGCATGCCGGCGCCCATGATCGCGCAGGCCTCTCGAAGAAGAATCTCGACTCACGCCGTGCATTGGGGGATGCCCGGAATGCGACCAAGGAGAGATATCTGGCGAAAAAATGATAAAGATTGCATGCCATGCGGATGCGCGGTGAAGCAGCACATACGCTTGCACACTGTTACTTGCACGTCTATCGCCAAAGAGATGCAGCCTGATTGCCGGTGTTTATGAGAGGTCAGTCTTCACAATGTGCAAACATTCGCATCTGAATTGCAAGTGTTTACCGCTGGCGCGATAGCGCAGGCTGGGCTGTCGCTTATGCGTGAGCGGCGAGGACTTCTTCCATTGCTTCTGCCGGCTGCGGCTGCTCTTCGTTGCCCGGTTCGGCGAAGGGGCGGCCGTAGTAGGAGTCGAGCAGAATCTGGCGCAGTTCGCTGATAAGCGGATAGCGGGGATTGGCGCCGGTGCACTGGTCGTCGAAGGCGTCGACGGCGACGGTGTCGAGGCGCGCGAGGAACTCCGCCTCCGGCACGCCAGCGGCCTGCATGGAGGGCGGAATCTCGATGGCGGTCTTGAGGCCCTCAATCCATGCGACGAGGTTGTCGACTTTTTCGCCGGTGGTGTCTCCGCCGAGGCCGAGGGCCACGGCGATCTCCGCATAGCGGCAGCGCGCCTTGGGCCGGTCGTATTGCGAGAAGGCCGACTGCTTGGTGGGGTTGTCGTTGGCGTTGTAGCGCACCACGTTGGAGAGCAGCAGGGCGTTGGCGAGGCCGTGGGGCAGGTGGAAATGCGCGCCGAGCTTGTGGGCCATGGAGTGGCAGACGCCGAGGAAGGCGTTGGCGAAGGCCATGCCGGCGAGGGTGGCCGCGTAGTGGACCTTTTCACGGGCGACGGGGTCTTGCGCGCCGCGGGCATAGGCCTGCGGCAGGTAGTCCTTGAGCAGCTTGAGGGCCTGCAGGGCGTGGCCGTCAGTGAACTCCGTGGCCATAATGGAAACATAGGCCTCGATAGCGTGAGTGACCGCATCGATGCCGCCAAAGGCGGTGAGGGATTTGGGCATGCCCATGACGAGGTTGGGGTCCACGATGGCCATGCGCGGGGTGAGCTCGTAGTCGGCGAGGGGATATTTTTTGCCTGTGGCGTCATCGGTGACCACGGCAAAGGGCGTGACCTCGCTGCCGGTTCCGGAGGTGGTGGGGATGGCCACGAGGGTGGCCTTGGCGCCGAGCTTGGGGAAGGGATAGATGCGCTTGCGAATGTCCATGAAGCGCATGGCGAGGCTGTGAAAGTCGACCTCAGGATGTTCGTAGAGTGCCCAGGCGATTTTGGCCGCATCCATGGGCGAGCCGCCGCCAAAGGCAACAATGACGTCGGGACGGAAGGCCGCGGCCACCTCGGCGCACTTGCGAACGGTGGTCAGGGTGGGGTCGGGCTCCACCTGGAAGAAGACCTCGACCTCGAGACCGTGGCGCTTGAGCTGCGCGATCAGGTCGTCGGCGTGGCCGTGGTTGAAGAGGTAGGGGTCGGTGACGATGAGGGCGCGCTTCTTGTCGGCCAGTTCCTTCATGGCTTCGCTCATGCAGCCGCGGCGGAAGTAGATGGAGTGGGGCAGCTTGTGCCAGAGCATGTTCTCGGCGCGCATGGCCACCGTCTTGATATTGAGCAGGTGCTGCGGTCCCACATTGGCGGAGACGGAGTTGCCGCCCCACGAACCGCAGCCGAGTGTGAGCGAGGGCGCGAGGCTGAAGTTGTAGAGGTCGCCGATGCCGCCGTGCGAGGAGGGCGTGTTGATGAGGATGCGGGAGGTCTTCATGCGGGCGCTGAAGTAGTTGACGCGGTCGTGCTGCCCGTCCTGATCGGTGTAGAGAACAGAGGTGTGGCCGATGCCCTGGAGCGCGACGAGGGCGGCGGCGCGGTCGACGGCGTCTTCAAAGTCACGAGCGCGGTAGAGGGCGAGGACGGTGGAGAGCTTCTCATGCGCGAAGGGCTCGGCGGGAGAGATTTCAGTGACTTCGCCGATGAGCACCTGGGTGTTGGCCGGCACGGAAAAGCCTGCCATGGCGGCGATGCGTGTGGCCGCCTGGCCCACAATGGCGGGGTTGACCGTGCCGTTGACCATGAGCACCGTGCGCACCGCATCGGTCTCCTTGGGCGAAAGGATGTAGCCGAGGTGGCGGCGGAAGCGGTCGCGGAGGTCGTCGTAGATGGCGTCGACGGCGATGACGGCCTGCTCGGAGGCGCAGACCACGCCGTTGTCAAAGGTCTTGGACATGAGGATGGACGCGACGGCACGCTTGAGGTCGGCGGTTTCGTCAATGACCACAGGCGTATTGCCGGGGCCGACGCCGATGGCCGGCGTGCCGGAGGAGTAGGCGGCGTGGACCATTCCAGGGCCGCCGGTGGCCAGAATGAGGCGGATGGCGGGGTGGCGCATGAGGGCGTTCGAGAGTTCCAGAGATGGCTCGTCGATCCAGCCGATGATGTCCTGGGGCGCGCCGGCTTCGACAGCCGCATCCAGCACGATGCGGGCCGCGGCGCAGGTGGAGCGGCGGGCGCGGGGGTGGGGGCTGAAGACGATGCCGTTGCGCGTTTTGAGGGCAATGAGCGCCTTGAAGATGGCCGTCGAGGTGGGGTTGGTGGTGGGGATGATGCCGCAGATGACGCCCATGGGCTCGGCCACGGTCATGGTGCCGGACTCCTCGTCTTCGCTGAGGATGCCGCAGGTCTTCTCGTCCTTGTACTTGTTGAAGATGTACTCGGAGGCGAAGTGGTTTTTGATGACCTTGTCTTCCACGACGCCCATGCCGGTCTCATCGCAGGCCATCTGCGCCAGGGGGATGCGTTCGCCCGCCGCGGCCAGGGCGGCGTGCGCGAAGATGTGGTCTACCTGTGCCTGGGAGAAGGCGGCAAAAAGCCGCTGCGCCTTCTCAACGCGCGCTATCAGGGAGTTCAGTTCGGCCAACGATGTGACGCTCATCCACAACCTCCGCAAGGGATTGAAGGTCGGAGCGTGCCAGATTGGAAGGGTGCAGAAGCCCCAAAAGGGCCGGACCGCCTCACGAGGATTATGGAACTCAATCCATATCCCGCGATGTGACACGAGTCACGGTTGGCGCGGGAGTTGAGCAAGAGAAATCGAGAGAGGGAGATCTTGCGAAGTCAGCCCCGCGGTCGATGCGCTTTCCCCCAATTCATTGTGGGACTTACGGAACGGTATTCCACAAAGTGGGACTTCTTATCATGCGGGTGACCGTGGTCACGGTTGCCTTCGCCCCCCGGGCCGTACAACAAGCCTAGACACGGAGCGAACTCCGGCAGCACAATCGCTGAGCGTTTTGTTCCGTCAACGGGAGGAACCGTGCCAGCTTTCACACCACCGCCGCTGCCGAGCGACGACAAACGTTGGAAGATCGTGAACGGCACCATGCGCAAGAATGGCTTTGCTCGTTACGCGCTGATTGAAACGCTCCACACCGTGCAGTCTGCCTTCGGTTACCTCGATGACGACTCGATCCGGTTTGTAGCGCGTTCGTTGCGCGTACCGCTGAGCCAGGCTTATGGCGTGGTGACCTTCTACCACTACTTCAGCCTCAAGCCTCCGGGCAAGCACACCATGACAATCTGCACCGGTACGGCCTGCTACATCAAGGGGACCGACAAGCTGGTGGCGGCGGCGGAGAAGCGCCTCGCCATTCCCCAGGGCCAGACCACCGCGGACGGCAAGATCAGCCTGATGACGGCGCGCTGCGTGGGCGCCTGCGGGCGTGCTCCGGTGGTGCTGACCGACGGCGAACTGGTGGGCCAGATGACCGGCGAGCAGATGCTGGAGCAACTGGAAAGGTGGGCTGTGGAATGAACATCGAAGAACTGGAACAGATTGCCGAATCCGTTCGCGCGGAGAACGCCAAGTTCGATTACGAGATCAATGTCTGCATGGGCACAGGCTGCCTGAGCCAGCACTCGGACAAGCTCAAGGATGAACTGGTCAAGGAAGCCGAGAAGCAGGGCAAGAACGCCTTCATCCGCCGCACCGGCTGCATGGGATTGTGCGCCGCGGGCCCGCTGGTTCTGGTGGACCCGGAAGAGATTCTCTATCAGCATGTGAAGGCCTCGGACGCCGCGGCCGTGGCAGCCAGCCTGGGCGCAGAGCCCGTGGCCGCGCTGCAGTGCGACCTGCGCGAGCACTTTGACCAGCAGGTCCACGTGGTGCTTGAGAACTCGGGCCACATTGACCCGGAGCGCATCGACGACTACATCGCCCACGACGGCTACCAGGCGCTGGTGAAGGCTCTCACGGAGATGGAGCCCAACGATGTGATCAAGCAGATCACCGAGAGCGGCCTGCGCGGCCGCGGCGGCGGCGGCTATCCCACGGGCCTGAAGTGGGGCACGGTGGCCAAGGCCGGCGGCGACCTGAAGTATGTGATCTGCAACGGCGACGAGGGCGACCCCGGCGCATTCATGGATCGCAGCGTGCTGGAGAGCGACCCGCAGCGCGTGCTGGAAGGCATGGCCATTGCAGCCTATGCCGTGGGCGCGAGCAAGGGCTATGTCTATGTCCGCGCTGAGTATCCGCTGGCGGTGGCGCGGCTGACCAACTGCCTGCGCGATGCGCGGCGGCGCGGCCTGCTGGGCAACAACATCTGCAACACGCCCTTCAACTTCGATGTGGAGATTCGCCTCGGCGCCGGCGCCTTTGTGTGCGGCGAGGAAACAGCGCTCATCGCCTCCATCGAGGGCAAGCGCGGCACACCCAAGCCCCGCCCGCCCTATCCGGCGGTCAGCGGCCTGTGGGGCAAGCCGACGCTCATCAACAACGTGGAGACCTTTGCCAACATCGCGCCGATCATCCGCAAGGGCGGCAAGTGGTTCGCCAGCGTGGGAACGGAAAAGAGCAAGGGCACCAAGGTCTTCGCCATCACCGGCAAGATCACCAACACCGGCCTGGTGGAAGTGCCCATGGGCATGACCCTGCGCCAGATCATAGAAGGCATCGGCGGCGGCGTTCCCGACGGTCACAAGTTCAAGGCCGTGCAAACCGGCGGACCCTCCGGAGGCTGCATCCCCGATGAGCATCTCGACCTGCAGGTCAGCTACGAATCGCTGATCCAGGCTGGCTCGATGATGGGCTCGGGCGGCATGATCGTGATGGACGATACGTCCTGCATGGTCAACGTGGCGCGCTTCTTCGTGGAGTTCTGCATGACCGAGTCCTGCGGCAAGTGCATTCCCTGCCGCGCGGGCACGGCGCAGATGTTCACCCTGCTCTCGCGCATCTGCGCCGGAACAGGCACCATGGACGACCTGGACCTGCTGGTCGATCTCTGCGGCACCATCAAGGAGACCAGCCTATGCGGCCTCGGCATGACGGCGCCCAACCCGGTCCTCAGCACGCTCCGGTACTTCAAGAACGAGTACATCGATCACATCGTGCACAAGCGTTGTCCGGCCGGCGTCTGCAACATTGAAGCTCCCGTGGAGGTGTTGGCATGAGTGTCGCCGTGGACGTAAAAACACTCGTAATCGATGGCCAGAACGTGAGCGCGCGCGCCGGCCAGACCATTCTTGAAGTGGCGCGGGAAAACAAGATCGACATTCCCACGCTCTGCCATCTCGATGGCCTGGGCGACGTGGGCGCGTGCCGCCTCTGCCTGGTCGAGATCAAGGGCACCAACAAGCTGCTGCCCGCCTGCGTGGCAACGGTTGAAGAAGGCATGGAGGTGGAAACAGCCACCGACCGGCTCAAGAAGCACCGCAAGACGATCCTTGAGCTACTCTTTGCCGAGCGCAACCACATCTGCTCGGTCTGCGTGGCCAACGGCCATTGCGAACTGCAGGCACTGGGCCAGCAGCAGGGGCTCACGCACGTCCGCCTGCCCTATCGCAATCCGGAACTGACGGTCGACGCCTCGCATGAGCGGTTCACGCTCGATCACAACCGCTGCATCCTCTGCACGCGCTGCGTGCGGGTCTGCGCGGAGATCGAAGGCGCGCATGTGTGGGATGTGATGGGACGCGGCATCAATTCATCGGTCATCACCGACCTGAACGATCCCTGGGGAAGCTCGAGTTGCACACGCTGCGGCAAGTGCGTGCAGGTGTGCCCCACCGGAGCCCTGTTCGACAAGAGCAAGGTCGGCTCTGATCATCCCAAGTATCCTGATTTTCTGCCCTGGCTGAACCTCATGAGGGAAGCGCAATGAGCAAACTGAAACTGGCAACTGTCTGGCTGGACGGATGTTCCGGATGTCACATGTCGTTCCTGGACATGGACGAGCGGCTCATCGAACTGGCCGCACTGGTCGATGTGGTTTACAGCCCCATCGTCGATACCAAGGAGTTCCCCGACGAAGTGGATATCGCGCTGGTCGAGGGCGCCGTGGCCTCGGTGGACGACGAGAAGAAGATCAAGAAGATCCGCGCCCACGCCAAGCTGCTGATCGCGATGGGCGACTGCGCCGTGGCCGGCAACGTGCCCTCGATGCGCAATCCCATCGGCCCGGAAGCCATCCTGGAGCGCGCCTACATTGAGAACGCCGACGTGCAGCAGCAGATTCCCTGCGTTGTTGTGCCCAAGCTGCTGCGTGTGGTGCGTCCCATCCACGAGTTCGTCAAGGTAGACGTCTTCCTGCCCGGCTGCCCGCCCTCGGCTGACACCTTCCACGCAGCGCTCACCGCGCTGATTACCGGCGAGCCGCTGGACATTCCAGCCCTCACCCGTTTCGGAGCCTAAAGAGTTTTCTGGAGCCTGCCCCATGAGTCAGACCATTACCATCGATCCCGTCACACGCCTCGAAGGCCACGGCAAGATCACCATCCAGCTGAACGACCAGGGCCTGGTGGAGGACGCGCACTTTCACGTCACGCAGGTGCGTGGCTTTGAGAAGTTCGCCGAGGGCCGCCCGTTCTATGAGATGCCCAGCCTGATGGCGCGCATCTGCGGCATCTGCCCGGTCTCGCATCTGATTGCCTCGGCCAAGGCCTGCGAAGCCATCATGGCCGTCCGCATTCCGCATACCGCCGCGCAACTGCGGCGCATGCTGAACCTGGCCCAGATGGTGCAGTCGCACGCGCTGAGCTTCTTTTATCTCTCCTCGCCCGACCTGCTGCTGGGCATGGAATCGGACCCCGCGACACGGCACGTCTTCGGCGTGGTGGCTGCCGCGCCCGAGCTGGGCCGCGCCGGCATTGCCCTGCGCCGCTTTGGCCAGCACATCATCGAGTTGCTGGGCAACAAGCGCATCCATCCAGGATGGGTTGTGCCCGGCGGCGTCACCGAGCCCCTGTCCTCGGCCAAGCGCGACGAGATCCTGGCCATGCTGCCGGAAGCGTATGCTGGCATCAAGCTGGCCCTCACCGCTTACAAGCAGATCGCCGACCGATTCAAGCCAGAGATTGAAGTCTTCGCAAACTTTCCGTCCAACTACCTCTCGCTCATCAACGAAGACGAGTCCATCCAGTTCACCGACGGCAATCTCCGCCTCATCGGGCCACACGGCGGCGTCATTGAGGACGGCATCACGGCAACCCGGTTCACTGAGGTCATCGGCGAGGCCGTCGAGGACTACAGCTACACCAAATTCGCCTACTACAAGCCCCTCGGCTACCCAGACGGCAGCTACCGCGTGGGCCCTCTTGCCCGCCTCAACATCGTCGACTCCATGGGCACCCCGCTCGCGGAGAAAGAACTGATCGAGTTCAAGCAGATTGCGAAAGGCCCCGTCGAGAGCTCTTTCCACTACCACCACGCGCGCCTCATCGAGATCCTTTACGGGATCGAGAAGATCGAGGAGATCCTCACCGACTCGCTCATCCTCGACACGCATGTGCGCGCCGTGGCCGGCGTCAACCGCCTTGAAGGCGCGGGACAGGCCGAAGCTCCGCGTGGCACGCTGATGCACCACTACAAGGTGGACGAGAACGGGCTCATCACCTGGGCCAACCTCGTCATCGCCACCGGCCAGAACAACAACGCGATGAACAAGGGCGTGCTGCAGGCGGCAAAAAGCTACGTCAAGGACGGCAAGTTCACCGAGGGCGTACTCAACCGCATTGAAGCCGTGGTGCGCACCTTTGACCCCTGCCTCAGTTGCTCCACTCATGCCTTTGGACAGATGCCGCTGGTTCTCACCCTGCTCAACGCCGAGGGCAAGCAGGTGGACCAGCTGATCCGCTAGCGCTCAGCCATAACGCACACGAACCGGAGCCTCACCTTTTTTGCGATATTTGCGGAGAGGGTGGGGCTCTACAATTTTGAAGGGCCGACGCTTACCCCAGCATTGGTTGCGCCGCATGCGCTTTGCATCTGGAGACTCTTCAATGAACCTCACCCCCGCCCGATGCCTGATTCTTGCCTGCGGCAACACGCTGCGCGGGGATGACGGCGTGGGTCCGTGGCTGGCTGACTGGGCCGAGGAGCGCTTCGCGGCCAACGCGTCCGTGCAGGTCCGCTCCCGTCAGCAATGGACCCCGGAGCTGGCCGAAGAGATTGCGCAGGCCCATTCCGTGCTCTTTATCGACTGCTCCATCGACAGCCCCGCCGGCTCGCTGCGCCTTCTTCCAGTCACGCCCGCCGCCCCGCGGGAGGGCCTCGCAACCCACCACCTTGGCGCTGCCGAGTTGCTGGCCCTGAGTAAAGACCTATACTCTTCGCTTCCCGCGCAGGCCAGGATGCTGACGATCGGCGCGGGCTCGACGGAGTTTGGCGAGATCTTCAGCGAGCCGGTCCGCGCAGCTCTGCCCGAGGCCTGCCGCCTGATTGAGGAGACGGTTCAGCGCCTGCTGGCCTGACCGCGGTTCCCCTCCCCGCTCCCATCCCTTATGCTGAATCCAGCCGTGACCGCCCCCACCCCAGCCGACCTTCTCTCGCAGCGCGGGCTCGACCTGCTCGCCGCGGCCTCTCCCGCCGAAGCAGCCTCCGCCTTTCGCGAGGCCATCGCCGCGGACTCCGGGCACATCGAGGCCCACCATGGCCTGGTGCGCGCTCTGCGCGACGCCGGACGCCTGGAGCAGGCCGTGGGCGCGGCCCTGGCCCTGACCGCTCTCACTCCCCGCGATCCGCTGGCCCATACGGCCCTGTCCATCGCCCTGCAGCAGGCCGGCCATGTGCCGGAGGCGGAGACCGCCGCCGCGCGCGCACGCGTTCTGGAGTGGAAGATCCAGCTCCAGTCCCCGCCCTCGGAAGACTCCCTGCCGTGACCTCCGCGCCCGCCCAACGTTTGCGCCGAATGCACGACCTGCTTGCCGGGGCCTACGGGCCGCAACACTGGTGGCCTGCCGAGACGCCGTTTGAGGTCGTCCTCGGCGCCTATCTGACGCAGAACACCTCATGGAAGGCCGTGGAGCGTTCGCTGGCCAATCTGCGCGCGGCCAATGCCCTCACCCTGGACGGTTTCCATGCGCTCACGCTTCCGGCGCTTATGGGCCTGATCCAGCCCTCCGGGTTTCATACCCGCAAGCCGGCCGCGCTCAAGGCCTTCCTGGCGATGCTGGAGGTCGAATTTGGCGGCTCCCTGGACGCGATGGCCGCGGCGCCCACCTTCTCGCTGCGGCTCCGGCTCCTGGCGCTGCCTGGCGTGGGTCCAGAGACCGCGGACGCCATCCTGCTCTATGCTTTGGGCCACCCCGTTCCCGTGGCCGATGAGTACCTCCGCCGCATCGCCGACCGCCATCAGCTCCTTGCACCACCACCGGGACGCAACCGCAAGGGCTATGACGCCCTGGTGGCTCTCACCCGCCAGGCCTTTGCCGCCGACCCCGCGCCCGCACTCTCAGGGCTCTACAACGAGTTCCATGCCCTCACGGTGGCCGTGGGCAAGGCCCACTGTGGCCGCACCGCCGACTGCAAAGGCTGTCCCCTCGCCACGGATCTTACCCATCCCCTGGCCAGCGTTCCAGCCTGGCAATTCGCGGCACGTTGAGCCAAACTGCCTGCTAACACTTTTCGTGGACAGCAATCGTTGTTAGCATCAAAATTGGAGAAAGTTATCGTATGGGAAGATCAACCTCGTCCATGCAGCTCACCCGCGCCGCCGATTATGCGGTGCGCGTGATGGTCCACCTGGCCAAGCAGCCTGCGGCGGAACGCGCCCTGCTGCCCACGCTGGCGCACGCCACTGGCGCCCCTGAGAGCTTTCTCTCCAAGGTTCTGCAGGGTTTGTGCCGCGCCGGATTCATCCAGTCGCGCCGCGGGCAGGCTGGGGGCTTTGAGATCCAGCCGGCCGGGCGGACCGCCTCCATGCGCCAGGTAATCGAGGCCATCGACGGGCCCATCTTCCTGAATGTGTGCATGATGTCGGGGAACTCGTGCAACCGCAAGAACTTCTGCCCCGCCCACCCGGTGTGGGTTCGAGCCCAGGAAGCGATGATCGGGGTCCTGAACTCCAGCACGGTTGCCGACCTGGCGGCGCAGACGCTCGTCCCCCAGGCGCAGATCGCGCGCGCCAAGTAGGCCGTACACGCGCAACCGAAACCTCGGCCTGAAACTGCGACAGGCGTCGCAGGGCCCAACGGTTCACCACCCAGGTTCAGTCAGGTACTTTACGGCAGGTTCGCCTCAAGCAGTAGCGGCAAACGCGTGTTCTTGCTCCGGCGCCGGTTCCGCTTCCGCGCTCTTGGTGAGGCTCAGAAGGGTCTCCACCACGTCCGCGGCGCTGTAGGACGTCCGTCCAGGGGTCAGGAACTGCGCCACCGTGTTCAGATCGTCGCCCACGGTAACGAGCGCGGGCTCTTCCGACTGATCCTTGCGGACCTGCGCAAGGCCGATATTGGACAGGAGGGCGTTGCAGAGGCACTTGCGCCCCACCGTGTCCTCGATCTTGCCGCCTTTGGCGATGTAGTTCTGCACCGGCTCGGCCGCGCAGCGATACCCTATTTTTCCTTCGCCAGCCGCATAGGGCTCCCGCAGATAGCCAAGATCGCAAACGCGGGTGCGGGCTTCAGCAACGGCAGGGTCGGAGTAGGAACCCTGCAACTGGGCCACCTTGAACGGAAATCCCGTGGGCGAGGCCAGAGGGTCGGTAAACACCTCGCCCGTGCCCGCCACAGCCTGCGCCAGCAGGGTATCTTTCAGGTCAGGCCGCAGCCCGGACTCTTCGCTGAAGGCAAAAGCGGTGCCTACCTGCACACCCGCGGCTCCCTGCTCCAGCGCATCACGAACCATCTCGGCGCTTCCATAGCCGCCTGCCAGCCAGAAAGGCACACCCAGCGTACGCAGGTCGGCGATGTTCACCATGTCCCGCTCGCCATAGATGGGCTCGCCCGCTTCATTCAGTTGCAGCTTGCCCCGGGGAGGCGCATTGTGGCCGCCGGCCGTGGGGCTTTCGATCACCAGGCCGTCCACCCGTCCACTGGCGCGCCGCAGCATGGTGGTCGCCAGGGTGTTGGAGGAGACAATGGCCAGAAACCTGGGACGGTGCAGGATGGGCAGCGGACCCTCGACGTAGTCGGCCGGATCAAACGTCATGGCCGTATCCTGGCCCTGCGCCGCCCCTGTCACCGAAAGCTTGTACTCCGCCGGATGCTGCGCGGCAAAGGCGTCCAGAACGCCGGGAATGTGGAGAGGAATGCCTGCGCCCATCAGCACGTAGCCCACGCCGGCGAGCATGGCGCCGTAAATCGACGAGAGGTGCGGCATCTGCACCTTCTCAAGAAAATTGATGCCTACGGGATTCTTGTGCCCTTCGCGGGCCAGAAACACCTCGACGAAGTTGCTGACGATGCAGAGCTCGACCACCTTGCGCAGCTCGCGGCGCTGGTGCATGGGCGCCACAGGAAACGGCGCGCCCGCGGCCTTGCCCCCGGGGACAAAGTACTCATCCCAGATGCGTTTCGCCATGTCAGGGAACGGAAAGGCATCGAGGCCGCGGCGCATGTTGCCGCCCTTGTCGCCTTCCGCAAGCCGGCGCACAAACAGCGAGTCAAGCGCTGTGCCGGAGACTACGCCGAGCTGGCCCAACTTGGAGACGGCCTGCGCCAGACTCCAGTTCGAGACGCCCACGCCCATGCCGCCCTGAATGATCTTAGGAAACTGCACCATCCATGAATTGTTTCACAAATCAAGATAAGCGCAATCGTTTTCTTGACCATTCGCTCGATGGCGTCAACAGATTTGGACAATCTTGAGCAATTCTGCTCAGAATGGAGAGGAGGTGGGCCGGGTTAGAGCTTGTCGCGCAGGAAGCTGATCACATGGTCGGCCTGCACCACACCGACCATCCGCCCCTGCAGGTCCACCACCGGCAGCGCGTGCAGGTTGTACTTGTCAAACATCTCCGCCAGCTCGTTCTGGTGCATCTCCGCCGCGCAGGAGAGCACCCGCTGCTCGGCCAGCACAGACAGGCGCGTCTCCGGCTGCGCCATCACCAGCCGCGCCAGGCCGATGGCCCCCTTGAGCACCCGCTTCTCATCGAGCAGGTATATCTCGGTGACGCCCTCATGGTCGCCGTCAAAGTTTTTCAGCGCCTGCACCGCGTTGGCCACGGTGGCATCCATGCCCAGCGCCACAAAGTCGGTGGTCATGCATCCGGCCGCCGAGCGCTCGTCAAACTCGAGCAGTTCCGCGACCTCCTGCCGCTCCTCCGGCTCCATCTCTTCGAGAATGGCGTCCGACTGCTCCTCGGACAGCTCGGCCAGCAGGTCGGCCGCCGCGCCGGGGTCCATCTCTTCCACAATGTCGGCAATCTTCTCTTCGTCGAGCTTTTCCAGCAGGGCCTTCTGCAGGCGGGGCTCGACCTCTTCCAGCGCCTCGGCCGCCACCTCTTCATCAAGCGAGGTAAAGACCGCCTCGCGTTCGGCCGGAGCCAGGTCTTCCAGAATCTCGGCCAGGTCAGAGGGGTGCATATCCGCCAGCCGCTCGTGGGCAATGCGCAGCTTGACGCGCCGCGCGGGGTCCACCTCGATCACATCCACAAACTGCCAGGGAATGCCGCTGGCCTTGAACTTGCGCGAGAGCGACTCCAGGGTGGCCCTGGGCAGCAGTCCCTTGAAGACCCGCCGGAAGGCGCCGCGCAGGCCCACTTCCACTTCGGCCACGCGCAGCAGGTGGGCGGCGCCCCGCCCGAGCCACTCCAGGTCCACATCGTTGACGCGCACCACCTTGCGTCCGTGTATGTCGATGATCTGGCGGTCGACCAGGTCCTGCTGCAGGTAGAGATAGTTGCCCTCGTCCTCGAGCGGCACCAGGGCCCCGGCTGAACGCAGCTCCAGCGTCCCGGCGGGCGTCTCCATCACCTCCTGCGAGGGCACGATGAAGAGGCCAGCGCGGGTCTTGAGGACCAGTCCGGCCACCTTGCCGGCGTCGGCTCCCGTGGCCACCGCAATGTCCTTGAGCCGCCCGCGCAGGTGCCCTTGCGCGTCCGTCACGGGCGTACCGAGCAGCGCCGTCAGGCTCACCCGTGCAGTGGTTCGTGGTTGCATGGCAAAAGTGTAACCCTTCAGCCCGTGTTCACGCCGCTGCGATGGCTCGCATGGCCTCAGGCCGCGGCCTGATTTCCACGAATCCAACACCCTGTGCCTGTTGCGCTTGACACAGTTCCGCGCCACCCATCAAACTGCCTGCAAGGCTGCTGGTGGCGGGATAGCTGCTCTCTCACCGCCCGCTCCGGAAATGGGGACACGAACCCGGTGAATGGACCCAAGGCAGGACGGCTGAGTTTTACCCTGAGTTCCACCATGGAGAGCGTGAGCGAGGTGGAAGCGGCCGCGGAAAAGCTGGCCGCCGAAGCCGGGCTCGACGAAGACGATCGCTTTCACGTCACCATGGCGCTGCGCGAAGCCGCCGTCAACGCCGTACTGCATGGCAATGAATACGACCCCGCCAAGCGCATCGCCGTCAGCTTTGAAAACACCGGCGCGGCCCTTGTGTTCACCGTGGCCGACCAGGGCAAGGGACTCGAGCCCGACACCCTGCCCGACCCCCTGGCCCCTGAAAATCTTCTCCGCGGCACCGGTCGCGGCATCTTCCTCATTCGCTCCTTCATGGATGAGGTACACTTTCGTCAACTGCATCCCGGCACTGAGCTGACGCTGGTAAAGCATCTGGCGCAGGCAGGGGAAAAAGCCTGAAGCACTTGCACAGGGAGTTGCAGCGGATTGAAGCCGGATGGCTTGGGCCATGGCGCCGGACTCCAGGGAAGTTTCCACAGCGCCCGGAACCCAAAAAGTGCTATAACCGTAATACCAACAAGGAGGAACTTCCGTGGCATTGACAATTGCTTCCCGAGAAGTGGACGGCGTTACCGTTCTCGATCTCAGTGGGCGGATCACTCTGGGCGAGGGCAGTGTGCAGTTGCGCGATGCCGTTCGCGACCTGATCAGCAAGGGTGCAAAAAGCATCCTGTTGAACCTGGGAGACGTAAACTACATCGATAGCTCCGGCCTCGGTGAATTGGTCAGCGCCTTTACGACCGCCAAGAATCAGGGGGGCGAGATCAAGCTCCTCAACCTCACCAAAAAGGTTCACGACCTGTTGCAGCTCACCAAGCTCTACACCGTTTTCGACATCAAGGACGACGAAGCCAGCGCGATCGCCTCCTTCAAGTAGAAGCGGACTGCGGCCCCTCGCCGCAGGCGCACCACCGAAGGCCACTCCGCCCCGCGGAGTGGCCTTTTTGCTTGCCTCTTTCCTCCGCCCGCGCTTTCTCTTCTCCGCAGACGCGACAAGCCCCGGCAGTCGCCGGGGCCTGTCGCTCCCTTGGTTCAGTTGGACCAGGCAGGCTAAGCCATGACCGCGATCTGGTCCGCCATCGGAGCCTGCGCCAGAGGAGCGACCGCCGCGATCGCCGCGGGCTGCTGCGGATGGGCATGAGGGCTGCGCGTCAGCCGATGCACAAAGTGATAGGGCGGCCAGGGACCGGAAAGCTGCATCTGGCACTCCCGCATCATGGTGCTTGTGGTGGCGAACTTGTTCTGGTAGCGCTCCACATACTTGCGGTCAATCAGATGGGCCACATCCAGCACCATCTTGCCGCTCTCGGTCAGCCGGCAGCTCACTTCTTCGTCCAGCGGCATAAACAGCCGATGCATCTGAAAGCTCACCGCGCGCGCCCTGGTTTGGCGCTCGCGCTGCCGCGATGCATTCTCCCGCAGGCTGGTCAGGTACTCCCGGCCCACGCCCTCCGCGGGATGATGCTTCTCCCCCGCGTGGCTGCCGCAGTCATCCACAAAGATCTTGAGATGCATCTCTGTCTTGCCCCGCAGCTTGTCGATGTTTCCCTGGAACTGGCGTTGATTGGAGCGGATGGACTTGCGCAAACTTTCGTCGTCGTTGAAAACGGTTCCGAACCGGAAAGGAAGCACCGTGGAGTGCTGAAAACAGTCGGCAATCACCCGGGCGTGGTCCACGCCGGATTTCTGATTGAGGGTCTCTGCCGGGTTGTGCTCGCTGACGATAATCGCGAGGTCGCTGGCGGGATAAAGGAATACCTGGTTGCCGCTTACGCCGACAACAGATTCCAGTGGAACAGGTTTGCGATGACGGGCCAATTCAGGAAATGCTTGCTTTTCTCCGATGCAGTAGGCATACCATGCCATGACGAGACACTCCGTCTGCGCGCGCCGGTAAGCGCCGCTCGTTGGTAAAGCTCTGTGAACTTGGGAACAACTGCATAGCGGGCATGTGGTCGAGGCCTTGGAACCAGACCTCGTCGAACTATCCCGAATAGTAGCCCTCTGAAAATACAACTGGCAACATCCGCCGTCACAGTCGATCGTTTATCTTGCAGCTCCAACTAAAGTTGTATTTGTAATGACAAAAATGTGATTGACTGCATCAAACTCTGTTCCGCTTTGACCGCATTCCCCATTTGGATGGCATCAAGATTTTCTGCCCACGCCGCGATTCGCCCATGCAGCCTGGCTCGCATCCCCTGGCCGGCGAGCGCCTCAGGGCAGAACCCGCTGAATGTGCAGGAACAAAATCACGTTGATCACAATGGAGATACCGAGCAGAACGAGGGCGATCATGGCGAAGGCATTGACCTTGTTGCCAACGGTCTTCAGGTCTTCCATCAGCTCCTGCTGCTCCAGCGTGTTGCGGTCTGTCGCTTCCCGCACCATCTCGAGCTGATCTTCCACGCGCTTGAGCGACGCATTCTGCTCCGCCACCTGCTCGCGCAGTTCGTGATGCTCGGCATTCAGCTCCGCCAGCCCGTCTTCGATGGGCGCCAGGTCGAGGCGCGGCTGGGCCTGCGCGGGATGCGGCCCCAGCAGATTCGATACCGCCGTGGCCACGTTTCCGTCCAGCAGAGGCAGGATGCGCTGCAGGAACGGAATCGCCATCTTCAGGGTGCCCACCGCCCGCTGAAAGCCCGTCCCTGCCGGGCCGGCGTCGCCCGCACCCGCTCCATTCAAGAGCGCGCGTCCCAGTGGAAGCCCGGCGTGCGCGCGCGGCTCATCTGAGGCCTCCTGCGCAAGCGCCGACGCGGCGGGACGCGCTGCGCCCCCCATGGGCAGCGGCGAGCCCACGGCGCGGCCATGCAGCGCGCGCGCGCCCCTGCCCTGGTGTTCCAACTCCCGTGTAACTGAAGCTTCGGAATCGTTCATGAACTTCCTTCTCCCCTACTATATAAGGAATTTTACCCATCCACCGCATCCGCCCCGCGCAGCCAAATCCGCAACGCTTCGCGTATCCTCATCCTCAGGAGAAGCGCGTGAAACCAGTCCTTGCCCGTACGCTGCGCAGCCTGCAACGCAACATCCTGGCCGGCCTCATCACCATCGGCCCACTCTTTGTCACCTGGCTCATCTTCAGCTTTGTTCTGGGCAACCTGGCCCGCGCGGGGCTCCCGGTGGTGCATCTGCTGGCCGCCATCTTTCCTGAAGAGTGGCTGGGCGAGCCCTGGCTGCAATCCATCCTGGCCATTCTGCTGACGCTGGGCGCGCTCTGGGTGCTTGGCCGCGTCACGTCGCTGGTCATTGGCCGCCAGGCCTTCAGTATTTTTGAAGCGGTGCTGGAGCGCCTGCCCTTTGTGGCCAAGGTCTACACCTCGGTGCGCCAGTTGCTCGACACGATGATGACGAAGAAGGAGACCAGCCAGCGCGTGGTGCTGATCGACTTCCCCATCCCCGGCCAGAAGAGCATCGGCTTTCTTACCCGCACCATGACCGACGCCATCACCGGCGAACCGCTCGCCGCGGTGCTGGTGCCCAACGCCATCAATCCGACCTCGGCCTTCCTGCAGATTCTGCCGCTCCACAGGGTCACGGACACCGACATGAACATGGAGCAGGCCATGAGTATGCTGATGACGGGCGGCGCGGTAGGACCCGATGTCCTGCGCTTCACCCATTCCGATGAGGTTGTCTCGGAAGAGCACTCCGTGCAGGCTAACTAGGTCGCCGCTAGACGCCCCAGTCGGCGGCCTTGGGTTCGCCCTCGACCACCAGCTCTTCTTCCGCATGGCCGCTGTCGGCGGCCACCTTGCGCAGGCTCACATGCTCAAACCGCGCCCAGATCAGCCCCACCGGAATGATGCTCAAAAACGTGACCAGCAGCAGGGTCGCGGCGCAGGCGGTGGATGCCTCAGTCCCCACTCCGTAGAAGCTGGTCATCGCCGCGGCCACCAGCCCGATCTGCGTAAACCACCCCAGGATTGGCAATTGCAGGGCGCTGGCGCCGCCGCTGAAGGCCAGCAGCAGCATGACCCTGGGCAGCGTCATGGCGCTCAGTTCAGGGCTTGCGGTAAAGGCCAGCGTCGTCTCCAGGTACGCGAGCGCAATCAGGCCCCACATCAGCAGGGAAACCGCTGCCGCAACACTGAAATCCGAGAACGAGCGCATCGTGTCAAGACCGGCGCGGAAGGTGCGAATCTTGTGCCCGATGGCAAAGCCGAGCTTCTTTGACACCAGCCCGAAGACCTTCTCGAAGAACGCAGCAACCAGCCCGCCAGCCAGCCGCACCGCCACCAGGAACAGCGCGCCCGCCACCGTCAGCAGCAGGCCCCAGTAGCCGGCCTTCTTCACCACCTCTGCATGAGGCATGGCCCCGGCCGGCGCCAGCAGGATCACGGAAGAGAAGATCAGCGCCATCGAGCCCGCGTCAAACAGCCGCTCCACAATGTAGACCGCAATCTGCGAGCTGAGCGGCAGCCCGGTCCTCTTTGACACCAGGTAGGGCCGCACCGGGTCTGCCACGCGGCCAATCAGCGCCACGGCGGTGAAGCCGATGACCTGTGTTCCCACCAGGGAGAGCGGCGAAACCTTCTTGTTGTGCCGCAGCAGCCAGGCCCAGCGCACCGACCGGAAGACATACCCCACATAGATGCAGCCAGTGGCGATGGCAATCTTCCACCAGTTGGCCTGCGCCAGTTGCGACCGGAAGACCCCGAAATCGAAGTGGATCCGATCGCGCCCCCATACGACGAGCGCAACCAGCGCCACCACCACCACCAATCCCGCAATCCACTGCTTCTTGGTCAAGCGCCCTCCGTACCCTGCCCTGTGGGCTTCGCCTAGTCTAAATCGCCGCCCGAGCCGCTGGTCCGGCTCCGCGCAATTCAATCACGGTCAATATGTTGTGAATGCGGTCCGTGCGGACCGGCCCCGGTCCTGCTGGCCGCCGGCATGAGCAGAACGAAAAACGCCTCACCCAGGGTCGCCGCGCCCCGCGCGGAAACGGCCCCAGGTGAGGCGTTTGGTTCTTTGCCGCTCTAGCGCAGACGGCGCAGCACCGCAATCAGCGCGTCGATGTCTTCGTGGTTGTTGTAGAGCGCCAGCGAAGGCCGCACCGAGGTCTCCTGCCCAAACCGCCGCAGAGCGGGCTGCGCGCAGTGATGCCCTGAGCGCACGGCGATGCCTTCCTTGTTGAGAGCCGCGCCCACCTCTTCGGTGCGGTAGCCATCCAGAACGAACGACAGCACCCCGGCCTTCTCCTTCGCCGTACCGATCAGGTGCAACCCTGGAATCTGCAGCAGCTCTTTGGTCGCGTAAACCAGCAGCTCATACTCGTGGCGCGCAATGTTTTCCATCCCGATGCGCTCCACGTAGGCGATGGCCGCGCCCAAACCCACGGCGTCTGCAATGTTGCCCGTCCCGGCCTCAAACCGCGCCGGAGGTCCCTGGTAGATGGTTTTTTCGAAGGTGACGTCGACAATCATGTTGCCGCCGCCCTGCCAGGGAGGCATATCGGCCAGCACGTCTTCCTTGCCGTAGACCACGCCGATGCCCGTCGGCCCAAAGACCTTGTGCCCGGAGAAGACAAAGAAGTCGCAGTCCTGATCCTGCACGTCCACCGGCATGTGCGAGACCGCCTGTGCGCCGTCCACCAGCACGCGGGCGCCATGGCGATGCGCCATCTGCACCATCGTATTGACTGGCGTCACCGTGCCCAGGGCATTCGAGACCTGCGTAAACGAAACCAGCTTCGTCCGCGGGTTCAGCAGCTTCTCATACTCATCCAGCAGGATCTGGCCCGTATCGTCCACGGGAATCACCCGCAGCCGCGCGCCTTTTTCCTGCGCCAGCATCTGCCAGGGAACGATGTTGGCGTGGTGTTCGATCCAGCTGACCACGATCTCGTCGTCCTTGCCGATGAACCGCCGGCCCCAACTGCCCGCGATGAGGTTGATGGCCTCCGTGGCCCCGCGAACAAAGATAATCTCCTTGGAACTGGAAGCCTTGAGGAAGTGCGCTACCTTGTTTCGGGCGTCCTCGTAGGCGTCCGTGGCGCGCGCAGCCAACTCATGCGCGGCGCGATGGATGTTGGAGTTCTCGTGCTCGTAGAACCACGAGATGCGGTCAATGACTGCCTGCGGCTTCTGCGTGGTTGCCGCATTGTCCAGCCAGATGAGGGGCTTTCCGTTCACCTTCTCGTTCAGAATGGGAAAGTCGCGGCGAATGGTCGTCACGTCAAACTGCCGGTGCGCGGTATCGATCTCCGGCAGCACCGACGGTTGGGCCGGCTGCGTTGTGTGCGGAGCCTGAGCGGTCTCCACCGGCTGCGAGAGCGCGCCCGACTGCTCCAGAAAATAGAACTGCGAACCTGCCTTGAGCGCCGCCTGGGACCAGTCGTCGTCACCCTGCGCCGGCAGGGCCGGAATCACCGGCAGCGACGCCTCGAAGTTCGGGAAGGCCAGGTCAAACTCCGGCAGCGGCATGGCAAAGGGCGACTGAGCAACCTCAGTCCCCGGCAGCGAACCCACACCCGGCTGCGGCGAGGCGGACAGCGCTCCCGTCGAGTAGCCGGCGGGAACCGGTGCGTCGTAGAGAGAGCCCCCCGGGCCTGGAGCAAACGCCGCGGCTTCGGCGCCCAGCCCCCTTGACCAGTCGCGTCCATAGAGCCGCGCCAGGTCAGACTCCGTGGGAATCTTGTCGATATTGGGCAGGGAAGGCACGCCGGGCACAGCCGCTCCTGATTGCGGCATGGCCGAGCCGAAGCCCGGTGCGGCCGTGATGGACACTGGAGCGGGAACCGGCCCCGGCATCGAAGGCACGGGAACCCCAAACTGCGCGGGCTGCGCAGCCGCCGGAACCCAGGCCTCGGGAGCCACACCGCCTGCTGCCTGGCTCAGCGAAGAGTGTCCGAATCCAGACGGAGTCAAACTGGCCGGAACCTGCTCCAGGTCCGCGGGCAGTCCCTCCCCCGGCAGGGCGCGGAAGAACGCGTTGGCCATGCGGGTGAGCGTGCCCACGTCGGGCAGAGCGGCGCCCACCGCCTGCCGTGCCGCGGTCACCGCCGTCTCGTCCAACTGAAGCACTTCAACCCCTGGATCGGGAAAGGGATTACTTGTACTCATGGTAGTGACCGACCTCGACCTGCTCGAGCACGCCCAGGGCATCTTCGGTGAGGACCGCCGCCGAGCAATAGAGCGAAACCAGGTAAGAAGCGATGGAGGCGCGGTCAATGCCCATGAAGCGCACCGAGAGGCCCGGCGTCTGCTCGCCCGGCAACCCAGGCTGGAACAGCCCCACCACGCCCTGGCGCTTCTCGCCCGTGCGCAGCAGCAGGATGTTGCTCCTGCCCGCCGCGTCCACGGTCAGCTTGTCCGACGGCACGATGGGCACCCCGCGCCAGGTCAGGAAGGAAGAGCCGAACAGGGTCACCGTCGGCGGAGGAACGCCGCGCCGGGTGCACTCGCGCCCAAAGGCTGCAATCGACCGCGGATGGGCCAGGAAAAACGCCGGCTCCTTCCATATCTTCGCCAGCAACTCGTCCAGATCGTCCGGCGTCGGCGCGCCCTTCCGCGTCTTGATGCGGAACTCCGGCGCCGCGCTGTTCAACAGGCCGTAATCGGCGTTGTTGATCAGCTCGCTCTCCTGCCGCTCCTTCACCTTCTCCACCGTCAGCCTGAGCTGCTCGCGGATCTGGTCGTGGGGATGGCTATAGAGATCGGAAACACGCGTGTGCACGTCCACGATGGTCGAGATGGCGCTCAGGGAATACTCGCGCGCCTTCTCCACGTAGTCCACAAAGGTCTCGGGGAGCTTCCGCTCGTCGCGCGAGCCGCACGCAACCTCGGTGACCTGCTCTTTCTTGACCGAGTTCACCCGGTAGGTTCCCGACTCAACCGGAACCCACGAGAGCAGTTGCACCAGCCAGCGCGGCGTGATCGCGGAGAGTTGAGGAGCGGTTTTGGTCGTGTTGGCTAACTGGCGGGCTGCTGCATCGGCAAGGGAACGGCGATTTTCGGTCGAAGGCACGGTCTTGACTCCTTGAAGAGCTTTCTCAAGGATTTTACGCCGAATCTGGTGGTTTCGAGCGTTGCGGAAGCCGGAATCCTTGTTCTTGAGGGCCTGGGAGGTCGTCCTGGCTGGCGAAGCTGAACCGCCTGGATCACTGGCTTGCGCAGGTGATCCCTAGCGGCTGGCCTTCTGGTCTGCCGCCGAGCCTGCCACCCTCTGCGTGTCCGGGGCGCGAGGCACCCGGCGCGCCTCGGCCTCCCGCGCCTTCACCCTCTTGTTGAACTCGTGAATCACCCACGCGACGTAAGTCTGCGTCTCGCGGTAGGGCGGAATGCCATGATAGCGGTCCACCGCCTCCGGCCCGGCGTTGTAGGCTGCGAGCGCCAGCGCGATGTTGTCGTGATAGCGCACGAGCAGCGCGTTCAGATAGACCGCGCCCCCGCCCACGTTCTGCTCCGGCTCAAAGCTGTCGCGCACGCCCAGGTTGGCCGCCGTTCCCGGCATCAGTTGCATCAGCCCACGCGCGCCCGCGCGGCTCACGGCCCGGCTGTTTCCGCCGCTCTCCGCCTTCACCAGGCTGGCCAGCAGGTCCACGTCCAGATTGTGCTCATGTCCGGCGCGCGCCAACATCTCGCGGAGGTCGGCAGCCGAGAGGGTGGTCTCCGCCTTTGGGATTGCGACAGGCGCAGCCGATTGGACGGCAGGCTCTTCGACTGCCGGCTCGTCCGCCACGGCCTCCACAACGGCGATCTCTTCCGGCCGGAATTCGATGTAGTTGCTGCCGCCCGCGCTGAGGAAGACCCGCACGCGCCCGTCGACCGGCGCATGGTGGTCGCAGCGCAGGGCGAAGCCGTTGCGCAGCGTCACCTGCTCAGCCGCCCGCGCCGAGCCCGCAAGCATCGCCAGCCCCGCCAGCGCCGTGATGAATGAAACTGCCCGCATCCCGCTCCCGTCCCGCTTCCCTGCTCAGGCGCCTGCGGCTTTGCGCCGCGCGATAGCCTTTTCCAGCACCGCCGCCACGCCGTCTTCATCGTTCGGCGGAGCCTGCTTCCAGCCGCGCATTTTGGCCATGGTGCGCAACTCCAGCGACGCATTGCCCATCATCACACTCTGCCCGGCCCACTCCAGCATCCCCACGTCGTTCCAGTTGTCGCCGATGGCCATGGTCTCCTTGCGGTCCACGCCCAACCGTGCGGCCAGCGCTTCGAGCGCCGTGGCCTTTGAAACCCCCAGCGGCAGCAGGTCCACAATCGACAGGTCCCGCGACGGATACTCGGTCCGCATCGACGCGCAACTCGCGCCCCATTCGCTGGCCTTCAGCGCCTCTTCCGCCTTGCGCATCTTGCTCAGAGCCCCGGTCACCATCCCCTGAATGGGGTCCTGGCCGTCAATCAGAGCATCTTCCAGCGGCTTGACCACCTCGATGGCGTTGCGGTTGGCCTCCACCCACAGGGAGATCCGCCCGTTTGCCTGTTCCAGGTCTTCCAGCACCAGTTCACCGCGGCCCGGCCGGTCAAACGTAAAGACCATTGCTCCAAAGCCCCGCAGCAGCCCGCATACCCCCCGCGCCACTCTGGACTCCATGTGACGCCGGTCGATGGGTTCGCCGCCCAGGGTCCGGGTCACTGCACCATTGGACGTGATCAGGGGCATATCCGCTCGCAGGCCCAGTCCGTCGAGCAGCGGCGCGGTGTAGGCCGTTCGCCGCCCGGTCGCGATGGCCACCGTAATCCCCGCATCCTGCGCGGCGCGCAGGGCCTTCACCGAACGGCGGCTGACTTCCTGGGCAAAGGTTGGGAGCAGCGTGCCGTCCATGTCAATCGCCACCAGCCGCACGGGAGGATGCATATCTCCATTGTACCGGCCGCCCGACTCGCGCCTTCTTAAGCCCGGATCCGGTAATCTCATCTCTATGGAACGGATCTGCACCCACTGCCGCGCTCAACTCGCCCCCGATACCCAGGCCGACTGGTGCCCCGCCTGCGGAGGAGCCCTAATGGAGCGCCCCACACAGCCCGCCTCCGAACCGGCAGCGGCCTTGGGCCCGGAGGTTGATCACCGCGGCATCGTCCTGCCCCGGCGTCACGCACTGGGCGGGATTATCACGCCGCAGTAGAGCGGGGGCGCCAGGGATTCAGGCGCTGGTGTCGAGTCCAACCGCTTCGGCGAGCCGAGCCTGCCGTTCATCGAATGTCCAGAACTTCTGCGCGTTCAGCTCCAAAGCGCAGGCAACGTGCAGGGTGTCGAGTGTGCGTACCCCAAAGGCGGGGCCGTATCGGCGGGCTAGATCTGCACATGTCTCCCAAGCGCGAGCGGGGAACGCCACAGCTGACCAGACTGCTTGTCGGCAGTCGCTTTCGAAGCTCCGGGATGCCAGGTGCGCCTCGCCCATTGAATGCCTGCCAAGAAAGACCAGCCGGAAAACGGCATTCTCCAGTTCAACTTGGTTGAAAGGCGTGATTGCGACCTGATGCTGCCTGGATAACCTCCGGGCGACTTCGGCGGAGTGCTCATCCTGAGCGTAAGCCGCAACGAGAAAGCTGGAATCAACATAAACGATCAATAGCGGCTGTTCTCCCGGTCTTCAAGTAAGTCAGCAACCGCGGGGATGACCCGGTCTCCGTAAATGGCCTTTAGGCGGGCGGCAAAATCGGGCCACTCGACAGCGCTTGGATTGGGCGGAGTGCGCGGCACCAGATCGCCCAGCACGACGTTCCGCTCGCGCACTTCGATGTGGACGCCCGCCTTGAGCCAGGCTTTGACCTGACGGGTATCGCGAAGCTGGCGGAGAGTGATGCTCTGCATGGCTCAAATGTGACACATCATGTGACACAAGTCAAAAGCCGCCCAGTTCCTGCTTGCTATTCGTACCGTAGCGCCTCCGCCGGCCTCACCCGCGCGGCGGAAGACGACGGATAGAGCGTCGCCAGCACCGAGATCCCGATGGAAACCGCCGCCACAATCAGCCCGTCCAGCGGCCTGGGCGCAAACGGCAGCGTGTCAATCGAATACACCTCTGCCGACAACGAGATGAAGTGGTAGTGTCCGCCCGCCCACGCGGCAATGTACCCCAGCAGCAGCCCCAGCGCCGTCCCGATCACCGAGATCAGCAGCCCCTGCATCAGGAAGATACGCCGCACCTGCGCCGGCTCCACGCCAAAGCTCATCATCACGGCGATGTCCCGCGTCTTCTCCATCACCATCATGGTGAGCGCAATGAGGATGTTGAGGGCGGCCACAATCACGATGAGCGCGATGACGATAAACGTGACCACCTGCTCCAGCTTGAGCGCGCGGAACAGCTCCCGGTTCTGCTCCATCCAGTTGGTGGCCATGTAGCCCCGGCCGGCCGCGTGCTCAATGGCCCGCGCAATCGCCGGCGCCTGGTCCAGGTCGTCCACCTTGAAGCTCACCACCGACACCAGGTCCGGCTCGCTGAAGAGGCTCTGCGCGTCCTTGAGGCGCATGAACGCCATGGCCGAGTCGTACTGGTAAAAGCCGGAGTGAAAGATGGCCGCCAGACGGAAGCGCTGATACTTGGGCACCAATCCCATTGGCGTCAGCTCCCCCTGCGGACTGGTTACCAGGACGCTTTCGCCCACTTGCGCGCCAATCTGCTCGGCTATGTCCTTGCCCAGCACCAGCGGCGGATAAGCCGCAGCCGCCGGTGCAGTGAGCCCGTCCAGTTCGGGGGCGGGCGCTTTCTCCGTGGCTTCCGGCGCCAGGTCCCTCGCGGAGCCGGCGATTACTGTGTCCAGCAGGCTGCTCACCGTGCGCTCTTCGGCCGGAATGATTCCCTTGATGAGCGCGAATCCCGCCCGCGGCCCACGCGAAACCAGCACCTGCCCGTAGAGCCCCGGCGCAGCCGCCTTCACATGGGGAACCAGCCGCAGACGGTCCACCAGCGGTCTCCAGTCGCGCATCCCATCGGACTCCACGCGCATGAGGTCCACGTGGGCCGAGGCCCCCAGCAGCCGCTCCTGCAGGTCCCGGCGCATGCCGTTGGTGATGGCCAGCGCGATAATCAGAGCCGCCACGCCCGCGGCCACGCCCGCCACCGAGATGGCCGTGACCACGCCCACCACCGCCTGCCGCCGCTTGGCCCTCAGATAACGCGCCGCCACATAGAGTTCAAATCGCATGGCGCTTACTTCGCCTCGGCGGCAATCACGGTCTTGGCCACGCCCACGTTGTCGTGGCGGTCATAGACCCGGACCGTGACCAGTTGCTCGCCGCTCTTGGCTTCGCCCGCCGCCGGAATCCTGAAGTCATATTCCTCGCGCCGCGCATCCGAAAGCCCGCCCACCGGCTCGATGAACTGCCACGGGCCAGCATTCAGCGAATACTCCGCTCGCGCCAGGGGCGAAAAAGCATCCTCGGCCGTGAACCGGACGTGCAGCCCCTTGCCGCAGCCTACCTCGGCGCACTCCGCCGTCAGCCCGCTCACAACCGGAGCCGTAGTATCCACCTCGAACCGCTCGCTCTCTTTGCTCCCCGTCAGCGCGTCGCCCGGCGTGTGCGAGGGCGCGTCGGAGGCAACCACCCTGATTTGGTAGCCGCCATCGGGAATCAGCGTGGCGTCAAAGCTGTATGCCTTCTCGGTGAGTCCGTCCTTGAGCAGCCGCCACGTCTTCTCCCCGTCTCCGCGCAGGTGGAGCGCAAAGGTCAGGTCGTCGCCGTTGTCGTCGTGCGCGCCCCACCGCACCGTAACCGCCGTCCGGTCCTTGACCGCCTGCAAGGGCTGGGCCGAGCCGTTGTCAAAGGTCACTCCGGGATTCTGGGCTGGCGCGGCAAACACAATATTGACCGTCGCCGGCTGCGCCGCCTGGCTGGGAGCGCTCAGCCTGGCTCCCACTGCCACCACAAGGTCATCGACCACCGGAGCGGCATTGACCGGCAGGTAATTCACGGCCACCCCGCCCACGGTTCCGCCCGGATGGAGGGTCACCTTCCACTGCAGAAACCGACCTGTCGGCGAAGCCACCGCGCCGTCCTTCAGCGGCTCCCACTCCGACCAGCCCCAGTCGTTGCGTCCCCTGGCCGGCTGCTCCACGTTGCCCGTCCGGGTCCAGAGATCGTAGTTGGCCGACCCAGGCTGCACCTCGACCCGCCCGTAGCGCGCCAGAGCGCCGGCATCCAGCACGTCGCTGGCAAACTCGTGCCGGCCTCCACCGCCGCCCAACCGGTAGAGCTTGCCGGTATTGCCCGTTCCCACCAGCAACGCATTCGCACCGGCGGCCTCCGGCAGCTCGGCCAGGCATAGACCGAGTTGCGCCTCCAGACGTCCGACATCCGCCCAGCTTCCATCGTTGCCGATCTTCAGGATGCGCCCGCGGTTGCCGCTCAGCGCCAGCAGTCCGTCGCGCCGCGCAGCCAGCGCGTACACAATCTCGTCCTTGCCCGCCCAGAGCTTGCGTGGAGCTTGTCCTTCGCTCAGCGCCCAGATCTCCGTTCCCTCCGGCACCGTGGTGCTGGCATTGGCCGCCTGCAGGGACCCCGGCTGCATCACGGTAAAGCTCACCGACCCCACGCCCTGCACTGGCAGCGGCGGCAGCGGATTGCGGCTCTTGTCGCCCACGCTGGCCGCATAAATCGTGCCGTTGGCCGCCACCGCCACGGAGGTAATCTCCCGCCGGGGCGCCTCAAACAGCACATACCCCTTGCCCGCCGGGTTGATGCGGTACACCAGTCCCGAGCCATCCGAACCAGCAATCAGGTTGCCCTTCGCGTCCCAGGCCAGCGCCCGAATATGCTGCTCGTCGCTGCGGAAAAACACCTCCGGCCGCGCATCCGGCTTACCCGCGTCCACTCGGTACACAACGCCCGGCCCGCCGGTGGCGATATAGAGCCGCCCCGCCGCGTCAAAGGTCATGTCCCACACATAGTGCGACCGCGCCTCCGGCTTCTCAGTGGGGGCCTTTCCATCGTCGCTCTTCTTTTGCTCGGCGGCCGCCTTGCCCTCGTCCATTCTGGCCGCGTCAAACACCACCGCAGCGCTGCTCTCGTCCACCTTCTCCGTGGCGTCAGCCTTGATCCGGTAGACCCGCCCGCCCGGCAGCGTTGCCGCATACAGCGCGCCGTCCGGCCCCAGCCGCACCACCTGCACGCTCAGGTCCTTGCTCTCGAAGAGCACAAACGACTTGCCGTCCGCGCCCACGCGCACCACGGTTGCCGGCCCACTGGTTCCCAGCCAGGCGGTTCCCGTCGCATTCACCGCCACCGACCAGACCGCGGTCGAGGCCGTCGTCAGCCGCTCGGCCAGCGCCGGGCCTTCGCGCAGGCGGCCATCGCTCGACACGGCAACCCCCACGGGCGTGCCCTTCTCAAAGTCCTCAATGCGGGATTGGGTCCAAAGGTGGGTCCCCTGCGCACGGCCCGGCAGGCTTCCGGCCAGGGCAGCCAGGGAAACGAGGCTCAAAACTCTCAAAATGCGGCGATTTGTGCGGCTCGGCAGATACATTCTGCCCCTGAGTCTACTAAAGTCCGCTCTTGCGGCACAGGTTACCCGTATACACTCCGCGCGCCGTTCCTCGTAACCGCTTCCGCAGGACACGCCTCTCAGCTTCCGCCCCGGAACTGAATGATCCGCCGCCGGTCCCGCTTGGAGGGCCGCCGCTCCGGCAGGGGGGCAAACTCCTGCATCGCCTTGCGCTCCGCCGCCGCCTTGATCCGCGCCTCCCGGCTCGCCTCGGTCTCCCGGAAGAGCCCCTGCGCCACTGCCGCCGGTCCCCGCGCCTCGCTCAAAACCAGGACCTCGATCTCAAATTCCCCGCCCTCGTTCTTCACCCGCAGACGGTCTCCGGCCCGCACCATCCTCGCCGGCTTGGCCTCCACCCCGTTGGAGTGAATGCGTCCGAGTTCGCAGGCCTTTGAAGCCAGCGCCCGCGTCTTGAAAAACCGCGCCGCCCACAGCCACTTGTCCATCCGCACAGCGTCCATGCCCCCTATTGTCGCCCAATCCGGCCCCCGGCCTGGAACCGCGCGCCCACAGCCCGCGCACACGCACGGGACTATACTGAGGCATCCCCGAGGTAGTTCCTTGCGCCTTCGTATTCTCCTCCCCGTCCTTGCCGCCCTTTGCTCTCTTCCGCTTGCCGCCCAGGACGCCCCTGCCTCCACACCGGTCTTTCACACCGGCGCCCAGGCGGTTGTCGTCGATGTTGTGGTGACCAATGGCGCGAGCGAGCCCATTCCGGCCCTCGCTCAAAAGGACTTTCAGATCCTGGAAGACGGCAAGCCGCAGGCAATCGACTTCTTTGAGGAGCACACACTCTCAAGCGCGCCCGCCGGCCTGGCGCCGCAACTGCCTCCGCATGTCTTCACCAATCGCCCGTCCGCTTCTGTTGCCACCGCCGTGAACGTCCTGCTCCTCGACAGCCTCAACACCCCCGGCCCCGACCAGGCCCTGGTGCGCAGGCAGACGCTCGACTTCCTCCAGCATCTGCAGCCCGGCGTCCGCGTGGCCGTCTTCGCTCTCAACTCCCGGCTGCGGCTCCTGCAGGGCTTCACGGCCGACACCTCGCTGCTCCAGTCCGTTCTCGCGGCCAAAAATCAGGCATCCGTTCCCGGCACCACCTCCGTTTCCCGCTCGAGCGAAGACGACCTGAGCGACCGCGAAGAGATCGCCAACTTTGCGTCCATGCTGGCCGACGCCGACGGCGGAAGCCTGCTGACCACCAATATCGCCGCCCACAGCCTGAACGAGTTCTCCAATTACCAGCTCGTCCAGCGCACCAAGATCACCCTTGAGGCCCTCAAGCAGTTGTCCCGCTATCTGGCCGGCGTTCCAGGCCGCAAAAACCTGTTGTGGTTTGCCAGCTCCTTCCCCGTGGCCATCTCTCCGGCCGGACAGGACAAGCAGATCCTTCTGCCGGGCGGGCAACTTTGGAAGCAGGTACGCGAAGCCTCCAGCCTGCTCACGATGGCCAGGGTCGCCGTCTATCCCATCGCCGCCCAGGGCATCCAGGCGGACCACAGCCTGGACGCCGAAAGCGCAGCATCCGAGGGTTCTGACCCCGCCCTGACAGGGCCAGCCGAGGCCGCCGCGCGCGCCTCCAACACCGCCGCCATGGAGCAGCTCGCCGCAGACACGGGCGGCCGTGCCTTCTATACGTCCAACAACCTGAGCCAGCAGGTCCGCCAGGCCGTGGACAACGGCGCCCATTACTACACGCTGGTCTACGCGCCCGCCAACACCCGCATGGACGGCGCCTTCCGCCGCATTGAAGTCAAGCTCATCACGGGCCACTACAAGCTCGCCTTTCGCCGCGGCTACTATGCGGCCGACTCCAGCTCGCAGGCAGCAACACCCGCACCGGCCGCCGAGTCACTGGCCTCCCTGCTGGCCCGCGGGCTGCCGCCTTCCACCCAGGTTGTCTACCAGGTGCGCATCGGCGCCGCGGTCCCGCAACCCGGTCCCGGCGCGCCCGCCGCCGGGGGCAACAGCAAGCTCGCGCCGCCATTGACCCGCTACAAAGTGGACTTCGCCATCCCCGCCGAGGGCGTGACGCTTGACCCAGCCGCCGACGGCTCGCGCGTCGGCAAGATCCAGGTGGCCGTCGTGGCCTTTGACCGCGGCGGCAAGGCACTCAATTGGACCGGCTCCACCCTGGGGCTGAACCTGCCCGCGGCTTCGTACGCCCAGGTGCAGCGCTCCGGCATTCCCGCCCACCTGCTGCTGGACCTGCCTCCCACCGCCGTCTCCCTTGCCACCGGCGTCTCCGACCTCACCGCCGCCAAATCCGGCTCTCTCGAAATCCCCGTTCCCGCGCCTGCCCCGTAAGCCCGACCCGAACCGGCGCCTCGGAGAACGGCGATTGCCCCTCAAGTACACTGGTCCATGGAGCAGGCCATGCCAAACCTCTGGGACAAGACGCGCACCACGCTCGAGATGATCAAGTGGGAGCACTCCATCTTCGCGCTGCCGTTTGCCCTCACCGCCACCCTGCTTGCCGCGCGCGGCCTTCCCGCCCTCCGCACCGTCGCCTGGATTCTGGTGGCCATGATCGCCGCCCGCTCCGCCGCCATGGCCTTCAATCGCTGGGCCGACGCCGACCTCGACGCCGCCAATCCCCGCACTCGCACTCGCGCCATCCCCGCCGGCCAGCTTTCGCGCGGATTCGTGTTCGGCTTCACCCTGCTGGCAGCTGCGGTCTTTGTCCTCGCCTCCAGCCAGCTCAACCGCCTCACGCTGTATCTCTCCCCCGTAGTACTGGTCGTGCTCCTCGGCTACAGCTACATGAAGCGCGTCACCCGCTGGTCGCATCTCGTCCTCGGGCTCGCGCTCGGCCTTGCTCCCTCCGCGGCCTGGGTGGCAGTGCGCGGCTCGCTCGACCCTCGCATCCTCGTGCTCACCGCCGCAGTCACCCTCTGGGTGGGCGGATTTGACGTGCTCTACGCCTGTCAGGACTTCGAGCACGACCGCGCCGCCGGACTGCACAGCCTGCCTCAGGCAGTCGGCATTCCTGTTGCGTTCGGAATTGCCCGCGTCATGCATCTGGCTATGCTTGGCCTGCTGGCGTGGTTTGGGATCCTCTTTGAGTTTCACGCCGCTGGCTGGCTCGGCATCGCAGCCGTCGCCCTGCTCCTCGCCTGGGAACACTCCCTCGTCTCGCCCCGCGACCTGCGCCGCCTCAACGCCGCATTCTTCACCATGAATGGCGTCATCGCCATGGTCTTTCTTGCCTTTGTCGCAGCCGATCTCTGGCTCCGGAGTTGATTCCCATGACCTCCAAAAATCCCCCTGAAGAATCTCCAATCCATCTGTGGTATGGTGCGAGAAAGACCCATTTTCAAAACGCAGCACCAGGCACCGGCAGGACTCATACCACAGGAGAGCAAGACACTGGCATGAAGATCGCGATCCAGGGAGAACCCGGCTCATTTAGCCATGAAGCGGCGATGAAACTCGTCGCCGACGCGGTGATCGTGCCCTATTCCCTCTCCGCCGAGGTCTTTGCCGCCCTTTCCGAGGGAAAGGTGGAGGCCGCGGCCATCCCTATCGAGAACAGCCTCGCCGGCTCCGTCTCCGAGCACTTTGACCTGCTGCTCGCCCACAACGTCACCGTGGTCCGCGAAACCCTGCTCCGCATCCGCCATAACCTGATCGCCATCTCCGGCACATCCACCGGCGAAATCGACCGCGTCTTCTCCCATCCCGTCGCCCTGGCGCAGTGCCGCCGCTTCCTCGCAGAACACCCGCGCATGGAGTCCTTCGCCTTCTACGACACCGCCGGCAGCGTCAAGCAACTGGTGGAAATCCGCGACCGCCACGCCGCCGCCATTGCCAGCGAGGCAGCCGCCCACTACTACGGCGCGCAGATCCTGCACCACGGCATCGAAGACAACCCGGAAAACTTCACCCGCTTCTTCCTGGTCCGCCGCAAGGCCGATGCCGTGCCCGACCCCGAGTCCAACAAGATCAGCATCGCCTTCTCTCTCGAAAATCGGCCCGGCTCCCTCGTCGCCGCCCTACAGGAACTCTCCGCCCTCGGCACCAACCTGACCAAGATCGAGTCCCGGCCGGTCCACGGCAAGCCCTGGGAGTACATCTTCTACGTCGATTGCCAGATTCAGTCCCCCGAGGAAGGCGCACGCGCCCTGGCAGCCCTCGCCCCCCACTGCGCCATGGTCAAGGAACTCGGCCGCTACCGCGACGCCGCCAGCTAACCCGGCTTTTCACCCAAAGCAAAAGGGGATCGGCTCTGAGCCCATCCCCTTTTGCAGTTCCCGCATGACCCGCGTCTAGAAGTGGTACGCCACGCCCAGCACCGGGTTGTAGATGTTGTAGTACTTGTTGGTCGTGAACGCCGTGTAGGCAAAGGTCGGCACCTTCGTCACCCAGCCGCGGAACTCCGCACGGATGTCGAAGCTGGGGCTGATCTCATAGGCGATGCCGCCGCCGTAGATGGCGCCAATGTTGATCTGCTGCTTCACGTCCAGCGACTGCGTGCCCGAGTTGCGAATGGGCAGGAAGATGAACGCTCCCGGACCCGCTTCGAGAAACGGATTGAACTTGTGGAAGTTGAAGGTCCGCACATACGCCGCGGAGACTTCCTGCGTGCGGGTCAGAATCTGGTAGTTGTTGGGGTTGACGTAGTAGTGAATCTTGTTCTGGTAGGTGATGCCGTAGTTGGCCTCCAGGGCGCTCGACGGCGTCAGCATGAATCGATAGCTGGCCAGGGCGCCGTAGGCGGCATTCGAGTGAACCTGAACGTCCGTGGACGAGGCAATGAAAGGCTCAACAAGTCCCATGCCGCTGATGCTGATGTCCTGGCGGCTTTCCTGAGCGCGGCCTGCTGCCACAGATACCAGCAGCAGAAATGCAATGATTGCGATCTTCTTCATTCGGTCCTGAACCTCACGACTGCACAACCGTCCGGCTGGCATCGAGCTTGTCGATTCCGGCGCTCCGGTTCGTGCCGGGCCCCGCTCTCGCCATTGTAACTGGCCGGGGCGGGTCTTGGCTCTCACCTGCTCATCGGATTCCCTGAGCCTTTGGACGCACCCCCCTGGAATTCATCACCGCCCCCTCCCAAACGACTCGTCCACTGTCCACTGCCCACTGTTCACTGCCCTACCCGGCTCTCTCCACCTGATAGTGGAACGGCGCGCCCTTCTCCACCGCCAGCCCGCGCACGGTGCGCAGGAACGCCTCCGCGGCGTAAGATAGCGTCGCCTGCCGCCGGTGCACCAGCCGCAGCACCCGCTTGACCTCCAGTTCGTCCACCGGAACCCGCACCAGGTCGCCGGTCTCCAGTTCCCTGGCCACCGTCAGCCGCGGCACCAGCGCCACCCCGTTCCCCATGGCCACAAACCGCTTGATGGCCTCGATGGTCGGCAGCTCGATGGCCATGTTCAGGGGCGTCCGGTAGCGCTGAAAGGTCTCAATCACCTTCCGCCGCAGGGGCGAGGTCACGTTGTGCGCCACAAACAGCTCCTGCCCCAGGTCGCTGATGGAGACCCGCTCCCTGGCCGCCAGCGCGTGCCCCGGGCTCACAATCAGCGCCAGGCTGTCGGAGTAGACCGCAATGGTCCGGAAAAGCGCCGGGTCGGGCCGGAACGAGATCACCCCCAGCTCAAAGGTGCGCAGGTTCAGTTCCTCGGGAATCCGCGAGGCAAGCATGCGGTGCACCGCCACGCTGATGTGCGGAAACTCCCCCCGGAACGCGTCAATGGCGTGCAGCAGGTACATGCAGGTGTACTCGTTGGCCGCCAGTTGCAGCCGCCCGCGCTCCAGGCTCTTCAGCTCGCCGAGCGCGCTGGAGGCCTCCCGCCGCAACGCCAGCAGCCGCAGCGCATAGTCCCGCAGCAGCACCCCCGCCGCCGTCAGCGAGCCGTCCCGCGCCGCCCGGTCAAACAGCGTCTCCCCCACCGCCGCCTCCAGTTTGCGGATTACCTGACTCACCGCCGGCTGCGTCCGGTGCAGGCGCACCGCCGCCCGCGAAAAGCTTCGCTCCTCGGCCACCGCCAGAAACGTCTCAAGCTGGTTCAGCTCCATGCATTCCTCCGGAAGGCAGTGGACTGTGGGCAGTGAACATTGGACAGTGGTCAGTGTTCACTGGTTCACTGCTTCACTCCTTCACTACCCCATAAGCAATTCTAATCGCAACCCCAAAAAGAATAACTTTGCCTTATACCGCCCGCGTACGAGACACTACCAGTGTTTGCAATCGCTTCCCCGGCAGGCAGGTACATGATCTCAAATCGAGTTGTCTTCTTCGACACCACGCTGCGCGACGGCGAACAGTCCCCCGGCTGCAGCATGACCACCCAGGAAAAGCTCACCATGGCCCACGCCCTTGAAGACCTTGGCGTGGACATCATCGAGGCCGGCTTCGCCATGGCCTCCGAGGGCGACTTCGCGGCCATCGCCACCATCACGCAGGCTGTGCGCAAGCCCCGCATCGCCTCTCTGGCCCGCGCCAAGACGGAAGACATTGAGATGGCCGCCCGCGCCCTGCAGTTCGCCGACCGCTCGCGCATCCACGTCTTCCTCGCCTCCAGCGACCTGCACCTTGAATACAAGCTCAAGATGGGCCGGGCCGAGGCGCTCGACCTCTGCGGCGAGTCCGTACGGCTGGCCCGCTCGCTGGTGGACGACGTCGAGTTCTCTCCGGAAGACGCCACCCGCTCCGACCGCGACTACCTGGTGGAGATGGTGCGCATCGCCGTCGAGGCCGGCGCCACCACCATCAACATGCCTGACACCGTGGGCTACTCCACGCCCGAGGAGTACGGCCGCATGTTCGCCGAGGTCCGCGAACGCATTCCGGCCATCGACGAGCAGGGCATCGTTCTCTCCTCCCACTGCCACAACGATCTTGGCCTCGCTGTGGCCAACTCTCTGGCCGCAATCCAGAACGGCGCGCGGCAGGTGGAGTGCACCATCAACGGCATCGGCGAACGCGCCGGCAACGCGGCTCTGGAAGAGATTGCCGCGGCGCTCTACGTGCGCGGCGACCGCTACGGGGTGGACACCAACATCAAGCTGGTCAATCTCTACCCCACCAGCCAGGTGCTGGGCCAGATCATCACCTTCCGCCCCTCGCCCAACAAGGCCATCGTGGGCGACAACGCCTTTGCGCACGAATCCGGCATTCACCAGCACGGCATGCTGGCCAATCCCCTCTGCTACGAGATCATGACCCCGGCCCTGGTGGGTGTGGCCAAGACGCATCTCGTCCTGGGCAAGCACTCCGGGCGCGCGGCGCTGCGGCACCGGCTCGAACAGCTCGGCTTCACCCTCACCCGCGAGGAGCTGCAGCAAACCTACTATCGCTTTGTTGCCCTTGCCGACCGCAAGAAGAACATCTACGACCAGGACCTCGTCGGCATTTTGCCCGACCAGATTCGCGAGAACCGCCGTGTGCCTGTGGCCGAACTCGATTAGCCTGCCGCATACCGATTGCAGCTTTGAAAGGGCACAGCTTTAGCCGTGCCGCAACCGCCTGAAAACGCACCGGGGCTTTGGCCCCTGAGGAAATCAATCCAGAATGCACCTCAAGATACTCGTCACCGCCGGCGACGGCATCGGCCCTGAAGTCACCAATGAAGCAGTCGCGGTGCTGCAGGAGGTCGCGTCCCTCGGCGGCCACACGCTCGCGCTGGACCACAAGCGCATTGGCGGCATCGCCATCGTCACTGACGGCACCCCGCTGCCCGCCGACACCCTGGCCGCTGCTCTCGACTCCGACGCCGTCCTGCTCGGCGCCGTGGGCGGCAACGAGTTCAACTCCCTGGCCCCCGACAAGCGCCCCGAGGCCGGCCTGCTGGGCCTGCGCGCGGCCCTCGGCGGGTTTGCCAATCTGCGCCCCGCCTTCGCCTTGAAGGAGCTGGCCGTCAACTCGCCGCTGCGTCCCGAGATCATCGACGGAGCAGACATTCTCTTCGTCCGCGAACTGCTCGGCGGAGCCTACTTCGGCAAGCCCCGCGAGTGGAACAAGGAGACCGGCCTCGCCTTCAACACCATGATCTACACGCGCGACGAGGTCATCCGCGTGGCCCGCGTCGCCTTCCAGCTCGCGCAGAAGCGCCGCAAGAAGCTTTGCTCGGTGGACAAGGCCAACGTGCTCGAGGTATCGCAGCTCTGGCGCGCCACGGTGATTGAGGTCGCCGCCGACTATCCCGATGTTGCGCTCGAACATCAATACGTTGACGCCATGGCCATGCACCTGATGAACCAGCCGCGCAGCTACGACGTGGTCCTCACCGAAAACCTCTTCGGCGACATCCTCTCCGATGAGTCCGGCGTCATCACAGGTTCGCTCGGCATGCTGCCCTCGGCCACCATCGGCGGCAAGGTCAATCTATACGAACCCATCCACGGATCCGCGCCCGACATCGCGGGCAAGGGGCTGGCCAATCCGCTCGGCGCCATCCTCACCGGCGCGCTTGTGCTACGCCACTCCGGCGGCCTTGAGGCCGAAGCCGCGGCCATTGAAGGCGCGGTCCGCAAGGTCCTCGAACAGGGCTTCCGCACCCCGGACCTCGCCCGCTCAAACCCGCAGGGCTTCACCGTTCTCACGACAACCGAGATGGGCGCCAAGGTCCGCGAAACCGTAAAGACCATGCTCGTCAACGCATAATCAGTCATTTACTGGTTCACTTTTTCACTTGTTCACTAGTTCACTAGTTCACCAACAGGGAGCTTCATGACCACCGCACCAAAGACGCTATTCGAAAAAGTATGGCAGCAGCACGTTGTCGTCGAGCCGCAGGGCGAGCCGACCCTGCTCTACATCGACCTGCAACTGCTGCACGAGGTCACCTCCCCGCAGGCGTTTGAGGGCCTCCGCCTGGCGGGCCGCAGCGTGCGCCGCCCCGACCGCTGCATCGCCACCGTGGACCACAACGTGCCCACCACCCTCGAGGGCCGCCTCAACATCGTCGATCAGATCGCCGCCAGGCAGATCTCCACCCTGCGCCAGAACTGCCTTGAGACCGGCATCGAGCTCTACGACGTCAACTCGCGCGACCAGGGCATTGTCCACGTCATCGGACCCGAACTCGGCATCACCAAGCCCGGCATGACCATTGTCTGCGGCGACTCGCACACCTCGACCCACGGGGCCTTCGGAGCTTTGGCCTTCGGCATCGGCACCAGCGAAGTGGAGCACGTGCTCGCCACGCAGACCCTGCCTCAGGGCAAGCCGCGGACCTTCCGCATTGCCGTGGAGGGCGAGCTGCCCCAGGGCGTCACCGCCAAGGACATCATCCTCGCCATCATTGGCCAGATCGGCACCGACGGCGCCACCGGCTGCGTGATCGAGTACGCCGGCTCCGCCATTCGCGCGCTTTCCATGGAAGGCCGCATGACCATCTGCAACATGAGCATCGAGGCGGGCGCGCGCGCCGGCATGATCGCCCCCGATGAAACCACCTTCGCCTACCTCAAGGGCCGCCGCTTCTCGCCCAAAGGCGAAGCCTGGGACGCAGCCGTCGCCGAGTGGAGCAAGCTGCCCTCCGACCCCGGCGCAACCTTCGACCGCGAACTCGTTATCGATGCCGCCTCGCTGGTTCCTTACGTCAGTTGGGGCACCAGCCCCGGCATGGTCGCGCCCATCACCGCCTCCGTGCCCAACCCCGCCGCCGTGGCCAACGAGCAGGACCGCAAGAGCCTGGAGCGCGCCCTGGAATACATGGACCTGAAGGCCGGCACGCCGCTCGAGGATGTTGTGATCGACCGCGTCTTTATCGGATCCTGCACCAACGGCCGCCTGGAAGACCTGCGCGCCGCCGCCCGCATCGCCGCCGGCTACAAAGTCTCGTCGCTTGTCGGCGCAATGGTCGTTCCCGGCTCGCAGGCGGTCAAGGCCGCGGCAGAGGCCGAGGGACTGGACCGCATCTTCATCGAGGCCGGTTTTGACTGGCGCGAACCCGGCTGCAGCATGTGCCTGGCCATGAACCCCGACATTCTGGCCCCCGGCGAGCGCTGCGCCTCCACCAGCAACCGCAACTTCGAAGGCCGCCAGGGACGCGGCGGGCGCACCCACCTTGTCTCCCCCGAGATGGCCGCCGCGGCCGCCATCGCCGGCCACTTTGTCGACATTCGCAACTGGACCGTTCGTGAAGAGGTGAAGGCCTGATGGAACCCTTTCGCACACTCACTTCCCTGGCCGCGCCCCTCGACCGCACCAACGTCGATACCGACCAGATCATTCCCAAGCAGTTTCTCAAGCGCATCGAGCGCACCGGCTACGGCGACTTTCTCTTCTATGACTGGCGGCGCACCGCCTCCGGCGAAGAGAACCCCGCCTTCGAGCTCAACCAGCCCCGCTACCGCGGCGCGCAGATTCTCATCGCCGGCAAGAACTTCGCCTGCGGCTCCAGCCGCGAGCACGCCGCCTGGGCGCTGAGCGACTACGGATTCCGCGCCGTCATCGCGCCGACTTTTGCCGACATCTTCTTTTCCAACGCCGGCAAGAACGGCATCGTCCTCGTACGCATCTCAGAGGAGCAGGTCGCCGAGCTGCTGCACAAGGCGCAGACGATCGAGGGCTACCAGCTCACCGTCTCGCTTGAAGAGCAGACCGTCTCCGACATCCACGGCTTCCGCGCCACATTTGACATCGACCCGTTCCGCAAGTTCTGCCTCATTGAAGGCCTCGACGACATTGGACTCACTCTCCGCCACGCCGCCGCCCTCGATGCGTTTGAAGCAAAGCACGACCAGGCCAACTGGCTCAAGGCAAAATAGCCTCGGCCTGCAACCAGAAATGTTCACTCTTCACTGTTTACTGTTCACTGTCGAGCAAAGCGAGACTCATGACCATCGAAGGCAAGCGCCAAAGCATCCCGTTGACTGAAGGCCCCAGCCGAGCCGCCGCGCGGTCCTACCTGCGCGGCTCCGGATATTCGAAGGACGATCTGCACAAGCCCATCATCGGCATCGCCAACACCTGGACCGAGATCGGCACCTGCAACGTCCATCTCCGCGAAGTGGCCGAGGCCCTGAAGGAGGGCATCCGCGAGGCCGGCGGGACACCGATGGAATTTAATACCATCACCATCTCCGACGGCATCACCATGGGCACGCAGGGCATGAAGGCCTCGCTGGTCTCGCGCGAAGTCATCGCCGACAGCATCGAGCTGGTCGCCCGCGGCAACCTCTTCGATGGCCTGGTCGGCATCGGCGGCTGCGACAAGAACATGCCCGGCATCATCATGGCGCTCTGCCGCCTCAACATTCCCGGCATCATGCTCTATGGGGGCTCCATCGCTCCCGGCAAGCTCAACGGTCCCAATGGCGAGACGATTGACATCACCATTCAGAACGTCTTCGAGGGCATCGGCTCTTACGCCGCAGGCAAGATCGACGACGCCGGCCTTGAAGCGCTCGAAGCCAACGCCTGTCCCGGCGCCGGCGCATGCGGCGGCCAGTTCACCGCCAACACCATGGCCATGAGCGGCGAAATCCTCGGCATCTCGCCTATCCAGCTCTCCGGCGTGCCCGCCACCTCCAAAGACAAGCACGAGGCTACCCGCCAGGCCGGCCACATCCTCATGGACGCCGTCCGCGCCAACCGCCGCCCCTCCGACATCATCACGCGCACCTCCATTGAAAACACCATCGCCAGCGTCGCGGCCTCGGGCGGCTCCACCAACGCCGTGCTCCACCTGCTCGCCATCGCCCGCGAGATGGGCATTCCCCTCTCCATCGACGACTTTGACGAGATCAGCAAGCGCACGCCCTTCATCTGCGACCTCACCCCGGCCGGCAAATATGTGGCCAAGGATTATCAGGCCGCGGGCGGCTCGCGCCTGCTGGCCAAGCGCCTCATCGAGGCCGGCCACGCCAACGGCGCCACTCTCACCATCAGCGGCAAGACCCTTGCCGAAGAAGCCGCGCTCGCTGAGGAAACGCCCGGCCAGGTTGTCATCCACACCTTTGACAACCCCATCAAGCCCAACGGCGGCCTCGTCATCCTCAAGGGCAACCTCGCGCCCGAGGGCTCGGTCATGAAGATCGCCGCCGCCAACCGCTACGACCATCGCGGCCCGGCCCGCGTCTTCGAGTGCGAAGAGGACTGCTTCGCCGCCGTGCAGACCGGCAGGATCAATCCCGGCGACGTGCTCGTCATTCGCTATGAAGGCCCCAAGGGCGGCCCCGGCATGAGAGAGATGCTGCAGGTCACCGCCGCCGTCTCCTCCAATGCCGAGTTGAGCGCGACAGTGGCCCTGCTCACCGACGGCCGCTTCAGCGGCGCAACGCGCGGCTTCACCGCCGGGCACGTCGCCCCGGAGGCCTTTGTCGGCGGGCCCATCGCCGCCGTTCGCGAGGGCGACATCATCCACTTCGACATTCCCAACCGCAAGCTCACCCTCGAAGTCAGCGACGAAGAGATCACCGCGCGCCTCAAGGGCTTCACCGCTCCGGCCCTTCGTTGGCCCAACGGCGTCTTCCGCAAGTATGTTGACCGGGTAACCAGCGCCTCAGAAGGCGCAACCACGTAGGACAGGCGCAGTTCACTGTCCACCGTTCACTGTCCACCGTCCACTGTCCACTGCAAAAGGAGTCATCCATGGGAACCAACGCAACTACCCAGGCCGCGAACGCCCACCTCACCACACCCACCCGCCTCACCGGCGCGGAGATCGTCTGGGCAACGCTCGTGGGCGAGGGCGTCACAGACGTCTTCGGCTACCCCGGCGGGGCCATCCTGCCCGTCTATGACGCGCTGCGCAAGTTCCCCATCCACCACACCCTCGTCCGCCACGAGCAGGGCGCCTCCCACATGGCCGACGGCTATGCCCGCGCCTCGGGCAAGGTCGGCGTCGCCATCGCCACCAGCGGCCCCGGGGCAACAAATCTGGTGACCGGCATCGCCACCGCCATGCTCGACTCCATTCCGGTCGTCTGCATCACCGGCAACGTGTCGTCCAAGATTCTGGGCACCGACGCCTTTCAGGAAGTGGACATCACCGGCATTACCCTGCCCGTGACCAAGCACAACTTCCTTATCAACAAGACCGAAGACATTGCCCCGGCGATTCGCTACGCCTTTCAGATTGCCCAGTCCGGCCGCCCCGGTCCGGTCCTCGTGGACATCACCAAGGACGCGCAGCAGGGCACGGCCATCTTCGACTTCGCCGCCGCCAAGCCCCGCGCCCACCGGCCCCATCCCATGCTCAAGGTGGAGGAGTCCGGACTGGCGCACGCAGCAGAACTCATTCGCAATGCCAAGCGGCCCGTTATCCTCGCCGGCCACGGCGTCTCCGAGTCCGGCGCCATGGAGCAGTTGCGCACCCTCGCCGAGCGCGCGCAGATTCCCGTCGCCCTCACCCTTCTCGGCCTCGGCAACTTCCCCGCCTCGCATCCTCTCAACCTCGGCATGATGGGCATGCACGGCGAGTCCTGGGTCAACAACGCCATTCAGGAAGCCGACCTGCTCATCGCCTGCGGCATGCGGTTCGACGACCGCGTCACCGGCTCGACCTCCACCTACGCCACCAAGGCCAAGAAGATTCACATCGAGGTCGATCCCGCCGAGGTCAACAAGAACATCAAGGTCGATGTGGCCCTCATCGGCGACCTGCGCGCCGTGCTGGAAGACCTGCTGCCCCGCATCCCCGGCCGTGACGGCTCCGCATGGCTCAAGTCCATTGACGCCAGCAAGGGCGCAGTGGCGGTTCGCGACATCAAGAACATCGCCGACTCCGGCCACCTCTATGCCGCCCACGTCATGCACGACCTGTGGCGCATCACCGCGGGCAATGCCATCGTGGTCACCGACGTCGGCCAGCACCAGATGTGGGAGGCGCAGTACTTCCACCACGAGAATCCCCGCACCCTCATTACCTCCGGTGGCCTGGGGACCATGGGCTTTGCCCTGCCCGCCGCCATCGGCGCCAAGACCGCCTGCCCTGAAAAGGAAGTCTGGGTCATCGCCGGCGACGGCGGCTTCCAGATGACCTCGCCCGAGCTCTCCACCATCGTCCAGGAGGGCCTCAAGATCAATATCGCCGTCATCAACAACGGCTACCTCGGCATGGTGCGCCAGTGGCAGGAGTTCTTCTACGAGCGCAACTACGAGGCCACCCCGCTCGTCAGTCCCGACTTCGTCAAGCTCGCCGATGCCCACGGCATCCCCGGCCGCGCCGTCCGCACCCGCGCCGAGGTGGCCGATGCCGTCGCCGAAGCCCGCTCCTCCAAGGGCACCTACCTGCTCAACTTCATGGTGGAAAAGGAAGACGCCGTCTACCCCATGATTCCCGCGGGCAACGCCCTGCACGAGATGATTCGCCGCCCCGGCAAGGACCCGCTCGTCGAGTCGCCGGAAGACATCTAGGACAGGGATCAGGGGTCAGGGATCAGGAATCAGTATGGTCGCTGGCCCTCCCGAACTCGATTGCTCCCCGGACTGATCACGCATATCTGTTGGCTGTCAGCCTCTAACTGCAAAGCAAGGACCGTCTTATGCTGCATACATTCGTCGCCTACGTGGAAGATCTGCCGGGAGTGTTGACGCGCGTCGCGTCCCTCTTCCGCCGCCTCAACATCAACATCAACTCGCTCACCGTGGGCCGCAGCGAGAAGGCGGGCCTCTCCCGCCTCACCCTCGTCTGCGAGGCCTCCGGCGAGGCCGGTCACCGCATCCGCGCCAGCCTCTTCAAGCTGGAAAATGTCGTCGATGTGGACGACATCGCCCAGGCCCCCAATGTGACCCGCGAGCTCGCGCTCATCAAGGTGGCCGCCACGCCGCACAGCCGCTCGCAGATCTTCGAGCTGGTCGAGGTCTTTCGCGCCCGCATCGTCGATCTCACCTCCGAGTCCCTCATGATCGAGATGACCGGCGTCGAGAGCAAGATCGAGGGCCTCATCCAGGTTCTCAATGAGAGCGAGGGCCAGATCCTCGAAATCTGCCGCAGCGGCAAGATGACCATGCGCCGCGGCCATCACACCAGCGGCGTCCTGCGCGCGCTCGGCGCGGCCAATGCGGACCTCGAAGAAGCCGCCGCTGTTTCGCTCCAGGACCTCTCCGCCGTCAAGCAGGACTAACGCCGACCTTTTGAGCGAGCGCAGCGAGTCCCAGGACCTGCGGTTGTTCTCCACATTTTCAGGCCCCACACCCAAAGAACCTCAACCCCAAAGGAAGAACCGAACATCATGGCTACAACCTACTACGATCACGACGCCGACCTCTCCCTCATCCAGGCCAAAAAGGTGGCCATCATCGGCTATGGCTCCCAGGGCCACGCCCACGCCCTCAACCTCAAGGACTCCGGCGTCCAGGTGAAGGTCGGCCTCCAGACGACTTCCAAGTCACGCGCCAAGGCCAAGAAGGCCGGCCTCGAAGTCACCACCCCCGCCAAGGCCACCAAGTGGGCCGACGTGGTCATGGTCCTGGTTCCCGACCAGACCGCCGCCAAGCTCTACGCCGAGGAGATTGCCCCCAACCTCAGCGCCGGCAAGATGCTGCTCTTCGCCCACGGCTTCAACATCCACTTCAAGACCATCAAGCCCGCCGCGGGCATTGACGTAGGCATGGCCGCGCCCAAGGCCCCCGGCCACCGCGTGCGCGAAGTCTTCACAGAGGGTGGCGGCGTCCCCGGACTCATCGCCATCCACCAGGACGCCACCGGCAACGCCCACGCCCTCAACCTCAGCTACCTCAAGGGCATTGGCTGCACCCGCGCCGGCGTGCTCGAAACCACCTTCAAGGAAGAGACCGAGACCGATCTCTTTGGCGAGCAGGCCGTGCTCTGCGGCGGCGTCAGCGCCCTCATCAAGTGCGGCTTTGAGACGCTTGTCGAGGCCGGCTACCAGCCCGAGAGCGCCTACTTCGAGGTGCTCCACGAGCTCAAGCTAATCGTCGACCTCATCTATCGCGGCGGCCTGGCTTACATGCGCTACTCCATCTCCGACACCGCCGAGTGGGGCGACTACGTCTCCGGCCCCCGCGTCATCAACGACGAGAGCCGCAAGGCCATGAAGCAGATCCTCACCGAAATCCAGAACGGCAAGTTCGCCAAGACCTTCCTCAAGGACCAGAGCACCGGCCGCAAGAAGTTCGAAGCCTTCCGCAAAAAGGAAGCCAACCACCCCATCGAGAAGATCGGCAAAACCCTGCGCGCCTCGATGCCCTTCCTCGACCCGGTTACTGTCGAAGAAGTCGCAAAGAACCGGTAGGCAGTTCGATAGGCCAATCCATGAAGCCCTGCGGCGATGCCGCAGGGCTTCCCTCTTTGGCATCGTCCAATCCAATGCAGAGATCTGTTGGTGGTTCCTAAAGGCCGGTCAGCGCTGTGTCCCTTTTGAGCGGCCGCGACAGTCTTGACTCAACAGGACCGTGCCATCGCCGTCGAGCGGATCAAATTCAATGACACAGGCTGAGCGAAAGTCCTTGACTTCTTTTATCCATCCCTGCCGCCTGATCGCGTCCTTTCCCAATTCGATAGTCCAGTTGCACTCAAGTCGATTCGATGGGATTCCGCCCGTTTGAATCCAACCTCCCCGAAGTTTGGCGCGAATTCCAATCGTCGGTTCTTTGCTTAACTCCTCCGGAACAAGGAAGAACCCGTCTTCCGTTTGGATCCGAAATTCCTTGCTACCTCCGAAGACGTAAAACACAGATGGGTCCGGCTCTTCCTTTCCGTTGACTTTCACATGCAACTCAAGCGGATAGACATGCTGTTCCCGCAGGTATTTTTGAAGACGCTCATATCGCTCGACATCGCACATCACCATTCCGTCTCGGACCTCCACGCGTGCAGGAAGATCCATCGTGACTCCGGAATTCACCTCCTCGCACCCCTTTGGTTGAAGCAGCAAGAAAACAAAGGTGGTATCAAATTCCGTTGGCGCGTGCTCCTCGAACTCCCACGACCGCACCGTCTCCTCAGTGGATTTCACCAGCATTGCCGGCCCGGTTTCGCTCTCAATCTTCGCAACACGCTTTCCGTCGGTCACCACATGCAGGTGAACCTTGCCTGAAACCCGTGCTGCAATTGCTATCTTCGGATAGACCGGCTGGCTCCCGTGGACGACATGCGGCAGAGCCAGAACGGGATTCGCGCCAGTCGCCTGCGCAAATCCATTCTGGACAAGGACGAGCGCCAAAGCTCCCAACCCGGTAATCAAAGGCACGTTCATTCTGCTTCCCCTGACTTCCCAGTGAGCGGGTCGATATTCCGCCCTCCATAAAGAATGCGAAGCACCTCCACTCGCCTATCTCCAACGCGAAACAGAATAGTCGCTCGACGCTCAAAGCCCATCCGCCGTAACCCCTTGATCGTCCCCTTCACCGCCGTTCCTCGGTTTGGAAACGTGCGAAGCTTGAGACACAACTGCTCGATGCGGGCAAGATAACCGTCCGCAATCTCCAAGCTCGATCGTTCCGCGATGAAAACGAAAAGGCGGTCGAGATCCTCGACCGCCTTCGCGCTGAAATGAACCTCATACCGGTCTACCATTGCGAGTCGACCGCCCGCCTTCCATGGCGCGCCCGCAACTCCCTGAAGACCTGCTCCGCCGACACGCTCTGCCGAGGATCCGCCAATGACTCCTCAGCCAAACGCATCAGCCACTCATCCGTCGCCGCCTCTTCGCGCTCCAGAGCCAGCAGTCCCGCCCTAAGCACCTCATCGGCGCTCGCATAGCTCCCAGACTGCACTCGGCTTTCCACGCTCTTCAGCAGCGGACCCAGGTTGACCAGAATCGAATCCGATTGGCTCGCCATGGCGCCCTCCCTGCCGAGATTGTACCGCGCATCTTTCTGCGCCGCATCACACCCGCAAGAACAGCTTGCGCCGGTACATCCAGTAGAGAACCAGCCAGTACGTCAGCATGACCGCGATGCCCGTCAGCAGCGGTTCCAGTCCCAGCCCCAACACCTGGAAGATCTTCGTTCCCAGGTGAATGTGCAGGCTGCTCAGGATGAACTCTTCCCACAGGTGCGCCATCAGGTAGGCCGCAATCGAGTTCATGCCCACCACCATCAGTGGAAACGCCCACTTGCGGTAGCCCTTTACATCGATCACCCAGGAGAACGCGGCCAGAAACAGCAGGCACACGCCGCCGCTGAACAGCGTCCAGGCCGGCGTCCAGATGCGCTTCACAATCGGGCAGATTCCCGTGAAGTGGAGCACCGCTGCTGCCGCCATCAGCAGCAGCCCGGCGATCACGAACTTCTTCACCGGAATCTTCGGGGCCGCCGCGCGGAACCACTCGCCCGCACGCAGCCCCAGCAGGATCGTCCCCAGTGTGGGAATGAAGCTCAGCGTCAGGTACCCTCCCCCGTTGTAGAGGAACCGCGACGCCCGCGGCAGCAGGTTCAGGAACCATACGTCAAACGCCTGTCCCAGGTTGCTGTTCTTGTTCCAGTGCGCGGCAAAGCCTGTGAAGTTGTACGGCCAGTTGGCCGGCACGCCCACCGCCGCCCAGTCAAAGTTCGCGCCCGGCGCAGGATAGAGCGCCCATGCCGCCCAGTACCCCACCAGGATTGCCCCCAGCGCCGTCCACTGCCACTTCGGCTGGCAACGCGCCAGCAGAAACGCAAACGTGTAGCCCAGACCGATCTGCGTCAGGGTGTCTTCAAACGTGAAGTTGGTCTGCCCACTCTGGATTGAACGCAAGAAGAAGCCCAGGAAGATCAGAACCAGGCTCCGCCAGATGGTGTGAATCAACTGCCGCCGGAAGCTCTGTCCCTTCGCCGTGCGGCTGTGAATCGAGTAGGGCAGCGCCACGCCCACCAGGAAGCTGAATCCCGGTTGAATTGTGTCGTGAAGCCCCATGCCCGCCCACTCCACATGCGTCTGGTTATAGGCCAGGATGCGCCAGAACAGGCTGTGCGGAAACGCCTGCGCCACCTCGGCGAACTTCATCACCTCGCCCATCATCAGCAGCATCACCAGGCCCCGGTACGCGTCCACCGCGATGTTCCGCTGCGGCTTTTCTGCAACCCGCGCCTGCCTGATCTCGGCAATTTCTGATCTCAATGTCTCCTGCACCCAGCCCCACCTCTCCAGCGCGCCGCCCTTTCGCTCTGGCGGCAACCTCGTTTGAATCCTTGCACTTGTAAAGCAAGAGTAAGGTAGCACATCAACTTCCAGCCAAGCCACACTTCTCTCCAGCCCTCAGCGCTTCCATGTTGACTTGCTCATATCGGTCACCTAGACTCAACACGAATCCACATCGCCGGCCGCTTCTCCCTCCAACCCTTCATCCCCCCTCCAGGAGCCCTATGAACGACTCGAACAACGACCTGCTGAGCGACCTTTCGCGCAGGGACTTTCTCCGCCTCGGCTCCATCACGGCCGTCGGCATTGGCATCGCCGAGCTCCACGCGGACGCCGCCGCTCCCTCCGCCGCCACCATGATTGGCGTTCCCTTTGCGCCAGTGGCCAATCCGCGCATCGGCATCATCGGCACCGGCGGCCGCGGCACCAGCCTGCTTGAAAACCTGCTCGCCGCCGACGTGCGCGTCCTTGCCCTCTGCGACATCGTCCGCGAAAAGGCCGAGCACGCCCAGTCGCTGGTCGTCAAAGCCGGCCAGCCCGCCCCCGAGCTCTACACCAGCGGCGACCACGCCTTCGAGTCCCTTGTCGCCCGCGAAGACCTGGACCTTGTCATCATCGCCACCCCCTGGAACTGGCACGTGGAGATGGCCGTCGCCTCCATGACCCACGGCAAGCACACCGCCGTCGAGGTTCCCGCCGCCACCACCCTTGAAGACTGCTGGAAGCTCGTCAACACCTCCGAGCAGACCCGCCGCCATTGCATCATGCTGGAGAACTGCTGCTATGGCTACAACGAGACCCTCATCCTGCGCATGATTCACGAGGGCCTCTTTGGCGACCTGCTCTACGGCGAGGGCGCTTACATCCACGACCTGCGCGACGAGCTCTTCTCCAACAAGGGCGAGGGCCTCTGGCGCCGCACCGTCCACACCCAGCGCGATGGTAACCTCTACCCCACACACGGCCTCGGCCCCGTCGCCAACTACATGGGCATCCAGCGGGGGGACACCTTCGACTACATCGTCTCCGTCTCCACGCCGCAGCGCGGCCTCGACCAGTACCGCAAGGCCCATCTGGCCGCCGATGACCCCCGCTGGGCCGAGCGCTATCTCGACGGCGACATGAACACCTCGCTCATCAAGACCGCCAACGGGCTCACCATTACGCTCAAGCACGACACCGTCAACCCCCATCCCTACGACCGCATCAACACCATCGCCGGCACCAAGGGCGTCTTCGCCGACTATCCCCCGCGCATCTACTTCGACGGCCAGGCGGGCGAGGAAGCCTGGGCCGGCATCGACGCCTGGAAGGACCATCAGCACCCCCTCTGGAAGCGCGAAGGCGAGATCGCCAAAAAGCTGGGCGGCCACGGCGGCATGGACTACATCATGCTCTACCGCCTCATTCAGTGCCTCCGCGAGGGCCTGGTCCCCGACATGGACGTCTACGACGCCGCCGAGTGGTCGGCCCCCGGCCCCCTGAGCCGCGCCTCGGTCGCCGGAGGCAGCGCCCCGGTCAAGTTCCCCGACTTCACACGCGGACTCTGGCGCGGCCGCGCTATCTCCCAAATCGCCACGCAGGCATAACTGGGTGAGTTGTCTCAGAGGACGGGGCTGTGAAAGCCCCCTATCCTCAATCGGAGACCGGTTTGGGCTTGGTGATTTGACGGGCGTTTCATACTTGACTAAGCTAACCTAGCAGGTAGGCGAAATGTACACCGCCACAGTCTTCGAAGCGAAAACCAACTTCTCCGAATTGCTGCGCCGCGCCCAGCTTGGCGAAGAGGTGCTCATCACCTCAGGCCGCGCGCGCAAGCCAGTGGCCCGACTGGTCGCCATAGACCCGGCTCCGGAAAGCCGTCGCATTGGATTCATGAAGGGACAAGGCAACGCGGGTCCTGAGTTCTTTGACCCGCTTCCTGAAGAAGAGCTTCGCTTGTGGAATGGCGAGGGCGAGTGAGGCTTCTGCTCGATACGCACGCTCTTTTGTGGCTCGCCTTTGAAGATGAATTGCTGTCCCCACGCGCGCGGCAACTGGTTCAAACCCCAGGAAGTGAGGTGTTTGTGTCCGCCGCTTCAGCCTGGGAGATTGCAACCAAGTTCCGCCTGGGCAAGCTCAATTTTGCCCGCGCCCTGGCCGAGGACTTCATCCCAAAGATCACCGCGGCGGGCTTCCTGCTGCTCCCCATCTCAGTGGAACACGCCCTGCGCGCCGGGCTTCTTCCCGGCGAACACAGAGACCCCTTCGACCGGATGCTGGCCGCCCAGGCCATCCACGAAGACCTGCCCTTGCTCAGCAACGACCCGCAACTGGACATATTTGGCGTCCGGCGCGAATGGTAGCCTTCCCCAAACGCGCCTGAAAGCCACTCGCTTCTACTTCCTGTCCAGCCGGAACGCCGAGGCCTGAAAGTCGCCCCGGAACTCCTGGTCCATATCGAGTCCGTGGTTCATCCACCACGCCCCGGAGGCAACCGCCGGCGTTCCCGTCCGCGCCTTGCCCTCGATCGCGCTCAGCGCATACTGCGCCGCCGGGTCCAGCCCCTTCAGCTTCAGGGTCGGGAACAGGCGCCCCTTCTGCGTCGAGTGCACAAAGGCGAAGACCACCGACTGGCCCTTGTCCCGGCTCACCGTCTGCGTTGCGGAGAACTCGCTGCCGTCCCGCGGCGAAATCAGCCGGAACAGGTCACCCTGCACAATCGTCGGCTGCACATCGTGGTAGGCAGCAATCAGCCGCCTGGCCGTCGCCATCTCCTCGTCGCCCCACTTGCCGATGTTGGCGCCAATGCCAAGCGAGCCCTGCATCGAGCTCAGCATCCGGTAGGACAGTGAGGTGGCGCGATGGTTGAGCCAATGCGGAGAGTCGGTAACCCAGGCCATCATCACCTGCGGCGTATACGCGTAGCTGAAGCCGTCCTGCTGGGTCAGCCGGTCAAACGGGTCCGTATTGTCCGAGGGCCAGACCTCGTCCGTGTAGTGCAGAATCCCCAGGTCCACCCTGCCGCCGCCGCCCGAGCAGGACTCGATCTCGACGTTCGGATGCCGGTGCCGCAACTCCGCCAGAATCGCATAGAGGTTGCGGGTGAACTCGACGTACACCTTCTTCTGCTCGGTTGGCGGAAGCTGATCCCAGCCAGGCTCGCTCCAGTTGCGGTTGTAGTCCCACTTCAAAAACGCAATGTCGTTCTCGTTCAGCAGCTTGTCCAGAAAGCCCAGCACATAGGCGCGCACATCGGGCCGCGCCAGGTTCAGCACCAGTTGCGTGCGCTGCTCGTTCCGCGGCCGCCCCGGAAAATTCAATACCCACTCCGGATGCTTGCGGTAGAGGTCCGAGTCCGGGTTCACCATCTCCGGCTCCACCCACAGGCCGAAGTCCATCTTGAGCGAGTGGACCTTGTCGATCAGCGGCTTCAGACCGTTGGGAAACTTCTCCGGATTCACATACCAGTCGCCCAGACCCGCGTGGTCGGTCTTGCGCTGTCCAAACCAGCCGTCATCCATCACAAACCGGTCAATGCCCAGCGCCGCTGCCTTCTCCGCCAGCGCCGACTGCCCGGCCAGGTTCACGTTCATCTCCGTCGCTTCCCAGGAGTTGTAGATCACGGGACGCGGCTTGGGCAGCGGCTGCTTGGCCGTCGCCGCCGTCCGCGGCAAGATCTGCGCCAGCTCAAAGCGGTGCAGCAGCCGCGAGGCCCCGCCCAGCCCGTGCGCCGTGTGCCCGCCATAGAAGACCGGCGTCTCCAGCGACTGCCCCGGATGCAACACATACCCGAAGTCGAAGGGATTGAAGCCCCCCGTCACCTTCACCTCGTCCAGTTGGTCCTGCTCCACCGTGATGCGCCACGAGCCGCTCCAGCCCAGCGCGCCAAACCACACCTCTCCGTGGTCTTCGCTCGACTCCCCGGCCTGAATCGCAAACCAGGGGTTGGCCTGATGTCCGGTCGATCCGCGCCGGCTCTCGATCACCCGGGCCCCCGGATGCAGCGCCTCCTGTGTCAACGACCACTCGCCCGCCCAGCGTCCCGTCAGGTAGTTCAGCGTGTAACTGGCCGGGGGCAGGGTCCAGGCGGCAGCCGCAGCCTGCTCCACCGTCACAGCCTCCGTGCCGCGATTCTCGATGGTCGCCGACCGCGCCAGGATGCCCGTCTCCCCGTCGATGGCATAGTGCAGCGTCACGTACACCGGCCGTTTGATGTCCTTCAACACCACGTCCACGCCGTTGGCGCTCAGCTTGTGGCTTTCGTAGTGCAGCACCAGGTCGCGGTTGCCATCTGCCCAGGTCACCTTCAGCCCCGGCTCTACAAACAGCCCGGCGCCCCAGCCCGCATACTCCTGCGGCGTGTTGGTGTAGGAGGAGTCGAAGGATGCCCAGTCCGGCATCGGGACCGCCTGCGGAAAGGTGTCCGCGGCGCCCAGCCTGCCGCCCCAGTAGAGCTGTTGCAGTTCCCCGTGCGCGTTCACGCCAAATGCGTACGAGGTTCCCCCGCCATCCAGCCGGAAGACCTTGGCGGCCGGGTCAAAGTTGACGGAAGCAGGCTGCGCGGAAGCAGAGAGCGCGGCGGCCAGGATCATGACAGCTCCTGTAAATGTTTTCAGCATCGGCGATTTCCCTCATCGTCTTTCCAAACGGCCCAATCATATCACCCGCTCTGCCCCTTTGCAGGAGCGCTCAGGCGACGGTCACCACCACCGTCTCGCCCTTCGGCAGCGCATAGCTTCGGGTGCCCGGCGGCGCGGGTTCGCTTCCCGGCGGCAGCTCCAAACTGATCCCAGCGTCCACAATCAGCTCCGCGCGAATCTCCGCCGGAACGAATAACCTAAGTTGCCTCCCCGCCCCCGCCCGTTTTGCCGAGAACCGGATCGTTCCCCGCACCGTATGCGCCCGGCATGCAATCTCACCCAAATCTCCCAGTTGCGGCTCCAGCACGCAGGTGGAGTAGCCGGGGCTGGTCGGGCGCAGGCCCAGAACGCCGTGATACAGCAGGATCAGCGGCGCCACGGGACAGTGGCTCCACTCCGCCGTCGTGTCGTGCGCCGGCGCCCAGTCCTCCGCGAGCGTGTTGTTCTCCTCCGCCGCGGTCATGTCCCAGCGCGAACGGAAGTCGTCCAGAACCACCTGCATTTTGCGCGATTTCGCCAGCGCCCAGTAACGCCAGACCGCGTTCGCCGGGTAAGACAGGCCCATCTCCGGCGGACAATCGGTCAGCATCTTCACCGCGCGGGCCGTTCGTCCCCCTGGGCACTGATCGAACAAAATTGCGGTGGCCAGTGAGCGGTCGCAGGTCCGCACCCGGCCCTCTTCCCTGCTCCAGGGCAGGTTGGCCACAAAGACCCCGCGCCCAGCGTCCCAGAAGCGCCGCACCGCGGCTGCTTCCAGTTCCCTGCCAAACGACTCCAGCTTCCGCGCGGCGCCTTCATCCGCAAAGGCCCTCGCCAGCGGAGCCAGCGCATGGCGCAAGGCCGCCGCGGCATACAGGTTGAACGCGCACTGCTTGTGGCGTTGCTCCAGATAGGCATTGTGGTCGATCCACACATAGGGAATGCCCAGGTTCTCCACCTTCAGCAGCCCGTCCTCGTCGCGGATGGTTCCCAGGTACTCCACCATTCCCGCAAATCGCGGATAGGCCTCCTTCAGCATCTCGATTTTTCCGGTATAGAGGTGATACCAGTGGCAGTCGAACGCGAACCCGATGCCGTGATCGAGAATCGGCCCCCAGTGCGTGAGCTGGAGGTTCCGCTCTACAATCCGCCAGGCCCGGTCAAAGGCCGGCCAGCTATCAAGGAAATAACCCGCCGGCGTCGCCCCCTGGCTGAACGTATTCACAAACCGCCCCGGCAGCCGGTTCTCGTTGAATGCGTGATACAGAGCATGCAGTTGGTGGCCGCCGTCGCCGCTGTACTGCTGACGCTCCCGCGCCATGCCGTCCACCACCGTGTCCTGCGCCGAGTTGTTCAGCGTGTTCACGCTGGCCGTCAGCAGCTTGCTCAGCTTCGCGTCAGAGCACACAATCGCGGGCTCGTCCGGCCAGGGAAACACCCTCCGCCGCACCCCTATCTCCCGCAGCGTCACCGGTCGCGTGTGGTTCCGGATCACAAACTGAATCCAGCGGAAGCTTTCAAAGTCGAAGGTCTCGAAGCGGTTCTCCCCTTCCCGGCAGATGAACCGGCTCCAGGAGTGGAAGTGGGTGTTCAGCAGAAAGCAACTCCCCGGCGTGTGCGCCTCGTGCACCAGGATCTCCACCACCGTCCCCTCTGGAGCGTCGATGGTGAAGCAGGGCCAGCCGACCACCTCCTCGCCGCGCGCAAAGGTCAGCGCGGGCGTCTTTGCGCCCTGCACGCCCACCCGCCACGTTCCGGGGCTTGTCTCCTCGGCTGCCGCGGCCCACTCGCCCGCAAAGGCGTCCGGCGGCACGCACTCGAAGTACTCTTCCACCGGGCAATTCCAGGTGAGCAAAGACGTCTCCCTGAGCGAGAAGCCCCCCAGCAACTGCTCGTTCATCATGGGAACGCTGCGCGCCCGCAGCGAGCAAACCTTGGGATCTCCCTCACTCTCCATCACCGTGGCAGACCGGCTGCAGACCGCGGGCTTGTCTCCGCCATCGCTGGTCACCGCCGCGGCGCGCCATCCGCTCGCGGGCTTGAATCCCGGCTCATCCCATCCGTAGGGATAGAGCCGCGCGTCAAACTCCTCCTGAAACGCGCGCAGGTACCAGCGCTTGTAGTGCCCCGGCGGCCAGCTTCGCGCCACGTGCGCCTGCCACGTGTCGTCGGAGACCACCATCTCCCGCCGTCCGTCCGCCCATTCCAGGTCCAGATGAAACAGGAATCCCGGCTTGCCCGCCACCCACGTTCCGTCTCCCTGCCCATAAAACAGCACGCTCGCGCCAATCACATTCCTGCCGCTGCGCAGATGCCCGGTCAGGTCCAGCGGGTCGGCCTCCGGCCAGCGCGGATCGCAGGGCGCCGGCCCCCATTGCACCCGCTCGCCGTTCACTGTGAGCTTGTAGCGGCTGTCGGCCACCACGCGTCCGCTCGCCTTGGTGGGAGCCCCATCCAGCACGATCTCCCGGCGCAGCAGCACCACTGTGCTCGGCAGGCACCGGCCCATGGGATACCAGATCCAGCGCGCGGGCTTCAGGTCGATCGCCGCCAGCAGCGAATCCGGCGCTATCTCTGGCCGTGTCAACTCAACCTGCGCACCCCCTGGCGCCCCCGTCGCGGATGCCTGCAACACCGGTGGAAGAGCCCACAACGCCCCTGACTTCTGCAGAAAGTCCCTTCGATTCATGGGCAAAGTCTACTCTGCCGCTCCCATGGGCGCATCGGCTATCCTGAAGGCGCGCCATGGAGGCCCACGGATGCTTTCCCCCGCCGTTATCCGCCCTGCCTGTCCTACTCCCGCTGAAGAGATTGCGGAGGCCGTTGACCGCATCGGCCCGCTCCACGGACTGCCCCTCGAAGACCGCCTCTGGCTCGCCCGCCACGGCGAGGAGTTCGTCGCCAGCGCCGGCGATGTGCTCTTTGAAGAGGGCGCCCCCGCCGAGCGCATGATTCTTATCCTCAAGGGCGAGATCCACGTCCGCCGCAAGCAGGGCGGCCCCATGGAGCTGTTCATTGGCCGCGCCGGCCAGATGACCGGCCTTCTCCCCTTCTCCCGCATGAAGAGCTACGGCGGGCAGGGCTTTGCCATCTCCCCGGTCTGGGCCCTGCTCATCCACAAGACCCTCTTCCCCGAGATGCTGGCCGCCATTCCCTCCATGACCCAGCGCATCGTCTCCACGCTCCTTGACCGCGTCCGTGAAGTCACCCGCATCGAGCAGCAGGCGGAGAAGCTCACCGCCCTCGGCAAGCTCGCCGGCAATCTGGCCCACGAGCTCAACAACCCCGCCTCCGCCGCCCAGCGCGCCGCCGCCAGCCTGGCAGCCGCCGTCCGCGCCAACCGCCAGAACCGATTCAAGCTCGTCAACCTCTGCCTCACCGAGCAGCAGGTCCGCGCCATTGAAGAGTGGGAACTCAACCTCCTCGGCCTCCCCGACCGCGTCCCCTACCAAATCCAGGAACAGGGCGCGGCGGCCTTCATCGAGCGCGAGGAATCCCTCCGCGACCGCCTCGCCTCCATCGGTTGCGAAGATGCCTGGGAGATCGCTCCCCTCCTCGCCGAGCAGGGCGTCACCGCCGCCGACCTTGACCAGTTGCGCGCCATTCTCGGCCCCAACGAAACCTCCGTCACCCTTCAGTTCTTTGCCCGCTACCTGCGCTCCTCCCGCTCCATCGAGACCCTGCTCAATTCCACCTCGCGCATCTTTGAACTCATCAGCGCCATCAAGGCCTACTCCTACATGGACCGCGCCCCCATCCTGGATGTGGACGTGCCCGCAGGGCTCGAAGCCACCCTGCAGATGCTCCAGTCGCGCATGAGCCACGTCCGCATTGAGCGCGACTACGAGCCCGGCCTGCCCCACATCAGCGCCTACGGCAGCGAACTCAACCAGGTCTGGACCGCGCTCATCGAGAACGCCCTTGACGCCCTCGGCAATCAGGGGGTCCTCCGCCTCGGCTGCCGCCGTGAGGGCGAAATGCTTCTGATCGAAATCTGGGACTCCGGCCCCGGCATCCCCACCGACCTGCAGGCCCGCATCTTCGAGCCGTTTTTCACCACCAAGGCCCCCGGCTCCGGCCTCGGCCTCGGCCTCGATAACGCCATGCGCATCGTCCGCAAGCACCGCGGCCATCTCAGCGTAAAGTCCGAGCCCGGCGCCACCTGCTTCCGGGTGCGCCTGCCCCTCGACCAGTTGCAAGCTTATTGAGGCCCTTGCCCCGCTGTGACACCCCGTCCATCCCCACCCCGGCCGCGTGCGTCCGGAGCCACTCCTCCGCAGGAAAAGGGATCCCCCGTACTGCATGGAATGCTTCTCTGGCTGCTCAGCCCTTCTCGCCCGTCAGGAACCGCAACTCCCAGGACGCCGTCGGCTGCCCCGCCTGCTCGGCGATCGCCCGCAGCACTACCGTTCCCGGCTGCACCGGGTACTCCGCTGGGGAATAGCGAAAGACATGAGCCGCAACCGGCACCGTAAACGGCCGCTGCGGATTCTCGATCGCCGGCCGCGCTCCATTCGCTCCGCCCAGCAGCCGGTTTTCTTCCGTTATCTCATTGAAATAATGAAAGTTGTCCGTAGACGAAGCTCCCAGCAGCCACGGCCCGAACCAGTACGAAACCCGATCCTTGCCCGCCGCCTGCGATGTCAGCTTCATCCCATACTTCACCGTCACCACGTCGCCCGCCTTCCAGGTCCGGGTCGCGCCCAGATAGCCGCTCTCCATTGCGTCGAGCCGCACGCCGTTCTCCAGCCGGGCAACCATCTCCTCCGCCCAGTCCACCGTGCGAATCCGCAGCGTGGCCGGTCCTGCGCCGGCGCCGGTAATCCTGATCCGCACCATGCCGTCCCGCCCCAGCGACGACTCCGCCACCGCCGATAACGCGGCCGTCTCGATACGCCCGTCCAGGGGCAAATTGTAGGAGACCCCCTCCTTCCCAGCGCCAAACACGCCCGCCTCGACATCTGGAAATGCCCTCAGCCCGTGCAGCGTACAGCACCACCACGCCCGCGCCGCCCCCTGCGCCTGAAATCCCGTCTCCGTAAACACCCGGTGCCCAAAGTCCCCGGTCGCAAACTGGTTGAACGACAGCTCGTTGAAGACCGCCCGCTCCGCTCCTGCCCGGTAGCGTTCCTTTCCCGTCGCCTCCCACAGGGCCAGGTTCAGCCTCACCCAGTCGGCCTCCGCGCAGCCCTCGGTCCGGTGGCCGTTGGGGCTCCACCCCTCGGGAACTCCCCCCGTGATCAGAGCATCCTCCGACCCCGCGACGTGCTCCCATGCCGCCTCGCACTGCGCCAGCAGGCTTGCGTCCCCGGTCGCCTTATAGAGGTCCATCGTTCCGCGCAGCGCCGTCAGGCAGCCGTGCACATGGTCCCCCGGCCGCAGCACGATCACCGCCGCCACTCCCTCCGCGAGCTTCCGGTAGCGCTCGTCCTTCGTCGCCGTATACAGGTTCGCCAACCCCTCGGTCTGCTGCAGCCAGCAGATGTAGCTTGAAGCAAAGTGCTGCGCGCCAAACTGATCCCGCATCTCCTTGGACAGCATCAGCGGGCCAATCCGCACCAGCCAGTCCCCCAGCCGAATGCACGACGCCAGCACCGCGGGCGACTTCTTCAGCCGGTAATACTCCAGCAGCCCAACCAGCAACCGCCCGTTGCCCCACAGCAGCGCCAGGTCCTCGTCCACCGGCTTGTCATAGTGGAAGGTGGCGCCAAAGTACCCATCCGGCTTCTGCAACGCGATCGCCTTCTCCACCAGTCCGTCCAGCCCTGCGAACTCCGTCCCATACACCCGCGACGCCGTCGCCAGCGCGCCGATATACCGCCCCGACAGGTCGCCCGAGTACTCCGTAAACCGCCGCACCGCCAGCGGGCGCAAGTCGTCCAGCAAAAACTCCTCGCTGATGGTGGGCGAGTCCCCATCGAGTACCCGCCGCAGCGTGAGTTCATAGCGCGTCCGCCGGCCGCTTCCGACAACACTCCCTGAGGCCGGCAACGCTTCCTCCGGCACGGACGGCGCTCCGAACGCGAGCGGCGCTCCCCCGGCAACCAGCGGGAGCAAAGCAGCGGCTTTTACAAACTTGCGACGATTCATGTGGAGCCTCCCTGGGACAAACGCGCTCCCAATCCCCATTCATTCAGCGGGGATTCATAGAGCGCGTTCTGTGCGGCCCCATCATAATGGAACCGAGGCGAAGCCCCATTCTCGGCTCAACCCCTTTCTTGGTAAACTTGCTTGGAAAACGCTTTCCAGCGCACCTTGAGGTCACCTTCATGCTCCTTCCCGAACTCCGCAACCAGGTCCTCCGCGCCAACCAGGAAATCGCCCGCCGCGGCCTCGCCCCCCATACCTTCGGCAACGCCAGCGGCATTGACCGCTCCGGCGCCGAGCCACTCGTCGTCATCAAGCCCAGCGGCGTCGACTACGCCTCCCTCACCCCCGCCGACCTCGTCATCACCGACCTCGACGGCAAAATCATCGAAGGCGCGCTCCGCCCTTCCTCGGACCTGGACACCCACACCCTGCTCTACCGGGAATTTCCCCAGATTGGCGGCGTGGTCCACACCCATTCAGAGTTCGCCACCTCCTGGGCGCAGGCCGGCCGCCCCATTCCCTGCCTCGGCACCACCCACGCCGACTACTTCCATGGCCCCGTCCCCGTCACCGACCCTCTCACCGCCGAAGAAGTGGCCGAGGCCTATGTGCGCAACACCGGAGCCGTCATCGTTCGGCGCTTCCGCATCCAAAACCTCGACCCCCTCGCCGTTCCCGGCGTCCTTGTCGCCGGCCATGCCCCCTTCACCTGGGGCAAAACGCCGGCCGACGCCGTCGAGCACGCAGACGTCCTCGAGTACATCGCCCGCCTCGCCTACCGCTCCACATTGCTGGGCGCATCCGATGCCGGAATTCCCGCGTACGTCAGCGAACATCACTACCAGCGCAAACACGGTCCCAAGGCCACCTATGGCCAGGGCTGAGAGCTTGCTTGCGGCTCATATCCCCCATTCGTAACCATCCCGTACCCCTGCCTATTGATTCTTTGGTAACTACTATTTTCAATAGGCTCCTCCCTTTTCACATAGGCTGCATACTGTTTCCTACATCTCCAGCGGATTCCAACCAGCCCCCTGCTCCCGTTGCCCGGTGTAAAACGTCCCTATCGTGCGTATTCTCAGCGGATTGCTTGTCCGATTTCGGTCTCGGCCCTGCCACTTTTACTTGGCAACCAACGTGCAACAGCCAAATTGCTGTTGGGTACTCCCCCCATGGAGACGAATCTCTTTAATCGCCTGCAAGCCACACTGCTGGCCGTCGTTACGGTCGGACTGGTGCTGCTGGCGGTTTGGAACTTTCAGCAGGACATCCACTTCCAGGACCCCGATGATGGCGTCTGGTGGAGCGAGGCGCCCAATGGCGCCGGCCTGATTGCCGATAAAGTCCTCCCCGGCAGCCCCGGTCAGCGCGCCGGCCTCCAGGCCCACGACCTGCTCACCGCCGTCAATGAGACGCCGACGCCGCGCCTCTCCGATCTGGAGCGCGAGCTCTACCAGCGCACAGGCGTCTACGGCAACGCCAAATACGAGATCACCCGCAGCGGCATCCCCCTCGATGCTCCGGTACTCGTGATTCCCGAGCCCCTGGACCGCAGCCTGGCCCTTGGCCTGCGCGTCATCGGCCTCATCTACCTCGCCATCGGGCTATACGTTCTCTTCCGCCGCTGGACGGCGCCCCGCGCCAACCATTTCTACCTCTTCTGCCTGGTCTCGTTCGCCCTTTACGCGCTCAAATACACCGGCAAGCTCGATGCCCTCGACTGGACCGTCTTCTGGGCAAACATCCTGGCCGAGTCCCTGCAGCCGGCGCTCTTCCTCCACTTTGCCCTCAGCTTCCCCGAGGAACGGCTCAAGAAGCTTCGCCGCAGTTTCCTGCTGCCCCTGGTCTATGCGCCCGGCGCAGGACTGCTCACGCTCTGGATCCTCGCGCTCACCCGCTGGCAGGCCACCGGTCTGCTGAAGCACCGGCTGGACCAGACCGGCACCGCCTACGACGCCGCTTTCTATCTGCTCGCCGCCATTCTGTTCCTGCGCAGCTACTTCCAGGCAGATACGCCGCTCTTGCGCCAGCAGTTGAAGTGGCTCACCCGCGGCACCCTGGTCGCCGTGCTGCCCTTTACACTGCTGTCGGCCATCCCTTTCCTCTTTGACCTGCGCGTGCCCGCGCTGCTGACCAAGCTGGCCGGGCTTTCGCTGATCTTCCTGCCGCTGACCTTCAGTTGGGCGATTGTCCGCTTCCGGCTGATGGACACAGACCTCATCTTCAAGCGTGGCGTTGCCTACACCCTGGCCACAGCCCTGCTGCTGGGCGCCTACTTCGGCATCATCGCCCTCATCGCCGAGATGGTCCACAACGGCATGCCCGAGGCGGTGCGCGAGTGGGCCCTGGTCCTCGCCATCCTCGTCACTGCCGCCATCTTTGACCCCCTCAAGCGCAGAATTCAGGGCTGGGTCGACCGCGTCTTTGACCGCCATCGCTACGACTATCGCAAGGCGCTGGTCGACTTTGGCCGCGGCCTCAACTCCGAGACCGACCTGCGCGCGCTTCTGGAGTCCATCGTCGAGCGCCTGCCGCGCACCCTGCTTGTGGCCCGCGTCGCGGTCTTCATGGCCCCGGAATCCGACCGCCTCCGCCTTGTCGCCGCCCACGGGCTGCCGCCCGAAGTTGGGGCCTTTCAGGACCGCCTCGGCCCCAACTCGCTTGACCTCGCCTTCCTCGACTTCGACCAGACCAACGACCACTCCCACATCTTCTTTGAAAACGCGCAGGCCGCCCTTCATTTGCCCGAAGCCCAGCAGCGAACCGCCGCCCTGCTCGACCTCAACTATTACCTTCCTTGTCGGGTCCAGGACGGGCCCGCCACCCGCACCATCGCCGTCATTGGCCTGGGTCGCACCATCGGCGGCGACTTCCTTTCCAGCGAAGACGTCGAGCTGCTCGAATCCCTCGCCAGCTACATCGGCATCGCCCTCCAGAACGCCAGCCTCTACGCCCGCCTCGAGCAGAAGATCGGCGAGTTTGAACGACTCAAGGAGTTCAACGAGAACATCGTCGAGTCCATCAACGTGGGCATCCTCGCCATTGACCTGGAAGACCGCATCGAGAGCTGGAACGCGCAGATGGAAGCCATGTATGCCCTCAGCCGCGGGGAGGTTCTCGGCAAGCCGCTGCGCGAGGTCTTTCCCCCGGAGTTTGTCGACGCCCTTGACAGTTTCAGCAATGAGCCCGGCGTCCATCACCTCTACAAGTTCCGCCTCACCACCCGGGCCGGCGAGCAGCGCTCCGCCAACATCGCCGTCGCTCCCCTGCTTTCACGCCACTTCATCTCCGTCGGCCGCATCATCCTGGTCGACGACATCACCGAGCGCATCTCGCTTGAAACCCAGCTCGCCCAGGCCGACAAGCTCAGCTCCATCGGCCTGCTGGCTGCCGGAGTGGCCCACGAGATCAACACCCCGCTCGCCGTCATCTCTTCCTATGCGCAGATGCTCTCCAAGCAGCTCAAGGGCGATGCCCGCCTCTCGCCGGTGCTGGACAAGATCACGCAGCAGAGCTTCCGCGCCGCCGAAATCGCCAACGGCCTGCTGAACTTCTCCCGCACCTCCACCACCGAGTTCCGCGACACCAATCTCAACCAGGTCATTCGCGACACGCTCTCCCTGCTCGAACACCAGTTCAAGACCGCGCAGATTGCCGTGGACCTGGACCTGGCCGAACAACTCCCCGCTATCCACGGCAACCCCGGCAAGCTCCAGCAGGTTTTTCTCAATCTCCTGCTCAACGCCAAGGACGCCATGCCCGGAGGCGGTCAGCTCCGCGTCGCCACCCAGGTCAACGGGCACGTCGAGGCCGTGATCACCGACTCGGGCTCAGGCATTGCCCCCGAGCACCTCAAGCGCATTTATGACCCTTTTTTCACCACCAAGACCACGCCCAAACCCGGCGACCGCCGCGGCACGGGACTGGGCCTCTCCGTCTCCTACGGCATCATTCAGGAACACGCGGGAAAAATTCACGTCGAAAGCGCAGTCGGCGCCGGCACAACCTTTCATCTCGAGTTTCCCTTGTTAAGGAATTCCGTTCATGCCTGAGGTCGAACTGCCCTTGAATATGTCCGCGTCCGCACCACTCATCTCCAACGGCGTCTCCGCTGCCAGCATCCTCGTCATCGACGACGAGGCCGGCATCCGTGAGTCGCTTGAAGTGCTGCTCACTCTCGAGGGCTACGCCGTCCGCATGGCCGTTGATGGCGTGGAGGGATTGCGCACGCTTGATCTCGAGAACTTCGATCTCGTCCTGCTCGACCTCGCACTCCCCGGCCAGAGCGGCCTCGAACTGCTCCCCCAGATCAAGGAGCGCCACCCCGAGCTGCCCGTCATCATGATCACCGCTTACGGCACGGTCGACAACGTCGTCGAAGCCGTCCGCGCCGGGGCGGAGAACTTCGTCCAGAAGCCCTGGGACAACGAAAAGCTCCTCGCCGACATCCGCTCCGCTGTCGCCCGCCACAAGGCTGAAGAAGAGAATCTCCAGCTCAAGCGCACCCTCAAGCAGCGCTACAACTTCGCCAACATCGTCGGCAAGAGCGAGATCATGCTGCGCGTCTTCGACCTTGTCCAGCAGGTTGCGCCCTCCCGCTCCACCGTCCTCATCCAGGGAGAGAGCGGCACCGGCAAGGAACTCATCGCCAAGGCCATCCACGCCAACTCCCCTCGCAGAGACAAGCCGTTCGTCCCCATCAACACCGGGGCCATGCCCTCTGAACTGCTGGAGTCCACCCTCTTCGGCCACGTCAAGGGCGCATTCACCTCCGCCGTCGCCTCAAAGAAGGGCCTGTTCGAAGTGGCCAACGGCGGCACCCTCTTCCTCGACGAAATCGCCACCATGGGCATGGACACCCAGGCCAAGATCCTGCGCGTGCTCCAGGATCGCCGCTTCATGCACCTCGGCGGCATCCAGGAGATTCAGGTGGACGTGCGCATCATCGCCGCCACCAACATCGACCTGCGCCAGGCCGTGCGCGATGGCCGCTTCCGCGAAGACCTCTTCTATCGCCTCAACGTGATCAGCGTGGACCTGCCCCCGCTGCGCGCCCGCCGCGAAGACATTCCACTCCTGGCCCACCACTTCCTCGAGTTCTATTCCAACGAAAACGGCTTCGGTCCGCGCAAGCTCTCCGCTGACGCCCTCCGCGCCCTTGTCGACTACGAGTGGCCCGGCAATGTCCGCGAGCTGGAAAACTCCATCGAGCGCGGCGTGGTCCTCTCCTCCGGCCCGGTCATCGGCTCTGACCTGCTCCCCGGCCATATCACCGGCCGCAGCTTCCAGGACGCGCTGCTCGAACACAACCCCAACGCCTCGCTCTTTGACATCCTCGAAGACATCGAGCGCCGCATCATCATTGAAAAGCTGGAACGCTGTAACTGGAACCAGACCGACGCCGCCGAGCAGTTCCACATCCCCCTCTCCACCCTCAACCAGAAGATCAAGCGCCTCAACATCGAGATCCGCAAGAAGGGCCGGGAGTAAGGCACGGCGAATCTCAGTTTCAGGGTGGGCTACTCTCCTCCAATCGCTCAAAGTCGCCAGGGACGACCACCGCCGAGCAGGTCTGGGAGCACGTCGAGCACGATGTCTTGGGTCGGCGCAAGCCGGGCATGCCGCGCATCGGCGGTGTCTGGGACCGCTATTCCATTCTTGTCTGGAACGACCCCGAACCCATCGCAAACGGGAAGTCGCCGCCATCCAGGCCCGACGCCTAAAGGCTAGACGAGTGCATGCGCCTGACCCCGGATCGCGCCATCCTTCTTCAACGCAACTCCACCCGCGCCAAACGCCGCGAGTGCCTTCCGTCAAGCTGTCCCCATGAAAAATGGGCCGTCACTCACACGACGGCCCGAGCAGTAATCAATGGAGAGTTACATCGCAGTCCTGCGCATCACCGCCAAGCCGGCGAGCGCCGCCAGGCCTGTGCCAAACAGCAGCATGGAGGGTGGCTCGGGAACTGCGGGTGCAATGGGAGTGATGGTTGTCTCAAAATACAGGTCCCCGCTTCCCCCTGAATTTGGATCCCCGACACTATAGGGATAGTAAAGATTGGAATCCCAAATCCATTCGGCGTCGGCGGCAATCCCTGAATTCAAGTACCACGGCCAAGTGTTGCTTACCCCCCAGTCGGTCGGCGCCATTGAACCCACCCCAAAGCCGCTGGTTGAGTAAGTCCAGTTCGTCGTATTCGTGTTCAGACTCTGCGTGCCGTTCGCGAATTGAAACAGTGAATCGCTCAGGCTGAACGAGCCGATCACCCCTCCCGGACCACCCCAGTTTGTCGCGTCGATCTGCAGGTAATACGTCGTGCCAGGTACGAGTTCCTGGGCTCCCACTGAGACCGGACGGTACCAATTACCGGCGCTTGCGATGGGGGTGCCTAAAGTGGTCGGCGAAGTACTAAGATAAGCTGTGAACCCGTTGTCGACCGTCATCACGCCCGAAATTGTGGTTGGGTCCGCCTTCGCCATCGAAGCGATCATTGCTACCACCAAAAGACATAAAAATGCACGTTTCATCGGTTCTCTCTTTCATGCAGTCAGGAAGCATGGAACAACTGAACAGTCTCAATGCCCATGGCTTGCCGAGCCAGGACCGCGAACTATTTAGACCTGATCCACCAACTTCACAGCATTCGAGTTGCCAAAGTAAAACGTCCTAAACTCAAGGATTAACGCAATCCGAAGCCCGCCATGTGCAAGTTGTTGCACACTCGTTCCCTGCAAATTCCACCTCTTGCATCAAATTGGGCGTATCGCCTTAAAGTGTTCCGAGAACTGGAGCCAAATCCGGCCTCAATCGACGCGTTCCTGGTTCGGCAATGCAGCCGTTGGTTTGCAACTCAAGCAAAACGCGCCGGCGCGCCTAACTCAGCTTGATCACCAGCGCATCGTCCGAGGGCCGCTTCTCCGGCATGTGCAGCGTCAGCCCATCCGCAGTCCACTCCCACCGCAGCGCTTCCGGCACACCGAGCAGCTCCGCCTTCTTCAACTCCCCAAAGGGCAGCGGCGTATCTTTCTTCAGCGAAGCCGCCTTGACCTCGGTTCCCGGCGCGCCCATCACATGCAGGTAGAATTCCCTGCCCCGCGTCGTAAAGCGCAGGTCCTGCGCGGTGAAGTCCGTGTTGTGGTCGGCCACATACATTCCCTCCTTCACCTTCGTCGGCCCCTCGCCAAACCGCTCCCACGGCCGCGTCCCATAGATAGCCTCGCCATTCACTTTGAGCCAGGAGCCAATCGTCTTCAGCCGGCTCACGACCTCCTCGGGAATCGTCCCATCCGGCCGCGGCCCCACATCCAGCAGCATGTTGCCGTTCTTGCTCACCACGTCGATGAGTTGATGAAGGATGCGCCCCGCTGATTTGTAGTTAGGCTTCTTCAGGTAGCCCCACGAGTCCCAATCCATCACGTCGTCGGTCTGCCACACAAAGCTGGCCTTCTCCGCCAACTGCCCGGCCTCGAAGTCCAGCAGTCCCGAGCCCCTGGCAAAGTCGTTTTCCTTGTAAGTGATGGTAACTTCCCGCCCGGCCTTGTAACTCGCGTTGTAATAGTGGGCCAGCATCTCCATCCGATAACTCTCGGGGATGATAAAGCTCCGCGTGTCAAAGTAGATGACGTCCGGATGGTAGCGGTCCACCACCTCCAGCACCTTGTCGCGCCATAACTCGCAAAACCGCGTCGAGGGCGCCGGATCGGGATGCGCGTAATTAAACGCTCCCGGTCTCTCAGAGCTGTAGTCCAGCGGGGCCTGCGCCCCCTGCGGAAGCTTCTGCGGCCAGTAGAGATCCGCATACTCGGGCTGATAGATATCCGCGTCGGCCTCCGGGCTTGCATACCATCCCCACAACCATTGGTGATGAAAGCTCGTGTAGAACTTGAGGCCCTGCCTGCGGACCGCCCGCTCCAGCTCGCCAACGATGTCCCGCTTCGGCCCCATGCGCGCCGCGTTCCAGCGATTCACCTTGCTGTCCCACATGGAAAACCCGTCGGCATGTTCGGCCACCGGCCCCACATAGCGCGCCCCCGAGTCCTTGAACAGGGTCACCCAGGCATCCGCGTTGAAGTGCTCGGCAGTGAAGCTCCGCGCAAAGTCCTTGTAACCGAACTTACTCAACGGGCCATAAGTCGCCACGTGATGTTGATACTCCGGCCTGCCCGGCAGATACATCCAGTGCGGGTACCACTCGTTGCCGAACGCCGGCACCGAGTAGAGCCCCCAGTGAAAGTAGATACCGAACTTGGCGTCGCGATACCACTCCGGGCACGCGTGATTCTTCAGCGAATCCCAGCTCTGTTGGTACGGATGGCCCTCGGTCAGCGGGGAAGGCTGCATGGCCCTGGCGGCAGGTTGCAGCGCCAGCGCGGAGCTGGCGGCAATCCATTCAAGTGCGGTCCGGCGGGAAATCGGCATGGTCACTCCGGCAGGCGCACAAGTTTGCTTCAAGCCCGCGCCCGGCACGAGTATTTCACATCGGCCGCAGCTTTGAATCAGGAGGGACGCCCGAGGAAGCAAATGAAAACAGCTCCCAATGCTCGCCGCCAACTTCCGTGCGAATACCGCGAATCGTCTCACCCAGGAACTCTGAAATCGCTCCGGCCCAAAATTGGCGGGCAGGTTGATTGGCCATCATGACGCGCACCTCCCAACGCCCTGGGAACCGCCGCCAAACCTCCTGAGCTGCAGCCTTTCCAACCCCAAGCCTGCGACAGCCGCGCACCACAAAGAACTCCGCCACGTCCCAGGCTGTCCTGTCGCCTGAAATATCAGAACCCTGCTTTACCAGGACAAACCCTGCTGGTCTGTCATCCACCTTGATTAGAAAGGGGTGCCTGCCCGGCTCGCTCCAATAGTGATGAAGATCCCTGTATCCAAACCTGCCATCCTGACCAATCTCCAGTTCCTGAAACTCACTGAAGTCGTGAGCGTACAACTCAACAAGATTGGCGATGACCGGCTCCTGATCCGGCAAGGCGGGGACCACTTCAATCTGTCCGATTGAATTCTTGGCTTGGATACCCATCCTCAAAGGATAAGCTCCAGTTCTGAACCGCCACTCACCGCCTTACACGGTCCTTGCAGATAGGTCACCGGCGAGCATCCACCTTTGGAGAAACTCCCGCAACTCCGCCGGTGGCCGGAGCCAGACCTCCGCCGCTGTCTCGCGCCACTCCCGGCGCACCAGCGCGCCCAGCCCGCGCCGCCCCAACCGGCCGACAACCCGAAACGCCGCCTCATCGGTAAAGTCGTCGCCCAGGTAGGCAACCGGGCCAACTTCCCGAGCCTCGGCCAGGATCGCCTCCACTGCCCCGCCCTTGTTTCTTCCCGCACGCAGTTCCAGTCCTGCTTCAAACTCCAGCAGGGCCAGCCCCTCCATGCGCGCCAGCGGCTCAAACAGCTCCCGCGTTCGCCGTTCGATCTCTTCCGCCTTTTGCCTTGACCGCCCCCGCCAGTGCATCACCACGCCGTTGGCCTTGTCTTCAAACAGCCCGCCCAGCGCGTCGCGCTTCAGCAGACTCCGCAGTTCTTCGAGCTTGGCCGCTGCTGCCGCGGGAGCCTGCTCCAGCGTGCGCCGTCCATCCGGGAGGATGCGCTCAGCCCCATGCAGGCCCCACACCTCGAGAGGCGGGTCCAACTCCAGCATCGGCGCGATCTCCCCGGCAGGCCGGCCGGTGATGACCACCATCCGCGTCCTCCCCTGCCGCTGAATCCCTACCAGGAGTTCCCGCACCCCGGCCCACGGCCGCGCCGTAAACCGATCCACGCGAAACCCCGCCAGTGTGCCGTCATAATCCAGCAGCAGCAGGGGATGGCCACGGCCCCCGAATCCGCCAAAAAACTCGTCCAGCCTTGCCATCGCCTCAGGAGTCATGCCTGCTCGCTTTCCCTGCCAGTCTACCCTGCACCCGCATCGCCACTGCCATGTGCGCTATTCTGTCCTTGCGGCACTCCAGGCCACAGACGCAGCGCACCCCTTAACCCCTCAAGGCCGGCAAACGCGATGGCGATCAGCAAAATCGACAAAACCGCCAAGGATCTTGTGCTCACCGTGCAGGACTACTCCCTGTTTGCCTGGAACGCTGTCGCCAATCTCTTCCGCCCGCCGCGCTACTGGCCGGAGTTCCTGGTCCAGTCCGACATCATCGGCGTCGGCTCGGCCTCCATTGTTTTGCTCTCGGGCTTTTTCACCGGCGGCGTGCTCGCCCTGCAGTCGGCCGCCACGCTCTCGGAGTTTGGCGCCACAGCCGTCACCGGCCGCTTTGTCTCGCTCACCATGATTCGCGAGCTAGGCCCGGTCCTCACCGGCATCATGGTCTCTGGCCGCAACGCCTCCTCCATGGCCAGCGAACTCGGCTCCATGGTGGTCACCGAGCAGATCGACGCCATGCGCGCACTCGGCGTGGACCCCATGCGCAAGCTGGTCACCCCGCGCCTGTTTGCCTGCATCACCATGCTGCTCTTTCTCACCATCGTCGCGGACGCCTTCGGCATCCTCGGCGGCGCGGCGGTGACCGTATTCCTCAACCACCAGGACGGCACCCAGTACATCTCCAAAGCCTGGGAGTATCTTCGTTATCCCGATATCATCCAGGGCCTCGTCAAGCCGCTTTTCTCCGGCTTCATCATCGCCTCCACCGGCTGCTTTTATGGGATGAGAACCTCCGGCGGCACAGAGGGGGTGGGCCGTTCCACCATCCAGGCTGTGGTCAACGCCTCCGTGCTCATCATCCTGGTCGACTTTCTCGTCACCCGGGTCCTGCTCGCCCTCTTTCCCCCGCTATGAGCCAATTCGTCGCGCAGGCCCAGCCCGGCCCTCCCCCTCCGGCGGACTCCGGCCCGGTCGTCGACTTTCGCAACGTCACCATCGCCTTCGACGGCCCCCCGGTGCTGGAAGACGTCACTTTCTCGGTCGGACCTGCCGAGACTCGCATCCTGCTCGGCCCCGCCGGGGTCGGCAAGAGCGTGCTGCTGAAGCTCACCAACGGCCTGCTCCGCCCCGACCAGGGAACCATCCGCCTCTTCGGCCAGGAGATCTCCCACATGCCCGAGGAGAGCCTGTTTGCCCTCCGCGCCAGGACCGGCATGGTCTTCCAGGAGGGCGCCCTCTTCGACTCCCTCTCCGTCCGCGACAACATTGCCTACCAGCTCATCGGCGAGCGCGTCCCCGACGACGAGATCGACCAGCGCGTCCGCGAGGCTCTCCGCTTTGTCGACCTCGAACAGACCTTCGCGCAGTTTCCCTCCAGCCTGTCGGGCGGCATGAGGCGCCGCGTGGCCATCGCCCGCGCCCTCATCCACCAGCCCGAACTGCTGCTCTACGACTCGCCCACCGGCGGGCTGGACCCCGTCACCTCCACCACCATCATTGAGCTCATCGTCAAGCAGCGCGATGTCTACCGCACCCCTTCGCTGCTCGTAACCCATCGCCTCCAGGACGCCTTCACCATGTGCACTCACCGCTTTGACCCCGAGGCAGGCACCATGGCGCCCCTCCCCAAAGGCCAGACCGACCCCAACACCACCTTCCTCATGCTCTCGGAAGGCCGCCTTATCTTCGACGGCTCCCTGCACGAACTCGTCAGGAGCCAGGACCCTTTCGTTCGCGAGTTTCTGCAATAGAGATGGCCCTGTTCACTCTCCAGAGTGTGATGTATGCTATACATCATGAAGCGGACTCAACTCTATCTGGACGATGAACTTTGGAATGCCCTTCACGACCAGGCGCTTCTGGCCGGCACATCCATCTCGGAACTCGTCCGCATTGCCGCCAGGGAGCGATACATCGGAAACCCGGATGACCGGCGAGCTGCCCTGATGGGCATCGTAGGCCTCTGGAGAAACCGCCTCGACCTGCCCGACACGGAGACCTACATCCGCAATCTCCGCGACGATGACCGGCTCCAGCGGCTGGGCGCCGAGTGAGCATCCTCCTCGATTCCGACGTTGTGATTGAAGTCCTGCGCGCCCGCGACTCCGGCATCCTCGATCAGTGGACTCTTGTCGTGCATCGCAGCGCCAACCTGCTGGTTTCTCCGGTCACGGTTGCTGAGGTCTGGGCCGGCGCGCTCCCCGCGGAACACACTGCCATCTCCCGGTTCTTTGCACTCGTCCCATGCGTCCCGCTTGATCAGGAGACTGGCAGGGCGGCGGGCGACTTCCTCCGCCAATTCAGCAGAAGCCATGGCCTCAAGATCGCGGACGCTCTCATCGCAGCCACCGCAACCCGGCATAAGGCCGCGCTCTGGACCCGCAACCGCAAACACTACCCGATGACCAGCCTCGTCTTCCATACCTAGCACCGCGCCAGATGCAGTTCGCTTCGCGCTTCTCGGCAATCTCCCCCACACCTTCCCTCCCTCTGATATAAAGGCTCGTACTTTCGCAGGCCACCAGCGCTGCTGTCTGGCCGCGCCTTTGCCCTGACCCTCTCACCTGGAGTCGATCATGAAATCGCAAGCACCCGGTTCAGCCTCTCCCTTCAGCCGCCGCCACTTCCTCGCCTCCGCCGGAGCTGCCGCAGCTTTGGCCGCCAGCCCACGCGCCCGCGCCGCCGCCTCCAACCGCATCACGGTGGGCGTCATCGGCTGGGGCATGATCGGCCCTTCCAACACCAAGTCCATGCTTGCCGAGTCCGACTGCCAGGTCGTCGCCGCCTGCGACCTTGATGTCCACCGGCTCCAGGAGGCCGCCGACACCATCAATACCCACTACGGCAACAAGGACTGCAAGCTCTACCACGACTACCGCGAACTGATCGCCCGCGACGACATCGACGCCGTCATGATCGCCATTCCCGACCACTGGCACGCCCTCATCGCCACCGAGGCCGCCAACCGGAAAAAGGACATCTATGGCGAAAAGCCTCTGGCCAAGACCGTTGCCGAGCAGCAGGCCATTGTCCGCGCCGTGCAGAACAACCGCATCATCTGGCAGACCGGCTCGTGGCAGCGTTCGCTGCCCAACTTTCACAAGGCAGCGGAGATTGTGCGCAACGGCCTCATCGGAACGGTGACCCACGTCGAGGTGGGCCTGCCCGGCGGCCATCACGACTTTGCCGGCAACGAGCCCGCCTTCCTCAAGAAGCTGGCTTCGCTGCCCAACCCGCCCAAGACCCCCGCCGACGTCGTCCCCGGCACCCCCGCCTGGGATCTGGCCGTCTCCACCCCGCCCGCCGACATCGACTACGACCGCTGGATCGGCCCCGCCCGCATGGAGCCTTACATCGAGTGCCGCCACCACCTCAACTGGCGCTGGAACTCCAACACCGGCGGCGGCCAGCTCCTCGACTGGATCGGCCACCACGGCGACATCGCCCACTGGGGACTCGGCTTCGACCTCTCCGGCCCTTCGGAGATCGAGGGCCATGGCGAGTTTCCGCCCGCCAACGCCATCTGGAACACCGCCACCAAATACAAGGTGGAGTGCCTCTACAAGAAGGAGGTCACCGGCTACGCCAACGATGTGAAACTCACCATCGCCGGCGGTACGCCCGCCATCTCTTCCGGAACCAAGTGGATTGGCACCGAGGGCTGGGTCTGGGTCGACCGCGGGGCATTCGACGCCTCCCGCCCCGAGTGGGTCAAGCCCGAATCCCTCCCCGACGCGCTGCGCAAGGTCCGTCTCTACGAGTCCTCCAACCACCAGCGCAACTTCCTCGACTGCGTAAAGAGCCGCAAGGCCACCATCACGCCCGTCGAGGTGGCGCACCACTCCACACTGCCCGGCCATCTCGGCCTCATCTCCATGCTCGTTGGCCGCAAGCTCCAGTGGGATGTCGCCAAGGAAGAGATCCTCAACGACCCTGAGGCGTCAGCCCTCCTCACCCGCCCCTATCGCGCGCCCTGGAAGCTGGCTTGAGGCATTTGGAGGCGGCTCAGTCCGCCTCCGTTCCTCACGACCTGTGGGAGTCATCCCCCTCCTTCCATTGACCTACCGTTCAGAACCAATTTTCAGGAGTCAAAATGAAAGCCTTTTCAAGACGTGATCTCCTCAAGTCCAGCCTGCTCGCCCCCGCCGCCGTTGCGGCTGCACAGCACATCGGACCCTTTGGAGCAGCCATCCAGGCTGCCACTGACGCCCCTGCCCCCTATCCCGCCTACCCCACCCCCGAGTCCGCCCAATCCGGCGCAGGCCGCGACCGCCTCCTGCTGGACTTCGGATGGCGCTTCCACCTCGGCCACGCCGACGACCCATCCAAGGACTTCGGCTTCGGCACCGCCGAGACCGGCAACTTCCAGAAGACCGGCAACTTCCTCCCCGCCTGCACCATCGCCTTTGACGACAGCGAATGGAAGAGCATCGACCTGCCCCACGACTGGGCTGTCGAACTGCCATTTCAGAACGATCCCGCCCTCTCCAGCAAGGGCTTCTACCCCTTGGGCCGCAAATACCCTGCCACCAGCATCGGGTGGTACCGCCGCGTGTTCGACTTGCCCGCCGCCAGCGCCGGCAAGCGCCTGACCCTTGAGTTCGACGGCTCCTACCGCGAATCCATGGTCGTATTCAACGGCTTTTACATCGGCCGCCACAGCGGCGGCTATGACCCCTTCACCTTTGACGTCACCGACTTCGCCAACCCCGGCGGCCGCAACGTCCTCCTGGTCCGCGTCGACGCCACGGAGAGCGACGGCTGGTTCTATGAGGGCGCCGGCATCTATCGCCACGTCTGGCTGGTTGAGACCGCCGCCGTTCACGTCAAGCAGTGGGGCACCCTGGTCAAGGCCGAGGTCCGCGCCGGTGAAGCCGGCCTGTCCATCCGTACCGAGATCAGCAACGACGGCAAGGCCGCCCAGAACACCCGCGTCGTCTCCACCATCCTCGACCCCTCCGGCAGCGAAGTCGGCAAAAGCGCCGCGCCCATTGCCCCGGTCCCCGCAGGCGGAGAACAGACCTTCGAGCAAGAGATCACCGTGCGCCGCCCGCAAATCTGGTCCATCGAGGAACGCAACCTCTACAAGCTGGTCACTGAAGTCCAGGTCTCCGGCGAAGTCGTGGACCGCTACGAGACCACCTTCGGCATCCGCACCGTGGAGTTTGACGCCAACAGGGGCTTCCTGCTCAATGGCAAGGTCACCAAGCTCAAGGGCACCTGCAACCACCAGGACCACGCCGGTCTCGGCGCTGCCCTCCCCGACGCCGTCCAGTACTACCGCATCGCCAAGCTCAAGGAGATGGGCTGCAACTCCATCCGCACGTCGCACAACCCGCCCACGGCGGAGCTTCTTGATGCCTGCGACCGCCTCGGCATCCTGGTCTTTGACGAGACCCGCATGATGTCCTCCAACCCCGAGGGCCTCAGCCAGTTCGCCAACCTCGTCCGGCGCGACCGCAACCACCCCGCCGTCTTCCTCTGGTCCATGGGCAATGAAGAAGGCCAGGCCAACACCGAGCTGGGCAGGCGCATTCTCTCCACCATGAAGGCCCTGGCCAAACAGCACGACGGCTCCCGGCTGGTCTCCATCGCCCCCACCGGGGCCATCGGCACAGGCGGCCTCGAGGTCTGCGACGTTGCCGGCTACAACTACATGGACCCCGCCGCCGAGGCCTTCCACAAGGCGCATCCAGACCGCCCCGTCATGGGCACTGAAACGGTCAGCGCCGTCTGCACCCGCGGCATCTACATCACCGACGCCAAGAAGGGCTTTGTCAGCTCCTACGACCCCTACACCACCACTGGCCGCGCCTCCGCCGAGGGATGGTGGAGCTTCTGCAACTCTCGTCCCTGGCTCTCCGGCGGCTTTGTATGGACCGGCTTCGACTACCGCGGTGAACCCTCGCCCAACGGCTGGCCCAACATCAGCTCGCAGTACGGCATCATCGACACCTGCGGCTTTCCCAAGGACACCTTTTACTATTACCAGTCCTGGTGGACCGCCAACCCCGTCCTGCATCTCTTCCCCCACTGGAACTGGCCCGGCTACGAAGGCAAGGCCATCGCCGTCTGGGTCCACTCCAACATGGACAAGGTCGAGCTCTTCCTCAACGGCCAGAGCCTCGGCGCAAAGGACATGAAGAAGGACTCGCACCTGGCCTGGAACGTGAAATACACCCCCGGCGTGATCGAGGCGCGCGGCTACAAGGACGGCAAGCTGGCCCTGACCGCGAAGCGCGAAACCACCGGCGCCCCCGCCAAACTTGTCCTCCGCTCCAACCGCCCTGAAGTCGCGGCCGACGGCGAAGACGTCGCCATGTTCGCCGTCGAGGTGCAGGACGCCCAGGGCCGGCTGGTGCCCGTCTCCGACAACGAGGTCACCTTCGCCGTCTCCGGCAAGGGAAGGCTCGTCGGCACCGGCAACGGCGACCCAACCAACCAGGAACCCGACAAGGGCGCATCCCGCAAGGCCTTCGGCGGCCTGTGCATGGGCCTGGTCCAGTCCCTCAAGTCCGCCGGCGGCATCACCGTGGAAGCCTCCTCCCCCGGTCTGCAATCGGCAAGCCTCACCATCGCCGCCAAACCCGCCAAGCTCCGGCCCCAGGTAGAAACCTGGGAACGGGAAGTGCCCTCCGGCTCGGGCATCACCGGCCTGTGGCGTCCCCTGCCCGGGCCCGCGGGGAACTGGATCATGGCCATGCTGGCCGGTGGCGACTCGGTCTTCACCCTGCGCCAGGAGGGCGGCAGCCTCAACGGCACCGTCGAGGGCAACAACATCAGCTTCATCGGCGGCAACGATGTGCCCATCCCCATCACTGAAGGCAAGGTGGATGGCAATCACGTCACCTTCAAGGCCGGAAGCAATACATTCACCGGAACTGTGAAGGACGGCCAGATCGAACTGCAGCGCTCCATCGCCTTTCCCTGGGAGATGCCCAAGCCCGCCAAGCTTCCGGCGGACCACCCCGACATCGGCCCGGCGCCCGATGGCTCCGACCCCTCGTCGGGCGAAGACTGGCAGCTCCCCCCCGGCATCCCTCTCGTCCTCCGCCGCGTCAAGCGGTAACTTCATCCAGGGCCGGCCCTCACCCCAGGGTCGGCCCATTCTCATAACCCAAGTTGACCGCAACAGAGCTCAGTCCCTATTCCCTAGTCCCTTCGTCCCTCCGCCCCGGTTCCCTCTCCCTCACCCCATCTGCTAACCTTGCCTGTTTTGGTTTTCATGACAGAAAGACGCAGGTGCACTCATGGGCTTCAAGTTCCAGGGCTTTGATTTTCTCCATCTCGATCCCAGCTTCACCGAGGACGAGCTCCTCGTCCGCAAGACCGCGCGGGACTTCGTTGAAGACAACCTCGTGCCCATCATCGAGGAGTGCTTCCGCACCGGCCGCTTCCCCAAGGAACTGATCCCCGTCATGGGCGAGTTGGGCTTCTTCGGAGCCAACCTCGAGGGCTACGGCTGCGCGGGCATGTCCAACGTCGAATACGGCCTCGTCATGCAGGAGCTCGAACGCGGCGACTCCGGCTTCCGCAGCTTCGTCAGCGTTCAGTCCGGCCTGGTCATGTATCCCATCTACACCTTCGGCTCGGACGAGCAGAAGAACACCTGGCTCCCCGCCCTTGCCAGCGGGGAAAAGCTCGGCTGTTTCGGCCTCACCGAACCCGGCTTCGGGTCAAACCCCGGCGGCATGACCACCACCGCCCGCAAGGTCGGCGATGAGTACATCCTCAATGGTGAAAAGCTCTGGATCACCTCCGGCAACATCGCCGACGTCGCCGTCATCTGGGCCAAGGTGGAGGAGGAGGAAGGCCGTGTCCGTGGCTTCCTGGTTGAGACCGACCGCCCCGGCTTCACTGCCTACGAGGTCCACGGCAAGTGGAGCCTGCGCGCCTCCATCACCAGCGGTCTCTCCCTTCAGGATGTGCACGTCCCCGCCTCGACCCTCATGCCCGGCACCGGCGGCCTCAAGAGCCCCCTCATGTGCCTCAACCAGGCCCGCTACGGCATCAGTTGGGGGGCCATCGGCGCGGCCATGGACTGCTACTCCAACGCGCTCCAGTACGCCAAGTCCCGCAAGCAGTTCCACGGCCAGCCCATCGCCGGCCATCAGCTCATCCAGGACAAGCTCGTCTGGATGGTCTCGGAAATCTCCAAGGCCCAGTTGCTCTCGCTCCACGTCGGCCGCCTCAAGGACGCCGGCACCGTCGGCCACGAGCACATCTCGCTGGCCAAGCGCAACAACGTATGGATGGCCCTGGAAACCGCGCGCATGGCCCGCGACATCCTCGGCGCCAACGGCATCACGGAGGACTACCCCATCATGCGCCACATGATGAACCTCGAGTCCGTCATCACCTACGAGGGAACCCACGACATCCACTCGCTGATCATCGGCCACAACATCACCGGCATCGCCGCATATTAGCGCGTTTTCGGATTTGCTGTAGACTCGTGCGCCCCATCCATTCCGCGTCTTCCAGCGGAATGGGTGGGATGCTGGCAAAGTTCGGGTCTGCACAATTTTGGAAAATGCCCTAGCGCGCAAGCGAGCGGAGGGCGCAGTCGGGATTGAGCCGGACGCCGAAACCCGGAGCCTCGCCGAGGCGCAGGCGGCCATTCACCGGCACCGGCTCATCCAGCAGCAGCGGCCAGAACATCGGGATCACCCGGTCCGCTTCCGGCGCCATCATCAGAAACTCGGAGTAGGGGCTGTTCCGCCGCGTGATGGAGAAGTGATAGCTGTAGACGCTGGAGCCGTGGGGCACCACCAGCACGCCGCGCGCTTCGGCCAGGTCTGAGATCCGGATCAACTCCGTCAGCCCTCCGCACCAGCCCACATCCGGCTGCAGAATGTCGGCGCACTCCATCTCCAGCAGCATCCTGAACCCCAGCAACCCCGCTTCATGCTCGCCGGTCGTCACCAGCATTCCGGCCGGAACCCTCTTCCTGAGCTCGGCATAGCCCCAGTAGTCGTCCGGCAACAGGGCTTCTTCGATCCATTTCAGGGCGAACGCGGCAGAGTCTTGCGCCAGCCGCACCGCATAGTCCAGGTCCAGGCTCATCCAGCAGTCATACATCAGCCAGAACTCCGGGCCCACGCGGGCGCGCATCTCGCCCAGCAGCTCGAGGTTCCTTCTCATCCCGTCGGCGCCCTCCGCCGGGCCGTGATGCAAGGGCAGTTTGCCGCCGATGAACCCCAGTTTCTGTGCGAGATCGGGCCGGGAGCCGGTGGCATAGAACACCAGCTCCTCGCGCACCGCGCCTCCCAGCATCCGGTAGACCGGCTCCCCGCGCAGCTTGCCCAGCAGGTCCCAGATGGCAAGGTCCACGCAACTGATCGCGTTCATGGCCAGCCCCTTGCGACCATAAAAAAGAGTCGACAGATACATCTGCTCCCAGATGCGCTCGATTTCGCTGGGGTCCACGCCCAGCAGGAAGCGGGAGAGATGCCTCTCCACAATCCACGCCGCCGGCTCTCCGCCGGTGGTGACGGCAAAGCCCATCACGCCGTTGTCGGCCTCAATCTCCACCACCAGCGTGCCCAGCACATTCAGCCCAAAGGACTGCCGGCTGGCGCGATAAGCCGGGTATTTGGACATCGGCGTCGCGATGTGGTCGTCAATCCAGTGGCCGCGCGACTGATCGTGATAATCCGCGCCCCCGCCCTGCACAAACGAGGCGCGCACCTGTCGGATTTTGACCGGACTCATCGGGATTGCCTCTCCGCGGGTTGCCGCTGGCTCGTCAAGGCTATCAGGCCTGCATTGAACACCGTGAGCGCCGCCAGCAGATAGAGTCCGGCGCGCGGAGAGCCGAACCGCACGTCGGCCCAGAACTTGAGATTCGGGGCCAGAAACCCGCCCACCGAGCCGAGAGCATTGATCAGTGCCAGCCCCCCGGCCGCCGCCCGCCCCGCCAGGTAGCTGGTTGGGAAGGTCCAGAACAACGGCTGTACCGCGATAAAACCAGAGGCCGCAATCGAAAGCGCGATCAGCCCGGCGACCGGCCCGGCAGCGGGAAAGGCAAGGCTGGCGCATCCGGCGAACAGCAGAATCAGCGCCGCCCAGCGCCGGTGACGTTGCGTCCGGTCGGCTGCGCGCGGCAGCAGCCATGCCGCGGCCAGCGCGCAAAGCCAGGGAATCGCCGAAACCAGCCCGACTTCCAAACCCGCCGGCCTGTGCAGCAGCGCGGAGACCTCGCTCGGCAGGTAGAAAACCACTCCATAGACGCTGACCTGGATGAGAGCGTAGACCAGCGAAAAGTGGAGAACCCGCCGATCGCCCAGGAGTTCCAGAAGTCCGGCGGGACTGTGGGAACTGCGTTCATTCTCCTCGCGCGCCAGCGCCTCCACCAATGCCCGCTTTTCATCGCCCGGCAGCCACCGCGCCAGGGAGGGCCGGTCATCCAGATACCACCAGGCAGCAAAGCCAACCACCACCGCGAGCAAGCCCTCAATCAGAAACATCCACTGCCAGCTCTGCAATCCAGCCCACGGCGGCATCTCCAGCAGCAGTCCTGAGAGGGGAGCGCCCCCGATGAAGGCCAGCGGAGCGCCAAAGTAGAAGAGACCTAAAACCCGGCCGCGCACCCGATTGGGAAACCAGTAAGTCAGGTAGAGAATCACGCCCGGAAAGAACCCTGCCTCGGCAGCGCCCAGCAGCAGTCGCAGCAGATAGAAGGACGCGCTCCCGCGCACCAGCAGGGTGGACATGGAAACCACGCCCCAGGTCACCATGATGCGGGCCATCCAGACCCTGGCGCCGACCCGGTGGAGAATCAGGTTGCTTGGTACCTCAAACAGCGCATAGCTCAGGAAAAACAACCCCGCGCCCAACGCATACACCCCGGCGGAGATGCCCGCGGACGCTTGCAAAGCCTGTTTCGCGAAGCCGATGTTGGCCCGGTCCAAAAACGAGACCACGTACATCAGCAGCAGAAACGGCACCAGCCGCCGCGTAGCGCGGGAGACAGCCCGCTCCTCCGCGCTGTCCGGGAGACTGGCTCCGGGCAAGGCGCTTCGTGTTGGAGTTGAAGCGGGCGGACGCAAGGGAGGCTGGGGCACTCCCCACTATACAGGCCCCGCGGTGCGCACAGAAAAGCGCTGCCGCCGCGACCAGCTCAACTCTCCGGCGTCTCCCAGCGGCCTGAAGCCGCCGACCGGAAGACCGCCTCGATCGCCGCCATGTTGCCGATCGCGTCTTCCAGCGGGACCGGCACCTCCCCGCCCTCAAGCACCGCTCTCGAAAACGCATCCCCCTGGAGCGTGTACTGATCGCACACCGGGAAAGTCTCCGTCGTGATGCCGCCGCCGAACAGGTCGCCGCTCTCGTCAATGAAGATGCGCGTTGGCCGGTCCGGCGGCGCGTTGAACGGAATCTCGATCTCGATGCGCCCCCTGGTGCCGAAAAGGTGGATCCGCTGGTAAGGGACCAGTTGCATGCTGCACGTGAAAATGGACTGCCCGCCCGGAAAGTCGAGAATCGCCGAAGCCAGCCGGTCGGTATGGAACTCCGGGTCTCGGTCGATCAGCCCCACCACACGGCTCGGCTCGCCCCGGAAGGCGTACCGCGAGGCGTGAATCAGGTAGCAGCCGATATCCATCAGCCCTCCGCCGCCGCACTCCACCTGGTTGCGAATGTTCCCCGGGTCGTTGTTGAAATAGCTGAAGAATCCGCCAACCGAGCGCAACTCCCCGATGCGCCCTTCGTCCAGCAACGCCCGCACCCGCAGCCACTGCGGATAGCTGCGAATCATGAACGCCTCGCCGATCTTGACGCCGGTCCGGGCGCGGACCGCCAGCAGCGTCTTCGCCTCCGCCGTGGTCATGCTCAGCGGCTTCTCGCAGAGCACGTGCTTGCCGGCTTCGGCCGCCTTGATGGTCCACGGCACATGCATCTGGTTGGGCAGCGGGTTGTAGATTGCGTCGATCTCCGGGTCGGCCAGCAACTCCTCATAGGAGCCGTAGGCTTTGGCAATCCCCAGCGCCTTAGCCGCGACCCTGGCCTTCTCGATGTCCCGCGAGGCGATGGCATCCACACGGGTGTACTGGCCCTGCTGCATCGCAGGCAAAACCTTCTTGATGCCGATGTTGGCGGTGCTGAGAACTCCCCAGCGGAGCAGTCTGGACATGCTGGAAATCATAAACCGCGCGCGGCCCTTGCGGGCTTCCGCCCTCGACAACCCTGTCCCCATGCGCCATAGTTTTAGCCATGCGAATTTCTTTTGTACGCCTTCGCCTGCTGACCTCACTTGCGGCCGCCGCGTTCTTGCACTTCCCGGCGCAAGCCCAGAACCCGGCTTCCGTTCCCATCGTCCTCCACGCCGCACGCCTGCTGCAGGTCGATACGGGGGTACTCCTCCAGCCCGGCGAAGTCCTCGTGGAGGGCGACCGCATCCGCGCCGTCGGCGCTTCGGTTGACCACCCAGCGGGCGCGCGCATCTTCGACCTCGGCGATACCACCCTGCTGCCCGGGCTCATCGACGCGCACATCCATCTCTTCCTCCACCCCGGCGCTGAAGACCTGCAGACCGTCGAAGAGTCCGTCCCCTGGCGCACCCTGCTGGCCGCCGATGCCGCCCGCGCCGACCTCATGGCCGGGTTCACCGCTGAGCGCGACATGGGCACCGAAGGCGCCGGCTCCGCCGACACCGCCATCCGCAACGCCATCGACCAGGGACTCATCCCCGGCCCGCGCCTGCGCGTCAGCGGCAACGCCATTGACATCCTCGGCGGCCATGAGGACGCCAACCGCTACAACCCAGCCCAGCACGTGCTCTCCAACGCCGACTACGCCAACACCGTCGAACAACTCGTTGAGGTCATGCGCGAGCAGCACAAGCAGGGCTCGGACTTCGCCAAGATCTATGAAACAGGCCCCGACAAGGTCGCCGATGGCCAGTTGCATACGCCGTATCAGTACACCGCCGCCCAGCTCACTGCCGCGGTAGCGGAGGCGCTCCGTCTCGGCGTCGTGGTCGCCGTCCATGCCCAGGGCGAGCCGGGAACGCTCTACGCCGCCCAGGCGGGCGTCGCCTCCATCGAACACGCCACCCAGCTCAGCGACGAAACCATGCGCCTGATGCGCGAAAAGCACATCCCCGCCGTGCCCACGTTCACCATCTTCGAGTACTTCGCGGCCCACGCCGCAACAGCCGCCGCGGCGGCGCGGGAGCAGGCTCTCCTCGATGTCAAGATTCGCGAGTTCAAGCGCCAGCTCGCCGCCGGCATCCCCTTCGCCGTGGGCTCGGACGTGGGTCCGTTTCCCCACAGCACCCAGGCGCGCGAACTCACCCTCATGGTCCGCTACGGCATGAAGCCCCTGGCCGCACTGCGGGCCGACTTGATCGAGGGCGCGCGGCTCCTCGGCTGGGAGGGCCAGATCGGCCAGCTCAAGCCCGGATTCTACGCTGACATCATCGCCGTTCCCGGCAATCCCGTCGACGACATCTCGGTCACCGAGCGCGTGAGTTTTGTGATGAAAGGCGGCCGAATCGTGCGTCCTTAGGGCCTGTGGCCAACAGGACCAGGAGACAATCAGCGATGCGGAGATGCCGCCTGCGCCCTTCGCTCCTCGAGCTTTTTGAGCGCTTCCCTGAAGCGCTTTGGCTTGGGATCCGCGAGCGAGTCCTGCACGGCTTTGCGATAGCCGCCGAGATAGACCGAATACACGATTGCCAGAGAACAGCCCGTGCCCCAGAGAAACCCCAGGCAGAGTCCAAGCAGGGCGGCGGGGCCAAAATCGCTCATCGAATCCTGTCTTTCTATACAGCCACTGTGAAGCTGTCTTCAGTGCGCGTGACGGCATGGTAGAGCGTATCCCGCTCCACCGGCACCCGCCCTGCCTCGGTGATCAAGCGACAAAGCTCCTTGCGCGTCATGCCCTGTGGCGTCGTGGCCCCGGCGTCGTGGTAGATCTTCTCTTCCACCACGGTTCCGTCCAGGTCGTCGGCTCCAAACCGCAGCGCAATCTGCCCAATCTTCGGCGTCAGCATCTGCCAGTACGCCTTGATGTGCGCAAAGTTGTCCAGCAGCAATCGGCTCACCGCCACCTGCCGTATATCCGTCAATCCCGTGGTCACCGGCAGGTGATCGAGCGCCGTATTTTCCGGATGAAATGCCAGCGGAATGAAGGTCTGAAAGCCCCCGGTCTCGTCCTGCACCGCGCGCAGCTTCAGCAGGTGGTCCACGCGGTCTTCATCGCTCTCGATGTGGCCGTAAAGCATGGTCGCATTGGACCGGAAGCCCAGCTTGTGCGCCAGGCGCGCCGTCTCCAGCCATTCGCTGCCGTCAATCTTGTGGTCGCAGATGATGGACCGCACGCGCGAGGAAAATATCTCCGCGCCGCCACCCGGCATGGAGTCCACGCCCGCCGCGCGCATCTTGATCAGCGTCTGCTCGATGGTGAGCTTGGCCCGCCGCGCCAGAAAAGCCACCTCCACCATGGTGAAGGCCTTGATATGCACTTTGGGGAAGCGCTCCTTGAGGCCGCTTACCAGGTCCAGGAAGTACTCCAGCGGCAGATCCGGATGCAGCCCGCCGACGATATGAAACTCCGTGACCGCCTCTGAATAGCCCGAGGCCGCGGTCTCCCACGCCTCTTCCAGAGCCATTGTGTAGCCGTCCGGGTCTCCCTTCTTGATGCCGAAGGCGCATAACCGGCAGTTGGCCACGCACACGTTGGTCGGATTGATGTGGCGATTGACGTTGAAATAGGTCACGTCGCCGTGCATCCGCTCGCGCACATGGTTCGCAAGCCAGCCCACGGCCAGCACGTCGGAGGAGCCATAGAGCGTCACTCCATCGTTGAAGTCGAGCCGCTCGCCCGCCAGCACTTTGGCGGCGATGGGCTCAAGGCGGGGGTCGTGCGTGCGAAAGGCGATGGGTTGGCGGGTGTGCTGGGTTTCGGCCTGCATATTCCGATGATACTGGATTTCAGGTGAGCCGGCTCACCGGCCAAAGTCCGTAAGTCCCCGCTCCCTGGCCTCTGCTTTCCTCACCTCTGCCCGGTCACGGCTCCCGTGCCCCCCGGCTCCACAAGCACTCCATCATAAAGAGAGGCCGCCAGCAGCCGTCCGCCCGATGCGCGCACCTGGAAGAGCCGGTAACCCGTCCGCCACCACTTCCAGTTCAGCGCCTTGGGGTCGATTCCATACACAAAATCACTCCCCCTCGAGCTCACCAGCACCCGGTCCATTCCTGCGTCGTAGTAGAGGTCGTTGATGTCGCGGAACGGTAGCCGCTCAATCCACAGCCAGATCTTCCCCTGGTCTCTGGTGAAGTAGACGCCTTCCCGCGTCCCCAGCCACAGCGTGCCATCGGATGAGAAGGCAGCGCGGTAAACTCTGCTGATGAGCATTGGAATCTCCACCGGCGACCAGCTCAACCCGGCATCGCTGGAGAGCACAAGCGCATCCCGCCGCGCCGCGGCCATCAGCGCGCCATGCGCGGCCACGGTCACATACTGGCTCGAGCCCATCACCAGCCCGCCCTGCCACGTGTTCCCCTTGTCGCGGCTGGTCAGCAGCCCGCTGGTTGTCGACGCCAGCCAGGCATCGCCCGACAGATCCAGCGCGAAGACCTGGCCCTCCACCTGGCGCGGAGCATCCTTTACCCGCGTTTCCACAGTCACCTTCCTGCCTTTGCGCAGCGCCGTGGACTTGTTCACCAGCGTATTTTGAATCGTGTTCCGCGGACTCCAACTGCCTTGCGGGGCATCGGCGCCGGGAGCCTCCAGCGCAAAGATGCCGTGATTGGTTCCGGCCACCACCGTCCCGTCCGCCCCTTGCGCCAGGGCAAACACATCCCGCCCCTCCAGGCCTTCGCCAACATGGTCCCAGGTTGCTCCCCCATTGGTTGAGACAAAGGCGCCGCCATACGTCTTGTCGTTCACCACGCCCGCATAAAGGCGCGCCGGGCTTGTCCGGTCCACCAGCAGAGCTTCCACCTTGCGACCTGAGAATCCCTCGTTGGTCGCGCCAAAGCTGGCTGCGCCATCCCGGCTGTAAAGCACCCCGCTACGGTCTGTGGCCAGCAGCACGTGGCTGGCATCCGACGGGTCCACAAACACGTCGTTCACAATGACGTCCGGCCCGGTCATCGGCTTGAAGGTCTTGCCCCCATCCACCGTCTTGTAAAGCCCTTCCGTGGTCCCCGCATACACCACGTCGTGATTCACCGGGTCCTGCTTCAGCACGCGCGTCCGCCGCGCCGTCGACGGAATTCCCTGAATCTTGTGGAACAGCTCCGCGGCGTTGTCGCTCCGGTAAATGCCGCTGCACGCGCTTGCGTACACAACCGCCGGGCGCGCAGGGTCGATGATGATTGAAAAAACGTCTGAATCGTCAATCACACCCTGCTTGATGTTGTGCCAGTTGGCGCCGCCGTCCGTCGTCTTCCACGGCAGGTGCCATGTGCCGGCATACACGATTGCCGGGTCTGCGGGGTCAATGGCCAGCGACTCCACCTCGTGAATCTCGCGGCTTCCCGGCGGGCTGATCTGCGCCCAGGTCGCGCCGGCGTCCGTGCTGCGGAACACCCCCTCCAGCGTCCCGGCAAACAGGATTTTTGGATTTGACGGCGCCTGCGCGAAGGCGCGCACCGACTGCCCGCGCAGCCCTTCCAGCCCATGCCAGGTCTTCCCCGCGTCGCGGCTCACCCACAACCCGCCGTCGGGGTGGTCCACCTTCCAGGCAGCCACGTAGAGAATCGCCGGGTTTGCCGCATCCACCACAATGTGATCCAGGATCAGATCGTCCGAGTCATCCAGTTTGGACAACCGGTGCCAGGTCGCGCCCCGATCCATCGACTCATAGATCCAACTGTTGGTGGTGCCCATGTAGAGGTGGCTCGGCTGTCCAGGCACCGCCGCGAATGCGCGCGCGTCGCCGCCTGCGGGGCCCACGGCGCTCCAGGCGCCCTGGTCTCGAAGCTGTGATTGTCCTGAGGGAATGAGAATCAGGAGGATCGCCAGAACAGTAAATCCGGCACGTTGAAAACGATCAAGGCACTTCTGCCAACAATTCATCAAGAAACTGGCTCCCGGCATTCGGGGGGGAGGGGGTGGCAACGGTTGAGGAAGCGGTGAAAAGGTAAAAGGCTGACCGGGGAAGCGGCCAACCTCAAGAGACTGAAAGATGGGTCTTGTTCTTTATACGCCAAGCTCCCATCCTTTGCAGGATGGGAGCTTGACTTGTTGATTGGCTGCCGTAAACGGGCCGCTCTTTTACTTCTTTGCGGAAGGCTTCGCGGCCTTGTGCGCGGCCTTCTTGGCGGGGTGACGCTCAGGCAGCGCCTTGCGCACCTGCGGCTTCACCACGGTCTCGTCCACCGGGCTGGTTCCCGCCACATCGGCGGAGAACGTGGCGCCCGAGGGCACCAGGTAGTCTTCCACCTTCTGCGCGTCGGCGGTACCGGTCGCAACACTGATGCGCGAAGCGTCAATGCCCTTCTCGGTCACCAGGTATTCCTTGCTGTTGACGGCGCGCTCGCCGGCGAAGTTCTCCAGCTTGGCATGCTTCTTGGCATGCTTGGGCAGGGTCTTCTCGGCAGCGGTCGAATCGCCAACCACAACCGCCTTGGCGTCGGACTGCTTCTGCAGGTCGAGGGCAACTTCGTCCAGGCAGGCCTTGGCTTCGTTGTCAACGCGCGCCGGACGCTTCTTGTCCTTGTCAAAGGTGATGGAGCACAACGCCTGGGTGTGAGGAATCGGGGCCACATACGGGGCCGTGATCGTCACGTTGGTCGAGGCCGTCGCGGTCTGTCCCTTGTCGTCGGTCACGTTGCAGGTAATGGCCGTAACACCCGTGGGGGCGCCGGTCGAAGAGAAGGTCGCCGTGGTTCCGGCGCCGGTGATGGTGCCCGCGGCTGCCGAGTAGGAGTAGGTCAGCGGACGGTTCTGGGGGCTGATGCCAACCGCCGTCACCGTGCTGCTGTCGCCCGGCTTCAGGGCGGTGGGGTTGGCCGAGCAGGTGGCCGTCGGAGGCTCGAACGCCTTCACGGTAAAGGTCGCCGAAGCATCGGCGTTCTGCCAGGGCTTCAGGCCTTCCTTGCCGGGCTTGCCTTCCTTCACGCCGCACTTCACGGTATAGCTGCCGGGCGCAAGCGCCGCGGTGGCCACCGAGGCCGTCGCTCCGGTGCCGGTCACGCCTGCGCCGCTCCAGCTATAGACCGCGTTCAGCTTCGGATCCAGGCTGCCTGCCGTCGCGGTCAGGGCAACCGGGTCGCCGGGGAACACGGAAGTCGGGCTGGCCGCGCACGCCAGGGTCACCGGCGGAGGCGGGGCAATCGTTCCAATGTGGTAGACAAAGCCCGTGCTCAAACGGATGGCATTGATATTCGCCCGCCCGCCCATGACTCCAGGCCCAAAATCGGCATGCATGTATTCGTAATCCACCTGAGCCACACGCAGTGCCAGATGCCCGTCAAACCAGGGCGTCTGGTAGTCGACTCCGCCGCCTGCGGTGATCGCCGGGCCCCAGGTAAATGCATTGTGGTCAGGGCCGTCGATCAATGCCGCGCCTACAAGTGCATGGACAAACGGGGTCAGCTCCGATGTGGGATAACGCAGGATAAGGCCGCCGGAGAGGGTCGTAAATCCATCGTTGTTGCCTTCCGTGCCGGGATTGTTGGTTTCGGGCCTTTCCTTGCCCCACTCATGAAGGCCAAACTCACCCTGCGCGCCCACATACCGGTTGAAGAAGTACGCCACGCTGCCCAGTCCACCGAGGTTGACTGAAGAGTACGAGAAAGGGACCACCTTGCCGTTGGACTGAGGAACATCCACGGTGCCCTTGGGCGCCAGATAGCTGTAGCCCGCAAAGATGTCCCACTTGGACGAGGAGTCGCCCGCCGCGGCTTTCGCAGCCGGCTTGGCCGCGTCCTGGGCGCCGAGCGCCACCGGCAACAATGCAACGATGGACAAGGCAACAAACCGGCTCAATGACTTCGTAACACGAGAGTACATGCGTTTTTCCTCCGCAATCAAACTTAAAAGCAAATGGGAACTGCTGTTTGCGAGCCAATCTCACAGCTCGACCTGTTCTGACTCTGAAGAACTAAAATGTCGTAAAACGTCTTCACGGCAATAATAAACGTACCATAGGTCCGTTTCGCCGAGAGGACAATTTCACCAACAAGTTACTACTCTGTAAACCCTTGAGGCCAGGAAGCGGGGGTTACCTTGGTAACCTATATTGCGCCGACCTTCTCTTTCTCGTTCTTCACCCAACATTCAGCGTCTTCAAAAGGCTCCGCTTCTCCCGCTGAATCTTCTCCTGCAAAAGAGTGATCGCATACAGCAATTGCTCAGGCCTCGGCGGACATCCGGGCACATACACATCCACCGGAATCACCTGGTTCACTCCCTGCACGACTGCATAGTTGTTGAACACGCCGCCCGAGGTGGCGCACGCCCCCATCGAGATGACCCACTTTGGCTCCGGCATCTGCTCATAGAGCCTGCGAATCACGGGGGCCATCTTCTGCGACACACGCCCGGCAATGATCATCAGGTCCGACTGGCGCGGCGATGGGCGAAAGACCTCGGCCCCAAAACGCGCAATGTCGTAGCGTGAGGCGCCCGTCGACATCATCTCAATGGCGCAGCAGGCCAGGCCAAAAGTCAGCGGCCACACGGAGTTCTTGCGAATCCAGTTCACGGCGAAATCCAGAGACGTGAGCAACACGCCCTCTGGCGGCTCAAAACCGTAGTTCACTTCGTTCAGCTTGACGCGATTGCGCGCGCTGCTGTCCAGTGCCCCGAAAAGATAGTGGTCGCGCTCTGCTGTGGGCGGCATAAATCTAATATAACTCGCTCTCCCCTGTTCAGGAACGGTCACTTTTGACCCGATTTGTCTCCCGGCCTGTGCCGGCATCAGGATATCTGGGCCGCTCCCCCTCTCATTCTGAACAGCCAGTCCTCGCCGCGTGAAGTTCCCTCGGCGCCCGCCACATCCCGGGCAGCCAAAGCGTGATGGAAAACCGCATCCAGCGCAACTCGCCCTCCGCCGTTGACCGGCCTCCCGCGGCCGGCTCAAACGTGTGCGGCGTCCTGGGCAAGGCAAGAGCCCAGCCCTGGGCAAATGGAGCCGCGTCCGCGACTCCTGGCGTCAGGCGCGCCTCCAAGATGCGAAACTGGCCAGCGGACGCCCTCTGGTTGATCTCAAGCAGCCGTTTGATCGCCTGCCCTTCCCTGCTCCCTGCCACGGGTAAACCCGCACCTCGCCCCGCGCCGCCCAGCTCCTGAAAAAGCCGCTGGCTCTCCTCGAACGCAACCGGGTCGATGAGAAAGTGGAAGCCGCGCGGATTCCATCCGATGGCGTCCTGAGCCCGCAACCCAAAGGTCGTTCCGATCTCCCGCTCGTTGATCGAGTTGTAAGGGGGCGTGGCCACCAGCAGCGCATCGGGAAACCCCGCAGGCTTCTCCCGGTCGACCACCAGGTCCCATCCGCTATAGCCCGCGGTTGCCGGCGCAATGGGTAATACGCGGAAGACCCACCCCTGCCCGATCGCGGCCTTCCACTCCTGTCCGGCGCTTGCCTCGCCCGCCAACACGACCTTCTGGCAGCTTGCCTCCCGTCCAGCGCTCCCCTGCCCTGCCGCAGCCATGCAGGCGATGAAAAGCATCAGGCAGCAGGCTGGATGCCCGGCCCGGCGCACCGCCGCTCGATGCCCCCCAAATCGCCTCATGCCGCCCATCCTCATGCGCTCTCCTCCGCGCCAGCCTCTAAAAAATGCACCTGGGGGCTTGCGCTATCCTTCAGTGTTCATGAAAATCAACTCAATGCGCAATCAACCCCAGGTTGTCCAGCGCTTCTGTTGAGGCTGCCGGACGGTTGTGAGCTGTCGCCGAATCACTCAAAAGTCGTTCGCCGAATCCTGATAACTGAACCCTGTTCCCCGTCCGCGCTGCTTCAATCAGCGCCTTTTTCGGAGCGGAAACCCCATGTTTCGTTGCATCGTCCGGCTGTTGCTCGTGTCCGTCTTGCTGGTCACTCCCCTTCTTTCGCTGGCGCAGGCTGCCGTCCCCGCCGCGCAAGCCCCCGTCACCCAGGCCCAACTCGCCGCTCTCCAGCACTCCGTTGAAAACGCGCAGGCCGCTGCCGATAGCGCCCGCATGGCCGGCGACAACGCCTGGATGCTGGTCTCCGCCGCCCTGGTCCTGCTCATGACCGGCCCTGGACTGGCCCTCTTCTATGGCGGCCTGGTGCGCAGAAAAAACATCCTCGGCACCATGATGCAGAGCTTCGCCATGATCGGCCTGGTCACCATCCTCTGGGCCATCTGCGGCTACTCGCTCGCCTTCGGCCACGGCAACGCCTTCATCGGCGGCTTCGAGCACGTCTTTCTGCGCGGCGTCGGACTCACCCCCAACACCGACTACGCCCCCACCATCCCTGCTCAAACCTACATGGTCTACCAGTTGATGTTCGCCATCATCACTCCGGCGCTCATCACCGGCGCATTCGCGGAGCGCATGAAGTTCAGCGCCATGGCCGTCTTCCTTTCCCTCTGGTCGCTCATTGTCTATAGCCCCATGGCTCACATGGTCTGGGGAGTCGGCGGCCTGCTCAACGCCTCCGGCGGAGCAATCCCTTCCCTCGACTTCGCCGGCGGAACCGTCGTCCACGTCACCAGCGGCGTCTCCGCCCTGGTGACCGCCATCTATCTCGGCAAGCGGCTCGGCTATCCGCACACCAATATGCCCCCCCACTCCATGGTGCTCAGTTTCATCGGCGCCTGCCTGCTTTGGGTGGGCTGGTTCGGCTTCAACGCCGGCTCGGCCCTCGGCTCCGGACCGCTGGCCACCTCCGCTTTCATCAACACCCATTTTGCCGCCGCTGCCGCCGCCCTCGGCTGGACGGTCGCCGAGTGGATTCACAACGGCAAGCCCACCGCCCTCGGCGCCATCTCCGGAGCCGTCGCGGGCCTGGTCGCCATTACCCCCGCCTCAGGCTATGTGCAGCCCTTCTCGGCGCTCCTCATCGGCCTGCTCGCCGGAGCCTTCTGCTCGCTGATGGTCTTCAAGGTCAAAAGCTTCTTCGGCTACGACGACTCGCTGGACGCCTTCGGTGTCCACGGCGCAGGCGGAACCCTCGGCGCTCTGCTCACCGGCATCTTTGCCACCACCGCCATCAACGCCGCCTTCGGCAAGGACGCGGCTGGAAATCCCATCCCAACCGGCGTCCTCGACGGCCACTGGGGTCAACTGCTCAACCAGGCTGCCGGCGTCGGACTCGCCTGGGGAATCTCCATCGTCGGCACCCTCGTCCTGCTGTTCCTCGTCGATAAAGTCATCGGACTGCGCCTCTCCCCTGAAGACGAATCCGAAGGCCTCGACCTCTCGCAGCATGGCGAAGAAGGGTACGACCTCAACTCGTAGCTTAGGCAACGCTCAACCGGGGCGCATCGCCGCCAGGTCCGGAACCCGCGATTCCGCCCCCCCGTTCTTTGGCCCTGCCTCTTCCGCGGCGTCTCCAGGAACAGGCGCAGGCGAATTGAGCCCAACATTCACCCGCTCCCCGACCTCCCTGCTTTTTGGGGATTGGAGACGCAAAACCCCGCGCATCAGGCAGCAATCAACCCCCTGCGCCTGTTACGCTGTCAAACGAGGCACCTGTTTATGCTCAAAATAGAAGCCATTCTCCAGCCCTCCAAGCTGGACGCCGTCAAGGACGCCCTGCTCGAAGCAGGCATTGAAGGCATGACCATTCTCGAAGCCCGCGGCCATGGCCGCCAGAAGGGCCACACCGAGTTCTACCGCGGCCGCGAATACACCGTCGACCTTCTCCCCAAGGTCAAGATCGAACTGGTGATCCACGACGAGTTGAAAGAGAAGGCCGTGCAGGCCATCATCTCCGCCGCCCGCACCGGCCGCATCGGCGACGGCAAGATCTTTGTCAGCCGCATCGAAGAAGCCATCCGCATCCGCAACGACGAACGCGGCGAAACCGCGCTCTAGCGTTTTCGTCCGTGGCCATGCACTGAATCACAACAAAGATGGCGCCTGCCAGCCCCGGTCCCAGGACCCGGTCTGCAGGCGCCATTCAATCGATGCTGCTTCTCTAGTAGTCCCGGCCCCGGATCAGTTCCTGGTTCTGCACGATCTCAAACCGGTTGGGGTTGGCCCTCACCAGCGAGTCGGCGAACTTGTTGCTGGCCGTGGCCGCCGCGTCCCAGTCGTTGTCTCTGACCACCGACCGATCAAGAATGTAGTCCTGCGTCAGCTTGCTGGACCAGTCGATGTTGCCCATGTGCTCATTGAACTCGCTGCTGTTCTGGTTCAACGCCTGCCTGTGCGCTTCGTAGGCCTGGCTGCTGGCCTCGCGCCGCTGGTCGGCCTCCTCGGCCACCATTCTGCTCCGGATGCCCACCTGGCGAATCGTCTCCAGATCGGCTGCCCCCTCCTGCGCAATCACCTTGGCGTCCTGGCTGTAGGAGTTGATCACGGCAGTCATGGTGGCCGCTTCCGCATCCGCAAACTGCGCCGGGACGTTCGAGGAGCTTACCGTCATGGCCCAGGTCGGAATGCCCCGAATCTGCAAGACGCCGATGCGGGCGCTGCCTTTGCGCGGGCCCTTGCCGTCATGCAGGTCCACCGTAAAGATTGCCTGCAGGGGCCGCACCGGCCCTCCATCTGGAGGAAGGTTGGTGGAACTGGTCAGGTTGAACGTGCCCTGCGAAAGGCCCAGATTGTGCCTGACCTGGTTGGTCACGCTCACATAGGCTGAAAACAGGTCGCCGGTCAAAGGGCAGATGATATGCGGCGTCCGGTTGAAACCGGGCATCCTGGCCATGCTCTGCGCCTGCGGATTGCGCGGGTCGATGATCTGCTGGTAGAGCAGCCCCAGGCCCACCATCTCGCCCCGCGGTCCCTCGGCGGTCAGTTGCCCGCCCGCGACGGCGGTGATGCGCCATCCCTGCGGCAGGCCGATGGTCGCGCTGCGGTCTCCCGCGGTGGCCCAGGTGAGGTGTTCGGCGGTGCCCCTCGCACCGGCGCCCTGGCCCTCTGGAGCCTCTGTCCCGCCCGCTGAACCACCCGCCCCCTGCCACGCGGCCGAGAGCGCCTTCATCATCGACGGCTCCGTCGAAACAAACCGGTTGGCATAGTCATAGAGAACCGCTGCCTGGGGCGCGCCGCTCTTGGGAATCGAGACAATCACCAGCCCGGCCACCATCTTGCCGCCCATGTTCCTGGCGTTTACCGTGAAAAACGTGGCCAGGGAACTGTGGTCGCGCGACTGGAAGAACTTGCCCACCAGCGGCTTGTCGCCAAAGTGCCCATGCACCTGGTGCAGCATATACACCAGCGCGTCCTCCTTGGTGCCCTGCCCGGTCAGCGACCCATAGCCAAACTGGCCCCCGCCTGGATTGTCGACAATCTTGAGGTCGTTCCCCGCGGCTTGCGCGGACGGTCCAGGCCGCCGCTCCTGATGCGACTGGCAGGCTGCGATACCGACGGCAAAACATAGAATCATCGCCGAAAAGCCTCGGGCGGCGGCGGTCCGATTGAACTTCATGCGTGACACTCCTTGCCGGGTTGAAGCACGGGGCCGTCCCTTTGCCAACGGTTCAAATGAACGGCCGCTCATAAAAAGGCGCACGATATGCGTCCCTTAAATATGCCGGGGGCCCATACCTCGCAGAAGATTTGAAAGGTTGCTTGAGACTACGCCTGCCCGCCTACACAAGACAACCCCCGCGCAATTAAAAAGCTCCACTCCCGCGCCCCTTCGAATGAAAGCAATCCATCATTTTCCCGGTCGCGGCCCCAAAAGGTCCCCATCCGCGACAAAATCGCTTATCCTGTTAACAATTCCTTCTTGCCTCGGCAAGCCAAGCAAAAAATACATATGAATCCAGTCGCTTTCGCGGTTGACGATCTTCGGGAGCAGTATATGCGGGAGATGGCGCTTGTCCGCCAGACCTGCGAACGCACCGGCGACGGCACCGCCGCCATCCGCCGCCGCTCCGCCGTGGTGGACCGTATCCTCATTGAAATGTGGCGCAGGGCCTTTGCCGGACAGCCCGCGCAGAACGTCTCCCTGCTCGCTTTGGGCGGCTACGGGCGCAAGGACCTCTTCCCCTACTCCGACATCGACGTCCTCTTCGCTTTTGCCGACGAAAAGACCGAGATCCAGTCCAAGGACGCCGTCCGCGCCATCGTTCAGGGCATGTGGGACATCGGCCTCCGCGCCAGCCCCTGCAACCGCACCGTCAAGGAAGCGGGGCGCTTTGACCCCGACAACCTCGAATTCACCCTGGCCACGCTCGACCGCCGCTTCCTCGCCGGCCACTTCCCGCTCTACCAGCAGCTTCATCAGACGGTCCTGCCCGGCCTCGTGCTCAGCGAGTGGAACACCATTACCCAGAAGCTCGGCGAAATCGCCCGCAACCGCCACGCCAAGTTCGGCAACACCATCTTCCACCTGGAACCGAACCTGAAGGACTGTCCCGGCGGGCTCCGCGACTATCACCTCGCCGTCTGGTTCGCCCTGCTCTTCCACCTCAAGGAAACCAAGGAGTGGCCCCGCCAGCGCGGCGGCGTCTTCCAGTCCGCCCGCGGCGACGCCGAAGCCGCCTTCGACTTTCTTGCCGCCAGCCGATGTTTTCTCCACTTCCGTCACGGCCGCGACGACAACACGCTCGACTGGCAGTCGCAGGATGAAGCGGCGGCCAACTCCATTGGCCTGGAGACCCGCGGAACCGCCGACCCTGCCTACTGGATGCGCACCTATTACCGCCACGCCCGCGTCATCTACCGCCGCGCGGCGCTGCTGATGGAGCACCTGCCCGCCCCGGTCAGCTTCTACCGCCAGTTCCGCCGCCGCCGCACCCCCATCGCCGGCACCGACTTCATCCTTGACCAGGGCCGCATCGACATCGTCCCCGGCGCGCAGTTCAACGACACCAGCGCCATCCTCCGCATCTTCTCCCTCATGGCCACCCACGGCTACGCCCTCTCCCAGGCCGCGGAAGACCGCATCACTGACGCGCTGCCCGCCCTCGCCATCCATATCCCCGAGGGGCCCTATCTCTGGAACGCGCTCCGCGAGGTCCTGCTCGGGCCCCATGCCGCCCACGCCCTCCGCACCATGCACGCTCTCGGCGTCCTGGAGATGCTCATCCCCGAGTTCCACGGCATCGACGCCCTGGTCATTCGCGACAGCTACCACCGGTACACCGTCGATGAGCACACCTTCCTGGTCATCGACAACATCCACGGCCTCCGCCAGCCCGCGCACGACTACGAGCAGCGCCTGGCCCAGTTGCTGCCGGAGATCGACCGCCTCGACCTCTTCCTCCTTGCCCTCTTGCTCCACGACACCGGCAAGGCCCGCCGCACCGGCGAGCACTCCATCCAGAGTGTTGAACTGGCTGACGCCTTCCTTGCCCGCCTCGACTTCGACGCCGAAGAACGCGAAGCCATCCTCAAGCTCATCCGCCTCCACCTGGAGATGTCCAACGCCCTGCGCCGCGACATCTTCGACATTGAAAACGTGCGTGGCTTCTCAGAGAAGATCGGCAGCCCCTCGCTGCTCAAAATGCTCACCCTGATGACCTTTGCCGACATCAAGGCCGTCAACCCCGAGGCCCTCACACCCTGGAAGGCAGAGAACCTCTGGCAGCTTTACATGGCCACGGCCAACTTCATGGACCGCTCCGTCGACGAGGTGCGCTACCACGCGGCCATCGACCCCACGCTCCTCAATCGCATCCGCTCCATGGTCCCGGCCGCGCAATACGACACGCTCAAGCAGTTCCTTGAGGGGCTCCCCCAGCGCTACCTGCAAACCCGGCTGCCTGAGCAGATTCGCAACCACTTCCAGCTCGCCGCCAACCTCGACCAGGACCCCGTCCAGCTCGACCTCCGCCCCCACCGCCAGCTCTTCGATCTCACCGTCATTGCCCGCGACCGCTCGCGCCTCTTTGCCGATGTGGCCGGCGCGCTGGCAGCCTGGGGCATGAACATCGTCAAGGCAGGAGCCTTCTCCAACGAGGCCGGCGTGGTCGTCGACAGCTTCCAGTTCTCCGATGTCTTCCGCACCCTGGAACTGAACCCCAGCGAGAAGGATCGCTTCCTCGGCTACATCCACGATGTGGTCTCCCTCAAGGTACCCGTCGAGCAGATGCTCGAGTCGCGCCGCCACCTCAACAACCCCGGCAATCTCAAGGTCGAGGTGGCCACACGCCTCGAATTCGACTCCGAGTCTTCTTCCCACTCCACGATTCTTCAGGTGGTCTCGCAGGATCTGCCCGGTCTGCTGCGCCAGATCGCGCTCACCCTCAGCATCCATCAGTGCAACATCGAGGTCGCTCTGATTGACACCGAAGGCGAGACCGCCATCGATGTCTTCTACCTCACGGCCCAGGGCGCAAAACTCCCCGAAGAGGCGCGCGCGACTCTGGCCCGCGACCTCACCGCCGCCATCGATTCGCTCCGCACTCCTGCCGGCGCCTGAACCAGACCAATCTCCCCGCGCAAGAAGCAGACGCCCAACCCGCCGAAATCATGCGGTCACAGCTAGTATTCCGACATCTCCACCGCCGGCAGAATATCGTTCTTCCCAGCTACCCATACATAGAGCGTAGGCAAGAGGAAGATGCCGATGATCAGGTTCGCCAGCAGCCCGCCCACAATCACGATCGCAAACGGCCGCTGCGAGTCTGACCCGATGGCGTGGGAAAACGCCGCCGGCAGCAGCCCCAGCGTGGCCACCAGCATGGTCATCATGATGGGCCGCAGGCGAAGCACCGCGCCCTCCACCGCCGCGTCAATGATGTGCTCTTCATAGGACACGTCCGTGTCCTTGCCCCGCGCCCGCAGCTGGTTGATGAACTCGATCATGATGACCCCCGTCTGCACCGAGACCCCAAACAGCGCCAGGAATCCCACAGCCGACGAGACCGAGAAGTTGGTGTGCGTCAGAAACAGGGCCAGCGGGCCGCCCACCGAGGCCATGATCACACTCACCAGGATCAGCAGCGCCCATTTGTAGGAGCGGAACATCGTATAGAGAATCATGAAGATGGCCAGCACCGTTACCGGCACCACGATCGCCATGCGCTTGTCGGCGCGTTTCTGGCTCTCGTACTCGCCTGCCCACTCGGCATGATAGCCGGCCGGAAGCTGAACATATCTCTCCACCTTTCCGATGGCCTCGCCCACGGTGGATCCAAGATCGCGCCCCCGCACCGAGTACTTGATGGCGATATACCGCTGCCCCCCCTCGCGATAGATCTCCTCGGCTCCGTCGTCCGTTGTGACGCGCGTCAACTGCGCCAGCGAGACCCGCTCGCCCGACGGCGCCAGCAGGCGCACATCCTCGATCGCCTCCCGCGTGTCGCGATAGCGCTGTTGATAGCGCAGGGTCACGTCATAGCGCGCCTCTCCCTGCTGCACCTGGGTCAAGGCATTGGCGCCGGCCGCGGTCTGCACGGCGTCCTGGATATCGGCAACGTTGATGCCCCAACGGGCAGCAGCCGCGCGGTCAACGGTCAAATTGAGATTGGGCTGGCCGATGACACGAAAGATGCCCAGGTCCTCGATGCCACGAATGGAGGCCATCTGCGCCTCGATCTCCTCCGCCTTCTTCTCCAGCGTGTGCAGGTCATCGCCATAGAGCTTGACGGCAAGCTCGCCCTTGACGCCGCTGACCGCCTCTTCCATGTTGTCGCTGATGGGTTGGGAGAAGTTCCAGATGACGCCGGGAAACTTTTGCAACTCCCTGTTCATCGCGGCGATCAGGGCTTCCTTGTCTTGGTGAAAGAGCCCCCGCCACGCCTTCTTCGGCTTCAGGTCGACAAAATACTCGGTGTTGAAGAAGCCCGTGGTGTCGGTTCCATCATCGGGCCGTCCGGTCTGGCTCACCACCTGCGTCACTTCAGGAAACGAGGCCATCACCACCCGCGCCCTGTTGACAAAGTCGATGCTGGCCGCGGGCCCTTCGCTGGGAGGCAGCGTGCCGCGCACCCAGATGGACCCCTCGTCCAGGTGCGGCAGAAACTCCGAACCGATGGGTCCGCCGATGGTCAGGTAGACGGCAACGGCGAAGAGCACAACAGCCACGCCAACTGTCCTCCGCCTGTGCACGATGGCCGATCGGACAGCCGTTCGGTAGCGCTCCGTGAGCCAGAGCAGCAGCGGGTTCTCCCACTCCCGCGTGCCCTTGCTAAACAGGATGCTCGCCAGCACCGGCGCAACCAGCATGGCGAAACCCAGCGCCCCCAGCAGCGCAAATGCCACCGTCCACGCCATGGGCTTGAACAGGCGGCCTTCCACGGCCTGCAGGGTAAAGATGGGCAGGTAAGCGGTGATGATAATCGCGATGGCAAAGAACACCGGGCGCTGCACCTCATGCGCCGCAATCAGAATCTTGCGGGCCGGCGAGTGCGCATGATCCGTGCGCGAGAGATGGCGGACGATATTCTCAATCATCACCACCGACCCATCCACAAGCATCCCGAAGTCCAGCGCCCCCAGCGAAAGAAGGTTCGCGGGGATATGGCTCAGGTCCAGGCAGATCGACGCGAACATCAGCGCAAACGGAATGGTGAGCGCCACAATGATGGCCCCGCGCACATTGCCCAGAAAGAGAATCAAAATCACCGACACCAGGATCATGCCTTCTGTCAGGTTGTGCTCAACCGTGTCCACCGTGTACCGCACCAGGTCTGAGCGATCCAGGAATGGCTTGATCTTGACGCCCTTGGGCAAAATGCCTGCATGGTCCTTGTCGCCATTGAGCTTTTCCACCTCCTTGTGAATCCCATCGAGCACCGGGTCGGAGTCGGCGCCCTTTTGCAGCAGCACGATCCCTTCCACCGTGTCGGGATTGTCCACAATCTTGCCGTCGTCCCGATGCACCGCCTTGCCGATCTGCCCCAGGCGAATCTTCGGCCCCTGCGCCACCGTGGCAATGTCCTTGATCTTGATCGCCGCGCCGCTCGAAGTCTTCACCACCGTGTTCTCAATGTCCTGAACGCTTGTGTACAAGCCCGCGGACTGCACGTTGATCTGCTGCGCGCCCTGCTCGATGAAGCTTCCTCCGCCATTGGTGTTGTTGGCGGCGATCTGCTGCTCCACCTGCGCGATGCTCAGCCCATAGGCCACCAGCTTCTCCGGATCAAGCTGGATCTGATACTCCTTCGTCGCCCCGCCAAAGCTCGAAACATCCACCACGCCCTGCACGCCCTTGAACGACTTCTCCAGGCTCCAGTCTTCGAGCGACTTCTTCTCCATCACGTCGTAGGCGGGGTTGGTGCTCTCCAGCGTGTACCAGTAGATCTGCCCCACCGGGCTCCAGTCCGTTCCCATCTGCGGCACCAGATTCGCGGGCAGGCTCACCTGCCCCAGCCGCTCCAGCACGTGCTCGCGATTGACGTCGCCCTTCGAGTCGTCGTCAAAGACCAGCATCAGGCTCGACAAGCCCGCCAGCGTCGTTGAGCGCAGATGCGTAAGGTGGGGAATGCCCGCCATCTGAATCTCCACCGGCACGGTGACCTGCCGCTCGATCTCCTCCGCCGAACGCCCCGGCCACTGCGTGATGATCTGCACATAGTTGTTGGCTACATCTGGATACGCCTCGATGGGCAGGTTGCGAAACGACACCACGCCCCACGCAGTGAGGACAATCAGCCCGCCCAGCACCATCCAGCGGTTCTTCAGCGCAAAATCGACGAGGGCGCGAATCATCTACTGGTTCCCCGCAGTCTCCAGCAACAACGCATTGCCGGCAATTTGCTGCCCAGGCGCGATGCCGGAGAGAATCTCCTGCCGGTTGCCCTCGACCATCCGTCCCGCATGCACCTCCGTGCGCCTGAACTGATGCCCGCCCGCAGGCACAAACACCCAGTCGCGGTCATGCAGATGCAGCACCGCCTCGGCGGGAACCAGCGCATGAATCTCTTTGGCCTTGCTCGTGAATGTGGCCGTGGCAAACATGCCCAGCTTCAGGAATCCAGGGTTTGCCACCTCGATGCGCACCTTGGCCGTGCGCAGCGTCGGATCAAGAATCGGTCCAATGTCGCTGATGCGGCCCGTCAAAGGCCGGTCGGGAAACGCATTCAACTTGATGCGCGCGCCCTGGCCCAGTTGCAGCCGGGAGATGTCGTTCTCGGCCACATCGCAGACAATCCACACCTCGGAGAGATCGGCAAGGGTGAATGCGGTCGCCGAGCCCGACAGGCCCACGCCAGCCGCCGCCGCGTTGGTCACGTTCTGCGCCACAATCACCCCGGAGATGGGCGCGTACACATTCACCACGCTGCTGGGATGGCTCTTGTCCACGCCCAGCGTCTCCAGTTGCTCTTCCGCCGCGGCGAGGTCGGCCGCGGCGTCCTTGTCCGTGTCTTCCGCCTGCTCAAACTGCGCCTGCGAAACTGCTCCATGCTTCAGCAGGTCGTCGACGCGCAAGAGCGCCTTGTGCGCCAGTTGCGCGTCGTTGGCGGCCTTCAGATAGGCGTTGAAAGCGTTGGTGATATCCGGGCTCTGCACCTTCAACAGCAGTTGCCCCTTCTTCACCGAGTCGTCCAGGCGCGCCTTGATGTCCACCACGCGCCCGTTGGCCAGCGAGATCACCGGCACCTCCCGCGAGATGTCGGGAAACACGGAGCCGGTCGCCGTCAGCTCCGTCGCGCTCTCCACGCTCCCCGCCGCCACCAGAGGAAACTTGGCCTCGTCGCTGGCGTCGATCGTAATCAGATTCATGTCCGCAACCCGGATCACCTGCGCCGCGGGCGGCGCCCCGCTGCCTTCGTCCTTGGCCTTGCAACCACACAGAGACAGGCCGAGAGACGCAAACAACACAAGACCGCCGCACAGCTTCGACAGTTCGTTCAATGTCAAACTCCGCATCATGGAATCACCTCGCGCCCCACTGCCAGGTTCAGTTGCCCGGCAGCGGTCAGATAGGACCCGATCAGTTGCAGATAGGCCAGTTGCACCGCGCGGTAGTCGCTCTGCGCGTTCAAAAAGTCCACCAGGGACGAGCCGCCGTGCTGGTAGGAGTAGGTCACCGTGTCGCGAACCCGCGTGGACTGCTCCCGGTACTGCGCCTTGTAGGGCCTGAGCAGCGCCAGGCTGCTCTCCACCTGCGCGTAGGCCGAGTCCACATCGCTGAACACCTGCGCCCGCGCCGCCTCCGTCAACTGCTGGTTGCGGCTGATGTCGATCTGCGTGCGCTGCTTCTCGCCCTGGTTGCGGTCAAAGATGCGCAGCGGCACATTGACGCTGGCGCCAATGGTGTAGCGGCCGTATGGATTGTTGAATGCCGGGTTGTACGAGTACCAGGTGCTGAACGTCGGATCCGCGGATCCATTGGCGATGGCCAGCTTGTGGTTGGTCTCCGCCTGCCGCACCGCCTCCAGAGCCGCCCGCAGGTCGGGCCGCGCGTCCAGCGCAACTTCGCGAAACTTCTCCAGCGGCTTGAGGTCGTCGTCGAAGTCAAACGCCCCCTCCACGTCAAATTGCTCCACCGGTGTGCGGTCGTTGAGCAGTTGCTGCAGTTCGATCTTTGCCGTGCGCAGGCCTACCAGTGCCGATTGAATCTCCACCTCGTACTGCACCCGCAACAGCTCAATGCGGTCCAGATCGATCTGCGCAATGTCTCCCGCCTTGAACCGGCTCCGGCTGATCTCGATGATTTTGTCGTAGTAGGCGAGATCGGCCTTCGCCAGCTCCAGCACCGCCCTGGCCTGCAGTATCTGGACAAACTGCGAGCGCAGGTCGAACAGCAGGTTGCGCTCCAGGTCCTCGTGCTGCGACCCGGCAATCGCCGTGCCTTCCTTCGCGCTTTGCAGCCGCAGTTCCCGCTTGCGCTCGCGCTCGTGCAGGTAGTTGATGCTGGGCACCAGTTGGGTCCCGGTCAGCGGCTGCCAGTGGGTCCCCAGGCCAGGGGTATTGTGCGGCGCAATCTGGAACCCGTCACTTGATAGCCCTATGCCGGGGTTGGGGCGCAGATAGGCCGTCACCTCCGCCGCCTTCATCTCGTCCACGCTCAGGGCGTCGGCCTTCAGCGCGGGATTGGCGGCTTCAAACTTTGCCTTCACCTGCTCCCAGTTGAGGCTTGACTGCGCCGCAACATGAGCCGCCGCCAGGGCAACCATGCAAACAACCATGCGTTTCATACACAACCTTCGCGCCGCGGCATGAGCCACGAACCCAGTTGGAATGGAATTCTTCAGATTTTTGATTTGGAGGGGAAGCGAGAGATCAGGCGGTCGGCGGAGGGCGGTTCTGGATTGCGGAAAATGCCGGGTTCTCTACCGTGGGCGCGGTCAACTGCTCCGGCGCATGGAGCCGCAAATAAACAAACGAAGGCTCCGCCCACACGCGCTCCGCCACCACGGCCAGCAGCGGCGCCACACTGTGGCATCCTCCGCCCGTAAAATCCCGGCGCAGGTACACATCGTCTTCCGCCAGGTTTTGCGCCGCCTGCAGGTCGTCGGTCACGGAGATGACCGGGAAAAGAATCACAATCAGCATCGCCAGCGCAGCCACCTGGCGCATCCGGCTCGCGCCCTCGCGCGGGGCGTGACTCTGCCACAGCCGCACAATCGCGACTGCCAGCAGCACCCAGGCTAGATTGAGAATCGTTTCCATTGCTGACCCTGATCGTCTATTGCCGATTGTGCCGCCAATGCCCGCCCGTTGGCAAGCAGACGCCTTCTTCGCCCCGCCCCGCATCCCCTACCAGCTATGCAGCCACTCCTCGTCGCGCCCTATCCGCACCGGCGCGCCAAACAACTCGCTCAGCCGCTCTTCGGTCAGCAGCGCCTCGCGCGCCCCGTCGGCCACAATGCGCCCCCCGCGCATCAGAATCACCCGCTCGATCTCCGGCAGAATATCGCCCAGGTGATGGGTCACCAGCACCAGCCCCGTGCCCTCCCGCGCCAGCCCGCGCAGGGTCTCCCGCAGCTCGCGCTGCGCCGCCAGGTCCAGCGCGTTCGAGGGCTCGTCCAGCAGCAGTTGCCGCGGCCTGTGCACCAGCGCCCGCGCAATCAGAATCCGGCGCTTCTCCCCGGCCGACATCTCGCCCACCAGTTGCCGGGCCAGGTGGCTGGCTTCCATCCGCCGCAGCGCCTCGGCCGCACACTCCCGCATCTCGCCCGTCACATGCAGGTTGGGCCACAGCGTGGAGGCGGAAAAGAAACCCGCAATCACCGCATCCAGCCCCGTCGTCACCGCCGTCCGCTCGCCCGGCAGCTCCCCGCCCAGCAGCCCCGAGGCCACCACCCCAAAATGCCGCCTGAGCTGCGTCAGGTCCCACCGCTCCCGCCCAAAGATCCTTACCCGCATCTCCGGCTTGACGATGGGATAAATCTGGCAGGTCATGGCCAGAATCAGTGTCGACTTCCCGCAGCCGTTCGGCCCCAGAATCGCCACATGCTCCCCGGCGCGAATCTTCAGGTTCACGTCGTGCAGCACCACCCGCTCGCCGCGCGCCACATTGACCGCGCGCAGCTCCAGAAACTCCTCCGCCGCCAGAACCTCCGCCTCGTTCGCTTCCGCCGCCTTGCCCCGCCCGCTCTCTCGCATACCTGCTAGATTAAATGGGTTGAAACCCATGACAAACACCTCTGAAAACTCCGGGTATCTCATCCCCCTCGGCTTCCGCTTCTCCGCCGTCAAGGCGGGGCTCAAGAAGAGCGGCCGCACCGACTTTGCACTCATCGTGGCCGACACACCGGCCAGCGCCGCCGCCGTCTTCACCGCCAATCGCGTCACCGCCGCGCCGCTCATCGTGGACAAGCAGCATCTCACCGCCACCGGGGGCAAGGTGCGCGTTGCCGCCATCAACGCCGGCAACGCCAACTGCGCCGCCGGGCAGGCCGGACTCGAAGCCGCCCGCGCCACCTGCGCCGCGGCCGCGGAGGCCTTCGGCTGCCTGCCGGAAGAGGTCTTCCCCTCCTCCACCGGCATCATCGGCGTCCCGCTTCCCGCTGGCAAGCTGATCGCCGCCCTGCCTGCCGCCTCTGCCGCGCTGGGCCGCGAACTGGACCACTTCGAGCAGGTGGCCCAGGCCATTCTCACCACGGACACGGTGGAAAAGACCGCCTTCGCCCGCCTGCAGGTCGCCCAATCGGACGGGACCGCCAAGGAGGTCCGCATCGCCGCCGCGGGCAAGGGCTCCGGCATGATCCATCCTCAGCTCGTGCCCCACGCCACCATGCTCGTCTACGTCCTGACCGACGCGGCCATCGAGCCCGCTGCGCTCAATGCCTATCTGACCCGCGCCGTCGAGGTCAGCTTCAACCGCATCTCGGTCGACGGCGACACATCCACCAACGACACGGTTCTGCTGCTCGCCTCCGGAGCCAGCGGCGCTTCCATCGGCGCGGACAACCCAGAATTTGCCGCCGCCCTCACCCAGGTCTGCACCTCGCTCGCCCGCCAGGTGGTCGCCGACGGCGAAGGCATCACCCACGTTGTGGAACTGCGCATCGATGGCGCGGCCAGCGACGCCGACGCCCTCAAGGTCGCCAAGGCCATTGCCCACTCGCCCCTGGTCAAGACCGCCTGGGCCGGCGGCGACCCCAACTGGGGCCGCCTCGTGGCGGCCATCGGCTACTCCGGCGCCCAGATCGACCCCGACCGCATCGACATCCAGTTCGGCGAGCTGCCCATCTGCCGCGACGGTGGCCGCGCCGCCGGCTTTGATGAAGCCGCAGCCCACGACTACATCGCAAAGCCCGAGTTCTCCATCGCCATCCAGCTCCACCAGGGCCCCGGTTCCTGCATCTTCTGGACCACCGACCTCACCCACGAATACATCCACATCAACGCCGACTACTCCAGCTAGCCCGGCAACGAAAACTGCCGCCGCAACCAAAGACTCCAGACGCCGAGGCACCTGACGCCATGACCAGCACCCCGCCAGCCCCGAGCCCAGCCCCACCCGCCGGCGGCTTCTCCCTCATCTCCAACGAAAAACTGCTTGCGCTCCATGCCTCCATGCTGCGCTGCCGCCTCCTTCTGGAGCGCTGCGCCACCCTCGCGCGCGAAGCTGACCTTGCGCTCAATGAAGCCGCCGCGCCCGGACGCGAGGCCGCACTCGTCGGCGTCACCGCCAACCTGCGCCCATCGGACACCATCTTCGCCCTGCCGCACGATCCCGCCGTACAGTTCCTTCAGGGGGCCTCACTCCCGGCGATCCTGCACGGCCTTCTCGCCCGCCCCGAGCCCGGAGACCGGGACGCAGCCAGTGCGGCTGCGCTCAAGAGCGCGCTGCACGCCGCTCTCGCCTCCATCGCCGAAGGCAACGGCGCCATCGCCGTCGTCTTCCTCGGTCTGGGTTCCGCGTTTGACCCGCCCGCCGCCTGGCGGCCCACCCTTCAGGTTGCCGCCGCGCACCGCCTTCCCATCCTCTTTGTCTGCCTGGCCGGCCCCGCCGCCGACCCCCTGCCCAGTCGCAACAGGCAGGCGCGCAACGAAGAGATCGTTCGTGAAGCGCACACCCTGCGTCTGCCCCGCATCGTCGTGGACGGCAACGACGTGGTCGCCGTCTACCGCGTGACCACCGAGGCCATCACCCAGGCCCGCAAGGGCTATGGAGCCACCATCATCGAGTGCGCCTCCAGTTTGGGAGAGCAAGACGCCCCCCTCCGCACCATGGAACGCTACCTCACGCGCAAGGGCCTCTTCCAGCCGGACGCCGCCAGGGACGCTTCGGAATCATTCATCGCTGATCTCGACGCCGCCCATCCTTCCGCCGCAACGCGCTGACTTGCCCCAGGACAGCGAATTCCAGGCAGTCGCATCGAGCATCAACAAGCCAATCCCCCCGCGGAACGAGTCCAAACTGAAACAGGAACCGCGCCCGGCCCGGCGCCGGCGAACTCATTCCCGCCCCGGAGCCAGCAGGCCGAGTGATAAAGTGAGGGGTATGAACGTGAGGAATCGCGGGTTACTGGCCACTCTTCCCCTTTGCGCAGCGATGCTTGCCGGCTTGCTCCTGGTTGCCGCGGGTTCGCTGCGGGCCCAGAAGCCCGAAGCTGCGCAGGGCCCGGTCAAGTGGGGCCAGGGCGCGGCGCCCGACTGCCTGCCCGCCGCTCTCGGCTCCCCCTACATTCCGGTCGACAGTTGGGTCTACCCCGCGGTCCTGCGGCTTTACTCCCTGGGCTTTGTCGACGATGTATTCCTCGGCCTCCGGCCCTGGACCCGCGCCAGCGTCAGCCGCATGATCGACGAGGCCGGCGCCCGCATCGAAGACGCCGATGTCGGCCCTGCCACCGACGAGGCGCAGGACATCTATGAGGCCCTCATGCACGAGGTCCGGAACGACATCAATGGCCCCTGCATGGCCCGTCAGGGCAACGCCCGCATCGATACCGTCTACTCCGTGGCCCGCGCCATCACCGGCACGCCCCTGCGCGACAGCTACCACCTCGGCTCCACCATCGTGAATGACTACGGGCGCCCGTTCGAGAGCGGCTTCAACAGCTACTCCGGCGCCAGCGGCTATGCCTCCGCGGGGCGCTTTCTCCTCTATGCCCGCGGCGAGTTTCAGGCCGCCCCCTCGGCCACCGGTTACTCACAAACCCTGGCCCAGAGGCTCTCCGCCATTGACGCAACCATCTTCCTCAACCCCCTCACCGGCAAGCCTTATGGCCAGGCAACCATCCCCATGGGCCCCATTGGCACGGCCACCACCCCACGAATCCTCGAAGCCTACGTCTCCTTCCACCTCCTCAGTCACGAAATATCCTTCGGCAAACAGGACAACTGGTTCGGACCCGGCCTAGGCGGCGGCATGGCCTACTCCAACAACGCCGACAACATCTACTCCTTCCGCATCAATCGTGTGGAGCCGCTCCATGTTCCGCTCCTTTCCCGGCTGACCGGCCCCTTCCGCTACGACTTCCTCATTGGCCCGCTGCAGGGGCACACTCTCATGCCCTCCACCATCAAGGGCGTGCAGGTCACCAATCCGGGCCAGCCCTGGACGCATCTGGAGAAGATCAGCTTCCGGCCTACGGAAAACCTCGAGTTCGGCTTCGAGCGCACCGTCATCTGGGGCGGCAAGGGCCACGGACCCATCACCCTACACTCCTTTCTCAAGAGCTTCCTCAGCCTCTCCTCGCCCGCCGCGGGCGTAAAAGAGAGCCGCAACGACCCCGGGGCACGCTTCGGAGCCTTCGACTTCTCCTACCGCCTGCCCTTTGTGCGCAACTGGCTCACCCTCTACTCGGACTCGGAGGTCCACGACGACGTCTCCCCGGCCGATGCTCCCCGACGCGCCTCGTGGCGTCCCGGCATCTATCTCTCCCACTTCCCCGGCATCGCCAAGCTCGACTTGCGCGTGGAGGGCATCTCCACAGACCCGCCCGTCAAGACCAGCAACGGCGGCCATTTCATGTACTACGAGTCAATCCAGCGCCAGGGCTACACCAACAAGGGTCAGATGTTCGGTGACTGGATTGGACGCGAGGGCAAGGGCGGCCAGGGATGGCTTACCCTCCACCTCAGCGGCAACGAGATGATCCAGGTCGGCCTGCGCAACCAGAAGGTCGCCAAGGACTTTATCCCCGGCGGAACCACCCTCAACGACATCAACTTCCAGGTCGTCAAGCGCCTGGGCCGCGACTTTGAAATCAACGCCAACGTCGCCATCGAGCGCTGGAAGGCACCCATCTACCTGCCCGGCCAGCAGTCCGTCACCTCCACCACCGTCCAGTTGACCTGGTTCCCCGAGCGCAAGACCAGCTTCTAGCGCCGCGCAGCCTAGCCCCCGCGCGCTGGACTTGGACTCCGGGATCTTCGGGAGAACAAGCATGAATCGCAAGAGCTTTCTGGCCGGCCTCGCCTGTGCAACCCTGGCTCCCCTTTCTCCATCCCTTCTGGCTGCCGATAAGCCCAGTTCCAGCCACCGGCGCGCCGCGCAAAGCGGCCCCAAAGCCCCGCGTGCCATCTCCATGTGGGAGTTCTCCTGGATTGAGCGCCGCTGGGACGGCGCAGGCTACGAGGACTGGGACAAGGCGCTCGACGAGTTGGCCGAGCGCGGCTACAACGCCGTGCGCATCGACCCCTTCCCGCATCTGGTGGCCACCGACCCCCACAAGACCTGGACCCTGCTGCCGGAGTGGAATACCCAGGTATGGGGCTCGCCCGACGTCAACCGCGTCATGATCCTCCCCGCGCTCTTCGAGTTCATCGCCAAGTGCAAGAGCCGGGGCATCCTGGTCGGCCTCTCCACCTGGTACCGCCAGGATGAGGACAACACCCGCATGACCATCACCGGTCCTGACGTCCTGGCCGCGCAATGGATCAAGACCCTCGACCTGATCGAAGGCGCCGGACTGCTCGACGCCATCCTCTATGCCGACCTCTGCAACGAGTGGCCCGGCGACGCCTGGGCACCCTTCATGAAGCCACACTTGAACTTCGGCGAGTGGGACCACCCCGCCTCGCTCGCCTTCATGCACACCGCCCTGGCCCTTGTGCGCGCCCGCTTTCCCCGCCTGCCGCTGCTCTTTTCCTGCAGCTCCGACCGCGTTGAAAACTACGGCGAGCACGACCTCTCCGACTTCGACCTCCTCGACCCCCACGTCTGGATGGCTCAGGAAAACGACGGCGAGTTCTACAAGATCGTCAACTACGCTTACGAGCGCTTCGACCCCAAGGGCTACACCAACCTCAGCCTCAAGGCCGAGCCGACGTACCGCGCCCGCCCTGCCTACTGGCAGGACCTGCTTGCAAAGAAGATCGACCGCCTCGCCGCCGTCTCCGCACAGATCAAAATGCCGCTCGTCACCACCGAGTGCTGGGCCATCGTGGACTACAAGGACTGGCCGCTCCTCCACTGGGACTGGGTCAAGGAGCTGTGCGTTCTGGGCGCTGGCCGCGCCGCCGCCTCCGGCCGCTGGCTGGCCGTCGCCAGCAGCAACTTCTGCGGTCCCCAGTTCGCCGGCATGTGGCGCGACAAGGCCTGGCACCAGCAGGTGACCCAGGCCATCAAGACGGCCTCTATCGCACCCGACCTCCGCCAGGGACGCCTCTACGAGCGGCTTTGACCAGCCCCCGAAACTGAACTGTTCCAGTGAACCGCCCTTCGCATCCAGCGGCATCCCCGTCTTCGCCAAAACTCGCAACCCTTGATTTCCAACCCGTTGTGCGGGCCAGTCCTTGCGTGCTTTAATAGCCGCATGATCCTGAGCATCGCCCCATCGCCCGCTTCTGGCCAGCCCCGCCGCCTTTGCAGCCGGTCCTGTCCATGCGCCGCGTGGACGCGAAGCCTGGGCTAATCTCCTCTGATCTCCCGCTTCTGTTCCCTCCGGCCCACGTATGTTCACGTGGGCCGTTTCGTTTCTTCCAGCCGAAAGGACGCAATCCAGATGAACCTCGCTACTCCCAGCAGTGCAGATCAGGCCCGGCCATTGAACTCCTCGCGGGCCTTCGCGCGCGCCTTCTCTTCCTTCCTTGCCGCTGCCCTGCTCGCCGCTGCATCCTTTCCCCAGCTTTCCGCGCAGACCGTGGCGCCCGCGGATGCCGACCGCTACATTCGCGACATCCAGACGCTCTCCGCTCCTGACATGGAGGGCCGCGGCGATGGGTCAAAGGGGCTTGAACGCGCGCGTGAGGTGCTCGCCGCCCGCTACAAGACCCTGGGCCTTGAGCCCAAAGGGACCAAAGGCTTCCTGCAGCCCTTTGACGTCATCATCGGCGCCGAGCTCACCCCGGCCAACAGCTTCTCCATCACCGGCGCGGGCTCCCCGCAGACGCTCAAGGTCCAGCAGGACTACATCCCCTTCGCCTTCTCCTCGGCCGGCTCCGCCAGGGCCGCGGGCCTGGTCTTTGCCGGCTACGGCATCACCGCTCCGGAGTGGAAGTTCGATGAGTACGCAGGCCTCGACGTGAAAGGAAAGATCGTCGTCGTTCTCCGCAAGGAGCCTGCCTTCGCCAAAATGGGTCCCGCCACGGCCGATGGCTCACACCACGGCGAACTGATTACCAAGGCCATCCTCGCCCGCAATCACGGAGCCGCCGCCGTGATCGTACTCAACGGAAAGCTCGGCAAGGGCGAAGAGGATCTGTTGCCTCGCTTTGGCGGCGATGGCGGCCAGGAAGATGTCGGCATCCCCATCGTTGAAGTGAAGAACGATGCCGCTGCCGCGTGGTTTGAAGCGGCCGGAAAAAAACTCCTCGACCTGCAGGACGGAATCGACAACACCGGCAACGCCGCTTCTTTCGCCTTTCCCGCAGCCCTTCGGGTTTCGCTCGACACCGGCGTCAAAAAGCAGCACGCCGAAGTCAGCAACGTTCTCGCCTACCTGCCCGGCAAGTCGGATGAATACGTCATCCTGGGCGCGCACTACGACCACCTTGGCCGCGGAGAATACGGCTCCCTGGCCCCCTCGCTCATTGGCCAGTTCCACCCCGGCGCGGACGACAACGCCTCCGGGACCGCCGGCCTGCTGGAGCTGGCCCGCGTGCTCGCTCCGCTCAAAGGCCAGTTGCCGCGCGGCATCCTCTTTGCCTCCTTTGCCGGCGAGGAGCTCGGCCTCCTCGGTTCAGCGGCGTGGGTGCGCCAGCCCACGCTGCCGCTCGACAAGGCCATCGCCATGCTCAACATGGACATGATCGGCCGCATCCAGAAGGACACGCTCTACATCGGCGGCGTGGGCACCGCGGCGGGCTTCCGCTCCATCCTCGAGCAGGGTGTGGCTCACTCCGGCCTCAAGGCCGAGTACTCCGAAAGCGGCTACTCCTCCAGCGATCACACCTCCTTCGTCGTCAAGCAGATCCCCGTCCTGTTCTTCTTTTCCGGCCTCCACTCCGACTATCACAAGCCCTCCGACACGTGGGAGAAGATCGACTCCAGGGCCGCCGCGCACGTGGTCGACCTGGTGGGCTCCACCGCTCTGAACATCGATGAGCTGGCGGAGAAGCCGGCCTTCATCACCGTGGTCGAGAAGCAGGCCACCGGGTCCAGGTCCGGAGGAGGCTCTGGCTACGGGCCCTACTTCGGCTCCATTCCCGACTTCGGACAGGTCGAGACGGGCGTCCGCTTCTCCGATGTCCGCCCAGCCTCCCCTGCCGCCAAGGCCGGCCTCAAACCCGGCGACACCATGATCCAGTTTGGCGAGCAGCCCATCAAAAACCTCTACGACTTCACCGACGCCCTGCGTCGCGCCAAGGTAGGCGACGTGGTTGAGGTCACCGTCCTCCGCGACGGCAAACCCCTCAAGGTCCCGGTCACCCTGGAGCAGAGAAAGTAGCAAGTATTCTCCGGCAGCGCCGCAAGCGGGATGATCGCCGCATTCTGAAAGATGGATTGTGGATTGCTGTTTCTGGTTTTGTGCCAGGCAGGCAACCGTCCATCGCCCGCGTGTCAGGCACTCTGAAAGTGATGCTTCAAGCGCTCACAAACTCGCCACCCCGCGTGATCGGCGCAGGTTTGCCCCGTTCTTCAACGTGGGGTTGGCGAAGCCGGAATTCATCTGGATTCCCGGAGGGACGGCGCAAGACGGCAGATTTACCATCAAGTCAACGTTCCACGGATTGCCCTGCCAACCGCCCGCAACCCTTCTTCGAGCGGTGCGCTATGCGATAGCATATCCTCACCCTGGATTCCGGGGTGGAGGTCACAAACATGCCCAAGTACGTTATCGAGAGGGAGATCCCCGAAGCGGGCAAGCTCTCTCCCCAGCAGTTGCAGGCCATCTCGCAGACATCCTGCGGGGTGCTCCAATCGCTGGGCCCTCAGATTCAGTGGCTGCAGAGCTACGTCACTGACAACAAGATCTACTGCGTCTACATCGCCCCCGATGAAGAGACCGTCCGCCGGCACGCCCAGCAGGGCGGCTTCCCCGCCAACAGCATCGCTCAGGTCCGCTCCGTCATCGACCCCACAACCGCCGAATAGCCGCCCGACCAGTACCCCTTCGGCACCCCAGGTCTTGCCCCCGAGACCTGGGAATCCCGGCTCACTCCCTGCCGCCCGCCTTGACACAATCAGCCAAGCCCTTGATGCTTAACAGTTCTGGCAAATTGTATTTTTGACACGGGAGTGTGCACGCTTTGCGGGTTCGCGTCTTCTATCACGACAAATGCTTTGACGGAGCTTGCTCAGCCTCCCTGTTCACGCGCTTCCATCGCGAGTGCATCGACCCCGGCGCAAGTTATGAGTTTCATGGCCTCGTCCATCGGGCCGGCGCGCTCTTTGACGAGTCTGAATTCACCGGCGACGAAAACGCCATCGTCGACTTCAAATACTCTGCCTCCCCGCGCATCACCTGGTGGTTTGACCACCACCTCTCCGCCTTTCTCACCCCCCAGGACCAGCAGAGCTTTCTCGACTGCCAGCAGGACCCCGTCTGCGGCAAGCACAAGTTCTTTGACCCCCACTACACCTCCTGCACCAGCTTCCTGGCCCACATCGCGTCCACCCGCTTCGGCTTTGACACCGCACCGGTCGCCGAGCTCATTCACTGGGCCGACATCGTCGATGGAGCGCTCTATGAGAGCCCCCAGTCCGCTGTCGAAATGGCCGCTCCGGCCATGAAGCTCACCCTCATCATCGAGTCCACCCAGGACCCCGCCTTCATTCCCCGCCTCATTCCCCTGCTCACCTCGCTGCCCCTCGCCGAGGTCCTCGCCCAGCCCTTTGTGGCCAGCCTTCTGCCGCCCCTGCTCGAGCGCCACCAGCAGGCCCTCAAGCTCATCGGCGAGCGGTCAGAGGAACGCGACGGCACCATCTTCTTCGACGTGACCGACCAGCCCCTCGAGGGCTACAACAAGTTCATTCCCTACTACCTGCATCCCCAGGCCACTTACTCCATCGGCCTCTCCAAATCGAGCTTCCGCACCAAGGTCTCCGTCGGCTCCAACCCCTGGACCAAAGTCGATCCCGCCACCATGGTCAACCTCGCCGCGGTCTGCGAGCGCTACGGCGGCGGCGGCCACGCCCGCGTCGGCGCCATCAGCTTCCCGCCCGACCGCGCCGACCAGGCCCGCGAAGCCGCCGCGGAGATCGTCGCCGAGCTCCGCGCCGCCAATCCCCTCGCCTGACCCCAGCCCCCGCTGATACAGTGTGGGCAACTTCCAGGGCCAGTCCGGTGCGCCGCGAAAATGCAACCGCCGCCTTCCGCCACGGCTCGGGAAGATCTCACTTCTCACGCGGGCGCGATCCCATTGAAGAACCCGGTCCATCTCGCTTCCTGGCTTGTTCTTCTCTCCGCTGCCGTGGCGCTCTCCCAGTCCTCCTCTGCGCCTCCGCTCCCCGCCGCCGGATCTGTCCGAACGCCGATTCCTGTCTTCGGCACAGGCTACCTTCCCGGAGGCCCTGGCCTGGCCGCTCCCGGCGCTGCCGACGGCAACTTCACTCTCATCGCCTGCCCCCCCGGCGCCTGCGGAACCGTTCCCTTTATCACCCTTACCGGCGGCTATCCCTTCCCTCCCTGGATGCCCAACACAGCCGCCGCGCAATGGATCGGCCCTGACGCCGCAGGCGATGAAAATCGCACCGATGCCACCGGCCTTTACGTCTACCGCCAGACCTTTGACCTCACCGCCTTCGACCTCTCCACCGTCACCCTTGATGGCGCCTTCGCCGCCGACAACTCGAGCCTCATCCAGCTCAACGGAGCCCCGGTTGGCCCCACCAGCCCCACCTACACCGCAACCACGCCCTTCACTCTCAACTCCGGCTTCCGCCAGGGCATCAACACCCTCGACTTCCTCGTCACCAACGACCCGCCCTATGGAGTCAACCCCTCCGGCCTTTACGTCGAGCTCAGGGCCACCGGCGTCGTCTCTCCCCTCGACTTCGCCCTCTTCGCTTCTCCCTCCGCGCAGACCATTTATGCCGGCGAGCCGGCCGCCTTCACCATCACCGTCGCCCCCGGCCAGGGCATGACGGAGACCGTCGCCCTCCGCTGCGAACAGCTACCCGCCAACACCACCTGCAGCTTCACTCCACCCGTCGTTGGCGCCGGCCAGTGGACATCCAAACTCGTATTCCAGACCTCCGCTCCGGCCCCCTTGGCGTCCGCCTCCAGCCCAACCGGCCGCTCCTTCATCTCCCTGCTCGCAGCTTTTGCGCTCCTCATCCCCCTCCATCTGCGCCGCCTCCGCGATTGCTGGCCCACCCTGCCCCTCGTCCTTGCTTTCCTGGGAGCCGCAAACGCCCTCTCCGGATGCGGCGCGCCGGGTCCGCTCGGCGGGGGTACCTCGGTCGGCACGCACCTCATCACCGTCAGCGGAACAGCCTCCAACCCGCTCCAGTCCCTCACCCACTCCACCACCGTGACTCTCAACACCCGGTCGCTGTTTTGAGACCCTCAAACGTACCTGTTCCAGGGATTCCGATGCTCCAGCCAAAGCGCCTCGCCGGCAAATTCTCCATTGCTTGTGCGGTGCTCTTGGCTGCCTTGTTCGCCGCCGCTGTCGGGGCGCAGACCGTCCCCGCCGCAACAAGGCCCCTCCATTCCCTCTGGCTCGGCGCGCAGTACTCCAATCTCAACCCCGGCTTCCCCAACGGCAGCAGCCAGCGGCTCTGGGGAGTCGGCGGCTTTGCCGGCTACGGCCTTACGCCCCATCTCAGTGCCGAGGCCAACGCCCGCTTTCTTCGCTTTGACGGCTTCTATGGCGAGACTGAGGATACATATCTGGGCGGGCTCCGCTACACCGTCGGCAGATTCGCCAGGCTGCAGCCCTTCGGCCAGTTGCTGGTCGGAGTCGGCGCCATCCACTATCCGTTCAAAATCGGCAGCGGAACCTACTTTGCCCTTGCGCCCGCCGCGGGCGCCGACTACCGATTAGGCCAGCGATGGGCCTTGCGCTGCGAATATGAGTACCAACTCTGGCCCGGCTCACCCCATGTCGCCAACCAGCCCGAGCACACCATCCAGCCCGCCGGCTTCCACATTGGAGTGGCCTACCGCCTCCTCCGCTAGCCTCCGGCAGGCCACCGCTTAAAGCCCCAGTTCCCCCGCCCGCTTCCTCATCGCCTCGATACAAAACCCGATATGCGCATCCAGGTCCACGCCCAGTTCCTCCGCGCCCTGAATCACGTCCTGCCGGTTCACTCCCCGCGCAAACGCCTTGTCCTTCATCTTCTTGCGCACCCCGGCCACTTCCACGTCCGCGATCGACTTGCTCGGCTTTACCAGCGCGCACGCCGTCAGAAACCCTGCCAGCTCATCGCAGGCAAACAGCGCCTTGTCCAGGTGCGTCACCCGCGGCACCCCCGAATACTGCGCGTGGCCCAGAATCGCCGTCCGCAGCTCCCGCGGCCAGCCCAGCCGTTCCAGCTCTTTCACGCCCACGAACGGGTGCTCGTCCAGCGTCGGATGCCGCTCGTAGTCAAAGTCGTGCAGCAGAGCAGTGGTCGCATAGAGTTGCAGCAGCGCCGCCCGCTCCTCCCCGCTCAGCCCCAGCCGGTCCGCCTCCGCCTCGCCGCAGGCCGTCACGCACACCTCCACGGCCAGCCCATGCTTGCGCAGGCTCTCTCCCTGCGTCCACTCCGTCAGCAGCTTCCACGCCTCCGCCCGCCCATAGGGTCCGCCCCGCTCCGATTCACTCATCAATTCTTCCTCCGTGTTGTGCAATTTGGTTCGTGTTTCTTCAGGTTTTTCAGGCTATCATAGGAGAATCTTAGGTAGGACCCTAAGTTCTTACTTGACAATTATGGTTCATTCCCGCCAAAGTAGCTCATATCGTGGTGCAAAAAGGCACCCCGGAGATCCTGCTCTGGCGCTCCGCACAGACCCCATGGCTACCATCGCTCATAGCGTGGAAACACGCGAGGTTGTGCGCTGCACTTTTGCGGAATGCAAACTGGTCCAGTTCCGGACCGCCAACTCCCTTTGCAGAAAATGCCACCGCCCCCTCGACATCGAGGAGCCTGTGCTCCCCGGTCCCGTGGTGGTCGATTATCACGCCGCTGAACCCTCAGCGGAAGCGGGCCTTCAGGTTGCCGGCCAGGTGAAGGAGATTCGCCGGGCACGCCACCTGAGCCAGCGCCAGTTAGCCGGCCGGATGCAGGTGCCCCGTACCTACATCTCCAAGATCGAGAACGGCAAGGCCATTCCCACCCTTGGCTCCCTGGAGCGCCTCGCCGCCGCCCTCGGCGTCGATGTCCGCCAGTTGGTCAAGGATGCCCGCACCCGCCGCGACGACCAGGTCGCCGAGCTCCTCTCCGACCCGCTGGTGGCCGAGATCGCCGCCCTGCTGCCTCAACTGGATTCGCTCCACCGCTCGCTGCTCTCCACAGCCGCTCGGGACATGGCCCAGGGCCATCGCCGCACGGCCTGAACGCGCCTCTTGCCCGCTCGCCGCGCCGCTCGTCCGCACTCGTGTGCGCGGCGCAATTGCGAGGCCCGAGCGCTTGTGCTACGGTCGATGGTGCAGTACTCCGGCTCCCGATGCGAGCCTCGGATTGGGCACGGAAAATAGCCGATTGCGGCAGGGATCTCCGGCTCCTGCTGGGATGCAATGCGGTGCCGGACCTTGACGGCGGGGTTGCGCCGCCGTGAGTCTCCGGTCCGCGTACCGGAAGTGCTAGAGCAAAGCAGAGGCGAATTCCTTGTATTCATCCGGCACGCCGCGCATCGATGAGCTGACCGCCGAAGAGCGCGCTGTCTATGCGTCGCTCAAGCCGGAAAGCATGCCGCAGCATGTGGCCATCATCATGGACGGCAATGGCCGCTGGGCAGGCCACCGCTCTCTCAAGCGCTTCCTCGGCCATCAGCAGGGCGCCAAAAGCGTGCAGTTGGTCACGGAAACCGCCTCCCGCATCGGCCTGCCCTGGCTCACTCTCTACGCCTTTTCCCTGGAAAACAACCTCCGCCGCCCCCGCGCCGAGGTCAACTTCCTCATGCGCCTTCTCAAGAGCTACCTCGAGAGCAACATCGAGCGCATGATGGCCAATAACGTCCGCATCCGCTACATCGGCCGCACCCACGAGCTGCCCCCCGAAGTCCAGGACAAGATGCGCTGGGCCGAGGAGACCACCGCCCGCAACACCGGCACCACCCTCACCCTCGCCCTCAACTACGGCGGCCGCTCCGAGATGGTCGACGCCGTCCGGGGGCTCGCCGCCGAGATAAAGTCCGGCCAGGTCGCCCCCGACCGCATCACCGAGGCCGACATCCACCGGCACCTCTACACCGCCCATATGCCCGACCCCGATCTGCTCATCCGCACCTCCGGCGAGATGCGCATCTCCAACTACCTCCTCTGGCAGATCGCCTACACCGAAATCTTCGTCACCGAGCGCCTCTGGCCCGACTTCCGCGGCATCCATCTCCTCGAGGCCATCGCCGACTTCCAGCGCCGCGAACGACGCTACGGCGGACTCTCTGACAACTGCGGCGAAGTCGAAAACGACCCCGAACCCATCAACATCGCGGCCGGCTGAGATTCGGTTAGTGCCCTAATTGCAATTACATGAGTGAATTATTGAAATCGGCAATAAAATGGATTCCCGGCACATCCAACTTCGTTAACTGCTTGTCCCCGGTCAAAAATAGATCGACTCCAGCCGATGCCGCGCACGCCAGATGAATCGAGTCCGCAACTCCCAGCTTTTCCCGTCCTCGGAGAACGCTGAAGGTCCGAACCGCTCCTGCATCGAAAGCCAGAAACCGAAAACCAATCTCATCCAGCGTCTTTCGAACAGCGGTAGCTTTGAGGGGTTGGTTGAACCGTTCCGCGCCCGCCATCACCTCTCCCACCGCCAGCAGGGTCGTGAACAGCGAGTCCCCACGTGTTCTGGACCGAGCCAGAAGCGCATCCGCGCGCGGACGAAAAAGCGCATTGCCTTCCAGAAGATAGACCAGCAACATGGTGTCCCAGCATATCCGCCTCATGCCGTCGGGTTCTCATCCTCTGAGCGGACCCAGCGCAAAAATGCCTCCCCCCCTCCAAAGGCCGCGAATTCGTCCTTCATCAAACCGAAAAGCTTCCCAGACATGCGGTGCGCCCACTCTTCTGGCGTCTCCTCGGGCGCAGCCGTCGGGCTGATTGATGATTCGCTTGAAATTCTCTTGCGCGGAGCATCTGCCGGCGACAGCCGGTAATGGACGATAACTGTTGTGCTCATCTTGGAAGGGGGACCGTCAACTCCCTCGATCTCAAGGCCGTTTGTGCGAAGGAACTTTTCTGCCTGAAGCGCGGTGCAGACCTGCGGCCAGTTCTTTCCTGGAAAACCCTCAGCCCGCAAATGTTGCATCAGGTCCTTGACCGCTACGGAAAACTGCGCCTTCCCCGCAAGAATAGCCGGGTGCACATACTTTTCCAGAGCAACCGCCCGTACTTGATCACTTAGTCCGTGGTTCATGACACTTCCTTTCCGCCGCTCGTACCGGACCGCGTGTCATGTGCGGCAAGTCCAGATTATCGGTAGACAAACAGACTGTCAATGTATTGCTTGTTTGTTTACGCAGGGAAGTCGCAACGGAAATCTTGCCGACACCCTGCGAAATCCTCCCCACCACCCCCCACCCCCCGGCGGTGTATCCTCAACCCTGAATGAAACGTGTCCTGACCGCCCTCATCCTCATTCCGCTGGTTTTGGCCGTCGTCTTTCTGGCGCCCCGCTGGCTCTTTGCGCTCGTCGCCGCTGGTGTGGCCTTTCTGGCTATCTGGGAGTATCTCGGCCTCGCTAAAGACTGCGGCGCCAATCCCCCGCGCATTGCCGTCCTGGTCGCCACGGTCGCCCTCTTTGCCGGCAGCTTTGAATGGCCAGACCAGTCCTCCGCCCTTTTCGGCCTCCTCTGCCTCGCGCTCTTCGTCTACTGCACCTTTACCCGGCGCCCGGATAACGTCACCCCAGACGCCTCCACCGCCGTCTTTGGCCTGCTCTACGTCGGCTTCTCGCTCGTCTCCCTCCTCGCCCTGCGCGAAGACACCAACGGCCCCTCGCTCATCGCGTTTCTGCTCTGCATCGTCTGGGCCGGCGACATCGCCGCCCTTTATGTGGGCCGCAACTGGGGCCGCCACAAGTTTGCCCCCGCCCTCAGCCCCAACAAGACCTGGGAAGGCGCCATCGGCTCTCTCGCCGGCAGCCTCCTTGTCACCGTCCTGCTCCTCCTGCTCGCCCGCCAGCTTGAAACGTGGAACTCCGCCCGCCTCTCCTTCCCGGAAGATACCTGGTACTGGCTTGTGCTGGCCGCCGTCGTCAACGTCGCCGCCCAGGTTGGCGACCTGGCTGAATCCGCACTCAAGCGCTCCGCCGGCGTCAAGGACTCCGGCACCCTGCTCCCCGGTCACGGAGGCGTCCTTGACCGCGTCGATGCCCTCCTCCTTGCCGCTCCCGTCCTGTGGTATGCCCAGGTCATTCACCAGCGGTTCTAGTCGTCTTTCCGCGCCTGCCCCCGCGGCAGGCGCCAGCAACGGGTCCAGCCCGGACCCCAAAAGGAACTCAGGCAAACTCCCGTGAAGCGACTCTCCATCCTCGGTTCCACCGGCTCCATCGGCCAGAGCACCCTCTCCATCGTCGAGCAGTTCCCTGACCGCTACTCCGTCGCCGCCCTCGCCGCCGGCCGCAACCTCGAACAGGCCTATGCACAGGCCGTCCGCTGGCGCCCCCAGATCCTCTCCATGGCCACCGAGGAACTCGCTGAAGACCTGGCCCTGCGCCTCCGCCAGGCCGGCGTCCACGACATCGAGACCGTCTACGGAACCCAGGGCACGGTCGCCTGCGCCACCCTCCCCGATGCCGACTTCGTCGTCTCGGCCATCGTCGGCGTGGCCGGCCTTGAGGCCACCCATGCCGCCATCCTCGCCGGCAAGCCCATCGGCCTGGCCAACAAGGAGTGCATGGTGGCCGCCGGCGAAATCCTCATACGCGCCGCCCGCCAGCGCAACGTCCCCATCCTCCCCATTGACAGCGAGCATAACGCCGTCCATCAGTGCCTCCGCGTCGGCACGCATAACGAGGTCAAGGCCATCTGGCTCACCGCCTCTGGGGGCCCCTTCCGTAAGCTCCCTCTCGACCAGTTCGCTGCCATCACCCCCGAGCAGGCCCTCAAGCATCCCACCTGGGTCATGGGCCGCCGCATCACCATCGACTCAGCCACAATGCTCAACAAGGGCCTGGAAATCATCGAGGCCTGCCGCCTCTTCGACGTGCCCCCCGCCCAGGTCCGCGTCACCGTCCACCCCCAGTCCACCGTCCACTCCCTGGTTGAATACGTCGACGGCTCCATCCTCGCGCAGATCTCCGTCACTGATATGCGCCTCCCCATCCTCTACGCCCTCGCCTTCCCCGAGCGCCCCGCCTCCACCCTCACCTTTGACCTCGCCGCCCTCAGCCACCTCGACTTCGAACAGCCAGACTTCGAACGCTTCCCCTGCCTGCGCCTGGCCTATGAAGCAGCGGAAAAAGGCGGCGCCCACTGCATCGCCCTCAACGCCGCCGACGAGGTCGCCGTCGAGGCCTTCCTCGACCGCCGCATCCCTTTCACGGGTATCCCGCGTACAATTGAAGAGGTGCTCGCGGCCACGCCCGAGGCGCACCCGGACACCATTGCGGAAGTGCTCGCCACGGACCGGGAAGCCCGTCAAACGGCTCGTGCGCTGCTGGCATAAGACGTCGGCCGAGAGCCACCGCGAGGATACAACCGCCTGTTTATGCAGAATCTCCACGACTTTCTGATCTCCGCCGTTGCCTTCGTCGTCCTTGTGGGCATCATGGTTGTAGTCCATGAGTTCGGCCATTTTGCCGTCGCCAAGTTCTTCAAGGTCCGCGTCGAGTCCTTCTCCGTGGGCTTTGGGCCCCGCCTTTTCGGCATCAAGTACGGCGAAACCGACTACAAAATCTGCCTGCTCCCCCTCGGCGGCTTTGTCAAAATGACCGGCGAAAATCCCGGCGAAGACCAGCAGGCCGACGACCCCGCCGCTTTCACCGCCCATCCCCGGTGGCAGCGCATGCTGATCGGCCTGGCCGGCCCTTTCTCCAACTTCGTCCTGGCCTTCGTCCTCATGCTGGGCTACTTCTTCTGGATCAACGAAGTCCCCAAGTACGAGGTCACCACCACCACCGTCGAGTGGGTCGTCGATGGCTCGCCCGCCGCCCAGGCCGGCTTACAGCCCGGCGACGTCATCCGCCACTTTGACAACGTAGACAACCCCGACTGGATGCAGGCCGGCCTCCGCGCCACCGTCAACCAGAATCAGGACGTACCCGTCACCGTCGACCGCGCCGGCGCCTCCGTTCCCCTCACGCTCCACATCCCCGCCGTCGCCAAGGGCGCGGACTTCGACCTCGGGACCATCGGTCTCATCCCCCAGATGCTGCCCGGCCCCATCGGCGTCAAGGAAGTCTCCCCCAACGCCCCCGCGGCGCAAGCAGGCATCCGCGGCGGTGACGCCATTCAATCCGTTGACGGCCACACCTTCCACAGCGTCGAGTCGCTGCTCTATTACCTCCAGGCAGGCCAGGGGAAGCCCGTTACCCTGGTCGTCCTGCGCAATGGCGTCGCCCTGCCCCCCATCGTCGCTCACCCCGCCAAAATCGAATCCGGCAGCCCCGGCTTCCCCTGGAAGCTCGGTTTCAGCCCCGCCGGCTTCCCGCTTCGCCAGGACCCCCTCCCCTTCGCCAAGGCCGTTGTCCACGCACGCTCCTTCTGCGCTGACAACTCCCTGCTCATCGTCGAGGTCCTCGGCAAGCTCTTCACCCGCAAGGTCGCCATCGGCCAGCTATCAGGCCCGGTCGGCATCGCCCGGATGGCTGGGCAGGCCTGGGAGATGCCCGGCTGGATCCCCAAAATCGGCCTGGCCGCCGCCATCAGCATCAACCTCGGCATCCTCAACCTGCTTCCCTTCCCCATCCTCGACGGCGGCCTCATCTTCCTGCTCCTCATTGAGAGCGTCATCCGCCGCGACATCAGCTCGATGGTCAAGGAACGCATCTACCAGGCCGCCTTCGTCGTCCTCATCGCCTTCTTTGCCTTCGTCATGTTCAACGACATCACCAACCTGCCCATCTTCAACCACATCAAACCCTGACCAGACTGTCTCTATTCACCGTCCTTCATTCACTGTTCCTCGTTCACTGTCTCTATTCACTGTTCCTCGTTCACTGTCTTTCTTCACTGTCCATTGCCATGCCCGTCACTCACGAAATCCGCGTCCGCTACGCCGAAACCGACCAGATGCACGTGGTCTACTACGCCAACTACCTGGTCTGGTTTGAGATTGGCCGCGTCGAACTCCTCCGCTCCCTCGGCCTCGCCTACAGCGACCTCGAGACCGAGCACCACTGCATCCTGCCCGTAGTTGAAGCCACCTGCCGCTACCGCTCCCCCGCCCGCTACGACGACCGCATCCTCATCGAGACCCGCCCCGCCCTGCTCCGCGGCGCCGTCATCAGATTCGCCTATCGCATCCTTCGCCCCTCACCCAACGACGCAGAACCCACCCTCCTCGCCGAAGGTGAAACTGTCCACGTGGTCTGCGACGAACACCTCAAGAAGAAGCACCTCCCCAAGCAATTCGAAGATGCCCTGAAGTCCATGATCGCGGAGCACAAATAGGCCTCAGAGCCGGGTGTCCCAGGTCCCTCGCACTTGCGGATCTGGGAAACCTCTGACTCCACCCTCAATCGGGATCGATCCTCGCCAGACACCGTGTACCGGGTGACACTCAAGGCCGTGCAGCGCAGGCAGCCGCCCACCACAACACCCTCACGGCGCAATCCTCCTCAGCCCCCGGCGCAATCATCGCTGCAGGCAGCGAGGACCCGCGGCTGCTCTTGAGGATCTCAAACTGGCATGATTGCAAGTCGGCTACAAGCCGCCCGGCACGCGCAGACATGCGGCCGGAGCGGCTTGCCTGGGCCAATCGCCCACACTCCCAACCCATTCATCAGAAGACAAACGTCAGTTCAGTTCCCTGACCCAGATATTCCTGAAGCTGAGGGGCTCGCTCTTGTCGCCATGCGCCTGGAGCTTGATGGGAGCGGCCGAGTAGGCCTTGTAGAAAGGCTTGCCGACGTACAGCGTCTGGCCCTTCAATTCAAAGTGGTTTTCCACCAGTACGGCATTGAAAAACACCGTGGCATAGGCCGGCGTCTTCAGCGTTCCGTCTGCGTTAAACGTGGGCGCAGTCCAGATGACGTCGTAGCTCTGCCACTCGCCGGGCTTGCGGGCCGCATTCGCCAGCGGAATCGCCTGCTTGTACAGGCTTCCGGCCATGCCGTTCACGTAAGTCTTGTTCTGGTAGGCGTCCAGCACCTGGAGTTCATAGCCATCATCGCCGGGCCCGGTGGAAGCCAGAAACACCCCGCTGTTGCCGCGGCCCTGGCCGCTGCCCGTGATGTTCGCCGGAATCTTCCACTCAATGTGAAGCTGGTAGTTCTTGAAGGAGCGCTTGGTCTCGATATTTCCGCCGGACTTGTTCACCGTCATCACGCCGCCTGCCACATTCCACCGGGCCGGCGACTTGTCCTCGTTCGTAACCCACTCGTCCAGGTTCTTGCCATCGAACAGCACAATGGCGTCGGAGGGAGGGAACGAACAGCTCTCTCCCGGAGTCACAACCGGCGGGGCAGGCTCCCATATCTCCGTATCTTCAGGCTTGGGCGCGGCCTGAGCCGCCGCTTGCGCCCCATTTGCTTGAGCGCCCTGGGCCAGGGACGGCAACGGTGTAAAGAAGAGGGATACAACGGCAAGCAGAGCCGCAAACGCAAGGGGTCGGTAAAACGGTGTCCGCATCATGCAACAAAAATACACCCAGAACCGCCAGTCTGGCATATGCGCCAAAAGCAGTCGCACCCGTGATGCGGATTCGGGGATGGACGGTCGTTCATGGGGTGTGGTCCCTGCGGCTCCCATGGCACATGAGGACATGGCGGCTCGACGGGCCTCTCAACCATCTGCTGGAGCAGCACGGAATTACTACAAATATTGCGCGCACCCGGCATGCTCATCTTCTTGATGTGTTTATGGGTCGCGCTTTGTGTCAGGGTCCGAATTCAGCCGTGTCTTCAAGCCTCGGAAGCACAGGCCCTGCAACGCGACTACCCCTGATGCCGCGGCAGCGCCAGGACTTTGAGCTGCCTGCCTAGCCGGGCGAACTCGGGGTCCGCGGTCACCAGCGTCGCCCCGGTCCGCATCGCAAGCTCCGCGACAAAGCAGTCGGCCATTCCCAGCTTGTACTTGATACGAAGTGCGGCCGCGGCCAGAGCCTGCTCCGGGTCCGGCGACTCAAACTCCACCAGGCTCTTCACTTTTTGAACGGCAGTTCGCGCTTTTTCCAGCCCGGCATAGCGCGCATAAACATAAAGGACTTCCGTAAGGTTCACGACCGAGATGCGGAGCACGGCCTGCTTCTTCGCCGCCAATATTAGCAACTTCTCCACTTTGTCCGCACCGTCTTGATCGCGAAAGTACCTTACCAGCGCGTTCGCATCCAGCGCATAGTCTTTCACCGCTCAACCTCGATCTGCGCTTCTTCACGTTCGCGTTCTATCCGCTTCTCCTCCATCCACCACGCCTCCACGTCCTCCTCAACATGGCTCAAGCAGCCTCGAAGCGCCAGGACCTCCGCCAAAGCGGTTGACTCCACGGTCATCTTGCCATTCTCCTCGCCGAACACAACCTTCGCCCGGGGCTGAAGGTTATATTTGGCCCTCAACTCCACCGGAATCATCAACTGGCCTTTGGAACTCACCGTCCCCATCTGCCTCATTTGTCTTACCTCCAGGTAAGACAAATTGTACGCCCAATACGATTTCGGCCTCAACCCGCGAGCCGCCTGTTCTAAACTGGTATGTCCTTCACGGAGTCTTCCTTCATGTCTACTGCCGCCCTTCCTGTCGAATCCAAAAGCCTTCCCTCCCCCGCCCTGCGCCGCTTTGCCTGGGGCGTGCTGGCCTACTTCATCGCCGTCATCCTCTGGGGCACCCTGGTGCGCGCCACCGGCTCCGGCGCAGGCTGCGGCGACCACTGGCCGCTCTGCAACGGCACCGTCCTCCAGCACTCCGCCAGCGTCAACACCCTCATCGAGTTCACCCACCGCATCACCAGCGCCCTCTCCCTCTTCGCCGTCGTCGGATTGGTCGTCTGGACCTTCAGGGGCACCCCGCGCGGCCATCTCGCCCGCGCCGCGGCCGTGGCCTCCGTCGTCTTCACCCTCATCGAGGGAGCCCTCGGCGCGCTGCTGGTCAAGCTCGGTTACACGGCGCAGAGCCAGTCGCCCAATCGCCCCGCCTTCCTCGCTCTCCACCTCACCAACACCCTGCTGCTCCTGGCCGTCATCACCCTCGCCGCCCACCTGCTCGGCCGCACCAAGGGTTATATGCGCGGCGCCATTCGCCTCGTCGCTCCCTTTGGCGCCGTCGTCGGCGTCGTGGTCGTCATGATCGTCGGCGTCACCGGCTCCCTGGCCGCGCTCGGCGACACTCTCTTCCCCGCCACTTCGCTCGGCCTCGCCCTGGCCCAGGACTTCTCCGCCACCAGCGGCTGGCTCGTCCGCTGGCGCTGGACCCACCCCACCATCGCCTTCCTCGCCAGCATCGTCCTGCTCTGGCTTCTTGTCCGCGCCGCACGCAACTCCAAACACTGGGACAATCGCGGGCTCGCCGCGGGGGTCATGCTGCTCCTGGCCGCCGTCTATGTCCTCGGCCTGCTCGACGTCATCCTCCTCGCCCCGCTGTGGGTCCAGGTCACCCACCTGCTCGCCGCCGACACCCTCTGGGCCTCCCTGGTCGTCCTCACCGCCCGCCTCACCCTCGAGCCCAAAGACCCCGCGTGACAATCGACCCGGCTGAGCTCATCTTTAGGTCATCGCGACCAACAAGCTCAAAGAGCCTCGCACAAGCAAAAGCGCCAGACTCATAAGAATCTGGCGCCTCCAATGCCCACTCGTCCCTATTGCCTGGTCGCTATTGCCTAGTCCCTATTGCCTATTGCCTGCTCCCTGGCCCCTGTCTTCACTTCACCAGCACACCCGCCGCCGGATAAATCACTCCGTTCGCGGTCGCCTCGATCACTGGCAACTCCGGCGTCGCCGTCAGCCACTCCAGGCTGCCGTCGCGCATCAGCACCGTATCCTCCGCCTTGCCGCCGCGGATACTGGGATTCCACGCAAAGGCCTGGCTGTTGACCACAACCTCTGTGCCCGTGGGCGTCGCCACCCACTCGCGCTCCCCGTAGCCGGTCGGCCCACCCTGGTGATGGTACCGCTCCTCGCCCGGAAAGCCTTCGGCTGCATACGCCGCCTGCGCCACCTTGAACAGCTCCGCCGAGGTCGCGCCCACGCGTGATGCATCCAGCAGCGCCGCATTCACTTGCGCCGCGGAGTTGAAGCGCGCCTCCAGTTCGCCAGGCAGTTCGCCAAAATGGATGAACCGCGTAATCGAGACCGCCAGCCCCCACTTGCGCGCGCACAGGTTCAACATGCCGTACTGCTTCAGCCGCGCGCCCCGCGCCACCGCATGTTTGTACTTGTAGATGCGCTCGTCCACCGCATACAGATAGACCGAAGGCAGAATCCCGCGCCGCAGCAGCCCGGCCGCGGTAATGGCTTCCATGTCAAATTCGCTCAGCCCCGGCTCCACCTGCTGCAGGGCCTCCACCGTCGCGGCGGCCGTCTCCGCGCCCAGCCAGCGATAGCGCGCAATCTCCGGCTCGCTCAGCGCCGCGCGCAGCGGATACAGGTTCACCGGCGTCAGCCCCGCGCCGGGCGTATCGGAGCCCAGGGGCCCGCCCGCCAGCTTCTTGGCCGCGGCCACCGTGTCGTCCGCATACCAGGGAAAAAGCACCGGCTCAAAGTCCAGCGCGCCAAACTCCTCGTCGTGCAGCCGCGGCGCTTCATTTTCCGTGGTGAAGTAGTAGCGCCCACCCGCCGAAGTCACCAGCAACGAAGCCACTCCCGTCTCACAGGGCGTGAGCACGCGCAACTCCACCGCGCCGCCTGTCACCCAGGCCACATTCTCGTTGCGCCGGATCAGCACGCCGCCCAGGCCCTGCGCCTGCAGCCACGCCACCAGCGCATCGTGCTTCACATTCAGCTCTTCATTCCACGCCGCTTCAGCCACCAGCGTCGCGCCGCCCGCCACCAGGCTCCTGCCAATTCTCTTGCTCATTGCGGACTTCCTCCAAAACAGTGAGCAGCGAGCAGTGAACCGTGGTCAGTGATCGCTCTCCACTGTCCACTGCTCACCGTTCACTGCTCACTGTCTCCTGCCTAGTCTTCCAGTTCGGGGTGGTAGTAGCTCTCCCAGCCCATGTACCGCGCGGCCTCGTGCACCGCCTTCGACACATCGCTGAAATTCGCCGCCACGTGATGCTCAAAGCCCTCGCGGCAGATGTACTTCAGCAGCTTCTGCAGCTTGGGAATCTCCGCCACGCCCGCGCCGCCAAAGGTCACCAGCGGATCGTCGGTGAACTTGCCCGGTCCCGTGTAGCCGCGGATCACGCCGCGGCGGTCGTCCGTCGAGTAGCGCGCATAGCTCATCGCTCCCGCTTTCACCCGGCCCACGCATGTGCCAAACGTGTTCTCCTTGCCCACCGTGCCCGCAATGATCTCCTGATAGTCCATGCGCACTTCGTTGAAGAAGTGCTTGGGCAGGTTGGAGCAGTGGAAGCACACGCACTTGTCCGGATGGCTGCCGTAGTTGTTGTTCCAGTCCAGCAGCGCCGAGGGCGTGCCGCTCGCCAGCGCCATCATGTACATGCTCAGCGTGCCCGGCACATCCACTTCGCAGGCCGAGGGAATCAGGTCGTTCGACATCATGCTCATGATGGTGCACGGCACCACGCCAAAGAACTCTTCCATCGAAGTCCAGCACTGCACCGCGCTGATGGTCACGTTGGCCTGCTTCATCCAGCCGTCAATCACCGCGCCCAGCTTGGACATCTTCAGCAACGCCGCGTCGGGAATGCCGGAAGTCGAAACATAGCTCTTGATTGCCGCCAGCTTGCCCTGCGCGCCGGCGTCGCTGTCAGGCATCTTGTTGATGCGCCCGAAGATCTCGGAAAGATCGATCGTCTCGATCGTGATGCCGCTCGTCTCGAACAGCCGCTCCGAGTAGCGCACCGTGTTAAAGGCCGTGGGACGCGCGCCAATGGCGCCAATGCGCAGGTTTTTCAGTCCCTTCACAATGCGGCACACCTGCGAGAACCACTCGAGGTCGGCGGTGAATTCGGCCGAGCTCAGGCTCTCCGTGTGCAGCGTCGTCAGCGAGTACGGAATCCCGTATTGCATCAGGTTGTTGCACGCGCTCATCTTGCCGCAGAAGCTGTCGCGCCGCGTCGCAATCGTCATCGCGTCCGAGCGGTCCGGCGTCGCCTGCACCAGCACCGGAACCTTCAGCCCCGACAGCCGGATCGCATCCACGATGCCGCGCTCTTCACCAAAGTTCGGCAGCGTGATGATGATGCCGTCAATCTCATCGGCGTGCTTCTTGAAGAGCTCCGCGCAGCGCTTGGACTCGTCATACGTCTCCACCGCGCCATACTTCGACTCTTCCGGACTCAGCACGATCGCCCGCGCCCCGGCCGCCTCCAGTACTGCAATGATCTCGTCGCGGCCCGTCTTGGCCAGATGGTCAGGAAAGAATCCGCGGTTGCCTACCACTACGCCAAATGTCATCGTGCGCTGTGCTGCCATGTCAATGCTCCTTGATTGTTGTGGGATCGATCTCTCCCACCCTGGTCGCATCGAAACATGTGCAGCGGGGTGGGCGCCCAATCATCCTGTTGAAGCCCGGCCCTATTCAGCGCGGCTGGGACGGAAACGAATGCTGTAGAAGAGGCCGACGAGCAACAAAAGGGCTCCCCACCACACGGAGGCGTGGTAGTTGGAGACCGCCATGGTGCCAGTGAAGAGCTCGAAGAGGCCGTAGCCCAGAACCAGCGCACCGTAGACGGTGAGCAGGATGCCAATGAAAAACCAGATCGGAATGGCAGACGAGTGCATGTGTGCTCCTTACCAGAAGTAGATGTTGAGCGCCAGGAAAACCACCACCGCGATGCCCGTCCAGAACCACTCGTTCTTGAAGAAGGGAACGGGATCTTCCTTGGGCAAAGGCGTCGCCCCGTAAACCACGCCGGCAAGCTCGGAGAGCGGCCGCGGCTTGGTGCACAGGCTCACAATCACGTTGACGCCCACCGATGTCGTGACAGACCACAGCGCGCGATACATGTTCTCGGCCATGTCCTTGGCGTCGGGCGAGATGGCGACAAAGCGCAGCGCCGATGGGTCGGCCTTTACCCATGCCCACAGGCCGATGGAGGTCAGCGTACCCAGCAGCAGGCCCCAGAAACCGCCCTGCTTGGTGGCGCGCTTCCAGAACATGCCCAGCAGCACCACGCCCAGCAGCGGCGAGATGAAGAAGCTGAAGAGCGCCTGCACGTAATCCATGATGCCCTTCGCGTTCATCACCGCATAGGCCGCGAAGATCGAGATGACCACGCCCACAATCGTCACAATGCGGCCCACCAGAACATAGTGCTCGTCCTTGGCGTGCTTCACGATGTGCGGCTGGTAGATGTCGTAAGTGAAGATGGCGGTGAAGGCGCTCACGTTGCCCGCCATGCCGCTCATGAATCCGGCGATGAGCGCCGTGATGCCGAGCCCCAGCAGGCCCGGTCCCAGGTAGCGGACCATCATCAGCGGGAGCACTTCGTTATAGCTGTGCAGCCCCGCGCCCGGGTTCGCCGCCACCACGTTTTCGCCCACCAGGTGCATCAGGCTGCCGTCCGCGTTGGTCAGAACAACCAGCCCGAGCAGGCCGGGAAGAATGACGATGAACGGAACGGCCATCTTGAAGAAGGAGCCGATCACCGGAGCCAGGCGCGCCGAGCGCAGCGAGTTGGCGGCCAGCACGCGCTGCACCACCAGAAAGTCAGTGGTCCAGTACCCGAAACTGATCGCGAAACCCAGGCCCAGCAGGATACCCGTCCAGTGAATGCCCATCGGGTTGTCGGCAAAGTGGCCCATGCTGCGCCACATGTGCGTATAGTCGCCGGCGGGGGTGGCGCCGGTGGCGATGTTGTGAGCCAGGCGCGCCTTGAAGCCGCTCCAGCCGCCGGTTTCCACAAGTCCAAGGATCGGGACCAGAAGCGCGCCGCCCCAGATCAGAACGAACTGCAGCACCTCATTGAAGATGGCCGAACGCAGCCCGCCCAGCGCCACATACGCGGCCACCGCAAGCGAACTCACGATGATGGAGAAGTTCAGATCCCAGCCCAGAACAATCTTCATCACCTCGGCCATGGCAAACATGTTCACGCCGCTCATCAGCACTGTCATGAAAGCGAACGAGACTGCCGCCACGGTGCTCGAACCCTGTCCGTAGCGCAGCTTTAGATAGCCCGGCACCGAGTGCGTCTTGCACACGTAGTAGAACGGCATCATCACCATGCCCAGGAACAGCATGGCGGGAATGGCGCCCACCCAGTACCAGTGCGCGGCCAGAATGCCGTACTGATAGGCGGAGCCGGCCCAACCCATCAGCTCCAGCGAGCCCAGGTTGGCCGAAACGAAGCTCAATCCCGCAATCCATGCGGTCATCTCGCGCCCGGCCATGAAAAACTCTTCGCTGGTGTTGGCCTGGCCCTTCAGATAGAAGCCGATCCAGATCACCATCACAAAGTAGATGGCCACCACCGCGATATCGAGGGTGCTGAGGTGGGCCAGCGAGGAGGTGCTAAGCGCAAAAGCCGCTGCGGCGGCGGGATGCAGGCCGGCGGCGAGGGTGGCTGGTACCAATCCGAACATTGATTCACCTGCGTGGGGTCGTTTCGTCCGCAAGCCGCACGGACGTTCGCACCTAAGTAAATGGGTTTACTCCAAGGTTTGTCAAGCAGCAATGCGGGACGCCGGGCAAAAAATCTCGCCCTGTCCCTGTCGCGGCCGCCCAAACCGCCGTCTTCCGCATCTCTCCGCAGTCCCGCTCCGGGAAAGCGTTTACCGAACGGAGGATAGCACACTCCCCGCCTCCCCCAACACCCCGCCTCATTTTCCTCCTTGTCAACCCAACCCCTACCAGTTACCTTGAGATATGGGACCCTCTTTCCTCCAAAGCCTCAACCCTAATCGCCCGCCCCTCGCGGTCCTGTCGACTCCAAAGCACTCGCTTTGCCAGCCCAGCCTCGTCTCAAGGAGCCTTATCCATGAATCCTGTCGTTGATCCCACTGGTTGTAGCGGCTTCTCCCGCCGTTCCTTTTTCCGCGTCGCCGCCGGCGTCTCCGCCCTCGCCTCCATCCCCATCCTCACGGAAGCACGCTTCGCCCTCGCCGAGCGCCCCAAGTTCGCCGACCCCAACAAGGGCATCCACATCGACGCCAATGAGAATCCTCTCGGGCCCTCTGACAACGCCCGCAAGGCCATGGCCGATGTGCTCCCCAGAGGCGGACGCTACCTCTTCAACATGCAGGAGGACCTCGCCGCCACCTTCGCCAAAATCGAAGGCCTGAGCCCCGACTCCGTCCTCCCCTTCGCCGGCTCCAGCGAACCGCTCCATTACACCGTCCTCGCCTTCTGCGGCAAGAACAAGCCCCTCATCGTGGCCGACCCCGGCTACGAGGCCCCCATGTGGGCCGCCAAGTTCGTTGACGCGCCCGTCATCAAGGTGCCCCTCGCCGACCCCAAAGGCGCAGCCTCCCACGACATCAAGGCCATGCTCGCCGCCTCCTCCACCCCCGGCGTCATCTACATCTGCAACCCCAACAACCCCACAGGCACCATCACCAGCCGCGCTGAAATCGAACGCGCGATCGCCGGCGCCCCCAAAGGAACCATCGTCCTCATCGACGAAGCCTACATCCATCTCTCCGATGCGGCCCCCTCCCTTGATTTCGTCAAGGAAGGCAAGGATGTCATCGTCCTTCGCACCTTCTCCAAGCTCTACGGCATGGCCGGCATCCGCATGGGCCTCGCCATCGCCCGCCCCGACCTGCTCGCCAAAATCGCCAGCTTCGGCGGACAGAACTCCCTGCCCATCACCGCCCTGGCCGCCGCCAAGGCCAGCATCACGGACCCCGACCTCGTCCCCGCGCGCAAAAAGCTCATCGGCGAAATCCGCGCAGAGACCCTCGCCTGGCTCACCGCCCAGGGCTGGGCCACCACCCCCTCCCAGAGCAACTGCTTCATGCTTGACGTCCGCCGTCCCGGCAAGGAAGTCCTCGCCGCCATGGCCGCCAAGGACATCTACATTGGCCGCATCTGGCCGGCGTGGCCCACCCAGGTCCGCATCACCGTCGGCACCCGCGACGAGATGGCCGCCTTCCGCAAGGCATTCCAGGAAGTCATGGCCGGCTCCACCGCCGGACTCGTGCCCGCTCCCCTGCCCCGCGGCCTCGGCGACCGTCCCTTCACTCACCTCTCCTGACACGGCGCCATCCACCCAGGCAAGAAGGCCGCCCATCCATTCCGATGGGCGGCTTTTCTCTTTGCGCCGCGTCCTCCGAGCCCGCTCCAGACCTGAAAAAGCCCCCGGCCCTATGGCCAGAGGCTGATCAAATCAGTCTTCCAGAGCGCATTCGGATTGACCGCAGACCCGTGTACTCCATCCATTGCGCGGTTCCCAGCGCAATGGGTGGGAAGCTGATCGAGTTCGGCCCGGCCCATCCAGGAAGGTTGTTCGCCCCGCCCTACTCCGCGCTCGCGCTCAGCCTCTCCAGTCGCCTGGCGTCCAGCACCACTACCGCCTCACGCCGGGGAATCACAAGCCCCTCCTCCGACCACTGCGAAAGCAGCCGGCTGATGGTGAACAGAGTCGTCCCCGTCATCTGCGCCAGTTCCTCGCGCGACAGGTTGATCTGCACGCCACCGTGCGCCGGCTTGCCCACCTGCTTCATCAGCCGGATCAGCGTCAGCGCCAGCCGGCGTCCCACCTTCTCCGTGGCCATCTCCCGGAACCGCTCCTGCAGCTCATTGAGCCGGCCAGAGAGAATCTGCACGATGTTCTTGCGAATCTGCGGGTACTGGGTAAGAAGTTGCTGCAGGCGGTTGTACTCCCACACCGCGGCTTTGCAGTTCTCCATCGCCCGCGCCGAGCACGTGTGGCTGCAGCCCATGGCGTCCGCGTGAAACCCTACCGGATCCCCCGACCCGTTCATCCACAGGATGGCTTCGTTGCCGCTGGAGCTGATCTGCGTGAGCTTCACGCTGCCTGACTGGATCAGCATCAGGCTCCGTACCGGCTGCCCCTGCATGAACAGCAGCTCATCCCGGGCATAGGTCTTGGCGTGCGCGCAGGTGGCGATCTCCAGGCACTCGCTCTCGCTCAAACCGGCGAACAACGCGGAAGCGCACATCATCACCACGCGCTCCGCTATGTTGTAGTCCGTCTTCGTCCCCCCCATAGGGACAAATCGTTCTGCCGACACTCTTGCTGTCGTCACATGGCCCTCCCCATGACTTCCGGGCTGAATTGCGTTGACGACTTCTCTACCTTGGTCCAATCGAGGGTCTTGCACTCAAATGGTTCCGGATGAGCCGATGAAAGCTCCAATGGGCCTTCATGCGGGACGATACGATTGGAAACTCACTGTGATCGACAGGTTGCAGAGTTCCAGGCAATGAATCATGGACCCGCGCACCGCCCCCCCGAGCAATGCGCCTCTCCAAAGAGAAAACAACAAGTGGTGACTCACAACAATAAACTTTCTGCTGTGACTCACATCACTACACCACAAGCCTTTGACTAGCGTCAATGACGCTTTCGTCATCTAATATTTGGTTACCTCATTTTCATGGCTCCGCAAAAAATGAAGTGTGCAATTTTGCTCATATTCTAAAATCTGCCCCAGAGCGCGCAAAAACTCGGAAGGCTCCCCCGTCCCGGAGCAATCCAGTTCCCCTTGGAATTGAATTTATCCATATTCATATCAAACAGATAGACGACATCGGACTCTCCGGAACGCCGTCCAGACCCGCCTTCACAGCCCTTGTTGCCCCATCAAAAGAAACCTCCGACCCGTGGGCCGGAGGCTGCTCAATCCAGGACTGCTTCTGAGTTTGGGACCCCGATTGGGGTCCATGAAGAGGCTGTGATTTCAATCACATCCCCTAGTTACTAAAAAGCAGCACCCCCGCCGCCTTCTCCTCCGTCGCCGAGTCAGCCGCGCTCACCGGACGATAGAACAGTTGGTTGGCGTCCAGATAGACCTCAAGGAAGGCCGGCCGCGCCGTGATATGCCCGGCGATCAGCGCCTCCGACAAGGGGTCCTCCACATAGCGCTGCAGCGCCCTTCGCAATGGCCGCGCGCCATAGCTCCGGTCCGTCAGCGTCTTGTCCAGAATCCACTTCTTGGCCTCTTCGGTCACAGAGATCGTGATCGCCTTCTGGGCCAGGTTGGTATTCAGGCTCTGCACCAGCAACTCCACAATCTGGATCAGGTCCGCGTCGGTGAGCGACTGGAAGAGAATGGTTTCGTCGAGGCGGTTCAGGAATTCAGGATTGAATGCCTTCTTTACCTCCGACATCACATTCTTTTCGACGGCATCATTAATCTGCTCTTCGCCATCTCCGTGGAATCCGAGCGACTTTTTCTCCTTCACCAGGTACTTGGCCCCGATGTTGGAGGTCATGATCAGGATCGTGTTCTTGAAGTCCACCGTGTTGCCCAGACCGTCAGTCAACTGGCCGTCTTCAAACACCTGCAACAGGATGTTGAACACATCAGGATGCGCCTTCTCGATCTCGTCCAGCAGAACCACCGAGTACGGCGACCGCTTGACGCGTTCCGTCAACTGCCCGCCCTCCTCGTAGCCCACATACCCCGGAGGCGATCCGATCAGCTTCGACACCGAATGCTTCTCCATGTACTCCGACATGTCAAAGCGGATCAGCGCCTTGTCCGACCCGAACAGGAAGTTGGCCAGCGTGCGGGCCATCTCCGTCTTGCCCACGCCCGTGGGCCCGAGGAACAGGAAGCTGCCGATGGGCCGGTGGGGGCTCTTGAGCCCCGCGCGCGAACGCCGGATGGCCCGCGCCAGCGCGCTGATGGCCTTCTCCTGCGAGATGATCCGCTTGTGCAGCTCGCCTTCCACGCGCAGCAGCTTTTGCGTCTCTTCTTCCTTGATGCTGGTCACCGGAACGCCCGTCCACCGGCTCACCACGTCCTCAATGTCCTCGCGCCCCACAATCCCCGAGGCCGAGTCGTCCAGGTGATACTTGTCGCGCAGCGCGCGCAGGTTCTCGCGCTCCTTGCGCTCCTCGTCGGAGTAGAATCGCGCCTTCTCAAACTCGTGATTGGCAATCGCCGAGTCCATCCGGTGCACAATGAACTTGATCCGCTTCTGCACCTCGGTGATCTCTTCCGGCAGCGAGGTCTGGCGCAACTTCACCCGCGCACCCGCCTCGTCGATCAGATCGATGGCCTTGTCCGGCAAAAACCGGTCCGGAATATAGCGGTTCGAGTGCGATACCGCGAACTCCACCGCCTCGTCCGTATAGCTCACCGCGTGGAACTTCTCATAGCGGTCCTTGATGCCCATGATGATCTTGATGGCGTCCGCCTCGTTCGGCGGCGGCACCTTGACCGCCTGGAAGCGCCGTTCCAGCGACCGGTCCTTCTCGATGCTCTTGCGAAACTCCGCCGGCGTCGTCGCCCCGATGCACTGAATCTCACCCCGGCTCAACGCCGGCTTCAAAATGTTGGCTGCGTCCAGCGAACCCTCCGCCGACCCCGCGCCCACCAGCGTGTGCAGCTCGTCGATGAACACGATCGAGTTCTGATTCTCCATCAGCTCTTTCATGATCGTCTTCAGCCGCTCTTCAAACTGCCCGCGATACTTCGTTCCCGCCACAATCAGCGAAAGGTCCAGCCCCAGCACCTTCTTGTCCGCCAGAAAACTCGGCACCTCGCCGTCGGCGATGCGCTGCGCCAGGCCCTCCACAATGGCCGTCTTGCCCACGCCCGGCTCGCCAATCAGCACCGGATTGTTCTTCGTTCGCCGGCACAGGATCTGAATCACCCGCTCCAGCTCCCCGTCACGGCCCACCAGCGGGTCCAGTTGCCCGTCCATGGCTGCCTGCGTCAGGTCGCGGCTAAACTCCGCCAGCAGGCTTGACTCGCGCTGCCGCTGCGCCGCCGGAGCCTTCTCCTGCGTCACCCGCGCCAGTTCCTCGCGAATCTGCGCCAGCTTCAGCCCGCGCTCCTGCAAGATCTCCGCCGCAAAGCACTTCTCTTCGCGGAGCAATCCCAGCAACAGGTGCTCGGTGCCGATGTGCTTGTGCCCCAGCCGCTCGGCCTCTTCCGCCGCATACGCCAGCACCCGCTTGCACTCGTTTGAGAGCGGCAGGTCCACCGAGGTCGAAACCTTCTCCCGAATCGTGGTATGAGCTTCTATCTGCTTGCGAATCGACTCCACCGACGCATGAGAGCGCAGGAAGCGATTGGTCAGCGCCTTGTCTTCGCGCAACAGGCCCAGCAGCAGGTGCTCGGTCTCGATATAAGGCGACCCAAACTGGCTGGCCTCGTACCGCGCAAAGAAGATCACGCGCCGTGCCTTTTCCGTATAGCGTTCGAACATCAGGAACCCCCTTGAATCAGGCTATCGCCGCAGTGGCCGTCCGGTTCAACCTCCGGCCTCAGCCCGCCCGCGCACACCCATCAAAACCTACGCCGCCGGGACTCACCCAAATTGCGCATCGGCCCCGAAACAGCCCCTGTTGTCAACCGGAAACCTCGTCCCCGGCGCCCCGGCGCTCGTGCTGCCTGGGGTTGCTTCCATCCTGCCCGTTGCAAACCGCGAAAGGATGATTCCCATCCTATCCCAGCCTGCCTACTCCATCAGACTCAGAACACCCGCAAAACGGTGCTTTTTCCGTCGTCAAACCGCCGCCCCCAGCCCTGTCGCGCCAGGCGCCTCCAGCTTCACCAGCCGGCCCGCCACCAGCCGCAAGGCCCGCGTACACCGCGCCGCCAGCTCCAGATTGTGCGTCACCAGCACAGACGTTAATCCGTGCGACCCGTGCAGTCGTTGCAAAAGCTCAAAAACCCGTCCCGCCGTCGCCGTGTCCAGGTCCCCCGTGGGTTCATCGGCCAAAAGCAGCCGGGGACGATTCACCAGCGCCCGCGCCAGAGCCACGCGCTGCTGCTCGCCGCCTGAGAGCTCCCCCGGCCGGTGGTCGGCCCGGTCCTCCAGGTCCACCTCTTTGAGCCAGACGGCCGCTGCCGCCGAGGACTCGCGCCGGCTCATGCCCCGCGCCATCAGCGGCATGGCCACATTTTCCAGCGCCGTAAACTCCGGCAGCAGATAGTGAAACTGCCACACATAGCCAATCTCGCGATTGCGAAACGCCGCCGCATCCCGCTGCGAAAGCCCGGCCACATTGGTCGACGCGCACTCCACCGTCCCCGCCGTCGGCGCATCAAGCGCCCCCAGCATATGCAGCAACGTGCTCTTCCCCGCGCCCGATTGGCCCACAATCGCCACCATCTCGCCCGCGGCAACCTCCAGGCTCAAATCGCGGAAAAGCGTCAGCGGCCCGCGCGCCGTCTGGTAGGTCTTCTCCAGCCCATGCACCCGGATCATCAGCGCATCCGCATCCAGACGCAACTCCCGCCCCCCCTTGAAGTGGGCGTCTCTGCTGCCATTCGCTGAAGTCGATTGCGTCATCGCGTTATGAATATTTTACCGTGCCAGGCTTTTGTTAAGTCACAAGGGGCCATCGCGGGGGGAGCAGGGGCATTCATGCCCCTGAATGTCGCAGCCTCCATCAGCCGGCCTTCTGGCCCGGCCCTTCGCCGCCCGCCCCGCACGCCCGGTTACCATCAAACCAGCCCCTCCGGAGGTCCACCCATGAGCGAACTCAACCCCTACGCCAAGTACCTCGACGGCCGCCCAATCGAGGCCATCCTCGCCTCCACGCCCGTCCGCCTCGCTGCCCTGCTCGCCGCTCTCGGCCCCCAAAAGGCCGCGGCCTCCCCAGCCCCCGGCAAGTGGAGCCCCGCCGAAATCCTCGCCCACCTCGCCGACTGTGAGCTCGCCTTCGGCTTCCGCCTCCGCCAGACCCTCGCCGAGGACAACCACGTCGTTCAGCCCTTTGACCAGGACAAATGGGCCGCGCCCTACCCCGCCATCCCCGCCGACCAGGCCCTCGCCGCCTTCACTGCCTTCCGCGACTGGAACCGCCTGCTCCTGGCCGCCGCCCTGCCCGAGGCCGCCAACCGCCCTGTCTCGCACCCCGAGCGCGGCGCCATGACCTTCCTCACCATCGTTGAAACCATGGCCGGCCACGACCTCAACCACCTCGCCCAGCTCGAAAAGATCGCCGCCCCCGCTGCCGGTTGACTCCCGGCAGCGCCGGCCCGGCCTCTATTTGCCCGGCTTGCCCTTCTTCACCGCCTCCAGCTTGGCCGCCGCCTGCTTCGGCTGGTCTCCGCTGTGGTGCCGGTTGTGGTGCGCCAGCGCCTTGGCAATCGCCTCGGCGGAGAGCTGGCTTTTGTTCTCGATATGCAATACATCGTCCGTAATCGCGCTGTCGCTCTTGGTAGTTTCCATGGATGCTTCTCCTGATCGTGGGCGGGACCATCCATCGGCGACATCGCGTGCAACGTCGCAGACCGGCCCGTCCGGCATGGCGGAAAACCCCCAGCAGCGCACCGGTCGCGCTCTGAGGCATGCAGGGATGGCCATCTCATCCGCCCGAACCACCCTGGGCGGAACCCTCGCTTCCGCGCCGGATCCCGTCTAGGTACCAGTCTCGTTCATCCCGGCCGATCAGGATGCCATTTATAGCTCATCGATGTTTTCCTGGCGGTCTCCGGAATCCACCGCGGCGCGGGGAACCATTTCCCGTTCGCCGGGGTCCAAGAGAGTAGCATTCCTCATGCCGCCCCAAGGAGGCCCGATGCGCCCTTTCGCTGCCGCTTTCAGCCTGTTCGCCTTCACCGCCGCCCTCTCCGCCCAGACGCCGGCCTCTGCCAAGCTGGCCCCACCACAGGGGTCGCAGGTGCCGCCGAAGGCGCAGTTGGCCCCACCGCAGGGGTCGCAGGTGCCGGTGAAGGATCTGCCCGTGCGCAAGGTCGTTCTCTACAAAAACGGCGTCGGCTACTTTGAACATGCCGGCACCGTCAACGGCAACCAGCGCGTGGCCATCGACTTCACCTCGCCCCAGCTCAACGACGTGCTCCAGTCGCTCACGGTGCTTGACCAGGGCGGCGGCCGCGTCGGCGGCGTCAACTACAACTCCACCACGCCCCTGGCCGAGCAGCTCAAGGCGCTGTCGCTCGGCATGACCGACGACCCCAGCTCCACCGAACTCTTCCAGGCCCTCCGCGGCCAGCGCGTCGAGGTCACCGGGGGGCCTGTCTCGAACGGCGCGGGCGGCGTCATCACCGGCCGCCTCATGTCCATCGAGTCCCGCACCCAGAAGGTCGGCGCCTCTGACAGCGCCACCACGGTCGACAGCTACTACCTCACCCTCATCGCCGCCTCCGGCGCGGTCCGCGTCATCGAGCTCAACCCGGCGCTCAGCGTCCGCCCGCTCGACGCCAGCCTTCAGGGCCAGCTCGACCGCTATCTTGAACTGCTCTCCACCACGCACTCCACCGGCCTGCGCCACCTGACCCTCGACTCGCTCGGAACAGGCCAGCGCGAGCTCCACGTCAGCTACATCTCCGAGGTCCCGGTCTGGAAGTCGACCTACCGCCTTGTTTTTCCGCGTGTCCCCAACGGCTCGGCCACCATGCAGGGCTGGGCGGTTGTCGATAACACCGTCGGCGCGGACTGGGACAACGTCCAGCTCTCCCTGGTTGCCGGCGCTCCGCAAAGCTTCATCCAGCCGCTCTCCCAGCCGCTTTACACGCGGCGTCCGGAGATTCCCATCAGCACCGAGGCGCAACTGACGCCGCAGACGCACGAAGCGGCGGAAACCGTCGGCGCTGGCGGAATCTCTGGCATCGTCACGGACATGACCGGCGCTGTGATCCCGGGGGCAACAGTCACCGCAACATCGCTGGGGTCGAACGCCTCGATCACACAAACATCCTCAGAGGATGGCTCATTCACCATCACACCTCTGGCCTCGGGACAATACAAGCTGACTGCTACAGCCCGGGGGTTCAATACCTACGTACAGCGAAGCGTCAGTGTGAGCGGCCAGCAGACCGCCAACGTCAACGTCCGTCTCAATGTTGGTTCCGCAACTGAGACGATCGAGGTTGAGGCGGATACCATCAGCCCGAAGGTCATGGCTTCCGCTCCCATCAATGCCGGCCCATTTGCGAGAGCACGTTCATTCCATGGCGCGTTGTCCGGTTCCAGCGGCAGCATGGGCAACGGTTACGGCGTAGACCGCGCCTCCGACGCCCTCCAGGAAGGCGACGTCACCACCAACGCTTTCGACGACTTCTTCGAATACGCCCTCACCCAGCCCGTCACCATCCACAAAAACGAGTCGGCCATGGTGCCCATCCTCCAGCAGGACCTGCCCGCCGAGCACGTCACCCTGTGGAGCCAGAACGAACGCACACCGCTCCGCGCCGTCTGGCTTGAAAACAAGTCCAAACTGACGCTCGACTCCGGCAGCTTCTCCATCTTCGAGTCCGGCGAGTTCGCCGGCGAGGGCCTGCTCGACCCCATCCATCCCGGCGAGCGCCGCCTGCTCTCCTACGCCGCCGACCAGGCCGTCCGCGTCAAGGTCACCGCCCGCGACAGCCAGCGCACCCTCCACCATGTGCAGATCCAGAAGGGCTCCGTGGTCGAGACCTACATGGACGTCGCCTCCCTCACCTACTCCGCCACCAACTCCGGCGATGCCGATCACGTGGTCCTCCTGGAGCACCCCCGCCGCACCAACGGCTGGACCCTCGACGAAGGCCTCAAGCCCGCCGAGACCGCGCCCAACCTCTACCGCTTCCGCCTCGCCGTGGCCCCTCACGATACCGCCAAGCTGGAGGTCCGCGAGCGCGGCCCCGAATACACCACCGTCTACCTCAACGCTAATCAGAACCAGTCCGGCTACCTCATCGACCTCGCCACCCGCGTCCCCAACGCCCAGGCGCAGCTCAAGCCTGTCATCGACGCCCAGACCCGTGTAGCCGATCTCGACGCCCGCATCGCTGAATCCCAAAAGCAGGAGGCCACCGCCTCCGCCGACGAGGCCCGCGACCGCGAAAACCTCACCGCCCTCAAGGGCAACGACGCCGCCAAACGCTTTGTCGACGAGCTGAACCGCGCCGAAGACCTGCTCCAGACCACCCGCAAGCAGACCGCCGACCTCTTACTGCAAAAACAGGCCGCCGTCGAAAAACTCAACCAGGCCATCGCCCAGCTCAGCTTCGACTGGGACGCAACCCCGGCCCGATAGGACGGAGGCAATCGGTCGAATTGAGGGTGTAGACCAAACCGCGTCCGCTTTCCAAACCGGGTCCGTGCTCCATTGCGCCGTGTCCGCGTTCCATCGCGCCGTAGGCGCAGGGTCTGTTAGCCCCGCGCTTCAGCGTGGGGAAAGCGTCCCTGTCTGACCGGCGAGTCCCGTAGGGACGGCGCAAGAGGCCAGGCATTTCACCAAGGGAATGCTCCTGCGATTGCCCCGCGCCCCCCGGGCCATGACTTCATATACTGAATGCATGGCTCAGGGCACGGTCTGCGGATGGACGCTCGAAGAGGCCGCGCGCCGTCGCGGAGCCCTCCGCATCGCCGGCGTGGACGAGGTGGGCCGCGGCCCGCTCTTCGGCCCGGTCGTCGCCGCCGCCGTCATCCTCGCGCCCGGCTGCCGCCTCGACGGCCTCACTGACTCCAAAAAGCTCTCTGAAAAAAAGCGCGCCGAGCTCGACCCGGAGATTCGCGGCAACGCCGTGGCCTGGGCCATCGCCGCCGTGGACGCCGAGACCATCGACCGCATCAACATCCGCCAGGCGTCGCTGCTGGCCATGCGCCGCGCCGTCGAGCAGCTAGCCCTCAGCCCCGACTACCTGCTCATCGACGGCCGCGACCCCATCGACTGGCCCTGCCCGCAGCAGCCCGTCATCGGCGGAGACGGCCTCAGCCTCTCCATCGCCGCTGCCAGCGTCCTGGCCAAGGTCTACCGCGACCGGCTCCTCGTCGATTTCGACCGCGAGTTCCCCGGCTACGGGCTGGCTCAGCACAAGGGCTATGGCTCACCGGAACACCTGGCCGCCCTCGCCCGTCTCGGACCCACGCCGCTCCACCGCCGCAGCTTCCACCCCGTCACGCAGTCGGTCCTGCGCTTTGACGGCGACCCGCTTGATGTTGCATTGGCCGAAGAGTTCGAAGACGAAGCAGCGGTCGAGCCCGGCGGCATCGAAAAACCTCCGCCTGCCCGGCGCTTTCCCTGCCCCTGCTGCGGCTGCCTCACCCTGGAGCAGGAGCCACCAGGCACCTTCTGCCATTGCGAGGTCTGCTGGTGGGAGGACGACGCCGTCCAGTTTGCCGACCCCGCCTACGAAGGCGGAGCCAACGCCCCCAGCCTCCATCAGGCCCGGGAACACTACCACACCCTGGGCGTCAGCGACCCGCATCTCAAAGGCCACGAACGCAAGCCCCGCCCTGAAGAGCTGCCTACCGTTGCTGATTGAGCCTCAAGCCGCCCGCGCCGCCATCTTGCGCCGCTGATTCCAGTCCAGCACCGGCCGCGCAAGCAGCAGCACCGCCAGCACCACGGTGATGCCAATCGGCGTCAACACCCCCGACTTCACCTGCCACCAGTAGTGAATCACCCCGAACACCGCTGCCACGTACACCAGCTTGTGCAACCGCTTCCAGCGCTTGCCGCCCATCTTGCGGATGGCCCAGTTGGTGGAGGTGGCGGCCAGCGGCAGCAGCAGCAGCCAGGCGGCCACGCCAATGGTGATATACCGCCTCTTGGCGATATCGGCGGCCATGGCGTTCACGTCAAAGCCCGCGTACAGCGCGACGTAAGTGGCCAGGTGCAGCGTGGCATAGAAAAAAGCGAACAGGCCCAGCGTCTTGCGCAGCGGGCCGATCCAGCCAACCGCGGGAATCAGCCGCCGCACCGGCGTCACCGCCAGCGACAGCGTGAGAATCCGCAGCGTGGCCAGCCCCGTGGCAAAGGTAATGGTGGCGGTCGCGTCCGCGCCCAGGTCGTTGGTGGCGGCGCCATAGATCAGCCGCCCCAAGGGGATAAGGCAACCGATCCAGACAAGCGTCTTGAGAATCTTGATCTTGTTCAACGTCATGGCTTTCTGGTGAGTGCGGCCCGCGCCACTCAACGCGCGTTAGAGGTGTTCCCCGAATCTCGCTCCATCCCGGAGCCAATACGGGCCGAGGTTCTGTCGTGCCAGCCCCGTCAACACGCGCAAAGCGCGGCCAACCCCGCCAGCTCCGCTTCAAAAATTCTTCTTCAAATCCATGCCGTTGTAGAGCGAGGCCACCTGCTCCCCGTATCCGTTGAACATGAGCGTGGTCCGCCGCTGCGCGTAGAAGGGCTGCCCAATCCGCCGCTCCGTCTTCTGGCTCCAGCGGGGATGGTCCACATTGGGGTTCACGTTCGAGTAGAACCCGTACTCCCGCTCGCTCTGCTGGTTCCATGACGTCGAGGGCTGCTTGTCCAGGAACCGGATGGCCACAATCGACTTGGCCGACTTGAACCCGTACTTCCACGGAATCACCACGCGGACCGGCGCGCCGTTCTGGTTGGGCAGCACCTCGCCATACAGGCCAAACGTGAGCAGCGTCAGCGGATGCATGGCTTCATCCATGCGCAGCCCTTCGGAGTAGGGCCACAGGATGGTGCTCTCCGACCACCACTTCTCCACCTTCTTGTCAAAATAGGAGAGGAACTGCACATACTTGGCCGAGGGCAGCGGGTCGAAGGCGTTGATCAGTTCCGAGAGCGAATAGCCCACCCAGGGAATCACCATGCTCCACGCCTCCACGCAGCGGTGGCGGTAGACGCGGTCTTCCAGCGGACGCATGGAGAGCAGGGTGTCGATATCGAATGTCTTGGGCTTCTTCACCAGCCCCTCGACGCGCAGCGTCCAGGGCCGCGTCGGCAGCGCTCCGGCGTTCATCACCGGCTGCCCCTTGTCCACGCCAAACTCATAGAAATTGTTGTAGTTGGTCAGGTCCTTGAGGCTCGTGAGTTCTTCGCCGCTGGTGGTCAAGGGACTCTTGACCGTCTGCAGCTTGGTCCCCGCCAGGGCGCCAATGCTCGGCGAGATGACCTCCGCCAGCCGCTCGGCTCCCAGCGCAGCGGCGCCCGCCGCCACCGCGCCGGAGACCGCAGAACGCAGGAACCGGCGCCGGTTGAAGTAGCGGTCGTACTGCTCTTTGGACGTGATCTCAGAAGACGGAATGTCAGAAGGCTTGCCGATGAGCATGAAGTGACCTCGCACGGGGAAGTGTCGATTGCACTTATTAGACACGAGCCGGGCGGCAGGCGTTACAGGAAATTCGCCGAGCGATTGTTTTCGGCTGCGTGGGGTGAAACAAACGGCCATTGCCCCATCCGCCGGGCGCGGACAAGGTAGAGCAGCGTCCCGGAGACAGCGATTCCCGCCGCCACCGCCAGCCCCCGCAGCGCGTGGTCGCGGTTCACCAGCATGAAGAGAAACCCGCCAATCGCCGCCAGCGGAGGCAGCGGATAGAGCGGGATGCGAAACGGCCGGTTCAGCTCCGGCCGCTGCATCCTGAGCAGCATCACCCCGATGTGCTGGAAGAAGAACTGGAGCAGGATTCGGGTGATAACCAGCATGGTGATCACCTGCGACAGGGTGAAGAAGCAGAAGCACGCCGCCACCAGCCCCAGGGCCACGAGCGAGCGGTGCGGAATCCCGTGCCTGGGATGGATGGCGGCCAGGAACTGGAAGTAGTTGCCGTCCCGCGCGGCCGCATACGGCACCCGCGAGTAGCCCAGCAGCAGCGAAAAGACCGAGGCAAACGCCGTCCACACAATGAGCGCCGCGATCAGGTACCCCGCCCAGCGCCCAAAGGCCGACCGCGCAATATCCGCCACCAGTTGCACCCGCAGCGCGGCGCTCTCCGCGGCATGGCTCGCGGCGTCGCGCAGCGAGGGCAGCGCCGCCAGGTTCATGGCCACATAAAACGCCGATACAAACAGCACCGAGAGCAGGATGGCGCGCGGAATGGTCTTCTCCGGCTTGCGCGTCTCGCTGCCCAGAAAGCAGATGTTGTAGTAGCCCCAGTAGCAATAGGTGGTCAGCAGCGTCGCCTGCGCCAGCCCGTGCATCGCCACGGAAAACGGCTGCGCGGGAGCGGAAGGCATGTGCCAGCCTCCCGTGGCCGCCGCATGGGCAAAGCCGGAGACGATCACCCCGGTCAGCGCCGCCAGCACCCCGGCAAACAGCACCCACGCCAGCCGTGTCACTGAGCTCAGATTCCGATAGAGCAGGGCCGTCACCAGCAAACAGGCCGCCGCCGCGGTCAGATTGGAGTAGTGGAGCCAGGGCAGGGCGGCAAACGGCGCGGAATCCAGTCCCGGCCAGAAGACGCCCAGAAAGCTCGATAGCCCGATGCACCCCGAGGCAATGGACAGCGGCGCGGTAAAGCCCACCTGCCACACATACAAGAAACTGAGCCAGTTCCCCGCGCCCTGCGGCCCATAAATCTCCCGCAAAAAGGCATACGACCCGCCCGCCCGCGGAAAAGCCGCGCCCAGCTCCGCCCACACCAGCCCGTCCGCCACAGCCACCGCCGCACCCAGCACCCACGCCCAGACTGAAAGGTGAAACCCCGCCGCGGCAATCACCAGCGGCAGCGTGATGAAAGGGCCCACCCCAATCATTTCCAGCATGTTGAGCGCAACCGCGGCGCGCAGGCCGATGCGGCGGTGAAGCTGGGCGGAAGCGGCGGCGGTTGGCGAGGTCAGGGGCATGATTGGGTGAGAAATAGCCGGGAGAGCGGTGCAGGTCCTTCGACCCCGATGTGCTTTGCGGCTAACGGCCAACTGCGCGAGGATTCCCTCCCCGCAAGCCGGACGATTGAGCCGACACGCTCACCGGATTGTACACTGACGGGAAGTATGCTCACTCTTCCGAACTCGCATCGCGCAGCAACGATGGCGGCCCTGGCGGGCCTGATGGTGGCGGGCCTCAGCCCGGCATTTTTGGCTTCACAGCAGGCTTCACCCGCGCTCCCCGAGCCCAGCGCCCTTGTGCTGCCGCTCGGCGAGGACCGCGGCGCAGCCGCCACCGAACAGGCCCTCAGGCGCCTCTCTACCACGGCCAGCGTGATGATGATCGTCGCTCACCCCGACGATGAAGACGGGGGCCTGCTCACACAGTTGTCCCGCGGCCTCGGCGCCCGCGCCACCCTCTACACGCTCACCCGCGGCGAAGGCGGCCAGAACGTCATGTCCTCGGATGTGGACGACGCCCTGGGCCTCATCCGCACCAACGAACTGCTCAAGGCAGGCGAGTACTACGGCGCAAAGCAGCTTTGGGGCACTCAGGCCGACTTCGGCTTCTCCAAGACGCAAGAAGAAGCCTTCACCCTCTGGGGCCACGACCGCGTGCTGTATGACGCCGTCCTGGCCGTGCGCCAGGAGCGGCCGCAGGTCATCGTCTCCACCTTCGTCGGCGCGGTCTCCGACGGCCACGGGCAGCACCAGGTCTCCGGCGAGATCGCCCAGGAGGTCTTCAAGGCCGCCGCCGATCCCAAGGTCTTTCCCGATCAGGTGAAGAATGGCCTCCAGCCCTGGCAGCCCCTCGCCGTCTACTCCATGGTCCCCTTCGCCCAGATTACGGACAAGGGCATGTTTGACTACGCCACCGGAAAATGGGCGCCGGCCCGGTTCAAGAACTACGTCACCGGCGAGTGGACCGACGGCGCGCTCTCGACAGACGCCACCATCTCCGTCGGCGACCTCGACCCCGTCCTCGGGAGAAGCTACACCCAGATTGCCCGCCAGGGCTGGGGCGAGCAGAAGACCCAGAACGGCGGCGCCAACCCCACCCTGAGCGGACCGGCAGCCTCGCACTATCACCTCTGGGCGGTCACGCCCGCCGCCAGCGCCCACGACTCCGAGCCATCCAAAGCATCCGAGTCGCTCTTCCGAAACCGGAAGGTCGCCATTGACACCAGCATCGCCGGGCTCGCGCACCTCGCCGGAGACGCAGCGCCGCCCTGGATCGCCGAACAACTCCGCCAGATCGACGACAGCCTCGCTGAGTTCAACAGGGACCGCCGCGGCCTGGAAAACCTCGCCGCCGCCCACCGCCTCGCGCCCATCTACCGCCAGACCAGCGCCCTGCGCGACAAGCTGGCATCAGCCGGCCTCGCCTCCCCGGCCAATGCCAGCCTTGTCCATGAGCTGGATCTGAAGATCGACCAGTTCCAGACGGCCCTCGCAGACCTGCTTGGCCTCGACCTCGTTGCCTTCACCACCAAGGCCACCAATGGGCAGGCAGGCGGCCCGTTCCAGGGCAGCTCGGCGGATGAGACCCCCCGCAGCGTAACGCCCGGCGAAGAGTTCTTCGTTCGCGTCCACACCGCCAGCGCCACCCCGGAGGCGCGCGGCATGAAGTCCTGGTTCGCGTTCCAGGGCAGCACCCCCTGGCAGGGGGCCGGAGAGCCGGCCAGCGTGCCAGGAAGCGCCACCGCCGGGGTCTCGGACGAGGTCTTCAAGTTGAAGGTCCCCGATGACGCCGAGCCCACGCAGCCTTATTTCATCCGCGCCACCGACGTTCAGCCCTATTACGACCTCAACCACCCCGAGTGGCGCGGCCGCTCCTTTGCCCCCTGGCCTCTGGCCGCATGGGAAGAGTGGAGCTTTGACGGGCTGCCCGTTCGCCTCGGCCGGGTCGTCCAGACCCTCGAGCGCAAGGTGGGGCCGGGCGGCATCTATGAGCCGCTTGTCGTCACCCCGCCCATCGGCCTGCGCCTCGACCCCGGCGCCCGCGTCCTGCCCATCGACGGCACGCCCCTCCCGATCCGCGTCACGGTCCACAGCCAGGCCGCGGCCGACGGCACGGTGGAGCTGAAGCTGCCCGCCGGGTGGCGCTCCGACCCTCCCAAGGCCCCGTTTCACCGCGACAGCGCCGGAGACACCGAGGCGCTGCTGTTTTCCGTCACCCCGGCATCGGTCCAGGCCGGCTCCTACTCCCTGCAAGCGGTGGCGACCGTCAGCGGAAAGACCTACCAGGGCGGCTGGCAGAGCGTCGGCTATGACGGCCTGCTGCCCTATAACCGCTACCTGCCCTCTGAATTGAAGACCCGCAAGATCGACCTCAAGCTCGCGCCGGGCCTCCGCGTGGCCTACCTCATGGGACCGGGAGACTCGATTCCCCAGGCGATTGAAGGTCTCGGCCTCAAGGCCCACCTGCTCACCGCCGCCGAAGTCGCCTCCGCCGACCTGTCCGCCTGGAACGTCATCATGATCGGCATCCGCGCCTACACCACCCGGCCCGAACTGGCCGCCAACCAGGCCCGCCTCAACGAGTTTGTCCTGCGCGGCGGCGCCCTCGTGGTCGGCTACCAGGGCGGCCCCTTCCCTGCCCCCCTGCCCATCACCCTCTCCCGCCGGCCGGAAGAGGTAGTGGACGAAACCGCCCCCGTCAAGCTGCTGGAACCCTCCAATGCCTTGCTCGCCTGGCCCAACGCCCTCACCCCTGCTGATTTTGACGGATGGGTGGAGGAGCGCGGCCACGGTTTCGCCGACTCCTGGGACCCCGGCTACACCGCGCTGACCGAGACCGCCGACCCTGGGCAGGACCCGCAGCGCGGCGGGCTGCTCATCGCCCACCCCGGCAAAGGGACCTATATCTATGTCTCCTATGCCCTGCACCGCCAGTTGCCGGAGCTGGTTCCCGGCTCTTACCGCCTGCTCGCCAACCTCCTGAGCGCGGGGCAGCACCGGGAATAGTCAGCCTCCCACTCGCGCTTGACAGGCGCAAGGGCAACTCAAACCGGCGGTGTCGCAGCCCGAATCCGCCGGTCGCTCGATCCCGCTTGACGCACATTTCAGAACTTTTCCGTCGTGCCTCTAAATTCTCCGTTGCGAACCGCCTCCTTGGCTTGCTATAGGTATTGCTCTTGAGCAATTCGATCCGGGGCCAAGAACCGTTTGTGGATGGAACGGGAATCTCCCCCGTCAGATGCACCAGGCTGCGCATTCTCTTTTGTGAAAAACACGTGAATTCGTCAAATATTCATACGCTTCTGCGAGTCTAGACAACGGATGCGGCTGGGGATTCCTCCGCTTGCGCGGACCAGCTTTCTGGAAGTTGCATGCGCATCATAGCTACCGGTCGAAACACGATTCGGCTTCATGTTTATGGACCAGGGGATGTTGAGACATCAAGCGCCGGCATTTGAAGCCTGCGCAACAACTACCGAACCCGATTTGCGAGAAAAGAGAGGCCCAATGAACTTCAGATTCAAGACCGCTGCCACCGTACTTATGGCAGCCAGTCTCGTTTGCTCATCTGCCATCGCCAGCGACGCCACGCCGCCGGTCAAAAAGGACGCCGTCGCCAAGAAGGCCAAGACTCCTCCTCCGCCTACAGTTCAGGAGCAGATTCAAGCGTTGCGCCAGGAACTCGAGGGCCAGATCAACGGCCTCAAAACCGATCTGGCCGACAAGGACGCGCAACTGAAGAAGGCGCAGCAGGCGGCAGCAGACGCGCAGGCAGCGGCAGACAAGGCGCAGGCAGCGGCCTCCGCGCAGCAGCAGGCCGTCAGCGACAACGCCGCGGCGGTCACCACGCTGCAGACCACCGTCACCGACATGAAGTCCGCCAACGTTTCCGTCGTGCAGACCATCTCCGACGAAACCGCCGCCATCAAGAAGTCCATCAACAGCCCCAGCGTCCTTCACTATAAGGGAGTCACGCTGACTCCCTACGGCTTCCTGAACGGCGAGTCGGTTTGGCGCAGCAAGGCCACCGGCGGCGAGCTCCCAACCGCCTTCAGCGCCATCCCCTACGAGCACGCGGACGCCTACTCCCTCAGCGAGTTCTACTACTCCGGCCGCCAGTCCCGCGTTGGCTTCTCCCTGGAAGGCAAGACCAGCTGGGGCACGCTCCGCGCCATTGTCGAAGGCGACTTCCTCGGTGTGGGCACCACCTCCAATGACAACCAGTCCACCAGCTTCCTCTATCGCCAGCGCATAGCCCTGGGCGAAGTGGAGACCAACAGCCACTGGACGTTTTCCGCCGGCCAGGGTTGGTCCCTCGCCGCGGAAAACAAGAAGGGCATCACCACCCCCGCCGCCAATGTCGCCCTCCCCAACCAGATCGATCCGAACTACGTGACCGGCCTCGTTTGGACTCGCGCCGGCGGCTTCCGCGTGGCCAAGAACTTCAAGACCGGCGCCGTTGCCGTCTCACTCGAGAATCCGCAGTTGCTCTTCTCGGGCTCAATGGCGGGCAATACCCCCTATGCGGTGCTCGGCACCCAGGGCGTGGGCGGCGGCTTGTTCAATGCGGCCATCAGCGCCTGCTCCCCCGCCACTTCCATCGTCAACTACACCAACCAGGCGGATGTCTCCGCTTCGGGCGGATCCGTGCCGGTCGCGGTTCCTGTCTACAAGACGGTCAACTCCTGCGCCAACCTGGCCAACGTTTCCTTCAACCAGGCGCCGGACGTCCTCGTCAAGGCCGTGCTCGACCCCTCCTTCGGGCACTTTGAAGTCTTCGGCATCGCCCGCTTTGCCCACGAGACCATCTACCCCGGCGAGACCACCAACGGCAACCTCTACGGCGGACTCACCGACGTAGCGGCTTCGGCCACGGCCGGCTCCACCGTGCTGGCGGCCCCGACGTTGACCACTGCCGGCGCCATCTCCAACAGCATCAAGCTTGGCGGACTCGGCGCCAGCGCCCGCGTCAACCTCATTCCCAACAAGCTGGTGATTGGCGCCAAGGGCCTCTTCGGACCCGGCGTCGGCCGTTATGGCGACACCACGCTGTCGGATGTCACGGCCAACGCCGCGGGCGCTCTCCGGCCCATCCACAACGTCTCCGGCCTCTTGAGCGTTGACGTCACGCCCACGCCCCGCCTCCTCATCTATGCCTACTACGGCGGCGACTATGCCGGCCGTGAAGACTACGGTTCCGCGGCCACCACCACCCTCGGAGCGCCGAGCGCTACTTTCTGCCCGACGACCGCCGGCGCATTCGCCTGCACCTCAAGCCCGACCGCGGCCGACATCACCCTCGGCGGCAAGTGGGGCGCAACCTGGAAGGCTCCCTCAGCGGCGGCAGTGGGCTACGGCTCGCGCCTCCTCTCAAACTCGGGCTGCAACACCACCTCCAACCCCGGCTACAACGGCAGTTCGACGGGCTTCTACCCCGGCGGCTCCTGCGGCGCGCAGACCCGCGACGTGCAGGAGATCACAGGCGGCTACTGGTATGACATCTACAAGGGCGACCGCGGCCGCCTGCGTCAGGGCCTCCAGTATGGATACACAGTTCGCCAGGGCTGGTCGGGCGCTTCCGGCATCGGCGCCAAGGGCATCGACAACCTTTTCTTCACCAGCCTCCGCTACTACCTGCCGTAAACCGAACTCCCAGCAGCAGGAAAACCCAGGAAGGGCAGCCCGCACACCGGGCTGCCCTTCGGGCTTTTTGGCACAAGCCGGGGACTTTCAATGGGGAATCAACCGCCCGTCTTCAAGTTTTCGACCTCATCAATACTGTCTGCTCTGTCTTCTTGACACGTGATCCAAATCACAGCCAGCCGTGTTCTCGCGCAATCAATATGAACCCGTAACTCGACACCCGCACCTTGCGCCTTCCCCTTTCGACTGTGTGGCCGTGACGAGTCAACCTACATCTGAGAGGCCGTATGGGATCGAGTCATTCATCCGCTAGCCAGAGTGTCCCCACGCCGGGCCCCAAGCCCGCTTCCACCTTTTCTATCGTCTCCATCGTGGTCGGATTCCTGTTCTTCGTAGCCGCCGCGATCTTCCTGATCAAGACCAATCCGGCCACTGGAAAATGGGCGCAGTCTTACGACCCCACCGGGACCTGGTGGCTGTCCACCATCCTGGCCGCGCTGCCCGTCATCGTGCTGCTCGGCTCCATGGCAGTCCTCCACATGAAGGCGCACACCGCCGCGGTTGTCGGCCTGCTGACGGCTCTGGCCATCGCCATCCTCGTCTACGGGATGCCGGTCAGACTGGCGCTGACGACCACCGCGTTTGGTGCGGCGACCGGGTTGTTCCCCATCTGCTGGATCATTCTTCCCGTCATCTTCCTTTACCAGTTGACGGTGAAGACCGGCCGCTTCAACGCCCTGCAGCAGAGCCTGACCAACATTACAGACGACGGCCGACTGCAACTGCTGCTCATCGCCTTCGCGCTGGGAGCGTTCTTTGAGGGCGCGGCCGGATTCGGCACCCCGGTGGCGGTCTGCGGTGCCATTCTCATCAGCCTCGGATTCAAGCCGATGCAGGCCGCTGGCCTCAGCCTGATTGCCAACACCGCGCCCGTGGCCTTCGGCGCTCTCGGCATCCCCATCATCACCCTCCAGACGGTGACGGGAATCGATGTGAACAGCTTGTCCAAGATGACGGCCATGATCCTGGTGCCATTCTGCCTTCTGGTGCCGTTCTGGCTGATCTGGGCGTATGCCGGCTTCAAGGCCATGATCGAGATCTGGCCCGCAATCCTGGTGGCCGCCGTCACCTTCTCGTCTACCCAGTTCCTGATGGCTACCTACAACGGCCCCGGACTGGTCGCCATTGTGGCCTCCACCTCCACCATCGTGGTCCTCATCGCCTTCCTCAAGTTCTGGAAGCCCCGGCGCGTGCTCAACGCGGCAGGCGAGGACATCACGGGCAAGGAACGGCAGCGCTTTGACCACAGCGCCGGCGCCACCTTCAAGGCCTGGCTGCCCTGGCTCATCCTCAGCGTGCTCGTGTTTGTGTGGGGACTGCCGGTCTTTTCCCTGGCGCTCAACAAGGCGACCACCATCAGCATCCCGGTCGCCGGCCTCCACAACTTCGTCCAGCGGGTTCCTCCGGTGGTGCTCAAGCCAACGGCCGAAGCCGCCGTCTACAAGCTGAACTGGGCCGCGGCCACCGGCACCGGCATCATGCTGGCGGCCATCCTCTCCGGCTTCCTCATGGGACTGGGACCAAAGCAGCTTGCGGAGACGTTTGTGAGCACCCTCTGGCGCATACGGTTCACCGTCATCACCATCGCCGCCATGCTCGCGCTGGGCTTTATCACCCGCTACTGCGGCTTGGACGCCACCCTCGGACTGACCTTTGCGCGCACCGGATTCCTCTATCCCTTCTTCGGTACGCTCATTGGCTGGGTGGGAACGGCGACCACGGGTTCTGACACCTCCTCCAACGTGCTCTTCGGCAGCCTGCAGAAGATGACCGCGCAGCAGATCAACGTCTCCCCCGTGCTGATGTGCAGCGCCAACTCGGCGGGCGGCGTGATGGGCAAGATGATTGATGCGCAGAGCATCGTGGTGGCCTCGACCGCAACCCAGCAGTACGGGCAGGAAGGCTCCATTCTGCGCTTTGTGTTCTTCCACAGCCTGGCGCTGGCGGCGCTGGTCGGCGTCTTTGTCTTCCTCATGGCCTATGTCTTCCCGTTCACCAGCCTGGTGGTCAAGTAAGAGAGGACCCCTTCACCAAAAGCCGTCAGGGCTTGAAAAGACACCGCGGATGACCCACGGGCCGCGCCACCTGAAACTCAGGGGCGCGGCTCACTTTTCTGCCGCCAGACACTTCCAGTCCTGGCGCTGTGACCCGCATATCACGCCGGACCGTGCCCGGCGTCACAGCCGCCGTTCACTGATTCATTCCACCATATACATGGTTGCGCGGTGTGTGGGCGCTTAGCAGCAGGGAGCCCCGGCCAGACGCGACCCATCAGTCTGCGCTTGGCTGACGTCCAAGGACGGCACTCAAGACCGCGCAGGCCAGACAAGTTTCCATGCGGCGGGATGAATCGGATTCGTCCTTCGCAGCGGTAAAGCCGGCAGCGGCAGAGATCCCCAAGTCGAGGAAAACCAACCTCGCGGAGCTCTGCCGCTGTTCTGCTTTGTGAGGACCGCTCAGGATGGATTAGAGTGTGTCGGGGGCTGAATGCAATGCCTGACACACGCAAAAATCTGGAGATGGTGGCCGCGCTGCTCCATGAGCAGTCCACGGTTTCACTGGCCACCACCGGCGAGAACGGCGAGCCATGCCTGGCTCCGGTTTTTTACATTGCGGACGAGGCGCTCAATCTTCACTGGCTCTCTTCCGAGTCCAGCCTGCACAGCCAGAACCTCTCCCGGCGCGCTGAAGCGGCCGCCGCCATCTACCGGCCGACTGAAGACTGGAAGCATATCTGCGGCGTCCAACTGCGCGGGGACGTGAGCACACTCACTGACCCGGACCGCCGCGACGCCATCATCCGGGAGTATTGCGAGCGATTTGAGATCGGCGCCATCCTCCGCCCCGCCATCCGCTGGAGCAGCCTCTATTGCCTGCGACCCCGCTTCTTCCGCTACATCGACAATGCCAGGGGCTTCGGCTACAAGTTCGAACTGGCGCGCGAAGCCGAAGGCTGGTCCCTGGCCCGTAGCAGTGAATGAGCGGTCCTCCACTACTGCCCGCGTGGCTCGCCCGTGGGCAAGAACGCCACGCCGGACAGCGTATCCCCGGAGGCCAGCGCGTCCCTGAGGCCTCCCGCATTGGCCCCGCCGCGGGCGGCAGCCGCCCTGAGCAGGTGCAGCGCTGAAGCGGGCGTGGCATCCGCGGGCAACCGGAAGATCCACGGAATGTTGATCGAGGTCAGCGTCCTGTCCTGGCTCAGCGCCAGGACCGGAACAAAGCTCTTGAGCGCAAGTTGCTCCGCCAGGTGGCTCGAGTTGCGGTCCAGGGCCACAATCGCCACCGCGTGCTCGTCCATCAGCGCCCGCACCAGTTGCGTGGAGGCCGCGCCCCAGTTCTGATCGCTGGCCACGGGCAGTAACTTCCAGGGCCGCGAACCCGCCGCTACGGCAAGCTCGGCCAGAACATCCGCCGACTGGGCAACCTCCATGGCCTTCGGGCCAAACAGGACAACCTGCACCGAACCGGATACGACATTCCGAGGCCTCGGACCAGCATAGTCAACGCCGTCCTCGCCAACCCGCGCATAGGGCTCCGCGACCGCAGCAGGCACTGGCCCCGCCGCCGTTCCCGGCGCAACGGCAGACGCAGCCGGAGTCGCCTTTTCCATCGTCGCCACCCGGTACGTCACCGAACCGTCGTGCACCGTGCCCAGATACATCGGCGCCACATTTTTCTGGTTGGGGTCAAAGACCATCGGTCCGGTCACCCCGTCATAATGCTCGATGTTGGCCAGGGCATCATGAATGCGCGCGCGGTTCAGGCCAGCCTTGCAGATGGAGTCCAGCAGGGCGTTCATTGCGTCATAGGCCAGCGCGGCAAACTGCTCCGGCTTCTCGTGGAATCGCGTTTCGAAGCGCGCATTGAAGTCAGCCCAGCGCGGGTCCTTGCGCGTCGGATCGTACGGAAAAACCGCCTCAAATCCCTCCGCCGCCGGACCGGCCTTTGCCAGCAGATTTGGCCCCAGGGTGCGATAGGCTCCAAAGACCCGCTGCTTCATCCCTGCGGCCCGCATCTGCTTCAAAATCCCCGCGGCCTGCTCCTCGTCGGCCCACAGAACCACGGCATCGGCGCGCGAAGACGCGATGACGCCGAGTTGCTTGGAGAAGTCGGTTGCGCCGGGCAGGTACTTCTGCTCAATCACCACCGGATGCCCCAGCCTGCGCGCGGCATCGCGAAACTTGAGCACGCCAAAGCGGCCGTAGCGGCTGTTGACGCGCAGAATCGCCACGCGCTTCAGCCCCACCTCCGTAAAGATGCGCCGCGCCAGCGTCAGGCACTGCACCCGGTCGTCCTGGAGGTCAGTGAAGTACCAGGGAATGTAGGTCTCGGGGATTGTCGGATCGGTCGAAGCCGAATTCACAATCGGTATCTCGGCCCGCAGCGCCACCCGGAGCGCAATGTGCGTGGACTCGGAGCTGATGGAGCCAAAGATCGCCCAGTCCTGGTCGTCGTAGACCATCTTGACCACTTCATTGGAGGCTGAACCCCAGATGGCGGGGTCCGTGGGCCGGTCTTCCCCATAAACCGCCTTGGCCTGCCAGTTGTCGTAGTCGTTGTGCAGCATCAGCTTGAAGGGCTTCCCGCCATACCCTCCGCGCGCGTTCCACTCTTCCAGCGCCAATTGCGCGCCGTGCAGCATGCGCTCGCCGAAGACCGACTCGGGATTGGGCGCGACCGGCCCGAAGAATCCGATGCGCACCTCGGTCAGGTCCTTGGGCTCGGGAATGTCGCGGCCCGCACCCGAGTAGATGTTGGGATGGGTGTAGTTCAGATCGTAGGGCGCCGCGAACTTGGAGTACGGGCTCAGGTCCGCGGGCTCGCCCGCATAGGGCACAACCTCGCGATCCCGCGCCGGACCCGGCGGGTGCGCGCCGCATTCGCATTTGGCCGCAGTTTGAGCCGCTGCCCCCGCCCCTGCGGCCACAACAAAGCTCGCGGCCGCAATCAACAACCATCCCTTGCGCATGGCAACTACTCCTTGGCTGCGGATCCCTTGTCGGTGCGGAACATGGCGATGGCTTCGATCTCGATCAGCAGCTCCGGACGGCAGAGATGCGCCTGGATGCCGGTTGAGGCGGGCAGCGGATCCAGTCCCTGCTCCTTGAAGAACGCCGTGCGCCCGGCGTTGAACACGTCGTAGTCGCGATCAATGTCCCGCAGGTAGCAGCTGGTCCGCACGATGTCGTGCCAGGTCGCGCCTTCGGCCTGAAGCAAGCCGGTGATGTTGTCAAACGTGCGGCGCAACTGCGCCGGAAAATCGCCGATGTGGACGCTCACGCCGTTCTCGTCAATCGATGCAGTGCCGGAGATCAGCAGGATGACTACCCCGCCGATGTCGATGCGCATGCCGCGCGCAAACGAGCTCGGCTTGGCGTAGGCATAGGCCTCGTTGAGCACGCCGTGATTGGTCATGGCGCGCTTTTGGATGGGTGCGTGGGCAATGGCTTCCAGAATGTCTGCGAATGCGTTCATGATTGTATTGCTCCTTGTTTCCTTATGGTTTTTGACGAATCCCGTGGCTCAACCCCTTGGCCGTGGCGACCCAGATGTCGCTGCCTTGCAAGTCGATGCCGAGAACATAGTTGTGCGCCGGAGCGGTCGTCACGGCCACAGGAGTTACCTTCCCCTGCGCATCGCGCACCGTCATCTCCGGCTTGCCGTCCTTCAGTGAAGGGCGGTAGACGGCCCAATTCACGCCGTCGTAGTAGGCCAGCCCCTTGTCTGTCCCAAACCAGGCCCGATTTGCATCAATCCCCTTCACCGTATTGGTAAAGTTCGAGGGCAGCCCGCTGTCTTTCTTGAGGAAGTTGTGCCAGTAGCGGCCGTCGTAGCGGCTGTCGCCGAAGTACGTGGCGGCCCAGAGAATATTGTCAACGAAACTGACTGAAGTGACAATCTCGTGAATCAGCCCCTGGTCCTTGAACAGCACCATCTCGGTTTCGCCGTCCGGGTCGTCGTACTTGTCCCACCGCCCGGTCTTCTGGTCCAGCTCTAGAATCCCGCTGCCCCAAACGCCAAAGTAGACCTTCTCCGGCGTCGCTGAGACCGAATAGACCCATATCTCCGCCATCGGCGTATTCCGCTCGTTATAGAGCGTCCACTGGCCTGTGTGCTGGTCCAGCTTGCAGCCGCCGGCGGCCGTGGCCACCCACACGTTGTCCCCTTCCACCGAGACGCCGTAGACCACATCGTTCGACAGGCCGGAGTTCAACTGGTTATAGCTCTCGATGCGCCCCCCGGAGACGCGGCTCAGCCCGCCCATCGTGCCCGCCCAAAGGTCGCCTGTCTTGTGGTCCAGCGCCAGTGAAAGCACGGCGCGATGCGCCAGGCCATCCTTTGTCGTGTAGGTCTTCCACGTGTGGTTCTGGTAGAGCGCCAGGCCGTTTTCCGTGCCTGCCCACACCCGGTCGCCATCCACCAGAACCGTGAAGACGTGGTTGTCCGGCAGTCCGTTGGCCGTGGTGTAGTTCTCAAAGTTGAAGCGCGGAAGCGACTGCGGCGTGGGCACTTTCACGGTGCCTGCCCCGGCGAGCGCCGCATGAGGCTTGTGGCTCGCGGGCGGCGCCGCGGCAGGCGTTGTCGCGGCCCAGGCGGAGGTTGACACCGCCAGCAGCACGCCCAGCCAGACTCTCTTGCTATCAAGCTTCATCATCTCGTCCTCAGGTACTCGATCAGGTCGTTGAGTTCGTCCTTGGTGAGGTCGTTCGTGCGCCCGTGCTTGTCTTCCGGGTTATAGACGGTCCAGATCTCTTCCAGTGTGCGCGCGGAGCCGTCATGCAGATACGGCGCGGTCAGCGCAATCTCCGTCAGCGGCGGCGCCTTCAGCATCGCCCCGTTGTCGGTGGGCTTGCGCGTGCCCACGTCAAACAGTTTCTGGTTGGTGCCCTTGGGACCGCTATGGCAAAAGGAGCAGCGGTTGTACTCCTCAATCGGCTTGCCGAACTTGTCCACCGCCCGCGAAAACAGCGCCTTCCCGCGCTCCTGCGCCGGCGTAAGCTCATACCCCGGCAGCCGCCAGCGGTTGGGCCGCGTGGGCATGTTGCGGATGTAGACGGTCAAATCGGCGAGCGTCAGGTTGTCGTACTGCTCCGAACGCCAGAAATACTTCTCGGTCCGAGGGCCGCACTCCGTGGGAATGTTGGGATTGCCGCCGTTCCACTTGTAGGGCTCCGTGCCTTTCACGCCCTCCAGCATCTTGTTGTCCACAATGTCGCGCCCAAAGCCATCCGGCTCCAGGTCCCATGTCAGCCCGTCAAAGGTCGAGTCGATGTGGCAGCTCGAGCAACTGATCTGGCCCTGAAACGAATACCGCGCCGTATAGAACGTCTGCTCGCCGCGCCGAATCGGGTTGGTGCCGTTGGGGCCCGCAAGCGCAATGGTCGAAGCCACGCGATTGCTGCGCGTGTCGATCACGCTGATGGTGTCTTCCAATCGGTTGGCCACAAAGAGCCGCCGCCCATCGCGGGAGAGCGCCAGGCCGCGTGGATTATGCCCCACGGGAATGCGCGCGATCACGTAGTTGGAACTCGCGGAGAGGTCCTGCGCATACGACCCCGACGCTGGCCTCGGATGCGTGCGCAGGAATGCCAAAAGCCGCTGCGCGTCGATGGCCACCACGTTCTCCGAACCGCCGATGGTCACGAAGATGCGCGACTTGTCTGCATTGATCACCACGCCAAAGGGCTGCGACGCGTAGCGGTCCAGTTCGTCCAGCGGCACCTCGACCGGCTTGCCCACATCGGCGCCAAACAGTGTCAGCGTATAGGCGAACGCTCCCCCATGTTCCAGGTGCGCCAGCGGAACCAGGTTCTTCGGATGGTATCCGGCCACAACGCCCAGCCGTCCATCCGCGGAAAAGGCCAGATGGAAGACGCCCGCGATACCGTGCATCGGCATCCGGTCGGTCACCACGGCGCGCGTCGTGTCCATCACCGTAATCTCCGACTCCGGCGCCGTGCGATGCGCACTCGCGTTGGGATAAACATGCGTGGCGTATACGCGATTGCCGTCCGGCGAAAGTGCCAGATAACTTGTCCCGCGTCCGCCCATCAGGCGCTTCTCTTCCGCGCCGGTCTGCGCGTCCAGCACCGCCACATCGCTGCTGATGCGGTTGGCCACGTAGAGCCGCTTGCCCGCTCGATCTTCCACCACGCCCGAGGGCTCCGCGCCCACCGGCCACGTTGCGGTCACCGTCAGCGCTTTTGTATCGATCACTGAAAGCGTATCGTCCCATGTGTTGGTGACAAAGAGCCGGTCCCCCGCGGGCGAGAGCGCGATGCCGCGCGGCACGCGGCCCACATGCACCGTCTTCAGCACCGCATAGCTATTCGCGTCCAGAACGCGAATCTCTTCGCTCTGCTGGCAGAGCACATAAAGCCGCCCGCCGTCCGGCGAGACAACCAGTTCCAGCGGCGATGCGTAGTCCAGCTCATCAGCGGATGTATCGCGCGGGCCGGCGTTCGCCGGACGGTTCAGCGCGGGCCACACCGCGGCCGCCACAACAAACAGCGCCAGCGTCGCAGTCGACGCCGCAAAAGCAGCCCTCAACCCACTCCATTGCCCCGCGATGAGTGCGCGCAAACTCACTTCGGCTCCTCCACGGTGAGAATGCGATCCGCTGCAACCTTCTCCAGCGTCTGCTCGCGCCCGCTCGGCCACCGCACCGTCAGCTTGTCAATCGTCGCGGCGGCGCCCAGGCCAAAGTGGAGCCGGCTGTCATCCTGCGAGAGATACCCGCTGCTCGCCACGCGCTCCGCGGTCTGCCGCTTGCCCGCGGCCAACACCTCCACCCGCGCGCCAATCCCGTCGCGATTGCTCCTGGTTCCCTTGAGCTGAATCGCAATCCAGTGGCCCGTTCCAGTCGAGACGTTGTGCACCAGCGTCCCCTTGTCGCCCAGGTTCACCAGGAACGCATCCACCTTCCCGTCGTTGTCGTAGTCGCCAAAGCATGCGCCCCGCGCGGTGGTGCGCACGCTCAACACCGGCCCTGCCTCGCGCGAAACATCGGCAAACTTCCCGTTGCCCAACCCGCGAAACAGCGTGTGCTCCTGCGGGTAAAGATGAATCAGCCCGCCATGAAAAATCAGAATGTCGAGCAGCCCGTCGTTGTCGAAGTCATAGACGCCCGTGCCCCAGCTCACATACTGCGCGTTGGTCTGGGAAACTCCATTGGCCGCACCCATGTCTTCAAAAGCCATCTTCCCGGTGTTATGCAGCAGCCGGTTATAGTGCCCGTCTGTCACCCACAGATCCAGCAGCCCGCGCCCCTCCAGGTCCGCAAACACCGGGCCCATGCTCGATGTTGACTCGCCGTTCTGCCCAAACGCCGTCCCCGTGTCGTTGCCCACTTCCTCAAACGTGCCGTCGTGCTTGTTGTGGAAGAGAAAGTTCTCCGTGCGGTCGTTGGCCACGTAGATATCGTCCCAGCCGTCGTTGTCAAAGTCCGCCGCGGTCACGCCCATGGTGCGCCCCACCAGCGCAGCGATGCCCGACTTCTCGCTCACGTCGGTGAATGTGCCGTTGCAGTTGTTGTGGTAGAGCTTGTTGGTCTCGCCCTCATAGTCCAGCGGGCCAGGATAGTTGTCTGCCGCATAGAAGGCGCGATACTTGGGGTCGAACTTCACATAGCGGCCCACAAACAAATCAACGCAGCCGTCCTTGTCATAGTCGAGCCACGTAGAGCTGATGGCCCAGCCATCCACCTGAAGCCCGGCCTTCGCCGTCACATCCGTAAAATGCCCGTTGCCGTCGTTGTGATAAAGAATCGTCTTGCCATACGCGGTCACCAGCAGATCTTCAAAGCCGTCGTTGTCAAAGTCCGCCGCGGTCACCGCCACCGAGTACATATCCGGATTCAGTCCCGACTTGTCGGTCACATCCGTAAAGTGCCCGTTGCCGTCGTTACGATAGAGATGATTGTGCGGCGGCGGCGCCGGCTTGTCTTTCAGGGGATACGGATGGATCGCATCATCCAGCGGCCGTCCGTTCACAACGTAGAGGTCCGGCAGCCCATCGTTGTTGTAGTCGAACCACACGCAGCCCGCGCCCGTTCCCTCCAGCAGCGAGCCCAGTTGCCGCGAGCCGAAGCTGTGAGTAAAGTGAACGCCCGCCTTGTCGCTCGCATCTTCAAAGCGAATCACCGGAGCCTGCGGTGCGGCAATCGCGGCCTGCGCACCGGCAGCGGACGAAACCGGCGATGCCACCGGGGCCTGCGAAGACGCCTGTGCCGCCGCCATCGAAACCGCGCCGAAGATCAGTAGAAAACGAAGATTCATCTCAGTTGCCTCCAGCCGCTTTGTTGGGCGCGCTGCTCACTGGGTTCACGCCGGTGAGGTCGGCTGGCGTTGTGGTGCGAAGCAAAACGGCGGGCACCTGGTTCTCCGAGCCGCGCTCCGGCCCTGTGTGGCAGCCCACGCAGATGCGCTGCTCCCCGCGGCGAATCCAGAACCATCCATGCTCCTGGCGAACAACCGCGCCCTTCTGGTCCAGCAGCGAAAATCGAATCGGCTTGTCGGCGGGAGTCTTCACAAAAAACGACCCGTCCGGCTCCACCGGAGCCGTGCCCGTCACCACCGCATGGCCCTGCGCGTCCAGAGTCTCCAGCCGCACCGACGCGGGCAACACTTTCAGGTCCCCGGCGCGTGAGAGCCGCGCATCCAGAGCCATCATGTTGGCGTAGCTCCAGTCATGCAGCGCGGTGGGATGCTGGTGCGGCCTGGTGCGCGGCGCAACCACCACCGGCTCCACCAGGTCCAGCCCTGCCTGCGCCAGCACCGTCTGCATCGCTGCCGTGCCCGGCTTCCACACCTTCAGCGCATAGTGCGTTCCCGCCCCCGCGCGCGCGCTCACCAGCCAATCGCCTCCCGCCGTCTCGGCGATCGCGCCGCCAAACTCCCCATGCGGTGCGGCGACCGGCGCCTCGTGCGCCAGCGGCGAGGTAAACCGCGCCAGCGATGCGCCATGCGTAAAGACAACATCGCCCGAAGCGAGCTGATGCCCTCCCCAGCGCGGCGCTCCATGGTCGCAGCGATACGACTCAACTCCCGACCCGTCGGAGTACACCAGGAACATCTCCGGCGTCAGGTGATTCCCCGCTTCGGATCCCAGTGGAAAGTTCGACTCGAAAAGAATGCGCCCGTCCAGCAGCACGTCCGCGGGAATCGCGCTCCCCTGCACATAGGTCAGCGGCAGCACAGTTGCCCCTGCGGCGGCGTCAATTGCCGCCAGCGCGGATGTGGCAGACTTGCCCGCAGCCACCACCTGAAACCCGCTCGCCGTGCGCTGCGCATACACCAGCCGTCCGGCAGGCAGATAGAAGGGCCGGATGGCGTCCGCGCTGCTTGCGATCAGCCGCCGCAGCGAATGATCCGCAAATGTCAGCTCCCAAATCTGCCAGGGGTCGTTTGCCGCCTGCTTGCCCGCAAACAAAACGCTCCTGCCGTCGATGGAAACATTGGCGTCCGCCGTCGCGGCAAAGCCCGCAACCAGCGGCTCGGGCTTGCCCTGGTGCACCAGCAGCAGCTGTGCCCCCTTGGGAAACCGCTCCTGGCCGCGCAGCGCGGCCAGCGGCTCATACACTGGCGCGGCCGTCACCACGATGTCAGAGAATGGCGTCTGCGCGGCTGCCGAAACCGGCCCGCAGAGCGCGGAGAAACCGAGAAGCAGTCCTGCAATACCGGGGAAGCCAGCGGCAAACCTCATCCAACAGCCTCCATGGAGAGGGTGTCCGCGGACTTGCGCTTGGGCTGGCCGTGTTCCTTTTTTGCGCGGCTCATATCGTGCAGGTTGATCCAGGGGCCCAGGTCGGCCATCATCTCGTCAAAGCCCGCAAAGTCCAGCGACTGCTCGCCGTCGCTCCAGGCCTTCTCCGGGTTGGGATGCACCTCGACCAGCAGCCCGTCGGCGCCCGCGGCCACCGCCACGCGCGCCAGTGTGGGCACCAGCTCGCGCAGCCCCGCCGCATGGCTGGGGTCGGCAATCACGGGCAGGTGCGAAATCTGCTTGAGCAGCGCCACAGCCGCAATATCAAACGTGTTGCGCGTGGCGGTCTCAAAGGTGCGAATCCCGCGCTCGCAGAGAATCACGTTGGGGTTGCCATTGTCCAGAATCAGTTGCGCCGAACGCAGCAGGTCGGCAATCGTCGCCACCATGCCCCGCTTGAGTAGCACTGGCCGTCCAGACCGCGCCGCGGCCTCCAGCAGGGCGTAGTTCTCCATGTTGCGTGTGCCAATCTGCAAAATGTCGGCATACTCGGCCACCAGGGGCACATCGTCCTCTGACATGACCTCAGTCACAATGGCCAGCCCACTCTCCTGCCGTGCGCGCGCCAGCATCTTCAGGCCTTCAAGTCCATGGCCCTGGAAGGCATACGGCGAACTGCGGGGTTTGAAAGCGCCGCCGCGCAAAATCCGTGCGCCGCTGCGGCGAACATGGTTGGCGGTGGCCATCAACTGAAACTCGGTCTCAACCGAACAGGGGCCCGCCATGGTGATGAACTCGCTGCCGCCGATCTCAAGGTCCAGAACCGGCACCACCGTCTGCTGGAGCCGAGCGCTCTTCAGCACATCTGGTGTTTCAGCAAATCGTTCGAGCCAGCTTTCACGCACCGTCCGTGCTCCTTCCCGCAAAGCCCAGACTACCGCCCACTTATCCGCACGCCCTCAACCCAAAGATTGACTGAGCGGCGGTTTGGCAAACACGTGTGACGGCGCGCACATTTTCGCTCCAATTTGCGGGAATCTCATCCCCAAAAGTCAACCCTCCGCCATCGGCGGCGGCCTGTACCCGAAGGCCCGGTCAATCTCCCGCGCCACGGCAAGCACCAGCTCATCCTCAAACGGCCGCGCCACGATCTGCACTCCAACCGGCAGCCCCTCCGCCGAACGGCCAACGGGCACAACCGCCGCGGGGGCGGCCAGCGCGTTGAACCACTGCGTGTGCCGCACCGCGTCCAGGTACTCCACCGTCCGGCCCTCCACCGTCCAGGAGCGCTCCCCGTGCCGAAAGGCGGGAATCGACGCCACCGGGCACAGCAGCACCGGAAACTCGCTCATCTCCGCAAGCGCCCGAGCGCGCAGCAGGTCCAGCTCCGCCCAGGCCTCCAACAACCCCTGCGCCGTCAGCGGGGGCGCCGACCGCGCAATCCCAAGAAACTCGCTGAAAATGGGACTTAGCAGCTCTTCCCGCCCAAGAATCCCCGGCGCATAAAACATCGCCCCGCACTGCACAAAGAACTTCCACCAGAGCTCTCGCAGCGGCTCCAGCGTACGCGGCTGGAACGGCTCCACGTGGAATCCCGCAGCGCGCAGCGCGGCGGCGGCGGCTTGCACGGCGTTGCGGGTCTCGGCAGTCACTGGAGCCAGCCCGTCGTCTTCAAAATAGCCAATCTTTTGCCTGCGCGCATCGTCGGCGGTCACCTGCCGCAGCGCCACAGGCGGGCTCGCCGGGTCACACTCGTCTTGCCCTGCCAGCGCGCCAAACATCAGCCCAACATCCTCAATGGTCCGCGCCATGGGTCCGATCGCGCCCAAGATCTGAAAGGGCCCCACGCACGGCGGCAGATGCCCCCGCCCCGGAATCCGCCCCGGCGTGGGCTTCAGTGAACAGATCCCCGTAAAGTGCGCCGGCACCCGCACGCTCCCGCCCGAGTCCGAACCCAGGCCCGCCGCGCTCATGCCCGCGGCAATGGCCGCCGACTCGCCGCCGCTCGACCCGCCCGGCGACCGCTCCAGGTCCCACGGGTTACGCGTCCGCCCGTGCAGCAGGTTGTCGGTCTCATAGGCCATCAGGAACTCCGGGCAGTTGGTCGTGCCCAGAATCAGCGCCCCCGCCGCGCGCAATCGGCCCACCACCACGGCGTCCTCTACCGGAATCTCCCCTTTGTGCAGCAGGCTGCCAATCTCGCAGCGATAACCCGCCGTGGCGATGGAGGATTTGACCGTGACAGGCAGCCCGTGGAGCGGACCCCGCTCGCCCTTCACGGCAGCCAGCCGCCGCGCCTCTCGCCGTACTCTCTCCGCGTCAAAGTCGGCAAATGCGTTGATCTCCGGCTCCAGCCGCTCAATCTGCGCGATATGCGCCTCGGCCAGCTCCGGGATCGAAATCTGGCCGGCCCGGAGAAGCTCTAATTGCCGCACCGCGGACGCAAGAACCAGATCCTTCATGGGCGCTCTGGCCCCGTGGCCGCCGGCACGCCGTCCCCGGCGGGCGTCGCGGGCAGTTGGCGGTAGTCGAACCGATACGACCGCACCGGGTCCCCGGAGTCGAATCGGTCGTTCCAGTTCAACTGGTAGCTCACCGAGTCCTCGTCTTCCGGGAAGTGCTCCCCCGCCGGATAGGGGTAGGCGCTCATCTTGTGGAAGGGCAACTGCGTCACGGTATACGGCGAAGCGTCCCACCAGTCCATGTCCTTTACAAAACCGTTGGCATAGAAGAAGTAGTCGCGCTTCCAGTGCTCGGGCAGCGGGGGCAGGCTCGACGCGTCAAACTCCGTCGCAATCTCTTCGCCGCTGCCGAAGATGGCGTATCGGTCGTCCACTCCCCTCAACAGGGAAGTCACGTCGCCCAGCCGGGTGTAGTTCCCCCGCTGATGCTGAAACGGCCCCGTCAGCGACACCCGATCGTAGTCATAGTCCAGGTCGCCGGGGCTCGCTCCGTCTATCTGCCGTGGATAGCCGCGGAAGTGCTCCGTGGCCAGCGCAAGCGGCAACTCGGTGCTGCGCGCCTCCGCCTCGGCGTGGTTGTCGATCAGAATCTGGTCCCAGTAAATCTCGAGGTTGGTCACCAGCCGGATGCGCCGCGTCCCCGGCGGCAGCTTGCCCGTCAGATCGGCCACAATGGTGCGCTCCAGTCCCGCCGGAAAGCCCACGTCCCCCGCCACCCGCTGCCAGCTTCCATCCCCAAGCTGCGCCTCGGCATAGGGCGGAATCGGCTTGATCCCCGCCTGCCACGCGGCATAAAGCGAGGTGGCGCTGAAGTAGTTCACATAGCCGGTCATGAGCAGCCGCAGCGGAGCCCCCGCGTCCACCGGACCCAGGTCCAGCGTCAGAGCGTGCAGGTTGGCGAACCCGTCATAAGGCAGCGGCGTAAACCCGCTGGAGAATGCGTGGTCCCGCCGGCTGATCTGTTCCAGCACGTCCTTTTGCGCACTGCCCTCTCCTTCCCATGCGCCCAGAGGCAGCCGGGCACCCGCCGAAGCCACCACCCGGCCCGAGGCAAACGGGGGATCATCCAGAAACCGCTCGTCCGGGTTGACCTCGACGTTCTCCGCATGGTCCACCGCCACCAGCCGCAACTGATCGATGTAGTTGACTTCCTCCATCGGCTCGATGAAGCGCAGGCTCAGCTTCCCGTTGACCGGAACCAGCGCCGCCCCATCCACCTTGATCCACTCCCCCGGATTCGGCGTGTTGCGCCGCGCCGGCGTAAACCAGTGCCCGACCACCGCCGCGCCAATCACGTCCGTAACCAGCCTGTACTTGTGCCCGTCCCAGGCAAACAGCACCGGGCAGGAGGAGCCGCGCCGGTCCGCTTCCTTCATGGCGACCACCCGCGCCCGAGGCAAATCGATCTCGTCCTGCAGCACCCCGGTGGGCCACAAAATGCGCAGCAGGTCAATCCCCTCCGCATCGCCAAGCCCCGCCAGAATCTGCGGCGCGGCCTGCGTCTGGTAGCCGGAAGCCCCGGCCAACTCCCACTTCTGCCAGAGGCCGCCTGCGAAAATCTCCACCTTCACGCCCAGCGCCGTCTTGTTGTCGGCCAGCCCGGCCAGGTCCAGGCGCACAAAATGGTTCTTGTTCGCGCCCACGTTGCGCAGCAGCACCGGCGGCGCGTTCAACTGCGTCACCATCAGGTCCGCCGCGCCGTCCCCATCCACGTCCGCCGCCATGAGCCCGCGCGGAGCCTTCAGAGCCACCGCATCCAGCCCCAGCGCATGGCTCACATCCTCAAAGCTGCCGTCGCCCTTGTTGCGCAGCACCCGCACCCGCGGCCCCGCTTTGGTCTCGACGATTACCGCCAGATCGATCCAGCCGTCGTTGTCAATGTCGACCGGCGTCACGCCCCAGCCCCGTGTCGCATCGCCCATAGGCAGGCTCACGCGCTCAAAGCGCCGGCCCACGTGATTCGGCCCTTCCACATTGCGCCAGAGCGTCACACCCGGCGCGCCGGCATGGGTCACGGCGATGTCCATCCAGCCGTCCTTGTCAAAATCCAGCACCGCAATGCCCACCGACGCCGGCAGCTTGGCGTCATACAAAGCCTGTGTCGGGTACTTCCCCTCCCTCGGGTTCACATAGAGCAGCGGCGCCACGCCATCGCCGCTCACCGCAATGTCCACCGCCCGGTCGTTGTTGAAGTCGGTCAAAATGGCCGCCGTCGTCGCGCCGCTCCCCCCAAACCCGGTCGCCTCCGTCCAGTCGGTAAAGGTCTTGTTGCCGTTGTTGCGCCATAGCACATTGGCGGCCTCGCCGACATTCAGCCCCGCGCCGGTCAATAGCAGGTCGAGGTCCCCATCGTGGTCGTAATCCACAAAGGTGACTCCGCTCGGCCGGTTCTTCGCCGCAATCCCCGCCTCCGCCGTCACATCCTGAAACCTCCCTTTGCCCAGGTTGCGGAACAGCACCACCGCATCGTCCAGCGCCACGGCCAGATCGTTCAACCCGTCGCCGTCATAGTCGCCCACCGCGCAGGCCACCGCATGGCCCGATACCTTCAGCCCCGCCCCCGCCCCGTCCCAGTCCTCAAAACTCCCGTCCCCCTTCGGATGCAGCACGCGCACAGCCTGCGCGCCGCTCTGCATCAGCACCAGGTCCATTGCCCCCGACCCCGTGGCGTCCATCATGCACGCCCCGCCGGTTGTCGAGAAGCTCGCGCCCTTGGCTGACAGCAACGGCCGCGCCGCCAGCTTCACCGCAATCATCGCCTTCGGCAGCCCCTCCGGCTCATCCACCGGCGTCACCGTCGAGTAGCGCCCCTGCTCCCCATACGCCAGCCCAATGGCCGCCGAAATCTTGGTGCTCGTCATGTGCTGGAAGAGCTTGAAGTGGTCCTTGGCCTCCGGTGCGCGCCCCGAGCGCTGCAGCGCCCGCGCCATGGCAAACTCCGACGAAGCGTGCAGCGGGTTGATCGCGAGCGCCTGCTTCAGTATCTCGATGGCCTTGTCAAACTGCTTCATCTCCTGGTAGCAGACGCCCTCAAAGTAGTAGGAGTCGGCGTCGCGAGGATCCAGCTTCACGGCCTGCTGGAAGCTGGCCAGCGCTGGCTCCGTCTCGTTGCCGGAGTGCTGCGCCAGCCCGAGGTTGTACCAGGCCTGCGCGTTGCCGGGGTCCAGCGCAATGGCCTGTTGCAGCGACTTCTTGGCTTCGTCCAGCTTTTGCAGCGCCATCAGCGCGATGCCCTCGTTGATGGCCGCCTGCGCCATCTTCGGGTCCTTTTCAAAAGCCTGCGCAAACGTCTCGGCCGCGCGCTCGGTAAACTGCTGGCCCATCAGCGCCACGCCGCGGTTGTTCACCCGCACCGCCTCCGCGTCAAACCGCGCCGGCGCCGCAACCCCGATTGCGGGAATCAGAAAAAAGGCCAGACCCAGCAGCCAGCAGATCAAACTTGGTTTGCAGTCGAATCGATTGAGCAACGTCTTCTCCGGCGCGGCGTGCCCCAAAAGGCCTCTCGAAATCCCGCGCAACCCTCAAGTGTATGCGAGGCGCCAACCGCGCCGCATCGCCAGAAAGATGGTGTTTCCGGCCAATCATAAGAATCCAGGTTGTTGGCTCAACCGGGCGCACATTCTATCGCGCCGTAGGCGCAGCGTTGATTAGCCCCGCGGTTCAGCGTGGGGTATGCGAGGCGCCAACCGCGCCGCATCGCCAGAACGATGGGGTTTTGACGCGGCAAATACCGGCAAGTGAGGCCAATCTATACTCAAGGGGTGACTTCCCTGCCCCAGGACATCGACTGGCACGCATTTCTCGGCCGCCCGCCTCTGCCCCTTCCCACGCCCGGCGCCCTCGCTCTGCTGCGCGATAAATCCATTCTGATCACCGGCGCGGGCGGCTCCATCGGTTCGGCCCTGGCAACGCGCCTCGCCGGTTTGCGTCCGGCGCAACTCCTCCTGCTCGACGCCTCGGAGAGCCATCTCTACTGCCTCCAGCGCGATTGGAATGAAGCCCACCACGCCGTCCCGATGACCCCCATCCTGGGCAGCGCCGGAGACCCCGCGCTGCTCGACGAGCTTTTCACGGCGCACGCGCCACACATCGTCTTCCACGCCGCCGCCTTCAAGCACGTCCCGCTCATGGAGCAGCAGCCGCTGGCAGCGATGGCCAACAACATCCTCGGCACAGCCACGCTCCTCCGCGCGGCGGAGGCTCACAGCGCGCGCGTCGTGCTGCTCTCCACCGACAAGGCCGTTGCGCCGGCCTCCGTCATGGGCGCCACCAAGCGGGCTACCGAGCAGATGGTTCTGGCCTCGGGCGGCGTGGCCCTCCGGCTCGGCAACGTGCTGGCCTCGCGCGACTCCGTGGCGGAGGTCTTTGCGCGCCAGCTCATGAACGGCGGCCCCATCACCGTCACCGGCCCGGACGCGCGGCGCTACTTTGTCACTTTGGACGAGGCCGTCAACCTCCTGCTCGCCGCCGCAGCCTGCTCCGACCCACCCGCACTGCTCGCCCCCGTGCTCGCGGCCCCACAGCTCATTCAGGACCTCGCCCGGTTCATCGCCCGCCTGCTCGCGCCCCACCGGGCCATCGAAATCGCCTTCACCGGCCTGCGTCCCGGCGACAGGATGGCGGAAGCGCTCTGGAAGGCCGCCGACTACACGCACCCTGCCGACAGCGCCGGCCTGGTCCGCGTCGAGGCCGCCCGCCTGGCCGCGGCGCGCCTCGCCACGCTCCTCGACCGCCTGCGCCATGCGGTGCAGACCCGCGACCTGCCCGCCGCTCTGGCAGCCCTCTGCCTCATGGTTCCGGACTACACGCCCGGACCAGACGTCTCCGCCCTTGCACAGCATTCAGCGCCGGGAGTCTGCCCATGACCGGCGCGGCGCCCAAACGACGCATCGGGGTCGTGACAACCTCGCGCGCGGACTACAGCCACCTCTACTGGCCGCTCCGCGAGCTGGCAGCGGACCCTCGCGTGGAGCTCGGCGTCCTGACCCTCGGCGCGCACCTCTCGCCGGAGTTCGGCTTCACTCTCCGCGAAATCGAGCGCGACGGATTCCCCATCATCGCCCGTATCGAGTGCCTCCTCAGCTCCGATACCGACACCGGCATGGCCAAAACCATCGGCGTCGCCATGCTGGGCCTCGCCGACGCGCTCACCGCCTGGCGCCCTGACCTGCTCCTGCTCATCGCTGACCGCTACGAGATGCTCGCTCCCGCCTCCGTGGCCGTAGCCCTCCGCATCCCCATCGCCCACATCGAGGGCGGCGAGGTCAGCCAGGGAGCCATCGACGACCAGGTCCGCAACGCCCTCACCAAGATGGCTCACCTCCACTTCACCTCCACGCCCACGGCCCGCCGCCGGGTCATCGCCATGGGCGAGGAGCCCTGGCGCGTCCACCACGCCGGCGCACCCTCTCTCGACCACCTGCGCCGCTCCACCCTCCTGGATCGCGCCGCCGTCGAGGCCAAGCTGGGCCTCTCCCTGCAATCGCCCACCCTGGTCGTGGCCTGCCACCCCGTCACCATCCTGCGCGATACCACTGAAGAAGCAGACGCCCTCTTCACCGCGCTCGCCGAAGCTCCGGGACAGTTGATCTTCGTCTATCCCAACGCCGACGCCGGAAGCTACTCCCTGATGGACCGCGCCCGGACTCTGGCTGCCCGGCGGCCTCATACCCACATCTTTGTAAACCTGGACGCCGTGACCTATTGGAGCCTGCTGCGCCAGGCCGACGCGCTGGTCGGCAACTCATCGAGCGGCATCATGGAAGCCGCCTCCCTGGCTCTGCCCGCGGTCAACATCGGCATGCGCCAGCAGGGCCGCGAACGCGCCCGCAACGTGCTCGACGCTCCGGCTGAGAGCACTGCAATCCTGCGCGCCATTCAAACCGCCCTCCAGCCCGGGTTCCGCGTCCGCCTCCGCGGCATGGAGAACCCCTACGGAGATGGCCGCGCCGCCGCCACCATCGCACGCGTTCTCGCCACCGTGCCCCTGGACCGCCTGCTCATCAAGGAGCCCGGTCCCCTGCCCGAAGCCCTCGAAGACACCCCCGCAGGCCCGGCATGACCCCGCGCATCCCCCTCTCATCCCCCGACATCACCGATGCGGAGATCGATGCCGTCACCGCCGTACTCCGCTCCCAGCGCCTCAGCCTCGGTCCGGAACTAGAAGCCTTCGAACAAGAGCTCGCCGCCTGTCACGACCTGCCCCACGCCGTGGCGGTCAGTTCCGGCACCGCCGGGCTTCACCTGGCCCTCCTCACCCTGGGCATCGGAGCGGGCCATGAGGTGATCGTGCCCTCCTTTGCCTTCATCGCCGTCGCCAACGCCGTGCTCCAGGTGGGCGCAACGCCGGTTTTCGCCGAGATCGACCCCGTCACCCTCAACCTCGACCCGGCCTCCGTCGAGTCCCTCCTCTCCCCACGCACCCGCGCCCTGCTCGTCGTACACACCTTCGGCGTCCCGGCGGCGATGGATGCCCTCGGCCGCATTGCCCGCCGCCACGGCCTCGCCCTCATCGAAGACGCCTGCGAGGCCATCGGCGCGGAGTTCGACGGGCAGCGGGCCGGCTCCTTCGGCGACCTCGCCGTCTTCGGCTTCTATCCCAACAAGCAGATGACCACCGGCGAAGGCGGCGCGGTCCTCACCCGCAGCCCTCAATTCGCCGCGCGCCTGCGCAGCCTCCGTAACCAGGGCCGCCAACCCTCCGCCGACTGGCTCGACCACGCCGAGCCGGGCTACAACTACCGCCTCTCGGAGCTGGCCTGCGCCCTCGGCCGGGCCCAGTTGGCCCGCCTCGGCCCGATGCTCGGCCAGCGCCAGGCAGCCGCCGCACGCTATGACGCGCTGCTCGACAGCATCTCAGGGCTCGACCGCCCCCCGCTCACCCTGCCCCGCCGCTCCATCAGCTGGTTTGTCTACGTTGTGCGCCTCCCCGAGGGCTCGGACCGCGACCAGGTCCAGGCGGTTATGGCCCAGAGCGGCATTGCCACCGGACGGTACTTCGCGCCCATCCACCTCCAGCCCGCCTGGCGCAACCGCACCGGAGCCTCCACCCTCTCCCTGCCCCTCACCGAATCCATCGCCCGCCGCACTCTGGCCCTGCCCTTTTTCAACCAGGTAACCATTCGGCAGCAACTGGAAGTAACCACCGCACTACGGTACGCGCTGACCCACGCCCATCCCTCCTCACCCCGGACCTGACAGCGGAAGCCTCACTCCGCAAACAACTTCGCCTTCCCGCCCCAATCCGGCCCTCTCCCGTCTTGAATCCTGGGTCTTCCCTGCTTCTTCTCCCCTTGCTGCCAGGCCGTTCAACCTGCAAAATTCACAGAAGTTAAACTTTAGTCAAAAATCTTGACATCACAGAAAATATGGTTCAATATCGACCCAAATTGGCCCTCCGGCCGGTGAGTTTCAAATGAGGAATCCGCACAGCGAATTCCCGGCACCGGGTACCGGTTTCCCTCCCCCTGGGTCCCTAGACTGACCTTATCCGCCGTTGAAAAGCAGGTAACTTATGGTGGTAAAAACGCAGAGCAAGTCTCGTGGCCTGACCGGACTGCATGTCGGCGTTGACAATGTCCGGCGCTATTTCCCCAAAGACACTTCGGTCATCGAGCTCCAACTGGGTCACTTGCAGATCCAGTGCGGATTGAAGCCGGGCTTCTGGCTCGACGAACCGGAGATCAACGATCCCCGTCTCGGCGCATGGCTCGAATCGCACCATCTCCACCGCAACCGCGACCGTGCCTCCATTCCCCTGGCCCTGATACCCGCGGGAAAGAACTCGTTCCGGCTCCAAACCGTCTCCGCGGGCGGCCCCACGCGCGCCTGACCGCTCGCTTCCGCGCCTCCTCGGAGATCCAGAGCGCTTTCCGATCTGTTGTCGACCCCCTCTGCCCCATCCATGTCCGCAGCCTTATCGCGGGCATGGGTGGGAAGCCACAACGCCAACAGCGCCAATCCCTGAATCCCAACGAACCCGCATCCAAGCCACGCCGAAGGCCAATGGCCCCACCGCAGGTGGCCGAAGGCCAATGGCCCCACCGCAGGTGGCCGAAGGCCAATGGCCCCACCGCAGGTGGCTGAAGGCCCGCTGGCCCCACCGCAGGTGGCCGGCACCCCTTCTATGGCTCCGGTCCTGCCCTCCCTCAGGGGAGCGCCTTGCACCCCCCAATTGATAGACTCGGGATGCAATGAACATCAGCCAACTGCAAAAGACCATTGAGCGCTACTTTGCCGCCGGTCCCGGCGCCATCGGCGACTCCTCGGCGGTCACCGCCTTTCAGATGCTCCGCGCAGCGCTCGAGAGCGGCGAAGTCCGCTCCGCAGCCCCCGACCCCGCCTCCCCCTCGGGCTGGCGCGTCAACGCCTGGGTCAAGCAGGGCATCCTGCTCGGCTTCCGCCTCGGCGTGCTCCAGGAGTTCCCCGCCGCCGGCTTTTCCTTTGTGGACAAGGGGACCTACCCCGTGCGGCACTTCAACTCCGGCGACGGCGTGCGCATCGTTCCCGGCGGCTCGTCGGTCCGCTCCGGCGCTTATGTGGCCCGCGGCGTGGTCTGCATGCCCCCCATGTACATCAACGCCGGGGCATGGGTCGACGAGGGCTCCATGGTCGACTCGCACGCCTTGGTCGGCTCCTGCGCGCAGATTGGCAAGCGCGTTCACCTCAGCGCCGCGGCCCAGATTGGCGGCGTGCTCGAGCCCGTCAACGCCAGCCCCGTCATCATTGAAGACGATGTGCTGGTCGGCGGCAACTCAGGCGTCTACGAGGGCGCCATCGTCCGCCGCGGCGCGGTGCTCGCTGCCGGCACCATCCTTACCCGCGGCACCCCGGTCTTTGACCTGGTCAACGGAACCATCCTCCGCGCCACCGAACAGTTGCCCCTCATCATCCCTGAGAATGCCGTGGTCGTGCCCGGCTCCCGCGCCGTCTCCAAGGGCAAGGGGCAGGAGTGGGGCCTGAGCCTCTACGCGCCGGTCATCGTCAAGTACCGTGATGAAAAAACAGACCTCAGCACCACCCTCGAAGAACTGCTGCGATAGTCAGGCCTTCCTCAGCCGCGCCATGCCCAACCCCCTGAGCCCATGACCCCTTCGCCCCAGAGTTCGCAGCCCATCCGCTGGGGCGTACTAGGCCCTGGGCGGGCCGCGGCGCGCTTCGCCGAGGGCCTTTCCGCAGTCCCAGGAGCCGCCCTCTCCGCTGTCTGGGGACGAAACGCCGAAAACGCGCGCGCCTATGCCCTGCGCTTTGGCGTGCCGCTGGTGGCCGAGTCGCTGCAAGCCCTCCTCGCCTCCAATACGGACGCAATCTACGTCGCCACCCACCCCGACACCCACGCCGAGCTCTGCATCCAGGCCCTCCTGGCGGGCAAGCACGTCCTCTGCGAAAAGCCCGCCGCGCTCAACGTCCGCCAGCTCACCGCAGTTCTGGAAGCGGCCCACCGCGTCGGCCGCCTGTTCATGGAGGCCATGAAGCCTCCCTTCTTTCCCCTCTACCGCCGCCTCCGCTCGCACCTCGCCGCCGACCCCATCGGCCCGGTCGGGTATGTGCGCGCAGGCCACGCGGACGCTACGTTGCCCCCGGAGTACCCCCTCCATTTCGCTGAGTTGGGCGGAGGCGGCGTCATGGGCATCGGCCCCTATGAGGCCTTTCTCGCCCTCGATTGGCTCGGCCCCCTGGTCCGCGTCCAAACCATGGGCCGGGTCGCCGCCTCCGGCGTGGACTCTCTGGCGCTCTTCCAGACCGAGCACGAGCGCGGCATGGCCCAGCTCCACACCGGGCTCGACCTCCTCAGCCGCGGAGATGCCCTGCTTGCCGCCCCGCGCGGCTACGTCCTGCTCCACGCCAACTGGTGGAACCCCGCCCGCGCCACGGTCCACTACACCGGCGGGCGCACCGTCGAGTTGCACGAGCCCTTCACCGCCGGCGGCTTCAACTACGAAACCGCCCATTTCTGCGCGCTCGTCCGCCAGGGCAGCCTGGAGAGCCCGGAAATCTCCCACGCCACCTCGCTCGCCATGGCTGAAATGCTTGAGACCGTCCGAACGCAGCTCGGCGTCCGCTTCCCCGGCGAATAGCCTCGCCGACGGCCAACAACAAAAGGGCGGCCGCTCGGGCCGCCCTTCCGCTTCCTCAAACCACCGCCCTCAGCCGTTTGCGATCGCCGGAACCTCCACGCGAAAGCTCACCATCTTGCCGGGATTCAGCAGCCCCCGCGGGTCGTATCTCTGCTTGGCCTCCAACTGCAGATTGTCCGGCCGGAACCGCCCGCTGCCCTCCAGCTCGTTCACATGGGGGTTGGCCACCAGCACGCCAATTGACCGGCAGAACTCGATCATCTCGTTCAGCCTCTCCTCGCTCGTGAACCGCACCACCGGAATCCCCGCCGGAATCACCGTCTCATAGCTGTTCTTCATGAACTCGAGATGGAACAGAATGTCCTCCCCAAAGCGCTGCCGCAGCTTGCGGCTCTGCTCAATGCACTTCGAGAGGTCAAAGCTGCATTGCAGATACGTATAGGACGGATCCGCCTTCATCGCCCACAGCGTCGTATGGTTCCAGATATAGTCGCTCAAGAGCGGCTGCACCCGCGGCCCTTCAAACTCGCCGGAGAACGTAACCTCGCCCCCCGCCGACTCGGCCAGAGCACGCAGCTTGGCCACCTGCGCCGTGGCAATCATCAGAAACACCAGCGCCTTGCCCTCCCGCACCAGCGCCTGGATAGGCGTGAAAAACGAGGGCAGCGGCCACTCGAAGACCGTCACCAGCCGCTTGTTCCACTCCAGCACCCGGGCCACCATGTCAGAGAAGTAGAACGCGTCCTCAAACATCGGAAACGCAATGGCCATCTGCGTCCAGGCCACCGCCGGAGTCAGGGCCAGCCACACGCGGGTGATAATGCCGTTGGTGCCCCACGCCAGCAGCACCTCATGAACCGCATCGCCCTCCAGCAGCACCACCCGCGGCTCCTCTTCCATGGTCACCACTTCCACAGCGCGCACCGTATGAAAGTCGCGCACGCTGCCGTGTGTCACCGAGCCTACGCCCGCCGACCCGCCGGCCAGAAATCCCCCCAGCGTGGCCTTGTTGAATGTGGAGGGATACATGCGCAGCTCCCAGCCCAGCTTGCGGGCCTCGGTCTCCAGCAGCGCCATCCGCACCCCCGGCTCGCACACCGCCACCCCGTCCGGAGTGATGCCCTCCAGCTTGTCCATCAGGCTCAGGTCGAGCACGATGCCGCCTTCGAGCGGAACGCTCTGCCCGCAGTTGCCCGTGCCCGCGCCGCGCACCGTCACCGGCACGCCCTGCTGGCCGGCATAGCGCAACACCGCCACCACCTCGTCCACGCTCACCGTCTGCACCACAATGTCCCCCACCTTGGGGGCCAGTTGCGGCCGCAGAACCGGCGAGTACCAGTAGAAGTCGTGGGATAACCGCTCAAGAACCGCAGGAGCGGTCAATATCCGGTCTGGATCGGGGATGATTCCAGACAGTCCTGCCGCAAATCCTTCGTGCATTCGGGAAGACCTCTTCAGTTTGTCTTGTCTTGGGCCCAAAATCGCCGCCCGGCCCACTTGTGCCTGGGCGAAGCTGAGAATATCACCGGCCCCGTAACATTCGCCTTGATTTCAGCAAATCCGGCCCGAAAAATGCATCAAAAATGCTGCAATCGGGGCAGCAGCCCTGCCGGGTGGTTCCTACTCTTCCCCGATGTCCTCGTTCCACACCGCCGGGTTGGCCGCGATGTAGCCCTCCAGCAGCTCCCGGCACGCAGCGCTGTCCAGGTCAATGACCTTGACCCCCGACTCCCGCAGCCACTCCACCCCGCCCGCAAACGTCCGGCTCTCGCCCACCACCAGCGTCCCAATGCGGAACTGCCGCACCAGCCCGCTGCAATACCAACAAGGGGCAAGAGTGGTCACCATCACCAGGTCACGGTAGCTCTTCTGCCTGCCCGCCGCGCGAAACGCGTCCGTCTCCCCGTGCACGCTGGGGTCGCCCTGCTGCACCCGCCGGTTGTGCCCCCGGCTCACCAGTTGCCCCCCGCTGGTAAACAGGGCCGCCCCAATCGGGATGCCCCCCTCGGCCAGGCCAATGCGCGCCTCTTCCAGCGCCACCGCCAGCATCTCTTCATACAAGCGGTTGTCCGCCATACGTGCTCTCCCCCGCTCAGAATAAGCCATCTGCTCGCACATCCGCCTGCCCACCACCCGCGCCTTGGGATCTCTAACCGCAGCGCTCCATCCAGGCGCCCATCCCTTCCCCCCGCGCCCCAGACACTCTGACCGCAACACTCCATCCAGGCGCCACCTCGTCCCCCGCGCCCTGGGCACCATGGTCCGTAACCTCGATGCAGGCACGCGCCGTAGGCGCAGCGTTCATTAGCCCCGCGCTTCCAGCGTGGGGTAGGGTCGGCCAACCCCAAAATTCACCCGGAGTCCCGTAGGGACGGCGCCCATGCCGATTTCGTCCTGGTGGCCTGTGGCCCACCCTTATACCTACCACCAGAACTGAGTGTCCCACTCTTTCCGCGGCCTTTGGCGGAAAGGGTGGGAAGGCACAGACCTCCGCCTTCGCGCTTCTGGTATAGAATTCTTCTGCCATACCCAAAAGCCTTGTCCGCTATCAGAACTCCGGAGACTTTCATTGCATCACTTTCCGTTGTTATCGAAGGCGGGCGAGCGGGCCTTTGTGGCTGGCCTGAGCGCGGCTGACTAATCGCTTGTTACACCGGAGGTGAGAATCATGAGCGTCTCGCGGCGGAAGTTCTTTGGATACGGAGCGGCGGCGGCCCTGGCGCCTGCCACCGGACTCTCGGGTCAATCCCAGGCACCCGTGCCGGCACAGGTTGCCTCCGACCGCCCCCGGAGCGCCCCCGGCGCAAAGCCCGACTCCGTCCCCGCCTTTGACATGCGCCAGGGCCTCTCCCCGCGCCGCCTCACCCTGGCCATGTGGGACGTAGCCTACGCGCTCCGCCACCAGCCCGGCGGCAGCTTCGCCAACTACGACCGCGTCCTTGACGAGGCCGTCGAGCGCGGCTACAACACCCTGCGAATCGATCCCATGCCCCAGTGGATTGACCTCTCCCGCCCCGAGCGCATCCTCGACTGGCCGGACCCCAAACAGCCCTACATGCCCTGGAACTGGAACACCGCCGTCAGCGGCCCCGTCGGCGAGTGGGTCATTGACTTCATGGAGAAGCTCCTCCGGCGTCCCTCGCTCCACTACACCCTCAGCGGCTGGTGGTTCATGCCCGGCCTTCCCACCTCGCCCGGCTGCCCGCCCGCCCTGCGCACCCCCGTCACCATGGCCGATGGTGCGGAAATGTGGGCCGTCCAGCTCCGCGAATGGAAGAAGCGCTTCGGCTTCGACCGGCTCGTCTACGTGGACATTGCCAATGAAACCCCCTACTTCTTCCCCCGCTTCCAGGAGCGATTGAAAGAGGCCTCCGGCCAGGACTTCGGGGAACTTGCCGCCTTCTCGCCCAGGCAGTCCGCCTTCCTCGCGCAGGAGATCAACAACGCCATCAAACCCCTCCGCCAGGAGTTCCCCGAAGTGCGCTTCACCACCTCCATCCACGGCGACCTGCGCTGGCTCGATGTGCCACTCGAACTGGACTGCCTCGACGTCCACTTCTACGCCGACGCTGACCCCCGCTGGACCGAGCGCACCCGCTTTGACCAGCTCACCGGCGACCACTTCTTAGAGACCGACCGCTGGTTCAAGGAGTTCTCTGACCGCTCCCGCAAAACGGCCGCCGCCATGGCCCCCATGCTCCGCGCCCGCCAGCGCTTCAAGATGCAGGAGTTCGCCGCCTGGGCCCAGCGCCGCGGCACGCCCCTCACCACCTCCGAGGCCTGGTCCAGCTGGTTCTACATCGACCACAAGGACCTCGACTGGGGTTGGCTCCTCGACTGGTCTGCCTGGAGCTGCGACGACGCCATCGCCTGCGGCTTCTGGGGCTGGACCCCCCACAACTACGCCCAACCCCAGTTCGCCAATTGGAAGGACGTTGCCTGGCACCGCCGCCTGAACGAGCGATTCCTCAAGAGCTGATTCCGCAGGGCGGGTGGCCCATCCATTCACCCACCACCAAATCTGGGTGGCAGGTGGCCCGGTCAGGTTTTCACTTCTGGTTCTCCCACGATGGATTGTGCCCCAAGCTGCGTCTTTTGCGGCTTGGGTGGGAAAGCACGCAGGCCGCTCGGCATGGCTCGGTCCTCGTTCGGAAGCGATTTTAACGCAACGCCCGCCAAACTCGCGGAA